>NZ_JAQQEG010000012.1:0-216821 GCF_046027395.1 Paraburkholderia dipogonis | reverse complement strand
GCGGCCCGCCCCCCCCCCGGGGCCCCCCCCCCCCCCCGCGCGAGGCGCTCGGGATTGCCGAATACCACGGACCCCGCAGCCAGATGATGCGCTGCATCGATCATCCGACGATGGTCAAGGATGGCTCCGGCTGGGGGTGCATGGCGGGCCTGAGCGCAGGCTTTCTGGCGCAGCAGGGATTCACGGGCGCCCCCGCGATTACGGTTGAGCAGCCGGAAACGCAACGTTACTGGGGCGATCTCGGCGAGCGTTGGCGCATCATGGAACAATATTTCAAGCCGCAGCCGGTATGTCGCTGGGCGCACCCTGCCATCGACGCGGCGCAGGCACTCAAGCGGAAGCACGGTTTCACGAGCGGACAGATTCGCTCGGTGTATGTCAGGACCTTCCATCATGCAACGCGGCTTGCCCATGCGCAGCCCGCGACAACCGAGGAAGCGCAATACAGTCTGCACTTCTCGGTGGCCGTGGCGCTCAAATACGGTACGGTCAATTTCGACGCGATCCAGGGCAACGGTCTTACAGACGCCGAAGTGCTGCGTCTGAGCCACCTGATCAGCGCGGAGGAACAGCCCGAATTCAGCTCGCGCTTTCCGATTGAACGCATGGCCGACGTGAGCGTCGAACTGGTCGACGGCCGTCGCTTTGATTCCGGGCCGACTCAGGCGCGCGGCGATCCGGATTTGCCGTTCGTTGCCAGTGCGATCCGGCAAAAATTCCGGCACTTTGCTGAAGGCGCATGCGGCGAGCGGTACGCGAAGGAACTGGCGGGCCGGGTCGACGAACTCGGCTCGAACGACGCCCCGATCGCGCCGCTGCTCGATCTGGTGCTCGGCGAAATCCGGGTCTAGCCTGCGAGGTACGATCGGTACGCGCCCCCGATGCTCCGGCGACGATGGGGACGCGTGCGATCTGCCTCGTACCGGCGGCCTCTCCCGTCATTGATCCACACACGCTCATGGACCCATCAGAAAACGATAAGGCCGACTCGCCAACCCAACGGATGGGCTTCTTTCTGGTTCCGCATTTTTCGATGATGGCCCTCAGTTCGGCCACTGAGCCGCTGCGCGCCGCCAACCGGGTGGCCGGCAAGCCACTGTATAGCTGGCACCTGATCAGCGCGGATGGCGAACCGGTGTCGTCGAGTTCCGGCTTCTCACTGCTGCCTGAGTTCGCGATGACCTCGGCGCCGGAATTCAGCCACCTGTTTGTGGTGGCAAGCATCGGAGTCGCTGATTACCGCAATGCGCAGGTGTTTGAATTTCTCAGGCGGTATGCCGCGACCGGTCGCCCGCTGGGCGGCATCAGCCTGGGCACGATGATCCTCGCGCGGGCCGGTCTGCTCGACGGGCGGCGCTGCACAATCCACTGGGAAGCCCTGAGGGCGCTTGCGGACGAGTTTCCGTCGCTCGAGGTGTGCCGTGACCTGTACTGCGTCGCCGGCGATCGCCTGACCTGCGCCGGCGGCACGGCCGCCATGGACCTGATGCTCGACCTGATCGCGAGCCAGCATGGCCATCAGCTCGCAGTTGAAGTCGCCGACCAGTTTTTGCATACGCGTATACGCGGCTCCGCTGAAAGCCAGAAGATGGCGATCCAGTGGCGATACGGTGTCGAAGACCGGCGCATCGTCAATGCCATTACGCTGATGGAACAGAACGTCGAACGGCCGGTTCCGATGAAGACGGTCGCCTCGCTTGTCGGCATTTCGCCGCGCCAGTTCGAACGGATGTGGCTGAAGCATTTTAACGTCCGTCCGTCACAGTTCTATCTCGAGCTACGGCTGAAGACTGCGCAGAAGCTGCTTCATGAATCGACGTACTCACTGCTCGACATCGCCATGCGCTGCGGCTTTACTGGTGCGTCTCATCTTGGTCGGTGCTATCGGAAGTTTTTTGATCGCACGCCAGGCGCGGAACGCAACGCGAAGGACACGCTGTAACGCCGTGTATCGCCGTCGCGCCTCATGTTGCGCCCCGCTGGTCCCGAAGCGGGCGCAACTGTAGTGGCTGGAAATCATCGCGGGGGAAAGGTCCGGTCTTGGCGGCGTCCGGGCGGGGGAATGCTAACGTCGCGACGTGAAAGATTGAGAGGCGGTTCGCCCGCTCGACATTTCCCTTGGGATGGCTGATATTCGCACACCACGACTTCATGTTCGACTGGTACGACACCGACGAAGCGCGTAAATTCCTTGCCAGCGGCCGTCCGCCTCGCTACTTCAACCCACCCGAAAAGCCCTGCATCAAGTAGCGCTGCACATAGCCCGCGAGCAGAAGCGTCGGCACTGACGAAATCAGCCCCGCGCTCATCAGTTCTCCCCAGTCGATGCCGTTCTCGGTCACATAGCCCGCCATGGCGAGCGGCAGCGTGAAATGACTTGGCGACGAGACGAACAGCAGCGCCAGCAGAAACTCGTTCCATGCAGTGATGAACACGAAGATGGCGGTGGCAACGAGGCCTGGCGCGCAAAGCGGCATGACGATGAAGACGATGCGCTGTGCGAGGTTTGCGCCGTCGAGCGCTGCGGCCTCCTCGAAGTCGATCGGCACGTCGCGCACGAAAGACAGCAACATCCAGATCGCCATCGGCAGCGTGTACAGCTGATATGCGAGTATCAGCCCGAACAGCGAATCGAGCAGATGGAACCACTTTGCCAGCGAAAACAGCGGTACGGCCACCGTAATCGGCGGCATCAGCTTGAGTGCGAGCACGAGCATCAGGAACACCAGATCGAGCCGCGCCGGAAACGCAAGTCGCGCGAGAGCATACGCGGCCGGAAAAGCCAAGGCGAGTGCGAGCAACGTGGCGCCGAGTGCGACCCACACCGAGTTCAGCACCGGCTGGGCCATGCCGCTTTGCCACACCGCCGCGAAATGCTCGAACGTGGGCGCGGAAGGCCACAACGCGAGCGGATGCGCGAGGCGTTCCAGCGTGGGCGTGAAAGCCGCGCCAGCCATCCATACGCACGGCAGCAGCAGCACCGCCAGCGCACCGAGCCGCAACAGCCCACGCACCGCGGCACCGGACGAACGTCGCGCGAAACTTTGCAAGCGTGCGACCGGCATCACCGGTCGCGCTTGACGGCCGATTTCCATATGTATCCCGAGACCAGCACCGCGCATGTGACCAGCATCAGGACCGAAGCCGCGCTGGCAGGCCCAACGTTGAAGAACCGGAAGCCCGTGTCGTAGATGTACGTCGACAGCGTCTGCGTGGCATTGCCTGGACCACCGCCCGTCAACGCGTACACCTTGTCGAATAGCTTGAAAGTGTCGATCGACCGCAGCAGCATGGCAAGGGCGACGTGCGGTGCAACGAGCGGCAGCGTGATGTACCGCAGGCACTGCCATTCGTTCGCACCGTCGGTGCGCGCCGCCTCCGCGATTTCAGGCGGAATTGACTGTAGCCCCGCGAGAATGACGAGGAATGCCATCGGCGTCCATTGCCAGACATCGACGAGCATCAGCGACCAGAGCGCGAGGTGCGGATCGGATAGCCAGGGCACCCGCGGCAGACCTGCCGCCGTGAGCAGCGCATTCAGGAAGCCGCTGTAATTGAGCCAGTTGCGCCAGATGGCGGAGCAGACGAGCGTGGAGAGCATCATCGGCAGCACGGCGAGCGGCAATGCGATGCGCCGGCCCGGAAACGCGCGGACGAACAGTAGCGCGAGCGCGAGTCCGAACAGGACTTCAGCGATCGAGGCTACGATCGTGAACTGGATCGTATTGACGAAACTCGTGCCGAACTCGCCGTCGGCAATGACCGATCGATAGTTGGCGAGCCCGATGAACGAGCGGTGCCCCGACGCGTAATCCACTGAGAAAAACGAATCGGTCAGCACGCGTGCTACCGGGTAGAGCGCCAGCACGCCGAGCACGAGCACGGCTGGGCTCATCAGGACGATCAGCGGCAGGTAACGTCGTGACCGGCTCATCGACCCGTTCCCCCGATTGCCTGCGCTGTCACTGCGATACGGCGTTGGCTTGGGCGATCTTCTGCGCGGCTTGATGCAAGGCCGCGTCGGGCGCGGCCTGCCCCGTCAGCGCGAGTTGCAACGCGTCGCCGAGAATCGCCTCGATCTGCTGCCAGTCCTTCACGCGAGGCCGCGCACGGCCCGCTTCGAGCGCCTTGAGCTGCTCCGGATACCAGCGATATTGTTTGACGAGCGTCGGATTGGCGAAGACGCTCTTGCGCGTCGGCGGAATGCCGAGCACGGCAAGTTGAGTTTGCGTCGCTGACGAAGTCAGATAGGCAAGGAAATCCGCTGCCACTTTCGCATGCGCTGCATCTTTCGCAATGCCCATTTGCCAGATGCCGAGCATCGGCGCCGGCCCCTTGACCTCGCCGGGCGGAGATTGCAGCGCAACCTGGCCGACGACGCGCGACTTCGTTGGATCGTCGAGCGCAGGCAGCCAGGCGGGCCACACTTCGATGGCCTGCGCGGCCATGCCGCCCTGCAACGCGTCGCGCACTTCGCCGGCTCCATACACGTCGACGTCCTTCGGTGCCCACTTCTTGAGGGCGAGGAGCATCTTTAGCGCGGCCAGCGCCTGGGGCGAATCGATCGTGACCTTGCCGTTCGTGTCGACGACTTCTCCGCCATACGCCCAAAGGATCGGCAGAAAACCGGTGACGACGGGATTGCCCTTCATGCCGCGAAACACGACAGCCGAAACGTCCTTGTCGGCTGTACCGATGGTCTGTGCGATCTTCAGCACGTCGTCCCACTTGCGCGGCGGCTGCAGGCCGCGACTCGCCAGCAGATCCTTGCGATAGGCGAACATCTCGACGTTGCCGACGATCGGCATCGCGTACAACGTTCCCGTCGACGCACGTCCCAGGGAGACCGTAGAGGACACCATGTCAGCATCCGCGAGCGTGGCGGGCAGCGGCTGAAGCCATCCGTTGGCGATGAATTCGGGGGACCAGGTGTCGTCCATCATCACCAGGTCATAGGCGCGCGTGTTTTCCCGCAACGAGAGCTTCAGCTTCTGATAGAGGTCGTTGTTCGGCAGCTTCAGCAACTCGATATCGACGCCCGGGTGCTGTTTCTTGTAGCCGTCCACCGCCTGCGCGAGCCCGCGGCCGTAGATGTCGTCGCGGCCTGCGATCACGAGATCCGCGGCATGGGCTCCAAGTGCGGCGATGGACAGGGAAGCCGCGACAGAAGCCGCGCGGAGGCAGGCGAACAGGGTAGTCCACTGGATCATTGAAGCCATGCTCTCGAATTCCTCTCGGGGATAGGCGTATGCGTACGATGAGTCCAGAGCTACTCACCCCGCTTTTTTTCATCGCGCACGGAGTCGCGGAAAAATAGATGCCAGATGCGGCCGCGGGGGATTGCAGCAACCTATCATGACAAACATGTGTCAGCAATCAGGGTTGGCGCGTAGCGCTCGAATCCGCACACAGGCATGATTGCCGCGTTGTCGGCTCCCGCGCCGCGACCGCCCACCGTTGGCCATGACGCGGATTTGGCGTGCGCACGCTGGGGGAAGCTGTGTCCGATCTGGGATGATGTATTGCGTCGTGCGGCTACTGGAGCTTTCAGCTCTCCTTGTGATCCACAATCGGCACTCAGATTGGGTCCGATCTATACAAGCGCTTGCTGTGTAATGGTGAATTCGGTCATCCGCGCGCGCTCTACGCGCCGTTCGATACGGATACGCGTGCCCGGCGCCATCAGACTATTGCCGAAACGATTTTCGATATCTCGTGAACGGACAGGGTCGGTTATCCCTGATCAGACGGCGTGTAAAGAGAACTCTCTAATCCCGCCGACGCTCGCGTAGTGCTGTCTGGTGCGTTCGGTCGGCCTTACCGCGATACGTTCGGCAAGCAGTGCGCGGGTCAAGCCGAGCTGACCTGCGCGCTTGCTAGCGGCAATGAGTGTCTGCGTAATGAGATCTCGCTGTGCGTGACTGCCGCCGATGCGGATGGCGTGGTAGCGCACCGGCAGGAAATAGCCGACTGCTCGGGCGTATTCGCCCGCGGCAAAGGCAAGCACGCCATCGATCAGGCGACGGCCGACCTCTGTAGTCACGCTATGGTTGTCACCCTGGCCGTCTCGCATATAACGTTCGAGCGAGCGGCGAAAACGTTCGAGTCCCAGCTGGTTGCCGGCGCGCGACACGGCAAGCGCGATATGCAGATCGTTGAATACCAGCACATGGTCGTCCACATGGGTCAGCCATTGGGCAGCGAGCGGGCCCCAGCGTTCTCCGACGTCCGCGCCCGCGAGTTCCAGTCGCCAGAGCAGGGCGGAGGCATCGACGAGGTCGAGCAGGAAGTCGCCTGCGAGTTTCGGCGCAACGTACCGGTCGTAGTCGGCCAGCACTTCATCGAAGCGTCCTTCCTCAATCAGGTAGAGAGCAAGATGCCAGCCATTGTGGACGGCGAGCGCGTGAGCGCGGCTCCAGGCCGGGTGGGCCGCCTGCAGGAACGCGATGCCTTCGGCCTGGCGACTTTCTGTTTCAAGCACATGGGCTACCGCGTGAATCGCCCAACCGTCTTCGGCATTGCGAGCGATGGCGGCGTGAGCCACCTTTTCAGCGCGACGCAGTTCACCTGCTTCCTCGAGGCCGAAAGCATACTGACCGAGAACATAGCCGTAGTTTTCGCCCTGCGGGTCCCAGTGCGGCAGGACCCTTGCAATGGAATCCCGGATACTGAGCGATTGACCGAGGCAGAAGTAAGCGTCGTGAGCGAAGCGTAAAGCCAGTGCATCGGTCGGATGGTCGACGAGAATGCTCTCCCACAGATCGATCGCGTCGGCAATTCGTCCCGCGACCAACGTCCTGGCGGCAGCGAGATGGCGGATTTCGCGTGAAGTCGCGCCGGCGCTGGCCTGTTCGGCCGCGGCAATGGCGACGGTGACGCGCGGATCGTCGGCACGAAACCCACCCAGCAGAAACAGCGATGCGATGGCGCTGCTGCCCAGACCGAAGCCAGGATCCTGATCCACTGCGTCCTGCAAGCGGCCAACAGGGTCGCCCTTCCAGCCGAAGCAGTCCGAGATGGCGCGGTCGAGCGCGACGGCGGATTCCTCCGACGCCGTCACCTGCAGACCTTGGGCGTCGATAGCCATCAGCGTGCTCCGGGACGGCGACCGGGCCGTTGCTCATATGAGGCGACCGATTGGATCATGGGTTGCGGTTGAGCAGGACCGTCACGAGATGATGCAGTGTGTCGCTAGCATATGCAGTCGTGACGGAAAAGAGCGACCCATCGCTCGTGCCCGAAATTTCCCTGTGAATGCACGCCAGAATCCCGGCGACCAACAACACGGAGCCTACCCGCTTAACGGAGCCGCGACGGAGGTCCGATGGCGCTGACGCGTTTTCCGTCGCGTCATCGAAAGTTCGACGAGCGATATTTCCGAATCCCTTCATGATGGTCGGCGGAGCGATTGGCAACATATCGAGTGTCTGCAATCAGGCGAGCGTGTCGAACCATTTTTTTTGCATATCGATAGCAGTACGACGGCTTAGCGCCGCATGAGGCTGCTGCTGGCACGAATATAAAATTTTGAGCACTGGGGACGATTCCGTGACGTCCTATGGCCACGGCTGCGTGTGGCAAGAAGCCTGCCGCCAACCTATCGAAACTCTCCCTTTATGTCTATGCAACGACGAGCGGATCCGGATTTGCATTTGCCAAATGCTTGGTTCTCCCGCTTCGATAAGCCGGCTAACCTCGACTCGTCGCTTCTAGCCGTCACGTATCGGAGGTCAATCGGGCATGCATTACAAAGGTTATGAAGTGGCGCCAGCGGCGCAAGCTCTGCCCGGCGGATTGTTCGCAGCCAATCTTGTCATTCAGGACGAGGTGTCGCTGTTGAAGCCGGCTTTCGTGTTCGACGAACTCGATTACTTCTTCGAGTCGGACCTTGCCCTCGCCTATGCGGCTCGGTGGGCGCGCATCTGGATTGATGACCGGCCGTCCCGGTGCTCATAAATAGCCGCGGCCGACACTTTGCATATCACAACAAATTGGTTTTCGACGAGTCCGGCCCGGGCAGACAATCAATTCCGGATGACGGTATGCAATAAGCCGCCTTTGCCGGAGTGTTCCGGTGCCGCAAGGGGTCCGGTCGGCCGGGTCCGCCGGAGAAACAATGAAACGTTTGCCGTTGCTCAACCTTGCCGCCGTGGCGGGTGTCGTGATCGCCGTGACGCTGATCGGGGTGAAAAATGTTCAGGGGAATACAAGCAATGAGATCCTGAACGTATCGTACGACCCCACCCGGGAGTTGTATCGTTCCCTCAACGGCCAGTTCATCGCGGCCTATCAGCAGGCAACGGGAGTCCGGCCGCAAGTGAAACAGTCGCATGGCGGCTCTTCTCGTCAAGCGCGCTCGGTGGTGGCGGGCGAGCAGCAAGCGGATGTCGTTACGTTAGGGCTTTTTTCGGATGTCGACGCGTTGCGCAAGCGTGGCTTGATCGCCGATAACTGGGCCGGGCGTCTGCCGAATCACTCGCAGCCGTACTACTCGACAATCGTATTCGTGGTGCGCAAGGGCAATCCCAGGCATATCCGCGACTGGCCGGACCTGATCGTGCCGGGTGTGGACATCGTGACTCCAGATCCGCGGAGCTCCGGCAACGGCAAACTGAGCGCCCTCGCGGCGTGGGGCGCGGTGACCACACGCGGCGGCAACGAAGGCGCAGCGCGCGACTATCTCAGTGCGCTGTACCAGCACACGGTCCGGCTCGACAGCGGCGCTCGCGGTGCAGCCATCGGCTTCACAGTCGAAAAAATCGGCGACGTGCAACTCGCGTGGGAAAACGAGGCGCTGCGCGAGGTTGCGGACGCGCACGACGAACTCGAAATCGTCTATCCCCCAGTCAGCATTCTCGCCGAACCCTACGTAGCATGGGTCGACGTGAATGTGGCGCGCCATCACAGCGAACGTGAAGCGCAAGCGTATCTGCAATTCCTGTTCACCGACGCGGCTCAGCAGACCATCGCCCAGGCTGGCTACCGGCCTTTCAACGCGAACATTGCGCAACGCTTCGCCGCGCGCCTGCCTCCGCTCAAGCTGTTCCCGGTGACGGCGATTGCCCGTGACTGGGATGACGCGAACCATCGATTCTTCGACGAAAACGGCATTATCGACACGGTCCTCAAGCCAGTTGACGGCGCGGCAGATTCGTCGAGTCAGGGCGCAAGAGACAAGGGGTAACTTCATGGCGCTGTCGAACAACTTCACCTACGACTGGGGCAAGGGCAAACGGGATCTGCTTGCGGGCCTGACGGTGGCCGCCATTTCGCTGCCGCAAGGGATGGCGTATGCGCTGATCGCGGGCGTCGATCCTCGCTTCGGGTTGTATTCGGCGGTGGTGGTGACGTTGATTGCGTCGCTGCTGGGCTCGTCGTCGCATCTGATCAACGGGCCGACCAGCGCGATTTCCCTCGTCGTGTTTAGCGCGCTCGCTTTTCTCGATCCGAATGCCACGGCCGATATCTATGAGGCGATGTTTCTGCTCGGCGTGATGGTTGGCATCGTCCAGATCGGCATCGCCGTCTTCAGATTGGGCGACCTGACACGCTACATCTCGGAGTCGGTCATCCTCGGCTTCATGGCGGGCGCCGCGGTACTGTTGGCGATCGGCCAGATCGGTAATGCGTTGGGCGTGCGCGAGAAGGGTACCGGTCATCAGCATGTGCTGTACCGGTTGTGGTTGACGCTGACGCAGGGCGATCCCGTGAACCTGAGGGCCGTGGCCGTCAGCGCGGCTTCAGTCGTCCTGGCGGTGGCGCTGCGTCGCGCCGTACGGCGTTACCGGTTGCCGCAACTCGATATGTTCGTCGTGCTGCTGCTCGTTGCCGGAGGGGCCTATGCGCTCGGCTGGTCGCAGCCAGGGGAAGACGGTCATACGGCGGTCGCGGTCATCGGCGCATTGAAAGCGGGACTCCCGTCTCCGCATATACCGGAGATTCACTGGAAGTGGATCGGTCAATTGTCGTCGAGCGCAGTCGCGATTGCGTTTCTCGGCTTGCTGGAGGCGCTTTCCATCGCGAAGTCGATTGCGCATCACACTCACCAGCCGCTTGACTATAACCGGCAATGTCTCGCAGAAGGCGTCGCCAACCTGGTGGGTGGTTTTTTTCGCTGCCTTCCAGGCTCGGGTTCTCTGTCGCGTTCGGCGATCAACTACCAGGCCGGGGCTGCCACGCGATTCTCGGGTGTGGTGACCGCTGTGGCTGTCGCGCTGGCGGTGCTGGTGCTTGCCCCGCTCACGCGTTATATCCCGAAGGCTTCGCTGGCGGGACTGCTGTTAGTGACCGCGGTGCGCCTGATCGATGTCGAGCGTCTGCGTTATACGTTCCGGGCTTCGAAATATGATGCCGGCCTGATCGTATTGACGACGCTCGCCGCGTTGCTGATCGGCGTCGAATTCTCCATCCTGATCGGCGTCGCGCTGTCTATCCTCCTGTTTGTCCCCCGCGCGGCGAAATTGAAGGCAACGGAACTGGTCGTGAGTCCGGAAGGCGTCGTGAGAGAGCGTTTGCCATCCGATCCGTCATGTGCCGCGGTCGCGGTCTGGGATTTCGAAGGCGAGTTTTTCTTCGGCGCGGCGCCGGAGCTCGATCATCATTTCGAAACGATCAAGGCGCGCGCGCGGCAACAAGATGTTCACTATCTCGTGCTGCGTTTCAAGCGCGTGCGGAATCCCGATGTGGTGTGCATTGAACGGCTCGAACATTTTTTGCGCGACGCACAACGGGACGGACTCATCGTACTGCTCGCCGGACTTCGGCCGGCATTGCGCCACGTGCTCGGCAATCTGCGTTTTACCGGCTGGTATCCGGCAGACCGGTTTTTCCCGGAAGAGGACGAGACGTGGTCGGCGACGGTACGCGCTGTCCGGTACGCCTATGCGCAACTGGGCGCAGGCAATATCTGTCCTCACTGTGCGGGGCGCTTGCAGGCCGAGCAACGCCTGGCAGATCTTTATTACCTTGTGTAATGCCTGGGTTGGCTGACGCAAAGCGATATGGCTCGCGGCTGCGTGATAAACATCGAAGAATTGATTCGTTTCGAGTGCTTCACACTTGCCGTATTGTTTAAATTGCGCCGCGTGGATGAAACATCTCGCGACGCCACCTGGACGCGGCAGCAACGGAGCGCGTCAGCGCGAAACGCATTCGCCGCGGTCCAGCCTAACACTCGGTAAGGAATGCTCATGGCGACAGGTACGGTCAAGTGGTTCAACGACGCGAAAGGATTTGGCTTTATCAAGCCCGATGACGGCGGCGATGATCTGTTCGCACATTTCTCCGAAGTGCGTACGGAAGGTTTCAAGTCGTTGCAGGAGAATCAGAAGGTCAGTTTCGAGGTCAAGCAGGGGCCGAAAGGCAAGCAGGCTGCCGACATCAAGCCGCTCTAGGTCGGGTGCACGGAATGGGCCCCGGATCTGGCGGCCCGTACGACGCCCCACGGCCCCGCAGCCGGGGCATGGCCGTTTATCAGGCGGCCTTGGCGGCTCGCGACGCGTGAGCAGCGCTTTCCTTCACGGCTTTCGACGACGTGATAGTCGCCGCATTGAAATTGTTCTCCGCAATTTCGGCGGCCTGTCGGGTTGCCTTGTTCACGGTGTCGAAGGCGTCTTGGGCGGCGGTGATCGTCGACTTCAGCAGGGCGACTGCTGCTTCTGAGCCAGTCGGTGCGTTCTTTGTGACGCCGTCGAGAAAGGCCTGCGCGTTCTGGCTGTACCCGATAAATTGTGCTTCGGCCTGTTTGACGAATTCCTGATGAGTGGCCGTCAGAATCTCATGAACCTGCCGATTGTATGCATTGCCCTTTTCAGCGGCAGGCTGTATGAGGGCGTTATGAAGTTGGAAGAGATCGGGCAGCTCTTTCCCGGCCAGTGCTTTCTGCGCGCTCTCCTGAGTTTCAGAAAAAATCGACTTCGCAGCCTGCAGGTTCAGGAGGGTCAGCTTTTCGACGCCCTCGACAATCTTGCCTGTCAGGCTGAAGAATGTGTCTACATGATTCTTTTGAGTTGCGGCGAATTGTTCCTGAGAAAACTGGGTCATGTCGATCCTCATGGGTAGACGGCGGTGTTGATAACAAACACATGGCGCGAAAGTGATGCGTCGCAACATGAGCCCCATTCTTGTTGTCCAGGAGTGGTGAAGTCAAATCACTTATTCGCGAAAGCAAAGATGGTCGACGAGATGGCGACATTCGCTGTTCGGCGAATCGGCGAACGAAGCCATCAACCAAAATCCATAAGTAAATGATTTCTTGTTGGTTGGTTTTACGTCGGTTTTCGCGGAGAATCTGCCGCCTGAGTTCGCCAGCCAAAGTATCGGTGCCTTCAAGGAGTGTGGAGTGAGTTTGAATTTCACCCGTCTAACGCCGGCGCTCGGTGCGTTGGTGGAGGGTATCGATCTGGCCCAGCCCATCGATCAGGACGTGCGGGACCAAATCCGCGAGGCGTTGACACGCCATCAGGTATTGTTCTTTCGCAATCAGATTTTCAGTCCGCTACAACAACGCGATTTCGCTGCGCAGTTCGGCGATCTGCACACCCATCCCATCTATCCGCAGCATCCCGCGGCGAGCGAGATCATGGTGCTGGATACCGAAGCGGTCGACCTCAAAGACAACGCCATCTGGCACACTGACGTCACGTTCGCCGAGACCCCTCCGCTTGGCGCTGTACTCGTCGCGCGCCAGTTGCCGGAATACGGCGGCGACACACTTTGGGCGAGCAGTTTTGCCGCGTATGACGCGCTATCGGACAGGCTGAAGACCCTGCTGGAAGGACTGACAGCAAAGCACGATTTCACCAAAACCTTTCCGCTCAAGCGTTTCGGTCTGACCGAAGCCGATAGACAGCGCTGGAATGAGACTCGACTCAAGAACCCGCCGTTGAGCCATCCGGTGGTCCGCACCCATCCAGAAAGTGGGCGCAAGGGCCTCTTTGTCAATGAAGGATTTACCACCGAGATCGATGACTTGCCGGAAGAAGAGGGCAAGGCGTTACTCAACTTCCTGTTCGCGCACCAGTCGCGCCCGGAATTCAGCGTGCGCTGGCGCTGGGCGTTGGGCGATGTGGCCTTCTGGGACAACCGCTCGACCAGCCACTACGCGGTCGACGACTACCGCCCCGCCCGACGCGTCATGCACCGCGCCACCATTCTCGGCGACAAGCCATATTGAGCGGCGTAGCCCGATCACGCTGGCGTAGTAAGCGCGGGCGTTGAGCAACCGCGATCGCGCGTTGTACACAAGACTCCCGCGGCGCTGGCTGATCGGGGTTATGCGCGCATGACGACGTGCCGCGCATTTCATAACCATATCGAAACTCAGTCTTTCCAAAATTTTGCGAACGCTGCCATGCTTCCGTTCAGGCCGTGCGCAAAGTCAGCGCGCGGCATTCGTTCCGAAACCGCAGTGGCCGACCTTTGTGAGCATGGATCCGTTAATCGATAGTTTGATGCTGAAAATGAGACACAACCGTGTCTACACGACTATAACTTTCGCCCGTCTGTTCGGTGTATCGGAGAAGGCCGTGGATGCCGCGCTCGCCACACTGATCGACGCCGGTAAGGTGCGCACCTGCATCAACGCGCGGCGCGACGTTGGATACTGTTTGGCCGGCGCCACGCCGGCGTCCGGGTCGGCGACGCTGTCCGACGCAACCACCGTTGCTACGCCGCCTTTGCTACGCCGCGTCGACGGTGCGCTTGCCGGCTACGACAGGCAACTCGATGCGCATCGTTCGCTCGCCATGCTCGTGCGCCGCTGAGGTTTTCGCGGAGTCGGAGAACGTCGTGACCTTGATCGTGAGGCCATGCCTGGCGTGTTGACCGCGACTGCGCGCCATACGTCCTCATCCTCGCCAGACATGATGCCGACATGCACTGTTACGCACTGTTTGATCGGCTGCCAGCGCCGGCCGTGCACTCACGATGCCGCAGGTCAGAAGAAGGGGCAGCAATGCGCCCTTAAGCGTCAGGGTTGTTTTTCATGTGTTCCAAAGTGTTCAAAATGAAGATCAAGAGACGCCAGGTAGTCAGCCGCCATGACACAAACAACATCGAGCACTATCGTTATGCAAATGAACGCAAGGACGTACGACGAATCTTGCGCTGCGTGCGAGCGGGCTCGGCAAATCGAATCACGTCATAAGAAATTTCCAATTCGATAGTAGGCGTGATTGTCATGTGCTGGTCCAATAGACGATTAGCCCTTCCGTGCCGAGTCGGATGCGTGCTGCTGTCAAATAGCAACAGGCCGAAGCGTGCGAGCGGACGGGTCTCAACAGTCTGTATGAGCCATCATGTCCAATCCCGAAACCAGTTCTGTCGCGTCGCGCGTGCCGACGCGTCCCGATCCGGCACGCGTTGCGCGGATCGCCGATGACGCGGAGGCGCTCGCCGCATCTAAAACACTCGCCGCCGTTTTCGCAGTGGACGCCGCCGAGCGTGACCGCAAGCGCCGGCTGCCATGGGACGAACTGGATCTGTGGTCGGAAAGCGGTCTTGGCGCCATCACCGTGCCGCGCGAGTATGGCGGAGCCGACGTGTCGTTCGCGACGCTGGCCGAAGTCTTCGTGAACCTCTGCGCGGCCGATCCGGCGCTCGGGCAGATTCCGCAGAACCATTTCGGCGTGCTGGGCGTGCTGCGCGAAGTCGGCACAGCGGCGCAGAAAGAGCGTCTGTACGCAGAAGTGCTGGCGGGCCAGCGGCTTGGCAATGCCGGCCCGGAGCGTCGCTCGGCGGCAGCCACCACGGTCCTGCAAGGCTCGACGCGTCTCTACACTACACCGGACGGATTGCGCCTCGACGGTCGGCGGTTCTATTCAACCGGTGCATTGTTCGCGCACCGCATCCCGGCGCGCGCGAGCGACGACGAAGGCCGCGCCGTGCAGGTCTGGGTGCCGCGCGATGCGCCTGGCCTTACCGTGATCGACGACTGGAGTTCCTTCGGCCAGCGCACCACGGCGAGCGGCAGTGTGGTCTTCGACCAGGTGCCGGTCGATCCGCGGGACGTGCTGCCGATCTGGCAACTGGCCGATCGTCCGGGTCTGTTCGGCCCGACTTCGCAACTGATCCAGGCGGCGATCGACCAGGGCATTGCACAGGCCGCAGTCGCCGATGCGCTCATCTTCGTGCGCGAGCGCGCACGGCCGTGGGTCGATTCGGGCCTCGAACACGCGACCGACGACCCATACATCATTGCCGACATCGGCCGCCTGCAGATCGACCTGCATGCCGCGCATGAAGTGTTGCTGGACGCCGGCCGCACGCTCGATGCGATTAGCGCTCAGCCGATCGATGCCGAAGCCAGCGCGCGAGCGTCCGTCGCCGTGGCTGAGGCGAAGGTGCTGACCACGCGCATCGCGCTCGAAGCAAGCGAAAAGCTGTTTGAACTGGCGGGCTCGGCGTCGACTCGCGCCGGACACAACCTCGACCGCCATTGGCGTAACGCGCGCACTCATACGTTGCACGACCCGGTGCGCTGGAAGCTGCATCTGCTCGGCAACTATCACCTGAATCAAGTGCTTCCCGCGCGCCACTCGTGGAATTGAAACATGGCCATTGATCTTTCTCCCGCGACTCGCGACAGCGCGACTTCGACGCTGTTAGCTAGCGAATTGCATTCCCTGGACGTTCCCGACCTGATCGCAGACGATGCGCAGGCGCTGCTCGCCGCGCGGCGCCTCGCCGAGGAGTTCGCGCTCGAAGCCGCGCTACGCGATCGCGATCGGCGGCTTCCGTGGGCTGAGCTCGACGCATTCGTGGCGAGCGGCCTGTGGGGCATCACCGTGCCGCGCGAATTCGGCGGTGCGGGCGTGAGCAACGGAACACTCGCCGAAGTCACTGCGACGATCGCCGCGGCCGACGGCTCGCTCGGCCAGATACCGCAGAACCATTTCTACGCACTGGAGGTGCTGCGTGTCGGCGGCAGCCTCGAGCAGCAACGCTTTTTCTACGGACGCGTGCTCGCGGGAGATCGTTTCGGCAATGCACTCGCCGAGGTTGGCCACAAGGATTTCAAGCGCCGCACGCGACTCACGCGAGAAGCGGCGGGCTGGCACATCGACGGCCGCAAGTTCTATTGCACAGGCGCGCTTTACGCCCACTGGATTCCGACGCTGGTGGTGGCGGAAGACGAGGTCGGCGACGTCACGTATCTCGCGTTCGTCCCACGCGAGACGCCGGGCGTCACCGTCACCGATGACTGGGACGGTTTCGGCCAGCGCGTCACCGGCAGCGGCTCGGTGCAGTTCGATCACGTGCGCGTCGAACCGGAATGGGTCGTGCCGTTTCAGGTGTCGTTCGAGCACCCGACGACGATCGGACCGCTCGCGCAGATCATTCACGCGGCAATCGATCTGGGTCAGGCACGCGGCGCCTTCGACGCCGCGCTGAAGTTCGTCCGTGAGCGTTCGCGGCCGTGGATCGATGCGAAGGTCGAACGTGCCGCCGACGATCCGCTGACCATCGCGCAGTTCGGTGACCTTTCGGTGCGGCTGCGCGCGGCTGAGGCGTTGCTGCGCCGCGCGGGTCGCTTCGTCGATACGGCGCAGGCGCAGCCCACCGAGCGAACGGTCGCCCAGGCGTCGATCGCCGTGGCCGAGGCGCGCGCGCTCACCACGACCGTTTCGCTGGATGCCGGCTCGCGTCTGTTCGAACTCGCCGGCACGGCTGCGACGCTCGACGGTCTCGGTCTCGACCGCTTCTGGCGCAACGCGCGTACTCACACGCTGCACGACCCGGTGCGCTGGAAGTATCACGCCGTGGGCAACTTCTATCTCAACGACAAGCTGCCGCCGCGGCATGGGGCCTTGTGATGGCGAAGAAACAGATCCTGCTCAACGCGTTCAGCATGCATGGCGTGGGTCGCATCAATCACGGCCTGTGGGACGCATCCGCGCGACCGTTCGAGCGGCTACGTCTGCTGCGGAACCGCGGACAGTACAAGACCGCTTATGCCGATGGCACGCTGCGTCACAAGTTGTCCGGAGAGGACGACCAGTTGCCTGCACGGCACGCGGCGGCGGCCTTCCGGCGACACACGGCAAAGGTGATATGAAAAGGGCGCCGCACGCCGGTCGGCACATGCGCGGCGATGCCGGGAACCTACACACCGGGCAAAAAGGTCACATCGTTGCGCCAGGCCTGATCGGCCGTCGGCCGAGATAGCTCGCGCGTCGCCGCCGGTGCCGACGCGAAAACGTGTTCTGGAACCGGAATGAAGGCTTGTCGCTGCAACATGCCGCCCGAGAACATCAGGAGGTCGCCGGGGCGGCAAATGATCCACTCTTCGTCCGTCAACGGTGTGGTCGCAATTACCGTTGTGCGATCCTCCGGTTTGCCCCGCTCGGCAAAATCGATGGACAGGTCCGCATCGACGAGTCGTGCGCTGGCGAAAGGCCACGTGCGCGTCACGTAAGCGAGTGCAAATCATCGACGATTGGGACGGCATGGGGCAGCGCATGACCGCGAGCGGGAGTCTCGTGCTCGACAACGTGCAGGTGTTGTCCCACGAGATTGCGACACGTGGTTATACCAGTCTCGCCGGCCGGCATGGTAGCGCAGTGCGGCAGCTGCACCTGGTGACGGTCGCGGCCGGTATCGTGCGCAATGTTCTCGCGGATGCGCGGCGCTACGTGACGCAATACGGCCGTCCGGTGCTGCATAGCCCCGCGCCCTCCGCACGCGAGGACGGTTTCGTGCAGCAGGTGGTGGGCGATCTCGCAGCCCACAGCCTGTCGATCGATGCCCTGGTCGCGGCAAACGCTCGCACGCTCGACCGTTCGGCGAATGCGATTCACAGCGGCGCAGCCAATGCGGATGAGCGGGTGCTGGAAGGCGCGCTGGCTACTGCGAAAACACAGCTCGTGGTCAGCAAGCTGGCGCTGTACGCCGGCGAGCGTCTGTTCGAGATTGGCGGCGCGTCGGCCACGGGACGCACGCACAACTTTGACCGCCATTGGCGCAATCTGCGCACGATCTTCAGTCACAACCCTTTGCTGCACAAAGCGCGCGTGATCGGCGACTATGAGCTGAACGGCGTGACCACGCATCTCACCGAAGGACGCGTGTTCTGATGCGCCCTTGACCCGTGCTTCATAAAGCACGGCATACGATGACCCGCTCGCATGACGAGCAACCGCCAACGCGTCTTTCCTCGGCTCCCTGCTTTGCATGTGCATAACGATTGGTTCTTTTGCTATGGCAGCGGCTTTATCGTAAGTGCTGCGGCAGCAGCATGGCCGACACCACGACATTCCATTCGGCCAGCACGTACCGAATCATTGGCGCGAGGATCGGGAGGGTCGTCCCGACGATAGCCGCCAGCTGGTGGTCGTTCGCGGAGGCGCTGCCGCTGAGTTCGGCAACGGCCTGCTTGCCGGTTGAATCGATAGCGGATGCCGTTTCGTAGAAGCCGATAGCGTAGAACGAAGAAGTTGCAGGCTGCGCTCGCCGACAGTTGGGATCTGCTGACGCCGGGAATCGCACTGAAGCGCTACGGAGCGTGCGGATGCACCCATTGCGCGTTGGATGCGCTCATCAGTCTGAAGCAGACGCACGGCTTCAAGGGAGGGGATATCGAAACGATCGAGTGCGTCTCGCATCCTCTCGCGAAGAAGGTCCTGCAACACGCCCGACCGGACACTGGACTGCAAGGCAAGTTCAGTATGGAGCACTCTCTGGCGGCGGCCCTGGACGGGATGTTGACGTTAGCTCACTACGAAGATGCTGCGGTGCAGCGCGAGGACGTGCGCAGACTGGTTCCGCGAGTGCGTTTCGTGGTCGACGAGGCGCTTGAGAGCAGTCCGTCGGCCGATGCGGTGCCCGCCATCGTCACGGCGCGTCTGCGCGATGGCCGGGCGTTCAGAGAGCGGGTCGACGTGCCGCTTGGGGATCGGCGTCGTCCGCTGTCGGATGCGGATCGACGCCAGAAACTCGCCACCTGTGTTGCTCTGGGCGCCGATGTGGCCGCTGTTGACGCCCTGTGGAACCGGCTCGAGCGACTGGATGGCGAAAACGACTGGCGCGCGCTCTGGACGCTGGCGGCGCAAGTCGCTTGACGCCTGATGGTGAACGCCGGTGCGACGCAACCGCTGAGCTTGCGCGACTTCGAGGAACTACTCTTCGAGCGCGGGGTGAGCGTGGCATACGAGACGGCAGGACGCGCCGTCGTGTCCACGGAGTCGATGCCGGTTCGTCCAGTGCTCTGGTCGACTCCTCACGCTCACATACGAAGCCTCCGAGACTGCCTCAATAGGCGAACTTCTGATACGCCTCGGGCGCGCGGCCAACGTCCAGTCGATCTACGCGCGGCATATAGCGTAGTAGCCGCTTTGCCCGGAGGCTCAGGCGTCCGTCCACGTCGGCCGGCACATCAATATGAACCTCGGGTCGAAAATACCAGCTCCTGCTGTAGCCGATCACCACCATAGGGCGCGGCTGATCCGTCGTGTTCGGTGTACCTCGATGCAGCGCGCGAACGTCCCGCACCATGACGTCGCCGAGTTCCATCTGGACGGCCTGCAAACCGACCCGGTTCTCGCGCCACGCCTTCATGGCTTCGTCCGGACGCATGCGATGCGTGCCTAGCGTGGTCTCAAAGGGACCGTTCTCGAGGGAGACGTCGCACAAGGGAAAATTGACCGCCAATTGAAAGGAGGGCATTTCCGGCTGATCGTCGAACAGCGGAGGCGTGTCGCGGTGGATGTCCTGATACGTCGAGCCGTTCAGCGGCGTATCGGTCGCGAGTTGGCACATCACCGGGTCGTCACCCACGACCCGCTCGACGATACCGAGAATGGCGCGGTCGCAAAAGATGCTTTCGTCGGCGAACACGCCCGAGAACGGGAGGGTGATGTAGTGCCGGTTGTCGCCGCGCACCGCAGTTGTTCGCGAGGCGACGCGCTCGCGCAGCAGTGGCTCGAATGCTTCGCGCCAGGCAGCGAGCAACGCCGCAGGAAAATGGTGCTTCAAAACAATCATTCCATCGCGTTCGAATGTCGCAGCGCATTCGTCCAGTTTGTCAGAAGAGAGGTCGGCCACGGTCGTCTCCTTGCAGTTGTCGAACTTTCATCGAATGCATCCGTCAGGCGTAAATCAGCGAGGCTACGTGAGACAAACGGGGAGCGCTAGCGCCCGGGCAGGTTCGCTGGTCCGCGGCACGCCGCATGCTTCTGCAGAAAGGATCATGCACCTGATGGTCAACAGTCTACCTACCGAAATGGAGTTTATATGGCTACCGAATCCTCACGCCCAACGCCGCCACGTCAGACCGAGACCGACCCGACCGCCGCGGACCGCCGATTGAGCGACGAACAGAAAGAGTCGCTGAAGAATGAACCAGCGCCGCCGAAGCCGAATAGCGGCGAAAAACTGCCCGATCCGAAAGAGGTGGGCGAAGCCGGCTGATAGGGAGGACAGGCTGTGCCGCGCCTGTTGCTCGCCCGCACGGGTCGCGCATGCAACATGCCTGGCCTGAATTCGTTCCGACCGAACGCGCCGCTTGTTTAATCCGACCTTGCTTGCGCGTACTCAGCACAAGGGATTCACCTATGATTCAGGCCACTCCGACCGATCGATCGAGATTCGCCACGGCGGTTTTCGAGCTGTTAAATCCGATTCCGTACGGCCTCTTCGTCGGCACACTGGTTTTTGACGTCACCTACGCGGCCACCGGCAATGTGTTCTGGGGAAAGGGAGCTGCGTGGCTCGTCACTGCGGCACTGTTTTTTGCCATCATTCCGCGCGTGATCAATCTTTGCCACGTATGGATTTCGCCGCGCGGCACGGTGGCGGGTATCGAGAAACTCGACTTCTGGTTGAATCTGCTGGGCATCGTCGCGGCGATCGTCAACGCCTTCGTTCATAGCCGGGATGCTTACGCAATGGTTCCCGAGAACGTCATTCGGTCGGTGATCACCGTGGTACTGCTGAGTATCGGGCAGTTCGCTCTCGGGTTCGCCAGATTCGGTTTCAAGGGGGCGGCTCGTGAATAAAATCGTCTTGAGCGGTGCCCTTGTGATCATGCTCGCGGCCCTGACCGGCGGATGCAGCGAACACGCCGAGTATGATCCATCGAATCAGGTGGGAGCCAATCCACCATTGCCTGGCGTGCACAATTTTCTGGCGCCTCCGATACAGGTACCAAAATATGTCGGATGGCAGAACGGCAACAAGCCGAAGGTCGCGGATGGCCTGCAGATCGAGGCGATCGCGTCCGGGCTCCAACATCCACGCCAGGTCTATGTCCTCCCGAATGGCGACATCCTGGTGGCGGAAGCGAATAGTCCTGATGCGGAGCCTGTGACCACGCCGAAGCAGTTGATTGCCGGCATGATCACGGCCCGGTCGGGAAAAAAAGAACAAGGCGCCAATCGCATTACGTTGCTGCGAAAGCGGACCGACGGCAGCGGGCAATGGGACAAACATGTATTCATCGATCATCTGCATTCGCCGTTCGGCATGCAGCTGGTCGGCCACACGCTCTATGTCGCCGACACGGATGCCATCCTGACGTATCCGTACCAGTCGGGTGAGACCCGTATTTCGGCTCCAGGAGCGGAACTCACCGACCTTCCGGACAAGATCAACCATCATTGGACCAAAGCGCTGCTCGCAAGTCCCGACGGCAAGAAGCTGTATGTCGGTGTGGGCTCGAACAGCAATGCTGGCGAAAACGGTCTGGACGTCGAGTATCGGCGCGCGAATGTACTGGAAGTCGATATCGCCACGGGCGGCAGCCGTATCTTCGCGGCCGGGATCCGCAACCCGACAGGGCTGCAATGGGAACCGAAAACGGGACAGCTCTGGGCGGTCGCCAATGAACGCGACGAGATTGGCGCGGATCTCGTGCCCGATTACCTGACTTCGGTGCGGGAAGGTGGCTTCTATGGTTGGCCGTACAGCTATTGGGGTCAACATGTCGACCGGCGCGCGCAACCGCAGCGGCCCGACATGGTCGCAAAGGCGGTCAGGCCGGATTATTCGATTGGCTCTCACGTTGCCCCGCTGGGACTGCTTTTCTATAGCGGCAGCAATCTGCCAGCGCAGTATCGAGGCGGTGCTTTCATTAGCGAGCATGGCAGTTGGAATCGTTCACCGCTGAGCGGTTATGCGGTCGTGTATGTCGCGTTCGAGAATGGCAAGCCTGTTGGCACACCGAAGGCTGCCGTCAGCGGCTTCGTTTCCAACGACGAAAAGGAGTCGTATGGCGCGCCGGTCGGGCTGGTCCAGGACACGGACGGCGCACTCGTCATCGCTGACGATGTCGGCAATACAGTGTGGCGTGTAACAAAAGTGGGCGGCTAGGAGCGGGTCGTACCGACAAAGCGGCATCGAACGAGGGTCACTATCGACTCTTGTGCGAATGCCGCCGGTCCACGCCATCTTCTGCAAGAATGCGAGGGCAACCGGCGCGCCAGGTCTGATCCACGCCTGGGGCCCCGCAACCCGAGTCAAAAGTAGGAGGACGTCCATGAGCAGGCTTGTCAGATCCCCGGCAGGTAACCGGAGAGCGCGGAAGTGGTTGATGGCCGCGATATTGGCGGTGTTCTGCTGCCTGTGCCAGAGCGCCTTCGCGCAAGCGGCCGACAACGCGGCGAGCCTGCGCGACAAATACCAGAGTCTGACGCAGCAGCTCGCGCACAACCAGTTCCAGCGACCCCTGTACCTCGAATCGCAGGAGTTGCCCTCGGCACTCAAGGGCGATATTTACGGTGTGGTCAACTATCCGTTCGCGACGCTCAACGGCGCGCTCAATGACCCGGCTCAGGGCCCGGCCAACTGGTGCGACGTGCTGATCCTGCATCTGAACACCAAGTACTGCCATGCATCGACGAGCGCCAATGGTACGGTCCTCGCCGTGAACATCGGCAAGAAAACGGACGAGTCGCTTTCCTCGTCTTACCGCGTGCAATTCAACTATCGCCCGGCAGCGAGCAGCCCGGATTATCTTCGCGTGGAGCTCTCCGCCGCCACGGGTCCGCTGAGCACGAAAGACTACCGTATTGTGCTGGAGGCGATACCCTTGGGCGATAGCCGCACCTTTATCCATCTGACCTACGCCTACGGTTACGGCACGGCGGGACGGCTTGCGATGAAAACCTATCTGGCGACGATCGGCAGCGACAAGGTTGGCTTTTCCTCCATACCTGATCCGTCGACGGGTGAGACGCAATACATCGGCGGCGTGCGCGGTCTGGTGGAACGCAATACCATGCGCTATTACCTCGCTATCGATGCATACCTGAGTGCGCTTTCCGGCCCGCCCAACGCCCGCCTCGACAAACGCCTCACTGGCTGGTTCGATGCGACCGAGCAGTATCCGCGGCAATTGCATGAGGTCAGCCGCGCCGACTACATGCAAATGAAGCACAACGAGTATCAACGTCAGCAGACCGCACAGTAGGCCGCGTAGCAGGCGAGCGTCACAAGTCCGATCGGCTGCCCTGCCGCCTGGTTGAAATCGCAATGGGATTGGTCGACCTCGCTCGGCTTTGCTCGCCCATAACATTTGAAAGCTCACCGCAGCCGTACCCGACGCAAAGAGCAGCAACGCCGGTAAGGGAAGAACAATCACGCAGCCTTGATGGCGCGGTTCTCACGGCGATGCGGTCAGGTTTGGCGAACTTGTGTTCGTTATGTTCTTATTTTTATAACAATTAACCTGGGAGAACTAGTTGAAGCGGGAAGCGGCATCCAATCCGGCGGTTGGCTATCGCGCGCCAGTCGGTCGATCGGGCCGACGGTCTATGGTAGGCCGGCTAGCCGATCTCTCAAGATCAGGCCCGCTGAGGCGTTTGCCCGGCGGCTCCTCGTCGTCACCGTGGTCGACTCGCGCGCCGGCGCGTCGTGTCATCGGCAATAGCGCCAGGATGTCTTTCATCGTATAGAGCATGATCAGCGCGCCTGCGAGGTCGCCTACGAACATGGCAAAAAGACGCTCTGCAATGTTCTCCGTGTCGCCTTGCAGGGCGAACCAGATGTGATGGAGAAGCGGATTCGCTGCTGAATATGCCAAGGCAAGGACAAGAAGCCGCTTGGGCGTGAGATTCGTCAGAGACGCACGTAGTCTGTAGCGCTCCAGCGCCAGCCGGTAGACCGCATACGGTGCCACGGTCGCAATGATCCCGCCCGCAAATGAGCGAACCGGGTCGTGCGGAAAGAAGTAAAAGAAGTCAACCAGCCAGCTCGCGATGAGCAGGCCGATTGCGCCGTCGCCGCCTAACAGCAGTGTGCTCAAAAGCCGGACGCCGGATGGCAAGTAAATCCAGTTCACACCGCGCACGAATTCAGCGTGCGTGAAGATTTCCTGACCGCGCGACGCAGACAGACAGCGCAAATTCGCATACCGGCCGCAATAACAAATTACTTGATGGCCTCGCCAAACAGATTGTAGGCACAAGCCAGCCTCATGTTGCGAGGCCGCCATGCGTACTTCGACCGGGGCAGGGTATTTTCCTTGATGGCTGGATGCGATTTTTTTCATATCGCGCGCGAGGCGACAAAACAATTCCGCTGCTTGCAATCGACTGGACAAGTTTCCATGAACGTCTCTGTTCCATTCGTTCATGAAGTGTAGTTGCATAAAATCAAACGCCGTTTCCAACGACTGCGCAGGCGAAAATCTGGACGTCGACGCTCAGCTATCAGTCCGGCCGACCACGCGTGCCGCCAAACGACTACTTATAAACCGTTAGCAACGTCTGTCGCGCGCGAAATTGCCCTCCAATGGGTTGGCTAATTCGACCACGTGATAGTGACGCCAAGGTCATTTGTATAACACACGTCCATAAGAAAACGACAGAGTCTCGAAACAGTCTTTGCAGACCAAAACATTCCGGGTAAAAATAAATGGAACTGGTACGTACACTGCCGCGCTGCTTGCGGCAAACTACCGCGCCGACGCAAGCGATCGCGATGACCCGCGTCGACATCGCGCTATTCAATGGATTCGCACTGCCCACGGTCGCAGCAATCATCGAGATCTTCCAGAAGGCTAACTCGCTTGTTGCGGCGCTGCGGTATCGGCAGCTGCGGCCAGTTAGCGAAGCTGTTCCGAAAGTATCTTTCGGCGACACCCACTGGCTACCGGGATATGCAAACGAGGGCCTTTGGGGCACCTCCAGGTGGATACCCCTCTGCGGAGGCTGCAGGCCAGCGCCTTTGCCTGGCTTCCGGTCAATCCGGATCAGGTTCGTTGCAGCACGACGACTGCACATGCTGGTAGGACTACGTTTAACGCGTCGCCCGTCGGATGCAATGGGAGTGCGCCGTTGCTGATATTCTGGCCGCCGTACTCAGCATAGTCACTGTTGAATACCTCCCGCCACGAGCCCCTGCGCAGCCGATCCCCCGTCAGCCAATAGCCAGACCCGAACGGCATATTGCCAAGGGAACCGACGACCAGGAATTCGTCCACTTCGCCCCAACGATGAAACGCGATGACGCGGTTGACGTCATGGATGACCGAGATCTCAATGCTCCTCGAGCGGAATGCGCCATGCTTGACGCTGAGCGCGACAAGCGCGCTGTAGAAGGCAAACAGTCTTGCTCCCGAGCCTGTCGCCAGGCCGATAATGTCTTCCCGGTTATCGAGGAAGTCGTTATAACGATAGGGGTTCGCTGCGCCTACTTCCTCTCCCATGAAGAACATCGGCGTCCCGGCGGAGAGCAGCGTCATTGCCGCAGCGAATCGGACTCGCGCCTCGGCCCACACCCGTGTAGCGCCAACCAGAGGTGCATCATTGACCGCGGTTACAATTGTCCGGGCCGAGCCCCCTCGATTGCCGACGTCGTCATGAGATTCGTTGTACACGACTCTGGCGGTCCCACTCGTCTCGAGAGCGCCGGCGAATGATGTCATCGAGAGAGGGCGATCGTCTCCATAACCTGCCAATTTGAGCAGCTGCGCCTGCGGACCGCTCTCGAATTCCACCAAGTTGTGGTGAAAGTCGGCGAACCACGTCGCGTTGAACCCGAGTCCATTACCTGCGAGGCTAGGATCGGTCAATGCCGACCAGCCGGAGTAATCCTCAGCGAAAAGAAACAGGTTCGGCTTGATGAGACGCATCGTTCGCGTCCACTGTTTCAGAAACTTGACTCCAAAAGCAGCCGCGCGCGCGGCCGGTCGTTGGGTTGCGTGCAGCACGGGATACTGATGGATCGAACTCGTCTGATCGAGCCGGAATCCGTCGACGTGGCACACTGAAACCAGAAAGGCGGCGCTGGAAATGAAGATCTGCCTTACCGCTTCCACATCGAAGCGCGGGGCCCAGCCCGACGAGAGGTTGTCTATATATCCGCCAGTTGGATCGGCGTAGTCGCCTGGATTGCCTTCGTACCAGTAGTAAATGTTTCGTGTTGGATCATTCGAATCGTAGGCCCACTCAGCCCGGTCGGCGTCCGCATCGAAATGGTTGTAGCAGACGTCAAGAATGACCACGATGCCCCGACGATGGCACGCCTTCACAAAGTTCTTGAGCCGGTCCGTGCCACCGGCAGCCTGGTCCATTGCGAAGAAGTGGGAGGTCCCGTAGCCCCAGTTCGCTTCCTTGTCGAACTCGGCGATGGGCAGCAGTTCAACCGCATTGACGCCCACCCGCACAAGATGGTCCACAAACATGATGGCGTCATCTAGCGTCCCCGGGCCTGTACGGCCGAAACCCAGGGCGCCCACGTGCAACTCATAGATGACCAGGTCTTCGATACGATTGGGCAATGGCCGCCTTGCATCGAACTCATCGGCCCAAAACTGATCAGCCTTCAGTTCACGGGCAGGACCTAGCGTTACCTTTGACGGATCACATACCACGGAACAGCTTTTGGGGCCGTCGAGAGCTTCTGGAGGTCCCGCATAGTGCGCGCCTTGCGGGTCGACGTCGCCCGAGCCTATCTGCATCAGCGACCAGATGTCGGTGCGAAACGCGGTGGATGCGTCGTCCTTCACGATTTCAAACATATAGGGTCGGCCGACCATTGCTTCGAAAGACTCGAGCATTGGTGCGCTGCCTGACGCGACGCGCCAGATTCCACCATCTTCTTTCGCCATCGCAATGTTCCGGACACCGCCAGTGCCGTCGTCGGAAACATACCCGGTTTTGGGGTCCGCAATCACCAGCGACACGTTACGGGCGTTTGGTGCCCACGCTGAAAAAGTGATACCGTCAGAGCCACCCGGTCGAGGTTGCCTATGAACCCCAAGCAGTCCGCACCAGGTAAGGCGGTAGGTTTGGGTCGACGGTGCGTCGCGCAACGTGAAAGAAAGTACCCGGTCTGTCCTGTTCTCGTCGTCGACCTCGGCGGCGATAGCCCACACATCCTGGCCGGCCGGGCCGTCCGCTTTGACGCCCCAGCAGAAAGTTGACCCCAAAGACTCAGGTGCGAAAGAGACCTCAGCTTTCCAGTATTTCGGGCCTGCGGATTCCTGTACCTCGACCATGATGGTAGGTGTCCAGTTATCCGAAGGTGTGCCGCGCTGGTCCCAGCTCCCCCATAAGCGGACGGCATCAAACTTGATATCGGCAAGTTCCGGGCGATATTCGAAAGTCAAAGTCTGTATCGCCATCTAAGCTCTCCTTTAGCGCGCGAAAAGACCTTCCGGCAAACTGAATTGCAGGCTCCTGCAGGCAGCTTGAACAACAATCAAATCGGTGTGGCGTGCGTGACCCGTTATCGTGCCAACTGACGATGCGAGCGCTCCAAGGCCGATCAGAAAAATCGCTCGCAATGGCAAGGGTGGACCTTCGAACCACGGAGCGACCCAAGGCGACGATCCAGGAAGAAATCAAGGCTGCCAGGCGTTGCGGCAAACCGGCCACCCCCTTGCCATCATAGTCCGCGAAATAAGTAGGAGCAGGATGTTGTATCGACGTTTAACGGACATAACCAAGCAAATTGCAGCAGTAATCCGACACCTGTTCCAACGCTGCGTGTCTCAATGGGTTTTTCTGTTCGGACTGTCGGATGTGTCCGTGATCGACGGCAGTCGCGGCGGCAACAGTGCGCGGCGCTACGCTGACCGACAAGGCGATTTTGCGCGAGCGCATTCTTCAGGCCCGCACGCAAGGTTTGAAGGGGATGCGATACAGCACTACCTGCCAGAGCTTCGGCAGGCGGCGTCTCATCTGAGGGCAGCGTCGTAGAAGCAGTCCTTCAAGTTTGAATAATGCCAATTGGTCGGCGCTTGAACGTGTAGGGGGCTAGGATGGCGCGCCAATCGTGAAGCGCAGCGGTCGGCCATCTTCGGCCAGCAGCAGCCGCACGACGCAGTGGCCTGGAAATCGCAATAGCGGCCGTTCAGGCTTGGGCGTGTGCGAGAACCAACCCATGACCGGCCGGCCGCAACCGGTTGTTAGGCGTCCGCGCGCCCTTGGTGCCGTAGGACGACGTGCGTGGCTTTCTCCGATGCTACGAATTCGACGCATTCGTATCCCAGAGCCCGCAAGTCAACCCCTTCGAACAGCCGTTCTCCTGCGCCGAGCAGGACGGGTGCGATAGCAATGTGCAGTTCATCAATGAGGCTCTCGCGAAGATACTGCTGGATGGTTTTCGATCCACCGCCGATGCGCACGTCCATTCCGCCGGCCGCCTCGCGTGCCCTTTCAAGCGCTTCGCGAATGCCGCCCGTGACGAAATGGAACGTCGTGTCGCCTTCCATCTCGATGGGTGGACGTGCATGATGCGTCATGATGAAGACCGGAACGTGATACGGTGGATTGTCTCCCCACCAGCCTTTCCAGTTCATGTCCGGCCACGGCCCACGAAGGGGGCTGAACATGTTTCTCCCGAGAATCCAAGCCCCAACATTCTCAAAGCCACGAGCGGCGAAGTCATCGTCAACCCCGGTCGTGCCGCCGTCCTTCCCGAACAAGGCCCGCTGAAACGTGCGTGTTGGAAATAACCACTGGTGCAGATCCGTCCCGCCAATGCCGAGCGGATTGTTGATGTCTTGATTTGGGCCTGCTCCGTATCCGTCGAGCGAGATAGTGAAGCTCTCAACGCGAACTCGTGTCATCTTATGTCTCCGCTTGGACGCCTAACTATTAACTCTGGGACAGATCAATTGCTTCATGTCTTGGACTCTGCCAGCAATTGGTAGTTGCCGCAACGCAGACATCTAGCTGAAGGATCGCATAGGACGCTGTCAAACTTCCCTATCACCATAACTGGCAGATCGGGCTGCGTAAATTTACATGAAGGGACAACCGGGGTCGCCGAAACAGTACAGTCGCATAGTTTCACTTAATACTCAAATCCGTTTGAGTTTGAAATTCCATCGACTGTGAGACCGTAATCGATGAAAAGCTCGTCGCCGGGCTGGATAGCGGCGAGTGCGTGAATAAACACACGATCGCCCGTCTCAATCGCCTCGCAGTGGGGCGCGCACGCATGGTTGAGAACGCGGGCGCTGTTGCCGCTGCGACTGCCATCGATCACACGCCCGTCAGACAGCCCGAACACGAAGGTGTGACCGGCTTCGGATCGCTGCGGGCGGCGGCACGCCGCGAGGTGGTTACTTCACCCTTGTATTCGATGAGCCGTTCGCCCGCGGCCATCGGCTGCAGCGCGAAAAGTCCCTTGCCATGTACCGATGAGCGTCGAGCACTGATGCGTCGCAAGCGCATTGTGTTGTTTCCTTTCTGAATCTGTGGGCGCGATCTTCATACAGGCGCAAAGCATTTCGCTGAGATCACATGTATTCAATGCGCCTCGTCGTTACCGTGCGCAACTAACCGTCAGCCTCAAACCAATTCGTCCTTGGCTTCGCCATAAATCCGTCGGCAGGAAAGGGGGGGGCGTTCACATATTCCACTCCATGAGATGCCGGTCGTGTCCGTGCGAACTGAAGTTACGGGGACGGCTAGGGCTTTTTGCGTTGCGCGGATGGCAAGCCCGGAGAGATCCTCTAATGAAGCAGCGCTGACAGCAGCATCTACGCACGCCATTGGCTTTCATCCAGATGCGTCTGAGTTCGACAAGGTGAGCCGCGTTGAGCCAGTCACCCGTTCGCGCCATCGAGAAAAGCTCGCCGACCACCAGGTATCAGTGCAGTTCGCCACGAGCTTCGTCGTCGAAACTCAAAGGCGTTGGCAGTAGCCGCTCGACGAGAGAGACCGTATAGGCAAATTTGCTATGGTCTCCCGGTCCCGGCGGTTTAAACCAGACTCCGCGAGCTCCCGCTCTTCAGGGCGGGACCTGGAACTGTAGCGAGTGGGGAGCGACGCCATCATCGGTGCGATCGCCCAAGTCGGTGATGACGCCTGTAGCGCGAGCGACTATTGCGAGCCGAGCCACCGTGTGCTCGAGTTTTCCAACGACCAGGTTGGGATGAGGGAAACGCGGGGTGAGGCCTAAGATTTACGCACTGCATCATTCGTACATTTTGAGCACCTGCTCCAGCGCTCCTTCGATTATCTTGTTCGACAGACTCGGGTCCTTCACTGCGCGAGCGAGTGCTATTGAACCCACGCAGGTGCTGAAGATCGTCACCGCCTTATCCTGGGCGTCTTCCGTTTCCGAAAACGACTGCGCGAGCAAATTGATGATTTCACTGACACGTTCGGTGAATACCTCGCGGGTTGCATCAGGAGCGCGCGCCACATCGTTGACCAACGCCGAAATTGGGCAACCTCTTCCGACGTTGTTCCGATGACTTCCTGACACATATGTGCTTATCGCCTGCTGAGGCGCAGTCTTGAGCGCGTCCTGAATATGCTCGATGTCCTGCAACGCCATGATGAAAGCCTCGGTCACAAGCGCATCGCGTGACTCGAAATGTTTGTAGAAGCCGCCGACGGTTAAGCCAGCTTCTTTCATGATGTCGCCGACACTAATCCCGTCAATGCCGCGCTCGCGCAAACGACGTGCGGCGACTTGCACAATCCGCTGATGCGTGGCCAGTTTCTCAGCTTGTGAGTGCCCCATTTTTTTCAGTCTCAAAGATGATTGTCCTGCGAGTCCATCGGCAATGCCGAAGCCGGGCGGCAAGTCCGGTTTGCCCGCCGCGAAGAATGAAAGGCGCTGTCCTGGCTGGAGCATTGCTGCAACTTGAGAGACGCTTTCCGCGACGAAATTTTTCGCGTCCCCTAACGATGCAAATTCCGGTCGATACCGCGCCCCGCCTTCACTGCGTTCGACGAAGCCCGGGGGCGCCTCGGCCAGAGCGATCCAGACCGGATTGCCAGGTATTCCCTCAGTTGCGATTTTACTGGCTGCATCAATGTTGGAGGACTGCATGACACGCTCTGTTTTGTTCGGCTTCTCCGCTGCGAGGCCGCGGTCAGGCGAACAGCGCCGCGTGCTTCCTGATAAATGCCTGAACCGTCATTGGCGGAGTGCCGGTCAATTCCTCGATGAAGGAATTGGTGCCGGCGAAAATGCCCTCCTGGTAATCGACGGCAACCGACAGCAGATGCTGCGTGAAGGTGTCGCTAAATTTTGGGTCGGTGTCCAGGCGTTTTTTGAACAGGTCGAGATCGACAGGTTGATAAGTCACCGTCCTACCCAGCGCCTTGCTCATCTCTGCCGCAATCTCATGGTGATTCATCTCGACCGGCCCGTGCAGCGGATATACCTTGCCCGCGTGCGGTGCCGGATCGCGAAGGATGGCGGCAATCACGCGACCCTGGTCCTCCGCTGCGATGGGTGCATGGCGCCCTTCGCCAAAGGGCAGGCGCAATACGTCTTCCTTTTTGATGCTCGCGACTTGACCCGGGTAAGTGAGCCATTGAGCGAAAAACGTAGGGCGGAGATGCGTGACCGGCGTGCCCGCCCAGTCGAACACCTGCTCCGAGATCCAATGGTCTCGCGCGGCACGGCTTTTCGCCTCACGGCGTGCCGAAATCTGCGACATGTTCACAATGGATTCGACTCCGGTCTCACGGGCAGCCTGTGCGAAAGAAGCGCTGGCCGCTATCCCTCCAGCCTCGATCGGATAGACGAAATAGGCCGATGAGATGCCTTGAAGAGCGCGTGCGACGTCGTCGATATCCGAGAGGTCGCCAACCAGCACCTCGACGCCCTGCGCGCGCAGCCGCTCTGAGCGGGCGTCCTCGCGTCGCACCAGGGTTCGTACCTGTTCGCCTGCAGCCAGAAGGGCAACTGTCGCTGCTCCGCCCGTGTCGCCCGTCGCGCCTGCGACAAAAAATTTACGAAAAGCCATTTGAAAGCTCCGCTCGATTCATTAATTGGGAAGGTGACGAACGCTTCGTCACCGAATCTGAACTGGAGTATATTCATAATCCTGATCGACAGTTGATGATAATCTCGTACTAGTCTTTTGCAAAATGCCGCTCTCGACGCGGGCGGCAGGCGCGTTGGCTGCGTTCGCGAACGCACGCTGCAAATGGAATTCGAAGACCGCGTCCTTCCCGGACGACCGTACATCGGAGGATGCTCCTGCCATGATCGCTCATACCTTCAGCTCACCCCGTCATTCCACGCGCTATTGGGAGGCCGGACCCGCCGAGGGGCCATTGATGATCTTCCTTCACGGCTGGCCCGGCGTCGGTCTGATGTGGCGCGCGCAGATCGAGGCTTTCGCGTCGGAGGGCTGGCGCTGCATTGCGCCGGACATGCGCGGATACGGCGGCTCGTCGACACCAGGCGCGCCCGATGCCTATGCGCTCAAAGAGGTGGTTGACGACCTGGTCGAGCTTCATGACCATCTGGGCGCGAGTCCGGCAATATGGGTCGGCCACGACCTGGGAAGCCCGGTGGCCGGGGCGCTCGCTGCGCACCACGCGAAGCGCAGCCGCGCGGTTGTGTTCGTCTCCGTTCCGTATATGCCCGAGAGCTTCGGCTTGCGCAGTCTGTTGCCCCTGGTCGATCGCACGCTCTATCCTGCCGACCAGTATCCGGACGGGCAATGGGACTACTACCGTTTCTATCGGACGCATTTCGATCAGACCGTTACCGACTTCAATGCCGACATAGCGGCGACACTGGCGGCGATCTATCGGTCTGGAGACCCGAAGTCCGTGAACCACATTTATCGCTCTGCGCTGGTCTCGCGCAATGGAGGCTGGTTCGGTTCGGCACGTCGCGCGCCGACGGTGGCTCCGGACGCGGCGCTCTGGCCGTCTGCTGACTTCGACGCGCTGGTTGAAGCGTTTTGTGTGACCGGTTTTCGTTCGGGTAACGCCTGGTATCTGAACGATGACGCCAACGTCGCCTACGCTCGAACTGCGCCCGACAGCGGCCGCCTGAGCCAGCCCGTGCTGTTCGTGAACGGCCAGTTCGATGGCATCTGCGACATCACCCGCAGCGCTCTCGGCGAGCCCATGCGAAACGCCTGCACGGATCTGTCTGCAGCGACGCTGGGCGCTGGCCACTGGCTTCCGCTCGAACGCAAGGCTGAACTCGTCCAGGTAATCCGCTCCTGGCTCGAGGCGAAGGGGCTTTCGTAGCCATCATGGACGCATCTTGATCCGCATAGGGTTCTGCACGTCGACTAAAGGAGTTGAATGAAATGAGCGCATCGAACGGCGATGAAGTGACTTCAGATTTCAGCGATGGCATCAAACAATACGACATTGCGACCAACGGCATTATCTTGCACGTGACGGAGCAAGGGGAGGGGCCAGCAGTGCTGTTCTGCCACGGTTTTCCGGACACCTCCTATACCTGGCGCCGGCAGATGAAGGCCATTGCCTCGGCGGGATATCGAGCCATTGCTCCGGATATGCGTGGTTATGGACGAAGCTCGGCTCCGGCCGACGCAAGCCTGTACACACCGTTGCACACGACAGGCGACCTGATTGGTCTGCTCGATGCGCTGGAGATTCCCCGCGCCGTCCTCGTCGGTCATGACTGGGGGGCGACGCATGCGTGGAACGCGGCGCTGATGCGGCCGGACAGATTCGCGGCGGTATTCTGCCTGAGCGTCCCTTTCGTGCCGCGCGGAGACGTCAGTGTTTTCGACAGGATGCGAAAGGCGGGGCATCAGGACAAGTTCTATATGTTCGAGCAAATTCGGGCCGACGCCGACGAAATCTGGGCCAACGCCGCGGTGACCATTCCCGGCATTCTGTATTGGGCATCGGGTACTGCGCCAACCGGGGAGCAGTGGAGTCCGATGGATCCGGCTCGAAGCCTTTATCGTGCCGCCCCTGGACGGTTGCCTTCGTGGGCGCCACCGGACTACGTCGCACATAACATCGCGGAATTTCAGCGTACCGGTTTCCACGGAGGGTTGAATTACTATCGCGCGGCGGAGCCGTATTTCGTCTTGTCCGCTCCGTGGAAGGGCGCGAAGATCGTTCAGCCGTCGTTTTTTATCTGGGGCAAGGCGGACGGTCTGAAAGAGCTATATCCGCTTAGCCTGGACGACCTTCGCGCCGGCTTACCCGGCCTTGCAGGAGGACTCGAACTCGATAACGTGGGGCATTGGGTACAACATGAGGCCGCCGCCGAGGTCAGCGACCAACTGCTGAAGTTCGTGCGTGCCGTTGATCTCGCGTGATCGTTACGTATACCGTCCGGTTTACTCTCGGCTCCAGGCTCCGTTTCTTGGAGCGAAGAAAATGGCGGCGTAACGGAGGCTCACTAGAGTCTTCAATGACCCTTGCACTCAAAGAAGGGACATCGACCAACAGGGGCACCGGTCGTCCGAGTTGGGCCGAACTAAGACCGTCGTTCGTCGATTTATTTTGCAAAGTCACTCCTAAAAAAATCGTCGTGCCACGGTTATGAGCTTTGTACCCAAGAACGGCCGCCTGCGGATCAAGGTGTTGACCAAGACCAACGGCTCGGGTCAGCCTCCGGGAAGCCGATGCATCCTCAAAACTTTTTTGCAACCCGATCCGTAGTGCCAACTGGTTCTGATTGCTCGAGAAGATCGCGGACGGGTTGTTGTCGGCGCAGCCGGACGGTGTAACGATTGCGGATAGAGCGATCTCGCCGGCATGATGCCTGTGCCTGTGCCTGTGCCTGTGCCTGTGCCTGTGCCTGTGCCTGTGCCTGTGCCTGTGCCTGTGCCTGCGCCTGGAACCGGAATTGAATCGCCCGCCTGTCCGACCGATGCTCAGTTGCCTGACACGCAAGCCGGGGCGGCAACGATCTTCAGCGTATAAATCGTCGACGCGCGCCTAGTTGCTGTGGCGCGATCGGCTCGACCAGCCACGAAGGCAGCTGATTCAAGTCCAATTCGCTTGGGCCGAGTTCGACCTTGGCATCTGCCATTGTAATGACCAATGTCGGCAGAGCGGCATGGTGACGTTCGATGCCCGGCGCGGTACGACTCCGCCATTCATGCACGTCCGGTTTCCAGTTGTTCCGGCACGGTAGCCGCGACGGGAACCTGCGGTGCCTGCACGCTGGACATACTCTTGCGACCCTCCTCGCGGGCAAGACTCAGGCGATACTGCTTGCAGCCAAGCCACAGCAGTCCTGCAGCCAGCACCGTCGCAACACAGTTGACGATCGACATTGAATTGCCGACCGCCGTGGGAGAACCGAACACCTTGTCGGTCAGAAGCGCGACAAGAGTCGTACCGATACCCAGCGCGATCAGATTCGAGATCAACAGGAACACGGCAGAAATCTGGGCGCGCATCTGATTCGGCGCCAGGGTCTGCATGGCGGCCGTAGAAGTGGGCATTGGGAACGATGCGAAGAACATTGCAACCACGAGCAACGTGAGCGATAGGCCAACGGTGCCGACCTGCGTGAAAGCGACCGCCGGTACCAGAAGACCGGCCGCGCCAATGAAGCCCGCGAGCATGGGGCCGTCGGCGCGGCCTTTCTTCAGCAGCCAATCGTTGAGCCAGCCGCCGCAAAACACCCCGGCGGTATTCGCGACCAGAAGTATCGTGCCGAGCGTATAGCCCGCCTCGACCGGCGTGAGCCCGAAACGGCGAATATAGAACGCAGGCGTCCAGCTCATCAGACAGAAGAGCGTCATCGCGTAGAACGAAAAGCCCAGGTAATGGCAGAAGAACGTCTTGCCGTGCGAACCGATAAAGCGCAGCGAATCGGCCATCGACACGCGCTTTGCCTTGCCGGAGACGTCCTGCTCCAGTCCTTTGCGTTGCGGATCGCGCACGGTCAGGATGAATAGCAGTGCGACCAGGAAGCCCGGCAGGCCGACGATGAAGAACGTCAGTTGCCACGAGCGAACGTCGCCGACGAGCGGCAAAGAGAAAGTCGTCATCTGTTTGAGCAGTGCGATCACGTACCCGCCAATCAGGAACGCAATCCCGCCGCCGATGAACGAACCCAGCGAATAGACGCCCGCTGCGCGGCCAAGCTTGTCCTTCGGAAAGTAATCGCTCAACATCGAATAGGTGCCGGGTGAGAGTGCAGCCTCGCCCACTCCAACGCTCATCCGCGCAAAGAACATGTGAATGAAGCTCTGGCTAAGGCCGCATGCGGCGGTGGCGAAGCTCCACAGTGCGATGCCGGTCGCGATGATGCGTGGGCGAGCGAAGCGATCGGCGAGGTAGGCAAGGGGCATGCCCATCACAGCGTAAAACAGCGAAAACGCGAATCCGTGCAACAGGCTGAACTGTGTGTCGGTCAGATGCAGATCTTTCTTGATCGGCTCGATCATGAGTGCGAGGACCTGTCTGTCCACAAATGAAAACACATACGCAAGCATGCAGATCACGACCACGTACCACTCGTACGTGTAACTCTTGCCCGCAGGCTTGCTGCTCGTCGATGCGGCCATCTCGGTTCTCCGTTGGTCGATGTTCAGCGGCGCACGGCGGCGATGCTCGCGATATGCGCCGTCCGGCATTAGAAAAGTACGCCGTGCGGCGTGCCAGAAATGCAGCGTACGTAAACAAATTTCCGAAACATATGCGCAAATCCGGCGGCAACGTTGCTGCATACACCTGGTCAGCTAAAGATTTCCCCGGGGGCACAGGCATCGGAGGGGCGTCACATAAGGCGTGCCGAAGCGTCACGCAACGCGCGAATGCCGTCATGCGCACTGTCTATAAGTGTTATACCGACGCGTTGATCGACGTTGGATATTGATCTTCCTAGACTCGCTTCGTTTTCTGCTTCGTTCAGTGAAGCTCGCTAACGACGGGGAAAGCATGTGCCGTGTGGTTTTGCCGTGCACGGCTGAGGAAAGATCAATCTCTGGCGGGAACGACGAGAATGAACAACTGGAAGTGGTGCGCGTCGCTATTGAGCCTCGCAGTGGTGCCCGCGTTTGCACAGTCGAGCGTGACGTTATACGGACGCATCGATACGTCGATCGAATACACGAACTTCGGTCCCAACCATGTGGTGCGCATGGGTAGCGGCGACATTTTCGCGAGTCAGTGGGGATTGAAGGGAAGCGAAGATCTGGGTGGCGGATATCGCGCGATCTTCAAACTGGAAAACGGCTTCAACTCTTCCAATGGCGCGCTCGGTAACAACGGCGCACTGTTTGGAAGAGAGTCGTGGGTCGGGCTATCGGGACCGTTCGGCGCGTTCCAGGCCGGCGTGAATTACACGGTCCTGCATACCTCGTTCGTCACATACAGTCTGCCGGGAGATGGCGCGGGTCTGGCGTGGGGCAACGCGGCGAATAACTTCGTCGGGCCGGCGTTTTTGCGGGTCAACAACTCAGTGCGCTACACGTCGCCGCGAGTGGCTGGTGTGCTGCTGCGGGCCATCGTCGCACGCGGCGCTAACGGCGCCACGAACGTCCCGTCGACGCTTGGAGACACCTACGGTGCGTCGCTCAACTATCTCTCGGGCAGTCTCTCGGTCGATATCGACTATATGCAGCAAACATTCAGCCCGGCGAGTGCCGCCGCGCTGAATGCGACCAGTCCGACGGCGGCGGGCAACTACGCACTCGGCGCGATTTCATACGATTTTGGTTTCGTCAAACCGGCGTTCATCTTCATGCGTCATCGCGGCGGCCCGGACGTGACCGCTGGTGTGAACGCGGCAGCGTCGAATCCACACAGCGATCTGTTCGAACTGAACGCAACGGTGCCAGTGGGAAGTGCGCTGGTTCTGTTGAGTTATGGCCACTACCGCAAGGTTGCGGACAGCGAAGGCAATGCCGACTCGTTCGGCGTGCGCTACGACTATCCGTTGTCGAAGCGCACCGTCTTGTACACGGGCGCGGCGATGATCCGCAACGGCGCACACGCCTCCTTCACGGTCAATGGCGCGGCCGGCGGCGGCGTGGCGGTGGCGAAGCCGGGCGCTACCGCGAGTTCCGTGGTCGCGGGCATCATGACCGCTTTCTAGGCGACGCACGGCCTGTGGTTCGGGCTGTCGTCGGCTTGCATCACGCATCGTGAGCGCGGTCAGGATGAAGATCGAGTGGCTCTGCGAGCCAGCTTTCGAAGGGTTCGCGCGCGCCGATGCGGAACAGTTCCATCAGCAATCCGCGCAGCCAGCGATGTCCGGGATCGGCATCGAATCGCCGATGCCAATAGGCATTCACGGGCCAGGTATCTGCGTCGTCGATCTCGAAGGCGGCGAAGTCGCCGAGTGTCAGAAAAGCGCGCGCCACGGTGCGTGGCAGGATCAACGCATAGTCGCACCGGCTCAGGATGGCTGGCACCACCATGAAGTTGGGCACGGCTATCCGCACGCGGGAGGTCAGACTATGCCGTCGAAGCAGTTCGCCCGCTTGCGGATGCGAAGTAACCGCGATGAAATGCAGCCCGGCGGGGACGGGCTTGCTGCCCAGCGTGAATTCCGCTTCCAGTTCGAACAGTTGCACAGCGCGCCGCGCCATCAGAAGCACATAGCGCTCCTGAAGCAGTTCGCTGCGGTGAAAGTGGCTCGACGCATGGGGGAAATGCCCGAGCGCGAAGTCGATTCGGCCTGATTCGAGTTCGACGTTGAACTGGCTGTCGTCTACATGATGTGTTTCGATAACCACGCCGGGCGCACGTGTGTCGAGTTCGCGCATGAGGGTGGGCAGAAACGCGCTTTCCGCAAAGTCGCTCATATGCAGGCGGAACACCCGGCGCGACGTTGCGGGGCTGAACTGCGCGCCTTCGTCGAGCGCTTCCTGTAGCAGGCTCAGGACACGGTCGATTGATCCCGCGAGTCTTTCCGCACGTGGCGTCGCCTCGACGCCACGTGCGGTGCGCACGAACAGCGCATCATGAAAGACCAGGCGCAGCCGGCTCAAGGCGTGGCTCACCGACGGCTGCGTCATGCCAAGACGGAGCGCGGCGCGGCCGACATTTTTCTCCACATGCACGGCATGAAACGCCTTTAGCAGATTCAGATCGAGATCCTGGACGCGCGGCGCGCCATCAGCGCGAGAAACGGGCAGAATGTCATGCGTAGGCTCGTGAGCCGAGGCGGTCGTGTCGGTGTGCATGGCGCCGTCTCAGTGGCGCGCGCAACGCTTGCCGGTCGCCGACGGCAGGCAGCCGAAGCGCCGCGCATAGGCTTTCGCAAAATGGCCAAAACTTTGTATGCCATGCGCGATCAGGATGTCGGTGACCGAACGTTCGGGATCCGCCTGCAGCGCACGATGCACTGCTTCAAGGCGCCGCTCGCGGATATAACCGCCGGGCGACGTGTCGAGAAACCGTGCGAAGCCATTTTGCAGCGTGCGCGTTGACACGCCGGCTGCGCGGGCGAGATCGTCAATGCGCAGGGCTTCGTCCAGGTGGGCGTCGATATAGTCACGGGCTCGGCGCACGTGACCCGGAAGCGGGGAAGACGAGGCTCTCGCCAGCAGGACACTGTGGGAATGCGGCAGTTGACTCAGCAGCACTGTCATAAGCCATTGTGTGAGGTCAGGGCCAAAAATACTTTGCTGCGATGGTTCATCGAACTGGTCGCACAGATTGCAAAGGTAGCGCAACGTCGAAAGAAAGATTGTTGTGCCGGTGTGTGTGCTACCGACAGAAATGTCAAACACCAAGGGTTGCCGGACGCTGTCGTTCAGCATGTCGGCAAGCTTCACTTCGAGCGCGGCGCGATCGACGCGCAGTAGCAGGTTGCGGCACTCGCGATCGGTATCGATGCGGCTTATACGGGCGGGCGATGATACGCTCAGGCTGCCCGCACGCAGCGAAACCCGTTCGCTCCCGGATTCCAGTGCGCACCGACCGGAGAGCGTGGTGCGAAACAGATAGTGATCGTTGAGATCGCCGGCGTCGATGTGCGTTTCGCGGCCATAGTGAAGTTCGAGAAGCGATGCCTTGTGCAGCGCGATGCCATACAGCTCGGCGTTCAACGGTTCTCGACCCGTTACTTCCATCCGATGCGGCGCGAGCGCGAGCGACACTTCTCGTTCGATCTCCTCGCGGGCATGCGATGCGAGAAGACGGTTACGGTATTTGCGGGAAATCGCAATATCCATTCACGGACCTCAAAGCACAAAACAGGTGACATCCGCATCATGCGACAGCCAAATTGACCGTGCAAGACGGATCGACCCGTATGCCGCAATGGAAGGCATAAATGTTCACGCGTCGCATAGTTGCCGAATTTGAATGCGGATTGCGCGCCATGAAGCGCTTTCACCGCGTCGGCCGCGTAGCCTGAGAGGCATCCAATCAGGAGAACTGCGATGAATGTGAGCGTATTGGGCGGCGGCCACGGTTGCTATGCGGCGGTAGTCGACATTCTGGAAAAAGGTCATCGAGTGACGTGGTGGCGCCGCGATACGAAGGTCTCGGCGCAACTGCGCGAAGCCGGCTCGTTGAAAGTGAAGGATTTCCGCGGCGAGCGACGAGTGCCCTTGGGAGACGCAGCGGGCGCGGTGCGGATAGTCGACGAACTCGCGGACGCTGTAACGGGTGCGCGGCTTCTGGTGATTCCATTGCCTTCGACCACGCATACTGCGCTGGCGACGCAACTCGCGCCGCTTCTTCGCGATGACCAGGTTGTGTTTTTGCCGCCCGGAACATTTGGCAGCTATGTATTCGCCAAGGCTATGCATGATGTGGGCAACACGCACCGCGTCGCATTTGCCGAAACCGGTACGTTGCCGTATCTGGCGCGTAAGCACGGTGACGACAACGTCGTGGTGAGCGCGTATGCGACCCGCTTGCCAACGGGCGTTTTTCCCGCGCAACACGCGTCGTGGGCATTTGGCATTCTGAAGGAAGGCTATCCGTCGGTCGAGCCGATCGAAGATGCGCTGAGCGGCGCTTTGATGAATGCGGGGCCGGTCATCCATCCGCCGTTGATCATCATGAACGCGGGGCCGCTCGAGCATTTCGACGCATGGGATATCCACAATGAAGGCACCCAGCCGTCCGTGCGCAGGGTGACGGGCGCGCTCGACGCCGAGCGCATTGCGATTCGCGAAGGACTTGGCTACGGCGCTCCGCATTTCCCGCTCGCGGACCATTACGCCAGCGACGGCGACGAATGGATGTATGGGCGAGGCGCGCACGGCAAGCTGACGGATAGCGGCGACTGGCGCGAGGACATCGACCTGAAGACGCATCGTTACATGCTGGAGGACACACGCCTCGGCTTGTCGTTTCTGGTTTCGGCGGGCCGATGGGCCGGTGTCCGCACGCCGATTGCCGAAGGGCTGCTGAGCGTTGCAAGCGCGGTGTCCGAGCGCGATCTGTATCGCGAAGGGCGAACGCTCGAGCAACTGGGTCTCGCATCTCTTTCTCGCGACGCGATGACGGCGTTGCTTCAGCGGGGCTTTGACCAATGAGCACGACCACGGCGATTGAGCGGATCCATATCCTTGGCGCGGGCCGCATGGGTCAGGGCATCGCACTTGCCTTCGCGTACGCGGGCCTGAGCGTCACGATGATCGACTTCAAGGAGCGCGACGCGCAGGCTCGCGTCGAGTTCGAGAAGACCGCACGCAACGAAATATTGCGGCAACTGGAGTCACTGGTCGCATTCGGGCGGATCACGGAAACTCAGGCAGCCGAGGCGATCGAGCGCGTCCTGATTGTGGATCGCGCTCAGGCACGGTCGAATCTGGCGGCAGCGCAGGTCGTTTTTGAGGCCGTGCCCGAGGTGATGGCGGCGAAAGAAGCGGCGTTTGCGTGGCTCTGCGAGCATGTGAGCGCGCAGGCGCTGATTGCGTCGACCACGTCGACGTTCCTCGTCACGGAGTTACAGCAATTCGTCCCGCACCCGCAACGGCTGCTCAACGCGCACTGGCTGAATCCTGCGCATCTTATGCCGCTCGTCGAGGTGAGCCGCAGTGACGTGACAGCTGAGACGGTCGTGCAAAGCATTGTGCAGTTGTTGCGCCGGATCGGTAAGGTACCCGTAGTGTGCGCACCGTCGGCGGGCTACATCGTGCCGCGGATTCAGGCGCTCGCGATGAACGAGGCAGCCCGGATGGTCGAGGAGGGTGTCGCCAGTGCGGAAGATATCGACATTGCGATTCGTACCGGCTTCGGACTGCGTTTCTCCGTGCTCGGATTGCTCGAATTCATCGACTGGGGCGGATGCGACATCCTGTACTACGCGTCGCACTATCTCGCGAACCAGATCGATCCGCGATTTTTGCCGGCGCGGATCGTCAGCGACAACATGCGCGAAGGCCGTGATGGGTTGCGCGATGCGCGTGGCTTCTATGACTATACGCACGTCGATGTACCGGCTTATTTGCATAAGCGGGCTGGCGAGTTCGGGTGTCTGTTAGACAGTTCGGGGCTGTTTCCACCGTTCAACGCCGCGTTGAAAGATTGAACACGGACTGCGTGGGTTCTCCATTGCACTAGCGAGCGCCGGCACGGGTTTCGCTATAGCGCATACCAGCAGGCAAGCGGCTCTCGTCGTCCCGGTCGAGCTTTGCGCGTAAACGGCGGATGAGATCCTGCGCGGTCGCGGTAAGCAGTTCCTCGCTGGAATAGGCGAGGAACATGCCAATTTTCGGCATGGGCTCAGTAATGCTCAGCAATTTGAGCAGACCGTCGTCCACTCGCTGCGATAACAGCGGCATTGCGAGAGAAGTCCAAACCGCGACAGCCTCCATCTGCATCGAGAGATCGAGATAAAGGTTCATTGCGGAACATCGCGTCGTACGCTCCGGCTGCGACAATCCGTGTTCACCGAACAGCGTCGCGACAAAGCTCGACTCGTCGCTTGGAGAATCCAGCAAAAGCCACGGCAACGCATGAATCTGCTCGACCGATAGCGTCTCGCTGCCTTTATACGACGCCGGAATCGTAAGCTGTATATCAAGCTCGTAGAGCCGCGTCCATTCGAACATTGCGTTTTTCGGTTCGCCGTACTGCGTAAAGATCGCAACATCGACCGTACCGCTTCGCAACCCGTCCGCGATATTCTCGCCGCGCCATTCGATCACCTCCAGCTTGACGCCCGGGCGCGCAACCGTCATTTCGACGAGCGAATCGGCGAGCGCGCGCGTGGACGCAGGCGGGGTGACGGCGAGTGTCAGTCGCCCGCCGAGTTCTCCACGCGCCGTCTGCGCATCTTCCACGATGCGCCCGACTTCCCGCTGCACGACGAGAGCGCGTTTCAAAACCTGGTGAGCGAATGGCGTTAATGTGGCGCCATTCGCCGATCGAGTCAGCAACTGCATGCCCAGTTCGACCTCCAACTCCCTGATCGAGCGGCTGATAGCGGGCTGCGTGAGGAAGAGACGGCGCGCTGCCTCATGGAGACTCCCGGCCTCAGCGACCGCGCGCAGCGCATCGAGTTGTCTCAGCTTCACAGCATCCCCTGACTTCATCTTCCAGATGATCCATGATAGCGGGACAAAATTGCGCGCGGGCACGCCAGTGCAACAGTTAGCCCACGGTCTTCGGCAGCGGCGGCTGCACGTCCTCCGGAATCGGGCACACATAGGGCTCTACGGCCAGGCGCTCGGCCAGTTCCGTGCGTGCTGCCGCGAGCAGGAGCGGATTCGTGTACAGCTCGAGCGCCGTGGCAGCCATCGTCTTCGCCGCGAGCACCATGCCTTTGTGCGCGATCGCGCTCTTGCCCTGCGAAACCCACTGCCACGAATGCGGTGACGTGCCAAAAGCGAAGCATGCGGTCATGCATTGCACGGTCGGCGTGACCCAACTGACGTCGCCGACGTCGGTCGAGCCGTGCATCTTCGACGGACGGTCGTTGTGTAGCGCGTCGACGCCGTCGAACAGCGCTTTCGGCTGACGCCATGCGGCTTGCAGCATACGGCCCGCCATCTCGATCTCTTCCGGGCGCGTCGTGCGATGCATCGACTCCGCGAACTGCAACTCGTCGCTGTCATAGTCCGGCGCACCGAATTGCTTCAGCTTTGCCTGCATCAGTTCATTCAGCGTGGTATTGCGCAGCAGGTTCGAGCAAGCCGAATGCACCTCGATCTCCAGTTCGCAGTCGGTCATCAGAGCGGCACCGCGCGCGATATTGCAGATTCGCTCATAGAGTTCATGAGCGTCGCGATTGCGCGGGGCGCGGATCATGTACAGCGCCGCCGCGTTGGGCTGCACGACGTTGGGCGCTACGCCGCCCGAGTCGGTGATTGCGTAGTGCACGCGTGCGTCCGGGATCATGTGCTCACGCAGGAAGTTCGTGCCAATGTTCATCAGTTCGAGCGCATCGAGCGCGCTGCGACCGAGGTGCGGCGACGCGCCTGCGTGTGCGGCGATACCCCTAAAACGGAAATACGCCTGTTTGACGGCGAGGCTTTCCATGTTCATGATCGTGTTCGCCACGCCGGGGTGCCAGGTAATCGCGGCGGAGACATCATCGAATAGACCCGCGCGCGTCATGTAGGTCTTGCCCCAGCCGCCTTCTTCAGCCGGACAGCCGTAAAAACGCACCGTTCCTTCGATGCCATTACGCTCGAGCGCGTTCTTGATCGCGACGGCTGCCAGATGTGCGCTCGTGCCAAGCAAATGGTGTCCGCAACCGTGTCCGTTGCCGCTATCGATCTCGCTTGACGGGCAGGATCTAAGTGCAAGGCTTTCCTGGCTGAGTCCGGACAGCGCATCGAACTCGCCAAGGATCCCGATCACTGGACCGCCCGAACCGGCTTCCGCGACGAACGCCGTCGGAATCCCGGCAACGCCCTCGCGCACGGTAAAGCCCGCCGATTTGAGAAACGCAATATGCGCGGCGGCGGATTTCTGCTCGGCATAGCCCAATTCCGCGTATTGCCAGATCTCGTCCGACAACTGGATGTACTTGCCCTTGCTGCTTTCGATGAAGTCTTGAACCAGTTCGATTGACACGATTTATCCTCGGTAGGAGTGACGAAAATGGATGCGCCAGCAGGCGGCGCATCAATCAGAATTGATGGTTGATACCCAGCGTGACGCTCGACACCGTGCGTCCGGGCGCAGGTGCCGGCGATCCGCTGTCGTAGTTGTATGTGACGCTGGAATCCGGGCCATTTCGCATGACGCCGACACGGCCATACACAGATGTTCTCTTTGACAGAAAGTGGTCGATCCCGATGGTCGAGCCGTATGCGTAGTCCTGCGATTTCGTCGTATCGCGATACGCAGCCGAGGCACGCAGTAAATTGACGCCCCACCATTTTTGCAAGCCAAGCAGATACAGGTTTGCAATGGCACTGTCCGCTGTCTGCGGAACGTACCGAATGTAGGCCGCCTGCACGAGGACCGGACCAAGGTCATACATCAGGGAGGCCAGATAGGTGTCGGTGCGCTTTGTCGGCGCGATTTTGGTGTCGCCGACACAACTGCCCGCCATCGACGGGTCGCACCAGCTCTGCCCGAAAGCGATCGACAACACCGCCCGTTTGTCGATGTAAGAAATCATCGCCGAGCGCTGGTGCACAGCTGGACCTACGGATTGATCGCCTTTGAGCGAATAGCTCAGGTCAAAGCCGAATGGCCCGAACCGTGGGGAGATATAGCGCAGCGTGTCGGGCAGGCGTCCCAGTGCGTCGCCATTCGTACCGAGCCCCAGATCCGAGGTGCCGAGAAAGTACGTATAGACCGACTCGTGCGCGACGGCAAGAAACGGATCCGCGCCGAGTGCCGCTGCGCCGGCCGACGTATATTGGCGGCCCATTGTCAGTTGCCCGTAGATCGGATTCTGCATGCCGACATAGGATGCGCGATTGAAGAGCGACGTCGTGTCCTGAACAGCACCGGTATTGCCCATGAAGCCGTTTTCCAGGCGGAAGAACACGGTCCATTGATTACCCAGGTACTCCTGGCCGTAGAAGCCGAACTTCGACGTGAGTGCGCCGCCCGATTGAACTCGCTCGATACTGTATGGGCCGGCCTTCGTGTAATTGATGCCCATGTCCAGCGTGCCGTAGAGTGTGACAAAGCTACGTTGTGAGGCCACCCCCAGCGTCTGCGGCCCCAGGCCGGCTCCCCAGTACCGGAAGATCGACTGCATTTGCGTGCCGGTTGCATATGCGCTGGCCGCCGCGTCGGGCGGTGCGCCTGGCGACACTTCGGCGGAAGCCCCGGTGCATGCCAAGGTGCCAAGCGCAGCGAGCAGCGCACCCAGTGTCCTTTTCATTGCAAATCTCCACTTGCGTGTTTTGATAATTGCGACGGTTCGCGGGACGAGCGGTCCCCTCGCGTCTCATTCGAACGCGAAAATCGATTCACTCAGAGTGACGAATATCAGCTTGAGGGGGGACGCCTGGCCACCGCGAGAAGCGACTGTGACGTTCGTTATGAGGTGCGCTTGCGCGGTTCAGGCAGGCTGGCCATCGCACACACCGTCACGATTCCGCAGACGATCATGTACATCGCGAGCGACATGGGATTGCCTGTTTTCGCCAGGAGCCAGGTTACGATGAACTGCGCTGATCCGCCAAAGAGCGCAACACCTATGCTGTAGATGACAGACAGTCCACTCGCCCGCACGCTGGCCGGGAACATCTCCATCAACAACAGCAGCATGGGTGCGCTGCCAAAGCTGCTTGACGCAGTGACAATGGCGGTCATGACAAGAGCCAGCGGTACGCTGGGATGCACATTCATGGCCCAGAAAGCGGGGTAGATGAGCAGCGTCGTCAGGATGACGGACGCGAGTGCAATGGGCTTGCGCGATTCAGTCCGATCGGCGATCAAGCCGGACAAGAGGCACATGACTGTCATGGTCGCGCCCGACACGCAGCCCGCCATCAACGACAGCGAGTTAGGAAGGTGCAGCACACGTACGAGATAGGTCGGCATGAAGAACACGACCAGGTACATGCCGACCGTTCCCGCGACGATAGACAGCACGCCGCGCACGATCTTGCTGCCATGTTGCGTAAACAACGTCGCGAGCGGATTAGCCTCCGTCGCATTGCTATCGAGCGTCTCTGCGAGGTGAGCGCGGATGTAAAGACCTACCGGTGCAATCAGCAGCCCAAGCAGGAATGGCATGCGCCAGCCCCAGGACTCGAGTGCGGTTTGCGACAGGCTCGCGTAGAGCACGGCGCCGCTCAGCGCGCCTAGCATGGCAGCACATCCCTGGCTCGCACCCTGCCATCCGATCCGGAAGCCACGGCTGCCGAAACTGCCAGACTCCATCAGCATTGCGGTCGATGCGCCGATTTCTCCACCGAGGGAAAAACCCTGCAACATGCGGCCGAATACGATGACGAGTGTGCCGAAGGTCCCGGCCGTCGCGTAGGTCGGCGCGAAGGCAATGCACAGTGTGCCTCCGACCATGAGCGCGATCGTCAGCGTCATCGCCGCCTTGCGGCCGCGCCGGTCGGCAAAGCTGCCGATTACCAGCGCGCCGAGTGGCCGCATCACAAAGCCAATACCGAATGTCCCGACAGCAAGCAGCAGTGAACCGTATGCGCTATCAACAGGAAAAAACAGCTTGCCGATCAGCATGGCGAAGAAGCTGTAGACGGTGAAGTCGTACATTTCAAGTGCGTTGCCGATCGAACAGGCCGCGATCGTGCGTACGTGATGGCTCGACTGAACAGGACGAACGGAACCGGGTGTTGCGGTGGTTTGCAGGGTGACGTTGCTCATCGAATTTCCGAAGGGACGACGGTTTGATGGCAAGCACACGGGGGTCCGCGGAAAGCGCGGAAACCGGCATCGGCTTGAGGTGAAGCCAGTATTTCCGCGACAAAAAGCTACGGCTATTCACATTTTTTTGGGCCGATAAGTTTTTGTTTCTACTCTTGTTCGGCATTCACCCCCCAGCGGTTTGATTCTTTTATTCGCGCTAATGACGGCTCATGCCGCCGGTCTGCATTGCTTTCGCGCGGCCGCTAGCCAGGCAGGATCGCGACTAACGGAACGGGCAAATTTGAGGTCCAGGCATTCGCACGCAACGCCGCATCGTGCTCACGGAAGGGGATGAAGTTCGGAAAATGGGAAGGGGACTTTATGCAGATCAGGGAGAACGAGCAAGTTGTTGGGTTTTGGTTAATCTGAAATAACTAAAGTCGGCGAATGTCAGGTCCCGGTGTCATTCAGCGTGTAGTTTCCACACCGAGTGGACCATCGAGTTTCCACATAGTTGTCTTTTAGCGCTGCGACAATTTTTGGCAGTAGCTAGTGTCAATAGCCGTCCGACGATTCTTTTGCCGTGAACTCCAGTCCTGTCGACTAAACCTGGTCGTTGTTGGCAGCCAAGAACTCGATCGCCTTCGTCCATGCCCGGATGAGCTGTTGAGCCAGGGTCGAGAATGTTTGAGGCCTGATACAGGCAAACCTGCTGAATACATGTCGAAAGGAGACATGGGAGACAGGAGTAAATATAAACCCTTAGGCCTGCGATGTAAGGTGATGGACACACATCACCTAATTCAGGTGTTTCAACCAAAATTCACCACAATTACATTAACAACTTCTACCGCACCGCCGATAGTATTGTGGAAATCACTACTCGTAGCCGGATACAGCACCTACGTCACGCTCGATTTCCGCATGCATTCCGTTCCGATGCTACCCGTCACAACCTGCTACTGGCTAAACGCCCGGCGATGGCGTCGCCAATAGGTGAAATCGGGTAGATCGTGGCAATCGTTTCCTGCGGTCCTGCCGCCTGCGTGCGTTAGCGTCGTCGACGCCTGCCTCGCCAATGCTCTCCGGTCGTGCTGGACGTCTGAGGAATCAGATCATTTCGCGGCAGACTGGCAGGTCCATACAGGAGGCAATATGCACGTAGGCGTTCCGAAGGAGATCAAGAACCACGAGTATCGTGTCGGTCTCACCCCGTCTTCCGTGCGCGAGATCGTCGCGCATGGACACAGCGTGGACGTCGAGACAGGCGCTGGCGCAGGCATCGGCGCAACGGACGACGCGTACCGGGCCGCGGGCGCGCAGGTTGCGCCCAGCGCAGAAGCGGTGTTTGCCGCTGCCGACATGATCGTCAAGGTGAAAGAGCCCCAGGCGCCCGAGCGTGCGATGCTGCGCCGAGGACAGATTCTTTTCACCTATTTGCACCTCGCGCCGGACCCCGAGCAGTGCGCCGATCTCGTCGGAAGCAACGCGGTCTGCATCGCCTATGAGACCGTCACGCAACGCGGCGGCGGACTGCCTCTGCTCGCGCCCATGTCCGAGGTTGCGGGCCGCATGTCGATTCAGGCGGGCGCGTTCAGCCTGGAACGCGCGCACGGTGGCAAGGGCATCCTGCTTGGCGGCGTGGCGGGCGTGCCCTCTGCGAAGATTGTGATCCTCGGCGCCGGCGTGGTCGGCACCAATGCCGCGCAGATGGCTGTCGGCACGGGTGCGCAGGTCGTCGTAATCGACCGCAATGTCGATGCGCTGCGACGCATGGACCGGCTGCTGGGCGCACGCGTGATCACCGTGTATTCGAATCAGGACAACATCGAACGACACGTGCTCGATGCCGACCTCGTGATCGGCGGCGTGCTCGTGCCCGGCGCCGCTGCGCCCAAACTCGTCACGCGCAAGATGGTTGATGCGATGAGCCCCGGCTCCGTCATCGTCGATGTCGCGATCGACCAGGGAGGATGCTGCGAAACCGCGAGACCTACGACTCACGCGGACCCCACGTACAAAGTTGGCGAAGTCGTACACTACTGCGTCGCAAACATGCCTGGCGGCGTGCCGCGCACATCCACTTATGCGTTGAATAACGCGACGCTTCCCTTTGTCCTGACAATCGCCGACCAGGGCTGGCGCAAGGCCCTTACCGATGACGAACATCTGCGTCGTGGCCTGAATGTCGCGTTCGGCAAGGTCACCTGTCCCGAGGTCGCTGAAGCACTGGGCTACCCCTGCGAGGATGCAGGTGCCACCGCCGCTGAATAGCAAAAACATCGTGACGAGGCGCGGGCGGCTTATCCGGTCGCGCTCTCGAGCCAACATGGTGGCGAGATTCGCCCCCTATCAGACTTGGTCAAGTTCCCACTGCGAACATCTGTATTCCACCAAATTCTGTTTTGCTGAACTGTATTTGGCTGATCGTCGACTATCCGCAACCCGCAGCGGCCGTTCAGGCTGTTTCGGCCTGAACGGCCGGAGTGCTCGACGCCTGCGGAGGAATAAGGGTGACGTCCAATGATTCAAGAGGTCCGAATCCGTTCGTAAAACAGGCGTGTACGGTCGGTCTCTGCATCGGTGATGTAGTCGGCGGCGCTTTGCTCGCTTCGGTCATTGCTGGTTTGTCTCCAACGGCTAAGCGCAGGGATCGACAGCGCGCTTGATTCGGCGCGTGGCAAATATACGCTCGGTAAACTGTCGTCAAGGTGCTCGCCGCCGAGGGGTTAAGTACGTCGACTTTCTTGATAGCCGATGCTGTCGAGACCAGCTTCGGGAGAAGTATCCGCAACCCAGGCTGGAGATGGCGCTGGCCGACCGGATGTCCGTATCCGGAGTGGGAAGGGGTATAGGATAAGCGTTACCGACGGGCGTCCGGGTTCGTCTTTCTCGAATCAACACGCCTGCCGACATTATCCGAATGAACCGGATCACTTGCCGCCCTTCTTACAAGGAAAGCTTCATGCTGAAAATCCATCACCTTGGTCACTCACAATCGGAACGGATCGTCTGGCTTTGTGAAGAACTCGAGGTTCCCTATGAGCTCGAAAAATACACGCGCGACCCGGTCACGCAGTTGTCGCCGCCGGAGCTCAAGGCACTACATCCACTCGGCGCTGCACCGCTCATCGAAGCCGACGGAGTCTTGCTTGCCGAATCGGCCGCGATTGTCGAATTTATCCTCGCTCGATATGGTCACGGACGTTTGCAGCATGGGCCCGACCATCCCGATTTCGCTTCCTATCTCTACTGGTTTCACTTCGCCAATGGCAATCTTCAGCCGGTAATGGGTCGATCGATGTTCATTGGGCGCTGCGGCCTGACACCGGACCATCCGATTCAAGTGTCGGTGCAGGGACGACTGGACAAGGTGCTCGCGCTGATCGAAGCGCGGCTTGCACAGAACGACTATCTCGCTGGAAGCGCGTTCACCGCGGCAGACATCATGAGCGTCTTTTCGCTGACCACGATGCGCCTGTTTCATCCTGTTGATTTCAAGCCTTATCCGAACATACTGGCGTATCTTCAGCGCATCGGCGGACGGGCTGGGTATCAGCGGGCGATGACTAAAGGCGATCCCGACTTGACGCCGATGCTGACATGACTTCGCGGCGGGATTCGCTCCTTCTCCAACTTACCTTTGCGAGGACTTATGCATCTTCTTCACGTGATTGGTTCGCCACGCACAGGGCGCTCGGCCTCTCGGCAGGTCGCCAACGCCTTCACTGAAGTCTGGAAGGAACGACATCCCGAGGGGACGGTCGACGAACTGAACGTCTGGGAAATCGACCTGCCCGTTTTCGACGGGCCGGTGCTTGAAGCAAAATACGCGGGCATCGAGGGCCGGCCGCTCGATCCTGCGCAGGCCGACGCATGGCGCACCGTCGATACGCTTGCCGGGCGGTTCCGACAGGCAAACGTCATTCTCTTCAGCGTACCCATGTGGAACTTCGGCATCCCGTATCGCCTCAAGCATCTGATCGATGTCATATCACAGAAGGACGTGCTGTTTACATTCGACGAAAGAGGATTGAACGGCCTGCTTGGTGGAAGGACGGTGGTCACGATCGCGGCGCGAGGCGTTCAGCTTGGAGCGGATTTTCCGCAGGATCAGTTCGACTTTCAGACCACCTATCTGACCATGTGGTCGCGTATGGTTGGAATCACCGACGTACGTGTGATCAGTGTCGAGAAAACGTTGGCAGGCCCCGAGCAGGACCATGCATCCCGCAATGAGGCGAGCGAAAAAACCCGCGAGCTTGCTCGCGGTTTGTAAGTAGGGGTTGCAGTTTTCCTTCCGTCCGCGCGTCCTCGTGCGACGAACGCGATTGCCAATTTCAAATCAACCCGCAGGCAGGAATGACCGCACGGTCGCAAGGTGGTGACAGCCCGAAACAGGTCGGACAGCGCCATTGACAGCAACATGCGGCGAAGCAACCGTTTGAAAGCGGCATACTTTCCTCACGAAAGCAGCGTCAGAATATCAACGTTGAAACTGAAGCTCGCCGTCGCCGCGCCGAATCAGACCCCGATACATCGTTGCCATAAGTCTCGTGAAGCGGTGGAGGAGGGTGCGGGAAAGAGGCCGCGCAGTACGTTGACGATGACGTAGGGTGCGGCTTCGACTGCCGGGCTGTCAGCGAGCGCCGGGTAGTGACCCGCGCCCTGTGCGCCTTTTCCATCCGGCATATGGCATCCGGCGCAGGTAGCGTTGTAAAGCGCTTCGCCGCGATCGCGTCTGCAAGGCCGAGTTGGATCAGATCATCTGTGTCCAACCACCCACGTTCGGGAGCGAAAACGATCCGCACGAAGCCGACAAGGCTCTGGCGCGGTAGCGGACGACTCCCGGAACGGTACTTCGCGTGGGCCGCGCCAGTTGCACAAGGCAGTCCGACCAGATATTCCAATTAAGAAAGTCTGAGGCCGTTTTTTTCAGTCGTCTTTCTTGTCAGGCATATCCATACTGCGTCTACTAAAACATGTTGGCCGAAGAGAAGGCTAAGGAGACTCGCTTGACACCCCCAGACTCTCTCAATCTATCAGATGCGATCGACGCTCGACCGGTCCATCGCTTCCAGTTGCTCGTTTTCGCGCTGTGCTTTCTGTGCCTGCTCGCCGATGGCTTCGATGCTCAGGCGCTCGGCTACGTCGTTCCGGCGATGAGCAGGCAGTGGAACATCGCGCCGTCCACTTTTGCGCCCGCATTCTCGGCGGGACTGGTCGGCATGGCATTCGGCGCGCTTGGCCTTGGATCGATCGCAGATTATGTCGGCCGCCGGAAGATCATCGTCATATGCACTGCCATCGTCGGCGCGGCGACGCTTGCGATGTCTTCGGTGAGTTCGCTCTCGGAATTGATGGTGTTGCGCTTCGTCGCGGGCATCGCGCTCGGCGGAATCATTCCCAACGCACTGGCGCTGTGTGCCGAATACAGCCCGAGTCGCCTGCGGGCCCTCGTCGTGATGATCACCGCGTGCGGCATTTCGGTGGGGTCGGCGCTGGGTGGCCTTGTTGCGGGAGCGCTTCTGAAAAGCCACGGCTGGCCGATCGTGTTTCAGATCGGCGGCGCGCTCTCGCTCGCGCTTAGCGTTATCGCGCTGCTTGCGTTACCCGAGTCGATCCGGTTTCGCGCTCTGCGCGAATCGAAGGGGGCCGAGCTTGCGACACTAATGCGACGCGTCTGTCCGGGACTGCAGTGCAATGAGCACACGAGCTGGGTCGCCAACGAAGAAAAGGCGCCTGGCCTGACGGTGCGGCATCTGTTCGCCCAGGGCCGCGCTGTCCCGACGCTGCTGATCTGGGCGATCTATTTCACCTGCCTGCTGCAAATCTATTTTTTCGCAAGCTGGTTGCCTACCGTGCTCACACGCGCCGGCGTTTCGATGCAGTCGTCGGTTTATGCGACCTCCGCATTGCAGATCGCCGGCACGGTCGCGAGCATTGCGCTCGGCACCGTGCTTGAACGCTACAACCCCGCGCGAGTGCTGACGCTTCTGTTCCTGTTTGGCGCGGCTTCGATTGGCGCGATTGGCCTGTCCCTCGACAGCCCCTATCTGCTGATTGCCGCGACCGCTGGTGCCGGAGTCGGCGTCGTCGGCGGGCAGGCCGGCACGCATGCGATTGCGAGCCGCGTCTATCCGACCTTCATGCGCTCGACTGGCATGGGTTGGGGACTTGGGATCGGACGGATCGGCTCGGTCGTCGGTCCGCTCGTCGGCGGCATGCTGCTTGCGATGAGCTGGCCCGCACAGGATCTGCTGTTCCTCGGCGCGCTGCCCGCGCTGGTGTCGGCGGCAGCGGCGTTTGCTCTGTCCCGTCTCTTTTCACGCGATAACACTCACTTCAGACATCACGACCGGCAGGAGCCGGATGCGGCCTGCGGGCCGTTGCCGGTCGCGAAGCGCACTTGATCCGTCGTATCTATTTTCCAGAGACCATCCAGACATGAACCATCCTGAAACGAAACAGGCACTTCGCCCAGCCAAGGCTGAATACGCCCGCATCGCCACCGAGGAAGCATTCGCGCCCGCGGAAATGCTGGAGATGTACAGGAAGATTCTCCAGGGACCCGATCCCGATCCGGGCTTCGTCAGCCTCATGGGTTTCTACATGAGCAGTCAGAGCGCACGCGCACGGCATATCATTGAATGCCTGCAAGACCTCGGCGAGAAACGGCTGCAGCACATGGACGAGGCCGGCATCGACAGGCAGATCATCGCGCTGACCTCGCCCGGCGTGCAGATCATGGATGCAGAGTCCGCCGTTTCGTTTGCGCGCACCGCGAACGACGAACTTGCTGAGGCTGTACGCAACCATCCGACGCGCTTTTCGGGCATGGTCGCGGTGGCGCCGCAAAATCCGCAGGAAGCGGCGCGGGAAATCGAGCGCGGCATCAAGCAACTCGGGCTGACCGGCGTGATCATCAATTCGCATACGCACGGCGAGTATCTCTCCGACCAGAAGTTCTGGGAGATCCTGGAAGCGGCCGAGGCGAACGACGCCCCCATTTATCTGCATCCGAATACGCCGCCGCGCAACATGATCCAGCCGTTCCTCGAATGCGGACTCGACGGCGCGATCTATGGCTTCGGCGTCGAGACGGGCATGCACGCGCTACGGATGATCACCGCCGGCGTATTCGACCGGTTCCCGAAGCTGCAGGTGATCCTCGGCCATATGGGCGAAGCGTTGCCGTTCTGGGCCTATCGACTCGACTACATGCACCGCGCGACGGTGGTGTCCGAGCGCTATGCATCGATGAAACCGCTTAAGAAGAAGCCGAGCGACTATCTGCGCGAGAACTTCGTCATCACCAATAGCGGCGTTGCCTGGGGACCGGCGATCAGGTTCACTCAGGACTTGCTCGGCATGGATCGTGTGATGTATGCGATGGATTATCCGTACCAGCACGCCATCGACGAGGTCATTGCACTGGACGGCTTGCCGATGAGCATGGCCGACAAGAAGCGCTTCTTCGAAACCAACGCGCAACGCGTGTTCCGGATCAAGTAACGCGCATCAGGCTGCCGCCCATCGCGGCCGCGGCCTTCCCTATCCGATAACAGCGTGCCTGACACCGCGGGCGCACGCCCGCGGCGCGTCTGCACGTGCATAAAAATGGAGACCAGATGAAAAAAGTCCTGTTGAGTATGACCTTGCTGGCACTCGCTAGCACCCAGGCATTCGCGCAAAGTTCAGTCACGCTATACGGCAGCGTTGACGCAGGCGTGACTTACGTGACCAACGAACGCGGCGGCAACAATGTGCGGCTCGATACGGGCAACCGCTCGCCGGATCGCTGGGGCTTTCGCGGAGTTGAGGACCTCGGAGGCAATCTCAAGGCGATTTTCGTGCTGGAAAACGGCTTCAATCTGAACGACGGCAGTTTCAAACGCAGCGGCGTTCTCTTCAGCCGTTATGCGTATGTCGCGCTTTCCGCCCCGCAGGGTACGCTCACGCTCGGCCACATTCCCGACTTCATGTACGAGTATCTGCGTGCGAGCAGCAGCGGTTTTCTCGGTTCGTCGTATTTCTTCCATCCGGGCAATCTCGACAACCAGGCGAACCAGTTTCAGATCGACAACGCGGTCAAGTATGAAACGCCTGCGTTTCACGGCTTGACGCTAGGTGTGATCAACGGATTCGGCGGTCAGCCAGGCGACTTCAACGCTGGCCGTTCATACAGCTTCGGTGCGCGCTATGCGAATGGTCCGGCGCTGCTGGCGGCGGCCTATACGGTGTCGAACAACCGCTCGTTCAACCTCGGGCAGACGCTCGGCCTCAGCAGCCTGCTTGGACAGAGGCTGAGCGCGAATCCGGCAGCACCCGGTGCAACCTACGCGATGTTCAACGCGGATCAGACGCGCAGCTATGGCGTTTCCGGGCGCTACACGGGCAGCCTGTTCGGGCCGCACGCGATGTATTCGAACGTCAAGTTCACCACGCCGCACGGCACCGCTTCGATCTGGAGCGCGGAGGGCGGTCTCGACACCTTCCTTTCGCCCTTCGATACGGTCGGGGTGTCATACGCGTACTCGAAGCTCGATGCGAATCACTGGAATCAGTTCAACCTGATCTATATGCACTTCCTGTCGAAAGCAACGACAGTCTATGCGGCCGCGGCCTGGCAGCGCGCGGGCGGCGCGGCGCAGTTTGCCGTGGTGAATGGGTTGTCGCCGTCGAACAGCAACACGCAGGCGGTGGCGCGGATTGGTCTGCACCACTTTTTCTAAGGCGCTGGCGAAGGTGGAACCTGCGCCTTCAGACAGGCGATGAACGACTGGGTCGCGAGATTGGGTGGCCGGCTTGCGCGAATCGCATAACCGACGTCGCCGAAGCTCCAGCGTTCGCCGACGTCGAGCCGAACGAGGAGCCTTGCCGTCAGAAAAAGTTGTGCGAGACCCGCCGACATGAAGCCTAACGATCGCTGGTCCATCAACAGGCCCATGTTGGTGATCGGTGAAAGCGATTCGATCAGGTCGGCTGGCAATTGCAGGCCGGCGCTGGTGAACAGTCGATCGATCTTGACGCGCACCAGCGACTCGCGCGGCGGAATGATCCACGGATACGACTGCAATTCGTGGAGGCCAAGCGCGCGACGTCCAGCGAGCGGGTGTTCGCTGCCGGCGACGACGTACAGCGCGTCCTCATAGAGCACCTGGTAGGCCACCTGGTCGTTCGATCCTGCTGATGCGGGCGGCACGGCGCCGATGACGATGTCGATCCGTCCTTCGACCAGATAGCCGTACAACTGCGCGCGGTCGCCGACGACAATCGACACGCCGATGTTCGGATGGCGGGTACGCAGTGCGCGAATGGCGTCGGGCAGGAGGCGCGAGCTTGCAGTGGTCAGCGTGCCGATCGCGACGTGGCCGGCGTCGCCCAGGCGCAGCGCGTTAAGCGAATCTGTCATGTAGCGCATCTCGGCGAGCATCACGCGGGTGTGCTCGCCCATGCGAAGACCGAGTTCGGTCGGGCGCACGCCGCGGTTGGTGCGCTCGAACAGCTTCGCATCGAAGAAGCTTTCGAGATCCTGGATCGCCTTGGTGATTGCCGACTGGGTCATGCCGAGACGTTGGGCCGTCACCGCGAATGAGTGGGTCTGAAGTACGCTGTCCACGATCAGCAACTGGTTGAGCCGCAGCTTGCGCGCGAGGCGCAATGGTGCGAATGCGTGGAGCGGACTGGCGCTGGCTGGCTCGTGCGTCCCGGGTGTGGCGAGTCGAGTAGCAGGGCGGTTGGGCATGTGAGATGGCTGTGCGTGTGATCAAACAGCAAGTATGAGTGGAAGACACCAAATGATGAAACGATTTGCATACGCCCGTCTGACGGTTGCCCGCGACGGCGCAGGCCGTGCCGAATCGCGCGCACGCAGGTGGGCGGTTCTGTCGATACTGCTCGGCACATTTCTCGGCAATCTCGACGCGTCGATCGCCAATGTTGCGTTGCCGACGATTGCGCACGACCTGTCGAGTTCCGCCGCCGATGCGGTGTGGGTTGTCAACGCGTATCAGCTCGCGGTCGCGGTGGCCGTTCTGCCACTGGCGTCGCTTGGCGAGATGCTTGGCTACAAACGTGTCTTTCTTGGCGGTCTGGCGATATTCACGCTGGCGTCGATCGGCTGCGCTACGGCGTCCAGCCTGCCGTTCCTGATCGCCGCACGCGCGTTGCAGGGCCTCGGCGGAGCATGCGTGTCGACCATCGTGCCGGCATTGTTGCGCAAGGTTTTTCCGCCGGGTCTGGTCGGCCGCGGCGTCGCGCTGCTGGGTTTGACCGTTGCGGTATCGGCGGCGCTGGGGCCGACCGTCGCCGCCGGAATTCTCTCGATTGGCGGATGGCGGTGGCTCTTTGCGATCAACCTTCCGCTCGGCGTTTTCGCGATGGGGCTGGCAGGCGCGATTCTGCCGCGCAGTGAACCCATGCCGCGCCGTTTCGATTGGACCGCTGCGCTCCTCAATGCGGTCACGATTGCGCTCTTCATCATCGGCGTCGGCGGCCTGGGTGCCCCAAATGGCGAAAGCGGGGGAGCCGGTGACAGCGCGTATCTCGTGCCTGCCCTCGAGATCGTGCTTGCGTGTCTTGCCGGAGCGGCGCTCGTCCGTCACCAGCGCGGGCGCGCCGCGCCGTTGCTGCCGCTCGACCTGCTGCGCATTCCGGTCCTGTCGCTATCGGCGCTCACCTCGATCTGCTCATACACGGCGCAGGCGCTCGCTCTTCTGGCATTGCCATTCATGCTGCAACACGAGTTCGCGCGCAGTGCGACGACAACCGGGTTGCTGATTACCCCGTGGCCATTCGTGATCGTCTTCGTCGCGCCGCTTGCGGGACGGCTCTCGGAACGCCATGCGCCGGGTCTTCTTGGCGGCATTGGACTTGCCATCATGACACTCGGCCTTGTGTTGCTCACTGCGCTGCCGTCCGCGCCATCGAATCTGGACATCGTGTGGCGGGTCGCGGTCTGCGGCATGGGCTTTGGCTTTTTCCAGACGCCGAACAACCGGATCATGCTCACCTCGGCGCCGCAGGAGCGCAGCGGCGCGGCGGGCGGCTTGATGACCATGTCGCGGATGGTCGGCATGACGTTCGGTGCGGCGCTGGCTGTCGTCATCTTCGACATTTGCGGGCCGCATGGCGCATCGATTGCCCTTTTCTTCGGCGCGATTTCGTCGGCGTTGGGCGTGGTCGCGGGCGCCGTGCGCGTGACGAGGGCACGTTAATGGAACTCAGGGCCGCTGGATTGTATACATTAGTTTTAAGATGTCGCATCTAATCCTAGGGATTACCCGCAAATAAGCGGGATTTCCATTGCGAGTGTCGTTGTGATGTATACAATAAAGTCAAAGTACATCGCACAGACCCAAACATGAGCCACAGCCGTTTGCCCTCGGGCGCGACTCACAATGTTGAAGCGCCCCACGCTGCCGATGAATCGTCGCCGGCTGATCTCGATAGCCGCGAAGGGGCTGAAGCATCGGATATGCATCGAGCCAAAGTCCCGGGAAGCGCATCACAAACGGAACGGGCGCTTCTCGGTCTGCGCGAGTTGATCGTGGAAGGTCACCTGCAGGCGGGTGCCCGAATTTCCGAACTATGGGTGGTCGAGCGTCTGGGCGTGTCGCGCACGCCCGTGCGCGCCGCGCTGATTCGCTTGCAGGATGAAGGGCTGCTTGAGCCAATTGCATCGGGCGGTTTCGCGGTGCGTTCATTTACCGTCACCGAGATCGGCGACTCGATCGAGTTGCGCGGTACGCTCGAGGGCCTCGCAGCCCGACTGGCGGCCGAGCGCGGCGTCGATCCTGCGCACCTGCAGAAGTTGCACCAATGCGTCGACGAGATCGACTCGATCCTCGCCGGCGAACTGACGGACGACACTTTTTCGGCCTACGTCGATGCGAACCGGCGTCTACACGCGCTGCTCGCAGCCGCCTGCGACAGCGGCGTCATCGAGCGTCAGATCGACAAGGCGATGACTATGCCATTCGCTTCACCGAGCGCATTCGTGATGGTGCAGTCGATCGATGCGAGCGCGCGTGAAATGCTGTTGATCGCGCAGGCGCAGCACCGCGCAGTCGTCGAGGCAATCGGCAACCGCGAAGGCGCGCGCGCCGAGGCGTTGATGCGCGAACATGCGCGCATTGCCCACCGGAACCTGCGAGCCGCGCTGGAAAATCAGAAAGCGATGAAACGGGTTCCCGGCGGAAGGCTGATTCGCCTGCCTGTCGGCCGTTAAGGCGCCCGCCTTTGGCGGGCGGGCGCACCCACCCGTGTTGCCACAATATCAAGTTCATACAGTTAGTACTCCGAGGAGACGTCGATGCACCTGAAAAATACGTGGTATGTAGCCTGTACGCCCGATGAGATCGACGGCAAGCCGCTCGGCCGCACGATCTGCGGCGAGAAAATGGTGTTCTTCCGCGGACCCGAAGGCAAGGTCGCCGCGGTCGAGGATTTCTGTCCGCATCGTGGTGCGGCGCTATCGCTTGGCTTTGTGCGCGACGGCCAACTCGTCTGCGGTTATCACGGTCTCGTGATGGGCGCGAACGGCAAATGCGCGGCCATGACCGGACAGCGGGTCGGCGGCATCCCGGCGATCCGCCGCTACCCGGCCGTCGAACGCTACGGCTTCATCTGGGTGTGGCCCGGCGAGGAAGCGCTTGCGGACCCGTCGAAGATCCACCATCTCGAGTGGGCGGAGAACTCCGAATGGGCCTATGGCGGTGGCCTTTACCACATCAATTGCGATTACCGGCTCATGATCGACAACCTGATGGATCTGACGCATGAGACCTACGTCCATGCCAGCAGCATCGGGCAACCGGAGATCGAGGAAGCACCGCCGGCAACACACATCGATGGCGACACCGTGATCACGAGCCGCCATATGACGAACATCATGCCGCCCCCGTTCTGGGCCACCGCGCTACGCGGCAACGGACTCGCCGACGACGTCCCGTGCGACCGCTGGCAGATCTGCCGCTTCACGCCGCCAAGCCACGTATTGATCGAAGTCGGTGTGGCTCACGCCGGGCACGGCGGCTACGACGCGCCCAAGGAGCACAAGGCGGGCAGCATCGTCGTCGATTTCATCACGCCTGAGACAGACACGTCGATCTGGTACTTCTGGGGCATGGCGCGCAACTTCGCGCCGCATGACCACGAGCTGACCGCGAAGATCCGTGAAGGCCAGGGCAAGATTTTTTCCGAAGACCTCGCGGTCCTTGAAGCGCAACAACGCAACCTGCTCCTCCATCCGTCGCGCCGGATCATGAGCTTGAATATCGATGCAGGTGGTGTGCAGTCGCGCAAGGTGATCGATCGGCTTCTCAAACAGGAGCGCGAAGCCGCGGCGGAGGTGGCGGGCTCATGAAAGTCAGAATTACGCGTAAATTCGAAGTGGCGCGCAACATCAGTGCATTTGAACTGGCCGACCCCGCTGGCGCGTCGTTGCCGGCGTTTTCCGCGGGGGCGCATATCGACGTGCACCTTGGCCATGGTCTGACACGTCAGTATTCGCTCTGCAACAGTCCGGGCGAGCAGCACCGGTATCTGATCGGGGTGCTGCTCGAGCCGGCGTCGCGCGGCGGCTCGAGCGCCATGCATGGATTGCCCGAGGGCACGCTCATCGAGATCGGCGAGCCGAAGAATCACTTTCCGCTGTCGCACGAGGCAACAAATTCGATACTTCTTGCCGGGGGTATCGGCGTGACGCCGATTCTCTGCATGGCCGAGCGACTCGCGCATACCGGCGCTTCGTTCGAACTGCATTACTGCGCGCGCGAGCCAGATCGCGCCGCGTTTCGCGAGCGTTTCGACGAGCCGCATCTCAAGGCGCACACCCGTCTGTATTTCGACAACGCTCCGCTCGCTGAGCGTATCGACCTGTCGAAGGTATTGAGCGACCCCGAGCCGGGCAAGCATCTGTACGTCTGCGGTCCGGGCGGCTTCATCGAGGTTGTGCTCGACCAGGCGCGGCAACTCGGCTGGAACAGCGCGAACGTTCACCGCGAATATTTCACGGCCGCGCCGGCGAGCGGCAGTGCGGATGCGGACGGTGCGTTCCAGGTCAAGCTTGCGGGAAGCGGCCGGATCATTGATGTCGGAGCGGGGCAGACGGTGATCGAGGCCCTTGACGAAGCAGGCGTGATGGTCGCTACCTCGTGTGAGGAGGGCGTGTGTGGCACCTGTCTCACGCGCGTTCTGTCCGGCGAGCCCGATCACCGCGATGTCTATCTAACTGAAGATGAACGGCGTGCCAACGACCAGTTCCTGCCATGCTGCTCGCGCTCGAAGTCGCCGATGCTGGTACTCGATCTCTAGGAGCCGGATGCGGCCGCGCGTGGCCGCTTCGTATTGGCAAGCGGCTCGTGCTGTTGCGGCCCCTTCACGAGCTCGCTCATCGCCTCGCGCATCCAGCGGTTGGCGGGCTCGTGGTGAAAGCGCGAGTGCCAGTGCAGATGCAGGTCGTACTTAGGGACCGGGAACGGCAAGGGTAGCAGCTTCACGTTGACGAATTCCGCAAAGCGGCGCCCAACTGCGAGCGGCACCGCGGCGATCGTGTCCGAACCCGCCACGATGAACGGAATCCCCATGAAGCGGGGCAGGCTGAAGCGCACGTTCACGACGATGCCGAGCCGCGCCTGAGCGCGTTCGAGGATGTCCTGGGTGCGGCCCTCGGGGCGCACCATCGCATGCGATGCGGCAAGATACTGTTCGAGCGACAGCGTATCGCCGATGTGCGGATGATCTTCACGCGCGATACACACAAATGAATGCCGGTAGAGCGCCTTGCGCCGTATCGAAGCACCCTCCAGTCCCGGGAAATATCCCACCGCAAGATCCACTTCGCCCGAGCCGAGACCCTGTTCCAGTTCCGGCGTGCTGAGCGCCACGGTCTTGATCCGCACATTGGGTGCCTGCGCGTCGAGGTACCGCAACAGCCGCGGCAGGAAGACCATCTCTCCTATATCCGACATGCAAAGCACGAAAGTGCGAGACGATTCTCCGGGCCGGAATTCCGGCGCCGGCAGAATATCGTTCTGGACCAGTTCGAGCACCCGCGCGACAGGATCGATGAGCGACTGCGCGCGTGGGGTCGGCTCCATGCCGTGGCCCGTGCGAACGAACAGCGGATCCTCGAACAGGTCGCGGAGCCTGGCGAGTGCATAGCTCATCGCCGGCTGGCTCAGCCCGATGCTCAGGCCAGCCTGTGTCACATGGCGTTTTTTTGCCAGGGCATCGAACACTTTGAGCAGATTCAGATCGACTTGACGAATATCCATGGATTGGATGATACCTATCAGCGTTACATGATTGACGGATTTTAGCCCGCTTTTTACCATCGTCTTCAACAAAAAGGAGTGAGACACCATGTCCGAAGGACACAAGCCACAACGACCGTTGCGCAGCAATTTCCCCCGTGGGTCCTATCTCGGAGCCGTGCGCGCGGCGCAGTGGCGCAACCTCGGCATCAGCGAGGAAGACCTTGAAAAACCGAAGATCGCGATCGTCAACTCGTCGTCCGAACTCGCAACCTGTTTCAGTCACCTCGATGGCATTGCCGCGCAACTGAAGGACGCGATCCGCGCGGCCGGCGCGCTGCCGTTCGAGATCCGCACGGCAGCGCCGAGTGATTTCATCACCGGCGCGGGCGCACGCGGCGCCTATATGCTCGCGGCGCGCGATCTGGTGACCAACGACATCGAGGTGGCCGTGGAAGGCGCGCTCCTCGACGGCATGGTGTGCCTCGCATCGTGCGACAAGACCGTTCCGGGCCAGTTGATGGCAGCGGCGCGGCTGAACATTCCGAGCATCGTGGTGGCATGTGGCTATCAGCCGAGCGGCGAATACCGCGGCGAGCACGTCGATATCGAGGACGTCTTTGTCGGTGCGATGCACGCGCTGACCGGCAAGTTGTCGGAGGAAGACCTGATCGGCATGAGCCGCAACGCGATTCGTGGCCCCGGGGTGTGCTCCGGGCTCGGCACCGCGAATTCGATGCACATGGTGAGCGAGGCGCTCGGCATGTCGTTGCCGGGCAGCACACCGATCGCCGCCAACAGCGAGCGGATGTTCGCCTTCGTGCGCGAAGCGGGCGCGCGAATTGTGGAGATGGTGCGTGAGGACCTGAAGCCGCGCGACATCCTGACGCCGGGCGCGTTCTCCAATGCGGTAATGACGATCCTCGCGGTCGGCGGCTCGATCAACTCCGTCAAACACATGCAGGCGATCGCGGCAGAAGGACAGATCGATGTCGACGTCTACGCACTGTTCGAAAAGCATGCCGCGCGCATTCCGGTGCTGACCGGCGTGCGGCCGGTCGGCAGCGACACCATCGAACAGCTGGAAGCGGCCGGCGGCGGCAGGGCCGTCATGAAGCGCCTCGAACCGTGGCTCGATACCGGTGCGCTCACGGTGACCGGCCGCACGGTCGCAGACAATCTTCGACAGGTACGGGTGGCCGATGATGAAGTGATTCGCACGCCAGAGCGCGCATTTGCGAAGCAACCGGCGATCGTCCTGGTGCGCGGCAATCTCGCGCCGCAGGCGGGCATCGTCAAATTCGGCATCTCGCCTGACAAGGCGCGTGCGTTCACCGGCCCGGCACTCTGCTATTCCACTTCCGACGACGCAATCGCCGCGATCAAGGACGGCACGATTCAGCCCGGCGCGGTGGTCGTGATGCGCGGCGCCGGCGTGTGCGGTGGTCCTGCAATGGGCGGCGGCGCGTCGCGGGTGGTGTTCGCGATCGATGGTGCCGGCCTTTCCGGGAAAGTCGCGATGCTGACGGATGGTCATTTGTCCGGCCTCGTCTGCAAGGGCCTCGTGGTGGCGGAAGTCTCACCCGAAGCCGCCACCGGCGGACCGCTCGCGCTGGTGGAAGACGGCGACCTCATCAACATCGATCTCGACCGCCGCGTCTGCGACCTGCAGGTCGACGAAGCGGAGCTGCAGCGCCGTCGTGCGGCATGGCGGCGTCCCGCACCCGTCAACGATACCGGCTGGCTGAAGATCTACCGCGCGAACGTCGGCTCGATGCCGCAGGGTGCTGTCCTGACCGCCAGCAAGACCACGAAGGAGGTCTGAGATGAGCGCGCAGCCGACAGTTGATATCAACACGGTCATCGAGCGGCAGAAGGGCGGCGGCTTCGCCGTCGCGTTGATCCTTGCGATGGCGGCGATGATGCTGACCGAGGGCTATGACCTCGGCGCGATGGCATTCGCAGCCCCCGCGCTCAGCCGGGCGTGGCACCTCGGCCACGGCGCGCTCGGTCCTGTGTTCGGAGCGTTCGTGTTCGGCACGATGATCGGCGCGTTCGCGCTCGGCTATCTCGGCGATGTGATCGGTCGCAAGCGCACCATCGTGATCGGCAGTTTCGTGTTGTCGGCATTCACGCTCGCGGCGTCGCGCGCGACCGAACTTGACCATTTGCTGATCCTGCGCTTCCTGGCCGGCATCGGGATCGGCGGCGTGGTGCCCAACGCGATCGCTTACATGACCGAGTTCGCGCCGAAGCGAAGGCGCGCCACCTGGGTCACGCTGATGTATACCGGCTACACGATCGGCAGCGGCGTTGGCGGGCTGGTATCGGCGTGGCTGGTGCCGCGCTTCGGCTGGCAGATCGTGTTCGTGATAGGCGGGATTGCGCCGCTCGTGACGGGCTTGATGCTGTGGCTGACCGTACCCGAATCGATCCGTTTCCTGACGCTCAGGGGCGACCGCAACGACGAGGTCTCGCGCATCGTCAAGCGCCTCGCACCTGATCTCGCGATGGCACCGCAGACGCGTTTCGTCATCGGGCGGGAGTTGCAAGGCGCCGGGCGCTCGCGCCAGAACGCGTCGCTCCGGCTGTTGTTCACAGGCCGTCTGCGTGCGCTGACGCCGGTGCTGTGGGCCGTGTATATCGCCAACTCGATGGCGCTCTTCTTCCTCAATAGCTGGCTGCCGATGTTGATCGAAAGTGTTGGCCTGCCGCCCCAGCGCGCAGCGCTCGTGTCTGCGATGTTCCAGGTCGGCGGCACACTCGGCGGCCTTGCGCTGATGCGTTTCGTCGACACGCGCGGTGCCGTCATCATCACTGTACTGCCCCTGGTCGGCACGCCGCTCGTCGCGCTGCTCGGCGTCGGCATGCCCGAACCGATGCTCATCGCGGCCGTGTTCCTGATCGGCTTCGCCGTGGTCGGCACGCAGTTCGGCCTGAATGCGGTCGCAGCGCTCGCCTATCCGACCGCGTTGCGCGCCAAGGGAACCGGCGCGGCTGTTGGCATCCAGAAGATCGGTGCGATCTCCGGGCCGATGATCGGCGGAATGCTGCTGTCCGCGCACTTGCCGGTGCACCAGCTTTTTTACCTTGGCGCCGTGCCGGTTGCGCTGGTCGCTGTGCTGGCCTTCGTGCTCGGTCGCCTGCATCGCCCCGGCGACGATGACGTCGTCTCGGGCAACCATCAATCAGGAGCAGTCCATGTCGCTTGATGTCATCCCATTCGACCCGCAGCGGCCCGGCTTTGTCGGCTTCGCGAGTGGAATCGAACTGGCCGCGCCGCTCGCACCCACCGCGGCCCACGCCATCGATGCAGCGATGAATCAGTATGCCGTGCTGATCTTCCGCGGCCAGCCGCTCACGCCCGACCAGCAGCTTGCCTTCGCGCGCGCGCTGGGGCCGCTCGATCTCGGCTTCAAGCGAGTGGCCCGTCCGCACGCACGGCTCGCCTCGCAGGAACTCGCCGACATCTCGAACCTCGATGAGAGCGGCGAGATTGCCGATCGCGCCCACCGGCGCGTGGTCGGCAATCTCGCGAACCAGTTGTGGCATAGCGACAGCTCGTTCCAGAAGCCCTCCGCGCGCTATTCGATGTTGCACGCGGTCGTGGTACCGCAGTGGGGCGGCGCCACCGAGTTCGCCGACATGCGCGCCGCCTGGGACGCGCTGCCTGAGCACCACAGGCAAGAGCTCGAAGGACTCGAAGCTGAGCACTACGCGCTCTACTCGCGTTTCCTGCTTGGCGACACCGACTACAACGAAGCCCAGCGCAATGCGCTGCCCCCGGTCCGTTGGCCACTCGTGCGGAGCCACGCGGGATCGGGGCGCCGGCATCTGTTCATCGGCGCGCACGCGACACATGTCGTCGGCCAGACGATCGCCGAAGGCCGCGTGCTGCTGATGGACCTGCTCGAACACGCGACCCAGCGGCAGTTCGTCTATTCGCACGAGTGGCAGCCCGGCGATCTGGTGATCTGGGACAACCGCTGCACGCTGCATCGAGGGCGTCGTCACGACCTGTCGGCACGCCGCGAATTGCGCCGCGCGACCACGCTCGATGCGGATCACGACCCCATCGACTTTCAGCTTGCACAGGGAGCGGCATAAATGCGTCTGAACGATGAAGAACAGGCGATGCTCGATGGCCGTGACGGTCCGGCCGTCCAGCGCGCGATGGACCTGCTGGTGCGTTATGGCACGGCGCTGGGGGCAGAGCGCCTCGTCGATACGAACAACGTCTGCGGCACGGTTGGCGCGACGATGCCGTTCCTGCGCGACTATGCGACGAAGCACGGCGGCCTCGATGCGGTGTTTTCCGAGTTCAACCTCGACAGTCCCGATGTCGTCGCCGTGCCGAAAGCCAGGGTGTTCAGCAGCCATCTGCAGCAAGGACTCGATCCGGAGCACGCGGAACGGCAGAACGTCGGCACGGACATCGTGACGCTCTACCGCGCGGGCGAAGCCTATACGGCGAAGCTCGGTATCCAGCCGCTCAACACGTGCGCGCCATATCAGGTCGGCAACGTGCCGGTCAAGGGTGAGCACTGCGCCTGGATGGAATCGTCAGCGGTGATCTATATCAACGCGGTGCTCGGCGCGCGCACGAATGCGGAAGGCCGCGAAAGCGCAGGTGCCGCGATGCTGACCGGCAAGATCCCCTATTGGGGCCTTCACCTCGAAGAGAATCGCGGCGGTACACACCTGATCGAACTCGATATCGACGTGAAGACCGTAGCGGACTGGGGCCTGCTCGGCTACTACGTGGGCGAAATCGTGCAGGACCGTATCCCGGTGATCAACGGTCTGCGCCACGTGCCGAACCTGCCGAAGCTCAAGCACTTCGGTGCAGCGGCGGCGTCGTCGGGTGGCGTCGAGATGTATCACGTGGTCGGCCAGACGCCCGAGGCGCCGACGCTCGATGCGGCCATGCGTGGCCGCAAGCCAGTCGAAACGATCCGCTACGGCGAGGCCGAGCGCCGCCTCGCCTACGAGCGGGTCAACACGACGGCCAAGCATACCGAGGTCGATTTCGTGATGCTCGGCTGCCCGCACTACTCGATCGAGCAGATCTGGGAAGCGTGCCAGTTGCTCGAAGGCCAGCGCGTCAGCCCTGACACCGAACTGTGGATCTTCACGCCCAGGGCGACCAAACAGCTCGCCGATCAGGCGGGCTACACGAAGATCATCGAGGACGCGGGCGGCGTACTGATGACCGATACCTGTTCGTCGGTTGGCCGGGTGATGCCGAAAGGCACGCGCGTCGCCGCCGTCGATTCGGCGAAGCAGGCGCACTACCTGCCGGCGATCATGGGCGTAGAAGCCTGGTTCGGCACCACGGCCGACTGTATTCAGGCTGCGGTGACGGGGCGTTGGAGTGGAGCTTTCGCATGAGTACGGACACAGCGATGAACACTGAAAGCAAGAGCAAAACCATCGTCCTGCATGGCAGGAAAGTGGTCGGCGGCAGCGCCGAAGGGGAGGCGCTCGTCACTCGCGATCGCATCTCCGGCTGGGGCGGCATTGACCCGCGCACCGGCACCATCATCGAAACGCGTCACGAGCTGCGCGGCCAGAGCTTCGCCGGCAAGGTGCTGGTGTTCCCCGGCGCGAAAGGATCGTCGGGCTGGTCAAGCCAGTTCCATATCGCGCGACTCGCCGGTTCGGCGCCGGCGGCCATGCTGTTCAACGAAATGACCACCAAGATCGCCCTTGGCGCAGTGGTGGTGCATGCGCCCGCGCTCACCGGCTTCGACATCGATCCGCTCGATGTGATCGAAACCGGCGACTGGGTCAAGGTCGATGCGGAGCGCGGCATCGTCGAGGTCATCAAGAAGCAGCGCGGCTGAGGGCCGCAGCAGGGCCGGGAAGTCCGCGCATTTTTTGTCTTTGTCATATACGGAGAAACCTTTTGAAAACCAGCACCCGCACCGTCCGCCGCGACGCCAATTCGACCGGCTGGAAGATCGACGCCGATATCTGCGTCGTCGGGGCCGGCATTGCCGGCACCTCGGCTGCCCTTGAAGCCGCCGCGCTCGGCCGCAAGGTGGTACTGGTCGATAGCATGCCTGCGCTCGGCGGTCAGGCCGTCAATTCGATCATCGGTACGTTTTGTGGCCTGTTCTCGAATGGCCCGAAGCGCTACCAGGTGACGCACGGCATCGCCGACGGCATCCTGCGCGACCTCGGCGAGAAGGGCGCGCTGCATTACAAGGAAGGTCCGCTCACCACGGTCGTTCTGTACGACGAGGTGGCGCTCGCGCGCTGGATCGAGCAGAAGATTCTCGATGCGGGTATCACCGTCGTGCTCGGCGCAGTGCTGCGCGATGTCGTGCGTGAAGGTCGCCGGCTGCGTGAACTCGACGTCGCAACCCGTTATGGCGACGTGCGCGTGGCCGCGAACGGCTTCATCGATGCGAGCGGCGACGCGGCCCTCACGTGGCTCGCCGGTCTCGACTGCCAGGAGCCCGTGACGCCGGTCCAGGGCACGCAGATGGTCGTGCTGGAAAACCTCGACGAAACCGATCTGCCGACGCCTGCCGCGTTCCGCGAGCGTGTGGAAGCCCGGGCCGGCGCGTACGGGCTCGAGCGCAAGGACGGTCTCGTGTTCTACTTCCGCGGCCGTAACATCGGCATCGTGAATATGACTCACGTGGAAACGCCGCTCGAACCGATGGCGGCATCGAAGAGTGCGCTGGTGGGACGCAACCAGGCGGATAGTGCCTTCCAGTTCCTGCTCGGCGAGTATCCGCACATCTATAAAAACGCGCGGATTCGCAGCTACGGCTTGCCGGGCATCCGTCAGACGCGCTGGATCGTCGGCACGCAGCAGTTGACGTCGGAAGAAGTGATCTCCGCGACGAAATTCCCCGACGCTGTGGCGCGCACCTCGTGGCCGATCGAACTGCACGACCGCGCCGAGGGTTACGAGTGGAAACCCTTCGGCGACGATCACCTCCATACCGTGCCGCTCGGCAGCCTGCTGGCGAAGGATGCGGACAACCTGATCGCGGTCGGCCGTTGCATCGACGCCGATGCGACAGCGCTTTCCAGTGTGCGGGTAATGGGTCCTTGCATCGCGATGGGCGCGGCCGCGGCGCATTCGCTCGATCTCGCCGATGGCGGCAATGTCCATGAGATAGACCGCGCGATGCTGCGCGAGCGTCTCTACGACAACGTCGAGCGGATCGATCCACCGCATCTGAAGAACTGATGCCGGCTCGACAGATTTCCTGGGCGATGCACCGTGTGCGCAGAAGACACACAGCACGCCTGGCGGATCTCTGATCGCAATATTGAAGATTCGCCGCCTGTCGAAGTGACTTCGACTGCCGCTGCGGACGCAAAGGAGGAGACATGACTCAACTGGCAACTGACGGACGCACCGTGGACGTATCGCGTCTGATCGACGAACAGAAGGTCGGCTGGTTTGCGATCGTCCTGATTTTTTCGACGTGGCTCGTGATGCTCACCGACGGCTACGAACTGAGCGCGCTTGCGTTCGCCGCGCCGTCGCTAATCAAGGCATGGCACATCGAGCGAGGCGCGCTCGGGCCGGTATTCGGCGCAAACATCTTCGGCATCATGGTGGGGTCGATCCTGTTCGGCTATGTCGGCGACAGGATTGGACGCAAGCGCGCGATCCTGCTGGGTGCCTGCTGGTACGGCCTGATCACGCTCGCGACTGCGTGGACGACACAGGTCCCCGAACTGCTGTGGTTGCGCTTTGCGGCAGGTATCGGGATCGGCGGCGCCGTGCCGAATGCGTTCGTACTGGTCTCCGAGTTCGCGCCGAAGCGCCTGCGTGCAACCTGGGTCACGCTGATGTTCACCGGTTACACGCTCGGGGCAGGTTTCGGTGGTGGTGTGGCGGTGTGGCTGGTGCCGCATTTCGGCTGGCCAGCGGTGTTCGTGGTTGGCGGCCTTGCTCCGCTCGTGGTGGCTATCGCGGCCGCATTCGTGATGCCGGAGTCGCTGCGCTTCCAGGTGCTCAAAGGCTGGCCATTGCCTGGCATCGCCGCCACCGCGCGGCGCGTGCGGCCCGATCTGGGCCTGCCACAGGACGTGACCTTCGTCGTCGCGGATGAACAGAGGTTCAGCCAGTTCTCACCGCGACTTCTGTTTGCAGGTCGGCTGCGCTATGTGACGCCGGTACTGTGGCTTGCTTACATCGCGAATTCGATGGCGCTGTTCTTCCTGCAGAACTGGCTGCCGGTTCTCATCGAAGCCGTTGGCGTCGCACCGCGTCAGGCAGCCTTGATGACGACGCTATTCTCGATCGGCGGCACCGCGGGCGGCCTGGTGCTGATGCGTTTCGTCGACAGGCGCGGCGTGCTGCTGATCACGTGTCTTCCGGTCATCGGCTTTCCTCTGGTTGCTTCGCTCGGCATGGGACTCGACGCCGGCCTGCTCGTGGCCGCGGTGTTCGGCGTCGGTTTCTGCGTCGCGGGTACCCAGTCCGGTCTGAACGCCGTGGCGTCAATGGTCTATCCGACCAGATTTCGGTCGAAAGGCACCGGGACAGCAATCGGCATCGCGAAAATCGGGTCGATTGCTGGTCCGATGATCGGCGGGATCTTGATCGGCGCGCACCTGCCCGTGCAGGACCTGTTCCGCGTTGCATCGATTCCGGTTATCGCGGTTGCCGTGCTGTCGTTCGTACTCGGGCGGGTCTACCGAACGAACGGAGACGGGGAGCCATCGGAAGAGGGCGTGCATTTCCAGCCCGCTGAGGCTGCGGCTGACCACTGAGGTATCAAAGCTTCCACCTATCAAGGTATTGACCGCGCAGCGCCGGTTCCTTCGGTGCGTGTGGAGCTTGCCGACGTAGGACTCGAACGACAACAACATAACGAACCATACCGGAGATAGACAATGAAGACAGCAGTTTGCGCTGCTGCGGTTCTGTACGCCTGTACCGCGTCCACCGCCGCTCGGGCACAAAGCTCAGTGACGCTCTACGGCATTATCGACAACGGCATCGCCTATACGAATTCAGTGGCGTCGTCGATTACCGCGAAAGGCGCGCATCGCTGGTCCGCGGCGACGGGTTTCGGCAGCGGCGACCGTTGGGGCTTCTACGGGACGGAAGACCTGGGCGGTGGCATGAGTGCGGTATTCCGGCTCGAATCGGGGTTTAGCGGCATCAACGGCACGTCCTCGCAAGGCGGTCGGCTTTTCGGACGGCAGGCGTATGTGGGCGTGTCGAGCAAGACATACGGCACGATCACGATGGGACGGCAATATGACTACACGTTCGACTACGTGGCGCCGTTGTTGTCGTGGCTGCAGTTCGGAAGCATTTATGGCGCGCATATTGGCGATGTCGACGACACGTTCCAGACATTCCGCTTGAACAATACAGCCAAGTACGAAGTCTCTCCGCTCAGCGGATTGAGACTCGGTGCGTTGTATGCGTTCAGCAATCAGGCGGGGGGCGCGAACGGCGCGGGCTTTGCAAACAATCGCGCGTACGGCTTCGGGCTCGATTATGCCCATGGCCCGCTGCATATCGTGGCGAGCTTCCTGAATCTGAGTAACCCGTCTGCGGGCCTTGCGACGTCGACCAACCCGAACGGCACAGTCGGCGACGAATATAGCGGGTCGACCAGCATCTTCTATAACGCTGGCTTCGTCGAGCGGCAGCGCATCTATGCACTCGGCGCTGGCTACGCCATCGGCCCGGCGACGGTGAATGTCGTCGTCACGGATACGCGTCTCGACTATCGGGGCGCCCATCACCTGCGGGTGGACAACTACGAAATCAACGGCCGTTATCTGGTGACGCCGGCTCTTTCGGCGGGTATCGGATACATCTACACGGACGGGGACGGCTACACCGGCAGCGGCGCCACGTCGTTTGCCACGGGCGACCGGCCAAAGTGGCACCAGGTCAATGCGGGCATTAGCTATTTGCTTTCCAAGCGGACCGACGTCCACCTGTCCGCGGTCTACCAGCATCTGGCGGGAGACGCGAGCGTGGTTGCAATCAACGTTTTCGGACCGGCGGGGGTAGGACGGAACAGTCAGCTGGCGTTGATCGCCGGCCTGCGGCATCGGTTCTGACCGGGAGCGCCGCCTGGACGGCGGCGCGCGAACCTGTCGCGCGAGTCAACGGTCTTTTGCGTCGAGCGTGTTCGCCTGCTGCGTGAGCATCAGGTTCAGGTTCTGAACCGCAGCACCGGATGCGCCTTTGCCAAGATTATCGAAAACGGCGGACAGCAGGACGTGCCCGTGTTCCATGTTAGGAAATACGCTTAGGCGCATGTCGTTCGTACCGTTCAGCACTTGCGGATCCAGGTGCTTTAAGACGCACGATTCGTGCAGCGGGGAGACAAGTACGTGGGCCGCTTCAGCATAGTGGCGTGCGAGGCACGCATGTAACGTGGCGCCATCCACGTCGGGAGCCAGCAGCCGCAATTCCAAGGGCACCGTCTACCGCTCGGGCAACTGCATTGAGCCGTATTGCCGACTGCAGGCTGCCGGAGCCGGCAATATTAGAATTGCCCAAACCACTTGGGGAGACACGCGACCATGGCGCCGCCGATCCCGGCACAAAGCCAGCAAACAGAAGGATTGCAGCGGATATGCGACGCTTCGGGCGACACTGCATCCGCTGCTTGCACTTGAACAAGCGTGCGATGACGCGCGAATCAGACCAGCGTTAGCTTGACGTCGATGTTGTTGCGCGTCGCGTTCGAATAAGGACAGACGACGTGCGCCTTGTCGATCAGAGCTTGCGCCTGCGATCGGTCCATGCCCGGCAGCGAGATTTTCAGTTCGACTTCAATGCCGAAGCCAGTGGGAATCCGCCCGATTCCGACGCTGCCGTCGATGGCGACGTCCTTCGGCAAAGCGATCTTGTCGCGCGCACTGACGGTCCTCAGCGCGCCGATGAAGCACGCGCTATATCCCGCGGCGAAGAGTTGTTCGGGGTTCGTGCCACCGCCTCCGCCGCCGAGTTCCTGCGGCATGGCCAGCTTGAGATCAAGGTTGCTCTCGGGATCCGTCGCACGTCCGTCGCGGCCGCCGGTGACGTGCGCATGAGCAAGGTATAACACTTTTTCAATTGTCATTCTGGATTCCTTCGCGTATCAGGGCTGGTCGGAGGGAAGTGGTTTTAATCCGCGTGTTCGCCGGACGGCCAACTCAACTCCCTACGCATGGGATCAAATTGACGGGGCGGAAAGTAGCCCCGCCGTCAGGACAGCGTCGGCGCAACGCTTACTTTCCGTAGGCAAAATTGCGCCAGTTCAAAGGAAGTTTTCACGCACTATTTCCAGCACATCCGCCCCGCGGCCGTTGAGTATGGCGCGCGCCGAGTACAGCGCCATGCCGATCGCGGGCTTTGCTTCAAAGAACGGGGGTTTGACCAGTTCCAGCGGATTGACAATGACGTTAAGAAGCGCGGGACCGGGTTGGGACAGCCACTCTTGCACGGCCGTTGGAAGTTCAGAAGCGTTTCGAACCGTTTTCCCCCAAAGGCCAATCGCGTCGGCCACTTTGCCGAAGTCCGGATTCTTCAGGCGCGTGAACGTGTCGAGCATGCCCTCCGACTTCTGTTCGATTTCCACAAAGCCCAGCTTGCTGTTGTCGAACACGACGATCTTGATCGGCAAGTCTTCCTGGATCGTGGTGAGGAGTTCGCCGAAGAGCATAGAAAGGCCACCGTCTCCGCACATGGCGATCACCTGACGGTCGGGACACGCCTTTTGTAGTCCCAATGCACTCGGAAGGGCGGTCGCCATGGTGCCATGCAGAAGGCTACCGAAGATCTGACGTTTGCCGTTGACCTCGAGCAGGCGAATTGCCCACACCACCGGCGTGCCATCGTCCGCGCAAAAGAGCGCATCGTCGGCGGCATATTGGTTGATCACCGACGCCAGATATGAGCCAGGGATGGTGTCGTTGTGTCCGGGTACGAGATGTTTTTTTGCCGATGCCATGGTCTCGGCGTATCGCTTGACGTATTTCTCCTGGAACGAAGCGTCGTCCTTCTGCTCCAGGTGCGGCAGCAACGCCTGCAGCGTAGGTTGAATGTCGCCGACCGCACCCAGGGTGACATGATGTCGCCGCCCCAAATGCGTCGGGTCGATGTCGATCTGAATAATCGTGGCCTCATCGGGATAGAACTGACGCCACGCAAAATCGGCGCCCAGCAGCAACAGCGTGTCGCATTCGAGCAGGGCGTTGTAGCCGGCTTCGTTCCCCAGGATGCCCGTCATGCCAATGTTGTAGGGATTGTCCGGTTCAAGAAAGCACTTTCCGCGAGAGGTGTGGGCGACGGGTGCCTTGAGCCGGTCAGCCACCGCCATGATTTCGTCGAGTGCCCCCTCGCAGCCGGCCCCCGCATAAATTGCGATCTTTTTGCCGGCGTTGAGCGTCCGCGCGATCTCTTCGATTTCCGCGTCGCCCGGTCGGATGATCGGGCGACTATGATGAACGCGATAAGGGAAGTCTTCTTTCACTTCGCCGTGCGAGACGTCGACCGGCACGATCAGCACTGCGACGCCCCGCCTGGCCAAGGCGGCCTGACAAGCCATCACCGCTTTTTTCCTGGCCTGTTCGGGCGTCAGGATCATTTCGCAGAACACCGAACATTCCTTGAAGATCGATTTGAAGTCCACCTCCTGGATGAACTCAAACCCCATCTCACTCATCGCCACCTGACTTGCGATCAGGACGAGAGGAGCACGATTGCGATTGGCTTCATACAATCCGTTGATGAAATGCAAGCCGCCTGGACCGCAGCTACCCGCACATGCCGTCAGGTTATTCGTGTGCAGCGCCTCCGTGCCTGCCGCAAAGGCACCCGCTTCTTCGTGGCGAACGCTGACCCATTCAATGGAGCTGCGCTCCAGGTTCTCAGCAAACAGATTTAACGTGTCGCCTACGATGCCGTAGCAGCGCTTGACACCCGCCTGTTCGAGAACTTCGACAATGATTTCCGCAACCTTCTTGCCCATGTACGTCTCCGAAACGTGAGGTGATAGGCCATGCACGAGCCTGCGGCCGGCATGATCGAACGTGACCGCCGCGCATTTAAGAAGCTTCGAACCAGGCGGCATCAAAGTGCGCGAACAGCGTGGAGACATGTGTCCCGGCGCGCCGACTGCGAACGAGGGAATCGACCGGACGTGTCCGTGAAAGCGGCACGAACCGGTTCTGCCGTGTGTCGGCCGCGCGATGCGCGGGCAACAGCGTGCGAACAGGCCGGAGCATTGAACGCTCACCGAACTGGGGTTTGCTTCAGATCCTATCTTGCCCTGATGATAGTGAGCAGGGGGAAGGGCCGCTATTACATAAAGCTGTAGTCCGCCCCGTGTACGAGGAACTAATCGACTGACTCGAAGGAATGAATGGCCCTTGTGCCTCGGAAACTGCCGTTATACTGTGGCTGGGGCCGGCGGCAGGATCGGGTCGAGCAGCGACCGTTGGCGGCGAGCGCAGACTAATACTCCCTTCATTCGAAAGGAGAGCTTCATGGAAACCGCTGAAGCCACCCATCCCACGCGGGTGCCGTGGAACAAGGGCATGTTAACAGGACAGAAGCCACCGCTGAAGTTGCCGGAAATCTGGGCGATCCGTGTTCGGCGCGCGCGGTGCGTTCGCGGCGCAGCGACGGCCGCCCGGGAGTCAAACCATGGAAAGAAAGAAAAGCTGGCTGCGCAGGGATCTCGATGCGTTGCGTCTGCAGTGGGACATGCTCACCTTTTATGAACGCTTCGAGCGGCTTGTTGCGCATGTGCTGAGCGTCGTGATTTCCATCATCATCCTCGTGTCGCTCTGGCAGTTGATTCGCGCGGTGATTTCATTGCTGGTTTCGGACGCGCTGAACCCGCTGGATCACGCGGTGTTTCAGACCATCTTCGGCATGGTCATGACGCTGCTGATCGCGATGGAGTTCAAACATTCGATTACGCGCGTGATGGCGCGGCGCGATCACATCGTGCAGGTCAAAACGGTGCTTCTCGTTGCGCTGCTCGCTATCGCCCGCAAATTCATCATTCTCGATCCGGCCAGTGCACCCGCCCAGATCGCGGCGCTTGCGTTTGCGCTGGTGGCGCTGGGGAGCGTCTACTGGCTGATGCGGCAGCGTGATGACCCGGTCGACGCGACGGCTGCCGCGCAAGCGGAGCGCGATCGCGTGGCGCACGCGCAGCGACAGCAAGGGGCACGGCCCGGCGAAGGCGGGCAGCGCGGCAATTGACCCGACTTGCCACGCCCGGCACGGGAGGGCAGCGTAAGCGTCAATCTCGCGGAGGTCGTCGATGGTCACGCGAAGTCCGGCCACCTCCGGTTGCACCCGGGATCCGGGCGTTTCGAGCGGGAGCCCCTTCGTCTCGATGCCCATCGCCCATACCGCAGGCGTCGCCACGCCGGACTACAGCGCACGAAGCATGCACATGCCGCCCTGGCCGAATGCCGGCAACACGACACCGACCGCGTACCGATCGGCGACTGGAACGCCGGCGACGCGGACGACTGGACTGCGGTGTTTGCTAGCGAACGCGTACTCTCTTTGATCAAGCCGTCCTGCGTGCGAGGGTGACGGATCTTCACTCGGACCGCCAACGACGGTAGTTCAGCACGTCATCTGCCATCGTCTCGTAGCCGCTCGGGAGCCGTCGTTCGCGAAATTTACAGGAGAGGCGGAAGTGGGGGCGATGGAAGGGACGCCGCCCTGCTGCCGGGGATGCAGGATCCTGCAGGAACGCTGAGGCCCTACGAGCCGATCGGCATCCATGTGCCAGAGTGGCATTTCGAGACGTCCACTTGAGGAACGGGGGAATGGAATGAGCGCCTCCCACCTGTGAGCGGCGTTCATAACGTTCCGGATCGAAGTCGCCCCGAATGAACACCGGCGCATCGTTCTGGAACTTACCGAGCGCAGCAGGATACATAGCATCGTGTCTTGCGTCGGGAGCGGCGTTTTGCAGATGGGGGCCAACGTCGATATGCCGGGAGTTCCATTGCAACAGGTATTGACGAACGTGATCGTTACGGAACGGCGCAAGCCGTTTGTGTCGGCTAAAGAGATCCCAAACAAAACTCAGCGATGCGCGGCCGCTGGCCGCGTGTTTTTTCGGCTGACCGTCCTCATAGCGGGTGGTGCGGCTATGGGCAGGCTGGCACTTTGGCGATCCCTTGCAAGGTGACGTCCGAAGCTAACACTATTAAATCGAACATCCCCTGCATAGCCAGACCCCGTGTATGACGGAGAGCACTGACGGTGCGATGACCGGCCGTGTTCGGCAAAATTCGCCTCAAGTTGATGAGGTGGTATCTCCGAACAAGGTACCTCCGCCCGCCCAATTGGACGGCGCGACGTCTTCGAAAATCACATAAATGTACTTTGCGTCAGTACCGGTGTTTTTCACAATGCTTTCCGTGATCTCGGCGGCGACCGCCTGCTTAGCAGCGGTGTCCTTACCTTCAAACCAGCTTACTCGAACGACCGGCATTTGCAAATCCTCGTTAAAGTTGTCAGCGATAGTGCAATGCGTGAGCCAGCGTCGGCCCGTCTGCATTGACCTGAAGGATTCTATCGCCGCTGAAAAACGGGATAAACAGCCTCTAAATATGTGCGGAATAGAGAATCTGTCCGCAATGCGCACGTTGGCTTCCCGCGGTCGTCGCATGGCCTTCGATGTTATTGATCCTCCGCTCGAGTTGAACTGGCAATAGCGGTGCCCTCTGCGAGCAGACCAGAAATCTCATGGGCCGAATATCCTATCTCCTCGAGCACGGCGCGCGTATCCCACCCGCGAGGCTGTGCAAATGAGGGGAGCGCAGGGTAAGCATCGTCGAAGCTGATGGTCGAACGGATTGCAACCGTCTTGCCTTCGGTGGGGTGCTCATCGGCCTGCAAAAGTCCGACCGCTTGTAGATGCGGATCATGAGGCAAGGTTTCGAGCGTGTGACATGGCTTGACGGCGATGTCAGCCTCCTGAAGTATGTCGAGCCATTCAACCGTTGTCTTGTCGGTAAGCGGCGCGCCCCGGATTTCAAACCACTCCCTGACGTTCTGGGCTCGCGCGCCAACGGTCGCGAAGCGTTGGTCGTCGATCAGTTCCGCACGACCCACTGCCTTGAGGAACGCACGTACCTGCTGGTCGGTATTGACCGTAAATGCGATCCAACCGTCTGCCGTCTTCACGGGTTTGTTGTGAGGGCTTAGCAAACGAAGATCGCCCGGCGGCCCGACGGGCGGATCAAAACTTTGTTGTGCCAAATGTTCCTGCAGCACGAATGCGGACATGGTTTCGAACATCGGTACTTCAATGGAAGAGCCACTTCCTGTTGCCTTTCTCTGTATGACCGCAGCCAGAATGGACCCAGCAGCAATCTCGCCGACGACGTGATCGCAGATGAGCATGGGAACATAGGATGGTGCGCCATCGCGCGCAAGCGTCAGTCCGGTCATGCCCGTGGCGGCCTGCACGACACTATCGTAGGTGGGATGGCCTGCATAAGGCCCATCAGTGCCATAGCCGGTTATCAGGCAATAAATCTTGTCCGGATGATCCGCACGGATACTTTGCGCGTCGAGCCTGAGACGCACGAGCGCCTGAGGGCGCATATTGGCAATCACCACATCCGCGGAGGCGACCAGCTTTTTGACCAGGTCCTTGCTGCCCGGCTTCTTCAGGTCACAGCATAGATTCCGCTTGCCACGGTTCAGATGCAGGTATGCACCCGAGTGCTGACCAGTCGGAGACAAACCGCCCAAGCCGCGCATCAGATCGCCGTCGGGGCTCTCCAGTTTGATGATCTCGGCGCCGTATTGCGCGAGCCTTGCCGTGCATACCGGACCGACCACGACACTAGTCAGGTCCAGGATGCGAATTCCCTTCAAAGGTTCAAAGGTCATTTATTTCAGCCTCCATTACAGCAGCGAGTTTTCCGCAATCGTCGTATGCCTTCAGGCTCCGCTCGGTACCGCTGCCATCGGCCGCGATCGTTACGGGCCGTCCGCAGAAAAGCGGCGCAAGGTTTTTCATCGTGAATCTGCTCAGATTCAGCGCAAGTTCACGGCGCGCGAACTCAGTTAAAAACAGCGTGGTGAGTCCGCCGTTGACCACAAGATCCGGAAACCCTTCCACTTCGCGCGCGTAGCCCCGGTCGATGTGAATCTTGTGAGAGTTGAATCCAAGCGCCGAGTATTGGAATAGCAGCGTCTCATCGGGGACCACGACCTTCGTATAGGAGGCCGATACCGCAACAGGTTCGCCAACGGATTCCTTGTCGCCCGCCTGCGCAGGCAACAGCAGGTAAGTCTGCGTCTCGGTGATTGCGGGCTCCGCGTGGTTCGCGAGCCGCAACGAGTGGACGATCTTCACGATGGCCTTGCGCCCGGAGGCACTGGTCTTCTCGATGATGTCGGCTACGCCACTCGTCCTGGTGACGACCGCGCCAATTGGAATGTCATGGTGGTACTCCACGCTTCGTCCGCCCTGCAGAAGGCGAGGCAAGCCAAGATCTGGAATTGGCGCGCCGAGACCGGGAAAACCGTCAGCGCGTAGCTCTGAGCGTCGAGTGTCGGCACCCATAAGGAGAAAATGCCAGCCGCGAGGAAGCGGGGCGCCATCACTGATGGCATCCATCGGTAGGTCCAGCATTGCGGCCACCCGCCTGACTAACGAGACAGAGCAGTCCTCAGTGCGGGTGTAGGTTACGTGAGTTGCTTCTACCGTCATCGAGAACTCCTTGTTCCTCGGCTGCCAAACTAGATGTGCGTCTGTTTTGTAGTGCATAGGTGAAAATGATATTTCATTGGTGATTCTACTCGATTCCGCGGCCGGTACAACCTGCGGTTAACGCGGAGTTGTGCGCGGAGCGATTGATCCGCGGCCAGGTGCGGTACGACCGTTCTGCGAGCGGAGCACTTGATTGAAGTGATTTGGCTCATCCAGTACAGTGGTTCGAATGCGTATCTATTGCGATTGGGCCGAGCGACACCGTCGGGCCGCCTTTCGCATGAAATAAACCAACTCATGCCGCGGCAACGCACAAACAGCGAACTGAAGAGCAGCAACCAGATGAAAGATGACGTGACAGAAGTGACAAAAGCAGGAGAAGCGGAGGGCCGCGCTTACTCGGCGCCAGCGCTTGAGAAGGGCCTCGACATATTGGAGATGCTGTGCCAGGCCGAAGCGCCGGTGACGATGAAGGACATTGCCCTGCAGCTCGGGCGCAGCGTCGGCGAGCTCTACCGCATGCTTGCGGTGTTGATAGACCGCAAGTATGTTGCGCAAATCGGCGACAGCTACTACATCACGACGAAGCTTTTTTCCCTGTCGCACGACAATCCGCCCACGCACAGGCTGCTCACCGAGGCAATGCCGATCATGCAGAAGCTGTCGAGTCAACTCGACCAGGCCTGCCATCTGACCGTGTACGGCGAAGGCCGTCAGACCGTCATCGCAAAGGTCGACACCCCGAGCGGAATGGGATTTAGCGTCCGCGTGGGATCAGAACTGGATGTGCTGGTGTCTGCGTCCGGGCGCGTCCTTCTTGCGTTCCAGGACCTGGAAACTCGAAAGTTCAGAATCGATGAATCATTGGAGCGGCGCCCTGACCAGGCTGATCCGCAGATCTCGGGTGTTCTCGACTTTATCAAACAGCGTGGCTATGAATCGGCTCCGAGCGTTCAGGTGCGCGGCTTGTACGCGGTGAGTTTCCCCATTCTGGATTCGCACAACCACGCGATAGCAGCGCTTACCGTTCCGTACGCTGAACGGATCGATCAGACTCGTCGCAAGTCGATTTCAGACATTGAAGACGCCCTTGGAGAAGCAGCTGCGCTGCTGTGCACGCGAGTTGGTGGACGTTCGCAGGTGCGGGCGAACGCTTAGCTGAAGGCGATTTCAAGCGGCCGATATTGCCATCAGTCATGCCGCTGCCTGGAATCCGGCACACCTCCGCCAATGCGCCCGCTGATAGTCTTGGCGGCCTCTTCCAGCGCCGCCTGAATCTCGCTGACCGGCTTGCGCTGCGCCTGGTCGATTCGTTCCGCATAGGGAATCGTCAGCGCCGCGCTTGCGTGATTCCTCGAATCCAGTACGGGAAAGCTGAGCGCATATAGGCCCCTCACCTGCGAACTGGGGGCGGACTCGAAGCCGCGCGCCCGAATGTAGTCCAGAACGGCGTCAATCTGCGGATCCGCCTGGTCTGGCCTTCGCTGCAGCGATTCGGCAATCCGCAGTTTGCGTGTCTCTTCATCCTGGAAGGCGACCAAAACCCGTCCCGACACAGAGATCAACACGTCCAGATCCGACCCGACCCGAAGGCTGAATCCCATTCCGCTCGGCGTATCGACTTTCGCCACCACGACCTGCTTGCCGTGGTTATAGACCGTCAGATGACAGGATTGATCGAACTCGCTTGCTAGCCGGTTCATGACTGGCGTCGCTTCGAGCAGCAGCCGGTGTGTTGGTGGATTCAGGTGCGAAAGCTCGAATAGCTTGGTGGTGATTGCGTAACTGTCGTCGATCTGCGCGACATAGTTGCGGCTCACCAGGCACTGAATCATTCGGTAAATCTCGCCCACGCTTCGACCCACCTGGCCGGCCAGGTCCTTCTGGGTCAGCGGATGCTGGCTTCCGCAGAGCGCCTCAAGAATGTCGAGGCCCTTCTCCAGCGCTGGGGCCGAATAGCTGCGGGCGCCCGCTTCATCAGCGGAAGTGTCCAGGTTGACGTCACGTTTCATAACCCAAGTCCTCCGATCCCTTGTATCTGCCCCCGCCCGCTGAATGCCGTGGCGGCTGATTGCGCTTTCAATTCATCCATGCATCTGGCGTTTCGGTGTGACGCAGGCCAATTTTGATGCATCCCTAGTTTGTACACGATCGAAAGACCTGAAAATCCCAAAAGATGCCGAGAATCAAGCCTGAGAATAGCAAACTCGCGCTACTGGCGCATACGTGAAAATACTTGTAGGTGTTTGCACCTATGCATAGTTGACTTCACCAGTGAAACGACATAACTTGTCATTAAGCTTTGAACATGAGAACAGAGCTTCGACCGGAGCAGCGCAGTTGCATATGACGCTTCATGCCTTCCTGCTCACCCAAGCGCATCCTTTGACCCCTGAAGAGGCACGACATGAACTTCAAGTTTCACCACCTCAACCTGTGCACGGACAGTCTTCCTCGCCTGACCAAGTTCTATCAAACGCTGTTCGATCTCGGCACTATCAACGACGAAGAACACGCTCGGGTGAACGCCGAAAGCACGACTACGGGCTACAACGGCAAGGTCGACTTCCTTAGCGATGGCGACATCGAATTTCACTGGGCGGAGCGGGATCTGGATACTGGCTTCAAGATGAATCAGATCGTCAATCCGATGGCGCGTGGACACTTTTGCTTCCGCACTGACGACATTGAGGGCTTTAAGCGGCGGCTCGATGAGCGTGGCATTCGCTATTCGGACTACGGTCGTTGGGCGATTGCCGGTTGGCACCAGGTGTTCCTTCAGGATCCGGATGGAAACGTGATCGAAGTACACCAACCGAACGTGTTTGCTCGCTAGGGGTAGCTGGCGCAGCGGCGTCCCGTCGCCACTTGGCAACCGGGCCCGGGTGCTGCGCCTCCTGCATGCAGGCCACTCAGTTGTGCCCGTTCTCCGGTTGGATGTGTGCGACGCCTGACCAGCCACGCTTGATCGAATTACCCCTTCCATTTCGTTATCAAAGCAAAATCAATCTTCCAACAGGAGACATCCCGATGAGGGACACACTAACTATGGACATGCCCGCCGCGCCAACGAATTCGATGGCAAAGCGCGCGACTGTCGCGAGTACGGTAGGTTCGGCGCTGGAGTGGATCGACTTCACTGCATACGGTGCGGTTTCGGCGACCGTCTTTCCCAAGATATTCTTTTCGCAAATGGACCCCAACATGGGCATCCTTGCGGCGTTCGCGACCTTCGGGATCGGCTTTTTTGCGCGCCCGCTTGGTGGCCTGTTCTTCGGGATGCTGGGCGACCGTATCGGACGAAAGAACATTCTTCTTTATACGTTGTCGCTGATGGGCGCGGCGTCGTTCCTCATCGGCTGTCTGCCGACCTACGCGACCATTGGCTTTGCGGCACCGTTGTGTCTCGTTCTCCTGCGCTTCCTGCAAGGCTTTGCGCTCGGCGGCGAGGCGACTGGCGCCCAACTGATGACGATGGAGCACGCTCCGCAGAACAAGCGAGGCCTGTATGGATCTTTTATTAACACCGGTTCGTCGCTGAGCGCGGCGCTGGCGAGCGGGATGCTGTTCGTGTTGACAAGCACCCTCGGCGCGGAGCAGTTTCAAAGCTGGGGATGGCGTGTGCCGTTCCTTCTGAGCTTCCTGCTGGTCATCGTCGGAATCTATATCCGTCTTCGGGTTTCAGAGACACCGGCCTTCGTGCAGGCACATGCCAAAGGCCAGGAGGAACGCGTCCCGTTGATCAAGGCGTTCGCTCAGTATCCGGGGACGATTCTTCGACTGCTCGTAGTTTGGTGCGCCCCCACGGCGTGCTTCTACGTGATTACCGTTTTCTCGCTCAGCTATATCACCAAGAATCTCGCACTGCCAAGTCAGACTGCGTTTCTTTGCCTGATGGGCGCGAACGTCTTCGCGATTTTCACGGTCATCGCAGGAGGTGCGGTGAGTGACCGGATCGGCCGTAAGCCAACCATGTTGATTGCATCGGTGTTGACGCTTGCGATCGCGCTGTCTTACTTCACCCTCCTCGACAGCAAGAGCTGGTATCTCATCTTCTTCGCAATGGCGGCGTTCGTCGGATCGCTCCAGATCCAGTCAGGCGTGCAGCCAGCTTTCTTTGCGGAGCCTTTCCCAACCAACGTCCGTTATTCCGGCTCCGCGGCCGCATACACCGGCGCGAATCTGCTGATGGGTGGCCCCACACCATTCATCTGCGCCTGGCTGCTGCAGCGTGCGCACGGGCAGACGTGGGTCATCACTGCCTTTTGCGCGGTTGTCATCAGCGCCTCGCTCATCGCCATCATTGCGAGCCCTGAAACCCGACACCTCGACATCAAACGCTAATTCGCGCTCTGCGGATCGGCACGAAACGGAGTAAGAGACATGCTTTTGGAAAACAAGGTTTGTGTGATCGTCGGGGCGGGTTCGCTCAGGGGAATCGGATATGCGACTGCAGAACTGTTCGCGGAACACGGCGGAAAAATCGTCGCTGTCGACCTGGTCATGAATGATGGCCTGGCAAGCGAAATGAAGGCTTCTATCGATGCCAAGACTGGCCGCGATGCCGACGTGACCGGTATCAGATGCGACATCGCCAACGGTGAGGATTGCATCCGTCTGTTCGATGAGGTCTGCGCTCGCTACGGAGCGGTTGATTGCCTCGTGAACAGCGCAGCGATTGTTAAAGCCCAGCCGATGCTGACAATAGAGGACTCCGACTACGATCGGATCATGAATGTGAACCTCAAGGGAACGTTCAATCTCTGCAAGAGCGCGCTTGCGGTGTTTGCTGAGCAGAAGCGCGGCGCCATCGTCAACGTTGCTTCGGTCGCGGCACAACGCGGGGGCGGTCTGGTCGGCGGTGCGCATTACGCGGCATCAAAAGGTGGCGTCATTAGTCTGACCCGCACGATCGCCCGGGAGTTCGGGCCAATGGGGATCCGTGCCAATGTCGTCTGCCCGTCGATGACGGAAACAGGCATGCTGGACGGGCTGTCCGAAGAGCGGCAGAAGGAGATCGCCACGACCATTCCTCTTCAGCGTGCTGGTCGGCCAGTGGAGATTGCGGGTGCTTGCCTTTTCCTCGCGTCGGATCTGGCGGGCTATGTCACCGGGGCGACCATCGACGTCAACGGTGGCAGCCACATTCATTAGTCGGCGGTGGCTGACCAGGATTCCCCCGGCGATCAACGTAAGCTGTAGTTTCAAACCAGATTTTATGGGTAGCGGAGCGCCTGCTCCGCACACACCCTTGTTTGCCCATGAGGGCACACAGCATCGAGCTTCGACTGCTTCGCGCGGCGGCACCCTAACGCTGCGGGGTTGCTCCAGATCAATGTAGCGGCTACCCATTGACTGTTGCAGACACCGACCCGCGAACCGTTGGCCCAAGCGCCGGCGACGCACTTCTTCGGAATACCACGAGACCAATAACGTCGGGCGACCAGGGCGCTTGACAGAGGGGCCGTAGGGATCTGAACGTAAACTCGAATGGAGAGGACTGGCATGACTGAAGCATATTTGTGTGACGCAATTCGCACGCCGATCGGTCGTTACGCAGGCTCGCTGTCTTCTGTGCGCGCCGACGATCTGGGCGCGGTACCTTTGCGCGCGCTGGTCGAGCGTAACAGGGACGTGGATTGGGAAGGCGTCGAAGAAGTGATCTACGGCTGCGCGAACCAGGCGGGCGAGGACAACCGAAACGTCGCGCGCATGTCGGCGCTTCTTGCCGGCCTGCCGGTTGGCACGCCAGGTTCTACCGTGAACCGTTTGTGTGGTTCGGGTATGGATGCGGTGGGCATTGCGGTGCGGGCAATCAAATCGGGCGAAGCGGGTTTGCTGATTGCGGGTGGTGTCGAAAGCATGAGTCGCGCGCCCTTTGTATTGGGTAAGGCGACAAGCGGGTTCTCGCGTCTGGCGCAAATCCAGGATACGACCATCGGCTGGCGCTTTGTCAATGCGCTAATGAAGAAGCAATACGGCGTCGATTCGATGCCGGAAACTGCTGAGAACGTCACGGACGACTATCAGGTAAGTCGTGAAGATCAGGACGCGTTCGCCTTGCGCAGCCAGCAGAAGGCCGCCCGCGCGCAAAAAGACGGGACATTTGGGTTACCCCGTTTGGCCCATTGACGCTCGGCGAACGTATCGGCGCTCGGCGGATCATGGCGGTGCTCCGCGGGTTGATGGATGTCTGTGGCGACCCTCGATACCGTCCCGGTGTCTGGCTTTCTCGTCGTGCGTCCCTCAACCTGCCTTTGTCGATGCCGGACTGAGGCCTGAAATCGTCCCGAGCTCGCGACGGTAGACGGGGAGAAGTCCACACGGAACTCGCCACCACAAGGGATGACGGCCCGCGTCGTAGGATGAGAGAGTTCTGGCTTGACCAGCGATGCACCACTGCTGGGGCGACATCTTCAGGAAGGTTTAACTCTGCAAGCTATCAACTGGCTTGAGACGCGCAATATGTCCCGATCGGCCGTCGTCACTCAAAGTTGCCATGTCTTTATCTTGGATAATCCGTTCTTGTCTCACCATCCCAGGTTTGAGATTTTTCTCAAGATGCATGCTCTGTTTTTCGAGATACATCCTGGTGGGCGAATTGCCGCGCCGACTTATCCCGCGTGTGACGGCGGATCTGATACGCATGTTTTGACACGTAACTGCTACTCGTTTTCGAAACGCAGTCAGGTCATAGTACGCGACACAGATAACTGCGCGAAGCCAACTTCATGCGTTCCTTTCAACGCTACACAGCACGACTGCGCCGGCTGCGACCTGTATTCGACGCGCATCTTGACGAGGTCGTGACCGTCACCGTTGTGTCGGCCCTAGCTATTTTGCTGGCGGCCACCCTGATCGGAGTTCACGACGCCGCTGTGCCGGCCGTCGCGTTGTCTGCTTGCGTTGCGCTTGTGTACGGGGGTTACGGGGTCTCCCCAAAAGCGAGATTGCGGCGCGCGGCGCGCATCGGTCTTCGCCGCGGGGAGTTCCATGTTGTCTATCAGCCCATCGTGGACACGCACACGCGACGTTGCGTGGGTGTGGAAGCCCTGCTCCGGTGGGGTCATCCAAAGTTCGGAGCCGAAGGCCCGGGGCGGTTCATTCGAGCGCTCGAAGGCACGCGTCTGCTCGGCGCATTGACCTGTTTCGTACTACGCGAGGCGAATAACGCACTGACCGAGGTACCGTTCGCTCAGGACTGGCATATATCGGTAAATATCTGCGCGCGGCATCTGATGGAGGAAAGCTTTGTCGAGGATATCTGTGAGTCCGCCGGTCCAATGTTAGATCGCCTGGTTCTGGAACTCACCGAGCGCAACTGCGTCGAGCGCACACCGCGGGTTATCGCGGCGCTTAGCCACTTGAGGCAGCGTGACGTACGCCTGTCACTCGACGATTTCGGCACCGGCTTCAGCAATCTGGACTTACTCTGGGATTTCCGGTTTGATCAGGTGAAAGTCGACCGGCGATTTCTAGCCATGCGCGGCGAAGCGCGCACCCTGTTTCTGAAGTCAATCGCCGCGTTGGTGCATACGCTTGGGGCGAAAGTTGTCGTGGAAGGCATCGAGAGCGCTGCACAACACGATGTGATACAGCGCTCGGGAATCGACCTCGCACAGGGATACTGGTATGGGAAGCCGATGGCAGTTGATCAGCTGCGTGCGTTTGCGTCGGCGAGGACGTCGATAAATACACCACACGGTGTGACCCGAATGGAGCATGGAGCGTGAAAGACGAATGCACCATGGATGCGGAGCGGCAACGACAACTAGCCACCGCCAACCCGCCACCAGAAAGCAACCACGATCAGTACTTTGAGCGCATGACCAGCATCGCTGCGCGCGCGCTGAATTTACCGATATCAGTCATATTTCTGGACAACTTGGGTCAGCCAGAAGTCATGGGTGCAAGTGGGTGCAATCGGGATGTGCTATCGCATGTGGAGACATACTATTGCCGGACGCTCCAATGCGATGACCCGTTCGTCGTCAGGGACGCGTTGTCTGATGCGAAGCTTGCGCAGGGGCCACTGGCAATCGGCGAACCGGGCATCCGCTTTTTCGCAGGTATTGCGCTGCGTCTTCCGTGCGGCAAACCCATCGGTATGCTGTGCGCGATGCACGCGATGCCGCGGCGCTTCACGCGCGAACAGCGTCAGATGCTGGTAGACCTCGGGCAAATGATCGAGCACGAAGTTGGCCTGCGCCAGCTGGACAGCCCTGATCGTTTGCAGGTGCTTCAGGTGATCGACCGGCTTGAGGCCCAGCATGCGCTGTACGTCGAGACGTTCTATCGGACACCGGTCGCTATTGCGCATATCGGAAGGGACTGGGAGTGGCGTCGCATGAATGATGCCTGCGTGAAATTCTTCGCGCACTCGCGTGCTCCGCTGACGAAAACGAACATACTCGATCTGCTGGATGCGAGCGACCGGACCAGCCTTGAACAGGTCGTGCAGGCACTCAATCGTGGGCGAGGGGTCGAGGTCCTGACGCTCGACGTAACGTTCCGGTTGCGCAACAAGCAAAGTAAGCCAGCGCGAGTGCAGGTGGCATTGAAGCAGGCGGCGTCGACCCGCGACGGAGGCTGGCTGTTTGTCATTCACGATACCCAGGCGGAGCAACGGGAAAAAACCGCGCGCGATGCGCGGGAGGCTGCGTTGCATCGGGCAGCACATGAGGCCTCGGAAGTTCTGCGCAGGTCGCATGAGCAGCTGACGACCGCCGAGCGACAATTGGGGGCCACGCGCGCAGATTTGCGCGCCATCGCTGACAATCTGCCGGTGCTGGTCGCTTACGTCGACGGTGAGCGACGTCTTCAGTTTGCCAACTCAACCTATCGCGAGTGGCTGGGGTTGGACCCGGAGGAGATCACGGGACGGCTCACCCATGAGGTTCTCGACGCTGACTACGTTGCTGCCATCGAGCCGTACGTCCAACGCGTGCTCAACGGCGAAAGGGTCGAGTACGAGGTCGGAGCGACGCTTAACGGGAGCCAACGTATCCTGCGCGGTGTGCTGGTGCCGCGTCGCGTCCACGATCAGTCGGCTGACGGGTATTACCTGCTGGTGCAGGATGTGACTGAGAGAAGGGCGTTGCTCGATTGCATGCGGCATCAGGCGTTCCACGACGCGCTGACCGGCCTGCCTAACAGACGCTCGTTCCTCCACAGGCTGGAGGAGGCATGCGCAGCAGGAGGCGACGGTGTGGCTGCCATTATGTTTATCGACCTGGACGGCTTCAAGGCTGTCAACGATACATACGGGCATCAGTGCGGCAACGAAGTACTTGTTGAAGCCGCGCGCCGGATTAGCTGCTGCGTGCGTGGCGGGGATCTGATTGCGCGGCATGCCGGGGATGCGTTCACGGTGCTGCTGACCGGCCCTGCAATCGATCGTGCTGCACTGGAGAAAATTGCACGCGCAATCCTGCTGACGCTGAGCCAGCCCATAACGTTCGGGGCGAAGGTCGTCCAGTTATCGGCGAGTATCGGCATGCTACCGCGCGACCAGGCAGCGTCATTCAGTGGCGAAGCCCTGTTACGCGCGGCGAATGCCGCAATGTATCGTGCGAAAGTCGCGGGCAAGGCGCGTATTGTCGTGCTCGAGCTTCACGATTCACCGGCCGGCATGCACGGTTGAAATCGACGCCCGCGTCATGCCGGCTGCACCGGACCGGCCAGCTTTGCGCCACAACGCGATTCATCAGCGCACAGGGCGCCTAGTGTCGCGACCGCTTTATCGAGCTGTGCCGACCACGGGTATCCATAGTTTAGACGCACACGGTGTCGAAAGGCGCCGTCCGCAGAGAAGATAGGTCCGGGCGCGACGCTGATGCCACTGTTGAGCGCAGCCTGGAAGAGGTGTATCGAGTCTACGTGATCCGGTAGCGCCACCCATGTGAAATAACCGCCGTCAGACCTCGTCGCCATCGTATTGGCCGGGAAGTACCGGCTAATCGCGTCGAGCATCTGCGATTGCTGATGGGCCAACTCGCGACGCAGTTTGTGCAGGAAACGTTCATATCCGCCGTGCTCCAGATAGTCGGCGATTGCGCGCTGCGCCGGCATGCTGGCCGATAGCGTGGTCATCCATTTCGCACGTTCCAGCCCGCCCGCGAACCTTCCGGCTGCCGCCCAGCCGATACGATATCCGGGCGCAAGGCACTTCGCGAACGATCCACAATGGATGACAAGACCTTTCCGGTCGAAGAATTTGGCCGGACGCACCGGGTCCGGGCCAAAGTGCAGCTCGTTGTAGACGTCATCCTCGATGAGCGGCACGTCGTGTTTGGCGAGCAGATCAACCAGCGCCTGCTTCCTGGAATCGTCCAGTGTCACCCCGGTCGGATTGTGGAACGAGGTCATGAACCAGCAGGCGCGAACCGGATGTTGCTGCAGCGCCCGCGCGAGCGCATCCAGATCATGACCCTCCACCGGGTCAACAGGAATCTCCACTACGTTCAGCCTCAGACGTTCGATAGCCTGCAGCGCTGCATAAAACGTCGGCTTTTCGATCACGATCACGTCGCCTGGAGCGGCGAGCAACTGGGCGCTTAGTGTCAGGGCTTCGAGTGCACCACTCGTAATGATTATCTCGTCGACGGGCACCGTCATGCCCGCCATCAGGTAACGCAACGAAATCTGCTGGCGCAATCCTTCGTGCCCTGGCGGCAGTCCGTCAACCATGCTGGCTAGGTCCGTTGAACGATTGACCGTCGCGCACGACTTTCCGACGCGCGCCATCGGAAACAGCGCAGGGCTCAAGAACGCTGAACCAAGTGGGACCGTCTCGGGCTGCCTGATCGTCTTGAGGACCTCAAAGACAAGGTCGCTGATATTGACGGTCTTCGGGTCGGTACCCAGGGAGGTCCAGGGCATTTGCTGCGGTAATTCTCTGGAAGTCGCCGACACGAAATAGCCTGAACGCGGGCGCGCCTTGATCATGCCCCGATTTTCGAGCAGGTAGTAGGCACGAAATACCGTCGCGGGGCTCACGCCCCAAGCCTTGCATGCCGCGCGAACCGAAGGGATACGCGCGCCGGGTGGCAGATCACCGCGCTTGATGAGCTCACTGAGTTGGTCGGCTAGCCGCTCGTACCGTTTCAACTTGTACTCCTCACAGATAACACCGTTGCGGGCGTCGGACCCGCCCCGGTAGCACACACACTTAACGTTAGAAGAAAGCCGCTTATCAATCTGATACGGCCTTTCTTTTGCAATCTGCTTCTATTGCTGACGGGCACACGCTGGCAAAGTGCGGCGCAGACAGTTTCCACTTCTTTCGATGTTTCGCCTACGCGTAGCGGTCCAATCGATAGCGATTTTAAAGCCGAAATTTTTTAACGATAAATCAATGGCATTTGGGTTCCCGGTATCAACCATCAGTTGCAGCGCGTTCATCGCGCTCCGTCGGGCATGGAGACGAGGTATGGCAGTCGTGCTGGTCGCCTGCGCAGGCACCTCACTCGCTCTTGCAGCTCCGACCGACACTGGTTCCAGTCGCAGTCTTACGTTTGAACGCAACGTCTGGCAGCAATTGACGGACTGGCTTACCGGTCCACCAGCGCCCCCGATTCGCTTCGGCTCAGCCTGCGCGTCCATTGCGCAGTTGCCCGTTATTCCCGCCGTCCTTGCCGGACCGGTCGCTGGCCCGACGGCTGTACTGACTAATACTTGCGATTCGCTGGACGACACGCGTGCCGATGCCACCGGCACCGCTGCTGCGATGGCCAGCTCGGGGCCAAACGTTGTGACGCTGCTTAGGGAACTGCGGTGGCAAATCAGGGACCATGCGGCGGCAGAACGAGGCGGCCGTCTGGCCTCTGACGCAGTGGCCGGTACCGCGTCGCGGGTCGACCGCGCGGAGCAGTTGCCGGAACCAGCGATGGAGACCCTGGATTGCCCATCGGGTGGAGGTTGTGAAACGCGAGCGGGATCGCCTTCGATCGGCACCGACACGCTCGTCTCGGTGCAGCCTTCGGCGAGCACTACTACGCAGCGTACTTCAGTATGGACCATATTGGGATTTATATTGTGGCCGATCCTGGTGGGGGCCTTGGTCGTTGTTGTCGGTTGGGCCCTCAAGTGGTGGTTTCGCTACGACAAGTCCCTGCTGCGTGCAGCGCGTGCAGGGCTGCGTCGTGGCCGGTTCCATGTTGAGTATCAACCTGTCGTTGGCGTGCGGCGGGCCAGGTGTGTCGGCGTCGAAGCATTACTGCGATGGGAAAACGAGAAATATGGCGCGCTGGGGCCGGCCCACTACATGGAGTTCATTGAGAGCAGTAGCCTGATTGGGCCAATGACGCGATTCGTCCTGTCGCGTGCCGCTCAGGATCTGCGGGAAATCGGCGTTCCGAAATCGCTCTACCTGGGCGTTACCGCTCCCGCTTCTTACCTGGTAAATTCCGCGTTCATCAGGGACCTGGGTGACGTTGGCTCCCTCGGTCTTCCACCGCTAATACTGAAGATCGACGCAGGCAGCGCGAGGAAGTTCAGAAAACGTCTCATCCCGATGATGGCGCAGGCGCGTGATATGGGAATGCGTTTTGCCCTGTCGGGCGTGCGTCCCACTGACGTCGGACTTGAACTGCCGGCAGACATGACCTTCGAAATGGTGAAGATTGACAGGGAAGTGTTGGGAATGGATCCCGATGATCGCTCCAGACAGATCAGTGCGTTGACGAGCATGGGCCATGAGATGGGCGCCGTGGTCGTGGTCGAAGGCATTGAGAACGCGGCGCATCACAACATCGCGCGGGCAAGCCGGGCCGAATTCGGTCAAGGTTTCTTCTACAGCCGTGCACTCGGTGCCAGCCGGCTGAAGGCATTTCTCCAGACCGCCAACGCCCCGTCCTCAAAGCCGGCGGGAGCTGCAACCGTGCTCGGCTGGCGGGTCCGAAATTTCTAAATGAGGCATTCCGCCCGCAACCGGAGCGACCCGAGTCAACTCTAGTTAATTAGCATGACATAATAATGAAGCGCTATCTTCAGCTGGCGGCAGAGTTCGAAAACCTGATTGCGAGCGGTACGCTTGAGCCCGGCGTGCGGCTCCCGTCGGTGCGCCAGGCGAGCAGTTCGTATCGCGTCAGCCCTTCAACGGTTTTCCAGGCTTACTACACGCTCGAACGACGAGGCCTGATCGTAGCAAGACCTCGGTCTGGTTATTTCGTCGCAAGTCGGCCTGCGCTACCGAAATCACTAATGATCGTTTCGAAGCGCAGTATTGACGAGGCTGATGGCGACAGCCTGGTTATCCGCTTCATGAAGGCTCAACGTCGATGCGCGCATCCGGGGCTTGGCTCTTCGGAGCCAAGTGCCCAGTTGTTCCCGTTTGGCCGGATCTCGCGCTCGTTGACTGCGGCGACCCGGAGTATGGCGAGTTCCCGGAATGCCTTGTCGGCGGGAAAGGCGGAAGCAGATCTGCGTCGCCAGATCGCCCTGCGCTACATTGTCACAGGCGTTACCGTTCCAATCGATGAGGTTGTCGTGACGAGCGGCGCGCTCGATGCACTGATACTGTGTCTGCAGGTTCTGACGCAGCCTGGAGACACCATCGCAATAGAGCGGCCCGCTTTCCATGCTGTGCAAGATGCGGTTCAGCGCCTGCATCTGAAGGCCGTGGAAATCCCTGTCGATCCACACCATGGACTCGACCTCGGCGCATTAGCGGAGGCGTTGCGGCATCATCCCGTACGGGCTTGCTGGTTTATGACGACGCTGCACCAGCCTACCGGCGCGACGCTCTCCGATGAACGGAAGGAGGCGCTCGTGAGGCTGCTGGCAAAACATGGCGTGCCGCTAATCGAGGACGACGTATTCCGCGAACTGCATTTTGGCTTGACGCCCGCGTATCCGGCGAAGCGTTTCGATTCTAACGGCCTCGTGCTGCACTGCGGTTCGTTTTCGAAGAGCCTTGCGCCTGGACTGCGCCTCGGTTGGGTAGCGGCGGGACGATACGCCGCGAGAATTGAGCACGCGCGTTGGCTGACGATGGCCCCGGCGTCGGTGCCCGCACAATGCGCAATCGCCGACTACCTTGAGCATGGGGACTACGACCGGCTTCTACGCAAACTGCGTCGCGAACTGGCTTCCCTTCAGGCCCGGATGGTGGCCGCCGTCGTCAGGTACTTCCCGCAGGGGACATTAGTGGTCCGGCCGCCGGGCGGATTCTTTCTATGGGTGGAACTTCCAGAAGGAGTCGAGGCAGTGCAGTTGTTCGAGATGGCGGAAGCGCACGAAATCGCGATAGCACCCGGTGCAATCTTTTCATGCAGCCGCGAATTTCGCCGTCACATCCGGCTTAACTATGGTCGTCCGTGGACCCCGGACGTTGAAAAGGAGATGCACACTTTGGGCATGTTGGCGAGGCGAGCAATGGCTGAGCAAGGGACAGCCCGGCATACTGGGCGCGAAGGAGCGGAATAAATAGCAGACGAGGAGCCATGATTGATGAGTCCGAGTTGCTGCTGGGCGGTCTCACTGTCATCCAAGCCGATTTCTTCAACGAACTTGCCGTCTTTGAGCCGGAGCACGGTCGTGCCGCTGAAGCGCATTTTCCGGCAGGTCGTAGTCGGCACGATCCAATGAGGAAATCGTTGAACGCCGGACGTTATGCGTGCCGCCACCCTCCCGCCGGCCGACTACATAGTCCCCCTCGGCGATGTGATCAGCGGTACCCCAGAAGTTGAGGTCCGGGAATGCTTCGCGGAAATCGGTCATGCCATCTCCTGAGGGAAAACAGATCACCAAAAAAAGGAATCCGGCTGCGCGCGAACAGCGAGATGGGTAACGCCCGCGGTGGGGCGCAGCCGTGCCAGCGTGCTGGCGGATAGCGAAATAAGGTTTCACTCCGCCTGCTTCAAGAGGCCGCTGAACGGCCAGTTTGTAACAAAATGTTTTAGCCGACGATGATGCGCCGCACGCTGCCCAGACGGTACAGCGTGCGTCCGCGCGGACCGGCCCGGCGCGGTTTCGGCATCACGGGGCAGGGCAGGTCGCCAGCCTTTTCGATGGCTTTCCCACCAGCATCGGGCCGCGTGATTCAGCTCGGCTCCGTGCCGCCGATTCAGTGAGCGAAACTCACAGCGTCCCGACAGCCTTCGCGCTGCTGCGACCAACCGGCGCACTCCCTTGAAATTTTGCGCGGGCGTTCCTATTCTGGGTTTCGCTCAGGCAGTCGCGTTATCGCGCTGCGTGTTTCGATTTGTTTGTCAGAGGCTTGGCAGGCGAACTGGAGCGCGTGCGCCCGTTCGCCTTCCTTTCATGTTTGAAAAGGAGGATACGACCATGAGTGATCTCTACTTCGGGAGCGACCTCTTCAGCGAGTTCAACCGCTTGCAGCGGCAGATCGATGAACTCTTCGGAGGCTTCCCGTCCAGCATCCGCTCCATCAGACGCGGTACTTTCCCGCAAGTCAACCTCGGCGTCACCGACGACACCATCGAGATCGTCGCATTCGCGCCCGGCATGAAGCCGGACGAACTCGATGTTTCGATCGACAAGGGCCTGTTGACGATCAGCGGCCAGCGTAAGTCAGCAACGCCCGACGGCGACAGCGACCGGAAGGTCTACGCCGGGGAGCGCTTCGCCGGCACCTTCAGGCGGGTCATCGAACTACCGCAGAACGCTAACCCTGACAAGGTGCAGGCGCGTTATGTAGACGGCTGTCTGTGCGTGACGGTGAGCAAGCACGAGTCGTCGAAGCCCCGGTCGATTACGGTCCAATGATTGAGGAGAGAGCCATGAGCGATACCACTCAAGTTATCGAACGCGAACAGCCAACCAGCGTGACGCCGAGCACGCAGGCGAAGTCCGCGGAACGCAGGGCAACCATCGTGCCGGCCGTCGATGTCTTCGAGGACCAGACGGGCATCACGGTTGTGGCCGATCTACCCGGTGTTTCGAAGGACCGGCTCGATGTGAAGGTGCAGGACGGCAACCTCGTGATCGAGGCCGAGGCGCGCGTGCCGACACCCGACGGCTTGCGGCTGCGGCATGCCGAAATGCCGGCGCCCAGCTACTTCCGGGCCTTCACGCTGAGTCCGGACTTCGACACGGCAAAGATCGAAGCGAACCTGCAGGACGGCGTGCTGAAGCTGCGCATTCCGCGCAGTGAAAAGGCTCAGCCTCGTCGCATTGAGGTCAGGGTCGGGTAACCCGGAGCACACCATTACGACAATGAGGAAACCTGGTGGCGCGCCGCTGGGCGCCACCATCGCATTTCTGGGAGTTTGCAATGGAAAGCGTCACACAAGAGTTCTGGAAAGGGCATCAAATCAACATCCGCCCCGTGCCGGTTCGATACATTCACACGCCGGTATCCGCCCCTGACGGCTATGTGGCGATCGTGCAGATCTGCATGAACGGCGACGTGCTGGCCGACTGGCACCTGCCGCGCTACGGCGAACGGTGGCGCAGTCAGCAGGAAGCTGAGCGCGAAGCGATGCAATACGCCGTTCAACTGATCAATCGTGGTGTATGGGGTGAATCGGTGCAAGCGTTGGGTTTGGCCGCGTAGCACGTTTGAGCGAGGTCGGACTTTTCCACGTGCACCGAACGTCAATCATCTTGCAATTTGTTGGAGGATGAAATGAACACTGATCTGAGCAAATGGAACCCGTTCAAATTCCTGCGCAAAACGCAAACCGAAAAAAACGGCGAGCAATCATCGCCCAGTGCACCAACGTCGAAGCACTGGCTGGCCGAGTGGCCCGATGTGTCCCGGTTCTTCTCATTGGACCCGTGGCGGGCGATGGGCGAGTTCCTGCACGATCCGTCCGCAGACGTCAACGGTCTTGACCGATGGTTCGGCGACTTCAGTTCATCGCGGTTCCAGCCGCGCATCGATGTCGTCGATGACGGCGACGCGCTGCGCATCACCGCTGAACTGCCGGGCATGGATCGCGAGAATTTGCAGACGTCCATCGAAGACGGCGTCCTCGTTCTGCGTGGCGAGAAGAAGCAGGACACGAGGAGCGAGGAAAACGGCTGCTACCGGCTGGAGCGGTCGTACGGCTCATTCACTCGCATGATTCCACTGCCCGATGGGGTCGACGTCGACAAGGTGGATGCAAAGTTTGACAAGGGCGTCCTGACGCTTTGTTTGCCAAAAACGACTTCCGCCGGCTCCGCGGTCAGGAAGATCGAGATCAAATGAGTTCTTCGGCGCGTAGGGTCGAACGGTAGCGTGCCCGGGCGGCGTGGCATCTATTCGCCACGCCGCCCGGCGGCACTGTGGGATTAAGGCAGCTAACTATGAATGGGAAAAGGGATAGGGCCCGCAGGGCGATGGACGCGCTCCGGTTGGAGCTGCACGTCCTCGGTTTTTACGAACGCTTCGAACAGGCTGTTGCTCATATTCTGAGCATCGTCATTTCCGTGATCATTGCCATATCACTGTGGCAACTCATCCGCGCGGTAGTCGCATTGCTCCTGTTGAAAGCGCTGAACCCGCTGGATCACGCTGTGTTCCAGACGGTCTTTGGCATGATCATGACGTTGCTGATTGCGATGGAGTTCAAGCACTCCATCATCCGCGTGATGCTTCGACGCGATCATATCGTGCAGGTGAAAACGGTCGTACTGATCGCTTTGCTCGCGATCGCGCGCAAATTCATCATTCTTGATCCGAACACGGATCCTTACCGGATTGGCGCGCTGGCCGCCGCACTTCTGGCACTGGGCGGGGTCTATTGGCTCATGCGTCAGCGCGATGATCCGGTTGAAGCGGAGGGATTCCCGGAGTGACATTGACTGTCGGCGCTCTCACAGCAAGACGTCCCGGTATGGCTACAGCGGTCGCTCCAGGCTCCCCGCACGCGCCCGTGGATATGCGCTGCGGGCCGCTCGATGACTTTGAGAGACCGTGAGACGCGCGCGCCCGACGCACTGCAGCCCTACCCATAGCGGCGTAGCGTTGCGCTGACCGCGTCGTGCAGGCACTGGGGGCGCCCCTGCTTGGCGAAGCTTTTCAGTTCACAAACACGGCCTATCCTCCTACGATACACACTGGTAGCGATTTCAGTCATAGGGGGACCGTGGCATCGGTCCGCCAAGGGAGATAAAGGCGTGGAAGACTTTCAAGTGCTCGACCACATCACGGACGGGGTGATGTCGCTTGACCGGGAGTGGAAGTTTCGAAACATCAACCGCACCGCTGCGCGGCTGCTGAAGCGCCGGTCGACGGACCTGCTGGGTCGCGAGATCTGGGCCGAATACCCGGACCTCATTGGGTCGAGCTACGAAACGGCCTATCGGCAGGCGGCCGAGACCGGTATGCCCAGCACCGCGACCGACTTCTACGCGCCGCTCGGTACCTGGTTCGAAGTGCGGGCGTTTCCATGCGACGACGGCGTCACCGTGCTGGTTCGCGATGTCACCGAAGCGCGCGCGATCTCCGAACTCTTGTCGCGCCAGGCCACGCACGATGAACTGACCGGCCTCATCAACCGGCGCGAACTGCTGCTGCGCCTGAACCGTCTCGTCGACGAAGGCGCGGCCGATTCCGTCGATCTGCTCTTCATCGACCTCGACCGTTTCAAGGACATCAACGATTCGTTCGGCCACGCGGCGGGCGATGAAGTGCTGCGCGTCGTCGGCGAGCGTCTTTCGGACCTGCTCACCGAACGCGCCCATGCATCGCGGATCGGCGGCGACGAATTCGTAATTTTCCTCGTCGGCGCGCCCGAGGGCGAGGCCGCGCGCGTCGCGCGTGACGTCATAGTACGCATGCGCGAGCCCATCCAGACGCCATCCGTGCGGGCGTCGGTGGGCGCGAGCATCGGCGTGGCGCGCTACCCCGTGTCGGCGTCGGATGCGGGCGAGTTGCTGCGTAACGCGGACACCGCGATGTATCACGCGAAGCGCATGGGCGGCTCGCACGTGTGGTCGTTCGGCAAGGAGGATGCGCAGCGCCTCTCGCATCGCCTGCGGCTACGCGCGGATCTGGAAAGCGCGAGCGCCGCGCATCAGTTCGAACTGCACTACCAGCCACAACTGGACCTGGAAACGGGCCGTATTTACGGCGCCGAGGCGCTTCTGCGATGGAACCATCCCCAACTGGGCCTGCTCATGCCGGGCCACTTCCTCGACGTGCTGCTTGAATCGCCGGCCTACGAGGCGACGGGCGAATGGCTAATTCGCCTCGCGTTCCGCCAGGCGGCGCAATGGCAGGCGACGGACCGCACGCCGTTCAAGATCGCCGTCAATCTCTCGGCCACGACGATCCAGAACTGCGATCTCGCCGCATTGGTTTCGGAGGCGGCCGAGGCGTCGGGCGTGTGCGCTTCCGTACTCGACATCGAAGTGACGGAGACCGCTGTCATGAGCGACTTCGTCGCAGCGTCGCGCTCGCTCTCGGCCGTACGAAGGCTCGGCGTGACCGTCTCGCTCGACGACTTCGGCACCGGCTACTCGAGCCTCGCGTACCTCACACGGCTGCCTGTCGATCGCATCAAGATCGACAAGTCATTCGTGCAGGGGCTCACCGTTGAGGAGACCTGTCACCAGGCACGCGCGATGGTCGAAGCGATGGTGGCGCTCGCGCGCGCGCTGGGCATGGGAACGGTCGCGGAAGGCATCGAGACCGAAACGCAACTCGTTCTCGTCAGGGAGCTCGGGTGCGATGCGGCGCAGGGATACTTAATCGGCAAGCCGGTGTCGGCAGTGCACATCGAACCTTATGCAGAGACGCGGTTTGGCCCGGCGCCGACTGCGCTTTCGTCGTCGCAGGGCACACAAAGCGGATCGCGCTAGGGGTCAACGCGTAGTCGACCGGTTCGCATTGCTTCTTCTTACTCCCGGTGAGCCGGCATCTGCCTTCGCGCGCCTTCACGCCTGCGAAAGCCAGAAACCCGATATCTAGCGGCGATGCGCTGCAACCAGAGCGGCCAAATTGGGCCTTCAGAAGGGTTTTCGGCGGCTCCGCGACGGCGCTCAAACAGACTGATGGTGATCAACCGCACGACGGCAGGCTGGCATCCGAAGGCTGACCAATGACGCCAGGTGCACGTACGCGTTAAGCATGGGTTAACGTTCAAAGAAATTAGATAGCAAGAAACGGAGTGCATGTGCCGGGCTGCTGCCATAACCTGATCATTCGATCCCGCAGTTGCCGAGGTCGGCGGACACCCCACGGTACGCTCGAACCATGCTTAATCTTGCAGGCGCGCGATACGTCAATTCTTTCATCGACATCGTGTTCCCCTGTCTTTCATTGACTGGAGTCCTACCATGTTGCCATTTCTCTCGCTTCACGCTCTCGCAGCCCAACGGGGTGACGGATTGCGCCCTGAACTTCTGGCCTTATTTGAACGAAATGCCGGATCACATGCTGGTCTCGCTGCCATCATCGAATCTGACGAAACAGAGCCCCTTAACCAGGTGATAGACGCCGTGCCCGAAGACCCTGCGAAGCAGTGCGGAGCCGACGAGCCGTCGGCGAACGCCTCATGCCGGCGCGAAAGCGGACAATAGGGGGCGGGTTTTGAGCGACTCAGACGGATCGGTCAGCGACAACATTCGAAATGCCCACTTGGAAGCCCTGACGTACGAAAAAGTCCGAATCTTGAGGGCACCCCGACAGGGGCATTTTGTTCAGCGGCATCCGGGATCGGATTCATACTTTTGGAAAAGAGCTCGACGCTGACATCGAGCGTGACATCGCGAAGACGCCTGAATACAGCGGTCCTGCCATGAGCGAAAGAAGATGGAAATGCTCTTTGCCCGAACGGCCTTCACACCTTGCCTTCCTCGACAAAGCGATCTGTTTCGGCGAGTACATGCACCGCGTCGCGATGATGGTGGATCGCGTAAGCGGAGTAGAGCACGTCGAGCACCGCGATCTGGCCAATCTTGGCGGTCGTGGACTCGGGCGCCTCAGGGCGATCGATCGCATCGGCCTGCTCGGCAGTGATGAGAGAGATGTCTGCGTAACGTGTTATCGGCGACGACGGAAAGGACGTGATGCAGACAGTATGGGCTCCTCGCTCGCGCGCGATCTGAAGAGCCCGCACCGTGGTCTTCGTGCGTCCCGAATTGCTGATGCCGAACACGACGCATTTTTCGTCGAGATTCACGGACGCGAACTGCTGGATGCTCTGATCTCGATAGAAGATGCATTTCTTACCCACACGAAAGAATCGCACCACACCATTTTCCGCAGCGAGCGCGGATGTGCCGGTCGCAAAAAAGACCACGTATTCGCAGGCACTCAATGCTTCGACGACGCGCGCGACGACCTCCGGCTGCAACTTCATCATGGTCTGATCGAGCGTTTCGCGCAGCGCGCCGTGCACCTTGCGCATAACGATATCCAGCGAATCGTCCGGCTTGATATGGTCGTAAATTTCGCGCGTCTCGCTTGCGGGTAGTTCCTGCCGACGGCGTGACAATTCTTCGGCCAGCGATATCTTCATCTGCTGGAAACTTTCGAAGCTGAACTCTTTGACGAAGCGCGTTACCGTGGCTTCCGACACTTCGCATTTTTCGGCCATTTCGCGGATCGTCATTGACTTTGCCTGGGCAGGCGAGCGCACGATGTGCAGGCCGATCCGCCGTAGCGCCGGATTCAGTTCCGGCAGGCGTCCGCGGATGAGCGCGATGGTTCCGTTGGCAGAATTCATGGGTCAAGTTTGTTCCGGTAGAGAGCGCCGAATTCAAAGGAAAGCCGTTGATACCCAAGGCACCGCGGCGACCACGGCCAGCCCGACAATCAACGCCACGAGATAGCCCCAGATCCGGCGCATCGCGAGTGACGGATCCACGCGGCCGATTGCGCAAGCCATGTAGTATCCCACTCCAAAAGGCGGGGCGAACAGGCCGACACCCATGGCCAGCACCACAACCATCGCATACTGTACCTCGTTGATGGCGAGCGTTCGCGCAACGGGAAACAGTAGCGGACCGAACAGGACAATAGCGGGGATGCCTTCCAGCACGCTGCCCAGTACGATGAATGTCGCAACCGAGACCACCATGAAGGTCGGGGCGCCTCCGGGAAGATGCGACATCACGTCGGCAAGGTCTTGTGAGAAGCCGGACTGCGTCAGCGCCCACGCCATACCCGTCGCCGTGCCGATGATAAGCAGAATCGAGCCTGAGAGCGCGGCTGTGTCAACGAGCATGGCTTTAAGTCGGCGCCATTCGAACTGGCGATAGATCAGGAGCCCGACCACTACGGCATACACCACGCCGATCGTCGACACCTCGGTCGCCGTCGCAACGCCTTCCACGACGGCCGTACGGATGACTACGGGCAAGAGCAGGGCGGGCAGCGCGACCACGAGGCTGCGGCCGATCACGTTCCATGCGGGGCGTGAGATTTGCGCCTTCCCCTCGCTCCGGCTGCGGAACCATACCACGACGCACAGCGCGAGCCCCAAGGTGATGGCGGGCAACAGGCCACCAATAAACAGCGCGGTAATCGAGACGCCCGTCACCGAGCCGATAGTGATGAGTACGATACCCGGCGGCACGGTTTCCGTCTGCGCCCCGGTTGCGGCGAGCAACGCGGTCAAATCGCCAGGGTCCGAGCCGCGCTTCTGCATTTCGGGAAACAGAACCGGGGCGACCGCGGCCATGTCCGCGGCCTTGGAACCCGAAATGCCAGACAGCAGATACATGGCGCCGATCAGCACGTACGACAGGCCGCCGCGCACATGCCCAAGCAGGTTGGCCAGAAACGCCACCATCGCACGCGCGATGCCGGTCATTTCCATTAACTGGCCGACGAACACAAAGAGCGGCACCGCCAGCAACATGACATGCGACATACCCTCGTCCATCCGGCTGACCACCACGGTGAGCGGCACCGCGGTCGTCAGCGCGAGATAGCTGAAGGTGGCGAGACCGAACGCGAAGGCGATCGGCACGCCGGCCAACACCGTCACCGTGACGATACCGACGAAGAAAATCACCAAATTGTAGTTGCCGAGCCGTTCGAGCAGCGGGTGCGCGAGAGCGAGCAGGGCGCCGATGGCCATCACCATCATCACGGCGCCCAGCGTTGCACGCCAGTTGGCCACGCGCGTCAGCTTCAATAGTGCTGACAACGTCATCAGCGCCGCGCCGGCGGGCATTGCCGCAGCCCGCCACATGGAGGAGAGTTCGAGCACGGGTGTGGAGACGTCAGCCTCGTGATACGCATAGCTGAACGCGGGCGCGAGAATCAGCAGGAGGAAGGCAAGTGATGCAGCTACCGCGAGAACATCGAAAAAAGCACGAGTCGTGGCGCTTACCCGGTCAACCAGTGCTGTCATTCGCATGTGGTTGCCACGCCAGAACGCAATCACCGATCCGAGCATGGCGAGCCATAAAAAAAGCAGCGATGCCAGTTCGTCTGACCAGTCGAGCGGACGGTGCAGCGCGTAGCGCGACACAACGCCACTAAACAGCAGCACGACTTCGGCCAGCACGAGCAATGCGGCCGCCGCTTCGACTGTCCAGACCAGCGCGCCCTCCAGCCTCGCCGCGAGGTTGTCTGGCGGCGCCGGGAACGGCGCGGTGTGAGTCATGTGGGACTTCATCTTCTTTCTCCTGGGCTTCAACTTCGGTACCTGGATTCGCGGACGGGTGGCTCGCGTCAGCCAAGCTTACCCACGGCTTGCTCCAGCAACGCCCAGTAGTCATTGCCGTACTTCTCACGCATATCCGCGTAGAAACGTGTCTTCCCAAGTGCGGTGCGAAAGGCGGCCGGATCGACCGTCGAGAATTGCAGACCCTTCTTCGAAAGATCCGCTTGCAAACTTTTGCTCAGCGCGACAATGTCGGCTCGCTGATCCTGGACGGAGCGTGCGAATTCGGTCTCGACGATCTTTTGCAAGTCGGGCGGCAGGCGGCTCCACGCGTCTTTGTTGGCGAGAGTCCAGAAGCCGTCCCAGATGTGGTTGGTCAGGCTACAGTACTTCTGCACTTCATAAAACTTTCCGGAGTTGATCAGCGCAAGCGGATTTTCCTGGCCGTCAACCACATGCGTTTGCAAGGCGCTGTAAAGCTCGTTGTAGTTGAGCGGCGTGGGACCGGCGCCAAGAGCCGTGAAGAGCGACGTGTAGGCCGGATTAGGTGGCACACGAAGCTTCAGACCGGCGAGATCGGTAGGCGAACGCACCGCACGCAACGACGAAGTGACCTGGCGGAAGCCGTTGTCCCATAGTCCGCCGATTGCGGCTATCTTTCCGGTGCGGTTGACGTCATCGCGAATCTTCGCACCGAGCGCGCCATCCATGGCCTTCCAGACCTGCTCGTAGTTGGTAAAGGCGAAGCCCGTACTGGCGATTCCCGACGACTTCACATAGTTGCCGAGATTGCCGTGGCCGAGCGTCATGAATTCGACCGCGCCACTGCGTGTCTGCGAAAGCGTGTCGGCATCGGAGCCGAGCTGGTTGGCAGGGAAAAGCCTGATGTCGAGGCGTCCATTCGTGGCAGCCCGGATCCGTTCCAGCGCTTCGCCGGCACGCTTGTTTAGCGGATGCCCCGCGTCGAGCGCCGTGGCGAACTTGTAGTTGAACTCGGCTGCGCGGACGCCGCGCGGCAAAATGGCGGCGAAGCCCGCCGTGATGCCTGCCGCCACGCTGGCTTTAAGCACCATGCGGCGCTTTGAGCCGAGCGGATTTTTCGTGTGCTGGTCCATCGTTGTCTCCTGGGCGCGCTGACAGCGCCTGTCGGTTTTTATCTGGCCGGCGCATGCCGGCGTTAGCCGTGAAAGCTGCTGACGTATTGCGCGAACGCTTCGGGCGGCGTGGCGCTCACCGGCTCGAACGTCTGGTGCGCGATAAATTCCGGCCGGGTCGGCTTGCGAATGGCATTTGACACCGCGCTATACGTGACATACACGATGCGGCGTGGCAGCGGCGTCATGTTGCCCGCAGAGCCGTGCACGGCGTTGCCATGAAACATCAGGACGCTGCCCGCGTTGCCCGTTGCGACTTCGATATCGGTACCGGAGTGGATGATGCTCTCCACGTCCTTCAGGTCCATCCAACGGCGGTTGTTTTCCTTCGGGGTGGTCGGAATCATGCCGCGCTTATGACTGCCGGGCACGAACATGAGTGCACCGTTGGTCGGGTACACATCGTCGAGAAAGATCGCGATATTCATCGCACGCGCCTCGGGCATGCCGTCGTCCTCGTGCCACGTGACGAAGTCCTGATGCCACGGGAACGTATCGCCATCGAACGCGACTTTCGGATTCACCTTGAACTGGTGGATATACAGCGATTCCCCAATCAACTGTTCAACGGGCCGAACGAGGCGCGCGTCGCTGGAGAGCGTGCGGAAGATGTCGCTGTACTTATGACAGCCAAACGCCGTGCGCGGCGCTCCGTTCTTCTCGCGCCAGATTTCAGGGCGCTGCACCTGAGTGATATCAGCGGCTTCGCGGCGCAGGACGTCGACTTCATCGGCTGAAAAAACGTCTGGCAAAACCAGAAAACCGGTTTCGTTGTATTGATTGACCTGGTCCTGGGTGAGCTTCATTACTCTGTCTCCTGTTGGCGGGTGCGCGCACCCGGTTTGATGACTGGTAGAGCTTGGCCGACTCTATGGTCAGCGCCAATGCCGGCCCTCGCGGGCCAGCACAAAATGATTGTCGTCGCCGTTCTGGCCGGCTTTCAGGAGCACCTGTGCGCCGTTCAACGCCGGGTCCGCGGCGTGAATGCGCATGAAGGCGTCCTGGGAAGCCGGGTTGATTGCATCAACGCTGAGCGCGTCGATGCCGAGCCGGCGCATCGTCTGGCTGGACGTGTCGCCGCCCGCCACGACGAAACGCGGCAGACGCCGTCTGGCCGACACCCGCCGTAGCACTGCGCCGTACAGTCCGCCGATGAGCGCCGAGGACTCGGCACCCATCTGCTCGCACACTTGGGTTCCAGTCGCGATATTCGCGTCGTCGAGACCGGAGGCTGTGTAGATCACCACGCTTTGCTCACGCTCCAATGCGCTGCAAACCTGAAGCGCGAGCGAATCGGCGAGTTCGTTTTCGCCATGCACAGCAAGCTCTGCGAGCGGGAGACGCAGCACCAGCCAACCTTGTGATTTTGCATGGGCAATCTGCGCGGCGGTGTGCGGTGTGCAACTCCCCGACAGCACCACGATGCTATTCACGGGGCATTGCGCTGCGCCATTACCAGATTCGGCATGCTGATCGCCGAGGTGTGCGGCGAGTCCGGCCGCGAGGCCGTGCGATGCCAGGGCGAACACGGGCCGTCGCGCTGAGGCATGCCAGACGGCGTGCGCTATTTTGCGAAGGTCGGCAGGCTCGATCGCGTCGAACAGGGTGGCCGCCGTTGCAGTGGCCACATCCGCATCGTGTTGGTCGATCAACGCCACAATCCGGTCCACGGATGCGCGACGCAGCGCGGTGAAATCACAGACGCCGATGGGCAACGTCGTCTGCCGCGCAAGGTGGGCTCGCAGGTCGGCCTCGTGCATTGGGGTAGCGGGATGAGCGGCCATGCTCGGATGGCGGTCAAGGCGAAAGACTTCGCCGCGAAAAGTCGCGAAGTGGTGACCGAACGCGGTATATCGGCCGAAGTCGGGATGCGCCGCGACGATGGGCACGTTCTGGATGCCGAAGCATCGTCGCGCCAGTTCCAGCACCGCGCCGAAGCTGCCCTGCTCAGGCGACGAATCAAAGGTCGCGCAAATCTTGTACTGAATGACTCGTGCGCCGGCCGCCTTGAATAGCTGGAGCGCTGGCTCGATTTCGGCAGCCATTGCGTGCGGCGGCAACGATCGCGCAATACCTGCTACACCTGCCACATCCAGGTTGGCGGTGGCTTCCTTGAATCGTTCCAGACTCGGCGTTTCAACGAACAGGATGCCACGCAAACCTCTGCGATGAAACTCAAGCAGATTACCCGCCGCTCCGGTGAAATCGTCGCCGTAGAAGGCGATCGGAGCGCCGCGTGGCCGTTGCGGAATGGAAGTTTCGTGCATGGCGGTTCAGGCTGCAAAAGCGCCGAGCGCTCGGGCGAGCGCGGGCCGTGCGCGCGCATAGTCGTCGAGTGACACGCCCTCGATCGCCGCGGCCCACGCCTCCTTGATACTTTCCACACCCGACGCGATCCCGTCGGGATGGCCGAGAATTCCGCCGCCGCACGCATAGATCAGATCCGTCGACTTCATCGCGCGATAGGTGTCAAGCGCCTGCCAGACCGTTTGCTTCGACGAGAAAACCGGCATGACGGGCCAGGCGGGGCCGCTGTCGGCGAACACCGGCGCAACGCAGGCCTGCGCCGAGCGCACCACCGATTCGTTCGACTCATAAAACTTGTTGTCCAGGCCGTTCACGTGGATGTGGTCGGCGCCAGCGATCCGGAACAGCTTGTGCCATGCGCGAAAGTCGACGCCGAAGCCCGGAGCCCGGCTCATCGTGCCGAAACCATTGCGGTGCCCATGAATTGGAAGCTGCGAATGCCGCCGCAAATGAGCCAGCGCCGGCAGGCCGATCCAGTTGAGGCTGACCATCACGCAGTTGCCCCCGGCCGCGAGAACCTTGTCGTGACGACGCAGCATTTCATCGACTTCGCCTGTAATGTTGAAGGCGTACATGACCTGGCGACCCGTACGTTCGGTATAGCGGCGCAGCCTGTCGAGAACGGCGTCGACGCGCTGATCGAACGGACAGTGCGGCGGATCCGCCATGAGTTCGTCATCCTTGATGAAGTCGATGCCGCCATCGGCGAGCCGCTCCACTAGCGACGCGGTTTCGTCGGGCGTCAAGCCGACGCTCGGTTTCACGATCGTGCCGATGATGGGCATGTCTTCGATCTGCGTTATCCGCCGCGTACCTTCCACGCCGAATTGCGGACCCGGGTAGGCATCGGCGAGCACCGAGGGCAACTCGACATCGACGAGCCGCAGCGCGCTGACCGACTGTACGTCGAAGATATTGCCGGCAAAGGTGGCGAGCATGTTCGGCAGCGACGTGCCGGTGTTCTCGAGCGACCACGATAGCTTGACCTGGCAGCGGCGCACCGCCGAGGCCGACGGGTGAGCAATGGAACCGGCCAGGGGCGTTTCCACCTCCACGATTTCATCGATGCGCGCGCCGTGAAGCTCGGCAATCGAAGCGCGTTCGCCAGGAATTGCAACAAATGTGGCCGTGGACGACTCGCCGGCCATCTCGGCCGCGGCATCCTGCGGATCCAGCGAGGTTTCGATCAGGTATCGAGCAGCAAATCGGTGTGACACAGTAGTCTCCGCGTTTAAGGGCGATGACTATATGAAATATTATTTTTCAATATGCGTCAAAGAAAATTTAATTTTATTGGGGTTTTTCGGGGTATGCCCTACGTTCGCCACGGAATTCTTTACGCAGCGCGAACATCCGGGTCGGCACGTCAGACAACACGGAATTGGCCGCGGTGCATTGTTAGCGATAGCGATTCGCCCGCGTCGCGCAACATGTTTTATGTCGAGGACTCAGGGCCTGCGGGCCATCGACTTATGTAACAGCAGCCGTTGGCCGAGCGAGAGGAAGACGGGGAACTGAACGCCTCGCGCGTGCTATTTCTGACAGCATATGGGGCGGCAACCTTGCGGCTCAATGTATTCCATAATCGTATAGATAAAGCATTATTCTTCATTATAAAAGCATGTCGATCGCCGCTAGTATGCAGAGTCCTGGCTGCGCCCTCGCGTGAACCCGACAGGCGCACGGTGTCCATCCGCCGCGTCGCCGCGCTGGGCCGATGCGGAAGGACTAACCAACCATTCACTGATACGCAGCGTCGTCGAAAGCGAAGCGAGCGTGTGGGGAGGAGACTCGAACGTGAAAATGACCTTTCGCTGGTATGGCGACACGGACCCCGTGCCGCTCGCTTATATCCGCCAGATCCCCGGCATGGTCGGGGTCGTCTCGGCGATCTATGACGTGCCTGTGGGCGAGGTGTGGCCAATCGACAGGATCCTGTCGCTGAAGGAGAAGATAGAGGCTCACGGCCTGACGCTGGAAGTGATCGAAAGCGTGCCGGTGCACGAGGACATCAAGCTCGGCAAACCGACGCGCGACACGCTCATCGCCAACTACGGCCAGACGCTGCGTCACCTCGGCGCCTGCGGCGTGAAGGTGGTCTGCTACAACTTCATGCCGGTTTTCGACTGGACCCGCACCTCGCTGGAAATGCACCTGCCCGATGGATCGACGACACTCGCGTTCGACACACAAGCGATCCGCGAACTCGACGTCAGCCAGGGTATCCAGCTGCCCGGCTGGGACGCGAGCTATCGGCCCGAGCAGTTGAGAGCCCTGCTGCGCGACTACGAAGCGCTTGACGAGGCCGGTCTTTGGGCCAATCTCGACTACTTCCTGCGCGCGATCATTCCGGTGGCCAAAGAAGCCGGCATCAAGATGGCGATCCACCCCGACGATCCGCCGCGGCCGATTTTCGGGCTGCCGCGCATCGTGAAGAATCGCGCTGACCTGCAGCGCGTGCTGGCTATCGTCGACGATCCCGCCAACGGCCTGACGCTGTGTTCGGGGTCGCTGGGCGCGGACCTGCAGAACGATATTCCGGCACTGGTGCGCGAGTTCGGCGCGCGTGGCCGGATTCATTTTGCCCACCTGCGTAACGTGCAAACCAATGCGGCGGGCGATTTTCATGAGACCTCGCATCGCTCGGCCGACGGCTCGCTCGACATGGCGGAAATCGTCAAAGCCTATTTCGAAACCGGCTTTGAAGGCTATGCAAGGCCGGACCATGGGCGAATGATCTGGGGCGAAACGGGCCGCGCCGGCTATGGGCTGTTCGACCGCGCGCTGGGTGCGGTCTACCTGAACGGCATCTGGGAAGGCCTCGCCAAACATCCGGCCTATCATGCGGCTGAGTAATGCCGCCCTGGCTTCGCTCGCGGCGCGCGCTGCTGGCGAAGTCGTCGTTCCCGCCTACGATCGCGCGAGCCTTGCACCGGGCATTGTCCATCTGGGCCTCGGGGCGTTTCATCGCGCGCACCAGGCCGTGTACACCGAGCACACGTTGCGCGCTGGCGATCACCGCTGGGGCATCGTCGGCGTGTCGTTGCGGCGTGCGGACACGTCGGAGGCGCTCACTCCGCAAGATCATCTGTATGCCGTGGATGTGCGCGACGGCACCGCGGATTCGTTCCAGGTGGTCGGTGCGCTGATCACTTCGCTGGTCGCGCCGCAGTCGCCCGCCGCCGTGCTCGATGCGATGACCGATCCGCGCTGCCATATCGTCAGCTTGACGATCACCGAGAAAGGATATTGCCGCAATCCGGCCAGCGGCGCATTGCAGTTCGATCATCCCGACATTGCCCATGATCTGCGCGAGGCCGCCGCGCCGCGAAGCGCGATCGGCTTCGTCGTGCGCGCGCTGGCGCTGCGCCGCGCGGCCGGTCTGGGCCCGTTTACCGTGCTGTCGTGCGACAACCTGCCGTCCAATGGCGACACGATGCGCGCGTTGACGCTGGCGTTCGCGCGCAAAGCGGATCCTCTGCTGGCCGACTGGATCGAACTAGAGGGCGCATTTCCCAACACGATGGTGGATCGGATCGTGCCGCTCACCACCGACGCCGATCGCATGCGCGTCGCGAAGCAGCTCGGTGCCGACGATGCGTGGCCGGTGATGACCGAGCCGTTTTCGCAATGGGTGATCGAGGACCGCTTCGCGGGACCGCGGCCGGCGTGGGAGTGCGCAGGCGCGACGCTCGTGGGTGACGCGCGTCCCTATGAGCAGGCCAAATTGCGGATGTTGAACGGCGCGCATTCGGCGCTCGCCTACCTCGGGTCGCTGATCGGCTATGACACCGTCGATCAGGCGATCGACGCGCCGGCGGTGCTGAACTTTGTCGAAAGCATGTTGCGCGACGAGGTGGAGCCGACGCTGTCACGACCCGCTTTGGCCACCTATCGCGCTGAACTGTTCACGCGTTTTCGCAACACCGCGCTAGATCACCGCTTGCAACAGATCGCGACCGACGGCTCGCAGAAACTGCCACAGCGCTGGCTGGAAAGCGCGCGCGCCAACCTGAAAAGCGGCGCGCCGACCGAACGTCTTGCCTTTGCGCTGGCCGGCTGGATCGCATACCTCAGCGGTCAGGACGAGACAGGGCGCACCTACGCGATCGCGGATCCCCTCGCCGACACACTGACCGAAGCGGTCCGTTCGACCTTGTACGCGGATGCCGTTGATGCGGTACAAGCACTGTTCGAAATCGAGTCGATTTTCGGATGCGATCTGCGTGAACAGCCGCGCTTCGTCGCGCAAGTCGCACGCCATCTGGCGGCGATTCGCGCACAAGGCGCCGTCAAAGCCATGGATGCTTGTACCGCCTCAGGCCATCCCACGTAGCCGCAGCGACCGCCGCGTTCTGCCGGGTAGTAGCCCTAAATAACTGGAGGAAGACATGAGCGACTTGCTCGTCAAACCGTCAAAGCATGCCGAAGACGGCCAGATCATCCATATCACGCCGGCGAGCGCCGGCTGGAAATACGTCGGCTTCGATGTTTTCGACCTGAAGGTCGGCGCCACGGTCACGCAGGATACAGGCAATCGCGAAGTCGTGATCGTGCTCGTCAAGGGGCACGCGATGGTCGGTTGCGAAGGACTCGCGAGCCGCGCAATCGGCGCGCGGATGACGCCGTTCGATGGCGCGCCGTGGTCGATGTATGTGCCGCCGCATACGCGCTACACGATCGTGGCGACGGATCATGTCGAACTCGGCATCTGCTCCGCGCCCGCGAAAGGCGGTCTGCCGCCGCGCTTCATTGCACCTGACGAGATCAAGCAGGAAACCCGCGGCGCCGGCGCCAATCTGCGTCACGTGCGCCACATCCTGCCGGAAAGCGAGCCGGCGGAGAGCTTGCTGGTGGTGGAATCGGTGACGCCTGCGGGCAACTGGTCGAGCTACCCGCCGCATCGCCACGATACCGACGATGGCGAGCAGCAGACTTATCTCGAGGAAACCTATTACCACCGTGTCTCGCCGCCGCAGGGCTTCGCGATTCAGCGGGTCTATACCGACGACCGCAGTCTCGACGAAACGCTCGCGGCGTACGACAAGCATGTGGTGCTGGTGCCGCGCGGCTATCACCCGGTTGCCGCCGCGCACGGCTACGACCTCTACTACCTGAATGTGATGGCCGGTCCGCGCCGCACCTGGCACGTACACAACGAGCCGGCTCATGAATGGCTACTACAACCCGGCGCAAGCGTCGCGACGGACGGCGCGCGCTGAGTCCCGTTGCTGTAGGTCAATCGCTGTCGGCGTCGGGGCCTTGGGTGTCGAATCCGGCCGCCTCGCGCAACGCTTGCAGCATCGCCCTCGCGCCCGGCGAAAGCCGTTCGCCGCGCCGTGTGACGATGCCCGCCGGTCCGAGCTTCAGATCGAGTTCGAACGGTAGTGGTTCGAGTGCACCGGCAATGCAATACGGTCGCACCGGCTCGCGCGCAAGCGGCGCAATCATATCGCTCATCTGCAGCAGACTCGTGATGACAGTCAGCGACGAGCTCTCGACCACATCCGTCGGCAACGCGAGCTGCCGTTCGAGAAAAAGTTGCGTGATCTGATTGCGCATCACGTTGCCTTTCGGCGGCAAGATCCACGTTTGCGGCGCCAGATCGTTCCAGCTCAGAGTCTTGCGCTTGACGAGCGGATGGCCAACGCGCGCGAACAGCGCGTGCTGTGCTTCTGCGAGCGGGGCGTAGTGCAGTTCCGCCAGATCGTCCGGATTGCGGATTCGCGCGACGATCATATCCAGCTTGCCTTCCTGCAGACGCTGCACCAGCACCTCGCTGAACTCCATCTCGATGTTGATGCGAATCTGCGGAAAGCGCTTCTTGAGGAGCGCCACCGCTTGCGGCACGAGGTTGGTGGCCGCCGTGACCTCGGTGCCGATCATCGCCTGCCCGGTCAGGCCGGCTTTGAGCGCGGACACTTCGTCGTACGCGTGTTGCAACTCCGCCAGCACGCTGCGTGCATGGCGGATCAGCACCTCGCCGTACCAGGTGGGCTCGACACCGCGCGGATGCCGTTCGAACAATGGCACACCCATCGTGTCTTCCAGTTCCCGCAGCAACTTGGTCGCCCCGGGCTGCGTCATGTGCGCGGCGTCCGCCGCGCGCAACACCGACCGATGGATGTCGAGCTGAACGATCAGGGCCAATTGGCGTGTCTTCAGACGCGTGGGGTCGAAGCGGCCCGCCGCGATGGCCCCCGCGCTATTGTCCGGATGAGTGGCCGAACTCACGATGTTGTCTCCACGTATTCCTTATCGATATAGATGTTGCGTTATTTTTCATTATAAAAGCATATCGATCGATTCTACTATGCGGAAGATGTCCTGCATTCCACGGCGGGACGGATTCCCATCACGGGCATCGAGACCGGCTGCACCTAGCCTCCGCGTAGGCAGCCGCACAGGAGACGAAGAACGCAATGAACACCCGTACCGCAGACATCCCGCCGGAAGGCATCACCACCGACGAGTTCCTCGGCCGCGTCGCCAAGGTCCGCAGCGCACTCGACAAGGCGGGCCTGGTCGGCCTGCTCGCCTTCGGGGATTGCTGGCGTGGCGCGAACATCGGCTACTTTACCGAGTTCCGTCCGCTCGACGGCGTATCGGACATCGCCAACGCGATCCTGCTGCTGCCCGTGGACGGCGACCCCGTGCTGTTCGTGTCGGATCAATGCTTAGACTACGCGACGAGCGTGACTGCCTTCGAGGTGCGCAGCCTGCGTGAAGTCACGCAACAGGTGCAGGCATTTTCGGCGCGGCACCGTAGCGGCACAGTCGGCCTCGCCGGCGCCGCCTATATCCCCGCGGATCTGTTGAAGCGCCTGAACGCCGGTCTCGGCGAACTGAAGCTCGAACCGACGATGGTGCTGGCCGAAATCAAGGCGGTCAAGAGCGACGCCGAAGTGGCGCTGATGCGCAAAGCCGCCGCCTTGACCGATTCGGCGATGGCCGCGATTCGCGATGCGCTCGCCGACGGCCGTCCCTACACCGAGCGTGAACTCGCTCTAATCGCTGACCGCGCGATGCTCGCGGGAGGAGCAGACCGGACCGCGTTCGATTCGATGGTGCAATCCGGTCCGCGCTCGGCGTATAACCTGGCGCGCCCCACCGACCGCATCCTGCAACCGGGCGACCTGATCATGACCGACATCGGTGCGCGTTATCGTGGGTACGTGGCCGATGGCGGACGCGGTTTCACCTACGGTCCGGCGAATCCCGAGAAGATGGCGATCGTCGCGGCAGCGGCGCGCGCGGTCGAAGCGGGGCTTGCCGCGGCTCGTCCCGGCATGGCGGCGATGGAACTGAACGCGGTGATCCAGCAGGCGCTGGTGAAATCGAACTACGAGCAATACTCGAGCGAAGCGCGCGGCCATGGCACCGGTCACGGCACCGGCATGGACCCGGAAGAAGAAGCGCCGTGGATCGGACCGGGCAACAAGACCGTGCTGCAGGAAAACATGGTCTTTACCCTGAAGGCGACGATCACGGTGCCGAACGTCGGCGGCTTGCGCACCGAACGTATCGTGCGGTTGACCTCGGGCGGCGTCGAAACGCTCGACCAATTCCCGATGGAACTGCACTGGTGAGCATAGGGTATTTATCGTAATGTGCCGGCGGACCCGCGCCGCCGACACGCAGCAGTTCAAAACATAGATTCCCAGAGAAGGGAGGAGACATGAATACATCGCCCGTTTCACCCGGCAACGCGCCGGTTATCAGCCGTTCGGCCGTCAACCGTGTGCTGGCCGCTTCGGTGGTCGGGACCGCCATCGAGTGGTACGACTTTTTTCTCTATGCCACCGCTTCGGCGCTGGTTTTCGCCAAGCTGTTCTTCCCCTCGTTCGATCCGGTGGTCGGCACCATCGCGGCGTTCGGCAGTTTTGCGGTCGGCTATCTCGCACGGCCTTTCGGCGCCGTGTTTTTCGGGCACTTTGGCGATCGCATCGGACGTAAGGCGACGCTCGTCGCGACGCTGACGATCATGGGCGTCAGCACCTTCGTGATCGGCCTGCTGCCGACTTACGCCTCGATCGGCGTCTGGGCGCCGATCCTGCTGGTGGCGATGCGCTTCCTGCAAGGGCTCGGCGTCGGCGGCGAATGGGGGGGCGCGGTGCTGATGGTGGTCGAAACGGCGCCGGCCAGGAAGCGAGGCTTTTTCGGCGCGTTCCCGCAATTGGGCGTGCCGCTCGGGCTGATGCTCTCGACCGCGGTGTTCAAAGCCGTGTCGAGTATGCCGTCGGACGCGTTCTATTCATGGGGATGGCGCCTGCCGTTCCTGCTGAGCGTCGCGCTAATCGCGATCGGCCTGTTCATCCGCCTGCGCGTCATGGAGTCGCCGGTATTCGAACAGATCAAGGCGAGCAAGCAGGTCGTGAAGGCGCCGCTGGTCGAATTGCTGCGCCGGCATCCGAAAGACCTCGTGCTGACGATCGGCACGCGCTTCGCGGTCGACATCACCTTCAACGTGATCAACGTGTTCGTGCTGGTCTACGGAACGACGCGGCTCGGCTTGTCGCGTGGACTACTGCTGAACGCCATCATTGTGGGCTGCGCGTTTGCGCTGATCACGCTGCCCTTGTTCGGCAAACTGTCGGACGTGATCGGACGCCGGACCGTCTTCATGCTCGGCGCGGTGTTCGTGGCGATCTATGGATTCGCGTTCTTTCCGTTGCTTGAGACGCGCAATCCGACCTTGATTTTCGTGGCGTACGTCTGCGGTATCGCGTTGAGCCAGGCGTCGGTGTACGGCGTGCAATCGACGTGGTTTGCGGAACTGTTCGGCACGCGGGTGCGCTACACGGGTGCGTCGCTGCCGTATCAGATCGCCGGCATCATCACGTCAGGACCGACGCCATTGATCGCCACGTATCTGTTCGCCACATATGGCCAGACGCTGCCCATTTCGATCTATATCGCGGCGACAGGGTTGCTGAGCCTGGTGTGCGCGTTTTTCCTCGCCGAGACTTTCAGGCGGGACCTGTCCGCGGAGCCGGAAGACGAAGCGGCCGCAGCGCTGGGCGCGCGTGCATCCGCGCACTCGCCGCATCCCGTGCCGCGCTGAGCGCAAATCGATCCGGCTGCAATGCCGTGTATGACCTGGCCGTTTGCGGCGCCGGAGCGGCGGCCGTCGAGTCGCTGACGCGGGGTTGAATGGACGCCTCATTGGCCAGGTCAATCGCGGATCGCATACAGGGGCGGCGGTTAGGGACGGCGGCACGGCCGGTCAGGTGGCGTGCACAGTCTGCGCCTGCGGCGCAGCGCTGAAGAGCAGGTTATGCGTGGTCGGGGAGCGTGGGAATTCGGCCACCGCTTGACACTGTCCGGGTAACTCGGTATTGTCTGACAACCTGATCAAACGAGATCCTGTTGATGCTTGAGCTTGAACGTCCCGATTCGCTTGTGCAGCGTGTGGTGAGCGCACTTCGCGCGGAAATTGATGCTGGTCATTTTCCTGCCGAGTCGCGTCTGCCAACGGAGCAGCAACTGTCGGAACGGCTCAACGTGAGCCGCTCAGTTGTGCGCGAGGCAATCGCGCAGCTGAAGTCGGACGGCGTACTGGTTGCCCGGCGCGGCGCAGGGTCGTTCATTTCGCAAACGCCATCGGGCACGGTTTTCCGGCTGCCGAGCGGCGGCAAGCAGAAGCTGGATCTTGCGCAACTGTTCGAAATGCGTCTGTGGATCGAAACCCAGGCGGCAATGACCGCGGCGCGCCGACGTACCCCGGAAGATCTGAAGCGTATGAGCGATGCGATCCGCGAGATGGAAAAGAAACGCCTTGATTTCGACGCGGCTTCCGCGGCTGATGTCGCGTTTCACCGGGCCATCGCCGCAGCCACCAAGAACGAGTATTTCGTCGCGTTCCATGATTTCCTGCGCGGCCAACTGGTGGCGGTGCGTCGTGCGCAGTGGGCCAACACGGCGAGCCACGCGGGCGACTACGCGCGCCAGGAGCACGGCGAGCTGTACGAGGCTATCGAGCGCGGCGACCATCGGGGTGCCGCCGAGTCGGCTGAGCGGCATCTGCGCGCCGCAGCCAAACGCCAGAAGATCGAGTTACCCCCTAGCGATTGACGATAGCGGGCTCGAGCGCGGACCTTCGCGGCTCCGCGCTCAAGTCCCCGGCGCGATCTCTTTTTTTTGGCTACTTAGTCTGACAACCTGATAAGCGGACGAGAAAGCGTTTAGCATGCTGAATCCGCAAAGTAGAAGCGAAGAAGAAAAACATGATTTATGACTTTTGCATCATCGGTGGCGGCATCGTCGGTCTCGCGACGGCGATGGAGTTGCTGCAACGGGAGCCCACGGCCTCACTGCTGCTGCTCGAGAAAGAGACCACGCTCGCGAAGCATCAGACCGGGCACAACAGCGGCGTGATTCACGCGGGCATCTACTACCAGCCGGGCAGTCTGAAGGCAGAGTTGTGCAAGCGCGGCGCCGAGGCAACCAAGCAGTTTTGCACGGAGCATGCGATTCCGTTCGACGTGTGCGGCAAGCTGCTGGTCGCGTCGAATCCGCTCGAGCTGTCGCGCATGGAAGCGCTGTACGCGCGCTCGCAACAGAACGGTTTGCGCGTCGAGCGGCTCGACGCCGCCGAGTTGCACCGCCGTGAGCCGAATATTGTTGGTCTGGGTGGCCTGTTCCTCGATGCGACCGGGATCGTCGATTACCGTCAGGTATGCGAAGCGATGGCGCGCGTCATCAAGAAAGCAGGCGGCGAAATTCGCCTCGGCACGCAGGTCACGTCGATTGCCGAGTTGGGCGATTACGTCACCGTCGGCGCCTCGGAGGAACAGCAATGGCAGGCGAAGAAGCTGGTGGTCTGCGGCGGCCTGCAATCGGACCGGCTAGCCAGGCTCGCGGGCGTGAAAATCGATCACCAGATCGTGCCGTTTCGCGGCGAGTACTACCGCTTGCCGGCCTCGAAAAACGACGTGGTGCGTCATTTGATCTATCCGATTCCCGACCCGGATCTGCCGTTTCTCGGCGTGCATCTGACGCGGATGATCGACGGTAGCGTGACAGTCGGACCGAACGCGGTGCTCGGTTTCGGCCGCGAAAGCTATCCGAAGCTTTCCGTGAATCTGCGCGACGTCGCCGAATATGCCGCTTTCCCCGGCTTCTGGAAAACCATCTGGCGCAACCTGGGCTCCGGCATGGGCGAGATGAAGAACTCGCTGTTCAAGCGCGGTTATCTCGAGCAATGCCGCAAATACTGCCCGTCGCTGACGGTCGACGATCTGCTGCCCTATGAAGCCGGCATTCGCGCGCAAGCCGTGATGCGCGACGGCACGCTGGTGCACGACTTCCTGTTCGCCGACACGCCGCGCATGGTGCACGTGTGCAACGCGCCTTCGCCGGCCGCGACCTCCGCGATGCCGATCGGCTCAATGATCGCCGACCGCATTCTGAAGGCCGCATAACTGACTGGCACACCCATCGGCACGCTCATTGAACAACACCGTTTCCGCCGACGAGGACGGTCGTCGCCTCGTTGGATTTTCTGTTGTGTCCGCCGTGCATCGGCAAAGCGCAACTCCTCTCTGCATTGAAAAAAAGTGACTGGAGACCTCGCAGTGCATAAGTCCCTCGCAACCTCCTCGAAACCTCTCGCCGCACACGTGGCATTCGCATTCGCCGCGCTTGCCGCTGCGGGAGCGCCGGCAGCAGTTCACGCGCAAAGCAGCGTGACGCTATACGGCATCATTGACGAGGGCATCAACTACACGAGCAACGTACAAACGAGCCCGGGCCGAGGCCACAGCCAGTACAGCCTGTCGAGCGGCATTCTGAGCGGCAGCCGTTGGGGCCTGCGCGGCAATGAAGATCTGGGCGGCGGGATCAAGGCGATCTTCGTGCTCGAAAGCGGTTTCGACGTGAACAGCGGCAAGATGGGCCAAGGTTCGCTGCTGTTCGGCCGCCAGGCGTATGTGGGGGTTTCGAGCCCGTACGGCACGGTCACGTTTGGCCGTCAGTACGATCCGGTGGTCGACTACATCCATCCGCTGATGCCGAGCGCGATGTTCTCGGGCAGCATCGGCGCGCATCCGGGCGACCTCGATAACCTCAACAACACCAATCGCGTGAACAACGCGGTCAAGTACCGCACGGCCAGCTATGGAGGCTTGACCGCGGAAGGCATGTATAGCTTCGGTGGCGTGCCGGGCAGCATGGCCGGCAACCAGATCTACTCGCTCGGCGCCGGTTACGCTCGCGGGCCGCTCACGGTCGGCGTCGGCTACCTGAATGCGCGCAATCCGAATGCCTCTTTCTTCGGCACGGCAGTCGGCGCGACGGCGGCCACCAACAACTTCGGCAGTTCGCCGGTGATCAATGGCTATGCCTCGGCGCACAGCGAAGAGATCATCAGCGCCGGCGCCACCTACGTGATCGGCGCGGCGACCCTCGGCGGGATTTACTCGAACACGAAATTCAAGCATCTGAGCGGCGCCGTGTCGCCGCTCAATCCGGCCGGCGTGGGCGGCACCGCGAGCTTCAACAGCGCTGAAGTCAACTTCCAGTATCAGTTGACGCCGGCGCTCTCGTTCGGCGCAGCCTACAACTACACCGACGGCGGCGGCGCGAATCACGCGAAATATCAACAGGGCTCGCTGAGTGCCGACTACATCGTCTCCAAGCGTACCGATTTCTATCTGATCGGCGTTTTGCAGCACGCGTCGGGCACCGATTCGACCGGGCGCGCAGCGCGCGCCTCGCTCAATGGCCTGACGCCTGCGTCGGGTAACCAGCAGGCGACGGTCCGTTTCGCGATCCGCCACAAGTTCTGACGCCCGGCCGGCCACCACTTCACCGAAACCAGGAGTAAATCTGTGACCTCAGCGACCGCAGTGACTATCCCGAGTCCGCTCACTGACGAGAACCGCGCCCGCTTGCGCAACGTCAGCACGGCGACCTTGACCACGGCGCTTTTCAAGCGCGGCCTTCACAACGTTTGCGTGCAAGGCGTGCTGCCGGTCAACCCGGCGGCCGCGCGCATGGTTGGCGAAGCCTATACGCTGCGCTACATTCCGGCCCGCGAGGACCTCGATCACATCGGCGTGTTCTCGGACCGCAGCCATCCGCAACGCCGCGGCGTCGAGGAGATTCCACCTGGTCACGTGATGGTGGTCGATTCGCGCAAGGACGCGCGCGCGGCCTCGGCAGGCGGCATTCTGATCACGCGGATGATGATGCGCGGCGTGGCCGGCGTCGTCACCGACGGCGGCTTTCGCGATACACCGGACCTGCAGAAGCTCGACTTTCCATGCTATCAGGCGCGGCCGTCGGCGCCGACCAACCTGATTCATCACCATGCCGTCGATCTGAACGTGCCGATCGCGTGCGGCGACGTGGCGGTGTATCCGGGCGACATTATCGTCGGCGATGCGGAAGCCGTTGTGGTGATTCCGGCGCATCTGGCCAACGAGATCGCTGAAGAGGCCGCAGCAATGACGGTATTCGAAGACTGGGTCGACGCACAGGTGCGTGCTGGCCGCTCGACCTTCGGACTGTACCCGCCGGACGAAGCGACGCGCGCCGACTTCGAAGCATGGAAGAAGAGCCCGTCTGCAAACGGGTCTGGACTATAAGCAGGGAAACGGTGACCTGTGCCGCGCAATGATGCAGTCGCGCGAGCGCAGGTGGCCGCTCTAACAAATGATTCCGTGCGGCGAGGCCGTACGAAACCACTCGCATCAGCATTTACGACGGACCGCGCAAAAGGCGGTCCGGCATGGAGACGACAGTGACCGATCGAAGCAGTGAAGACCAACTTTTTACGCGCATAGCGTGGCGGCTCGTGCCGCTGCTGATTGCGATTTTCCTGGTCGCGTATATTGACCGCGCCAATATCGGCTTCGCCAAGCTGCAGATGCTGAGCAGCCTGAAGATGAGCGAGGCGTCGTACGGCTTTGCGTCGTCGCTGTTCTTCATCGGCTATCTGGTATGCGAGGTGCCGAGCAATCTGCTGATGCATCGCTTTGGCGCGCGCCGCTGGATTTCGCGGATCATGTTCACGTGGGGCGTCGCGACGCTGCTGCTCGCGTGGACGCCTTCAGCATTGGCCTTCCAGATCCTGCGCTTCTTGCTCGGCGCTGCGGAAGCCGGCCTTTATCCGGGGATCATCCTTTATCTCGGCATGTGGTTTCCTGAACGGCAGCGCACCGGCATCATCGGCTTGCTGACGCTCGGCAGCAGCATGGGCAACATGCTCGGCTCGCTGATCGGTGGCTTCTCACTGGAGCTGCATGGCGTAGCCGGCCTCGCCGGCTGGCAGTGGGTGTTTCTGACCACCGGCACGCCTGCCGTGCTGCTCACCTTCGTCACGCTGTACTGCCTGCCAGATGGCCCGCAGTCCGCCAACTTTCTGACGGCCCGCGAGAAAGATGTCGTCGAAAGCCGGCTGCGCGCGGATCCGCCCGCCGCCCGTCTTGCCGGCGGCAGTGGCTGGTCATTGGCCGCGCTCGTTACGGTGGGGCTCTTTAGCGTCGGGTACGGAACCATCTCTATCGCGATCTACGGCATCGCCTACTGGCTGCCGACCCTGGTCAAAGGCTTCGGTGTGACGAGCAGCGTCAACGGCATGCTCAACATGATTCCGTGGTTCATCACATCGCTGATGCTGCTGTGGTTGCCGCGCCGTCTGAAAACGCCGCGCCGCGTGCTGATCGCCGCGTTCTGCGCAGCATTGCTCGGCATTCTGTGCTTCGTCGCCAGCGTGGGCCCGTTCAGCAACGCGGTGCGTTTCGCAGCGCTCTCGCTCGGCGCACCGTGTCTGTATCTGATGATTCCGTGTTTCTGGGCATTGCCGCCGCGCCTGCTGCCGGCCTCATTCATGAAGGGCGCGGGCGGCGCGGCGGCGCTCGCGGTGATCGCGGCGGGCTCGAGCGTCGGCGGTTTCCTTGCGCAAAACATCATGCCGTGGGTCGGCAAGGTAACGGGCAGCACGTCCGCGCCGATGCTCGTGCCCGCCATTAGCCTGCTGTTGCTCGGCACCGGCGCACTGGTGGTCTGGTTGCGGCTTGGTCTCGCGGGCCGCGGCGGACCGGAGTCCATGTCCACAGCGCAATAAGTTTTCACGCTTAACTTAACGCAACGCGTCGGCCATTTTTTTCAATTCAATTCTTTCGTTTAGCAGGTCAGTCATGGCAGACACTATGCCCCGCGTCGGGGCCGCAATCGCACGGCAGCAAATCGAGGTCATTCTTGAAGCTTGGGGCATGTCGCCCGGGCAGGTCGCGGCTTCGGCCGACATCCTGATCGATTCCGATCTGAAGGGTATCGACTCGCACGGCATCTCGATGCTGATGTTCTACGACCAGTTGTATCGCGCCGGTCAGATCGACATAAAGGCGAGCGCGCGCATCGTGCGCGAAACCGCGACCACGGCGCTGATCGACGGCAATGCGGCGATGGGACACCCCACGTCGCGCATGGCGATGGAACTCGCAATCGAGAAAGCGCTGGCGTGCGATATGGGCGCGGTCTCCGTGTTCAACTCGCAGCATTTCGGCGCGGCGGGCTACTACGCGGAAATGGCGGCTGAACGCGGACTGATCGCGATGGTGTCGTGCTCGACCCGGCTTGCAACGGTAGTGCCGACTTTCGGGGCAGAGCCGATGCTCGGCACCAATCCGTTCGCCTTTGCCACGCCGGCGGGCCGGCATCCGCCCGTGATTCTCGACATGTCGACCAGCGTGGTCGCGTCGAACAAGGTCAAGGTGTACGCGTTGCAGGGCAAGCCGTTGCCGCCGGGCTGGGCGCTCGACGCGAACGGCAACCCGCTGACCGATTCGGCCGAAGCCTACCGGCTGCTGTTCGAGCGCCTCGGTGGCGGCCTCGCGCCGTTGGGCGGCGACGGCAAGACTCTCGGCGGTCACAAAGGCTACGGCCTCGGTTTGTTCGCGCAGATTCTCGGGAGCACGCTGGGCGGCGGTTCGTTCTCGCCTGTGCGGAACCGCACGCAAAGGAGCGACGAGCCGGACAACATAGGCCATTTCTTCCTTGCTATGAATCCGGCGGCGTTCCGTCCCATCGAGGAATACCACGCTGACCTCGACGCGGTAATCGATGCGCTGCGCGAAAGCCAGCCCGCCGACCCGGCGCAGCCCGTATTGATCCCTGGGGACCCTGAACGTCTGACGCGCGCGGAGCGCAGCGAGCAGGGCATACCGATGCCCGATTCGTTGCGCGAGAAGATCCGCGAAGTCGCACAAGCGGCGGGTGCGCCGTTCCTGCTGACGGTTTGATTCCGGCGCTTTTCAAGCGGCCTTCACCTTCAACCTGTTTCCGGCGCAGCCACGACGCGGCAGGTGGGCGGGCGCCGGTCTCCGCCATTTCCCAGGAAAAGCTAATGACAACAACCGTTCTCGGCTACAACTACATCGGCGGCCAGCGCAGCGCGCGTGGCGACGTCACGTTGCACAGTCTGTCGGCATCGACTGGGGAGACCTATCCGGTGGCCTTCGCGCAGGCGACCGACGAAGAAATCGACGCTGCGGCAGAGGCCGCGGCTGCCGCGTTTGCGCGTTATCGTGCGGTGCCCGCGAGCACCCGCGCGGACTTTCTCGACGCGATTGCTGCGGAGATCGACGCGCTTGGCGACGATTTCATCGCCGAGGTGATGCGCGAAACGGCGCTGCCCAACGGCAGGATTGTCGGCGAACGCGCACGCACGAGCAATCAGATGCGCCTGTTCGCGGCGGTCCTGCGCCGGGGCGACTTTTACGGCGCGCGCATCGATCGGGCCTTGCCCGAGCGGCAGCCGATTCCGCGTCCCGATCTGCGCCAGTACCGGATCGGTGTCGGCCCGGTCGCAGTGTTCGGCGCGAGCAATTTTCCGTTGGCGTTCTCGGTCGCGGGCGGCGATACTGCATCCGCGCTGGCGGCTGGCTGCCCCGTGGTGGTCAAGGCTCATTCCGGCCATCTTGTCACAGCCGAATACATGGCGGACGCAATCGAACGGGCGGTGCAAGGCACCGGCATGCCGGCGGGAACCTTCAACATGATCTACGGCGAACGCGTCGGCGCGCACCTCGTGCAGGCGCCCGGCATTCAGGCGGTAGGCTTCACCGGCTCACTGCGTGGCGGACGTGCGCTATGCGATCTCGCGGCGGCTCGCGAGCAGCCGATTCCGGTGTTCGCGGAGATGTCGAGCGTGAATCCGGTGTTCCTGCTGAATGGCGCACTGGAGGAGCGGGGATTGGCGATCGCCAATGAACTGGCGGCCTCGGTAGCAACCGGTTGCGGGCAGCTTTGCACGAGCCCGGGTCTTGTGCTCGGCATACGCTCGGCAAGCTTCAGCGCGTTTGTCGACCATCTCGGCCGCGCGATCGAGCGGCAGGCGCCGCAGACGATGCTGAACCCGGGCATCTTTGCGAACTTCAACGCGGCGGTCGAACGCGCCGCTGCACAGCGCGGCATCCGGTTGCACGCGTGCGCCCGAGGCGACGCCCGGCAAGCCGCACCGCAACTGTTCATGGCGGACGCGAACCTCCTGTTCGATCGAAGCCGGCCGCTCGAAGAAGAAATCTTTGGACCGGCGACGATCGTCGTCGAAGTCGATGACGCTGACCAGCTATTGCGCTTTGCATCGGCAATGCGCGGTCAACTGACGGCCACGCTGATCGCCTCGTCCAATGATCTGCGGTCGCATCGCACGCTGATCGAGCGGCTCGAGGAAAAGGCTGGCCGTCTGCTCGTGAACGGCTATCCGACCGGCGTCGAAGTGTCGGACGCGGTTGTCCATGGTGGACCGTGGCCCGCCACATCCGATGCGCGCGGCACCTCCGTCGGCACGCTCGCCATCGACCGCTTCCTGCGGCCGGTGTGCTACCAGAATTACCCGGACGAACTGCTGCCCGACGCGCTGAAGAATGCCAATCCGCTCAAGCTGATGCGGCTCGTCGATGGAGAAATGACGCCGCGTCCGCTCGACGGTTCGAGCGCCCGTTGAGGATAAACACGATGCCAAAATTGTCCATACGCGCGCGACTTGGCGCCGCGATACTTTTGCTGTCGGTGCTGCTGATCGTCATCGGCGCGCTCGGCGTGACCGGTATGGCGCGCAGCAACGACGCCAATCGCGAGACGTACGAAAACCGGCTCGCCAGCACGCGGCTGATCGGCGATGCCGAACTGTCGATCAGCCGTGAGCGGACGACCGTCGACCGGATCGCCTTCGATCCCACAGCACCGACCGTCGACAAAGACGTGGCCACTTACCGCATGCTCAAAGGGCAAGGCATGGAGGCCTGGACGCAATACCTGGCTCTGCCCGCCACGTCGACTGAAAGCAGTCTTGCTGCAGTGGTCAACGCAAAGCGCAGCCAGGTGCAGAATGACCTCGATGCTTTCGCGGATTCGGTCAAGGGCATGGACGGCGCGGCGGTCAAACTCGCGTTGAAGAAAATTGCTTTGGCCAATACCGACTATGTCACGGCAAGTGCGAATCTCAAGCAGCTTCAGCGCGACGAAGCGAAGGCGCGGTACGCTGGTGCAGAAGCCGGTTTCCGGCTTTTTCGCGCAATAACGGCCGGTACCGCCGTGCTCGGCCTGCTCGCCGGCGCGTTGACGTTCATGTCGCTGCGCCGCGCGATCAGCGGTCCGCTCGACGAGGCGCGGAGACACTTCGACCGGATCGCGGCGGGTGACCTGTCGCAACGAATCGAAATTCGTTCAAGCGATGAAATGGGCGCGCTGCTACAGGGTCTTTCGCAGATGCGCGACGGTCTCGCGAACACGGTAAATGCTGTGCGCCACGCGAGCGACACCATCGCAACAGCCGCGCAGCAGATCGCCTCGGGCAACCTCGATTTGTCTTCGCGCACGGAACAGCAGGCGGCGTCATTGCAGGAAACGGCGGCAAGCATGGAGGAGCTGACCGGCACGGTAAGGCAGAATGCCGAGAACGCGAGCCAGGCGCTGACGCTCGCGACCAGCGCCACGGAAACGGCCCACCATGGCAGCAGCGCGGTGGAGGGGGTGGTAGCGACGATGGCCGAGATCGATCAGAGTTCTGCACGCATCGGCGACATTATCGCGATCATCGAAGGAATCGCGTTTCAGACCAATATCCTTGCCCTCAATGCGGCTGTCGAAGCCGCGCGTGCGGGCGAGCAGGGGCGCGGATTCGCGGTGGTGGCCTCCGAAGTGCGCACGCTTGCGCAGCGCTCGTCGGCGGCGGCCAAGGAGATCAAGGAACTGATCGAGACGTCGAGCGGAAAAGTGCAGGCGGGAGGCACGCTGGTGAACGAGGCGGGCGGCCGCATGCAGGCGATTCTCACCAGTGTGAAGCGCGTGGCCGATATTATGGGCGAGATATCGGCCGCTTCGTCTGAGCAAAGCTCGGGTATCGAACAGGTCGCTCACGCGGTAGCGCAGATGGATACCGCGACTCAGCAGAATGCCACACTGGTCGAGCAGGCGGCGGCAGCGGCGCAGTTGCTTGAGCAACAGGCGCGGCAGTTGAAGGAAACGGTCGCGGTGTTTCGCCTCTAGACAAGCGACCACACCGCCACCCCAAGCGCACCTGTACATAAAAAAGTGCGCTCGGCCGCGTCAGCACGACGCGACAGACCGCCTTCGACCGACCGTCACCGACGGTCTCGCGGAAACTTTCTTATCACGCTCAGCGCGGATTTACGCATTGCTTACCTGCCCCACGGCGCGGGCAAGCGCCCGCCGTTTTGCAAGGGCCTCGTATAGAGCGCGCACGCCGAATCGCCAGGGCGCGATCTCGGTTGACGACTGCACGGTGTTGACAAGTGCGCCGAGCTCCGGCGTTGCAATCGTCACCTTGTCCCCGAGGTGATGCGTGAAGCCGCTGCCCGGAGCATGCCGGTCCTCAATCGGAGAGAACATCGTACCGAGGAACAGCATGAAGCCGTCGGGATACTGGTGATGCGGCCCGGCAGTCTGGGCCACGAGTTCCTCTGGGTCACGGCTGATCTCGCGCATGTGGCTCACGCCTTCGAGAATGAATCCGTCGTCCGCGCCTTCTATCCTGAGCGACACGCTGGCCGCCCGCACCGAGTCCATCGTGAAGCGATCATCGAACAACCGGATAAAAGGACCGATCGCGCATGAGCCGTTGTTGTCTTTCGCTTTGCCGAGCAGCAACGCACTGCGGCCCTCGATGTCGCGCAGATTGACGTCGTTGCCAAGGGTTGCACCGACGATCGTTCCGCGGCTGTTTACCGCCAGAACGATTTCCGGCTCGGGATTGTTCCAGTGGGAGGCCGGGTGAAGCCCGACGTCCGCGCCGTAGCCGACTGCCGACATCGGTTGAGACTTGGTGAACACCTCTGCGTCAGGCCCAATGCCGACCTCCATATATTGCGACCATGCGCCGCGCCGTTCCAGTTCCCGCTTCAGACTGTCGGCAGCTGGCGTGCCGGGGCGAATCCTGGAGAGATCCGTGCCGATCAGTTGCGCGATCGTCGCGCGCACAGTGTCGGCTTGCGTCGCGTCGCCGGCAGCCTGTTCTTCAATGACCCGTTCGAGCAGGCTCACGGCAAAGGTCACGCCGCATGCCTTGATGGCCTGAAGATCGCATGGCGCGAGCAATGCCTGGCCGATGTTCTCGACGGGACCGAGCGCCTCGCCCTCGACGTGACGCGCAAACTCTAACAGGTCCACGCGCTCGAACAGATCGGAGGTCGTCGGCACCGACGCCGTGATGTCGAAGACCCGACCGGCACGAACAACGACGACCGACGGCCCGTCTATCGGCGCGTTTCGCCAGATGCGTCCGACCAGCAGGGCATCGGGTAGGTCAGCAGGTACGAAATGCGGAAGATCGTTCGATATCATGGATGGCCTGGCTAGCGAAAGTTGGGAACCGCGAGGGAGGTACGCTTCAAGCGAGCGATACGCGTTGCGTGTCGGGCCGAAGCCTGCCTGGCAGCATCACGCGACTCAGCGCTTCGGCGAAGAAGAAATCGCCGAACATCGTCGCGCCGTCGACGCCTTCATTGTGCGGCTTCGAATAGCAGGAATTCCTCAGGAGTCCGCGCTGCGCAGGTTCGTAGGCAAACTCGTCACGACATAGAGCTTCGAGCATCGCAAGTCCGTGTTCGCGCCAGCGAACCGCATCGGCAGGATCGGGATGCAGACGGCCCATCTCGATCAGCGCTGACGCCATCACCGCCGCTGCGGCAGTGTCCTTGATTTCCACGTCCGCGCCAGTGGCGTCGAAATCCCACGGTGGCACCGGACGTCCATCGAGCCGGCGCAGATAGTACGCCGCTAGCCGCCCTGCAAGATCCAGCCAGACGCGCTTGCCGGTTTCACGCGCCGTGTTCACGTAGCCATAGACGGCCCACGCCTGGCCCCGGCTCCACGCCGATTCGTCGAACGCGCCCTGAAACGTGTAGCCGCGCCGGCGCACACCGGTTGTCACGTCGTACTCGACCGCGTGGTAAGTCGAATCGTCGGGGCGGATAAACGCCTTCGCGGTCATGACGGAGTGCGCTTCGGCGGCGAGGCGATAACTGCCGTCCCCGGAATGGTTCGCCGCCCAGTAAAGCAACGATAGATTAGCCATCGTGTCGATAGCTGAGGCGCTGCGTCCGCGCGGATCGTCGAGCGGGCCCCAGGAAGCGAGATAGGCGCCGCTGCGCGTGGTGACAAGACGCGCGCGCAATTTGTCCGCGGCTTCCATTGCAATTTGCGCGTACCACGGGTCGCGGGTGATTTCATAACCGGGGACGGCGCTGCTGTCGAAGATGAAGCCAATGTCGTGCGTGTTAGGGTCCTGCGCGCGCTGCGCGACGAGGCGCATGCGCTCGCGGGCCCACGAGAGGTATTTGTCCTCGCCGGTGTGCAAATACGACGTCAGCAGAAGTCCGACCCAGAACCCGCAAAACCAGTTGCCGTGGCTCCATGCTGAACCGCTGTAGCCCGCGGACAGCGACGCCGGAAGCAGCACCCACTTTCCATCGGGCGCCGTGATCTGAGGGAATTCGACGCCGAGCGTCGGCTCGTCCTCTGCAACTTTGGCCGCCATGCGATCGAGGATACTGGTGAAGAGGGCGGACCGGTCAGAGGACAGCCCTTGGTCTTGGTACGAAGCATTCACGCCTTTGTCTCCTGATTACTTTCACGTTTCCCGAGTGACGGGGACACGCAAATTCTAGGAGTGCGGCGGTTCTGGCAGTTAGGACGAAGTGCGGCTTATGTTGGACTTTTCTACTCGCACCGGACGTCTGTCGCGCCACTGCTTCAGATGCTCAGTTTTTCCAGGCTGCGGCGAAAGTCGATTGGCGAGCGGCCCGTATGCTTGCGAAAACATCGGCTGAAGTAGGCCGGGTCGTCGAAGGCAAGCTGTGTTGCGATCTCCGCCACATTGACCTCGGAATGCAGCAACAGACGCTTCGCTTCCAGCATCACGCGTTCACGAATCAGCTTGGCCGCGGTGCTGCCGAGCGCCTGGCGCGTTGCATCGTTCAGCGCGCGTTCCGTGACGTTCAGCAGGCATGCGTAGCGAGCGACGTCGTGGATCGTGGTGAAATGTTTTTCCAGCAGGCTTTTGAAGCGTCGCGACAACAGCACGCTACGCGACGAGTTGACCTCGGTGACGGCGTCGCCGCCCAGGCGCGCGGATTTGATTAGCAGAACCCGCAGATATGACCAGATCACGTCCTCGTAGCCTGCCTCTTCACCCTGATATTCCGCATTGATTCCATCCAGCACACGATGAAGGTCCTGAGCCTGTGCGTCGCTCATATAAACCGTGTTCGGAATTCGCTCGAAATCGTAGACGGGAATCTCGGTCTGCGAATGGCGGTTCTGCACCTTGAACGCGAAAAATTCGGACGAGAAACTGATCGCGTGCCCGACGGTGTCTTCGGACAACGCGAAATCGTGGATCTGGCCGGGGGCCATGAAAAACAGCGTATTGGGCCGCACCTCGTAGCGAATCGAGTCGATGATGTGGTGACCGCTGCCCGACTCGACCCAGACGATGTGATAGAACTCGTGCCGATGAGGATACGGCAACGTCGATTTCATATCTTCGAGAGGCGCGAGATGAAAATCGATCGACTTGATTCGCGACCCATACTCGTAGTGGGCGATCTTGAAAACCGGCAACTCACAACCACAACCGCTAGGCATCTGATTTGTCTCCTGCATCCAGCGCACTTATCTGGCTCGCTTAGCCAGCTGACCTCCCAGCTAAGTCAAGCGTGCTGTTTCTCCTTCGCCGGTTCGGCATCGAAAGTAGTGTAATTGTAATTAGCAAAGCGGCGTGACGGCTGTTGTCGAAAACCCGCACAAGTTCGGCCTGGCGTGCTGATTGTCAGCTCATTGGAAACGCAATTCCTTCAGCGCCGACAGTCCGGTTAGCACCGGCTTGCCGTCCTGATTGCGAACCATCGTGTCCATCACGAGAATGCGCTTGGCGGGTTTCTTCTCGACTACGGTCACATGGATTTTGATCGTATCGTCGATGAAGACCGGTCCGAGAAAGCGCAACTCCTGCCCAACGTAGACGAAGCCGGGACCGGTCAACCCGGTATGCGTCGTCGACACCAATGCCGCGGTCAGCAGGCCGTGCGCCACGCGCTGGCCGAATGGCGTGTGTGCCGCGAAGTGCTGATCCATGTGCAACGGATTCAGGTCGCCCGACAGATGGCCGAAAGCGTTCACGTCACTTTCTGCAATGGTACGCACGAGGATCTGGCAGCGGCCAATCTGGATTTCGTCGAAACGCAGCATCTCGTGGCTCTGATTCAGATGAGTGTTCATGCGGTTCTCCGCTCGGTCAGCGCCGCGCCGGCTTCGACCAGCGTATTGATTTCGTGCGGCTCGTAGCCCAGTTCGGCGAGCACCTCGCGGGTGTGCTCGCCTTGGCGCGGCGGCTGACGGGTGAGCGGTGGTGCTGCGCCGTCGTATCGAACCGGATGCGCGAGCAAACGAACCGGCCCGGCTTGCGGATGATCGACCTCCATGATGATGCGGTTGTGCGCCACTTGCGGGTCGGCCTCGACCTGATCGTAATCGTTCACGGGCGCGTACCAGATGTCGTGCTCGTCGAAGGTCGTCATCCAGTCGGCCGTCGTGCGCGTGGTCAGCACGTCGTACACGATGCGGTTCAATTCGTCGCGGCGGCGCACATTGTCCTTCGGGTGCGAAAACCCGGCGAGCATGGGTTGAGACAAGGCCGCCGCCAGCTTCTCAGTGGGCGTCAGCGAAACGGCGATCCAGCCGTCGAGAGTCCGGTAAATCCCGTAGGGTGCCGGATGGAACCGGCTGCCGGTCGGCGGGTTTGTGCGCGGCCAGAGTGGCCCCTTGTTCAGGTAGTAGGTGAACGGCTCGATCTGAAGATCGAGCGCCGCGTTGAGCAGATTGCTTTCGACCAGCGTGCCTTTGCCAGTACGTTCACGCGCCTGCAAGGCCGCGACGACGCCGAAGGCTGCCAACGCCGCCGCGTGCTGGTCGACGATCGCGGATCCGACTGGCGTGGGCGGGGAATCGGCTTCGCCGGAGAGCATCGTCATGCCGCTTATGGCCTGCAGCAGCAGGTCCTGCCCTGGCCGCTTGAGATATGGCCCCGATGACCCGTAGCCGGTGCACGAACAGTACACGAGCCGCGGATTGATCTCGCGGACATCGTCGTAACCGAAGCCCATGCGCTGCAGGACGCCTGGGCGGTAGTTTTCGATCAGGACATCGGCTTCCTTGATCAGCCGCCAGACGATCTCGCGCGCGCGCTCGTCGCGCAGATCCAGCGAGATGCTGCGCTGATTGCGATTGCCGAGCAGGAAGAACATGCTCACCCCTTCGACATACGCGTCGAAGCCGGTCCAACTGCGCTCGAACGCGCCGCCCGGCGGTTCGATCTTGATCACGTCCGCGCCGACGTCGGCCAACATCTGCACGGCGGCGGGGCCCTGCAAGAAGTGAGTAAAACTTAACACCTTGATGCCTTCCAGCATGACTTGTCTCCTGACCGCGTGTCCGTATCTGTTTGACTGAGGGCTCAGGCAAGCAGGTTTCGCGAAATGATCATTCTTTGAATCTCCGAGGTCCCTTCGACGATCTCCAGTACCTTGGCGTCGCCGAATGCGCGCGACACGGGGTACTCGCTCATCACGCCATAACCGCCATGTATCTGCAACGCCTGATGAGCCGCCTCCATCGCGCGCTCGGTGGCGAAAAGCTTGGCCATCGACGCCTGCTGATCGAAGCGAACGCCCGCATCTTTCAGCGCGGCGGCATCGTAGAGCATCAGCCGCGCGGCGTGCGCGTGGGCCGCCATGTCAGCGATCTTGAACTGCAGCGCCTGGAACTCGGCGATCGGCTTGCCGAATGCGCGCCGCTCCTTCATGTACGCGATCGACCGATCTAGTGAACCCTGCAGGATGCCTAACGCGAGCGCGCCGATCAGGATTCGGCCCGTGCTGATCTGGGCAAGCGTCTGCCGCAAGCCCGCACCGCGTTCGCCGAGCAGGTTGGCGGCCGGGATCGCGCAGCGCTCGAAGTACAACTCGTAGGTGCTCGATGCGCGCCAGCCGATCTTGCGCAGCTTGCGCCCGTAGCTGAAACCGGGGGTGCCGTTGGGCACGATGAAGTTGGAAATTTCCTTGCGGCCGTCAGGGCGCGTGCCCGTTACCGCGGCGATGACGACTGGTCCGGTCACTTCCGTGCCGGAGTTGCTAATGAAGGTCTTTGATCCATCGATGATCCATCGGTCGCCTTCCAGCGTCGCACGCGTCGCGATGTTGGCCGCGTCGGAGCCCGCGTTGGGCTCCGATAATCCGATCGCGCCGACCTTGCGGCCGTCGAGGATAGGGCGCAAATAGCGGTCCTTTTGCTCATCGGTGCCGTAGTTGGAGAGCAGGCTCGCGACGGTCGAATTGGCCATGAGCGAGTTGGCGATTGCGCAATCTACCCGTGCGAGTTCTTCCAACACGATCACATAGGAAAGCCATTCGCCACCGCCGCCACCCCAACTCTCCGGATAGGGCAGGCCGGCGAAGCCGAGCTCGCCGGCACGCTTCCAGATGTCGTAAGGAAAGGCTTCCGCTTCCCAAAGCTCTTCCGAGACAGGAGCGATTTCGTTTTCCGCGAAACGGCGCACGGCGTCGCGTATCGCGGTGTGGTGTTCGTTTAACCAATGCGGCATGTTCGACTCTGTGAAAAGCGGGAGAGGGGTTAAAGGCAGGGCGCTGTGTTACAGCACCTTCAGATAGGTATCGCCAGATGCGACCACAGTGCCGTCCTGGCGCGTGACGTCTGCTCTGAACACGCATAGGTTGCGATCGTCGTCCTTCTCGCGCAGCGTGAGCCGGGCAGTGACCGTGTCGCCGATAAATACCGGCGCGTTGAACGTGATGTCGTAGCGGTAAGAAACCGCACCGGGGCTAGGCGCCTTTTGCGCCATATAGCCCATCACAGTCGATAAGAAGCCGACCGACAGACATCCCTGCGCGATGCGCTTCTCGAAGCGCGTGGTTTTGGCGAATTCCTCGTTCAAATGCACGGCATAGAAATCGCCGACGATCCCGGCGAAGCCGTAGATATCGAATTCAGTTACGGTCTTGGCGAAATCGGCAGTGTCGCCGACCGCGTAACAATCCATGTGCGGGCGTTTGGCCATGGTGGTTCTGAAAGTGAGAGTCGGTTGAGGAGCCGGCCTGTTCCTTGTTGATCGGGGCCGGCGGGCGTGACTCAAATTTAATCAGTGGGGGCTGCTGACCGTTAGGACGGTTTGGGCGAATGCTTGGACTTTTTTGACTGCACGCACGCAGTGATTTCAGTCTTCGCCGATCCGCAAGGAGCCCGCGGATAGCCCCCGGTTAGCCATTCGTCAGTATCGCCAAGGGTTTTCCCCTCGTGCGCGCCGGATAAATCGCCAGACAGTCCGGGAAACGCTTGTTATCGAAGACGCCGTAAAAAAGTACAAGAAATCGGGCGACCGGTCCTAACGCCCGTTGCGTGCACTCACGAATACTTGAAGCGCCTGCAGACGGATCGACCTGATGCGGCGCGAAAAATACATTCCAGTACGGAAGGAGACGAAATGAAATCATTCTTTAGCGCGCGCCGCGCAGGACGCGCCGTGATGGTAGGTACGCTGCTCGCAGCAGGCGTCGTTGTCGCAAGCGTTGCCCGTGCCGACGAGCCGATCGTCATGAAGCTGGGCCACACCCTCGCTCCGGACAACCACTATCAGCTGACTGCCCAGGTGTTCGCGAAGGAGGTCGCGCAGCGAACCCACGGCAAGGTCAAGATCGAGATCTTTCCGCAGTCGCAGCTCGGCGGCGAAGTGCAGATGGCGCAAGCGCTGCGCACCGGCACCCAGGAGCTCATGATTTCCGCACAGGCGCCGATCGGAAACACGATCAAGCAGTGGCAGATCTTCGATACGCCTTATCTCTTTAGCAGCATCGACGACGCCAACCGGGTTCTGCAAGGACCGGTCGGCCGCAAGTTCCTCGACATGATGCCGGCGGTCAACATGATCGGCCTGACGTGGCTGTCGGTCGGAGAACGCAATCTGTTCACGGCGAAAAAGCCCGTCGGCTCGCTCGGTGACATGAAGGATATGAAAGTGCGAGTGATGCAGAGTCGCGGCTATATCGCGGGCTATAAGGCGCTGGGCGCAAACCCGACGCCGCTGCCTTATAACCAGTTATTTCTGGCGCTTTCGCAAGGCCTGGTCGACGGCGGCGATACCTCCCCGGAGCAGTTCATCCAGGACAAATTTTCCGATGTCGCCAAGCATTACTACCTGACCCACGTGAACTACTTGCCCGTGGTGCTGGCAATGAGCAAGAGCGCCTGGACGCGTCTTTCGCCTGACGAACAGAAGGCGTTTCAGGCCGCTGCCGCCGTCGCCGCCGACTATGACGTGAAGGAATACAAGCACGAGTACGACGACGCGCTCGCCACGATGAAGAAGAACGGCACCCAGGTGACCGGAATCAATACAGCGCCGTGGGCCGCCGCGACTGAAAGAGCGCGCCAGAGCCTGCTCAGCGACATTCCCGATGGCCAGGCGCTTTATCAGGAAATCAAGGCGGCCGACAAGTCCGCTGTCGCTTCGAAATGAAGGGAGAGTGCGATGGAAAAGCTTGCCCGTAGTCTCCTGTTGATCGACGACCTGGTCCTGAAGATCACGCTGTTCCTCTGCGGTGGACTACTTCTCATGATGGTGCTCGTCGCTGGCCTCGGGGTGGTCTTTCGCTTCATCCTGCACAACTCGCTGTCGTGGTCCGACGAGCTCGCGGCTTATCTGTTCGTGTGGCTCACGTGCCTCGGTGCGGCGGCAGGAGCCAAGCTGCGGGTTCATCCGGAGGTGCGGGTACTGGCCGACCGTTGTCCGCCTGCCTTCGCGCAGACACTGGCGGACCTGACCGACTGTGTCGTCCTCGGGCTCGGAGTGGTGTTCGTTATGTACGGTGGCGACATGCTGGATCTGATGGGCACCGAAACCGCGACCTCTCTGCCGATCTCGATGGTGTACCCGTATCTCTCGATTCCCGTCTGCGGCGCGTTGCTGGTCTTTCATTCCGCGGTGCGAATCGCGGTTTCCCATCTCGCGCCCGGCGCGCAAACGAGGCCGTCTCTGTTGCAGGGCGTCTCCGAACATATCTGAGGTGAATCAACATGTGGGCACTCGCTCTAGGCGCCGGGTTTCTCGGCTTGGGTGTACCGGTGGCCATTTGCATCGGCATTGCGGCGACGATTGCATTGACGCTGAATGGAACCCCGCTGCTGGTGATTCCGCAGCAGCTGTTTTCGAACCTGAATAACGTCGGCCTGCTGGCCATCCCGTTCTTCATGTTGACAGGCGCAATCATGGATGCGGGCGGCGTCTCGCGCCGGATCATCGACTTTTCGCAGGCGCTTGTCGGGTTTATGCGCGGCGGCATCGGGCAGGTGACGATCGTTGCGAGCATGTTCTTCGCCGACCTCTCCGGTTCGGCGACTGCGGATACCGCAGCGATCGGCTCGGTCATGATCCCCGGGATGGTCAAGCAGGGATATTCACGCGCGTTCGCAGTGGCGCTGCAGTCGGCAGCGGGCTCACTCGGACTGCTGTCGCCCGTGTCGATGAGCATGCTGGTGTACGCCTACACCGCCAACGTTTCGGTCGGAACGATGTTCGTCGCGGGAATAGTGCCGATGCTGCTGGTGGTCGTTTCCTTCATGCTCGTGAACTACGTGACTGCCGTGCGCCAGAACTATACGGCGGTCGAGGCGTTCTCCGCCAAGCGGCTGTGGACCACGTTCAGACAGGCGATCTGGGCATTGCTGACTCCCGTGATCATTCTGGGCGGCATCCTCGGCGGCGTCTTCACGCCGGTTGAAGCAGGCGTCGTCGCGGCGCTCTATGTGACGCTGGTGAGCGCCTTCATCTTCAAGTCGCTCAAGCTGTCGCACTTCAGGGAAATACTCACGCGCACGGCCATCAATACCACGCGGGTATCGTTTCTTCTCGGGCTCGCGTTCGTGCTCGGCCGCTATCTGATTGAGGCGCAAATTCCGTTGCACGTCGCCAACAGCTTCCTGGCCGTGACGACCAGCGCGTTCGTGCTGCTGATCCTGATCAATCTCTTCCTTCTGGTAGCCCATACGGTACTGGAAACGATCTCGAGTATCGCGGTGGTGATCCCTGTGTTTCTGCCGCTCGTCGTGCAGATGCATATCGACCCGGTCGTGTTCGGCGTCATCGTACTGGTCAACTCGGCCATCGGCATCAACCTGCCACCGATCGGTTTTTGCCTCTTTACGGCTGCGTCGATCGGCGGTGTGTCCGTCGAAAAAGCGACTCGGGCGATCCTGCCGTTCATCTTCGCGCTGGCGGTCGACCTGCTGCTGATCATTGTCTTCCCGCATATCCCGCGCTTCCTGCCGAACTTGCTGGCAATCAAATAACACGAGGGCGATGGGTCGGCGGCTGCACGCCTTTGGCCCAAGCTCCACGACCCCATATGCGTCGACTGTTCGCACGCGAAAAGCGATCGAATTACCGAGAGGCTCATCATGAACACGGCTCACATCGAGCGAAGCGGCGCGGCGCCGGTCCCGCGGGCCGCATTCGAGGACCTGCAGTACCTGAAGCTGGAACAACCAGTTGAGTTCGTCTGGTTGATCACGTTGAATCATCACGATAAGCGCAATGCGCTGTGTGTGCCGCTGCTGGCGGAACTGGCGCGCGTGCTTGCGGCAGCCGAAGTCAGCGACGACGTCAGGGCTGTCGTGCTCACCGGCGGCGAGCGTTTCTTCAGCGCGGGGGCGGATATTGCCGACATGGCGGCACGCGGGGTCGCGGCGTATGCGGACCTGGTGCGTCTCGCGAGCTGGAAGGCGATCGAAACGTTTCCGAAGCCGCTGATCGCCGCGGTCAACGGCTTCGCCATCGGTGGTGGCCACGAGCTGGTGATGCTGGCTGATATCGTCGTCGCGGCGGACGACGCCACTTTCTCGCAGCGAGAGATCGTCATCGGCGCCCTCCCGGGCGATGGCGCCACCCAGCGCCTGCCGCGGGTGCTCGGCAAGACACTGGCGATGAAACTCGTGCTTACCGGCGAGCCGCTGACGGCAGCCGAGGCCGAGCGCCACGGACTGGTGACCGAGGTCGTACCGCCGGCACGCAGCATTGCGCGCGCTGTTGAGATCGCATCGCTGATCGCCGCCCGCGCGCCGCTCGCGGTCCGACTGGCCAAGCGCGCCGTGCTCGATTCGTTCGAGACGAACCTTCAACAAGGCCTGGAGTGCGAGCATCAGGCGAATCTCGACGTGTTCAAGACCGAGGATCGCGCCGAAGGCCACCGCGCATTCGTCGAAAAGCGGCCGCCGCACTTTAAGGGGCGCTGACCACTGGTGCGTCGCGCATGCGCCTCGCGACGGCGATGGGCAACGCTTGCCTTTAGTTCTGACCGGCATCGATGCAGGTATCCACGCCGCGGTCTTTCGAATGTTCAGGGCCCACGCGGAGTTCAGTAGGGCCTTGGTCCACCTCACCAGATAGCCGGACTCACGACGTAACGGAGATTGCATGAACGGGCTGAATGGTATCCGCATTCTCAGCTTCAATCATTTTCTGATGGGGCCTTTGGGCGTGCAGCACCTCGCCGATTGCGGGGCCGAAGTCATATCGGTCGAACCTGTCGACGGCGCATTTCAGCGCAAGTGGGGCGGCGCGAATTGCGCCATCGATGGGCAGACGATGCTGCTTCTGATGGGTAATCGCAATAAGCGCAGTCTGGCGCTGAATCTCAAGGACCCGCGGGCGATCGAAATCGTCATGAGCTTGCTGCCTCAAGTCGACGTGGTCGCCGAGAACTACCGTCCCGGTGTGATGGAACAGCTGGGATTGGGTTACGAGGCACTCAAGACAGTCAAGCCGGACATCATCTATGCGTCCGGCTCGGGATTCGGTCCGGACGGACCCTATGCCAGCCGGCCGGGGCAGGACCTGATCATTCAGGCCATGTCGGGTATCGCGACAATCACCGGAACCCGGCAGGACGGTCCGCGCGCGGTGGGCGTGTCCGTCGTCGATCATCACGGCGCTGCGCTGTATGCGAACGGCATTCTGACGGCACTGCTCAACCGTGAGCGTACGGGCGAGGGCTGCCGGGTCGACGTCAGCTTGCTGGCGGCTGCGCTCGATCTGCAACAGGAGTCTCTCACGTGCTTCCTGAACGGAGACGGCCATGACGACGTGCGACAGGCGGGGCGTGTATCAGGTTGGTACTTCCCCGCACCGTACGGCATATACGCAACAGCAGACGGTTTCGTCGCATTGTCGCTGAGTCCTCTCGACATCATCTATCAGGTCCTCGAGATCCCGGAAAAGGAACGGATTCCCGCGAAACGTGCATTCGACGCGCAGCAGGAAATCTCCGACCGGCTTGCGCGCCGGCTTGCGCAGGACACGACGGCGCACTGGTTGCCACTCTTCGAGCGGCATCATGTCTGGCACACGCGCGTCAACGATTATGCACAGGTGGTCGCCGATCCGCAGGTGCGCCACTTGAAGAGCTTCGAGACAGTCGAAGGTGCAACCGGCAGCCCAGTGACGCTCGTCAATCACCCGGTGCGCTACAACGGCAGCGCGCCGGCTATCCGCACGCCGCCGCCACGATTGGGCGCGCACACGATCGACATCTTGTCAGGGTTGGGAATGAACCGGCCGATGATCGACTCGTTGCTGGCGGACGGCGTAATCGGCGTTGCCGTCGATGCCAAGGCCGTTGCCGCGGACGCGGCAAAAGGCGGAGTTGCGTGAAGCGAGGATGAAGCCGTCCATGCGGCGAGCGTGCCGCGCGTGTCGATCAAAACAGGAGAAGCAGGCATGAGTGACAGGTACAGGGAAGTCAGTACGGATGTGCTCGTTGTTGGCAGCGGCGGCGCTGCGTTGCGGGCTGCGCTCGAGGCAGACTCCAGCGGCGCTGACGTGCTGGTCGTGATCAAAGGCGAATTTCGCAAAAGCGGCGCTACGTTTCATAGCGTAGCCGAAGTAGGCGCCTTCAATGTGCCGGACGGAGCAGGGGATCCCAGCGATAATCCTGATGTTTTTCTCGCCGATATCCTGCATGCCGCTCAAGGCATGGCCGACCCGCGCTTGAGCGCGATTCTCGCGAACGAAGCGCAGGACTCCCTGCGCTACCTCGAACAGTACGGCGTAAAGTTTGAGCGCGAGGATGACCACTACCTGGTTTTTCGCGCATGCTTTTCTTCCAAGCCGCGCTCGCATGTGATTCATGAGCACTTCAAACCAATCGTGAAATCGCTGGGGACTGAAGCGTCCCGGCGAGGCATCAAGGTCATGGACCGGTTGATGCTCGTCGACTTGCTTTCGCAGGGCGGCGAATGTCTCGGCGCTTACGCGATCGATTCGGATGGAAACCCGGTGCTGATCCGTGCCAAGTCGACGATTCTTACCACCGGCGGTGCAAGTCAGCTGTTCGCCCAAAACCTGTATCCATCGGACATTACCGGCGACGGCTATGCAATGGCTTATCGCGCGGGCGCGAGACTGGTCAACATGGAGTTCATGCAGGCCGGTGTGAGCGTGCTGACGCCTTTCGTCAACCTGTTCGGCAACTACCTGTGGGACGCGCACCCGAATCTCACCGACCGCGATGGCAGGGCGTTCGTCCCTGACTATCTGCCGACGGGGCTCGCTCAGGCTGATGTCATTCGGCAAAAAGAGCGGCACTTTCCATTCAGCTCAAGCGACATCTCACGCTACGTCGAAATTTCGATTCAGAAGGCACTCAACGATGGCCGCGGCACGGCTGAAGGCGGAGTGTTTCTCGACTTCGCCGGATGCGATCTCGAATCGATACTGGCCGACAAGAGCCGAAGCATCGCAAGGATGTGGCCGCTAACCTGCCAATGGTATAAGGGGCACGGCGTCGACCTTTATCGCGACAGAGTGCAGATCACCTGCTCCGCGCATGCGATCAATGGCGGTTTATATATAGACGAAAACGCACAGTCCAATCTGAAGGGCCTGTTCGCCGCGGGTGAGGTGGCAGCGGGTCCACATGGCGCCGACCGTCTCGGCGGCAATATGGCCCTGACGTGCCAGGTCTTCGGCCGCCGGGCGGGCCTCGCCGCGGCCGAACGCGCGAAAAAGATGACGCACCGCGCGACTACCGGGGCCTTGGACGACGACCGCACGGTCGCCACGCAATTCCGCCGAAAGGGCAGGCACACGCTGGACGAACTGAAAGCACGGATTCAGCAGTGTGCAAACCGGTATTTGCTGATCGTGCGCGAGGAAGCCGGGCTTCAGACTTTCAGGCGGGTCTGCAGGGAGACGCGAGACCAGTTGTTTCAGGACACAGTGATCGGCACGCCGGCTGAGCTCATGCGGGGCATCGAATTGGCGAACTTGATCCAGGTCGGTGAATTGATGGCTTCGGCATCGCTTGCCAGGCGTGAGAGTCGCGGCGGTCACTACCGCGAAGACTTTCCTGAGCGCAACCCGGACTTCGCCAGCAACATATTCCTCGAGCGGAACGTGCCTGAAGGTCTGTGGTTCGGGCGGCTGGCGGATCTGCCGTCGTAAGTCGGTAGCCGAGCTGGGCTACCGAACGCGTCGAGCCGCGCAAATCGCTTCAGGTGGCTGGGTTGCGTATGCCGCTTGCGTGAGACTGCGAGCGACCAACTGCAGCTATTCACCGCTTCGCGTCGAACGGCTGGTGCTCGGTCTATTTCCGCCGTTCGTGCCCATAAGATTGCGGCCGAGCCGAAAGCCCAAACACGCGGTTTGCAAGAAGGCGATCTTCGGCCGCACGGAAGGACCAGGCCGCGTAATCGCAGGCCTGCGACCCCGACGTGCTCGAACAACCGCCTCTCACGTCGCTGGCACGCCAGAATGCTTCGAATATATTGAAAGGAAGTATTGCCTGTCTATCGCGGAGCAAATCTTGCAGTAACCCTCTCGTCGAGCTGATTCACTGCGCCCAAGGTTGTGATGAGTTCTGCGGGCCGGCTTCCTCGCAAGCCTGCCAACGTCGGATGGCCGTCACGAACGAACGTATAAAACCCAGTCACGAGATATACGCCGATGGCGTCGACATGTCGCTCCTGTTCGCCCACCACTTCTTTGAACATTGGCGATGAGAACAGCGACTTTGCCGCTAAGGGGCTGGCGAATGCGATTTCGGCAACCGCGAGATTCAGTCTGTCTGCCGCGACACGGTGTTCGACGTTAGGCGACGGAGGGGCGGGCCTATCATTGTCGTACGGTTCAGGGAGGTGCAGCTTCCACTTGACCACAGCGTCGTGTTTTGCGAGCGCGGTGTTCGTTTCCGTCAGCCACGTCGTCGTGTCCCGTCCTGGCTTGCGGCTCATGTACAAATGGATACGATGAAATGGGTCGGCACCGTTGCGAGTGCCATCTTCATCCTTGTCGACAAGCGTGAGCGAACCGTTTGGCAGGTTGTAGGCAACGGCTTCACCAATGAAGTTGGATTCATCGTCGTAAAGAATTGTGCCTGCCTCGGCGAATATGGCCTGCTCCTCAAGATTCGCAAACCCCTACTCTGCTGACCCATCGAGCTTCGCTTCAATCCGGCGAACGCCCTCTGCGACAGGCCAGAAGTTCGCATAATAGTCTCTGTCGAAGTGCTGTTGAACGTAGAAGTTGAGTCCCGGCAAGCGCGAACAAAGAGTCGAGTGCACGTCGCGCCAGTAATTTGCAAATAATTCGTGTGGGAGGCCGTCCCGGCGTCTCACGGAAGCGTAAACGTTGTGTTTGATGACATTGTCACGGGCAGAGAAGTCTTGCTGATTCATCAAAGCTCCTTAACGATGTAGGCGCTTGCCAGGCGTTATGCGGCCTTGGCCAGCAGCACCTTCGGGTCGAAGTAAGCTACAAGTAGCTGCTGTGCTTTACCATCTGAGATATCCCAATGCTCAGAAATCAGAATCGATTCGTCAGTACCCTGGACGCCAATCCGAATCAGAGCTACGACGTGTTCGCCCTGTACGGTTAGGCTCTCGTACGAAAGCCTCGCGAAATCGAGTGTCGCTGCCACCTGGGGAAGAATCGACACGTAGCCGGCTTTGTCATATTGACCTCCCCAAGGAAGGTAGTCGGGAACGAGCAATGTGAAGTCGTCAGCCAGGTACTTTTCGAAGTCCACTATCCTGCCCTCGGCGGCGCCTCGATAAAACGTTTTGACAATCGCCAGTGCGTCGGCTTCTTTGGTAGCGAGATCGTTCATGTCTGCAAATCTCCACCGTGACAGATGACTGACTATACGCTTGTGCCGCAGCGCGAATATCAGACCTGGCCGCCTGGAGCGAATTAAAAGTCCCGGAGGCACAGTCAAGTTTGAGCACGTAACTCAGGATTACTGATGGAACGGGCTGCGAGTTGTACGCAAACGGCCGGTGAGATCCCGACTTGAGACGTTCAGCATCATTTCGGGAAGGGCCGCTATACAGGGTCGATCAGAGCCGACCGCATCAGACGCGGGTCGGGCCAGGAAGCGACGTTCGATTCTCAATCGGTAACGCCGTCGCGCTCCTGGCCGATTTCGCAAAAGCGCAGGTCGGGAACCCTCACCGCGCCAGCCATTCGGGCTTGCTCGAGCCTCGTGGCACGAGCACCGTCCTGAAGGACCCGGGAGTCTCCGACAGGACGACCTGGTCGGTCATGCCCTGATACGTGCCCAATGGGGTCTCCGCCGTGAACAGATCGGGAGCGATGTAGGCGTGCTCGTCGGAAGATCCGGCGGTCGCCTGGGCATAGTCCCTGTCGAAGATGCCGAGCGAGAACAGCCACAGCACGGTTCGGGTCAGAGAAACGGTGACCCGATAGCTACCACCCTCGACCGCACGCCGGCGCAGCGCCGCGAGTACGCCGACTGTGCCGAGCCAGCCCACCACGTTGTCGACAATGGGGATGATCGGCGGCGATTTCGGACGCGCGAGCGTACCTTCGACGGCGAACAGCCCCGAGACGGCCGCGCCGATTTCATCGAATCCCGGACGATACTTCCAGGGGCCCCTGGCGCCGTGAAGCAGGACACTGGCATGGATCAACCCAGGCTTCCTGCCGCAGAGCTCCTCGGCCTCGAGACCATGGCGTTCCAGATAGCCCGGACGCTTGTTTGCGAAGAAGACATCGGCATCCTTCAGCAGGAGATCGAATTTCGCGCGATCCTCCTTCGAGTAGTCCAGGATCGTCGAGCGCATCCCGACCTGAGTGTCCCACGCGAACGCCTCGATCTCGCTATCGTCGAACGGCCGCCAGATGTTGAGGACATCGGCCCCGTGCAAAGCGAGGTCTCGCCCGATGGCCGCTCCGGCAATCACGTGACCCATCCCAAGTGCGCGAATGCCGTCCAGCGGACTGGTGCCCTCTTTCATGAAAGGGATCGGCTCACTTTCGCCGATCTTTTCCACGTTGATCAGCGACATTCTCGAGAGGACCTCGGTGTACTGAAGCTCCTTGCTGAATTCCTCGAAAGTGCGCACCTTCGCGATGACGATCCCGGCCTCCGCCGCCGCATTCTCCAGGTCGTCCGCGCGCCATTGCAGAATGGCGTTGCGCACGGCTTCCGGGCTGGAGTCGCACCGGAGCAGGCTGAGTTCGCGGGCAGCCAGCTTTGGGTAGATGTTCAGGGGCACGACATGCCGTCCATCGCGGGTTTCGCGAAAGAGATTCGTATCGATCTTGAGGGCTGGAGGACGTCCATTGATCGTCTCCCATTTCAGATCGAAGAACCCCGCGAAGCGCCGCAACGCTTTACGAACGTCCACTTCGATGTCCTGTTCCTCGCCGGTCCGCAGTCGCCATAGTGCAGCGACGCCGACGGCCTTCGCGGCCAGGGCGATCGCGGACAACGAGCCGAACCGGAAGAGCGCGGGGATGATCGGATCGCGGCCGTGGAAAGTGATCTTGCCACCGCTGTCCGCCGTCGATAGCCCGACGTCTTTCAGTACGTCATTGAGCGCGCCGTGCAGGTCGATATCCGCGTTCCGTGCCGGATTCGCGAGATTCGATTGAATGATTCCGGTGAGCCGATCCGGATCGTTTTCGATTGGAAGATTGGTCGAGTCATTCATTTGCGAAATTCCATTTCGATTAGGGAGTGTCAACTGCCCGCGATCAACCCGCGCGAGCGGCAGCCTCGCGCGGGTTAATCGCGTCCGTACCTTTAGTGCGCAGTGCCTTTAGTACGCAGTTCGATGAGTCCGAGCAGCAGCTCATCGCGCTCTGCCTCCAGTTCCTCGATGGACCGCGATCCGACCTCGGCATGAACGCCGTCGATCAGCTTCTTCTGCACTTCCGGCGTCAGCTCCGGCGAGCCCAGTTCCTTCCACCCAGCCGTCATCGGGCCGGCGAACTGATGGAAGAAGTGCTCGATGCCGCCCGGGCCGCCGCCGAGGTGATTGAGCATCATGTTGCCCATCAAGCCCCAGCGCAGGCCCGGCCCCCAGGAGAGGGCGGTGTCGACGTCGGCGGCACTCAGCACACCCTCTGACACCAGGTAATAGACCTCGCGCGCCACCGCGAACTGCAGACGGTTGGCGACGTGGCCCCGCAATTCCTTGTTCAGGCGCACCGCCTGTTTCCCGATCGACGTATAGAACTCCATGGCGCGCTGGATCGTCTCTTGCGAGGTCTTGGTCCCGCCGACGATCTCGACCAGCGGAATCAGGTGCGGCGGATTGAACGGATGGCCGACGACGCAGCGCTCGGGATGCAGCACGGCGCCCACCTGGATGCTGCTCATGGGCAGGGTCGACGTGCTCGATGCGATGATCACGTGGGGGGGCAGCAGCTCATCGAGTTGCCGATAGAGATCCTGCTTGAATTCGAGCCGCTCGGGGCCGTTTTCCTGGACCAGGTCGACATCCGTGAGTGCTTGTGCAAGCACGGGCGTGAATGTCAGGTTCGCTTGCGACGCGCCGGGCGCCAGGCCCAATCTCGTGAGCGCCGGCCAGGCAGCCTCCACGAACGCCCTGAGCTGGGCTTCGGCATTCGGGGCGATGTCCGTCGCAACGACCTTCAACCCCTTGGCGAGAAACAGCGCGGTCCAGCTGGCACCGATCACGCCGGTGCCGATGATGGCGATGCGGCGAATGGGCTGGCTCTTGGTATCAGTCATGTCATGTCTCCAATGCGTGGGTCAGAATTCGGCATAGGCAATGCCGGTGAGGTTGCCTTGGGCGAAAAGGAAGTTGCGCGGGTTTTTTCCATCGAGATCGGCGGAGTAGACCGAGCCGCCCAGGTCCGTGACGAACATCCGGTTACCGGGAATGTCGAGTGCGATGCCGATTCCCTCCATCAGGTGCGTAACGAGGATTTCAGACGTCGCCGGTCCGTCGATCGGCGTGCGACTGACGGTGTTGCCGCGCGGAGGATCGCCGCGGTCGGTCCAGTAGAGGACACGCTTCGTGAGGTCGAGCTCGAGGTCGATGGGCTCGGGCAGCCGGTCGAACAGCACTTCGATGTCGGAGCGGTTCGCCGGGTCTTCGCCTTGCGGGATGTCGATATTGGTGCGGAAGATGCGGCCCAGGCCGGCGTTGTCCGGACCTTTCTGCGTCCAGTAGAGCTTCTTGTGCTTCGGATCGATCGTGATTCCGACGCACCACCGGGTCTGGTCGAGACGGTCCTGGTCGCTCTGCCCGGTCGCGACCAGCGTGTCGACTTGAGAGCCGTCGAGGTTGGCGCGCATCACGCGCATGCCCTCGCGGTCGCACCAATAGAGCTTGCCGCCAACCTTGTCGAGATGAATCTGCTTCGGTGTGTGCGTGACGCCTTGCGGGACGATGACCACGCGGTTCTTGCCATCCAGGTCGGCACGTTCGATCGAGCCGTCATGGAGGCCGATCGAACCCATGTTGGTCCAGTAGATATGATCGGCATCAACGTCCACGACGATGCCGTCGGGGAGGCGGCAATCCGCGACGATCGTCTTGAGGTCGGATCCGTCGGGATTGATCGAGTGAATGCGGCCACCGCTCAGTTCGAGGAAAAACAATCGGCCGGAGCGGGTCGCGTCCGGGGAAATATTCGTTCCGCTGGTTCGGGGCAGGGTCATCGTGTGTCCTTTCGGGTCATTGCCATTGGAAGAGAGATTGAATGTCGGGCGCGACTGTGTACCGCCGGGTAGCGGTCTCGTCGATCATTACCGCTGGCTTTCCGATCCCTTCGCGATCGGAATCGGATGCCGTGAATTGCCTGGCAGGACGTTCATCCGGCCCGGGACCACATCGAGGTCCGCAGTGCAATCGCCAAGCCGTGGTGTCTGAATTGAACGGTTTGTAGTGCCAATTTTCTGATGGTAGTTGGCGGGGCAAAGGGCGGCTATTACATAAAGCTGGAATACGCCTCGTGTCCCATACTCGTTAGAGGCATGTCGCTGCGTGAATGACCATTTGACCTTTGATGCTGTTGAAAAAGCCGGCGACGGTCTACATCGCGAGGTTTTCATGGATCGCTTTACCCTTAACCGAGGCCCGCGAACCGCTTGTCAGGGCGTTCTGAGAGGTCGATTTTCTGACCGGCGGTGGGCAACCAACTGCCGCGACTTTTTCAACAGCATCCCTTTGAAACCGGCCATCGCTGGCACGAAGTGTCGTAGGTCCGATTCGGGTCGATTTCGGCGGTTCGTCGGGAGCCCAGGTTCGACCAGCAGCGGATCGCTGACTCAGCTGTCCGGTGAATGGCATTCCGCATCCGTTGGCGTTCGCCGGCCCCAACCAATTGATGCCGATCTCTTTATCCAGTACGCTGGCGAAGACCTGCTTATCGGGATCGGCGGTTGTGATGAACCTGGATTTTCAGCTGCCGGTACCCGGAGACTCGGCATGGCTATTTGACACGTACCGGCGAACGATGAAAGGTTTCGTTACTTCAGCGTATGGCTGGGACGACGACTTGCAGCAAGCAGGGTTTGCAAAAAGCCTTCGCCAGGGCTGTTGTCAAATAGTTACGTGGGAAGGCGGCCGATGCGGGTTTGTGCAATGGGACGTCGAACCGGATCTCGTATGGCTGAGGATGCTTTGTATCGTGCCGGAGATGCAAAACAAGTCGATCGGCAGTGCAGCGATTGCCAAGGTCATGTCGTTGTCCAGTTACTTACAAAAACCGCTGTACCTGAATGTCTTCATATGCAACCGAGCTGCCTATGACTGGTACAGCAGAATCGGTTTTGTCGAAATCGAAAACGACGGCAAGATCTGCACTTTGGTGCATGCTCCTTCGTCGTCACCGGCCCTTATGGAACGGCATGCGTAATCTCCGAAGCACCCTGTCCGCAGCGGGAACAGCCGGGTTCGGTTGAATCCGCACTCGACACTGCGATTGATGGAAGGAAACAGAGGCGAGGACGTGCGCAAGACGACCCAATTGCTCCGAAGGGACAATAAGCTGCGCGGAACGGATGCTGGACGGCTTGCTTCTTGCATGCCAAGAGACACTGGGCGTCCGAGCTTCGACAGCCGGGGCGAGTCTGCCCCGAGTTATTCGCTCAGCCCGAATCGCCTCGATTGACATAAAAGCTAACAGGGATGGTCAACATGCCTGTCCGGAAATCATCCGCACAACCGACTTCGTTTGCGGACACTCGCCCTTGTGGTTGATGTTCGTTATTTTTGCTAGCCGGTGTTCATTGAGTTTGCTAGCGAAGGCATTGACTCCCCAGACAATGGACCCTGCTGCGCGGAAAGCGCCCAGCGCGTTGTCCGAAAAGGGCTGATATTTTTCCCTCCCGCTTGCAGGTTCCCAGGGACTGCAAGCGGGTGATCAGGTGCTTTCCATGTAGGTGTCAATGATGGCCTTTGTAACGTGCTCCCATAACCACTGCGCGCCTGGTTCCCGGACACTGCGTCGGTGTCGGACCGCACTGAGTGAAAACGTGCGTTGCAAGGCGGCCACGCTGCTTGAGTGATAGCGTCCCAGCAGCGCCAGCGGTGCGATCAGACTTCGCGGCAACCATACCGCCAGGTTGCTGGTCGACAGAATCATCGGGACGGCCAGATAGTGCGCGACCCGCAAGCGAATCCGGCTCGTCAACCCATGTTCTGCGATCAACTGCTCGACATCGGGAAAGCGCCCCACCAGCACGAATTCGAACTGCGTCAGCAATTCGCGGGTAATGGCTTGCCCCGCGAACGGGTGTTGCTCGCCCATCACGAGCACATAGTCCTGATCGAACAGATGCACGCGCTCGAATTCAACGCCCATTTCAGGAAGCAGACCCAGCGCAATATGCACGGTGTTGGTTTCCAACGCACTGGCGAGTTCGCCGAGAGGAACCATCACCGACTTGAGTCGCACGTTTGGCGCAATGGCGGCGAGATGCCGCTGCACGGCGGGCAAAAACGCCAGTTCGCCGCTATCGCTCATGCTGATCACGAAGGTTCGATCCGATTGTTCCGGCACGAACGTTTGCGTCTCTTGCAATGTGTCGTGAATCTCGCTGAGCGCGCGGTGAATTGCCGGTGCGATCAGGCTGACTAGCGCAGTGGGTTCAACGCCGCCGGGACTTCGCTTGAACAGCTGATCCTTCAGCAAAAGACGCAAGCGCGTCAGTGCGCCGCTCACCACGGGCTGCGATACGTCGAGCCTTAATGCCGCCCGGCCGATATTACGTTCGATGAAAACGGCGTCCAATACCTCCAGCAGATGCAGATCGATGCGCTCCGTTACGCGATTCGGATCCCGGGTCATCGCGCCTCCGTCTGGCCGCACAGCGTATCGAGTATCTGTTGCCGCATCCATTCCAGCGCCGGATCGCGCATGGCCCGCGGGTGGAGGAACACGTTGACCGCGACCGCGCGTTGTCGCGTGGTGGGTGTGACGATACGGTATTCGCCAAGCGCGACGAGTGCGCCCGCGACGCTACGCGGCAACCACACGGCCAGGCCGCTGCCCCGCAGCAGTGCTGGCACCGAAAGATAGAACGATGTACGCACCCTGATCTGGCGGCTGAGGCCGAGGTCAGCCATCAACTGTTCGATGTCGGCCGACTCGCCGACCACGACATAGTGAATCTGCTGCAAGGCCTCGCGTGATGCGTTGTCCGGCACCGGGTGCATGCCCTCGACCAGCAGGACGAATGCGTCATTGAATAGATGCTCGCGCACGATGTCGTCGCCCATTGCGCCATAGCTGCCGATTGCGAAGTCAATTTCGCCGGCTTGCAACGCCTGCGGGATGTGAGCCGCTGGCAATTGCGCAGTTTCGAGTCGTACCTGAGGCGCCATTTCGTCGACGCGTTGCCGCAGTGGCGGAATGGCGATGATCTCGATGCTGTCGCTCATATGAAGCCGAAACGTACGCCGCGCGCTAGCCGGCTCGAAACCGAAGCGTTGCACGAGGCAGTCTTCCAGCAGGCTCAGGGCTTCGCGCACGCGTGGCGCGAGCAGTGTCATCAGTTCCGTGGGCGCCACGCCGCTTGCCGTGCGCACGAACAGCCGGTCCTGCAGCAGTTCGCGCAGGCTCACCAGCGCATTGCTCACGCGCGGCTGCGACAGGTTGAGCCTGAGTGCCGCGCGGCTCACGCTGCGCTCGCTGTGGACGGCGTCAAGAATCCGCAGCAGATTCAGATCGATCTCGTTGATATTCATGACACGAATATACGATCAAACGCCCGCCGCGTAGTGCAAAAAATTTGCTGGACCTAGACTGGGCTGAAAATGAATCCTGCGATGAAGCGGGAGCCGTCCATTCTGATAATCAGCCGCGCAAGGGCGCGGCGCACTCAAGGCACGCGCATGATCACGATCACTGGCTACAGCGACATCCTTTCCGCCGGACCCGACGAATCCATTGAATTCAAGGTATCCAGCCGGTCTGCCCAGCCGTTTGAGGCCGAGCTCGTGCGGGTGATTCACTCCGATCCCAACCCCGACGGCCCGGGTATGCGCTTTGAGCGCCTCAGTCATATTTTTTCTGGGACTTTTGCCTCGGTGGACAAACCGCTGTTGCCGGGCTCGTTTGCCCGCGCCGCGCGGCTGCCAATGGCCGGCGGCGGCGCCGGCCTGACCGTGGGCGCGCGCATCCAGCCGAGCGCCATCGCCCGCGGCGAGCAGTGCGTGATGTCACAATGGAATGCGGCAAAGGGCACGGGGTTCGCGCTGCTGGTCAACGAGAACGGCGTTGAGATGCGGCTTGGACGGGGTCTTGGCAAGCCCGTCACGCATCTGCAGTGTCCCGCCGCGCTTGGCGCCAGATGGTATGACATCTGGTGCGCTATCGACCCGGCTGCCGGCCAGATTGAAGTCGGGGTGGCGGAGGTGGACCGCCGCGTTGCGCTGCCGCTCTTTTGCCGCACCGTGCAGGCATTCGACGAGGCGATTGCAACGCCGCTGCAAGCGGAGGCAAGCGGCGGCGCGCACGATGCCGCCGATCTGCTGATCGCCGCGCAGGAGGATGGAGACGGCCGCCGCGCCTTCTTCAATGGCAAGATAGAAGCACCCTTCATCGCCAACCTGCCGCCGGCGTTTGCCACGAACGCGCGCGCGGCCGCGGCACCGCGCGCGGCAGACTTTGAGCATGCTGGTCTGTTTGCAGCATGGGACTTCGCGCGCGGCATCGATTCGCTGGAGATTGTCGATATCGCACCGCACGCGCGGCACGGCGAGTTGATCAACCTGCCCACACGGGCGGTACGCGGCAGCCTGTGGAGCGGTCGCGAAACGTGCTGGCGCGCCGCGCCGGATCACTACGCCGCCATCCACTTCCATGATGACGACCTGCACGACGCCGGCTGGGCAACCGATTTCACGTTCAAGGTGCCCCCGTCGTTGAGAAGCGGTGCTTACGCGATGAAAATAGGCGTGGAAGGCGCAACCGATTATCTGCCGTTCTATGTGCGTCCCGAACCCGGCAAGCCGACCGCTTCGATCGTCTTCGTTGCCGCGACCTACACCTATCAGGCCTACGCCAATTACGCGCGCGGCAACTTCGATGCGTCGTTGCGCAACAAGGTCGCGCAATGGGGCGCTTATCCTCACAATCCGGACGAGCATCCGGAAGTCGGCCTGTCGACTTACAACCGCCATTCGGACGGCAGCGGCGTCGCCTTTTCGTCGCGTCTGCGGCCGATGCTGACGATGCGCCCCGGCTTCATCACGTTCGACGACGCGCGCGGTTCCGGTTGCCGTCATTACATCGCGGATACTCATCTGCTCGACTGGCTCGAACACCAGGGCTTCGCCTTCGATGTCGTCACCGACGACGATCTCGAACGCTTTGGCGCCGCAATTCTCGAACCGTACGCTACGGTGCTGACCAGCACGCATCCGGAATACCACACGGCCGCGACGCTCGACGCGTTCGCCGGCTATCAGCGCACCGGCGGCAATCTCGCGTATCTCGGCGGCAATGGTTTTTACTGGCGCGTCGGCCGCTCGCCGAGCGTGCCCGGCGCGATAGAAATGCGCCGCACGGAAGGGGGCGTGCGCGCGTGGGCTGCCGAAGCAGGCGAGTATTTTCACGCGCTGGACGGCGAATACGGAGGCTTATGGCGCAGCAGCGCGCGCCCGCCGCAGCAACTGGTCGGCATCGGCTTCACCTCGCAAGGTCCGTTCGAAGGCGCGCATTACCGCGTGCTGGATGCTGCCCGCAAACAGCCGGGCGGCTGGATCCTCGACGGCATTGAAGGACCATTGTTCGGTGACTACGGCTTGTCGGGCGGCGGGGCAGCCGGATTCGAGCTGGACTCCACCGCACCGGCAGACGGCACGCCGGCCAATGTGACGATTCTCGCCCGCTCCGAAGGCCATAGTGCGGCGTTCGGCCCGGCGCTCGACGCGCTGCTGTCACACACGATGACGCGTTCGCGGGCGCCCGCCGAGACATTGATTCGCTCAGAAATCGTCTACTACGAAACGGGCTTCGGCGGCGCCGTGTTCTCCGTCGGCTCAATCACATTTTGCGGTGCACTGTCGCACCGTGGCTATAGCAACGACGTTTCAACCCTGTTGTACAACGTGCTGAGCCGCTTCTCCCGTCGCGCCAACCCGGGCACGGACGACGTGCGCGCAGTAGCATCCATCGAGGCCAACGTACATGTCTGAACAATCTCAGCCGCGCCTGGTCGGCGACACTCCGAGCGGCGGCAGCGTAATGAGCTTTTACCTGCCGAAGGGCGCGCCACGACCGCCGCGCATCGCGCGTGGCGAGGGCGTCTATCTGTACGACGAAGCCGGCAAGCCATATTTGGACGCCACCTCCGGTGCTGTGGTCAGCAATCTTGGTCATTCGAATCCGCGTGTCGTGGCGGCAATGATCGAACAGGCTCAGCGCGTGACGTTCGCCTACCCACGCTTCTTCGAGAGCGAGCACAACGTGCGGCTCGCCGACCGGCTTACGGGTCTTGCCGGCGAGGGCTTCGAGCGCGCGTTTTTCGTCTCCGGCGGTTCGGAGGCGAACGAATCGGCACTCAAGCTCGCGCGCCAATATGCGGTCGCGCGCGGTGAGGGCACGCGTTTCAAGGTCATCGCGCGTGATCCGAGCTACCACGGCTCGACGATGGGAGCGATGGCGGTCACCGGCGATTCGTTCACAGAGTCGATCTACGGACCCATGCTGCGGACAATGCCGAAAATTCCCGCTCCGCTGACTTATCGGCTGGCGCCAGGCATCAGTGCCGAAGAGCACGTTGCTGCTTGTGCACAGGCGCTAGAAGCGAAGATTCTGGAGGAGGGCCCGCAGACGGTGCTCGCCTTCATCATCGAGCCGATCGGTGGACTGTCGAGCGGCGCCCTGGTGTCGCCGGCGTCGTATTACCGGAAGGTCCGCGAGATTTGCGATCGTTACGATGTACTGCTGATTCACGACGAGATCATGAGCGGCGCGGGCCGCAGCGGCGCGTTCCTGTCGTCCCAACATTGGCAGGGATCGCGGCCCGATATCGTGACGCTCGCCAAAGGTCTGGCCGCCGGCTACACGCCGTTCGGCGCGGTCCTTGCGCCCAATCGCATCGTCGAAACCATTGCGGCTCAAGGTGGCTTCGTGCATGGCCATACGTATTTCTCCAATCCGTTTTCGTGCGCGGTGGCCGTGGCTGTGCTCGACGAAGTGGTCGAGCAAGGGCTCGTCGAGCGCGCCGCGCGAATGGGGGACTATTTGGATGCACAGTTGCGCGAGTTGCAAACGCGCTCGCGACTGATTGGCGACGTGCGTGGCAAGGGGCTGCTCATGGCGATCGAGCTGGTTGCGGATCAGGCGACCAAACGGCCATTGCCCGCAGCGATGAACGCTCCAGCGCGGCTCACCCAGTACGGTCTTGCGCACGGCATCGCGCTGTACAACCGGCGCGCCAATCGTGGCGAATTCGGCGACATGCAACTGATCGCACCGCCCTTGATCGTGACGGAGCCGCAGATCGATGAACTGATTAACCGGCTGGAGCGGTCTCTGGCTGACTTCGAGCGCGACCTGCAACGCGAGCGTTTGCTGCGATGAGCGATAACGCCAAACCGGTTTTAACGAGTGCGGTTGCGCCCGGCCCGGCGTCGGCCCACATCACGAGTGAACCGCAAAAGCCAGTGTCCCTTGCGACGTCCTCGCGCCGGCTCGCGCGCATCCATAGCATCGAGGATTTCCACGAGTCCGCGCGTAGCGCGCTGCCGCGCATGGTATTCGACTTCATCGAGGGCGGCGCGGGTGGCGAGAGCACGGTGCGCGAGAACCGTGCGGCCTTCGAGCGGGTCCGGCTTGTTCCATCGGGGCCTGTCGATGTCTCAGTGCGCACGCCACGCATTGGCCTGTTCGGTTGCCAGCAGGCAATGCCGGTCGTCATCGGACCGATTGGCCTCGCGTCGGCGTTCTGGCCGGATGGCGAAATCGCGTTGGCGCGCGCCGCGGCCCGGCACGGTATCCCGTTCGTGCTGAGCAACGGAACCAGCATACCGAGCGGCGAGGTCATGCGCGCGGCTGGGGGGCGCAAGTGGTTCCAGCTCTATGTGCCGCCGGATGAACGTCTGCTGGACAAGTGGCTCGACCAGATCGACAGCGAAGGCTACGACGTGTTGCAGGTGACCGTCGATACAGCGGTGCCCGGCCGGCGGCTGCGCGACGTGCGTAACGGCTTTTCCATGCCGTTGCGCTGGACGCCTGCCAAGGTGCTCGACGTGGCGCTGCATCCGCGCTGGATGTTCGATATGTTGCGCAACGGGGCACCGAAGCCCGTGATGTGGGAGGAGGCCGCGGCGAGCCGTCCGGCCGCAACGGTGTCCGAGCGCAATCTGTCGGCGATCAGCCCGCGTCTGGACTGGCACACGGTCGAGCGTCTGCGGGCCCGCTGGCCGCATGCGCTTGTCATCAAGGGACTGGCTGATCCCCGGCAGGCTAGCCGGGCGCTGGCTGCAGGCGTCGACGGACTGGTGGTATCGAATCACGGCGGTCGCCAACTAGACGGGGCCATCGCCGCGCTGGACATCCTGCCGGAGATTGTCGATGTGGTCGGCGGGCAGATGTCGGTCCTTGTCGACAGTGGCGTTCGCAGCGGCAGCGATGTCCTGAAGGCACTTGCGCTGGGTGCGAGCGCGGTACAGATTGGACGGGCCGCTGTGTACGCGCTCGCAACCGCCGGCGAAGCCGGCGTCGATCGCGCGCTCTCGATATTGCGCGAAGAACTGGACCAGGCGATGGCGTTGTGTGGCGTGCGGGCCTGCAGCGAGGTGACTCGCGACCACGTGCGTCTCGCGCCATGGTTGTCGACGGAGATCCGGGCATGAGGGTTTGTGTATTTGGCGCGGGAGCGGTCGGCGGCCATCTGGCGGCGCGCTTCGCGTACGGCGGCGCGCAGGTGTCGGTGATTGCGCGCGGCGGCCATCTCGAGGCACTTCGGCGTGATGGGTTGCGGGTCAATCTGCCGGACGGCGAGCTGTATTGCACGCCCACGGCGAGCGATCGGGCCGAACAGCTTGGCCCGCAAGATGTGGTGATCGTTGCGGTGAAGACCACCGCTTTGCCGGCGGTGGCTGCGGGCATCACGCCGCTGCTCGGACCCGACACGACGGTGGTGTTCGTTGCGAACGGCGTGCCATGGTGGTATTTCCACCAACACAACGGCGATGCAAACGAAAGGCAATTGCCGCTTGTCGATCCGCATGGTGCGTTGTGGCGCGCGGTCGGGCCAAGGCGTGCGATAGGCGGGCTCGCTTATACGGCGTGTTCGATCAGCGCGCCAGGCGTGATCGAGGTATTAAGCGCGCAGCCGCACGTCGTGATCGGCGAACCTTCTGCGCGCAGGCTTGCGACGAACGAACCGTCACCGCGGGAGATCCGGATCGCGCAGGCGCTTGAGGCGGGCGGTTTGCCGTGCCGCGTATCGAACGACATCCGCATGGACGTATGGACGAAACTGATCGGCAACCTGGCCGGTTCACCGGCCTCGCTGCTGACGCACCTGCCGCTCTCGGCAATTTGCGACGACCCGGGCGGAGAGACGCTGTTACGTGCAGCGGTGAACGAAGGCATCGCGCTCGCGCACGCGATGGGCTGCAGGGTACCGCTCGATGCCGATTACTACCTCGCGCCGACGCGCGGGCTGCTGCATAAAGCGAGCATGTCTCAGGACCTCGAAGCAGGCCGCCCGCTCGAAATCGATTCGATCCTGATGCAACCTCTTCAATTCGCGCGAGAACGTGGCGTGCTCACGCCAACGCTCGATCTACTCGCGACGCTGGCGCGTTTGCGAGCCTCGGCAAGCGGTCTCTATCCAAGCGCCTCCTGAGACACGGTTTGCCGTTGTGTCGAAGCCGAGCTGCCTACGGGCAGCTTTTTTTTGTCTTCGTGCCGCCGACGTTCAGGCGCGACGCCGCAGCGCTCCCTGGCGTTTGCCCTAGGCGCCTCGAATCGCCCGTAGATAAAAGCGTCGCGCCGATATTCATCACGCGAATATCGACTAATGGGCAAAGCGCATCGCGGTCACTATTTTGTCTTTTTACTTTCTCCCCATACCGGTTCGCGTCGTCATTTGAACGCGGGCCATCCGACCTCAAGACCAAGGGACTTTCGACAATGAACGCTTTGATTCCCGACGCCGACATGCAGGCGGCGCGCCGAAGGAAAGCAGTGATCTCTGCCACGATCGGCAACGCGCTCGAATGGTTCGACATCATCGTGTTCGGCTTCTTCGCGATCACGATCTCGAAGATCTTCTTTCCCGCCAAAGACGAATTCACGTCACTGCTGATGACTGTGGCGACCTTCGGCGTGTCGTTTTTCGTCCGGCCGATCGGTGCCATCGTGCTTGGCATGTACGCCGACCGCGCTGGCCGCAAGGCAGCGCTGTCGCTGTCGATGCTGATGATGACGGCCGGAACGCTGACCATCGGTTTCGCGCCGACGTATGCGTCGATTGGCCCGTGGGCACCCGTGCTGATCGTGATCTCGCGGGTGATCCAGGGCTTCTCGGCGGGCGGCGAATTTGGCAGTTCCACCACGTTCCTGCTCGAACACACGCCCGAGCGCGAACGCGGTTTCTACGCGAGTTGGCAGGTGGCAAGCCAAGGGTTGACTGCGCTGCTGGCCGCTCTGTTCGGTCTGATGGTGGCGCTCTTGCCCGCGGATGCACAACTGTCGTGGGGCTGGCGGGTGCCGTTTTTCTTCGGCGCGCTGATCGGCCCGGTCGGCTTCTACATTCGACGCAAGGTCGACGAAACGCCCCAGTTTGTCGCCGAGGTGCAAAAGCTCATCACCGCCGATGTCTGCGCCAGTGCAACTCCGTCACGTTGGCGCGGCCTCGCAGGACTCTTGCCGGCAACCGGCCTGATCGTGCTGTCGACTATCGGCTCCTACGTGCTGCTGCTGTACATGCCGACCTATGCGATTCGCCAGCTCCATCTCACGCCGTCGCTCGCTTACTACTCCGTGATGGCAGCCGGTACCGTGCAGTTCGTGCTGTCGCCATATTTCGGGGCGCTGTCGGATCGGATCGGCGCCGCGCGTGTCATGGTGCCGGGCGCGCTCATCGTTGGCCTCGGCATGTATCCGGCGCTGGTGTATATCGACGCGACGCCCAGCGTCATGCGTCTCGTCGCGATGCAGTTCGTGCTCGGCATTGGACTCGCCGCTTACTTCGCGCCGGTGCCGGCGTTGATGGGCCGCCTGTTCCCAACCCGCTCCCGGACGACCGGTCTGTCGGTCAGCTACAGCCTTGCAGTGACGATCTTCGGCGGTTTCGCACCGTTCATCGTGACATGGCTGATTGGCAAGACGGGCGATAACCTCGCGCCTGCCTACTACGTCGGGTTCGGCGCGCTTGTCAGCCTCGTGGCGTTAATCACCTGCCGTGCCCAATGCGGCAAGTACCCGCCGGCCGCTACCCTGCCGGCCGAAAGAACGGTCGCCTCTCCGGTTCTCCGTGCCGATCCGACCGGCATCACGCACGTCAACGATTGCCCAAACTAAAAAACACATCCGAACCATTTATGCAGGCGAAGACATGAAAATCAAAACCATTACCTTGGCAACGGGAATGCTTGTTTGCGGAGCCGCAAGCGCGCAATCGTCGGTGACGCTATACGGCGCGATCGATACCGGCCTGCGCTATACGACCAATGCGGCGACGAGTAAAAATGCGACCACTTGGGGACTCGGTTCGGGCGCGCTCATGGGGAGCCGCTTCGGCCTGAAGGGCAGTGAGGACATCGGCAACGGCACGGCAGTCAGGTTCGTGCTGGAGGACGGCTTCATTCCAACCACGGGTGCGTTCGATCAGCAAGGGCAATTGTTCGGCCGGCAGGCATGGGTGGGGATCGACAACCCGACCTACGGCATGCTCCAGGCGGGGCGTATTTACAGCATTCCGTTCTGGCAGCTTTCGAACTACGATGCGTTCAACTTCCCGAACTACCTGCAAGAGGCTTGGGAAACACGCTTCTTCGGCGTGCGCCTCGACAACTCGGCCAAGTATTCCTTTTCGCGTGCCGGGTTCGGGCTGCAACTGCAGCACTCGTTTGGCGGCCAGGCAGGCGACTTTCAGGCGGGCTCGACCGATGCCATCGCGCTCACTTATAACGGGAGCGGACTTGCCGTCGGCGCGGTGGCGCAGCGCTCAAGCGACGCGGCGGATCGTCATGCCAACGTGTTTGGCGGCGGCGCCAACTACTCGCTGGGTCCGGTCACGCTTTACGGGCTCTATATCTATTCGAAACGCGACGCCGGCTTCACGGTTGGTACGGCTTCGGGTTCCGCGTTGGCCAACACGAGCATTCTCTCGAACGCCAACACGGCAGCGGGCGTGAACAAACAAACAGCAAGCCGGCGCGATTCCTACGCGGAAATTGGCGCCAATTACCGCGTCACGCCCGCCTTGAGCGTCGGTGCGAGTCTGATGCTGGATAACGTCGCCGGTGTGGCGGGCGATGCGGGCGGCAAGATCAAGACCCTCGTCGCGTTGATCGATTACCGCCTGTCCAAGCGGACCGACATTTACGCCGAACTCGACCGCAACGTGTTGAACGGCGCGTCGGTGACCGATCCCAACAACCCTGTTGGCAGCTTCGGCGGACGAGCTTCGCAAACGGGCGCCACGCTCGGTCTCCGTACGCTGTTCTGAGTCAGGTCCATTCTCTTTTTTACACCCTCATCATGAAAATCACTAACGTCGAAGCGCTGTGGCTCGCGTTGCCCGAGATCAGCGCGCGTCCCGACAGCTCGCAAGACGCATTGCTCATCAAGATCACCACCGATTCCGGCATCGTCGGATGGGGCGAAGTGGACAGTTGTCCGTCAGTCGTCAAGGCGATCATCGAGGCACCGATGTCGCATAGTCAGGTAATCGGTCTGCGCGCGTTGCTGATCGGCGAGGACCCGCTTGATACGACGCGCCTGTGGGAAAAGATGCACGCGTCAACGTTGTACTACGGCCGGGCGGGCGCCGTGATCCAGGCGATGGCCGGCGTCGACATCGCGCTGTGGGACATCAAGGGCAAGGCGTTCAACGTGCCGGTCGTCACCCTGTTGGGCGGCGCGCTGCGAGAACGCATGCGGGTGTATTCGTCGAACCTCTTTCAGGAAACCGTGGAAAAGACGGTCGAGCGCGCGAAGCGTGCCATCGACGAAGGGCACACAGGCGTGAAATTTGGCTGGCCGCCCTTCGGCCTCGACGAGGCCGCCGACTTGCGTTATGTGGAAGGCGTACGCCGTGCGATCGGCGAGCGCAACGATTTCATGCTCGACGTGGGGCAGGCGTGGGACGCAAAGACCGCGATCCGCCGTGCACAACTATTCGAACCGTACCGTTTGTTCTGGATTGAAGAACCGCTGCGCCCGGAAGACTACGTCGGCTACGGCCGCGTGTCGGCCGCGACCAGCCAGCACATAGCGGCGGGCGAACAGCAATGCACCGTATCCGAGTATCAGCGGCTGATCGATGAAGGCGGTGTCGACATCGTGCAGATCGACATCACACGCGTGGGGCTGACCCAGGCGATGCAGATCGCCGCGTACGCGCATGTGAAGGGCCGTAAGGTCTGTAACCACAATTTCACGACTGACTTCAACAGTGCCGCGTCGCTGCATTTCCTGTGTGCGATTCCGAACGCACTGGTCATGGAGTATTGCGTCGAGCCGAGCGAGTTGACCAGCAGTCTCGCGCGCAATCCGGTCCGCATCGTGGACGGCTATGCGCTTTTGCCGGAAGAGCCCGGCATCGGCGTGGTGCCGAACGAAGAGATCGTTGCGAAGTATCTCGTCAAATAGCGTTGCGGCGCTCGCGCTCTACCGAAAAGGAATTGCATGAAAGTCAGGTACGTTTCATTGGCCGCATGCCTGCTCGGCGTGGCCTCATTGGCCGCGGCGCAGGATGAGACCGTGGTGAAGATCGGCAGTGCGGCGCCGACAAGCGGTCCCATTGCGCACTTCGGCAAGGAAAACGAGAACGGCGCGCGGCTCGCGGTCGAGGACGTGAACCGCGCCGGACTTGTGATCGATGGCAAGAAGATCCGCCTCGAACTGGATGCGCAGGACGATGGCGGCGATCCACGGCTCGGTACCCAGGTCGCACAGCGCCTGGTTGACGATGGCGTGGTGGCCGTGGTCGGCCATCTCAACTCAGGCGTTTCTATTGTCGCGTCGCGTATCTATCACGACGCGCAGATTGCGCAGATTTCGCCAAACGCGACCAATCCACAGTTCACGCTGCAGGGCTACAACACGACTTACCGGTTGGTCGCCACCGACGCGCTGCAGGCACCGGTGCTGGCGAACTACGCGATGCGCACGCTGAAGGCGAAGCGCTTCGTGGTCGTCGACGACGCGACGCAATACGGCCAGGGACTTGCCGATCAGTTCGAGAAGACGGTACGCGCCAATGGCGGCGAAGTGCTGTCGCACGAAAAAACCACTGACAAGGCGGTCGACTTCAAGGCGATTCTGACGAAAATCAAGGCCGAGCGTCCGGACGCGGTGTTCTACGGCGGCTTCGATGCGACCGGCGGTCCGTTCGCCAGTCAGGCGCGTCAGTTGCAGGTGAATGCGCGCGTGCTTGGCGCCGATGGTCTGTGCTCCGACGAGATGGCGAAACTGGCAGGTGTGGCAGCAGAGAACGTCGTCTGCTCGGTTGCAGGACAACCGACATCACGGATGGCACGGGGCGCGGCATTTTCCGATGCCTATCAGAAGCGCTTTGGCGTCCCCGTGTTGATCTATGCGCCATATGCGTACGATGCGGTGATGGTGATCGTCGATGCGATGAAGCGTGCAAACTCCACCGATCATCGCAAGATACTGGCCGAGTTACCCTCCACGAACTATGCGGGCCTGATTGGTACGATCCGCTTCGACACGAATGGCGATGTCGCCGATCCGCAGCTTGCACTGTATCGCTTCGAGAGCGGCAAGATGGCGCTGCTCGATGTCGTGCGTCCTTGAGAGCTGCACGATGATCAGACATCTCGTGATGTTCCGCCGCTTGCGGGACATCGCAGCGCAACGCGAAATCGAAGCTTCTCTGGTCGAGCGGATGCGCGGCTTGAGTGGACAGATCGATTTTGCGCGGACGTGGCGACTGTCGGCAAACGAACTGGACCGGCCCATCTGCTGGGACTACGTTCTGGAATCGGCGTTCGACGATCGGGCGGCCGTTCAGCGTTTTTTGCAGCACCCCGCCCACGTTGCGCTCGCGGCGGAACTTCGAACGTACTTCGAATGGGCTGTGTGCGACTACACGGAAGCGTGAAGGCAATCGTTATTGCCACAACCAAAAAAACAAGGAGATAAGCGTGAGCAAGCAGAAGGTGATCGTAACCATCGCCCCGACCGGCGGCATGGCGCACAAATCGCAAAATCCACATCTGCCAACGCAGCCCGACGAGATCGCTCAGGACGTCTACGACTGCTACAACGAAGGCGCCAGCGTGGCGGCCGTGCATGCACGCCGCCGAGACGATGGCGCGACCTGCGATGCGGCGATCTATCACGACATCAATCGCCGCATCCGCGACAAATGCGACATCGTCATCAACAATTCGACGGGTGGTGGTGTGCATGGCGACATGATCGGCGAGGCACCGAACGGATACTGGGAAATCTTGTGGGAAGAACGCCTGAAAGGCATGGACGCCGGCGCGGAGATGTGCACACTCGATGCGACGACGATCATCGCGACGTTCGGCGGCAAGGAGTTGCTGATGCACACCTCACCGGAGCGCTCAAAGTATCTGGCCCAGGAGATGAAAAAGCGCGGCATCAAACCGGAGTGGGAAGTTTTCAGTCCCACGCATATCGTTCAGGATGTGGCGACCTTGACGGCGGCAGGTTTCGACGAAGAGCCTTTTTTCATCAACCTCGTGCTAGGGGTACATAAAGGTTTTCAGAATGCCATGCCGTACACGCCCCGTGTGTTGCAGTCAATGGTAGACCTGCTCCCCAAAGGCAGCATCTTTTGCGTTAGCGGTATTGGACCCGCCCAGTTGCCCTCGGCGATGAATTCGCTGCTGCTGGGCGGCCACGTCCGGGTGGGACTCGAAGACAACCTTTACTACGGTCCGGGTGAACTGGCGACGAACGTACAGTTGACGGAGCGAGTGGTGCGCCTTGTCCGGGAGATGGGATACGAGCCGGCGACGCCTGCCGAAGCGCGTGACATGATGGGGCTTGCTCGCGCAGGTAGGGTACGCCCGGAATTTGCGGTCACGCGGTAGTAACTCGACGGTCGACTGACAGTTGCTCCGACAACGTCATTGCAGTCGGGTGTAGATCTGCTCACAATTCAGGCGTGGCTTGGGCATGCGCAGGTCGCGACAACTCATCGATATGCCGAAGCTGACGTAGAGATGATGCGAGCCGGACTGGATAAGGCCGGCATCTTCGCCGCCACCGGCGCTCGTTTCAAGCCGAAGGACGCGGTACTGCGATTGCTTGAGCGGATATGATTGTTATGTGGCGCCAAAGTGCATCCGCTGATCGTGGAACGACGCTCATCGCATTTCCCGCCACATATTCTTGCGCGTCACATAAGAATGGATCCTTCGCCAGTACGGTCTGTACCTTCGCGGCAAGGCCGTCGAAGCCACAACGCATATCCGTGAATCCAGCGGCAACCCAGATGCGCGTGTTTGCCAGCGGACCAATCATCGGCTCAGGCACTGGATCACCACGCGCAGCGTGTCGGGATCGACGCTCCCTTCAACGTGTACCTCGCCTCGTGGCAACTGGATCCGGATTATGCCAGGCGCCGCTGCCGCAGGCGGACATGCCACCGTTTCGGCGGCGCTGCTATCGTTGACCCCGTTTACGGTGACCGGCAGCAAGGCGCATTCGCGACCGTTCACGCCAAGTCGTCCATCCAGATACTGCTTGCGCCAGTCGAACAGCTGATTCGCGTTCACTTCGTGACTGCGTGCAATCTCCGCCACCGAACGTCCACTGGATAACGTCTCTTCGACGATCTGGCGTTTCTCGTCCACGGTACGCCGGCGATACTTGCGGGCGCCTTTGATTTCTGTGAATTCAGTCACTGTGTCCATGATTTCCTTTATGGGCACAGTGACATATGTGCCCCGGCAAAGCATGGCGTCGCCTTCATCGGGCGTCTATACGGTCACGGTCGGACGGTTACGTGATTTCCCTGATTTCGCAAAACACGGTTACTTGGCGCCCCCCTTGAAGAGTCCGAATAAATGCATGAAGGACCGGTGTGGCCATAGGACCGATTTTGTTAAGCGTTGTCCAACGCCTGCCCCCATGCGTCGTCGTGTGCTCACGCGCCGGCAGACATGGGCAGGCGTCGAACAACGCTTAACACGAGCGGCCGTTCACGCATGGAGTCGGTCGGACACTCAAACGTCAGCTCCGCCCCAGCGATCGGCCATTCGATTCGCGAAGCAGCGTTGATCTTTGGGCCACTGTAAGCAATGGTCCTTCAAACAACGACCGAGTCGCTATCTTGTTCTTGACTGGAACCACGCGGGCGATGGCCCAGGACATTGCGCAACGTTTTCAGCAACTGCGAGGCTTGCCCCCGAGCTGCCGGATCAACGCGCAACCTCCAAGCTGTGGTCTTCAAGGTGCCACGCCAATTATTCGGACTGGACATCCTCGACCTCTTCCGTGATCTGCATAGCGAGCCGGTTTTGAAAATCTATAGCGGCCTGCCAATATTCGTGACAACCGCGTGCGTATTCACGTTCTATAGTGATGGATCTCCCCACGTTCCCGCAACGGCCGAATTGCACGCACGTTCTACAACCCGTCCGGCTGCGCGATAGATGTGAGTTCGGTCACCAACCAGCGTCAAACTGAAATAACACCTTCGAACCGGAAATGGTCAATTAATCTGAATTAAGTGCGGGTCATGCCGTTCTGTATGCAGGGTTTGCCCATCACTCTCGATTCCCGGAGGTACTGAGAAAATGGATCCCGTGACCACGGCTATCATCGCCGCAGTAGAGGCAGGGGCGAACCGTGCGGCCGGGGATGTCGCCAAAAAGACGCTTGTCGATTGCTACGATGGATTGAAGGCGTTGCTGAAGAAAAAGTTTGGCAACGAAAGTGACGTCGCAGACGCAGTCGACAGGCTCGAGAAGCAGTCTGACCCAAAAGGGCGCAGGCAAACCGTGGAAGACGAAATCGTGGCGGTGAAAGCCGGCGCTGACCCGGAACTGCTCGCGCCGGCTCAGGCGCTCTTCGACCAGATCAAGGCAATGCGAGGAGCAAAGCACAACGTGCAGGTCGCTCATGGCACTGGCATCGCGCAGGCCAGTGATGCCAGGCCCGCGAGCGTCATTTTCCACGGTTCGCCACCGCCTCCGAAAAATGACTGATCGGGACAACGGGCGGCAGTCCGCACAGGGCGAGGGCATCGCGCAGGCGTACGGTCCTGGCGCCAGGGCGTCGGTCGAAATCCATCAGCACCAGCATCACTATCCTGCGGCGCCGCCGGTATCTTGGAACTGGCCGCGGCCTTGGGATTTTTCCGGCTACATCAACGAAAAGCGCCACGACTTCACCGGCCGTGACTGGCTGTTCGACGAAGTTCGCAAATGGTACGAGGATGATCACGCCGCACAGGCGCTGCTGATATGCGCGGACTTCGGCGTCGGCAAGTCGGCCTTCATGGCCGAGCTCACGTCCGATGCGCACGGCCTTCCGATCGTTGCGTACCACTTCTGCCATCATGACACGATTGAAACGCTCAATCCGGCGACGTTTGTGCGAAGCGTGGCGGCACAACTCGCCGCCTCCCTGCCGGCCTACCGGTCCGCCGTCGAAGCCGATCCGGACGCGCGCCGCTGGCTCGACGACGTGCAACTGGATCCGGCGAGTGCATTCGAGCGTGCGGTCATCGGGCCTCTGAATGTGATCGACTCTCCAGCTGCGCCTTATGTGTTGCTCGTCGACGCACTGGACGAGGCGCTGGACTTCGAGTCCGTCGCGGCCGGCAGCCGTCCGGCGACGATTGTGCGCCTCCTCGCAGCCCGTGCACGACGGCTGCCCACATGGCTGCGAATTCTCGCCACGAGCCGACGGGTTCAGGAAGTCCTTCAGTCGGTCCAGAGCGCGTTCCGGTGCGAGAAGCTGGACGGCGAGGATGCCCGCAACCTCGACGATATCCGCCGCTACGTGGCCGCTCGTTGCGCGCGTGAGCCACTGGCGCGTGTGCTGAAACAAGGCGACACGAGCGCCGGCGAGATCGCGGCGTTGCTGTCGGGGCCCGGGCTGAGTGGCGGCAAAGTCCTTTACGCCGTCAGGGTCCTCAACGACGTCGAGTCAGGCACGCTGCCCCTTGATCGCGTCAATGACCTGCCCCCCGGCATGGACGGGTTCTATCTCGACGCTTTCGAGCGGCGCTTTCCGGAACGCGAAGACTACGCGCCGGTCGCCGCGCTGCTGGGGGTGCTCTGTGTCCAGCGTGAGCCGCTGTCGCGGGCAGAACTGGCGGCAATCCGGCGCACCAGCGAGGCGCAGATCGCCACAATGCTCGGGAGGCTCGAGGACTTCCTCAAGGTACGCGCGAAGCGCTACGCCTTCGACCATCTGTCTCTCGCGCAATGGCTTAGTGAGGAAAACGAAGACGGTTTTCCTCGTGCAAGGAGGTTTTCCATTGCGCCGGGAGACGCCGAATTGCGCATTGTCGATTGGGCGCGGCGCGAGCTTGCCGCAGGCCGCGCGCATGAATCGGTGTATCTGGCGCGGCATCTTGGCGTGTACCTGAGCCCGCAGGAGCGCAAGGTTCAATTCGGCAGGTTGTTGCTCGACTTCCGTTGGCTTAATGCCCGCTTGCGCGCAGGCGGGGTCAATGCATTGCTGATTGACTTCGCGGAGGTCGACGGGACACCCGCGCTCACAGCGCTGGTTCGAGCGCTTCGGCATAGCGCCCACGTGCTCGGACACGACGACTGTGACTGGTCAGGGGCTGACCTGCTTGCCTCACAGATTCTGGGGCGCCTGCTGTCTCAGGCCGAGCCCGAGATCCAGGACCTGTGCGCGCAGGTGGCCGGGCTGCCCACCCTCCAAGGGGGGTGGCGGCCTCTGACCGACAGCTTGCGATCCGTCGAAGCATTGCTACGTACGCTCCAAGGAGGCAGAGGAACGATATCCGCGCTTGCGGTGCTGTCCGACGGGCGGCTCGCGTCGGGGGACGAAACGGTCAGGCTGTGGAACCCGGAAAGCGGCATTTGTGAGGCGACCCTGAAGAGACACATGGTAATGGTATATGCGCTAGCGCCGCTGCCCGACGGGCGGCTCGCAGCGGGATCCTCTGACTGCACGATCAGCCTGTGGAATCTGGCGACCGGCGAGTGCGACATGACGCTCATAGGACACAAATTTGATGTATTCGCCGTCGTGGAGCTGTCCGACGGGCGGCTCGCGTCAGGGTCGTCGGACACCACGATCAGGTTGTGGGACCCGGTGAGCGGCGCGTGCGAGGCGACGCTCGCAGGGCACACCGGACCCATATTCGCGCTCGTGGAACTGGCCGACGGGCGACTGGCGTCGGGGTCGTACGACCGCACGATCAGGCTGTGGAATCCGACCACCGGCGCGTGCGAGGCGACACTTAAAGGGCACCTGGGCCCGGTGCGTTCACTCGCGGTGCTGACCGACGGGAGGCTTGCATCCGGGGCAGGGGACAAGACGCTCAGGCTGTGGAATCCTGCCAGCGGTATGTGCGAGGCACAGCTCGAGGGGCACACGGACCTGGTGTCCGCGCTCGCGGTGCTGACCGATGGGCGACTTGCGTCAGGATCGTGGGATACCACCATCATGCTGTGGAACCCTTCGAGCGGCGCGTGCGAAGCGACGCTCGAAGGACACTCGGGCTCGATAACCCGACTCGTGGCGCTGTCCAACGGACAACTCGCGTCAACATCGTCGGACACCACGATCCGGCTGTGGCAGCCGCCGAGCGGCGCGTTCGAGGCGAGGCACGAAGGGCACGCCTCCGAGGTAACCGCACTCGTGGTACTAGCTGACGGAAGGCTTGCTTCGGGATCGCGGGACAGCACGATCAGGTTATGGAACCTGGCAAGCGGTGTCTGCGAGGCAGTGCTTGAAGGACACGCGAGTGCGGTAAATGGTCTCGCGGTGTTAGCCGACGGGCGGCTCGCGTCAGGGTCGGCGGATACAACGATCAGGCTGTGGGACCCGACCAGCGGCACTTGCGAGGTGACACTCAAAGGACACACGGGGGAAGTTTCCGCACTGGGGGTGCTCGCCGACGGCCGGCTCGCATCCAGCTCGTCGGACACGACGATCAGACTGTGGAATCTGACGAGTGGCGCGTGCGAAGCGACTCTCGAAGGACATACGGAAAACGTAACTGCGCTTGCGGTACTGACTGACGGGCGGCTCGCATCGGGATCACAGGACCGCACGGTCAGGCTATGGAACCTGACGAGTGGGGTGTGCGAGGCGACGCTCGAAGGACACACGGGTCCGGTGTTCGCGCTCATGCTGCTGGCCGACGGGCGGCTCGCGTCGGGGTCGTGGGATGAAACGATCAGGCTGTGGAAGCCGGCGAACGGCGCGTGCGAAGCAACGCTTCAGGGCCACTCCCACTCGATAGGCGCGCTCGCGGTACTGGCCGACGGACAGCTAACGTCGGGATCGTCGGACAGAACGATCCGGGTCTGGCGGGTGCGTGACGGCCACTGGACGGCGGAGGTACGGTTTGTCGCTGACGGCGAGGTTCAGGCGCTTGCCTTCGCAACACGCGCAAGAGTTCTCGCAGCAGGCGACGCGAGCGGACGCGTTCACTTCCTGAAGGTTGACACCGCTGAAACTTTTCCCAAGTAGCACACGGGGCAGCCCGGGGCCGGCGGATCTAAATGTTGCGGAAGGAGCCGCCGCACGCTCTTTCGCAATGCAATAACAGAAATTGTTGTGAAAACCCGGTTTCGCCCGTCCTGTCTCCACAACGGCCCAGCTGCACGCATGACTCGCAACCCTTCCGGCTGCGGGATAGAGGCGGGTCCGGCCATAAGCCCGGCGGTAAGCCGAAAAACGCCTCCAAACCGGAAATGCTCAACTATTCTGAATTCCAGGGCAGTACCGTTTTCTATGCAGGGTTTGCCGAGCATCGCGCTCACCGTCGATTCCCGGAGGTACCTAGAAATGGATCCTGTGACCTTGGCTATCATCGCCGCAGTAGAGGCGGGGGCGAGCAGCGCGGCCGGCGATGTTGCCAAAAAGGCCCTCGTCGATGGCTACGATGGCCTGAAGGCGTTGCTGAAGAAAAAGTTTGGCAGCGACAGTGACGTCGCAGACGCAGTCGACAAACTCGAGAAGAAGCCGGACGCCGCGGGGCGCCGGCAAACCGTGGGAGACGAACTGCAAGCGGTGAACGCGGGGAGCGACCCGGAACTCCTCGCGGCCGCCCAGGCGCTCCTCGACCAGATCAAGGCAATACCCGGAGCAAAGCACAACGTACAGATCGCTCGTGGCACTGGCATCGCGCAGGCTAGTGATGGCAGCAACGCGAGCGTGACCTTCGACGGTCCATCCCCTGCGAAAGATGAGTGAGCCCTACAGTGGGTCGCAGTCCGCTCAGGGCGAGGGCATCGCGCAGGCGTACGGTCCTGGCGCCACAGCGTCTGTCGAATACCACCACCATCACTATCCGGCGGCGCAGCCAGCGTCCTTCCAGTGGCCGCGACCCTGGGACTTCACGGGTTACATTGCTGAAAAGCGCTCTGCCTTTATTGGACGCGACTGGCTGTTCGACGCGGTGCGCGGATGGTACGAGGACGATCACGGCGCGCAGGCGCTGCTGGTCTGCGCCGACTTCGGCGTCGGCAAGTCGGCTTTCATGGCCGAACTCACGCACAATGTTCACGGCCTTCAGGTCGCGGCCCACCACTTCTGCCATCACGACACGATAGAAACGTTCAATCCGGCAACATTCGTCCGCAGCGTGGCCGCGCAACTCGCTGCCTCCTTGCCGGAATACAGGTCGGCCGTCGAAGCCGATCCGGACGCGCGCCACTGGCTCGACGACGTGCAGCTGGATCCCGCGAGTGCGTTCGAGCGCGCGGTCATTGGCCCGCTCAACGCGATCACCCCACCAGCTGCGCCCCAGGTATTGCTCGTCGACGCGGTGGACGAGGCGCTCGACTTCGAGACCACCGCGGGCAGCAGCCGCCCGATCACGATCGTGCGCCTGCTCGCGGCGCGTGCACGGCAGCAATGACGCGGCGCACCGCGCTCGTCGCGGCGTTCGTGTTTGGCGTGCTCGATGACCTCGTGGTATCGACCAAACTGCTGCTGACCGGCAAGCTGCCTGCTGCGGGCAACCTGATGCGGCAGGTCGTCGAAGGGGTTCTGGTGCAAATAGGAAAAGCGGGTTGAGAAGTGGCCTATAGGCAGGATAACTTATCGAGTGGACAGGACCGCATTCCATACGGCGGGCGCAGCGGCCTCCTTGAGGCTGAGCTCCGTGAGATCGAACTGGCCCTTGCGAATGCGATGCGTCAATTCGACACCCGATATTGTCGTCGCGGCGCTCCTGAACCGCTTGAATCCAAGCATCACGTTCGTTCTGGACTTGATGTGGTGATGATCCTGTTCGATCACGTTGTTCAGATATTTTGAGGACCGGACCTTCGTGTCTTCAGGCAGCAGACCATCGGCTTTCATCTCGCGCACCGCGCGGTGCGAGGCAGCGTAGCCATCGAGCGTGATGGTCTCCGGCGACTGGCCCTGATGCCTGATAGCCTTGCTGAAAAAGGCTTTGGCCGCGGCCACGTCGCGCTTCGCCCTGAGCATGAAGTCCACAGTCTGGCCAGCCCGATCCACCGCCCGGTACAGGTAGACCCATTTGCCGCGAATCTTCATGTAGGTTTCGTCGACGCGCCACGAGCGACCGGCTGGCGTAGCAAAGCGGTTCCAGCGTTTGACGAACTCGGGCGTATAACGTCTCACCCAGCGCAGGATCGTCGTGTGGGCCAGCGATAATCCCCGTTCGGCCATCATCTCGACCAGATCGCGCAGGCTGAGCTTGTAGCGCAGATACCAGCGAACGCACAGAATGATGATCTCCCGATCAAAATGACGTCCACCGAACAACTCCTCCAGACTCTTCAGCTTGCTCATCGCGGGTCATCAGTTCGTTTTTCTCCGACAACTCTAACCGATTCGCCGACTCTATTTGCAACAGAGCCGCTGTTCTTCGGCCGTGACGGACACGTGCGCGAACTGCTCCTCAAACTGCAGAACCGGCAGCGCTTCATTTCGGTGCTTGGCGCGTCAGGCACTGGGAAGTCTTCGCTGGTGCGCGCCGGGCTTATCCCGGCACTCCACCGCGGAGCGTTCGCCTCTGCCGGACACAACTGGAACGTGTGCGTCATCAATCCGGGCAACGCGCCGCTCGCTCATCTTGCTCTCGCGCTCACCGAGGACGAGCGCTGGGTCGACGACGACGACCGCGCGATGTCGGTGTCGTCACTGAGTGCAACGCTGGCGTCGAGTCCGCTCGCTTTGACCGAGCTTTATTTCAAGAGGTCGGACCGTTTCGCCGGACAGGCGCTGCTGCTGGTGGTCGACCAGTTCGAAGAGATCTTTCGCTATCGTCAAAAAAACGTCGACGAGGCGGAGGCCTTTATCAAGCTTTTGCTGCGATCGGCATCGGAAGACGTCCCGATTTACGTCGTGGTGACGATGCGCTCCGATTTTCTGGGTAACTGCGTCGCGTTTTTCGGTTTGCCGGAGGCAATCAACAGCGGGATCTATCTCACTCCGCGGCTCGGCCCTGAACAGCTCAAGTCGGTGATCGCTTCTCCGTTGGCGCTCGCGGGCGGCGAGATCGATCCCGTATTGGTCAGCAAGCTCATCAACACACTCGGCGGCGAGGACGAGTTGCCAATCCTGGAGCACGCCCTGCTCCGGATGTGGAATCGGGCCCACGCGAACGGCCGTCAACGAATCGAGGAGGGCGACTTCGAGGTGGTGTGCGCCCCGCCTCGCCGGGCGGACTCGAACGCAGGCGACACGCAGGAAATCGCGCCGACCCCCAAGCTCGCTTTCGCAATCGACAATCATGCGTCAGAGAACTTCGACGCACTTGCGCCCGAATGCCGATCGGTGGCTCGTCAGCTATTCCTCACGCTGGTCGAGCGGCGCGACGGCCGCGTTGTACTACAGTCGACTGTCGGCTGGAATGGGCCGATCGGCGGCGCTGCGCGCGGCGCAACTGGCCATGCTTCAGGATCCGAAACGTAGCCATCCCTACTACTGGGCAAGTTTCATTACGATCGGTGAGTCAGGGCCGCTCGAACCGTAGGGTGTTGATTTGCACGGAATCCTGACCCACGATTTGCATTGAATTCTGACCCACCCGTTGGACCAGCTTTGCGGTTATTCGGTGCGTATCCTAGCCTTCTTTATCTCGTTTTTTGGTTGCGTGTGCTGTTTCCGAAACGATAGCTATCGTCGCCTGTTTCTTCAATGTGACAAGGATGTGAGACGGTCGAGCAGCGCTGTCGTCATCTTGGCATCGGCAAACACGCTGGCTCTTTCGGAGAACCTCAGATTGGTCACGGCATAGGGGGAGACCGGGTCCGCGGTATCACACGGCGCTTGTTTCACGTCCAGCGGCTAGAAACAGATTTCTGCGAGAGGCGGGAACAGTTTTATGCAAACCAACGAAGGCTGAAAGGAGGGGTAGCTTGCCTATTCGATTTGACATAACATAATTTATCAACATTTCGAATGTAGAGGCTAAGTTGTAATGTCCGCTTCTAGCTAGGTTCAAATGTCCGCTTTCGCGGTGCGTATGCTGACCAGCGGCCGGTACCCCGGCACTGGAGGCATGGATGGCTGCGACCGAACGGATAACGATGACGATGCGCGAACTGGACAGGTTCAAGGTCATTCAGGATGTTGCCGACGGCAGGCTCAAGCCGTGGCGGGCGGCGGAACGGCTCAGGCTGACCACGCGACAGATCCGGCGCCTCGTTGCGCGACTGCGCGAACACGGTCCGGGTGGTCTGGTATCGCGCCGGTGCTCGAAGCCCAGCAACAACCGTCTGGATTCTGTGAAGGCCGATCGGGCGCTCTCGATCATCCGTGATTGCTATGCCGATTTCGGGCCGACGCTGGCCTGCGAGAAGCTCTGGGAGTGCCACGGCATCCGGCTCGCCAAGGAGACGGTCAGGCGGCTGATGACGGATGCGGGTCTATGGGTGCCGCGCCGGCAGCGACCGCCGAAGATCTACCAGCCGCGGGCCCGTCGTGCGTGTCTGGGCGAACTGGTGCAGATCGACGGCAGCGATCATCGCTGGTTCGAGGAACGGGCGCCAGCCTGCACGCTGCTGGTGTACGTCGACGATGCGACCAGCCGGCTGATGCATCTGCACTTCACGGCGAGCGAATCGACCTTCAGCTATTTCGAGGCGACGCGTGCGTACATCGAATGCCACGGCAAGCCGGTGGCGTTCTACAGCGACAAGGCGAGCGTGTTTCGCAGTGGCAAAGCCCATGAAACCGGCAGCAGCGTGACACATTTCGGCCGGGCGATGTACGAGCTGAACATCGACACGTTCTGTGCGAACAGCAGTTCAGCCAAGGGCCGCGTCGAGCGCGCCCACCTGACGCTGCAGGACCGGCTGGTGAAGGAGCTGAGGCTGCGTGGCATCAGTACGGTGGCGCAGGGCAATGCGTATGCGCCCTCCTTCATCGCGGCCTATAACGTGCGCTTCGCAAAGCCGCCTAAAAGCGATTTCGACGCGCACCGGCCGCTGCGGGCTGACGAGAATCTCGACCTGCTGATGACGTGGCGCGAGACGCGGCGCGTGACGAAGTCGCTGACGGTGCAGTACGACCGGGTGATGTACCTGCTGGAGGACACGCCGGAGAACCGGAAGCTGATCCACCGCTACATCGACGTGTGGGAGTACCCGGACGGACGCATCGAGATCCGCGCCGATGGTCGGGTATTGCCGAGCCGGCAATACGACCGGCTGGCCGAGATTGATCAGGGTGCAGTCATTGAACATAAACGCCTGAGTCACGTGCTGCAGGTCGCGCAGGCAATCCAGGCGCAACGCGACAACCGGCGCATCTCCGGCTCCCCTGCGCGCACGAATCAGGGACAACCGGTTCGGGCAACGGAACGCGCGCAGGGCACGAAGAAGCAGCGTGAATTCACCCAGGACGACATCAACGACGTGATCACGGAACTGGCACAACGCAGACAGCCGAACCAAACACGCAAACCTGGCCGTCGGTCTGCAGGATCCGGCTGAACGGACTGACACGCCCTGCCCGTTCAAGGCGGTCCTTCAACACTGCTTGATCTGTGACCCATGAAAAGACAAATCTCACCCCCTTTAAAACCGGACATTTCAACTTAGCCGGAAAGCGGACATTCAAGAATGGCCTCGACATCGAATGATCGTGCTTTTATCCGTGGGGCGATTGTAGAGTCGGTACACGCCGGCCTTCTCAGCCCACATCAGGCTATCGGATGAAGAAGTCGCTTAGGTCAGCCACAGCGGGTCGCTCGGCCGCGCCAGTATCTTTCTCTGTGCCACGGCGGTGAGCCGGTCGCGACCGTTTTCAAACGTCCTGAGGGTATTCGTCCAGTTCGCGCCGCGCGGCAACCAGAAGTGTTCTCTCAGAGTCGCCGGGCGTCCCGTATCGCTAGGTGCTAAACGAGTACCCGCAAATGACTTTCGAAGCCTGCCGTCGTGTTTGCAAGCAGCTTTTTCAGGTTTGGTAGTGGGCTTAGATGAATCTGACTGTTAGTTGCAATTTAGAATCAACGCCGCTGAATATTGCGAAGGTTTTCGGGATTGCGCAGCTATCACGCCGTCACAGGCGAGGCAGGTATTGGTCAGAGGCCTCACGTAGCGGAGCCAAACGGCAAGCGAGCTACATTGACAGCGCAGTTCTCGACGCCCTACCTGCCACACTTCGATTGGCCACGCGCGGGAATAAAACTATGCATGTCGACGGCAACAACATCCCGGTGGCCGGACCAGATCAGTCGGATGCCACTATCGACCAACCGCAATTCGGCAGAATGCCTATAATGAGTGAGCATTTTGCCGAAACGGAGCTGCCATGACCACAATTGCCTTCGTGCCTACCGGTGCCGAAAATCCGCGCCGGGCGGAACTGACAATGCTCGGGCAGTTGCTTGACGCGCGCATTCGCAACGAGACCGATCTCGCCGAGCTGGCAAGCGAACGGGTGGCCGTTGAAGTTATCGACCGCTTGACGGCTCAGGGACTGAAGGCGGATGAACTCGCATTCATCATCCCACGTCGCACCCTGACTCACAGGCGTCAGCAGCACGAACGTCTCTCAACGGAGGAATCCGACCGGGCGATCCGTCTGGCGCGCATCCTGGCGCAGGCGGCGGCGGTCTTCGGAAACACTGCAAAAGCGATGCACTGGCTGCGAAACCCGCAGAAGCGCTTCACAGGCCGCAGTGCGCTTGAGATGGCTAGCACTGAACATGGGGCGCGTCTGGTTGAGGATGCATTGATCCAGATCGACGAAGGATACTTCGCCTGATGGTCTTATGGAGAATCAGCAACTTTGCCGATCTGAAAGGAATTGGCGGGCTTCGTGCACCTGGGAGATGGCATTTTGCAGGGCAACCTGTGGTCTATCTGGCAGAGCACCCTGCTGGCGCCCTTCTCGAAACCCTCGTGCATCAGGAAATCAGCGGTACCGCGGATCTCCCCGACACCTATCAACTGCTGAAGGTCGAAGTCGACGACGGCATGACGATCGCCGAAATGGATGAGGATGGTTTCCCGCCCGATTGGCGCGACGACCAGGCTTGGACCCAGGCGGCCGGGACGGAGTGGCTCGCGCATGCGACTTCTGCCCTTCTCAAGGTGCCCAGCGCCGTGATGCCTTTTGCCTTTAACTTCATTCTCAATCCCGCCCATAAGGATGCGTCGCTCATTGAAATCAGTATGGCCATTGAGGTGCGGCAGGATCCGCGCATCCTCCGGCTTTTGACACGCCCATAGCTGCGAATCTGCCAGGCGAATTTAACCGGTTCGATCGCTGAACTCTCTTTCATTGGATATTCCACCGCGCCCTCCATGACAGAACCGCGACTCATCGAAATCACGGCCGCCTCACACGGCGTCGACATCGACCTCGTCTATGCCACCGAGCGTAACCTGACCGGCAAGCCCATCTACAAGAAGGCCCACTGCCTGCTGCTCGAACCAGCCGAAGCCGGTCTGCGGAGGGCAGTCAAGATTGCCCGCGACGCCGGCCTGACGCTGCGGATTTTCGACGCCTACCGTCCGCCCCAGGCGCAGCAGGTGCTGTGGGATTTCCTGCCCGATCCCACCTACATCGCTGAGCTTGGCCGTGGTTCGAACCATAGCCGCGGCACGGCGATCGACCTGACGCTGCTCGATGCCAGCGGCAACGAACTCGACATGGGCACGGGCTTCGACGCCATGACGATCGAATCCGAGCACTTCCATCCGGGCCTGCCCGAGCACGTGCAGCGCAACCGCCTGTTGCTGCTCGGCATCATGCACGCCGCGGGCTTCGCGCACATCAGGAACGAATGGTGGCATTACGAGCTGCCGGGCTCCCGTGCGCTGCCTCTGATCGACAACAGTGAAAGCGGCCCGTTACGTCTCATGTAGTGGCTTTCGATTCTCCATCCGTTGTTCCGTGACAGGCTCTACCCCATTTCTTATGGAGCGAGTATGAAACTGGTATTGCGCAATGCACTGGCGGCGGCAGCGATCGCCTCCGCCTTGACCCTGTCGTTCACGGCGGCCAGCCCCGCTGCGGCGGCAACGCCGAAAGACATGTTCGTCATGGCGACTTTCCTCGACGAATTCACCACGCTCGATCCCGGCGAAGTCTACGAGCTGGTGCCAGAAGAATATGTGGCGAATACCTATGACCGGCTGGTGCGAGTCGATCTGAAAGACCCATCGAAGTTCAACGGCGATGTCGCGCAATCATGGACCGTCAGTCCCGACGGTCTGACCTTCACGTTCAAGATCCGCCCGGGTCTCAAGTTCCACTCGGGCAATCCGTTGACCGCCGACGACGTCGCCTGGTCGATCCAGCGCACGGTCCTGCTCGACAAAGGCGCGGCCGCCGTGCTGCAAGGCATCGGCCTGACCAGGGACAACGCGCTCAGTAACGTGAAAAAGATCGATGACACCACCGTCAGTGTGACGACCGACCAGAAATACGCCCCGACGTTTGTCCTGAACGTGCTTGGCGCGTGGCCTGCATCGGTGGTGGACAAACAGTTGCTGCTCTCGCACCAGAAAGGCAATGACTTCGGCAACGACTGGCTGCGCACGAACGAGGCGGGCTCCGGCGCCTACAAGCTCGTCAAGTGGACGGCCAACGACAGCATCGTGCTGCAGCGCTTCGACGGTTATCGCTTACCGCTCGCGATGAAGCGCATTGTGTTGCGTCACGTGCCGGAAGCATCGAGCCAGCGCCTGCTGCTCGAGAACGGCGACGTCGATGTGGCGCGCAATCTGAGCCCGGACGACCTCGCCTCGCTGACGAAGTCCGGCAAGGCGCATGTGAGCGCCGTGCCGCAGGCGACGCTTCTGTACCTCGGCCTCAACGTCAAGAATCCGAACCTGGCGAAACCGGAAGTCCAGGAAGCGATGAAGTGGCTGATCGACTATAACGGCATCCAGAGCAATGTCGCGAAGACCACCTACAAGGTGCACGAAACTTTCCTCCCGGAAGGTTTTCTCGGCGTGCTGAACACGAATCCTTACCAGCAGAACGTCGCAAAGGCCAAGGCGCTGCTGGCAAAAGCCGGGCTTCCGAATGGCTTCTCCGTGACGATGGACGTGCGTAACGGCTACCCGTACGGTGAAATCGCCGAGGCCGTGCAGGCCAATCTCGCCCAGGGCGGCATCAAGGTTCAGATCATCCCGGGCGACAACAAGCAGACGCTTGCGAAGTACCGCTCGCGCTCGCACGACATCTATATCGGCGAATGGTCGGCGGACTACATCGACCCGCACAGCAATGCGCAGGGCTTCACCTGGAATCCGGACAACTCCGACAAGTCGGCCTACAAGATGCTCGCGTGGCGCAACTCGTGGAATATTCCTGATCTGACGAAGGAAACCAACGCGGCGCTCGCCGAATCGTCGACCGCCAGGCGCGCCGAACTGTACCAGACGATGCAGAAGCAGATGCTTGCGAACTCACCCTTCGTGATCATGTTCCAACAGGTCTCGCAGGTCGCCGCGCGGCCGGGCGTGACGGGGCTTGAAGTGGGTCCGATCAACGACCTCGTGTCGTATCGTGACCTGAAGAAGCAGTAACGTAGGCGGCGAAGGCGAAACTGTCCTGGTTTCGCCTTCGGCCGGGGAACCCATCATGTCGACTCCTCTCACGACTCTCGAGCGCATGCGCGCGCTTTCGGCTGAAAGCGCCAGCGTGCGCTGGACCTTGCGCCTCGTACGCTGGATCTTCACGCTCGTGATTACCTTCACCGGCTTGCTGGCCGTCACGTTCGTGATCGGCCGCAAGATACCGATCGACCCGGTACTGGCGGTTCTCGGCGATCGCGCCTCGGCGGCGGCCTACGCGGCGGCACGCCTGCAGCTCGGGCTCGACAAGCCGCTCACCGTGCAGTTCCTGATCTACGTGCGCGATGTGCTGCATGGCAACTTCGGCATGTCGCTGCTGACGGCGCACCCTGTTATCGAAGACATCCAGCGCGTGTTCCCCGCGACGCTCGAACTCGCGACCCTATCGACCATCATCGGTGTGCTGATAGGAGTGCCGCTGGGCGTGATCGCCGCCGTGCGCCACAACCGCTGGATCGATCATGTTGCACGCTTTGTCGGTCTCGTCGGCAGCTCGGTGCCGGTGTTCTGGCTTGGACTGATGGGACTGCTGTTGTTCTACGCGAAGCTGCACTGGGTAGCCGGTCCGGGGCGCGTCGATCCCGTATTCGACGGTATGGTCGACACGCATACGGGCAGCCTACTGGTCGATTCACTCATCGCGGGCGAATGGGACGTGTTTTTCAATGCGTTCTCCCATATCGCGCTGCCTGCGGCCATTCTCGGCTACTACTCGGTCGCTTATCTGAGCCGGATGACGCGTTCGTTCATGCTCGAGCAGTTGAGCCAGGAGTACATCACCACGGCACGCGCAAAAGGCTTGCCCGAGCGCCGGGTGATCTGGCGTCACGCTTTCGGCAATATCGCCGTGCCGCTTCTGACCATCATCGCGCTGACGTACAGCTATCTGCTCGAAGGCTCGGTGCTGACCGAAATCGTCTTCGCCTGGCCCGGTATCGGCTCGTATCTGACGGGCGCGCTGCTGAATGCCGATATGAACGCCGTGCTTGGCAGCACGCTCGTGATCGGCGTCACGTTCATCGCGCTCAATCTGCTGACCGACGCGCTCTATCGCGTGTTCGATCCGCGCGCCCGCTGATGCTGCGGAAGTTTCTTTCGTGCTTCCCCCATTGGATCAATCAACGCAAACGCAGGACTGGCCGATGAATGCCGCGCCCCGACGATGGAAAGACTGGCTGCTGAGCGACACGCCCGCGTCACGCAAACAGGCCGCGCTCGGGCTCGCTTATCGGCGCTGGCGACGCTTCGCGGGCAATCCGCTGTCTGTGTTCGGCTTTGTGATTCTCGCCTTGCTGATCATCGTCGCGGCAATCGGACCGCTGATCGCGCCGCACGATCCGTTGCAGCAGGTTCTCTCCGACCGCCTTCTGCCGCCGGGTTCGCCGTCGCACTGGTTCGGCACCGACCAGCTTGGCCGCGACATCCTCTCGCGGCTGATCTACGGCTCGCGGCTCACGCTTTCGATCGCGATTCTCGTCGTGGTGATCGTGGTTCCCGTCGGCCTCCTGATCGGCACCACGGCCGGCTTCTTTGGCGGCTGGGTCGATAACGCGCTGATGCGAATCACCGACGTGGCCCTTGCGTTTCCGAAGATCGTGCTTGCGCTCGCATTCGCGGCCGCGCTGGGGCCGGGTGTCATGAACGCGGTGATCGCGATTTCGATTACGGCGTGGCCGGCTTATGCGCGTCTCGCGCGGGCGGAGACCCTGCGACTCGTGCAAGCCGATTTCATTCACGTCGCGCGGCTGCAGGGCGCCTCGCGGATGCGCATCCTGTTGCGCTATATCGTGCCGCTGTGCTCGTCGTCGGTGATCGTGCGCGCGACCCTCGATATGGCCGGCATCATTCTCACCGTCGCGGGTCTCGGGTTCCTCGGCCTTGGCGCGCAACCGCCGAGCCCCGAATGGGGTTACATGGTCGCGTCGGGCCGCAACGTGCTGCTCGATTCGTGGTGGGTGGCCACCATTCCGGGCTTTGCCATTCTGCTGGTGAGCCTCGCCTTCAACCTGCTTGGCGACGGTCTACGAGACGTCTTCGATCCGCGCCATGGAAACTGACAGGCCAGCCGATATGACCCAACCCCTGTGTGAAATCGACGACTTGCGAATTGGCTTTCGCGGCCACGACGGCGAATTGACGGAAGCCGTGCGCGGCCTGTCGCTGACGCTCCATCGCGGCGAGCGGCTTGGTATCGTCGGCGAATCCGGTTCGGGCAAATCGTTGTCCGGGCGCGCGCTGCTCGGCCTGCTGCCGCCTGCGGCGCAATGCCATGCGAAGTCGATGAAGTTCGATGGTCAGGATCTGCTGACGATGTCGGCACGCAAGCGCCGGCAACTGTGCGGCCGGCAGATGGGCATGATCCTGCAGGATCCGAAATACTCGCTGAACCCGGTGATGACCGTCGCGCAGCAGATGCGCGAAGCGTTCCACCTGCACGGCCCGAAGCTCGGCCGCCGCGAGATGCGCGAGAAGATCATCGCGGCGCTGGCAGCGGTGCACATCCGCAATCCGGAGCGTGTCGCCGATGCGTACCCGCACGAGTTGTCGGGCGGCATGGGACAACGCGTGATGATCGCCATGATGGTGTCGTCCGGCCCGCGACTCCTCGTCGCCGACGAGCCGACCAGCGCGCTCGACGTGCTCGTCTCGATGCAGGTGCTCGGGATTCTCGACGAAATGATTGAAAAGCACGACACGGGCCTCATTTTCATCAGCCATGACTTGCCGCTCGTGATGTCGTTCTGCGACCGCGTCGTCGTGATGTACGCGGGGCGCGTGGTGGAAACCTGCGCGGCACGCGATCTCATCCACGCCCAGCATCCTTATACGCGGGGCCTGCTCGCGGCGAATCCCCCGCTCATCGATCCGCCCGATGAACTGCCCGTGCTGAAGCGGGATGCAGCGTGGCTCACGCAATCGACAGGAGCGTCAGCATGATCGACGTCAACGCCCTTACGGTCCGCTTCAGGACGAAGACCGGTTACTTCGACGCAGTGCGCGAGGCGAGCTTTCACGTCGGCGAAGGAGAAGTTTTCGGGCTGGTCGGCGAATCCGGATCCGGCAAGTCGACGATCCTGCGCGCGTTGACCGGCCTCGCGCCCATCGCTGGCGGCAATATGACGATTGGCTCGCATGTGCCCGGAGAAAAGATCAACCGCTCCTTTCGACGCGACGTGCAGATGGTCTTTCAGGATCCGTACGGCTCACTGCATCCGCGATTCACAGTCGATCAGACCTTGCGCGAACCGCTGACCATCAACGGCATCGACCGGCAGGACGAACGCATCGTCGATGCGCTACACGAAGTCGGGTTGGGTCCGGCGTATCGCTTCCGCTATCCGCATCAGTTGTCAGGGGGCCAGCGGCAGCGCGTCGCGATCGCACGGGCACTGATTGTCGAACCGCGCGTGCTGCTGCTCGATGAGCCGACGTCCGCGCTCGATGTGTCCGTGCAGGCCGAGATTCTCAACCTGCTGCGACGGCTTCACCGCGAACGCAACCTGACGATGATCCTCGTGAGCCACAACCTGGCGGTGGTCGGCTTTCTCTGCTCGCGCGTCGCGGTCATGCGTAATGGCGAGATCGTCGAGCAGTGCGATATCGCGTCCATTCGCGCACAACAGGTCGAGCATGAGTACACGCGCCGCCTGCTGCTCGCGACCACGGGCTATCAGCGCAAGCCGGTTCAGGCAATTGGAGCGGACGCAGCGTTATGAACGCTCGCGCGACGACGGGGAGCTGTCACGGAACCTGTCCGTCGTGTCGCATTGTGACCGGGTCAAGGCAGCTGCTTCCGGTATTTCCACTCGTCTGTCCCGACCTTCAGTGGTGAGGTCGAGCCAGTATTCTGATCAGCATCACTTCTGTCCCGGCCGTACAAGCTGCAGGAGTATGCCGTCAGTATCGTTCGCCATGATCGCAAGCCTCACGTCCGGCTCGTAGTGCCCGCTTCTAGAAGAAGTGGTTCATACCGAACGAGAAGCCCGTCTGCTTGCTATGCAAGGACGGGTTCAGCGTTGCATTGGTCACGTAGCCGCCCGTGAAATGCGTGTAGTCGACATCGGCATAAAGCTCGGTGCTCTTCGAAAGCGAATAGCTGACGCCCAGAATGGCGACGTCCTTCCTGCCGTCCACGCCGGCTGTCGTGTTGTTGTCGTCGTAATAGGCACCCGTTACGCTGAATGCCCCCGACGCCTTGTAGCGGAAACCGCCCCACAGGTACTGATTGCGCGTCTCGCCGTGCACGGTTGAGGGAACGGCTTGCGTGGCGAGCGAATAGCCGCCCATCAGATCAACGGGACCGAGCGTCACGGCGCCGCCCGCAGTGTACTGATTATTGGCGAAATACGCGCTCGACGTAGCCGAAAACGGGTTCGAGCGATGCGTATAGCCTGCACCGAACTTGAACAGTTTCGTGTGATAGTTCACGCCGCCCGCGACCATGGTGCCGCTCGCCAAACTGCCCGCCACGCCGCCCGGTGCATAGACGGCGCGAGCCGTCCACGGACCGAAGTCGCCGTGATAGTGAATAGCGTTGTCGTCGCGGCCGCTCGTGCCGCCCGAAATCGCCGCCGCTTCGGTAATGCCCAGATAGTGCAGGTCGAACGGTTCGAAGTCCTTGATCAGCCTGTGCTGCAGCGTGAACTGATGGCCGATGTTGACCTGACCGAACGGTCCGCCGAATCCGACGGTCGACGTACGCTGGAACAACTGGTTGGTCGTACTGCTGTTCGCGCCGGTCGAAAGAATGTAGCCCGCTTCCAGATTGAAGCGGACGTAGTATCCACCGCCCAGGTCCTCGACGCCGAGAAAACCCCAGCGATTCGATTTGTAGACGCCATTCGATGCCATTGTCAGCGCCGCTCCGCCTGCCTTCGTACCGTTCACGACATTGCGTAGACCGCCATCCAGCGAGCCATACAGCGTCACGCTGCTTTGCGCGTGCGCGGCACCGCCCGACAGCCCCAACAAGGTCATTGCGGCTAGCGAGCGCCGCAGGCCGATCCTGCGTGTGCCGCTACCTGTTGCTCCAGTCTCAAACATATCTCCTCCATTGAAATCGTTGCTTTGTGGGGCGGGAGGAAGTGCCGTGCGCCGCACTCCTCCGTACCGTCAATCGTGGATCGCGCGAGGAATTCGCGCGCGTGGCAGCACGCAGCCGATCAGAATTGCGTGCGAAGACCGCCGCCGATCGTGGTGCCGGTCGACATCCTGCTCGCGCGATCGGACAACACCGCCGCATAGACGTCGGTCCGCTTCGACAACGGATAGTCGTACGAGAACGCCCACGTATTGCGATAAACCGAGCTATGGCCAGAACTCTTTGAATAGGCATCCGAACCAAGAATCCTGCCCACGCCCACGGGAACCGCGAAGCCGATCTGGCCGGTGTCGATGCCGACGTCACCGGTCGAGATCGCATCCCGGACGTGCTGGTACTGGCCGTACAGTTTCACGAAATTCATGTCGTACGACACTCCGAGGTTCACCACCGACTGCGTCGTCAGTCCGGGCAACACCGTGCCGAGGTCGCCGGCGTTCAGGCTGTACTTGATCTGCTGATACACAACCGACGTCGCGAAACCGCCGTTGTTGTACGAGACCTGGCCGCTCCACTTGTTCTGGCCGAGATGGCCCGGCTCGTTGCCGAACGAATACATTGCGCGCCCGACGAGGCCGTTGAACGACGGCGAGGCGTAATACACCGAGTTCCACCATTCGCCCGCGTTGCCGAATACGCCCTGGCCGTTCACGCCGACGTAACTCTGCAGCACGATCGGCGAGAACACGAACGAGTTGAAAAACGGATTGAACGTGATCGTCGAGAACCATAGCAACGGCGGGATCAGACCGGACGTTGCCGTACCGTATCGACCGGTCACGCCGACGTACGCGTTACGCGAGAACAGCCCGTCATGCGGGAAACCGGTGCGGCCCATCGCACCGCTCTGGATATTGAAATAGCCTTCGAGGTCGAAAACGACCTTCGTGCCGCCGCCGAGGTCCTCCGTACCGCGCAGGCCGAAGTACGGCGCCGTCATTCCGCCGTTGCCGGCGATCACACTCGACTGACCGTTCATCGGCTTCTTGTAGCCGATGAACGCATCGAGTAGCCCATAGAGTTGCACGCTCGATTGCGCGTGAGCAGCTTCAGCGAACAGCGCGGCGCCAACAACGAGCGCTGTTACCCCGAATTTCAATTTCATCTTTGTCTCCTGCCTGTCCAAACCCGGATTCACGGCTGCGAAGCGGTGGGCGTTCGAACACATTGACATGCGTCGAAGCACGCTCTGATGTTTCGCTTTCTTTATTGATAAGTATGACTAAATATTACATCTGCACTACCTGATTTCCAGGCGGTCTCGCACGATCGGCAAAACGGATGATGCGGAGATAGGTCCGGACGGGCCGCCCGCCCGGACCAATTTTTTCGCCTTATCTATATCTGATTCTGTGTGCGCGACGGTGCGGCCGACGGCGTGTTCGACGGCTTCTGCTTCGCGCAAAGCAGCGAGTGCAATACGACGAGAGTCAAACCGCCCGAAATCACCGGCTGCTGAAGCACAAGCTGGAGCATCAGCGGCATCGCATGGATGACTTCGTGCGAGATGAAGAGGCCGCCGAGACCAACGAGAAACGCAAGCCCTGACGCGATCAGCCGCCGATCGTCCCATTCCACCTGCGCGAGAATGTGCACGCCGTGCATGAAGACGATGCCGAACAGCAGCGTCGCGGCGGCCGAGATCACGGGGATCGGCACAACGACGAGCAGCATATCGAACTTCACGCAGCCGCCCAGCACGATCAGGAGGATGCCGGCAGCGAGGGTCACGAAGCGCGAGCCCACGCGCGTGGCGCGCAGAATACCGATGTTGTCCGGATACGCGATAGTGCTGAAGCCGCCACAGACCGCTGCGACGACCGAACCGAGCGCGACGCCAAACAGCCCTTCGGACATGCGGCCCGGACTCAACGTCTCGTCGCCCCATTCGGCAACGGCCTGGTAAAGCGCCATCGATCCCATGCCGGCCGGAATCAGCACGAGCAGGAACACAGCGACGAGATCGGGGCGCACGCCGAAGCCAAACGGAAAGATGCGCGGCTCGACGAGGAACGGCGCAGCGGCCACCGCCGCGAACGACACGGGCTGGAACAGCGTATAGGCCAGTGTGCCGAGCGCGAGGCCGAGCAGGATCGCGACCCGACGCAGGCGTTGTCCGCCCCACAGCATCGCAAACACGATACCGGCCACCGCCACCGCGCCCGAAAGCAGGTTCACGACCGGAAAACCGGGGCTTTTAGGGCCGCCGATCCAGGTGGGCAACGCGACGCTTGCGATCTGCACCACGATCAGCATCACGATCATCCCGGAGATGATAGGCAGGCGCAGATGCCGCGCGAACATGCCCGCCACGCTGCGCCCGCGGATCGGTAGCGTGAGCAGGCACCAGATCAGCGAAGCGGCGAAGAACGACCCGAATGCGGTGCCGAGCCCGCCCGACTGCAAATGGCCGACCGTCAAAAGCGCGCCAAAGCTGCCTGCGTAAGGTCCCTGCGCGACCGGTAAGCGCAATAGCAGCACCGATTGCAGGATCGTGATGATCCCGCACACCATGAAGGTCATTCCGTACAGGTATGCGATCTGCGGATCGGGTAGATGAAATGAGCGACCGAGAAGTCCAGGAAAAACGAACATGCCGGTCATTCCGAATACGTTCTGCAGTGCGAGCACAGCCAGTTGCGGCAGCGGCAAACGCTCGTTGATTCCGATATCGAAGACGCGCGCCGGCGGATTGTCTGCGGTGCCCTCTCGGGTTGAAACGCCGGGTTTCGGCATGTCTGTACTCAAGGTGTGTTCCATTGGACCAAAACGAAATCCTGTCTGACGACGCACGCCTACCCCGGCCGCGCCGCTTCCGTCCTTCGAATGCGATCGCACGAAGGAAGCACTTGCATCCCAGCGGCGGATAAATCGCTCGCCGCCTGTCTTCAGTCATCCTCAGTTGTCGAGCGGAACGCCCTTTGTCTCGGGACCGAACCAGATCGACACCATGCCGACCACAAAGAGGAGCGACACCGCAGCCGATGCCGCCGGAAACGATCCGAACTTCGCGACCACCGCGTTGCCGGCGATCGGACCGATACTCGTCAGCGCACGGGCCATGTTCCAGCAGAAACCCTGGCCTGTCGCGCGCACTCGGGTCGGGAAAAGTTCAGGCAGATAAGCGGCGAAGGTGCCGAATGCGCCAATGACGAAATAACCGTACACCGGCATCAGCCATAGCACCCCGCTGACGTCGTGCACCGTCAGGAACAGCACGAGCGACACGACGAGCGACCCTAACGAAAAGATGAAGTACGACATGCGCCGGCCGAATGCGTCGAGCATCCAGATCAGCGTCAGGTAGCCGAGCGTCGCGCCGATCATCATGAGAATGAATGCGTAGCTCACCGTATTGCCGACGTCGCGATGATCGGCGGCCGCAGCGGAAAGCTGATGAATCCAGCTCGGCAGGAACGTGAGACCGCCCCAGCAGCCGAGCATGGCGGCCGACGAAACGACCACGCCGATGATCGTCTTGCGGCGCAATCCCGGTGCGAAAATCGCGGTGAAAGTCTGCATCGCCGATTCGGCGACGACGCTGTCGCGCACCTGCACCCAGCGCTGCGGCTCGGGCACGAAGCGGCGCACGAGAATCGTCACGAGTGCGGGCGCGGCGCCCACGCCAAGCACGACGCGCCAGCCGAAGCGGCCGAGCAGCAGATTGTCGAGCGCCGCCGCGAGAAAGCCGAATGCGAACGCCATCTGCATGATCTGCATGGCGCGAGCGCGTTGCCGGCCCGGCCACGATTCGGCAACGAGCGCAGCGCCTGCCGCCCATTCGCCGCCGATGCCGAAACCGGCCATCGCCTGCGCGACGGCAAGCTGGGGCCATGTTTTCGCGAATGCGCTCAGCAGCGTGAAGGCCGCATAGATCAGGATGGTCCAGCCCATGATGCGCGAGCGGCCGAGCCGGTCGGCGGCCACGCCGAACAGCACGCCGCCGATACCCCACGTGAGCAGCTTGCCCGCGATGATGTAGCTGCCGATCTTGCTGATTTCCGTTGCGTCGGTGCTGTGCAGCAACTGGCTGACGCTTGGCACGAGGACGAGCGTGAAGAGATTCAGGTCCATCGAGTCGAACATCCAGCCGAGGAACGCCGAAATCAGCGCCAGCCACTGGTAGCGCGACAACCTGAAACCCTGCGCGTCGGCCGAAGCCACCGACGCCGCCTTGGCGCTCTGCGATGTGCCCATTGTTCCCGTCTCCTAATCTACCGCCGCAAAGGCGAGCGATTTGATTGACACGGGTCTCAGGGCCCGCTTATGTCACTGGGCGCAGTATAGCGTAATGCAATTATATTGCAATACAGATTATTGTATTACTGGACAAGAATCGACGGGTTGCGTCCATCGAACAAGGTCGCGAGACGGAAGAAGCTGGCGATTTCGCGCCGGCCGGCCCGCCGCGGCCCGAACCTTCCCGCCCGTGCCCGGTGGATCGGGCACGAAGCAAGCCGAGCAGACGCGCGGTCGGTCGACCTGGTCGATCTAGGTATTAACCGCTACAGCAAGCACCTGAACCGCTAGCCTTTCGGCCTGTTCGACATGGCGCTTGCACGCCGCCGCAGCCGCGTCGGCGTCGTTGCGCATCACGGCGTCGACGATCATCGCAATCTCGTCGTAACTTTGCTGGAGGCGCCCTTCCTGCGAGAGCGTCGTCGCGCGCAACATCATGACTCGCGTATGGACGAGACGCAGCATCTCGGTCAGTACCGGATTGCCGGCGCCTTCGAGCATCACGTCATAGAACTGTGCCTTCTGCTTCAGGAAGAGCATGGTGCCCTCCTGCCCTTGCATGTCCCGCATCGACGCCAGTTCCTTCAACGCCGCATTCAGCGCGACGCGCTGGTCGTCGGTCGCCCGTTCGGTGAACTGGCGGCCCGCCAGCGCCTCGAGTACCGCGCGCACTTCATAGAGACCCCGCGCCTCGTCCGCTGTCATGACGGAGACGATCGGACCTTTGTGGGGAATGATCTGGACAAGCCCTTCGGCCACCAGTTGACTCAACGCCTCACGAACGAGCGTGCGGCTTACGCCAAGCATTTCGCAGAGTTCACGCTCGATCAGCCGGTCGCCCGGCTTGAACGTGAGGTCACTAATACATGCGCGCAAACCGTCGATCACTTGCTGGCGCAGCGTTGCCACCGGCCGCACTACCAGTCTGTTGGTATTCATTCCATCCCTTTGCCGTAAAAAATAAGGAGCGCTGTACTTCGTAATACAATCATATTGACATTCGACAGCGAAGCTCCGATACTGCCTCTCATTATACAATCCTACAACCACTGGATAAACCCGAAGGATACTCATGGAAGACATCACGCTATCCGAACGTCGTGCCATCGGCGCCAAGATCCGCAAGGAAGTGCTGGGCGCGAGCCACACGCAGGGCAACGCGACCCCCCATCTGTTCGACAACGTGTTCCTCGAATACACGGAAGATGTGTGCTGGGGCAACGTGTGGAACCGCGAGGGCCTCACGCGCGCCACGCGCAGCATGCTGAACCTGGCCATGCTGGCGTCGCTCGGTCGCTGGCACGAATTCGAAGTCCATACCCGCGGCGCGGTGAACAACGGTGTGACGGAACAGGAAATTGCCGAGGTGGTGCTGCAGGCCGGCGTCTATGCAGGCATTCCTGTCGCGGCAGAAGGGTTGCGCCGGGCGAAGGCTGTCGTGCTCGATCTGAAAGCAAAAGCCGCGGCGACTGCCTGATTAGCTTGCGATTCGCCAAGGCGCTCCGCGATTCGTCGTCTCATTCCAGGCTCATATGCCTCGTGGTCCCGGGGGCGCAGGCGTTGCGCGCTGTGGGTTGCCGACCCGGTAGCCGAGCGCTAAGCACCTGTCACCCCCGCGCATTTCCCGTATAAGTCATGTCTCATTCAACTTTCTGCGAAATTCAGGCCGGCCGCATTGCCTACTCCCGTCGCGGGACGGGCCGGCCGCTGGTTCTGCTTCACCCGATCGGCGTCGACCGGAGCTGGTGGGACGAATACGTCGAGCATTGGGCCGCATCGTATGACGTCATCGCGATCGACATTCGCGGCCATGGCGAGTCCAGCTCCGTCACTTCGCCCGTCACGCTCGCCGACCATGCGGCCGACGTCGCCGCCGTGCTGCGCAAGGAGCGCGTGAGCGCTGCCACGCTGATCGGCGTCTCGATGGGCGGCATGATTGCGCAGCGTGTCGCGATCCAGTTTCCGGAACTCGCCGGCGCGCTGATTCTTTGCGGGACGGCCGGCGGCTTCCCCGACGAAGTGCGCCCGCGCATTCTCGCGCGCGGCGACATGGGCCGCCAGGGCTCGATGTCCGAAGTGATCGACGACACGATCGCGCGCTGGTTCGCCGCCAACACGCCGCGCCCCGACCTCGTCCAGAAATGTCGCGCGCGTCTCGCCGCCGACGACTGGTATAGCTGGAGCGCGAACTGGCAGGCGATCTCGCTGCTCGACAATCTCGCTGAACTGCCGGGCGTGAGCGCGCCGGCGCTTGTCGTCGCGGGCGATGCCGATGCGAGCATTCCGCCGGCGGTATCGCAGAAGATCGCCGACGCGCTGCCTGACAGCCGTTTCGTCATCATTCCAGGCGCCGCGCATTTTGGCGCATTCGACATGCGCGAAATCTTCGCAACGGTATTCGACGATTTTCTGTCGGGCCTTGCTCAATGAAATGAAACGCTAGCCCGCCCGCGCGCGAGGACAATCTCACGCGCCGTGCGGCTCGGTAGTGACCGAATAAGTGGAGCGGCGTCCATCAGGGCCGATCGCGCCAAGGAGGCAGTATGGCAATCACAATCCGTTCGTCTTTCACCGTCGATGCACCGCCCTCGGACGTCTGGAAGACCATGATCGACATCGAACGGTCCGCGCCGTGTTTTCCGGGCGCGGAACTCAAGGAACAGCAGCCCGACGGCAGCTACAAGGGTGGCTTCACCGTCAAGCTCGGCCCGCTCACGCTGAAGTTCGCGGGCAAATTCAAGATCGCTGGACAGAACGACGCCGACCGCACGGTCGTGGTGTCCGCAAGCGGCACCGACACGAAAGGCCGCGGCGGCGCCGATGCGCAGATCAACGCGGCCGTCACCGACGCGGACGGCGGCAAGACAAAGGTCGACGTCGTCTCGGACGTGAACCTGTCGGGCACGGTCGCGCAGTACGGGCGCGGCGCCGGGATGATTGAGGCGCTTTCGCAGCAACTGCTGAACCAGTTCGCGAAGAACCTGACGGCGCTGATCGAGTCGGACGCGGCATATGCCGCCGAGACCGCCGCACCTGCGCAAGCCGCCGAATCCGCTCAAATCACTCAAGCCACTCGAACCGCGGCGCCGGACACGGCTAGCGAGCCCGGTGTGCCGAACACGGCTGCCACAGCGGATGCGCCCCGCCCGGCCGCCGAAGCGCGCCGGCCGCCGCCCGCACCTGCGCCGGTCGTGCCGCTCGACGCAGGCGCTCTGATGCGCAAGGCAATGTGGCAGTCGATCCGGAATTTCTTCGCGCGGCTCTTCGGCGTCAAACAGCATCATTGAAGAAGCCACTGCTGCACTATCGGAGCACGCATGAAACCCAGTGAATTTCTGTATCACGCGCCGACCACCGTCGACGAAGCCGCGCAGTTGCTCGGTACGCTCGAGGATGCCCGAGTGCTCGCCGGCGGCCAGTCGCTGATGCCGATGATGAACTTCCGGTATCTGATGACGAGTCACCTGATCGACCTGAACGGCGTCGAGGCTCTGACCCGCATCGAGGAGCGCGGCGGCCGCCTTCACATCGGCGCCATGGCGCGGCAGCGCGACATCGAACTGTCGCCGCTTGTCACGAAACGCGCGCCGCTGATCCGCGAGGCGTACCAGCTCGTGAGCCACAAGCAGATCCGCAATCGCGGCACGCTCGGCGGCAGCCTGTGCCAGCTCGATCCGTCGTCGGAGCAGCCATGCTTCACGGCCGCGCTCGACGGCGTACTGACGATCGCGCGCTATGAGGACGGCACAGTCACGCACCGCGAGCTGCCCATGTCCGAGTGGGCGCTGATGTACATGACGCCCGCACTCGAAGAAGGCGAACTGCTGGCCGGCATTTCGCTCGACATCTGGCCCGAGGGCCACGGCTACGCATTCGAAGAGTTTGCGCGGCGTCATGGCGATTACGCCATCGTCGGCGTCGCGGCGCTCTGCACCGCCGATGCACAGGGACGTCTCGACCGCGTTTCGCTGACGATCTGCGGCGTCGCGCCCGGCCCTGTGCGGATGCACGACGTCGAAACCGCCCTGCGCGATCGCCCAATGGACGAAAGCGCGCTGCGCATCGCGAGCGACGCCGCACGCGCGCTCGACGTGATGACCGACGCGCACGTGAGTACCGACTACCGCCAGCATCTCGCCGGCGTCCTGACCGAAAGAGCGCTGAAGACGGCGTTCTCGCGGGTCGCAAGACAATCGTAGAGTGACAAAGGAGATGGACATGGAGACTCGTACTGTCAGAGTCGTTGTCAACGGCACCGCTTACGAGCGTGAGGTCGAATCGCGCCGCATGCTCGGTGACTTCCTGCGTCACGACCTCGAACTCACCGGCACGCACTACGGTTGCGAACACGGCGTATGCGGCGCCTGCACCGTGCTGATTGAAGGCCGCACCGCGCGCGCCTGTCTGACGCTCGCGGCCCAGGTGAATGGCCGCTCGCTGACCACCGTCGAAGGGCTGGCCCACACGGATGGCACGCTCAACGAGCTGCAAAAAGCTTTCAGCGAAACGCACGCGCTGCAGTGCGGGTTCTGTACGCCCGGCATGCTGATGACGCTGACCGAACTGCTGAACGAAACGGATGCCCCTAGCGAAGCCGAGATCCGCGAAGCGATCACGGGCAATCTGTGCCGCTGTACGGGCTACCAGCCGATCGTCGCCGCGGCCCTGCTCGCCGCGCAACGCATCCGCGACCAGCGTGCCGCCGCACCGGCGGCACACGCTACGGAGTAACTCGATGGAAATTTCCGACCTGAAAGGCGCCCCCACCGACCAGCGCTTCATCGGCAAGCGCGTTGCGCGCACCGAGGACAAGAAGCTGCTGAAGGGCCAAGGCTCCTACGTCGACGACGTGCATCTACCGAACATGCTGCAGGCCGCCGTGCTGCGCAGCCCGCACGCGCACGCGAAGATCGTCTCGATCGACTGCACCGCCGCTCGCGAACTCAAGGGCGTGCATGCCGTCTACACGCATGCGGATCTGAGCGGCCGGGCACGTGGCCGCGCGCCGTCGATGCTGCCGAACCCCGCGATCCGCTTCGAACGCACCCAGGAACTGCTCGCCTCGACGGAAGTCACGTTCGCGGGCGAAGCGGTGGCGTTCGTCGTCGCGGACAACCGCTACATCGCGGAAGACGCGTGCGGTCTGATCGAAATTGAGTACGACACGCTGCCCGCCGTCGCCGAGTGCCGCGCTGGCCTGCTTCCCGATTCGCCGCTGTGCCACACCGACGCGAAAGACAACGTCGTCGCGCATATCGAAATGGGTTTCGGCGACATCGACGCCGCCTTCAGGGATGCGCCGCATGTCGTCGAGGCAACCTACTGGCAGAACCGCGGTTCCGCGCATCCGATGGAGACGCGCGGTTATCTCGCCGAATATCACGCTACCAACGGCGAGTTGACCGTCTGGTCGTCGGGTCAGGCGCCGCACCACGAGAAAAAGAACCTCGTCGAACTGCTCGAGTGGGATCCCGAGAAACTGCGCGTACTGATGAACGACGTCGGCGGAGGTTTCGGTCCGAAGCTGCCGTTCTATCCCGAGGAGGCACTCGTCGCGATCGCGGCGGTGGCGCTCAAGCGTCCGATCAAATGGATCGAGGACCGGCGCGAGCACTTCCTCGCGGTCACGCAGGAGCGCGACCAGTGGTGGACCGTGCGCATGGCGCTTGAGAACGACGGCAAAATCCGCGGCGTGAAGCTGGAGATGGTGCACGACAACGGCGCGTTCCTGCCGTGGGGCATCATCACGCCCTACATCTCGATCACGACGACGCCGGGCCCGTACGTGATCCCCGCGATGCACGCCAAACTCGACGTCGTCTACACGAACAAGTGCGCAACCTCGCCGGTGCGTGGCGCGGGCCGTCCCCAAGCCGTGTTCGCCATGGAGCGGATTCTCGACAAGGCCGCGCGCACGCTCGGCATGGACCGTGCGGAGTTGCGCTGGCGCAATCTGATCCAGCCGGAACAGATGCCGTACGACGCGGGCTTCATCTATCGCGACGGCAGCCCGTTGCGTTACGACAGCGGCGACTATCCCGCCTGTCAGAAAGCGGCGCTTGATCGCGCGAACTACGCGAGCTTCGCCGGGCGCAAGGCCGAGGCGCGCCGTCAGGGCCGCTTCATCGGCATCGGCATGGCGAGCTTTGTCGAAGGCACCGGCATGGGCCCGTTTGAGGGCGCGACGGTGCGCGTGCAGGCGAGCGGCCGCGTCGTGGTGATTACCGGCGCATCGCCGCAAGGTCAAGGCCACAAGACGACCTTCGCGCAGATCTGTGCCGAGCAGCTGAACGTGCCCCTCGAAACGATCGACGTCATTACCGGCGACACGGGCGGCATCTCGATGGGTGTCGGCACGTTCGCGAGCCGCGCGACGGTCAACGCAGGCAACTCGGTCTACATCGCCGCCCAGGCTGTCGGCGAAAAGATGCTCACGCTCGCCGCCCACCTGTGGAAGTGCGAAACCAGCGACCTCGTGCTCGTCGAGGGTCACGTGGCGCGCCGCTCGGGCATCGAACAGCGCATGAGCTACGGCGAGCTGGCGAAGATCTCGCAGGGCATGCCCGGTTTCACGATGCCCAAAGGCCTCACCGCAGGCCTCGAGGAAACCAAGTACTTCTCGCCCGCGCAGTCGACGTATTGCAACGGCACCGCCGTCGTCGAACTCGAAGTGGATCGCGAGACCGGCCATATCAACATTCTCAACTACGTGATGGCGCACGATTCGGGCAAGCTCATCAATCCGATGATCGTCGACGGCCAGGTGATCGGCTCGGTCGCGCACGGCATCGGCAACGCGACGCTCGAATGGATGCAGTACGACGAGAACGCGCAGCCGACCACGACGAACTTCGGCGAGTACCTGCTGCCGATGGCGACCGACGTGCCGAACGTCGACATCGTGCACCTCGAAACACCGTCGCCGCTGAACCCGCTCGGCGTCAAGGGCGCGGGTGAAGGCGGCACGATCCCGGCCGCGGCGGCGATCGTCGCGGCCATCGAGGACGCGCTCTCGGAATACGGCGTCGAATTCACCGAAGCGCCGCTCGTCCCGCAGCGCGTGTTTCAGAAACTCAAGGAGGCCGGCGCCTACGCGCGCTGACCTGCGCAGCGCCGGCTCGTCGCCGGCGCCAATCCCCTGTTTTCATTGTTTGGACCTCTTCTCCATGACGACCGAATTCACCGCAGCGCTCCACGAATCCGAATACCGGATCACCCTTGCCCAACCGGAACTCGGCAACATGCTGACGCTCGACGCCATGCGCGAACTGGCCGCCGAAATCCGCAAGGCCGGCCGCGACAGTGCCGTAAAAATCATCCGGATCCGCGCATCCGGTCCCGCGTTCTGCCGCGGCCGCGCGGTCGGCGCGCCGCCCGCCACGCCGCCGACCTCCGCGCAGTTCCGCCGCAACGTGGCCGATCCGATTCTCGACGTCTACCGCGCGATGCACGAAAGCGAAGTGCCGCTGCTCGCCGAAGTGCAAGGCGATGCCGAAGGTTTTGGCTGTGCGCTCGTCACCGCGTGCGACATGGCCGTCGCCTCGGACAGCGCGCGCTTCAACCTGCCCGAGCTGCAGAAAAACCTGCCGCCTACGCTCGTGCTGTCCGTGCTGCGCTACAAGGTGCCGCCCAAAGCGTCCGCGCACATGGTCTACCTGACCGAGACCATCGACGCCGCGAATGCGCGCGAGTGGGGCATCGTCGCCGAAGTCGTGCCGGCCGCGAGCCTGAGCGAACGCGCCGACGCAATGGTCGCCTCGATCTGCACACGCGACCGGATTGCCATCGCGGCCTTGAAGACGTACTTCCGCGAGATCACGATTCCCGACTTCTCGCTGGCGAGCGAAGTGGCGGGAGCCTCGCTCGCGAATGCAATGACGTCGATGCGCCGTTAAGACGCAAGCGCACCATCAGTGAGGCGCCGTCGCGACACATTCGCCCGGCACCTACGGAACAGATCGAACACGCAATATCCGCCCGCGCCGGGCAACACTTCAAGCAATACGGGCGCCGCGCAATGCGGTGCTACACGGGACTTCTAGCCATGGCTGAACAAGACACCACTTCCACGTCTGCCGCGAACCCGGGTTACGCGGACCTGCACGAACACATCGCGCGCCTCGAAGCAGCAGGATTGCTGTACCGGATCGACGAGCCCGTCAACAAAGACACCGAAATGCACCCGCTCGTGCGCTGGCAGTTTCGCGGCGGCATTCCTGAAACCGATCGCAAGGCTTTTCTCTTCACGAATATCGTCGACAGCAAAGGCCGGAAGTACGACATTCCGGTCATCGTCGGCGGCATCGCGGCGAATCCGGAGATCTACCGGATCGGCATGAACGTGCCGACGCTCGACGACATCGGCGACGCCTGGAACCGCGCGATCGACAATCCGGTGCCGCCCGTTCTCGTTGAAAGCGGCCCCGTGCACGACATCGTGATCGAAGGCAAAGACCTCGAAGGTCCAGGCAACGGACTCGAATCGCTGCCGCTGCCGATCTCGACGCCGGGCTTCGATGCCGCGCCGTACATGACCATGACCGGCGTGATCTCGCGCGATCCGGACACCGGCGTGCAGAACATGGGCACGTACCGCGGCCATCTGAAGTCGGCGACGCGTCTCGGCATGATGATGCTCGTGAACCTGCGCGCGGGCGGTCTCGACCACTGGCGCAAGTACGCGGAGAAGGGCGAAAAGATGCCGGTCGCCATCGTGCTCGGCGCGCCGCCGCTCGTCGCGTTCCAGGGGCCGCAGAAGCTGCGCCCGAACGTCGACGAACTGAGCGTCGCAGGCGGCCTCGCCGGTGCGCCGATCCGCGTCGTCAAGGGCCGCACCGTCGATCTGCTGGTGCCGGCCGAGGCGGAAGTCGTCGTCGAGGGTTACGTCGATCCGCAATATCTCGAACCGGAAGGTCCGTTCGGCGAAAGCCACGGCTACGTCGCGCTCGAGGATTACAACCTCTCGATCGAAGTCACGGCGATCACGCGCCGTAAGGACGCGGTGCTGACCTCGATCATCTCGCAGGTCACGCCGTCCGAATCGAGCGTCATCAAGCGTCTCGCCTACGAGCCAATGTTCCTGCGCCACCTGCGCGACCATCTCGGCATCCGCGGCATCAAGAAGGTGTCGCTGCACGAGCCGCTGACCAATCTGCGCCGCTTCGTGTTCCTGCAGTTCGAGCGCGGCGCGAAGCGCACCGAAGTCTGGCGCGCGCTGTACGGCACGATGTCGCTGCAGGCCGCGATCGGCAAATTCGTGATCGCCATCGACGACGACATCGATCCGGACAACGCCGACGCCGTTTTCTGGGCGATGGGGTATCGCTGCAATCCGGTCGAAGACGTGAAGCTGATTCCCTACCGCGAGCCGGGCCACGGGCCGCGCTCGGACCACGCGACCGGCCTCGATTCGGCCATGCTGATCGACGCGACCATGAAGGCGCCCATGCCGCCGCTCGCGCTGCCCAAGAAGGAATACATGGAGAACGCCAAGGTGCTGTGGGAGCGCCTCGGCTTGCCTAAGCTGAAGCCGGAGTCGCCGTGGTACGGCTACTCACTCGGAGACTGGACCGACGAATGGGACCGCAACGCCGAACAGGCGACGCGCGGCGAATGGATGCAGCGCGATGCGTCCTACCAGGCGCGCCGCAAGAGCGGCGTCGAACCAAATTCGCCGGTGCGCGGCATCGAGGGCGATCATGGCGACGAATAACGGCACGCCGGAACGGATCATCGTTGGCATCACAGGCGCGTCGGGCGTGATCTACGGAATTCGCGCGCTCGAACTGCTCGCCCAGGCGGGCATCGAGACGCATCTCGTGGTCAGCAAGGCCGCCGAGTTGACGATGACCTACGAAACCGACATCCGCGCCGCCGATTTGCGCGCGCGCGCATCGAAATGGTATGCGCCCGCGGACATCGGCGCGGCCATTTCGTCAGGCTCGTTCAAAACGAAGGGAATGCTGATCGTGCCGTGCTCAGTGCGCTCGATGAGCGAGATCGCCACCGGCATTACGAGCTCGCTGATCAGCCGCGCAGCCGACGTCGTGCTGAAGGAGCGCCGGCTTCTCGTGCTCGGCGTGCGCGAAACGCCACTGCACGGCGGACATCTGCGCACGCTCGTGCAGCTCTCGGACATGGGCGCGATCATCGCGCCGATCGTCCCGGCGTTCTATTCGAAGCCGCAAACGATCGCCGACATCGTCGATCACACGATTGGCCGCATGCTCGATCTGTTCGACATCGAAACCGGTGTGGTCAAGCGCTGGAAAGACCAGCCGCAGGAGTCGTAACCCACGCATCGCCCCGCTTTCACCACCCACCTCACAGGCCCGCCGCGCAGCGCTGCCGGCGAGCCGCCTCTTGCGATGACCATGACTGAATCCAATCCGCTTTCCCGGCTCGCCGATCCGAGCCTGTTGCGCTCGCTCGCCTATGTCGACGGTGCATGGTGCGGCGCCGACGATGCCCGCACGTTCGCCGTCGACGATCCCGCCACTGGCGAGAAGCTCGCCGACGTGCCGCTCATGACCGGCGTCGAGACACGCCGCGCGATCGAAGCCGGCGAACGCGCGCAGCGCGGCTGGCGCGCGCTCACCGCGGCGCAACGCGCGGCGATCCTCAAGCGCTGGCACGCGCTGATGGTCGCGAGTACGGACGACCTCGCGATCATCATGTCGGCCGAGCAGGGCAAGCCGCTCGCCGAAGCCAAAGGCGAGATCGGCTACGCGGCGTCGTTCATCGAATGGTTCGCGGAACAGGCCAAACGGATCGACGGCGACGTGCTCGCCTCACCGGCCGCCGACAAGCGGATGCTGGTGACGAAGGAGCCGATCGGCGTCTGCGCCGCGATCACACCATGGAACTTCCCGGCCGCGATGATCACGCGTAAGGTCGCGCCCGCGCTCGCCGCCGGCTGCGCCATGATCGTGAAGCCCGCTGAAGCCACGCCGTTGTCGGCACTCGCGCTGGCCGAACTCGCCCATCGCGCGGGCGTGCCGGCCGGCGTGTTCAGCGTGGTCGTCGGCGATCCTCGCTCGATCGGCGCGGAGATGACCAGCAACCCCATCGTGCGCAAGCTTTCGTTTACGGGCTCGACGCCGGTGGGTCGCCTGTTGATGAGTCAGTGCGCGCCGACGGTCAAGAAACTTTCGCTCGAACTCGGCGGCAACGCGCCGTTCATCGTATTCGACGACGCCGATCTCGATGCGGCCGTCGAGGGCGCGCTTGCTTCGAAGTACCGCAATGCCGGTCAGACCTGCGTCTGCACGAACCGCTTCTACGTGCAGGACAGCGTGTACGACGCCTTCGCCGAAAAATTCGCGGCGGCGGTCGGTCGCATCAAGGTCGGCAACGGTTTTGAAAGCGCCGTGACGCAGGGCCCGCTCATCAACGAGGCGGCGCTCGAGAAGGTCGAAGCGCACATCGCCGACGCCGTGGCGCACGGCGCGCGCGTGCTCACTGGCGGCAAGCGTCATGCGGCGGGCAAGCTTTTCTTCGAGCCGACCGTGGTGGATGGCGTCACCGCGTCGATGCGTTTCGCAACCGAGGAGACTTTCGGCCCTGTCGCCCCGCTCTTCCGCTTCAACGATGAAGCAGAGGCAATCGCAGCCGCAAACGCCACCGAGTTCGGTCTCGCCGCCTACTTCTACAGCCGCGACATCGGCCGGATCTGGCGTGTTTCCGAGGCGCTCGAATACGGCATGGTCGGCATCAACACGGGCCTGATCTCGAACGAAGTCGCGCCGTTCGGCGGCGTCAAGCAATCCGGCCTCGGTCGCGAAGGCTCGAAGTACGGCATCGAGGAATATCTCGAGATCAAGTACCTATGCATGGGTGGTCTCTGAGCAATGCCGCGGCGGCCGCCGGTTACCGACCGAATCCATCACGTCAGGACCGGCGCCCGGCAGTCGTTCGACGGCAGTCCAGCCCACCGCCGCGGCACCGGGCGTCGATGGCCGAACGCGCGTTGACATCCGCGATCCTGTTATGCAATCATACAATCACACGAACTTACCCACCCGCTGGGTCTCACAGTAAGGAGACAGAATGTCATCATCGCCTCACGATCTTTCGCGAACGGCAACTGCCGGCGGTGCCCCGCGCGACCTGCAGGAACATATCGCCCGGCTGGAGGCCAAGGGGCTGCTGACCCGCATCGAGCGGCCGATCAACAAGGATACGGAACTGCACCCGCTGGCGCGCTGGCAGTTCCAGGGCGGCCTGCACGAAGATCAGCGCCGCGCTTTCCTGTTCACCAACGTGGTCGACGGCGACGGCCAGACTTATGACATCCCGGTGCTGATCGGCGGGCTTGCCGCCTCGCCGGAGATCTACGCTACTGGCCTGGGTCTGCCGGTCGAGCAGATTGGCAAGGCCTGGACAGAGGCGATCGCCGAGCCGGTTCCACCCGTCATGGTGACGCAGGCGCCCTGCCAGGAGGTGGTGATCAGCGGCGATGCACTGAAGGAAAAAGGCTTGTCGCGCCTGCCGGTGCCGGTTTCCACGCCCGGCTTCGACGCGGCGCCCTATCTGACCGCCACGCTCTGCGTGACCAAAGATCCGGAAAGTGGCGTCCAGAACATGGGCACTTACCGCGCCGCGCTGAAGTCGGAGAACCGGCTGGGTGTGCGCATGGCGAGCCGCCTGTCGGGAGCGGGTGGTTATCTCCATTGGGAGAAATATCGGGCCAAGGGCCAGCAGATGCCGTGTGCCATCGTGCTAGGCTGCGCGCCCGCCGTGCTGTTCACCGGGCCGCAGAAGCTGCAGATCGATCAGGACGAGATGGCCGTTGCCGGTGGCCTGATGCGCGCGCCGGTCGAGGTGGTGCGCTGCAAAACCATCGATCTCGTCGTTCCCGCCGATGCCGAAATCGTGATCGAAGGCCTGATCGACACCGATGCGCTCGAACCCGAAGGCCCGTTTGGCGAAAGCCACGGCCACATCGCGCTCGAAGACTACAACATGTCCATGCACGTCACCGCGATCACGATGAAGAAGAAGCCCGTCTTCGTCTCGATCATCAGTCAGGTAACGCCCAGCGAAAGCTCCGTGCTGAAGAAAGTCGCCTACGAGCCCTTGTACCTCGAACATCTGCGCAAGGTGATGGGCGTGCGCGGCATCGAGCGGGTGGTGATGCACGAGCCGCTGACCAATCTGCGCAAGGTGATCTTCCTCCAGTTCGCGCGCGGCACACAGCAGGCGGAGGTGTGGCGGGGCCTGCAAGGTGCCGCGACGCTCCAGGCGCAGTGCGGCAAGCTGGTGATCGCGGTCTCCGAGGATATCAACCCGGAAAACGCCGATGCGATCTTCTGGTCGTTGGCCTATCGGGCCGACTTCACACATGACTTGCACGTGACGCCCTACCGCGCCAGCGGCCACGGTCCCAAGTCCGGTCGCGCGCCACTCGAAAGTACGCTGCTGATCGACGCGACGCTGAAGCACGCCATGCCGCCGCTGGCCCTGCCGAAGGAGCAGTACATGACCGCGGCACGCAAGATCTGGGAAGAGCTGGAACTCCCCGTCCTCACACCGCAGCCGCCATGGCATGGCTATCACCTGGGCGATTGGGACAAGCGTTGGGATGAGTATGCAGAAGCGGCTACCTCTGGCGGCTGGCGCGAGACGGGCGAGCGGACCTGGGCCAACCGGCGCGGCGGCGTGAAGCCGGAAACACCGGTGCGCGATGCGTCGGGCGGCCACAGCGAGTGAGCGCCAACGCGCCGCCCGACTGTGAACAACCCCAGGAGCAGAGGCATCCGGAGACCGACATGACTCAAAAGAATACCGTCGATATCGCCCAAGTCGTCGAGACGCAGGAGCGCAGCTGGTTCACCGTGACCCTCTTCGTTCTGTGCGCCCTCGTCATGCTGGCGGACGGCTTCGACAATCAGGCTTTGAATTACGCCGCCCCCGGCATCATCAAGGAATGGGGCATCAACCGGGCCCTGATGACGCCCGTGTTTAACATCAGCATCGTCGGCTGGATGGCGGGTTCGGTCGTCTTCGCCATGCTGGCCGACCGCATCGGCAGGCGGCGCGCCATCCTGCTGGCTACCGCGCTGTTCGGCGGCTTCACTTTCGCCGTGCCCTTCGCCCACAATCTGGTCGAACTGTCGATCCTGCGCTTCTGCGCCGCGCTCGGCATCGGCGGCGGCATGCCGATGGCGGTCTCGCTGATCACGGACTACGCCCGCTCGGGTAAGCGTGGGCTGATCATTACCCTCCTCTATCTCGGCTACACCGCCGGCTCGTCCGGCGGCGGCCTTCTCGCGGCGGAGATCATCCCGGCGTATGGCTGGCGCTCGGTCTTCTATCTCGGTGGAGCGGGCGCCGTGGTGGCGGTCATCATCCTGTTCGTCGGACTGCCTGAATCGATCCGCTATCTGAGCCTGCGCAATCCCACCAGCGACCGCATCCTCGCCTATGCCCGCAAGCTGAAGCCCAGCGCGCAGTTCGCGGACGACACGCGCTTCACCATCCAGGAGCAGGCGCGCACGGGTGTGCCGGTGAGGCACCTCTTCACCGAGGGCCGTTCGGCCATGACCGCCTTCCTGTGGCTCGCGCTTGGCTTTTCCTTCGTCACCCACTTCTTCCTGTCGCAGTGGATGACGACGCTGCTGACCGACGAAATCGGCTTCGCCAATGCCGCCCGCAGCCAGGCCCTGTTCCAGCTCGGTGCCGGCTTCAGCTGGTTCTTCGGCTGGATGATCGACAGGAAGGGCGTACGGGTGATGACGCTGACGATGATCCTCGGCGCCATTCCGGTGGCGGCCCTGGGGCTGGCCGTCGGTACGAGCGCCGGTCTCACCATGGCGATGGCGCTGGTCTCGGGTCTGCTGGTCCTGGGTGGGAATATCGGCCTCAACGCCATTTCGAGCATGATCTATCCGACCTTTATCCGCTCGACCGCGACCGGCGCCTCCTTCGCGGTGGCGCGCATCGGCGCCATCGTCGGCCCGCTGCTTGCCGGTGTCCTGATCGCCGTCGGAACGCCGATCGGGACGATCTTCCTTCTCGGTGCGTTGCCGTTGCTGGCGGCAGGTGTCGCCTGCTTCATGCTCAACAGAACCATCACGCCGGAAGCAGCACGAGAAATGTCCTTGCGTTCGGCGCTGTCGCGACACTAACGGGTGTCTTCCGAAGCCCAGGTCAGGCAACCACTCGGTATTTTCATGGATAGTGTCAATCTCGAAGTGCTGAAGGCGAGCGTTCGCTGGATCGAAAGCGGCCATCGCGTGCTGCTCGTTACCGTGGTCAGGACGTGGGGTTCGTCGCCGCGGCCCGACGGGGCCATGCTGGCGATTTGCGAGGACGGCTCGGTTGTCGGCTCGGTGTCCGGCGGCTGTATCGAGGACGACCTGATCGACCGCGTGCGCCGGCTCGGCATCGAACAGACGCGCCCGGAAGTCCTCAAATACGGCATCTCTGCCGACGAGGCGCACCGCTTCGGCTTGCCGTGCGGCGGCACGATCGAGCTGGTGCTCGAAACGCTGACGCGCGCGAGCGGCATCGACGATCTGTGCCGCCGGGTGGTTGCCGGGCGACTCGTCGCGCGTTCGCTCGACATGAAGAGCGGCGCGGCGAGGCTCGCGCCAGCGCACTCGACCGACGGCGTCGATTTCGACGGACGCAGGCTCCTGACCGTTCACGGTCCGCGTTACCGGATGCTCGTGATCGGTGCCGGCCAGCTCTCGAAGTATCTTTGCCAGATCGCGCTCGGGCTCGACTATCAGGTGACGGTCTGCGATCCGCGCGAGGAATACACCGACGTATGGCACGTGCCGGGCACGACGCTCGTGCGCACGATGCCGGACGACACCGTGCTGGACATGAAACTCGACGAGCGCTGCGCCGTGATTGCGCTCACGCACGATCCCAAGCTCGACGACCTCGCGCTGATGGAAGCGGTCAGGACGCCTGCGTTCTACGTCGGCGCGCTGGGTTCGCGCCGGAACAATGCCGCCAGACGCGAGCGGCTCGAAACGCATTTCGATCTTCGCGAAGACGAAGTTGCCCGGTTGCGCGGGCCTGTGGGTATTTATATCGGCAGCCGCACACCACCGGAAATCGCGGTGTCGATACTCGCCGAGGTGACGGCGGTCAAGAACGGTGTGGCATTGCCGGGGGAATTCCGGGTCGAAGAGGCAAAGACTGCGCTGGCTATTGCAGTGAATGAACAGACGAGCTGCGCCGTGGCAGGGCATCGTTGATTCGTGCCGATAGCCAGGCTTCCGCAGTTCAAGGCGCGAGCTCAGGAAGCGCCCGTCATCGGGATCGCGGATTCAACATGGGCAAGTTGCGAAGCGAGGTAGACGAACATCAGTTCGGTCTCGGGTGTCGTATTGAAAGTGCCGCCGGTGAATGCCAGCGAATGCAGGGTCGTGCCGCCGGAGGTCACAGCGAGGATGCAGGGAAGCGTGGCGTTGAACGTAATGCTGTAGTGTCCACCGCCGTCTGACAGGGTGAAGCCCGAACCCGACGCACAACTGAAGGTAACCATCGCGCTGGCGAGCGCCTTGCCAATGGCTGCCGTGCCGGATACAGCGACGTTTGGCATCCCGTTTCCGCCGACACAGCCGTCGAGGCCGAAGCAGGCGCTTCCGCCACACGCGACGAGTGTCGCGAGCGAAGCCCCGCAAAGTGCGGCCAGCGCCGGGCGAACGAAACGCACATCGTGAGTGTTCATGGCCCCCCGCCGTTGATGGAAGAGGATAAGGCGAGCCGCCCCACACAAAGGGACCGGCGCTATATTTAATTTTAGGCCCTATACGCCGAAGCCGTTTGTCGCATCAGTCACATTCGTCACGCTATCGGCCACGCGGTTATCGGAGATCCGTCGTTCAGCATTCTGCGAATGTCAGCTTCCGCGCGGCGTGGGACCGGGGGTTGACCGGGCACGGCCTGACGCGATGGGCTCGAGTCGACCCAACTTAGCCGTTGACCGATTGCAGTCGAGGGACGCGTCCAGGCTCGGAAAGAGACATTGGTTTTAGAGACGGACCAACCTACTTTGAATCTGACGGCCAGTTCGCGAAGTCCCTGTCCGACCGCGCCATATTGCCCGGCGTTACCTTTGGCCGCCATCCGACCTTTGCTTTTAGGCGTGGAGCGATTCCCTACGCCATATCCATAGGCAACCCGAGGCAACCCGATTCGATCGTTTTTCCAACCCGAGCGACCATGTCTGGTAGTTCAAATCGCATGTGCCATGGCCACCATACCAGGCCGAATTATTCTCGGGGTCGTCGTTCCCCAGCTTCCCGATTCTCCGTCACGGCTCGGCGAACAGCTTCCAAAAGGTCGGGGCGCGCCTCTGGGTCGGGGACTTCGATCAGCTTGCGCGGAGCCTTGGCCTGGGGCTTCAGCGTCACACCGTGAAGTTTTTGCGGCGCAGTCATGGTTCGTCTCCGGCTTCGATCACAGCTAATTCGGACGGCAGGCTCGGTCCTGCTTCTGGTTTCCAAAAATCATGCTTTCGGATCTTTAGGACTCCGTGCGTCGTGCGTCTCCAAGCTTCGTCGGCGCGTTGCTGGGCCGATTTCACGGTCTATGCGCCCCCTTGCTTGCCCTTCGGACTTGGCGAAAACGCCGAAGTCAGACCGGAAAATGCCCAGCGGACGGTCGTGATGACCCTGGCGCGCTCCGCGTTTGCGTCGGAATAATAAGTCTAGGCCTTTACGTGCAACTCGCGATACTGTACGTTTAAACAGTACTTTGGCGAGTCCCTATGGACGCGAGAGAACGCCTCAAGCGAGACCGTGCCCTTACGATCACGTTGCGCCAGGGAGTCCGCGTCAATCCACTACGCCCTTAAGAGAGTGCTAATGCGAGTCAGGGAAGTTCGCCGGGTTATCCGCAGCCTTCTGCATCAGCGACGAGAGCCAGGGGCACTGGAGTCAGTGGAGCGTGTCCCGTACGGACAGGATGCGTTCGTCCGTCGGGAGGATTGAAATGACCGATGAGCTGCGACGGCAACTCCGCGAAGTTGAGCAAGCCCTGGTGACGCCTGAAGGCGTGATTGCGGTGCGAAGGGAGTACATTTCGCTGCTTCAGCGTTTGGGATCTCGTGACAAGGAGCTAGCGTCCCTCGACGCGCTTGTGACCGCCTGGCCAGCGGGCCACAAACCGCCAGCCTGTTCCAGGGCTAGCGTTACTCGTCCCCACGGATCAGGGTTGGCGTTTGCCGCGGCCACCAGCGGGTTTGCCAGCCGGCTTAAGTGAACCCGCAGCTGGCTTGCTGGCGGGTTTGCTGCGTGGCTTTTGCACGCTGAATGGGCTACCGCTGGTCAAGCTTGTGCCTTTACCTACGGCCACCGCGCGTTGCGCCGCAGGCTTGCGTTTGTTTTCGCCACTTTGCGGGCGCGGTTTTTTGCTGAGCACCTGCACGGCGCCCGGCGCAGCTTGCGGCACTTTGAGCTTCTTGGGCTTTTTGGGTTTCTTGATGATCTGGCCCGTCACGCTAGTTTGCGGTACGCGGTGTTCGGCTTCAAAACCCGGCTCTTCTTTACGGGGCAGCGTTTGCCGGATCAGCGCTTCAATCGCAGCCAGTTGCGGCGCTTCATCGGCACACACAAGGGACACCGCCACGCCGCTGGCGCCCGCGCGGCCGGTACGGCCAATACGGTGCACATAGTCTTGCGCCACGATCGGCAGATCAACGTTGATCACCAGCGGCAAGTCGTCGATATCCAGCCCGCGCGCCGCCACATCGGTAGCTACCAGCATAGGTACTTCGCCCGTCTTGAAGCGCTCCAGCGCACGCAGGCGCGCGGGTTGCGGTTTGTCGCCGTGGATGGTGTCGACCGCATAACCCGCTTCATCCAGCATGGCCGCCAGGTAATCCACGCCATTGCGGGTTTTGACGAACACCAGCGCGTGCTCCCAGTTGTTCTCAGCCACAAGGTGCATGAAGAGCTCAGGCTTGTTCTTTTTATCCACCGGCACCACCCACTGCTTGATCTTGCTGGCCGTCGCATTGGGCGGGCTGACGCTGATATTGACGGGGCCGCGCAGAATGCTCGCCGCCATGGCGCGGATGTCATCGGTAAACGTGGCAGAGAACAGCAGGGTCTGGCGCTGAGCGGGCAAGGCAGCAAAGACGGCGTTGAGTTCGCGCGCAAAGCCCAGATCCAGCATGCGGTCGGCTTCATCCAGCACCAGCGTTTGCACTTGATCAAACTGCACTGCGTTCTGGCGATTGAGATCTAGCAAACGGCCCGGCGTGGCAACGAGCACATCCACGCCTTTGCGCAACTTCATCATCTGCGGGTTGATACTCACACCGCCGTAGGCGGCCAGAAATCGTAAGTCGAGGCCTTTGCCGTAATCGATAAAGCTTTGCAGCACTTGTTCAGCCAGTTCACGCGTGGGCACCAGCACCAGAACACGCGCGCGGTTGCTGGACACCCCCGGGCCATGTTGCACCAGCCGTTGCAACAGCGGCAGCGCAAAACCCGCCGTTTTGCCAGTGCCGGTCTGTGCCGCAGCCATGACGTCCTTGCCACTGAGCACAGCAGGAATCGCCTTGGCCTGCACCGGCGTAGGTGTCTGGTAATTGAGGTCCTGCACATTACGCAGCAAGGGATCGATCAGGCCAAGCGAAGCAAAAGACATGGGCGTATTCCGGGCTAAAACCGCAATTCTATCGGTTACCGCGCTGATTGCACCGCGCAGATCAATGGTCAAAAAGATCGACGTTGATCGCCACTGAAAAACGTAGTGGTGCCGGGCGCCGCGCCGGCAAGCTGTACTACGAGACACCGATGAGCAGCACTGCCGCCAGCGCCAGCCCCAATTGCATCAACAGCAAACGCGCCAGTGGCCGCGCAACCAGCCACGCGCGCACCTGCATCGCCACCAACTGCCCGAAATAAAGCCAGAGCCCTGCCCGGCCATCCATGATCGGATCTGTCGCGGTAACGAAAATCAGGAAAAGTCGAGACGGCACGAATAGGAAGGCTCGCGATGATGATGGCATTGTCGACGTGGTGATCACCTCCTGCGAGGCCGACTGGCGCCTTCGTGTCCGTGCCAATTGAACCTTAATTAGCGATCGGACTGACCCCGTGCCATACTTGCGGATCTTCTTGCCCACATGTCGACGACCGTGATGACCGCCATTTCCGCGTCCATCGGCTTTAACCTCAACCCGCTCGACCGCCGCTCCGACAAGCGGGACGACCACGCCTGGATCGAACATCTACGCAGCGATCCGGCCGCGCGCTTTCTCGTCTTCGACGGCGACGTGCCCTTGCTCAAGCGAGGCAGCGAGTATGACCCGTGGTTCGTCGCCGGCGAAACCGCTGCCTTCGGCCAGCCGCTTCATAGCGTTTTCCTGGGGGAAGAAAGCGACGGCAGCGGGCGTTTCGCGCTCGGCTTCGCGCCAGCGGACCCAGCGCCAGACACCGGGTATGGACGCATCGACCTTCGCTCGCTCGCGCTGCAAGACCTCGTCGCCGCTGGAGCGCTCGGGATTCTGGCTGAGGCCAAGTCGATGCTCGATTGGCATCGCCGCCATGCCTTCTGCGCGAACTGCGGCTCCGCAAGCCGCGTCACGAACGCGGGCTGGCAACGCATCTGCGATGTTTGCGGCACACGCCATTTCCCACGGGTGGATCCAGTCGTGATCATGCTGGTGATAGACGGCGAACGGTGTCTGCTCGGCCGTCAGCGCCATTTCGCCAAGGGAATGTACTCGGCGCTTGCCGGTTTCGTTGAACCGGGCGAGACCGCGGAAGACGCCGTGCGCCGCGAAGTGATGGAGGAGGCTGGCGTGAAGTGTGCACGGGTTGTCTACTTCGCGACGCAGCCGTGGCCGTTTCCTTCATCGCTGATGATCGGGTGCTTTGCGCAATCAAACGACACTGACATCGTCGTCGATACGGACGAACTCGAAGATGCCCGCTGGTTCTCACGCCAAGAGGTTGCGGCGATGCTCGCGGGAACGCATGCGGGCGGACTGTCGACGCCCAAGCCGTTCGCCATTGCCCATCATTTGCTGCAGGCGTACGTCGAGAAAGGTGATTCGGTATTGTTCGGCTGAGCAGTCAATCCACACCGCCGCTGCGCCAGCCGTCGCAATCTGTGCGTCACGTCTCTTTTGCATCCGCCACGCCGACCGCAACGACACCATGCCCCTGGATGTTCACACGAACACCGGCCTCGATCCGGTTGCGTAACCGCACACTCAACAACGCAGGCTGGCCCGCAGTTGACCCGTTCCTGGATACATCGGCGTTGCAGTTCGCAAAGAACGATTGATCATGATGAACGGGGAGAGATACTGGACGCACGCAGAAAAAACCCCGTCACCGCGAGGCAACGGGGCAAATCCCAATTTGAGGAGTGTCGAAGAGGAGACGCTTCATCGTATCGCCGGTTTGCCTGCGCGCCAACAGTCGATTTTTCATATCGATATCACTCGCGGGTGACTCGTCGCGAGTGCGATCGTTCTGATCAGATCTGCGCCCAGCGAGGTTGCGATGCTGTATCAGTCTTTAGACTTGATTGGCCAGATAGCCTTTTGCACAGCGTTGAACTGCGGGTCGTATTCAACATCGACCTTCATCGTCTTCCTGATCGCGTGGCCGTCGTACAGAATGTCGGCGATTTTCTGCTCCTGATCGAGCAGTCCGGCATCGAATTTGACGAAGCTGCCGCTGCGCACCTGGTATTCGAACGCGGCGCGGTCGTCAGAAATCTTCGGCGTGTCCTTGAGCACGCCAATCACTTCGTCCTTATGCGCGTCATGCCATGCCCAATAGCCCGACATCCGCGAAAAGAAATCTTTGAGCGCCGCGACCTTGGCCGGGTCTTTCAGGTCCGCGGATGTCGTGGTCCATACGTTGAGCGCGGGAATCTGAGTGTCTCGATCGACCAGCAGGATATGGCCGGCGCCCGACTTGATCGTGCTCGCGCGGCGAAACGCTTGCACGCTTTGTCGAATGGACGCCCGCGCTTGGGCACGGCTTTGCATTGAATGTGCTGATCAGCCTGGGCGCCATCACGATCGGTTCGATCATTGGCCTTGCGACCGGCGCGCTCGCGCTGTCCCACTCCTTCGCGGGACGCCTTCCAAGACTGTGGGTGCAGGCGTTTCGCAACGCGCCGTGGCTGGTGTTGATTTACTTCACCACGTATGTGTTTCCATTCGAATTCACCCTATTCGGTGCGACGCTGCCCTTTCCTGACTGGCTCAAGGTGACGCTCGGCCTCGCGCTGCCAGCCAGCGCGAACATTGCCGAGGTATTTCGCGGCGCGGTGGCGTCCATTCCGACCACCCAGTGGGAAGCCGCAAGTTCTCTGGCATTCTCGCGCAGCCAGATCCTGCTACATATCGTGCTGCCGCAATGCGTTCGGCGCATGCTGCCGCCGTGGATGAACGTATACGCGATCATCACGATGGGCACGGCGCTGTCGTCATCGGTCGGCATTCACGATCTGATCGACACCGCGCAGATAGCGAGCAGCACAGTGGCTCGTTCGAGTTTTACCGTGCTCACGTATGTCGCCACGCTGGTGATCTTTTTTGCTTATTGCTATCCGATTTCGCAATTCACGCGCTGGCTGGAGAAGCGGCTCATTGCGGGGTGACGCACGGACGGCGTGCGAACCAACCGCGGAATCGCTGATCCCCTTGTGCAGCTTTTTGACCTGATGGTTGAGCGACTGCACGGCGACGACGGCCGCGTCTAGCTCGACCAGCGCCGCGTTCCGCGGATTTCTGAATTTGCGCCGATCACTGCGTAGTGCGTGCCCGGTAAGACAGCGATATTCATTGGCCAGTTCATCCCATTGGAACTCGCTGCTGGACAATGCATTGTCCTTGCGCGTCGTTTTGTTCCAGACCGGAACATGTGGTGCAATTTCCTTCTCTTCGATCATCCAGGCAAGCATCGCTGCTGAGCCATACGCGGTCAATCATCGTCCTGGTTGACTCCACCTCGTGCGAGCGGTTCGCGGGCGTAGCCTCGACGTCAACGATGATCCCTGCATGCAGGTCAATCAGATAATTGGTCGAGTAACCGCAAGGGCCCGCCTCATCGACGATGTGTACGTCTCTCGCCTTCGACCGCAGGCGTATGCACAGGCGGTCGATATCAGTCTTCGTCGTACCGGTCTTGCCCAGCAGTTCCACTTCGCCCGGACCGATCGCGTAGGCAACCGTGATCGACTCCTTGTGAACATCCAGTCCCACGTACACCGTGCTATTGTTTTCCATCCTGGCCTCCGTGCCGGAAATCGCCGGGTGTGGCGCTGTCCACACCATGCGGCTCTGGCAGAAATGCTAACCCGCGATTGATTCCTCACGGCGGACCAGCCTCTGCCTCACGGAAAGTCATAGTGTCTTAAACGACCTCGGAGGTTCGTCGCGGACCGGCGATATGAGGCCGCCTTGGGCAGCGGACGCATTAGCAAATAGAATGCGACGAAGTGCGTGATCATCAGCAGGGGCACGTAGATGATCGGGATCGCGTAGGCGGCGCCAAGTTGCCCCGCCACTGCAGGAAGGCCGATCCGGGTCGCGTGGTAATAGTCGACGATGATGTCGGCCGCCCCCACGAGATTGAAGGCGAACACAAAGAACCAGAAGAGCCGACGTACCTTGAACGTGAGCACGGCCAGGATGGCCAGCACTCCGGTTCCGAAGTCAGCATAAGCGGCGAACTGGGCGAAGCCGGCTGGCAGACCGGGACCGACGACGCCTGGAAGGATGAAAACAAGCCCGAAGAAGCGGAAGCTGTGCAGCGTAGCGATGGCCCGTTGCGCGCCTGCGCGGTCCATCGTCTTAAGCTTGGGCAGGACGTACACGATGATGCAAGGCAGCCACGCGACATAGCCTAGAACGAGTTGTGTCTGGAAGAGGGTTTCGGGTGACATTGCAGAACTCCTGGCAGGGGTTGCTCCACGTGGCATCGAACACCGCGGGCAGGATGCAGAGCCGGCCTTCCCTGATCCGCAAGCAGATTCTAGGACCGCTTCCGGCGAGCGACTATCCACGATACTATTGACGGGTTATGAAGCAAAACTTCACAGTCCGGCAAGGCGCGCTCGACGGTGTCGAGGCGTTCCTGAGCGTCGCCCGGCACCGCAGCTTTCGTAGAGCGGCCGCGGAGCTCGGGGTGACGCCTTCGGCCATCAGCCAAACGGTACGTCTACTTGAGGCGCGCGTCGGCGCCGCGCTATTCATACGCACAACGCGGAGCGTCGGCCTGACCGAAGCCGGTGAACGATTCCTTTCGCGGGCGAAGCCGGCCTTCGAGGAACTCGTCGGTGCAAGCGAGGTGGCGCGTGAACTCGGACAGCGACCGACCGGACTGTTGCGCCTCTCGGTGCCGAGCGCGGTCGTGCCAATCGTGTTGGAGCCGCTGATCGCATCCTTCTGCCGGGCCTATCCTGAGGTCGAGGTTGAGATCGTCGCAAGCGCGGAGTTGGTCGACCTCGCGGCCGGAGGGTTTGACGCCGGCGTCCGGATGGGCCAGTTCATCGAGGCCGACATGGTCGCGGTGCGACTGACGCCGCCGTTCCCGTTCGAGGTCGTTGGCAGCCCCGATTATCTGCGTCGGCGAAATCGGCCGGAGCGCATCGACGATCTGCGTGACCACATTTGCCTGCGCATGCGTCGCTCGAACGGGTCGATCGCGCCTTGGCGCTTTGTCGACGCCAACAAGGCCGTTGAGGCAATCGTCTCCGGGCCGCTCATCGCCCACGACTATCCCACACTCCTCGGAGCGGCGATTCAAGGTGTGGGACTTGCACAAGTGCCCGGACCGCTTGCCGCAGCGCCAATTGCCGACGGCCGATTGCGGGCGTTGCTGACGCCCTTCGCCGTCACAACGCCCGGGGTTTTCCTATACCACTCAGGCAGACGCCAAGTTTTGCCCAAATTGCGCGCGTTCATCGAGCACGTTAAATACCAGAGCGCTGACGCCGCAGGTGACGGAACATTCACACGGAGGTTGGGCAAGCCCGATCGTGCAAACAGATCTTGAAAACGTGTCGGAAATGGCGCGGAATGGCGGTCACTGCATCTAAAACCGATTGTCAACAACGTTGACGGAGAACGTAGATACGTGCCGGACCTGTAAGTTCGTTCGAGGACCGAGTTCTCGGTCTTACGGACATTAGCGTCGACGACCGTCCCGCGACGCATCTTGGATCCGCTATACAACGAACCGGTTCTCCACCCTTCATCGTAGTTCGCGCGGATAGCCGAGTTTCAGTGTGCCATCATGATAAGGAATGTCTTGTGCATTGGTACGCGGACCAGAGCGGTGCCGCCGAGATTGCGAACGCGGGCTAGGTGATCCAGTAAGCGGCGCTTCCTCTTTGGCATTAGCTGAAAGTTATGGCTGGCAACGTGCGCGTCTCCAGCGACCTGCTGGTCAATCCCCTCATCGCGCGCTGCGCGCCTTACGTCCAGGCATCGAAGACGCCACCTGCGGTGAAACAACATCAGGCTCTGCCTTCAAAGCCCAGCAGAACGTTGACTGCGTTGATTCCAATCTCGTCGACCATGTATCCGCCCTCCATCACGAAAAGCGTGGGGACGTTGAACCTTGCGATTGCCTCGCCGACGCGCAGATAGTCAGGCGTGCGCAGGCGAAAGTGACTGATAGGGTCGTCTTCGAACGTGTCGACCCCGAGAGAAATGACAAGAGCGTCGGGTGCGTGCCGCCCGATCGCGATGCCGGCGTGGCGCAACGCATGGTAGAAGCCCTCCCAGACCGTTCCTCTCGGAAGAGGGATGTTCAGATTGAATCCCACCCCGGCGCCGACGCCACGTTCGTCGGCATGCCCCGAGAAATATGGATAGGAAACCGTTGGATCACCGTGAATCGATATGAACAGAACATCAGGTCGATCGTAGAAAATGTCCTGCGTGCCGTTCCCGTGATGGAAGTCGATGTCGAGAACGGCTACGCGCTTTGCGCCGCCGTCAATGCAATGCTGGGCCGCAATCGCCGCGTTGTTCAGATAACAATAACCGCCCATGTATTCACGACCAGCGTGGTGGCCGGGCGGGCGGCAAAGCGCGAATGCGGCGTGCGCGCCACTCGACAGCGCATCCATGCCAGTCAACGCTGAGTTGGCACTGGAGGTGATCGCGCCCCAAGTACCGGCGTTGATGGGGGAACCTGCGTCCATCGAAAAGAAGCCAAGCTTGCCATCGATGAATTCAGGCAACTCGTTACTGGGCAACCCCTTCACGGGCCAAACGAGTGGCAGAGCCTGACAAGTTCTGCCCGTCGCAAGCCACTCTTGCCACGCTGCTGCCAGAAAGTCGATGTACCGCTGGCTGTGCGCGCCTACATAGTCCGCGCGTTCGTAGGGCTTCGGGCTGATGACATCGCCGAGTCCGGTTGCCCTGACTTGCGCAAGCACCGTCTCGGCTCGAAGGGGCTTCTCGAAGGAATCGGAGATTGCGCCGTCCTTGAGTTCGACGCCATGGTGCAAGCGATGATCGCTACTGTAGATGGTAAGCATGGCTGACTACCGCGTTGAAGATAGCCAACAGTTTATTGAGCGACCGGCGCATTGATTTTGCTTTCGGATGCGGAAAAGCCTAGAATTTTGGGAAATTTTTCTAGAGGGAATGAAAGATGAGCACAAATCGCCCAAAAATCGAAATGGACGCGGTCGACCGCTCAATGTTGCGCCTGCTTCAGGACGATGGTGCCGTATCAAATGCCGCACTCGGGGAGAAACTCTCGCTGAGCGTGACGCCATGCTGGAGGCGGCGCAAGCACTTGGAAGACGAAGGTGTAATTACCGGTTACCAGGCGAACGTTGACCGGCGCGCGGTCGGCTTGAATCTCCTTGCGTTCGTGCATCTCCGGTTTAACGTGCACTCGGACAAGACCGCGGACAACTTCGAAGCAGTCATTCGCAGTCGACCGGAGGTCCTCTCGTGCCACAAAATCACAGGTGACGCGGACTACATTCTGCAGGTGGTCGCCGCGGATCTGGACGCATACGGTGAATTTGTCGAGCGGGTGCTACGACGGCAGCCAGGCATCGCGTCGATACAATCCAGCCTTGCGCTGCGCGAAGTGAAGTCTTCGTCCCGGGTTCCAATTCCCGACGCCTAAACACACCCTCGAAAGTGGCCCACCAATTCGCCACTGCATTACGGAGGACGTCGCTCGTGCATCGTGATGCATTCGAACTTTCCGGATAGCGGCCTTTCGCGGAGGCCCAAACTCGCAGCTGCGCGAATGTCGCCTACGGCCCATCAACGGACCGACGCATCGGACATAATGTCGCGTACAGAAAAATGATAGGCCACGTCGAGTACAGCGCGCCCTTTCGGCCGTCCAACCCGCGCGCGACGGTCCGACAGCCTTCGTACGGCCTTCGAGATCCGCGGCGCTGCGGAACGTACTACCAGCATCGTCCGAAGAAGCCGGTGCTGGCCGTGATCTATACGCACAGCCACGCGGACCACTACGGCGGCGTGAAGGGCGTGGTCGACGAAGCGGACGTAAAGAGCGGCAAAGTAAAGATCATCGCGCGGGAAGGCTTCCTCGCCGAAGCCGTCAGCGAAAATGTGTTCGCCGGCAATGCAATGGGCCGCCGCACGCTCTATCAGTACGGTGCGTTTCTGCCGGCCAGCCCGCGCGGTCAGGTCGATGCCGGCCTCGGCAAGACCACCTCGTTCGGCACGCTTGGCCTGATTGCGCCGACCGACACGATCAGCAAGACGGGCGAGACACGCACCATCGGTGGCGTGCAGTTCGAATTCCAGCTGGCGCCGGGCACGGAAGCGCCGTCCGAAATGCTGATCTACATGCCGCAATTCAAGCTGCTCGATACCGCCGAAGACACGACGCACACGCTGCACAACCTGTACATGCTGCGCGGTGCCCAGGTGCGCGATGCGGCGAACTGGTGGAAGGTGTTGAACGAGGCGATCGTGCGTTACGGCGACAAGACCGACGTCGTCATCTCGCAGCATCAGTGGCCGACGTGGGGGCAGGAGCGTGCGGTCAGCTATATCGCCGGCACGCGTGACATGTTCAAGTACATCCACGATCAATCGCTGCGCCTCGCGAACGAGGGCTACACGATGACGGAGATCGGCGAGCAGGTCCAGGTGCCGGATACGACCGGCAAGAAGTGGTACAACCGCGGCTACTACGGCTCGGTGAACCACGATTCGAAGGCCGTGTATCAACGTTATCTGGGCTGGTACGACTCGAACCCGGCGAACCTGCATCCGCTGCCGCCAGAACAGGAGTCGAAGGAATTCGTGCGCTACATGGGTGGTGCGGATGCAGTGATGACGAAGGCGAAGCAGGACTTCGACAAGGGTAACTACCGCTGGGTCGCCACCGCAATGAACAAGGTGGTGTTCGCCGATCCGGACAACAAGGCGGCGCGCAATCTCGAAGCGGACGCGCTCGAGCAACTCGGCTATCAGACCGAAAACCCGACGTGGCGTAATGAGTATCTGATGGGCGCGTACGAATTGCGTAATGGTGTGCCGAAGGTGCCTGGCGTGAACACGGTGACGCCGGACGCGGTCGCCGCAATGAGCCCCTCACTGCTGCTGGACTACATGGGCATCCGCCTGAACGGTCCGAAGGCGGACGGCAAGCACACCACGATCAACTGGGATCTCGGCAACGGCGAGAAGTACGCAATCGAGTTGCGCAATTCGGTGCTGATCTACACGCCGGACGCGACGCTGCCGAATGCGGACGCCACGCTGACCATGAGCAAGGATGGGTTCGCATCGTTGTTGATGGGTGGCCAGACGCTCGACAAGGAAACGCAGTCGGGTAAGGCCAAGGTGGCCGGCGATTCGCAGAAGGTGACTGAATTGTTCAGCATGCTGGACAGCTTCAATCCGATGTTCAACATTGTGACGCCGTAACAGTCTGCCTTGCAGGCGGGGGGGGGGGGGGGGGGGGGGGGGGGGGGGGGGCGGCCGGGGGGGGGGGGGGGGGGGGGGGGGGGGGGGGGGGGGGGGGGGGGGGCGGGGGTGGGGGGGGGGGGGGGGGG
>NZ_JAQQEG010000119.1:0-800 GCF_046027395.1 Paraburkholderia dipogonis | reverse complement strand
TCGTGCAATCTGCCCGCCCTGGCCGTTTCCGGCGGCCCGATGCTCAATGGCCGGTTTCGTGGCAAGAACATCGGCTCCGGCACGGGTGTCTGGCAGATGTCGGAGGAAGTGCGCGCCGGCACGATGACGCAGGAAGAATTCACCGAAGCCGAGTCGTGCATGAACCGCTCGCGCGGCCATTGCATGACGATGGGCACGGCGTCGACGATGGCCTCGATGGTCGAGTCGCTCGGCATGGGCTTGCCGCACAACGCGGCAATTCCCGCGGTCGATGCGCGCCGCCAGGTGCTCGCGCATCTCGCGGGCCGGCGCATCGTCGATATGGTTCGCGAGGATCTGACGATGGACAAGATCCTGACGCGCCAGGCGTTTGAAAACGCGATCCGCACGAATGCGGCGATCGGCGGCTCGACCAATGCGGTGGTTCATCTGATCGCGCTGGCCAAGCGCATTGGCGTGGAGTTGTCGCTGGAGGATTGGGAACTGGGTTCGAACGTGCCGTGTCTGGTGAATCTGCAGCCGTCCGGCGAATATCTGATGGAGGACTTTTACTACGCGGGCGGTTTGCCCGCCGTGTTGAAGCAACTCGGTGAGCAAGGCCTGCTGCATCGCGAAGCGCTGACTGTGAACGGCAAGACGATCTGGGACAACGTGCGCAACGCGCCGAATCACGACGAGAAGGTCATCACGACGTTCGCCGAGCCGTTCAAGCCGAAGGCCGGCATCGCGGTGCTCAAGGGCAACCTGGCGCCGAATGGCGCGGTGATCAAGCCGTCGGCGGCCACTGCGGCGTTGCTCAA
>NZ_JAQQEG010000118.1:0-836 GCF_046027395.1 Paraburkholderia dipogonis | reverse complement strand
ATCCTGCGCGATCTGCGCTGGCGGAGTTCCGGCCTGCAGTCGGGCAATGAGGTCCTTCCTTATTTGAGGTGAGTGCAGCGGCGTCCCGATGTCCGGTAAATTACCCATGTTCTGCTTAATCCTGTATGTAGTGCTGAAACCTATGTCCAATCTTCTCGCGACGGCCGCCGCCGTCCATCCGTCTCTAAGCAGCGCTTCCGCTTTTTGCCTTGTTTCCGCCGGAAGCGGGCCGTGCTCGACGGTGTCGAGTTTCACCTGCCCGTCGCGGCGATACTGTTCGACGATGACCTCCACGGTTTCGGGTTGGACATGCATATCGCGAGCTATCTGCTCGGGTGGAGTTCCGGCGTTCACCCGGGTAACGACCTCCGTCCTGAAAGCAATTGATTGCAGCGGCGGGCTCGGGATGTCCGGTAAATTCGCGTCCCGCTTAATCTTCCATGCAGCGGGTTGACTTATGTCCAATCTTCTCGCGATGTTCGCCTGCGTCCATCCGTCTCTAAACAGCGCTTCCGCTTTTTGCCGTGTTTCCGCCGGAATCCGGGGCCGCCCCCCTGGTATGCCCGTGTCGCCATGCACCTGCCAGTTGCCGTGCGCATCAAGCCTGACGGGGTATTGATACTTCGTCGGATTGTCGGGTTGATAGACGCGCCACGTGCCATTGTCCGCGTCGTACCTGACCGGCCAGGTTTGACCGTTCGCCCGGATATAAGCCTGGAGCTTGCTGTCCCTGAAGATACCCGGACTGTCCGGATCAGCTTCCAGCTTACCCGCCGGTTGGCGGGCATATCCTTCGGGCAAGGGGATGGTCGTGGATTGCGGCGTGGGCGCCGGGG
>NZ_JAQQEG010000117.1:0-882 GCF_046027395.1 Paraburkholderia dipogonis | reverse complement strand
GCAGAACACGACAACGCGACGATCAAGGCCGCGACGCTGAACACGATTGCAGCGGCGCAGAAGATTGGTGGCGACATTCACGTGCTGGTGGCAGGGCACAACGCGCAGGCCGCGGCTGATGCGGCAGCGAAGATCGCGGGCGTAAGCAAAGTGCTGCTGGCCGACGCACCGCAACTCGAAGCGGGCCTCGCGGAAAACGTCGAGGCAACGGTGGTGAACATCGCGAAGGACTACACGCACATCCTCGCGCCGGCGACCGCCTACGGCAAGAACATCACGCCACGTATCGCAGCGAAGCTCGACGTCGCGCAGATCAGCGACATCACGGCAGTGGATAGCCCGGATACGTTTGAGCGTCCGATCTATGCCGGTAACGCAATCGCAACGGTTCAGTCCCAAGACCCGATCAAGGTCATCACGGTGCGCACGACCGGTTTCGATGCAGTCGCAGCCGAAGGTGGCAGTGCAACGGTCGAGAAGATCGAAGCGGCAGCAGACAGCGGCATCTCGTCCTTCGTCAGCCGTGAAGTGACGAAACTGGATCGTCCGGAACTGACGTCGGCGAAGATCATCGTCTCGGGTGGCCGCGGTCTGGGCAACGGCGAGAACTACACCAAGGTTCTCGAACCGTTGGCCGACAAGCTGAACGCAGCGCTGGGCGCATCACGCGCGGCAGTCGATGCGGGCTTCGTACCGAACGACTACCAGGTCGGCCAGACGGGCAAGATCGTCGCGCCGCAACTGTACATTGCAGTCGGCATCTCGGGTGCGATCCAGCATCTGGCCGGGATGAAGGACAGCAAAGTCATCGTCGCGATCAATAAAGACGAAGAAGCGCCGATCTTCAGCGTCGCCGATTACGGTCTCGTGGGCGATCTGTTC
>NZ_JAQQEG010000116.1:0-1019 GCF_046027395.1 Paraburkholderia dipogonis | reverse complement strand
CGGCAGCGTGCACTCTTCGAGGATCTTGTGCTGGTCGCCCTTCGCGACGTGCTCCATCAGCACGACCACGCGCTTGACGCCCGCGACCAGATCCATCGCGCCGCCCATGCCCTTGATCATCTTGCCCGGGATCATCCAGTTGGCCAGATCGCCCTTCTTGCTGATCTGCATCGCGCCGAGAATCGCCAGGTTGATGTGGCCGCCGCGAATCATCGCGAACGAATCCGCCGACGAAAAAATCGACGAACCCGGCAGCGTGGTCACTGTCTGCTTGCCGGCATTGATCAGGTCGGCGTCCACTTCCTCTTCGGTCGGCGACGGGCCGATGCCGAGCAGGCCGTTTTCCGATTGCAACCACACTTCGACGCCCGACGGCACGTGATTGGCCACCAGCGTCGGCAGGCCGATGCCGAGGTTCACGTAGAACCCGTCCTGCAGTTCCTTCGCCGCGCGTGCGGCCATTTCGTCACGAGTCCATGCCATGATCAGTCTCCTTTCGCGCGGACAATGCGTTGTTCAATGCGTTTTTCCGGATTCGCATTGAGCACAATGCGCTGCACGAAAATGCCCGGCGTATGGATCGCGTCCGGATCGAGTTCGCCGACTTCGACGATCTCTTCGACTTCCGCGACGGTAATCTTGCCGGCCATCGCGCACATCGGGTTGAAGTTGCGCGCGGTGCGGCGGTAGATCAGGTTGCCCGATTTGTCGGCCTTCCACGCCTTGACGAGCGCGACGTCGGCCGTCAGCGAGTGTTCGAGCACGTAGTGGTTTTCGCCGAACTGGCGGGTTTCCTTGCCTTCGGCGATCAGCGTGCCGTAGCCGGTATTGGTGAAGAACGCCGGAATGCCCGAACCGCCCGCGCGCAGCTTCTCGGCGAGCGTGCCTTGCGGCGTGAATTCGAGCTCGAGTTCGCCGGCCAGATACTGGCGTTCGAACTCCTTGTTCTCGCCGACATACGACGAGATCATCTTCTTGACCTGGCGCGTTTCGAGCAGCAGACCGAGGCCGAACCCGTC
>NZ_JAQQEG010000115.1:0-1139 GCF_046027395.1 Paraburkholderia dipogonis | reverse complement strand
GTCCTGCGCGATCTGCGCTGGCGGAGTTCCGGCCTGCAGTCGGGCAATGACGTCCTTCCTTATTTGAGGTGAGCGCAGCGGCGGGCTCGGGATGTCCGGTAAATTCATGCGTTGCCTAATCCTCAATGCAGCGAATTGACTTATGCCCAATCTTCTCGCGACGTTCGTCTGCGTCCATCCGTCTCTAAGCAGCGCTCCCGCTTTTTGCCTTGTTTCCGCCGGAAGCGGCAAGCCGCTGTCGCGTTTCACCTGCCCATCGCGGCGATACTGTTCGACGATGAGCTCCACGGTTTCGGGTTGGACATGCATATCGCGAGCGATCTGCTCGGGTGGAGTTCCGGCGTTCACCCGGGTAATGACCTCCGTCCTGAAAGCAATTGATTGCAGCGGCAGGCTCAGGATGTCCGGTAAGTTCGCGTCCCGCTTAATCGTCCGTACAGCGAATTCACTTATGCCCAATTTTCTCGCGATGGCCGCCGTCGTCCATCCGTCTCTAGACAGCGCTTCCGCTTTTTGCCTTGTTTCCACCGGAAGCGGCCCGCCGGTGTCGAGTTGCACATACCCGTCGCGGCGATACTGTTCGACGATGACCTCCACGGTTTCGGGTTGGACATGCATATCGCGAGCTATCTGCTCGGGTGGAGTTCCGGCGTTCACCCGGGCAATGACCTCCGTCCTGAAAGCAATTGATTGCAGCGGCGGGCTCGGGATGTCCGGTAAATTCGCGTCCCGCTTAATCTTCCATGCAGCGGGTTGACTTATGTCCAATCTTCTCGCGATGTTCTTCGACGTCCATCCGTCTCTAAACAGCGCTTCCGCTTTTTGCCTTGTTTCCGCCGGAATCGGGGGAGTCCCCCCTGGTATGCCCGTGTCGCCATGCACCTGCCAGTTGCCGTGCGCATCAAGCCTGACGGGGTATTGATACTTCGTCGGATTGTCGGGTTGATAGACACGCCACGTGCCATTGTCCGTGTCGTACCTGACCGGCCAGGTTTGACCGTTCGCCCGGATATAAGCCTGGAGCTTGCTGTCCCTGAAGATACCCGGACTGTCCGGATCAGCTTCCAGGTTACCCGCCGGTTGGCGGGCATATCCTTCGGGCAAGGGGATAGTCGTGGATTGCGGCGTGGGCGCCGGGA
>NZ_JAQQEG010000114.1:0-1274 GCF_046027395.1 Paraburkholderia dipogonis | reverse complement strand
CACCGACACTTCACCACCGGCTGCCGTGGCCGCCGAGATCGCCGTGCCACCGACCGGCGCGAAGCCTGCCGTCGCCAGCATCGTCGAGTTCGCCACCGAGTTCGAACCCAGTGCCACCGAGTTCGCCGTCGTCGCCGAGGCTGCACCACCGATCGCCACTGCGTCCGTACCGGTCGCCGACGAATCCGCCAACGTCGAGTTCGTGTGGAAATACTTGATGCCACCACCGTTGGTGATGTTGTTCACCGTGTTGTTGATGTTCGTGACGTTGCCAGCCAGGTTGTTGACCGTGTTGCTCAGGTTCGACACGTTCTGGTTTGTCGAGTACAACTGCGAACCGTTCACCGCGTCCGTGCTCGTCGCGTTCAGATCGCCGGCCGTCAGGTTGGTGATCTTCGTCGTGCCGCTGGCGCCGTGCAACGTCACGGTGTTCTTCGTGCTGTCGTCATACGCTACCGCGTTGGCCGTGCTGCCTGCCACCGCAGCCTGCAACTGGCTCACGTTCACCGCGTCCGTCGCCGCCGAACCGGCTGCCACGTTCGTGATGCGACGCTCTGCGCCTGCCGAACCCACCGATACTTCGCCTACCGCAGTCGCGCCGGCCAGTGTGCCCGTGCCCGGGTTGTAGGCTGCTGCGGACAGGTTCGCCGTCGTCGTCGAATTCGAACCCAATGCTACCGAGTTCGCTGCCGTCGCCTGCGCGTTGCCGCCGATCGCCACCGCGTTCGTACCCGTCGCCGACGAATCAGCCAGCGTCGAGTTCGTGTGGAAATACTTGATGCCACCACCGTTGGTGATGTTGTTCACCGTGTTGCTGATGTTGGTGACGTTGCCGGCGATGTTGCTGACGTTGTTGCTCAGGTTCGAAACGTTGTTGCTAACGTTGTTGACCTTCGCGTTTTCCGACTGCAGTTGGCTCACGTTCACCGCATCCGTGCCGTTCAGGCCCGCTGCCACGTTCGTGATACGACGCTCTGCACCAGCCTTGCCAACCGACACTTCACCGCCCGCAGCCGTCGCAGCCGAGATCGCCGTGCCACCGACCGGCGCGAAGCCTGCCGTCGCCAGCGTCGTCGAGTTCGCCACCGAGTTCGAACCCAGTGCCACCGAGTTCGCCGTCGTCGCCGAGGCTGCACCACCGATCGCCACTGCGTCCGTACCCGTTGCCGACGAGTCCGCCAACGTCGAGTTCGTGTGGAAATACTTGATGCCGCCACCGTTGGTGATGTTGTTCACCGTGTTGCTGATGTTGGTGACATTGCCCGCGATGTTGC
>NZ_JAQQEG010000113.1:0-1277 GCF_046027395.1 Paraburkholderia dipogonis | reverse complement strand
GTGTACGGAACTGGGACATAGGTAACAGGTGTATCGGGACATGGGTAACACTCTGGAGACGTTTTTTCCGGAGCTGACCATGTCGTGGAACCCGAGAGATACCGTGAACCTACGTCTGGAATTTGTTCAGCTGGCCTTGCAGAATGGCGCCAACCGGCGCGAGTTGTGCATGCGCTACGGCATCAGTGCGAAGACCGGTTACAAGTGGCTCAAACGTTACGGGGAATCGGGTGAAGCCGGTCTGCACGACCGTTCACGCAGGCCGCTATCGAGCCCGAATCGCACGGCCCCTGAGATTGAGCAGCGCGTGGTCGCATTACGTAATGAACATCGATGGGGTGGACGCAAGCTCGAACGGCGTCTGCGTGATCTCCGCGATCCTGTCGTGCCCACGGCGGGCACCATAACCCGGATTCTGCATCGACACGGCCTGATCGTGCCCGAAGCATCCCTGGCGGCGACGCCCTGGAAGCGCTTCGAGCACGAGCAGCCCAATGATCTGTGGCAGATGGATTTCAAGGGCTGGATTGAACTCATCGATGGCCGGCGCTGCTCGCCGCTGACCGTGCTCGATGACCATTCACGCTTCAATATCGTGCTCGACGCCTGTGGTCCGACCGACACGCAGGTCGTACGCCGGCGGCTGCGCGACGCGTTCCGCCGCTACGGGCTGCCGTTGCGCATCAATGCCGACAACGGCTCGCCGTGGGGAAGCCCTGCCCAGCCAGGGCAACTCACCACGCTGGGCATCTGGCTGATCCGTCTGGGCGTGAAGATCTCGTACAGCCGCCCCGCCCATCCGCAGACCAACGGCAAGGACGAGCGGTTTCACCGTACGCTGAAGGCTGAACTGCTCAGCGGCAGGCACTTCGCCAGTTTCTGTGGCGCGCAGCGGGCATTCGACAGCTGGCGTATCGTCTACAACACGCAGCGGCCGCATCAGGCGCTGGACATGGACACGCCAATCACGCGTTACAGGCCAAGTCCACGCCCCTATCCCGAGCGGCTACCGCCACTGCAGTATGGCGACGCAGATACCGTCGTACGGGTGCGCGTCAACGGCGAACTGCGCTTCATGTCCCGACGTTTCAAGGTCTCAAGCGCGCTTGAGAATCTGCCCGTTGCCATCCGGCCGAGCACAATGCAACCTGACTGCTACGACCTTTACATTGCCCATCATCACTTCGATACCATCAACCTGAACCTGACGAAATGACTGGCTAAATGTGTTACCCATGTCCCGTTACAGGTGTTACCCATGTCCCGAGTCCATACAC
>NZ_JAQQEG010000112.1:0-1307 GCF_046027395.1 Paraburkholderia dipogonis | reverse complement strand
GCAAAGAGGAGAACCCGATGCTGACGGCCGAACAGAATGAACTGCTAACCCGCGTGGGAGCGGGCACGCCCGGTGGGGACATGATGCGCCGCTACTGGCATCCGGTAGGCGGGGTGGACGAATTCAGCGCCGCGCGCTCGACCAAACGGGTGCGCCTGCTGGGCGAGGACCTGGTGCTGTTTCGCGACCGCCAGGGGCGCTTTGGCCTGGTGGCCGAGCACTGCCCGCACCGGCGCGCCTCGCTCGCCTACGGCATTCCCACGGATGAAGGCATCCGCTGCCCGTACCACGGCTGGCATTTCGATGCGCAGGGCAAGTGCCTGGAGCAGCCCAACGAGTCGGCGCAAACGTGCTTCAAGGAGCGCGTGAGCACGCAGGCCTACGCGGTCGAGGAACTGGGCGGCATGCTGTTCGCCTACATGGGCCCGGAGCCGCGTCCGCTGCTGCCGCGCTACGACGGCTTTGTCGCCTCGCCCGCGATCCGCATGATCGGTCAGGCGGTGGTGCCGGCGAACTGGCTGCAGATCATGGAGAACTCGGTCGACCAGGTGCACACCGAGTGGCTGCACGGCCAGTTGCACGAGCACCTGCGCGAGATCCAGGGGCAGCCGGCGAAGTTCTCGATCAGCCGCCGGCACGTGCGTATCGGCTTTACCGAGTTCGAGCACGGCATCATCAAGCGGCGCCTGCTGGAGGGGCAGTCGGAGGACTGCGACGACTGGCAGATCGGTCACCCGCTGGTGTTCCCGACGATGCTGGCGGTGGGCTACGCGTCGCCGCAGTGGGGCATGTACGCGTTCCAGATCCGCACGCCGATGGACGATACGCACACGCTGCACCTGTGGTACACGGCGTACGTGCCGCCGGCGGGGGCGAAGGTGGCGCCGCATCTGCTGGAGCGCGTGCCGGTGTACGAGGTGCCGTATCTGGACAGACACGGCGACTACGCGCTGGACATGATCGACGCGCAGGACATCATGGCGTGGGTCACGCAGGGGCCGATCGCGGATCGCACGAAGGAGAACCTGGGCAGCACCGACCAGGGGCTGGCGATCCTGCGGCGCATGGTGCATCGCGAGATCGGCAAGGTGCAGCGCGGCGAGGATCCGCTGGGCACGATGCGCGATGCGCGCGCCAACGAGCGCATCGACCTGCCGCTGGAGCGCGACAAGCACCACTTCCTGGACGGCTTTGCGAGCCTGCTCTCGCGCGTGCATGCGCGCCATTCCCCGTTCGCGCGCGAACTGGTCGAACTGTTCCAGCCCGGCCAGGCTCGCGCCTTCGAAGAAGTGCTCGACTCGCTGTAA
>NZ_JAQQEG010000111.1:0-1445 GCF_046027395.1 Paraburkholderia dipogonis | reverse complement strand
CACGACTACCTGAAAAAAACCCTGACCGCGCGCGTCTACGACGTGGCCCGCGAGACCGAACTCGAACGCGCGCCGAATCTGTCGGCACGCCTGCGCAATCCGGTCTACCTGAAGCGCGAGGACAACCAGCCGGTGTTCTCGTTCAAGGTGCGCGGCGCGTACAACAAGATGGCGCATATTCCCGCCGAGGCGCTGGAGCGCGGGGTGATCACCGCGTCGGCGGGCAATCACGCGCAGGGCGTGGCGCTGTCGGCGGCGCGCATGGGTGTGAAGGCGATCATCGTGGTGCCGGTGACCACGCCGCAAGTCAAGGTCGATGCGGTGCGCGCACACGGCGGCCCGACCGTCGAAGTGGTGCAGTTCGGCGAATCGTATAGCGACGCGTATGGGCACGCGGTGAAGCTGCAGGAAGAGCGCGGCCTGACCTTCGTGCATCCGTTCGACGATCCGTATGTGATCGCCGGGCAGGGCACCGTCGCGATGGAGATTCTCAGCCAGCATCAGGGCCCGATTCACGCGATCTTCGTGCCGATCGGTGGCGGTGGACTGGCTGCGGGCGTCGCCGCGTACGTGAAATCGGTGCGCCCGGAGATCAAGGTGATCGGCGTGCAGACCGACGATTCGTGCGCGATGGCCGCGTCGCTGAAAGCCGGTGAGCGGGTCACGCTGAACGAAGTGGGTTTGTTCTCGGACGGCACGGCGGTGAAGCTGGTCGGCGAAGAAACCTTCCGCCTGTGCAGCGAATATCTCGACGACGTGCTGCTCGTGAATACCGACGCACTCTGTGCCGCAATCAAGGATGTCTTCCAGGACACCCGTAGCGTGCTGGAACCCGCCGGCTCGCTCGCGGTGGCCGGGGCGAAGCAGTATGCAGAGCGCGAAGGCATCGAAAACCAGACGCTGATCGCGATCACGTCGGGCGCGAACATGAACTTCGACCGCATGCGCTTTGTGGCCGAGCGCGCCGAAGTCGGTGAAGCGCGCGAAGCGGTGTTCGCCGTGACGATTCCCGAAGAGCGCGGCAGTTTCCGCCGCTTTTGCGAACTGCTGGGCACACGCAGCGTCACCGAATTCAACTACCGTATTGCGGATGCGAACTCCGCCCATATTTTCGTGGGCGTGCAGATCAGGAATCGCAGTGAATCCGCGCAGATCGCGGGCGCGTTCGAAGCGCACGGCTTCGCCACGGTCGATCTGACGTTCGACGAGCTCTCCAAGCAGCACATCCGTTACATGGTCGGCGGACGCTCGCCTTTGGCACACGACGAACGTCTGTTCCGTTTCGAGTTTCCCGAGCGGCCGGGCGCGCTGATGAAATTCCTTTCGTCGATGGCGCCGAACTGGAATATCAGCCTGTTCCACTATCGCAACCAGGGCGCGGACTACAGCTCGATTCTGGTCGGCATCCAGGTGCCGGAAAGCGAGAACGAGGCGTTCGACCGTTT
>NZ_JAQQEG010000110.1:0-1512 GCF_046027395.1 Paraburkholderia dipogonis | reverse complement strand
ATGCCGCAAAGAAAGTAGGCAAAGAAAGCGGCTTCAAACCGCTAATTCTTAAGTGGGTCCCCCGCGCAGTTGCGGTAGTGGTCCATCTGGAATCCGTGTTCTCGCACAGTCCGCGTGAGTGACAAAGCCGTCATTCTTCCCGCCTCGCGCTCCGCGCTCGTCGGAGCGGCCTGCTCAAAACCCGTGGGCTTTTCTATGCGCGGTCGGAGCCATCGGCTTCGCCTCGGCGAGAGGCCGTTGAAGGCTTCCGGTCGCCGCCGTGGCTTTTGGTCCTCTAAGCGTGGTCGCGTCAAGTAGCGTTAGCCCAGAATCAGCCCACGCTCGCCGCCAACGCTGCACGTCGCGCAGCAGTAACCTCGAACACAAAAGGCGCATGCGTTGCGCCTTTCTTCACATTCGCGGCCCGAGTTTCGAGTTTCGAGTTTCGAGTTTCGGGCCGTGAGCCGTGAGCCGTGAGCCGTGAGCCGTGAGCCGTGAGCCGTGAGCCGTGAGCCGCCGTCAGTGTGCAGTCGCAGTACGACGTGCGACCGTTCTAGATCGCATCTGCCCGTTCTCCATCGCCCTCGTTGCGCCCATACGTTCGCGGCTATCCGCCGCTGTCCGCGTGGCCTTCGCCAGAAGGTCTGCGGCGTGGCGCGCGGTAATGCGGCTTTGAGGAATGCCCTTCGCATCGAGTGCGATGACCTGGTACAGCTCGCGGTCATTCTCGACTTCGCGTTGGTAGTCCTCGCCCGTGTCGACCAGCACTTCCAGCAATCTTCGCTGTCGGTGTCTTTCCTCTCGCGTCACAGCCGGACTCCTAACTATCGAAGCCGCAAGTGTGACTAATTTATCCAGTTGACTTAATTGCCGCTCAACCAGTCCGAAGGCGGATAGAGCAAGTCTTTCGTATTGAGTTGCGTCGACGGGTGGGCGCGACGTGGCTCGTGAATGCTTGACGGATTTACTCATGGCGCGATCTCCCTGAAACGTATTCGATCGCCCACACACGCGCTTACGCGGTGGTGAGCGGGCACAGTGACAAGGTTGACAGACTGGCCCAAACCAAACCAGCAGACCCAAAGGTCTCCCCATCACGGCCCGCCCATTGCAAAAGGACGTGCAGAAATAGACGCACATCTTGCCCGGGCAAGCGTGTGGGTTTGGGTTTGCAGGCTGTCAAGCCTGACCGTCCTTTAACGACGGCGAATTAAGTTTAGGGCGGATCGCCTCGCGAGTGATCACCCGCGCGAGCTAAATCTCGCGCGCCACCATCATTTCCGAAATTTCCCAAGCATGCAGGCGAATGAAGTACTACAGTGCGGAAGAAACGTAGAGAGGAAAACGAAGCGATTGGTTGAAGAAAGATCGCGACGGCGCGCGCAGCGCCGCTGGAAGAATGACTGCTGTGTCACGAACGCGGAATGTGCGAGAACGCAGATTCCAGATGCACCACTACCGTGACTGCGCGGGGGACCCGCTTAACAATTAGCGGTGTGAGCCGCTTTCTTTTGCCTACTTTTCTTTGCGGCG
>NZ_JAQQEG010000011.1:0-217333 GCF_046027395.1 Paraburkholderia dipogonis | reverse complement strand
TCACACCGCTAACTCTTAAGCGGGTCCCTCGCACAGTTGCGGTAGCGGTGCATCTGGAATCTGTGTTCTCGCGCATTCCGCGCTTGTGACACAGCAGTCATACTTCCCGCCTCGCGCTGTGCGCTCGCCGGAATGGTCCGCTTGGAAATCAGCGGCTTCGTTTGGGCGCGGTGGGGCCGTCGGCTTCGCCTCGGTGAAATGCTGCCAGCGGCTTCTGGTTCTTGAAGCAATTTTCGCGTCGGATTGCTCTTGCGTTTCAAATGGCGCTCGTTCGCGAGTAAGACGCCACGCGCCTTGAATCGTACCCGCCCCTCATACAACAAAGGCGCAAGGGTTGCGCTTTTGCCCCAGTTGCGACGCGGTCCCGCGTGCCGCTTTCAGTCCGCAACCGCATCTGCCATGAGTCTCCGCAAATGCGGCGTCGCACTGCCGCCAGTCAGTCATGCGCCGTCACGGTAACGCCAATTTATACCAATGCGCCGTCGCAGTGCCGCGAATGTCAATGCGCCGTCGCCGTTGTTCGCGCGATAGTCTTGAAGCGGATTGGCTTGTTCTGCATCGCTCTAGTTGAGCCAATATGTTCGCGGCTTTCCGATGCCGTCCGCGTGGCTTTTGCCAGAACGTCCGCTGCGTGACGCGCTGTAATGCGGCTTTGTGCGATCCCCTTCGCATCCAGCGCAATCACCTGATATAGCTCACGATCGAGCTCGACTTCGCGCTGGTAGTCCTCGCCGGTGTCGAGCAACAGTTCCAGCAATTTTCGCTGGCGATGTCTCTCTTCGCGCGTCACAGCCGGACTCCTAACTATCGATGCCATAAGTGTGACCAGTTTGTCCAACTGGCTCAATTGCCGCTCAATCAATCCGAAAGCGGACAGCGCGAGTTTCTCGTATTGAAGCGCGTCAACGGGTGGGCGCGACGTGGTTCGTGAATGCTTGACAGATTTACTCATGGCGCGATCTCCCTGAAACTTATCTGGATCGCCCAACACACACGCTGGCGCGGTGGTGAGCGGGCACAAGACGGGATTCGCAGACCGGCAGACCGAACCAAAAACCGGCGAGCCGTGAGGCTCCCCCGCCGAGGCCCGCCCATTGAAACAGACGTGCAAAGGCAGCCGCGCACCTGCTCGTGCAAGCATGCGGGGTCGATCTGATGCAGGCTGCGAAACCTGTTTGTCGTAAAGTACACGACGAAACGAGTTTAAACATATCGCGCTGCGAGTGATCACCCGAACAAGCTAAAACGCGCGCGCGGCAATCATTTCCGAAATTGCCCAAACTTCTGCTCGAAGACAGGACTACGGCGCCCAAGAAACTTCCGCAAAAACCGCAGCAAATGGTTAGTGAAGTGCGTGACCGATTCGTGCGCCTGACGCCATTTCTTTTGGAGCGGGAGACCCGTTCGGGCGCCTTCAAAAACTACTGGCCATTTCTTGCGCCCGACGGCGCCCTGATGGAGTGCGAGACGCGTTTGGCGCGTGGAGCGCTTTGAAAACCACCGGCCGTTTCGCGACATCGCCGAGGCGAAGCCGACGGCCCCCACCGTGCCCAAACGAGGCCCCTGGTTTCAGGCAGACCGTTCCGGCGAGCGCGCAGCGCGAGGCGGGAAGAATGACGCCCGTGTCACTAACCCGGAATGTGCGAGAGCACAGATTCCAGATGCACCACTACCGCCACTGCGCGAGGGCTCCGCTTAAGAATTAGCGGTGTGAAGCCGCTTTCTTTGCCTACTTTCTTTGCGGCGGCAAAGAAAGTAGGTGCCGCCCCGCACAGGGGCAACGCTAATAGACCACTAACAAATCAAGGAAAGGCCAAAACAGCAAGCCCACAACCAATCCCCGAGCAGGCAAAAAACCCTACCTCCCCCCCGACAACCCCCTCTCCAAAGCCGCCACGCCGGCCGGCAAATCAACCTTAACCCCAAGCTCCACCATAGTCCGCCCAAGCGCATGCACCGTGCGAAAGAGGTTATGTTCCCGGCACTGCTCCCCCATCTGCCCGACGCGAACAATTGGCAATCCAAAGGAACCAGAAATCTCCACCTGATGCATCCGCGAAATATGCGAACAAACATCCGCGGGACTGAAGCCTTCAGGCACCTCAATCCCAACAACAGAATTCAACCGACAAGCCTCCGGCGTATACAACCTTAACCCCATCGCCGCGACCCCATCCTGCAACGCCAACGAACACTTCAAATGCCGGGCAAACCGCTTCTCAAGCGTCTCGGCACACACAAGCCGCAAAGCCTCATGCAAGGCCAGAACGCCGGAAACAGGCGCCGTATAGTGATACCCCGCGTTATGCCAAAAATTCTCCGCAAGCGACGCATCCAGACACCAATGCGCATTCGGCGCGGTGCGCCCCTTCACCCGCTCCCACGCGGCATCAGAAAACGCAATCAACGAAACGCCCGGAATCGACGACAACCCCTTCTGCCCACCCGTAATAACGGCATCGATACCCCACGCATCCATCTCCAAAGGCATCGTGCTCAACGTGCAAACCGCATCGACGATCACCAGCGCGCCCGCGGCTTTCGCCAAGGCGGCAATCTCCTTCAGGTGATAATTCCACACGGTATTGGACGTCTCGCCCTGCACCACCGTCACGATCTCGGGACGCTCCCGACGAATCGCCTCGGCAACCTGCTCAAGACTCGCCACCGATCGATCAGCAACATCGAGCGTGCTCACCCGCGCGCCGACGCGCCGGCCCATCTCCGCCATCCGTTCGCTGAAGAAACCGTTCTTGATGGAAAGCACACGCGTGCCTTCCCACGCAAGGTTCGAAATCGCCATCTCCATCGCGGCCGATCCAGGCCCCGCGACACCCAGCACCCATTTCGAATTCGTCTGAAACACATAGCGCGCCATCGACTTCACCTGCCCGATCACCTTCACCATCGTGCCGCCAAGGTGATTGATCACGATCGCGTTGGCCTTGGCCACGGCCGCGGGAATCGGCACGGGGCCGGCGCCCATCATCAGGAGCGGCTCTTCGGGAAGAATGGCGTCGAGCGATTCGACAACCGGACACGGCACTGCGGAAGATACGGAAGATGCGGATGTGAATGATGAAGTCGGCATGATGATCGGTACGTGAATGTCAGGACGCTAAGGAGCAAACGGCCCCGCCAGTATTGACGCTGGCGAGGCCGCCTGTTCGATCATTCACCGATCCGCGCGATTGCGCAAGTTTTTTGACTATGCTCGACCACACAACATGGCCGACAAAACCGTCATTTCACCTTGGTCTTGTCGAGTTTCTTGCCGGTCGCCGCATTGAAACGCTCGACATACTCTTCGATCAGCCTGCGCAAGGCGCGGCCAATCTGCCGGTAGTCGGCCTCGTTCAGGTTCGCCAGCGACACACGCCCCGATGGATGCTGCGTGCCGAAACCAAGGCCCGGCAGCAGCACGACCCGCGCTTCGCGCGCAAGGCGGAACAACAGCTCGGAAGGCTGCGTGTTCTTCAGCAGCCACTCGACGAACTCACGCCCGAACATCCGCTCGCCGAGGAATTCGACGTCGAGGATCGTGTAGTAATCGACCTGGTTCGGATCGTCGTCCTCGAAGGAAATGCCGACCTCTTCGTAGAGGGCCTGTTTGCGCTTGCGGATCAAACGCTTCAATGCGTTCTTGTACGCATCGGGCGTGTCCATCAGCGAGAACAGCGAAAACAGCACCATCTGCACCTGCTGCGGCGTCGACAGACCCGCCGTGTGATTCAGCGCGACAGTACGGCTGTCGGCCACGAGGCGATCGATGAACTTGAGCTTGTCCGGCTCCGTCGTGATCGACTCGTAACGCTCGTGCAACTGCTTCTTCGCGTCCTTCGGCAATTCGGCGATCAGCTTGTCGAGCACGTTGTCGCGATGCGTCGCGATCGTGCCCAGACGCCAGCCGGTTGCGCCGAAATACTTCGAGTACGAGTAGACGAGAATCGTGTTCTTCGGCGCGAGCGCGAACAACGAGACGAAGTCGTCGGCAAAGGTGCCGTACACGTCATCGGTCAGCAGGATCAGATCGGGCCGTTCCTTGACGATGTCGGCAATATATTGAAGGCTCTCGTCATTGATCTTCACCGAAGGCGGATTGCTCGGGTTCACGAGGAAGAACGCCTTCACCTTCGGATCGCGCAGCTTGTCGAGTTCCTTCTTCGAATACTGCCAACCGTTGGCCACATCGGCTTCGAGATTCACGACGTTCAGCTGATAGTCGTTCAGGCGCGGAATCTCGATGTACGGCGTGAAGATCGGCATGCCGAGCGCGATCGTGTCGCCCGCCTTGATCAGGTGATTCTCGCGCATCGTGTTGAAGATGTACGTCATCGCCGCCGTGCCGCCTTCCACCGCGAACACATCGAATTCGCCGACAAAAGGATGGTCGCCGATCATCTCCTTGCGCAGATACTGCCCGACGATCAGCTCGGACAGTTTGAGCATGCGGTCCGGCACCGGATAATTCGAAGCGAGAATGCCCTCGCACATCTCATACAGAAAGTCGCCGGCCGAGTATCCCAACTGATCGCGCACGTACGACACCGCACCGCGCAGAAAGTCGATGCCCGCCACGCCCTTGTTCTCGCGCAGGAACAGATCGAAGCGTTCTTCGAGGCCGTCGCGCCGCGGAAAGCCGCCCACGCCTTCCGGCAAGTAAGCGAACGAGCGCTCCGATTCGCGCATCGCAAAGAGGCCGAGTTGCCAGAAGCCGTGACGCGGAATCGTCGCGAGAAAATTCGGGTTGCCGCGGCCGGCGTTGAGCATCGATGCGTTGGCGGGCCGCTCCACGGCGCTGCCGCCGGCGGCCTTGATCAATTCGTCCTTCAACTCGAACGGGCTGAGTGCCGACATGCCCGGTTGCTCCATATCCGCGTGTTTCTTGTCACCCTTGTCTTTTGCCATGATGCGTTCTCCTGAGCCAAGTGAAAGACGCCGGCGTGGCGAATGATCGCCCGGTGAGCGCCGGCGTGAGAGAGATCGATAGACGCCCGCGCTACACGAGCCCGACCACGAGCGGGCCGAGCAGCGTCAACGCGACGTTCGCGATGGCATACGTGATCGCGAACGGCACGGTCGGCACGGCGCTTTCGGCCTTGTCGAGCACGCCGCCGAATGCCGGATTCGCACTGCGCGAGCCGGACAGCGCACCGGCCAGAATGGCCGCATTGTTGTACTTCAACACGTAGCGGCCGAACAGCATGGTGAGCAGCAACGGGAACAACGTGACGAACACCCCGAGCAGGAAAATCGTGATGCCGAGTTGCTTGACGGTCACCACTGCCTGCAATCCAGAGTTGAGCCCGACCACGACCACGAACGCCGCCAGACCGAAATCCTGCAGCAGCCGCGAAGCCGCCGACGGCATCACGCCGTACATGGGATGCTTGCCGCGCATCCAGCCGAACAGCAGGCCGGCCAGCAGACAGCCGCCGCCCGAGCCGAGCGTGAGCGGAATGCCGCCGACGTTGACGACGATCAGGCCGATCAGCAAACCAAGCACGAGGCCGACGCCCATATAGATGAAGTCGGTTTTGATGCTGTAGGGCAGCTCGTAGCCGGCTGCGTCGACGGCGCGCTTGGTGTCTTTCGGCGAGCCGCAGAAGGTGATGACGTCGCCGTGCTCGAGTTTGGTTTCCGGCAGGATCGGCAGCGGTTGACCGGCGCGCGAGATACCCTGGATGTAGACGCCGTGGCGCATATCGCGATCCACCACTTCTCGCGCGGCGGCGATCGTGGTGTGGTTCATGCCCTTGCGCGTGAACACGCCCTGGCGTGTCTGCATGACGACGCCGACGTCCTCGACGGTGGCCACCTCGCCGCCGCTCGCGCCGAATGCCACCACGGCTTCGCGGCGGCCGACCACCAGCACCACGTCATCGGGCTTCAACACCACGTCGGGTGCCGGGTCGAGTAGCTGCCCGTCGCGCTTGATGCGCTCGATCGTCAAAAAGTCCTGATGCTGCGTCTCGACGGCCTTCACCGTTTTCCCGGCGCTGACATCGATTTTGTACGCGCGGCCGACCATCTCGGGCAACGCGGAAAGCTGCCCCGGCGCGACGGACGGCGCGCCGGAGGTCAGTTCGCGCTCCGCTTCGATCGACGCATCGCGCAAACTTTGCCCCATGAACTTGGGCAATATATTCACGCACACGATGATCGCGCCCAGCGAGCCGAACACGTAGGTCACCGCGTAGGCAATCGCCACGTCCGATTGCAACGACTTGACCTGGTCGGCGGGCAGGCCGAGACGCGCGATCGCGTCGCCCGCCGTGCCGATAATCGCCGACTGCGTCAGCGCGCCGCCCGCGAGCCCGGCGGCGAGACCCTTGTTCAAATGGAACAGCTTGGCGCAGATCACCACGGTGATCAACGCGCTGACCGCCAGAAACACGGCCATCGCGATCTCACGCAGCGTCTTGCGGTTCAGCGAATTGAAGAAGCCTGGACCGGAGTCGTAGCCGACCGCATAGATGAAGACGGCGAACATGACCGACTTCACGCCATTGTCGATCGTCACGCCCGCCTGACTGATGACGACCGCGGCCAGCAACGACCCGCCCACGCCGCCCAACTGGAACTTGCCGAAGTTGATCTGCCCGATGAAGTAGCCGACTGCGAGCGACAGAAACAGCGCAATCTCGGGTGATTTCTGAAAGATGTGATGTAGCCAGTCCATCGTGCCCTCGCTGGATAGTTTGCGATACTGAGTACTGGGTCTGCTTGCGCATGCGAAGCGCGATCGTGTCGCGCTCCACGTGCGGCCTGCCGCATCGACCGAACGTGGCATGGCGCGCCACGTCCGGCACATCTGCCCGCCTAGTGGAATTTCCCGGCGAGGCCGACGACCACCGGCCCCATCAGCGGCAACAGAATGTTCGAGAGTGCATAAGTGATCGTGTAGCCAATCACGGGAGTGGAGTTGCCGGTGACGCCCACCAGTGCGCTGATGGCAGGCGTGCTGCATTGCTGGCCGGCAATCGCGCCGAGCAGCATGGGCGCTTCGAGCTTGAGGAACATGCGGCCGATCCACAACGACAGCAGACCCGGCACGAGCACCATCAAAATTCCCGCGACCGGCAGCGCGAGACCGTACTCGCGCACCAGCTTGATGGCGTCCGGTCCCGCCGACAAACCCACTGCCGCGATGAAAGTGGCGAGACCAAAATCCTTGAGGATCTGCGCGGCCGCGGAAGGCAACGAACCGATCAGCGGATAGCGCGAGCGGATCCAACCGAACAGCAGCCCCGACAGCAGACAGCCGCCGCCCGTGCCGAGCGCGACCGACACGCCGCCCACCCGTCCGCCGAGATGGCCGATCGCCATGCCGACCAGCACGCCCAGACCCAGATAGACGAAGTCGGTCTTCTGCGTCGAGACCAGCACGTAGCCCAAACGCTTCGCGCCGCGCTCGACATCAGCCTTCGCGCCAATCAGCGTCAGCACATCGCCGCGATTGAGCTCGGTGCCGGGCAGCGCGGGCACCGTGCTCTCGAGCCGCGTGACCGCCGAGATGTAGACGCCGCGTCCGTTTTCCGGCGTCGCCTGTTCGCGCACCTGCGCGATCGTCCGGCCGTGCAGGTCGCGGCGCGTCAATACCACGTCGAGCTTCTCTGCGATCACAAGGCCGAAGTCAGCGCCGTCCACTTCGTCACCGAGCGTAGCCGCCGCCGTCACGATCGCTTCACGTCGCCCCGCCAGCAGAATGATGTCGCCGGGCGCGAGCGTCAGTTGCGGTTCGGCCGGCACATTCACGCCGTCTCGCCGCACGCGCTCGATCGTCAGGTTGAAGCCGTATTGCTGTTCGAAGGCCCGAATCGTCGCGCCGGCCGCCGTACCGACGCGAAACGCGCGGCCCACGAGCGCCGGCGCGGCCGCGCGTTGACCCTCGCCGAACGCGCCGTCGCCGCCGAGCTTGCGCCACACACGCTCGGCTTCGTCGCGCAGATTGACGCGCAATAGCAGCGGTGCGAACTGGCTTGTAAAGAGCACGATGGTGATCAGGCCGAACAGGTAGCTGACGCTGTACGCGGTCACGATGTTGGCCTGCAGCCGGACCGTCTCCGCGTCGCCGAAGCCGAGCTTGGCAATCGCCTCGGACGCCGTGCCGATCACGGCCGACTCCGTCGCGGCACCGGCCAGCAGACCGGCCGCCGTGCCGGCATCGAGCCGCATGACGGCCACCGCGATCATGATCAGCACCAGCACCGACACAATCTCGACTACCGAAAGCAAACCGTAACGCCAGCCGCGCCCGATGTTGGCGAAGAACTGCGGGCCGCCGGTAAAACCCAGCGCAAAGATGAACAGCGCAAACGCGATGTTCTTCAGATCGGGCGCAATGCGCGCGCCCGTCTGGCCCAACAACAACGCGACGATCAGCGTGCCGCACACGCCGCCGAGCTGAATGGGCCCGACGCGGAACGAACCAATGAAATATCCAATTGCAAGGCTTGCGAACAGCGCGATCTCCGGTTGAGATCTCAGCAATTCACCGATCATGTTGGCTCGCCGATTGACGGGTTTATTAGCAGGAAACCGAAAAATCATTCGGAAAACTCGAATAGATTTATTCGGCCGAGTATGACGCACGCATTACTCAGCCAGCATAGCGATTGAGTGAAAACTATTTATGGCAATGGGATGACGCGACTCGCGTCCAAGACGATTTGCCGCGCTGCGGCGATGGGTATTGAAATTATCTTCCGATAGCTCGACAGTCACTCTTTCCTCGCGAAGTTGCCTAACGCCTTGAAAAAAGACATCGTCTGCTGCTGGCCAGTTATTACAGCACGAGTGAACATGCTTTTTTGATCTGCCTTTTTTAATAGATATTGTAATTCAGCGAGGCTGTCAATATTATTTTCAACTCACATCGACTTGTCTACGCAAAAAATGATCTTTAGCAAAGACAAGTGAATTGGCAGCGCGCTTCACCCGCGACGCATACCCTATACTGATTTGCTCGCCTGCGGCGTCATGAGTCCGCGTCGTTAGCGCCGGCACGCATTCTTCGGAGCCCGACATGCGTATGATCCTGTTCAGCAGCCGCCAGTACGACAGCGACACGTTCACCGAAGCCAATGCCGGGCATCGCTATGAATTGCATTTCCAGGAATCGCACCTCGACAGCGAGACGGCCATTCTCGCTCAGGGCTACGAAGTGGTCTGCCCGTTCGTCAACGATAACGTCGACGCGGCGGCGCTGGAACGGCTTCATGCCGGCGGCACGCGCATGATCGCGCTGCGCTCGGCGGGCTTCAATCACGTCGATCTGGCCGCGGCCGAGCGTCTCGGCATCACGGTCGCGCGGGTGCCGGCCTACTCCCCGCACGCGGTGGCTGAACATGCGGTCGGCTTGATTCTGGCGCTGAACCGGCGTCTGCCGCGCGCCGTCGCACGCACGCGCGAGGGTGACTTTTCACTGCATGGGCTGCTCGGCTTCGACCTGCACGGCAAGACCGTGGGTGTGATCGGCACCGGCATGATCGGCCGCGTGTTCGGCCGCATCATGGCGGGCTTCGGCATGCAGGTGCTCGCGTACGACCCCGGCGAGCCCGCCGACGACCTGCTCGCGCTCGGCGCCCGCTACGTGCCGCTCGACACGCTGCTCGCCAGCTCAGACGTGGTCAGTCTGCATTGCCCGCTGGTGCCGGACACGTACCATTTGATCGACGGCCCCGCGCTCGCCAAGATGAAGCGCGGCTCGATGCTGATCAACACGGGCCGTGGCGGCCTCGTCGAAAGCAATGCGCTGATCGGCGCCCTGAAGGATGGCCAGCTCGGCCACCTCGGGCTCGACGTGTACGAGGAAGAAGGCGGCCTGTTCTTCGAGGATCACTCGAACCTGCCCTTGCAGGACGACGTGCTCGCGCGTCTGTTGATGTTCCCGAACGTGATCGTCACCGCGCATCAGGCGTTCTTCACGCGCGAGGCGATGAACGAGATCGCCCAGACCACGCTCGAAAACGTCGCGGCGTGGCATGCCGGCACGCCACGCAACGTGGTACGCGCGCCCGCTTAGACGCCGCCGCCAGTGTTCGGTGGCGTCGCGCGGACCACAGTGCGCGCATCGTCCGCAGCGCCGCAGAGTTCGCGCAGCAATGTGGCCTCACGCTCATGCACTTCCACCGGAAACCAGCGTGCGCCCGCATCCGCCAGATAGCGCGCGCGATGCTGGCCGTTGCGAAACGCCACCACGCCTTCGCGCTCCAGTCCGAACCAGCCCAGGAGACCCGGCGCGCGACGCGTCGAGATGGTCACGTATGGCATCTGCGGAATACGCGGGTTCTCTGGATCGAGAAACTCGCGAATGCCACGCACCTTGCCCGAATGCCATTCGGCAACCGGCTTCAGCACGTAATCGGTATTGTCGCGATCGGCGCAAGCGAGCAGCTTGCGCACGTCGACGAGTACGACCTGATGCCGCGTGCCGTCCGTGACGAAGACGCGTTTCAGGCGCACATGGTCGTACCATGGATGCTCTTGCAGAGGCACGGTCCAGACCGTCTCGGCACAGGCCGGCGCGGCGGCTGACGATGAATTGGACAAGGGCAAAGGCAGGCTCGTTAAGCTGGCGAAAAGACGCCAGCGTGTTAGAAGAGCGCTTACGCTACGAGCCGATTGTGTAAGAAGCATGACAGACCACGGTATTAATTACTCTGCATGAGCACACTGCTCACAACCCCGCACCGAGCGGGCAGACGCTGATGACTTCTACGGTGACGACGATGATAATCACGCAAAATTTCAATGACCACGTGCGCATCGAAGCTAATCGGGATATCGGCGTCGCCACGATCGTCCTTGAGCGGCCCGCGCGTCGAAATGCCGTCGACCGTCCTGTCGCGGAGGCGCTCAGCGCCGCATTTGCCCGCTTCGAAGCGGAGCCGGCCTGGCGCGCGGCGGTGCTGTTCGGCGCGGGCGGCACCTTCTGCGCCGGCGCGGACCTGACCGCGCTCGCCGATGACGCCCGTCGCAATGAACTGCACGCCGACGGCAGCGGCCCCGGCCCGATGGGACCGACGCGCATGAGCTTCAGCAAGCCCATCATCGCCGCGATTGCCGGTTATGCGGTGGCGGGCGGCCTGGAGCTGGCGGCCCTGTGCGATCTCAGAGTCGTCGAAGACGACGCGGTGCTCGGCGTGTTCTGCCGCCGCGTCGGGATTCCACTGATCGACGGTGGCACGATCCGCCTGCCGCGCTTGATCGGCCTGTCGCGCGCGCTGGACCTGGTTCTGACCGGCCGTGCGGTGAGCGCGCAGGAAGCGCTCGGCTTCGGTCTTGCGAATCGCGTCGTCCCCAAAGGCACGGCACGCGTGGCGGCCGAACAGTTGGCCGCCGAACTGGCCGCCTTTCCGCAGGCGGCGCTGCTCGCCGACCGCCGTTCAGTGTTAGAGAACAGCATGCTCGACGATTTCGCCGAAGCATTGCGGCAAGAAGGTGCCGGCGGCTATCAAGCCGTGTTCGACGAAGGTGTGGCCGGCGCGGCGCATTTCGCCAGCGGCGCCGGTCGGCACGGCAAGACGCTCGACCCCGACGGCGGCCAACGCTAGAAACGCAGCGGAACCCGCGTTGCGATTGCGATTTTCAGTAAAAAACAACATCTGCCCTGACGATCAGCAAGTCCATTTTGACTTAGGTAGAATCCCCTACTGTTTTACCCCTGTACGGCGCACGCGTTTTCGCCCCGAAAACGCGCGCCGGCCGCGCGGCGCTTCCCGTCGCGCCGATTCACGCTCCCTCACCATGCCTTTACCCCTGCTTGCCCTTGCCGTTGCCGCGTTTGGAATCGGTACCACCGAATTCGTGATCATGGGGCTGCTGCCCGATGTCGCGCGCGACCTGTCCGTGTCGATCCCGGCAGCCGGCATGCTGGTGTCGGCGTACGCGCTCGGCGTCACGATCGGCGCGCCGATCGTCGCGATCGCGGTCGCCAACATGCCGCGCAAGAAGGCGCTGATGAGTCTGATCGGCGTGTTCATCGTCGGCAATCTGCTGTGCGCGGTGGCGCCGGGCTATGCGGTGCTGATGGCCGCGCGCATCGTGACCGCGTTTTGCCACGGTGCGTTCTTCGGCATCGGTTCGGTGGTGGCCGCGGGCCTCGTCGCGCCGAACCGCCGCGCGCAAGCCATCGCATTGATGTTCACGGGCCTCACGCTCGCCAACGTGCTGGGCGTGCCGCTAGGCACCGCGCTCGGCCAGGCGGTAGGCTGGCGCGCGACCTTCTGGGCGGTGACGGGTATCGGCGTCGTCGCGGCGGCCGCGCTCGCCGTGTGCCTGCCGGCGAAGATCGAGATGCAGAAGGCCAGCCTCGTCCACGAATTCAGCGTGCTGAAGAACCCGCAAGTGCTGATGGTGCTCGGCATCAGCGTGCTCGCGTCGGCGAGCCTGTTCTCCACCTTCACGTACATCACGCCGATTCTCGAAGACGTGACCGGCTTTACGCCGCACGCCGTCACGCTCGTGTTGCTGCTGTTCGGCCTCGGCCTGACGGTGGGCAGCACGCTCGGTGGCAAGCTCGCCGACTGGCGGCTGATGCCGTCGCTAGTGGCGTTTCTGCTGGCGATCGTCGTGATCCTGACCATTTTCGCCGGCACCATGCATTCGGAGATCCCGGCGATGATCACGATCTTCGTGTGGGGCATTCTGGCCTTCGCGATCGTGCCACCGTTGCAAATGCTGATCGTCGACCGCGCGAGCCACGCGCCGAATCTGGCTTCGACCTTGAACCAGGGCGCCTTCAACCTCGGCAATGCAACGGGCGCCTGGCTCGGTGGCATGGCGATCGGCGCGGGCGCACCGCTCACGACGCTGCCGTGGGTTGGCGTGGCAACCTCGATCGGCGCGCTGGTGCTGACGCTGTGGTCGGTGTCGATCGACCGGCGCGCGCAACGTATGGCGATGGTGGGCTGAGCGCCCTTCTCCTCGCTTGCTCCAAACCGCGCACAGGTGCGGTTGACTCGCGGCCGTAGTAGCATCTCGGCCGATGAAAGTCATCTTCACTCGCGATTTCCTCGCTTTGATCCTTAGCGTCGCCGTCGTCGGACTCGGCAGCGGCGCGACGCTTCCCCTCACTGCCCTCGCCCTCACGCAAGCCGGCTACGGCACCGACGTGGTCGGCCTGCTGACCGCCGCGCAAGCGGGCGGCGGCCTTGTCATCGTGCCGCTCGCGGGATGGATCGCGGCGCGTTTCGGCGGCCGCCAGGTGATCGTGGGTGCCGTGCTGGTGGTGGCGTTCGCCACCGCGTTGATGCAACTCACCTCGAACCTGTGGCTCTGGGCCGTGTTGCGCGTGCTATGCGGCGCGGCGCTGATGCTCCTTTTCACGATCGGCGAAGCCTGGGTCAACCAGTTGGCCGACGACGCCACGCGCGGCCGCGTGATCGCCATCTACGCGACCAACTTCACGCTGTTCCAGATGGCCGGTCCCGTGCTGGTGAGTCAGATCGCCGGCTTCACGCAGTGGCGCTTCCTGATTTGCGGCGCAATCTTCCTGCTGGCGCTGCCGATGCTCGCCACGATCCGCAAGACGCCGCAAGCATCCGAAGATGAGCACGCGGCGCACGGCAGTTGGCGTCATGTTTTGCCACAGATGCCGGCGCTCGTGATCGGCACCGGCTTCTTCGCATTGTTCGACACGATCGCGCTCTCGCTCCTGCCGCTCTTTGCCATGTCGCACGGCATTACGAGCGAGGTGGCCGTGCTGTTCGCATCGGCGCTGCTGCTCGGTGACACGACGATGCAATTCCCGATCGGCTGGCTGGCCGACCGGCTTGGACGAGAGCGCGTGCATATCGGTTGCGGTGTGATCGTCGTGGCGCTGTTGCCGTTGCTACCGTGGGCGATGACTTCACCGTGGCTCTGCTGGCCACTGCTGTATGTGCTCGGCGCGGCGGCGGGCGCGATTTACACGCTGTCGCTGGTTGCCTGCGGCGAGCGCTTTCGCGGCGTCGCGCTGGTCTCGGCGAGTTCGCTGGTGGGCGCGTCTTGGAGCGCGGCTAGTTTCGGTGGGCCACTCGTGGCTGGTGCGCTGATGAAGGGCGTCGGGAATGACGCGATGGTCGGGGTGCTGCTTGTTGCGGCGTTGGCGTTTCTGGTGGCGGCCTGGTGGGAGAAACGGCGGGCGCCGATGCGGGTTGCGGGTTGATCAGCTGGCTCTGGCGCGGCGCTGCAGCGCCGGCAACGATGCGATGGCCGAAGTGCTGGTCCCTGCTGCTTTGGCGTTTTTCGTGGCGGCTCCGAGAGAGGCGGCGTGCGCCGGTGCGAGTCGTGGATCGATCAGCAGACTCTGGCGCGGCGCAAGTTGATGCGTGAATAGCAAAACGGGGAAGCCATTTATCGTGGCTTCCCCGTTTTTCGTCATGCCCCTTGTGTGCGGCTCGCCCGCTCTTACAGCATTACTTGAGCGCCGGCAAAATCTCCCCAACGCATGCGCCAAAGCCCACTCGATAACCCTCGCCCTGGCACCAACCAGCCAGCGTCAACTCATCGCCGTCTTCGATGAAACTGCGCGTGCCGCCTTCCTGCAACTCCAGCGGCTTCTTACCGTTCCACGTCAACTCCAGCAGACTGCCAAACGAATCCTCCGTCGGTCCGCTGATCGTGCCCGATCCCATCAGATCACCCACGCGCGTATTGCAGCCCGACACCGTGTGATGCGCGAGTTGCTGCGCCATCGTCCAGTACATATGCTTGAAGTTGGTCCGCGCAATCGTGCTCGCCTGCTTCGCCTGCTGCGGACGCAGTTTCACTTCCAGCGTGATATCGAACGCATGCTCGCCGTCGTGACGCAGGTACGCGAGCGGCTGCGGTTCTTGCGCCGGCTGTGCGACGCGGAACGGTTCGAGCGCGTCGAGCGTCACGATCCACGGCGAGATCGTCGTCGCGAAGGTCTTCGCGTTGAACGGTCCGAGCGGCACGTATTCCCATTGCTGAATATCACGCGCGCTCCAGTCGTTCAACAGCACCATGCCGAAGATATGCGCCTCGGCATCCGCGCAGGCAACCGGCTCGCCCAAGGCATTGCCCGCGCCGATCACGAAGCCCGTTTCCAGTTCGATATCCAGCTTGCGGCACGCGCCGAACACGGGGCGCTCCTGATCCGGCAGCTTCAACTGCCCATTAGGGCGACGCACGGGCGTGCCGCTCACCACTACCGACGACGCGCGTCCGTTGTAACCGATCGGCATCTCCGACCAGTTCGGCAGCAGCGCATTCTTCGGATCGCGGAACATGGAGCCGACATTCGTCGCGTGCTCCTTCGACGAATAGAAATCGGTGTATCCAGGAATCTGCACCGGCAGATGCAGTCGCGCGTCGGCCTGGCGGATCAGCGCGCGGCTGCGCAGTTCGGCGTCGTCGCGTAGCGTCGCGTTATCGCGCGACAGCAGCTTGCTCAACTGAATGCGCACGCTGCGCCACGCGTCACGGCCGAGCGCGATGAAATCGTTCAACGCGTCGCGCACGAACACACCATCGCCTGCGCCAGATAAAGGCACGCTCAGCAGACCCGCGCTTTCGAGCGCAGCCAGGTCGACGATGCTCTCGCCGATCGCGACGCCCACACGGCGCGTCGCATTCAGCGTGTCGCTAAAGACGCCGAACGGCAGATTCTGAATCGAAAAATCGTTAGTCGAATCATTGGCCGACTCGACCCAGCTTTTACGCGACGGATCGAGCGTCGCCTGAAGATCGCTCAATGCGTTCATCGTTGCTCCGGGTTGAAATGTTTCGTGAGACCTTGCCAGCACTCGTAGTAATGCGCCTGCAGTTGCGCGGTTTCGAGCGCGAAGCGGGTGGGCTTGATCAGCGTGCGCGTCTCGAACATGAAGGCCATCGTGTCGCCGACTTTCTTCGGCGTCGACGTATCGCTATGCGAGGCTTTCTCGAACGTGTCCGCGTCCGGACCGTGACCCGACATGCAGTTATGCAGACTCGCGCCGCCCGGCACGAAACCTTCGGCTTTGGCGTCGTACACGCCGTGCACGAGGCCCATGAACTCGCTCGCGACGTTGCGGTGGAACCAGGGCGGACGGAACGTATCTTCGGCGGCGAGCCAGCGCGGTGGGAAGATCACGAAGTCGATGCTATCGACGCCCGGCGTATCGCTTTGCGATTGCAGCACGAGGAAGATCGACGGATCCGGATGGTCAAAGCTGATCGAGCCGATCGTGTTGAAGCGGCGCAGATCGTACTTGTACGGCGCGTAGTTGCCGTGCCATGCCACTACGTCCAGCGGCGAATGGCCGATGTCCGCGCGCCACAGGTTGCCGTTCATCTTGGCGACGAGTTCGAAGTCGCCTTCACGGTCCTCATAGGCTGCATGCGGCGTGAGGAAATCACGCGGATTAGCTAGGCCGTTTGAGCCGATCGGACCAAGATCCGGCAAACGCAGCAACGCCCCGAAGTTCTCGCAGATATAGCCGCGCGCCGCGCCGTCCGGCAGGCTCACCGCGAAGCGCACGCCGCGTGGAATCACCGCGATCTCGAACGGCTCGACGTCGAGCTTGCCGAACTCGGTGGCGATGTGCAGGCGCCCTTCCTGCGGCACGATCAGCAATTCGCCGTCGGCGGTATAGAAGAAACGGTCCTGCATCGAGCGGTTCGCCGCGTACAGGTGAATCGCGCAGCCGTTCATCGATTCGGCCGCGCCGTTGCCCGCCATCGTCACCCAGCCGTCGATGAAATCGGTCGGCTCCGCCGGCATCGGCAACGCGTCCCAGCGCAACTGGTTGGGCGGCGTCGGCGGCACCTCGGCGAAGTTGGCGACGAGCCGTTCCGAAGGCAGTTGCGTGAACGGCATGTGCACCGCCGCCGGACGAATCCGGTACAGCCACGAGCGGCGATTGTGGCCGCGCGGCGCGGTGAACGCCGTGCCCGACAGTTGTTCGGCGTACAGACCATAAGCCGCGCGCTGCGGCGAATTGCGGCCTTCCGGCAACGCGCCCGGCAAGGCCTCGGTGGCGAATTCGTTCGCGAAGCCCGACTGATAGCCCGGCTCGATTTCGAGCCGCGAACTGGCAGTGTTCGGCGTGCGTGTTGGGGTGTCCATGCAAGGTTCTCCGTTGATACTCGATCTCGTCATCTCACGCGGTCCGCGGCCCGGATGGCTGGCCGCGTTGGCGCGTCGCGGCGGCCAGCGCGATCACCAGCAGCGCGGAGCACAGCACCGGCAGGGCCGCCGCATGAAACAGCGCGGCGTTCGACCAGTTCAGCGCGATCAGTTGACCGCCGATCAGCGGTCCGATCACCGAGCCGATCCGGCCGATGCCGAGGCTCCAGCCTATGCCTGTCGAACGCAGCGTGGTCGGATAAAAATGGCCGGCCAGCGCGTTGACCGCCGGTTGGCCGCCGACCACGCAGAAGCCGCCCGCGAACACCACGAGCAACAGCCACGGCAACGCATGCGCCACCGTGCCGATCGTGCCGACCGCGAGCGCCGCGCCCGCGAAACACACGAACAGCACGCGCACAAAACCAAAACGTTCAATGAACCAGCCTAGCAGCAAGGTGCCGACTACGCCGCCCGTCTGCAGCACCGTGCCGACGATCACCGCCGTGCCCGGCGAATAGCCGGCGTCGCGCATCACGGTGGGCAGCCAGTTCGACAGGAAGTACAGATCGATCAGGTTCATGAAGCTGATCGCCCACAGAATCAAGGTTACCGGACCGCGGCCGGCGCGGAACAGTTCTGCGACCGGCGCGCCGCCGTTGCCCTTCTCACGCACGACGAGGCGCGTGTTCGCGTCGATCGGCAGCGCGGGGTTGAACTTCGCGAGCCAGCGCAACGCACGCTCGCTGCGGCCCTTGAGGACGAGGAATTGCAGCGACTCCGGCAACGCGGCAAGCATCGCAAACCCGAGCAGCAGCGGCACCGCGCCGCCCACCCAGAACACCGCGCGCCAGCCATACGCCGGAATCAGCGCGGCGCTGATGAAACCGCCGAGCGCCGCGCCCAGCGTGAAACCGCACGACACCAGCATCATGCGCTTGACGCGATGCGCGGGAGTCGAGAATTCGCCGACCAGGGCCATCGCGTTCGGCATGATGCAGCCGAGCCCGAGGCCGGTGATGAAGCGCAGCGCGAGCAACGCGGGAATCGTCGTGACGAAGGGCGTGGCCAGCATCGACAGCGCGAAGAAGAAGGTCGAACCGATCAGCACCGGACGACGCCCGATTCGGTCAGCCAGCACCGACAGCCCGAGCGCGCCGAGCAGCATGCCGAACAGACTGGCGCTGAACACCGGACCGAGCGCCGCCTTCGACACGTGCCATTCGCCGATCACGCTCGGCGCGACGTAGCCCATCGCCTGCGCGTCGAAACCATCAATCACGAGGCATAGCCCGCATAGCGCGAGCAGCAGCAACTGGAATGCCGGGTGATGCGTTTCGGCGAGCACGCGCTCGACTTCGATCACATTCGCGGCGGCCGCGGCCGGTTTCGCGCTCATTGGGTCGTCTCCTGATGCTGACTGGATTATTCGATGGTGGCGGTGCGGGCGAAACGGCCGGAAAGCGCCAGTGGCCGGCGCATACGCCGCGCGCACGGCGCACGCCATCCTGCCATCGCAGCCGCACCACAATTTACGTATAGTAAAACTAATTACGCTTAGTGAAATTAACGTAAACCCTGAAAAACCGCCTGAAAACGCCGGAGAGCCCATCGGCACAAGCGTTCGGCGGATAACGTTATGAGCAATTTGTTCATGTGAGCGCGGTGCGGACTGCTACCATCAATGGAAGCGGCAATCGAGTCGCGTTGCCGCGCGCCGAGCGCCTCACTATCGCCATCCATACGTCTACATGATTCCGCCGACCATCCCCAACCTCATTGCCCGCGCCGCCGATCATCCGTTTCTCGGCGAGCATCTGGTGATGGGTCAAGGCTTGCATCACGACGTCGCGCTGGCGCAATTCGACGGGTTCGAACTCGCCAGCGCGTATGAGCCGATCTTCGATATCAGCGTGCATGCGTTGGCGCAGTCGCTTTCGTCGGGGGTCGAGGGGGTGGACCGTTTCGGCGATGAACTTGGCTTCCAGGCCGTCACGCACCAGGTCGACGCGGCGCCGTTCGACGTGTTCGATCCATTCGACCGTATCGCCGACGATCAGGAACTGGTCGCGCTCGACCGCATGTCACGGGCGTTGCACGCCATCAATTTCTTCGGCGCGCAGCGGCATGGGTTGCTCTTTCTGCGCGTGCATGAGCGGCTGCTCAAGAGTGTGAAGTACGACCACGGACGGCATTTTTCGAGCGTGCTGATGTCGTTTGGATTGAACCCGTCGCGGGTGGTGATCGAGTTGCCGGCTGCGGCGGTCGCGCACAAGACCTTTCTCGGCTATCTGACCAAGAGCTACCAGCGCTATGGCTTCAAGGTGGCGGGGAATCTATCCAATGCAGGACAGATTCTGTCGGTGTCGGAAACCGCGCGGCTCGACTTCATCAAGATGGATGCAGGCACCGCTTTGCGCGATGCCACGGTCAAACCGCTGGTGGGTTATGCCGGCCGCTTGCGGATTCCGTTGATCTTCAACCGCGTGATGGATGAAACGCAGTTCGAGGCGTTGCAGCAGTACGACGTGCGCTTCGTGCAAGGGCCGTTGTTCAATGCGCATTATCACGACCGGGCAATTTGAGTAGTTGGGTTGACGCGCTGGCACACGCGCCGCCCGCTTCAACCCGTATCGCCCAAGCGCCGCGCAAGCGCCTTCAGCCGTGGCGCAACGTTGTCACGAAACAGATCCTCTCCCATCGACGATGCCGGCCCGCTGCAACTCAGCACCAGCCAGCGCCCTTCGCGCGGCTCGCGAAACGGCACCGCGACCGCATTGACATCGTCGTGCCACGCACGGAACGAATAGCAGCAGCGCTGCGCGGCAAAGGCGGCGATTTCTTGCTCGGCGTCGGCGACCAGTTCGGCGCCTTCCTTGCCCGCCGCCTTTTTCAACTCCACCAATAACGCGGCGCGCACGTCGAGCGGCTGCACGGCCAGATAGGCGCGGCCCATCGAACTCGTCAGCATCGACAGCTTCGAACCGGACGCCAGCCCAAGCGTCAACGCCGTTTCGCTGCGGATCGTCTCAAGATAAATCATGTCGAGCCCATCGCGGCAACCGAGCGAGACCGCCGCGCCCACCTCGCGCGCGAACGTGCGCATGTGCGGGCGCGCGAGTTCGAGCGTGTCCGTGCCCGAGAGCAGCGCGAAACCGAGCGACAGCACGCCGGCGTCGAGCGCATATTTACCCAGCGTTTCGTCGAGCCGCAGATAGCCGAGCACGGTCAACGTGTAAGCGAGACGGTTGACGGTCGCCTTCGGCAACCCCGTGCGTTCGACGAAATCGCGGTTGCCGAGCATCGTTTCGCCCGGCTTGAATGCGCGCAGTAAATCCAGACCGCGTGCGAGGGCGACCACAAATTTGCGCTCGTCGAGCGGTTCGGAGGGAGTAGATGTCGGCGTCATGGGGTGATACACTCGGACGTGGTTTGCAAAACATTGTTTCGCATAGCGGAACTCAAGTCAAGCGCAAACACGTTTCCGTCAAGCAAGGAATCAGGAGATAAGCCATGGCCGAGGCCGCGCAGTTTCACTGGGAAGACCCGTTGCTGCTGGATCAGCAGCTCACCGAAGACGAACGCATGGTGCGCGACGCCGCCGCGGCCTACGCGCAGGACAAGCTGCAGCCGCGCGTGCTCGAAGCGTTCCGTCATGAAAAGACCGACATCGAGATCTTTCGCGAGATGGGCGAACTCGGCCTGCTCGGCCCGACGATTCCTGAGCAATATGGCGGCCCCGGTCTGAACTACGTGGCGTACGGTTTGATCGCGCGTGAAGTGGAACGCGTGGATTCCGGCTACCGGTCGATGATGTCGGTGCAGTCGTCGCTGGTCATGGTGCCGATCTACGAATTCGGCTCGGAAGCGCAGAAGCAGAAGTACCTGCCGAAGCTCGTCACCGGCGAATGGATCGGCTGCTTCGGCCTGACCGAACCGAATCACGGCTCCGATCCGGGCAGCATGGTCACGCGGGCCAAGAAGGTCGAGGGCGGCTATTCGCTGTCGGGCTCGAAAATGTGGATCACCAATTCGCCGATCGCCGACGTGTTCGTCGTGTGGGCGAAGCTCGAAGAAGACGGCAAGGACGCGATCCGCGGCTTCATTCTCGAGAAGGGCTGGAAGGGCCTGTCGGCGCCGACCATCCACAGCAAGGTGGGCCTGCGTGCGTCGATCACCGGCGAGATCGTGCTCGACGAAGTGTTCGTGCCGGAAGAGAACCGCTTCCCGGAAGTCAGCGGCTTGCGCGGTCCGTTCACGTGCCTGAACTCGGCGCGCTACGGCATCGCCTGGGGCGCGCTCGGCGCGGCTGAATCATGCTGGCACACCGCGCGCCAGTACGTGCTGGATCGCAAGCAGTTCGGCCGGCCGCTCGCCGCGAACCAGTTGGTCCAGAAGAAGCTCGCCGACATGCAAACCGAGATCACGCTCGGCCTGCAAGGCGTGCTGCGCCTCGGCCGCATGAAGGACGAAGGCACCGCGGCCGTCGAGATCACCTCGATCATGAAGCGCAACTCATGCGGCAAGGCGCTGGACATTGCGCGGCTCGCACGCGACATGCTCGGCGGCAACGGCATCTCGGACGAGTTCGGCATCGCGCGGCATCTGGTGAATCTGGAAGTGGTGAACACCTACGAAGGCACACACGACATTCACGCGTTGATTCTCGGGCGCGCGCAAACGGGAATTCAGGCTTTTTTCTGAAGGTTTTCTGAAGCGCGGATTACACCCATTGCGATTGCGGCGGAGTCTGCGCGGCTCGATAAAAAAAGCCGGTTCTATGTGAACCGGCTTTTTTACGTTCGACGCAGCGCGCCATGGCTAACGGCCCGCTTCGTGTTGCATCAGCCGCTTACTTGTTCGGCTGCGGCGTCATGCGCAGATACGGACGCAGCGCCTTGTAGCCCTTCGGGAATTTCTGCTTGATGACTTCCTCGTCCTTCAACGACGGGACGATCACCACGTCATCGCCCTGCTTCCAGTTGCCCGGCGTGGCGACCGAGTGGCTGTCAGTGAGTTGCAGCGAATCGATCACGCGCAACACTTCGTCGAAGTTGCGGCCGGTGCTGGCCGGATAGGTGATGATCAGGCGCACCTTCTTCTTCGGATCGATCACGAACAGCGAGCGGACCGTGAGCGTTTCATTCGCGTTCGGGTGGATCATGTCGTACAGCTCGGCAACCTTGCGATCGCCGTCCGCGAGAATCGGGAAGCCGACATTGGCGGCTTGAGTCTCGTTAATGTCTTTGATCCACTCTTTGTGCGACTCGGCGCTGTCGACCGACAACGCGATCGTCTTCACATTGCGCTTCTCGAATTCGTCGGCCAGCTTGGCGGTCAAGCCGAGTTCAGTCGTGCAGACCGGCGTGAAGTCGGCGGGATGCGAAAACAACACGCCCCAACTATCGCCCAGCCATTCATGGAATTTGATCGGGCCGACACTCGACTGCTGCTCGAAATCCGGTGCGATATCGCCAAGACGTAGACTCATTGTGCATCTCCTATAGGTTTGGACATTGCCGCGCGAGCATTCATCCGCGGCGCCCCGCAACGATAAAGCATACGGCAGTGGCGGTGTATGACGAACCAACATCGCGTCACTACTTTATGCGTTTTTGTAATTTTCACCGATTTAGTGGAAACTTTGCGGGACAGTTCAACTCCATCTTAGGCAAACTTTGTCTGCGCCTCGCGCAGGCGGTGGCGTTGTTTGTGGCTATGCTTCAACCGGGAACGGTTCGTGCGAAGTTGTGAACCAACCGAGCCTGCGCTCGCCAGCGGCCGTTTCTTTGGTTACGATTCACGCGTGGCGTGAGACGAAGGGGAGCTGTAAATGTCGGAAATCAACAAGGAGAGATTGATGTCGGATATCAAAACCGTCCTCGCGGACGCTGAAGATCTGCTGAAACAGGCCGCGAGCGCCACCGGCGAGCGTGCTTCGGAACTTCGTGAAACGGCGCTCACGCGCCTGAAGCAAGCCAGGGAAAAGGCGGCCGACGTTCAGGTCGTGGTGGTCGAAAAAGGCAAGAAGGCGGCCCGCGCCACCGACGACTACGTGCACGAGCATCCGTGGGCATCCATCGGCATCGCCGCGGGCGCCGGTGTGCTGCTTGGGCTGTTGATCAACCGCAAATAACACTGGCGATGCCGCCGGACGTATCTCGTCCGGCGCACCAGCGAATCGAGTTGACCGGCGCACGCCTGGCCGGTCCGCTTCTTCTGGCGCGCGCGCGCGCCGGTTAGGCCTTCACGCGCAACGCCCACAGCCATGACGATCGAAACACAATCGCAGCGCGGAGAACATAGTCCGTTGCGCCGCATAATCGGTTCCGTGTTTGCCATTCTGCAAACGCGGCTGGAACTGGTCGGCATTGAACTCGCCGAAGAAAAGGACCGCTTGCTCGGCGTGCTGTTCCTCGGCCTTGCCGCCATGATGCTCGCCACCATGGCGCTGATCGCGCTGACTGCGCTGATCGCCATCGCCTTCTGGGACACTTACCGCTGGCAGGCGCTTGCCGGCATCACCGCGGTCTATGCGATTGCGGGCTTAGCCTGTGCACTAAAAGCGCGCAGCGGTTTGCGCAATGCGCCAATGGTGTTCGAAGCGACCCTCGCCGAGTTCGAAAAAGACCGCGACGTGTTCCGCAAACCGTGACCCGAAAGACGCAACGGCGTGCCCTTCGCGCCCTGCGTCTTGCTTAAGAAGCTCGCGCGATTTGCAGCGCCGTTCCACCGCCCCACCTTCACTGCCGCCGACACGCCATGAGCCAGATCCATCCCGACACCGCATTCCGTAACAAGCGCCATCAGGCCAAAGATCTGAGCGCACCGCATTTGCGAGAACTCCGCAAGGAACTACTGCTGGTGCGCGCGGATGTCGAGCGTATGGAACTCGCTCAAGCGACCATTGAGTTGCGACAGGCGGTCACGCACTTCAGCTGGCTCAAATTCATCCTGCCGGGCTTCGGTGGCATGCGCGTCGGCAAGGGCTCGAAGGCGAGCTTTATCAACGCGGGGAGCATCGGCGCCCTCCTCAAACAGTATCCGCTCATCAGCTCGATCGTCTCGATTGTCCTCGCCAAGCCACTGCGCACGACGGTCGTCGCCGGCGCTAAACCGGTGCTCAAGTGGGGCAGTCTTGCGCTTGCCGGGTGGGAAGCCTATCGGATCTGGCAGCAGATGAAGCGGGATTCGGCGGCGTCGTCTGGCAATAAGGCTGAATCCACGGACAGCGGTTACTGAACCGCTGCGTGCCGCGCCGCCTCGGACTCGCTAGCTTGTATTCCAGCAGTCGCCACTAGCGGACATCGAACCGGTTGCCCCGTTTTTGTTGCCGCGCAATCCTGTCGCATCGAGTGTGAAAATGCCGCATGTGTCGTCGCGCATCGGGCCGGATTCGCTCGGCGTTGCCTCGATCGCATAGCCACCGTTTGCATCGTCCGCCGGCAACATATGCAGGTGATAGACAGGCGTGCCGAATTGCGGCGCCTGATCGAGGCCCGGGGGCAATGCCGGTGCGCTGTCGCTTGTCGCTCCCTCGACAAATTGGGCCGCGCGATAGAGCGCGGACGCCGCGTCGATTCGATAAGTTCGCGCAACATGGCTGCGATACGAAGGCACGGCAAAGACAGCCAGGGTGGCGGCAATCGCTAGCGTAATCATCAACTCGAGCAGCGTGAACGCGGATGTATGCGGCTTCATGTCGCCTCCGTCAAAAAGGCCTGGCGGCAACCCGCCGCCAATGACGTTCGATTTTCTCTCCGTCGATCACCAGTTCCATTTGCAGCCATACCTGCGACTCGCTGGTGCGGCCGAAGCCGCGCGAAGTCAATAAATACGCTCGGGCATCGGCGCGAGTGGAGAGGCGCCAGGCCTCGATCAGACATTGCGGCGGACGCAGCGAGCCGGGCCATCGCGCCACCAGCGTGACGGCACCTGCTTCGAATGCGGCTGCGAGTTTCCATTGTGTCGGCTCGCCGGATGCGGCCGGCGGCGGTGCTGCGGACTGCGTGCTTGCAGCCGCAATGACACTGCGCGCACACAAGGTCAGCGCCGAATCCGCGGCGTGAAAGGCCTGCAAGTACTCGCGAATATTGGTGGTGCCACGCGCTGCCGCAAGCGATATTTCGAACCAGGCGGCGGAAGTGATCAGCATCATTGTTGAAATCAGCAGAACGATCGGCAGGACCATGCCGCCTTGGCGGGTGCGTGAGACGTTGCGACCCGTTCCGCTTAAACCTGCCAAGTTTGCTACGTGATCCTGGCGTCTCACGCACCTCCCGTCCGTGCAAGCCAGCTGCTTTTTCCTTCGTCGTTTTGTCACAGCGAATCCTCCGCGTGATTGCGTATCGCCACACGCCGCGAGAATGCCTGGCGCGGCCGCGAGTCGGCAGCGAGACCGCTCACGCCGTCGCAATCGACATAGCGCGCACGCTGTTGTCCCTGCGGCGCGCCGCGCACGAGCACACAGAGATCGACGGCGACGATCTTCGCCCATTGATCAGCCATCATGGCCGACGCGTCGATGGCGGCCAACCCGCCGGCCAACCAGTACTTGATCCGCAAGCGTTCGACGCCTTCGACGAGCGGTTGTGCGGACCCCGTCTTGCCGTTGCCCTCGCAGTAAAGCTCCGGCTCACCGGTCGAACCGCTTACCCTCGCGAAGTATCGGTTGACGACCAGCACGCCCTGGTCGCCGAGCGTAGCGCTGCTACCCGTCACGGCCTGGCCGAGGCAGTCGGTTGTCTGCCCGCTGGTCGATGGCCATGTGGAATTGTTGTCGCCCACGTAGCGGACCGCGACACCGTCCGAGTGACTGGGCAAGGTCTCGCAAGCGAGGCTATCGACGGCGCCGGTCGGGCGGCCGCCCGAGCATCCGAACATCGGCGCGGGACTGTTGTATCGTGCGACGTCCGCGGGCACGAAGCCGGCCATTTGCAGTTGCTGGCCGATCAGCGTGAGCGCCGTCAGACCGGCCTCGCGAATCCGTATCGCATCGCTCGCGTGTTCGAATGCGCTCCGCTGCGTCGTATAGAGCGAGACGGCACCCGCAGTCACCAGCAGCCCTAGCGCCATAGCGATCACGAATTCGACCAGGGTATGGCCGTGAGCAGGCGTCGAACGCCGCATCATTTCGCAAACGCCAGCACGACGCACGACGAGCCCACGGGAAGATCCGCTCCGCCGCAGGACGCGGGCTTGTCGATGACATCGTCGGAATGCGGCATGTCGCGTAGTGATGTCCATGTCACGCGCGCAGCCGACACCCCGCTGTTGTCTCCCACCGAGGCTTCGCCGTGCGGTAAAAGTACCGTGGCCCGTGCGCTCCATTGCCTGATTGCGGAGTCGCCAGCGGAGGGTGCGCACATCGCTTCCGCGACGGAATCAGCAATCCAGGCAGCATGTTCGCGCATGGACATCGCGCGGGCTTCGCGTGCGGTCCACAACTGACCGGCGATCAAACCCAGCGCGGTGACCGCCATCAACGCGACAGCCAGCATGACCTCGATCAACGAGCTGCCGCCACACTTCGACTCGCTTCGGCGCGAGTACTGGCTCTGCGAATATCGGCTCATGACGCCGCTCCACACGCGCCCTCGACAATCCGCGCGCGACCGCCCGCTGCGATACGAATGCAGCGACGCCACTTGTCCCCTTGCGTCGCCCTGGACGGCGCACGCGGCGCGATATCGAAGCTGCGAAAGGTGCCGATCAATTGCCCGGCCGGTGGCGTGAACGTGAGGTTCGTCTGCGTGCCGACGATGCTCACGGCCGCAAGCAGAGGTTGCGCGCGCAATAGCGATAGCGTGCCGCCTCGTTCGGCCAGAACGGCCCAGCCGCACGACCAGTCAGCGACGCCATTGCCGCACGGCTGGCCCGCGGCAAGACAATGCCGTGCGGCGTCGGTCCGGCACACAGTGACGCGTGTGCCTCGGCGTAAGGCCTCACTGCGCGCATAAGCGAGCGTCGAGGCAAGCGCCCTCGCGCGGGCATCGACCTGATCGCGCACGTACCACGCTACGAACGACGGCGTGCCCATCACAGCGATGACGGCCAGCAGCGCGACCACGGCCAGCGTTTCGACAAGCGTAAAGCCGCGGTATCGCGGCAGACGGACTGCATTCCGATTCATCTGCATCCCTGATCGATTCGAAGAATGCAGCCAATCTAGCGATTTGCAAATCGCCCAACAATCGGCCGAATGGCCAGGTGGCACTCAGACGCTATTCCGCGCAAGAATGCACGCGACGAACCATAACGGCAGCGGGGGATACAGATGCGCGAAACAACGCGGGAGAAAACAGCGACTCAAACGCGACGCGAGATGCGACTACGTTCAGCGTTTGCGGGAAGGCTTGGGAGGAGAAGAGGCGCGGCGAAATTCTTCGATCACGTCTTCGAATTCGGAGACGTCTTCGAAGCGCCGGTAGACGGAAGCGAAACGAACGTAGGCAATGGTGTCGAGCGCACGCAACTCGTTCATCACCAGTTCGCCGAGGCGCTCGCTACGTACTTCGCGCTCGCCGCTGCCGAGCAATTGATACTCGATGCGGGCAACCGCCGCGTCGATCGCGTCCGCTGCCACCGGGCGCTTGCGCAGCGCCAGTTGCATGCTCGCGACGATCTTGCGACGGTCGAATTCAGTGCGGCTGCCATCCTTCTTGACGACCGACGGCAACGCCAGCTCAACCCGCTCATACGTCGTGAAACGTTTGTCGCAGGCCGGGCAGCGGCGGCGCCGGCGAATCGTCGCGCCGTCTTCGGATACGCGCGAGTCGACGACTTGCGTATCGGCGTGACGGCAGAAGGGGCAGTGCATGGCGGCTTAGCGGTAGACCGGGAAGCGCTGGGTCAACTCAGCGACTTGCCCGCGCACACGTTCGATCGTGGCGGCGTCTTCCGGGTTGTCCAGCACGTCGGCGATCAGGTTACCCACCTGCTCGGCTTCTTTCACGCCGAAGCCGCGCGTGGTCATGGCCGGCGAGCCGAGGCGCACGCCGCTCGTCACGAACGGCTTTTCCGGATCGTTCGGAATCGCATTCTTGTTGACGGTGATGTGAGCGGCGCCCAGCGCGGCTTCCGCAGCCTTGCCGGTGATCTTCTTCGCACGCAGGTCGACCAGCATCACGTGGCTTTCGGTGCGGCCCGACACGATGCGCAGACCGCGCTTGACCAGCGTCTCAGCCAGCACGCGCGCGTTTTCGACGACCTGTTGCTGATATGCCTTGAATTCCGGCGACAGAGCTTCCTTGAACGCGACAGCTTTGCCGGCGATCACGTGCATCAGCGGACCGCCCTGAATGCCCGGGAAGATTGCCGAGTTGATCTGTTTTTCGAACTCGGCCTTCATCAGGATCACGCCGCCGCGCGGGCCACGCAGGCTCTTGTGCGTGGTGGTGGTGACGAAATCGGCGTGCGGCACCGGGTTCGGATAGACGCCCGCGGCGATCAACCCGGCGTAATGCGCCATATCGACCATGAAGTACGCGCCGACCGACTTGGCGATCTTCGACATGCGTTCGAAATCGATACGCAGCGAGAACGCGGAGGCGCCCGCCACGATCAGCTTCGGCTTGTGTTCCTGAGCGAGCTTCTCCGCAGCGTCGTAGTCGATGTCTTCGGCTTCGTTCAGGCCGTAGCTGACCACGTTGAACCACTTGCCCGACATGTTGACCGGCGAACCGTGCGTGAGGTGGCCACCGTGCGCGAGGCTCATGCCCATGATCGTGTCGCCCGGCTTGAGCATGGCGAAGAACACGCCCTGGTTGGCCTGCGAGCCGGAGTTCGGCTGCACGTTCGCGGCTTCGGCGCCGAACAGTTGCTTGACGCGGTCGATCGCCAGTTGCTCGGCGATGTCGACGTACTCGCAGCCGCCGTAATAGCGCTTGCCCGGATACCCTTCAGCGTACTTGTTCGTGAGTTGCGAGCCTTGCGCAGCCATGACAGCCGGGCTCGTGTAGTTTTCCGACGCGATCAGTTCGATATGCTCTTCCTGACGGCGGTTTTCCTGCTCGATGACCTTCCAGAGTTCAGGATCGACGTTGGCGATGGTGCTTTGGGCTCTGTCAAACATACGGATTCCGTTGAATGTGTTCAGGTTGACCGGATCGTGCGCCGAATCTTGCGTAGAGGGTACGCAGCGCTGCTGGCAGCTGGGCCAGCCCTGACGTGGCGGATGGAGAGTCGCCGCACACGCGAGGCAGGACAGCCACCGTCAGCGCAGATCAATGCGCGCGGATCACGGCTGCCCAGGCGAACGGCAAAACGGCACCCTGCGCTTCACGGTGGGTTGTTCCACCTTGAACCCGATTGTTTGAACCGGTTCTATCGCCAGTCACGCAGGGATGAGCGCGTTAGTTTATTGGAAGAGGATCGAATAGGCAACCGGCTTCCAGCCGTTGCTGCGGGTGCCCACCGGGCGGGCTGCACAGCCGTCTTATGCGGCGCACAAACGTCTGAGGAAAGTCCTACGAAAACCCGCGGCGCGTTCCTGCCACGGCCACTCGTACGGCTGGTTCATCCTTGCCGCAGCGCCGCAATGGAAGTAGGCTTGGGGCCTTTCTCACTTACCAGCCTGGGAACCACTGCAATGATCGTGTTCGTCACCGGAGCGTCCGCGGGATTCGGCGCCGCCATCGCTCGCGCCTTCGTCAAGGGCGGCCATCGCGTCGTCGCCACCGCACGTCGCAAGGACCGTCTACAAGAACTCGCCGACGAACTCGGCGACGCGCTTCTGCCGTACGAACTGGACGTCCGCGACCGCGCCGCCGTCGCAGCCGTACCGGCCTCGCTGCCGGCGGATTTCGCCGCAGTCGACGTGCTGGTCAACAATGCCGGCCTTGCGCTCGGCATCGAACCGGCGCAGAAAGCGAGTCTCGACGAATGGAACACCATGATCGAGACCAACTGCACGGGACTCGTTCAGGTCACCCACGCCCTCCTGCCCGGCATGGTGGAGCGCAATCGCGGCCACATTTTCAATCTGGGCTCGGCGGCCGGCAGCTGGCCCTACGCGGGCGGCAACGTGTACGGGGCCACCAAAGCGTTCGTGCATCAGTTCAGCCTGAATCTGCGCGCCGATGTGGCCGGCACCGCGCTGCGGGTGACGAACGTCGAACCCGGCCTGTGCGGCGGTACCGAGTTCTCGAACGTGCGCTTTCGCGGCGACGATGAAAAGGCCGGCAAAATGTACGAAAACGTGCAACCGCTGACGCCCGAAGACATCGCCGACTCGATCTACTGGATCGCGACGCGCCCGGCGCACGTCAACATCAACACGATCGAGTTGATGCCGGTGGCTCAATCGTTCTCCGCTTTGTCCGTTCATCGCGGCTGAAGTCGCGGCTGAGGCACGCCGGACGGGGCACACATCTTGAAACAGACCTGCGGGTGTGCGTTCCGGTAAAATGCGCCGCATGAATATGTCGACCAGCCTGCCCGGCACGGAAATCGGCTACACGTGGCCGATCCGCGTGTACTACGAAGATACCGACGCCGGCGGCATCGTGTTTTACGCGAATTACCTAAAGTTTTTCGAACGGGCGCGCACCGAATGGCTGCGCGCGTGCGGCGTCGACCAGAATCGGCTCGCGGACGAAATGGGCGCGATTTTCATCGTCCGCAGCACCGCGGTCGATTATCGGGCGCCGGCCCGGCTAGACGACGTGGTCAACGTGGTCAGCCGGATCGAGCGGCTCGGCAGAGCGTCGGTCGATTTCGCGCAGGAAGCGTGGCGGGACGGCACGCTGCTTGCTACCGGGTCCATCCGGGTCGGCTGCGTGGACCGCATTGCGCTGCGGCCGGCCGCGATTCCTCCGCCGGTTCTCGCCGCCCTGCGGCGGGGGCCGGACATGAGCGACAGCGGCGTGTCAACGGACAATGACTGAACCCCGTTGTTACGGGGCCAGTGAACTCGTAACGATCAAGCAACACAAAGCATGGTTCGGCTCGCAATATCGCCGATGCTTCCGTTTTGCTCACGGCAAGCTTCGAGCGGCCTTGCAGCCGGACGCCCCCTTCCGGGACGTTAAAACGAACCTTTATGAACACTACACAAGATCTGTCGATCGTTTCACTCGTACTCAACGCAAGCCTGCTGGCGCAGGCTGTCATGGCTCTGCTGCTGTTGTTGTCGCTGTTGTCGTGGACTTTCATTTTCCGCAAGTGGTTTGCGATCCGCCGGGCGCGCGCGCAAACTGAGCGTTTCGAACGCGATTTCTGGTCGGGCGGCGACCTGCAGGCGCTGTATCAGAGCGCCGCGAACAACCGTCACACGATCGGCGCACTGGAACGGATTTTCGAATCCGGCATGCGCGAATTCCTGAAAGGCAAGGAAAAGCGTCTGAACGATTCGGGCGCAATTCTCGACGGCGCACGGCGCGCCATGCGTGCCGCGTTCCAGCGTGAAATGGACGTGCTCGAAGCCAACCTCGCGTTTCTCGCGTCCGTCGGCTCGGTCAGCCCGTATATCGGTCTGTTCGGCACGGTGTGGGGGATCATGAATGCGTTCCGCGGCCTCGCCAATGTGCAGCAGGCGACGCTGGCCAACGTCGCGCCGGGCATCGCCGAAGCGCTGACCGCCACCGCGATCGGCCTGTTCGCCGCGATTCCGGCCGTGGTTGCCTACAACCGCTACGCGCACGACATCGACCGTCTGGCGATCCGCTTCGAGACTTTCATCGAAGAGTTCTCGAACATCCTGCAGCGTCAGGCACAGTAAGGAGTCCACGATGGCAGGCTCTCGCTCCTCCAGCATGCGCGGCAGCCGTTCGCGCCGCGCGATGGCCGACATCAACGTCGTGCCGTATATCGACGTGATGCTCGTGCTGCTCGTGATCTTCATGGTGACCGCGCCGCTCGTGGCCCCGTCGATCGTCAATCTGCCGACCGTCGGCGGTGCGGCGCCGCAGCAGCAAACGCCACCCGTGATCGTCAACATTCGCGCTGACGGCAACATGAGCGTCAAATACAAGGACGATGCGGGCGCGCAGCAGCAGGAAAACATGACGAAAGCCGATCTGAACGGCTTCATCGCCGACCGTGCGCAATCGCATCCGGATCAGCCCGTCGTGATCGCCGCCGACAAGACCGTCAAGTACGAAGTCGTAATGAACGTGATGTCCGAGCTGAAAGCTCGCGGCGTCAAGCGCGTTGGATTGCTCGTCAAATCGCAATGATCCGCAAGAATTCCGAATACCCGCTCCAGCCACCGCGTGAACGCGGCACCGGGCGAGCCTTTGCGTTCGCGCTGGTGATGCACGCGCTGCTCGGGTTCTTCCTGTATCACGGCATTCAATGGCAAAACAGTACGCCCGAAGGCGCGGAAGCGGAGCTGTGGACCGAAGTGCCAGATACGGCGATCCCGCGTCCGGTTCCGCCGCCGCCCGTGCCGGTGGCCCCTCCTCCGTCGGTGCGCGACGAACAGGCCGACATCGCGTTGCAGGAAAAGAAGCGTCAGCAACAGGAAGCGGCTCGCCAGGCGCAGTTGGCTGAACAGCAACGTCAGCAGAAGCTGCAAGCGCAGCAGGAAGCCGAGGCGAAGCGTCAGCAGCAACTGGCCGCCGACCAGGCAGCGCAACTCGCCGCGCAGAAGGCTGCGGCAGCCAAACAGAAGCAGCAGCAACAACAGCAGGCCGACAAGCTGAAGCAACAGCAATTGGCCGAACAGCAAAAGCAGCAGCAGTTGAAGGAACAGCAGCAGGAACAGCAAAAGCAAGCCGAGGCTGACGCGCAGAAGAAGGCCGACGCGCAGAAAGCAGCGAAGGCCAAGGCGCAAGCCGACGCCGCGGCGCAAGCGAAGAAACTGGACGCGGAACGTCGCGCACGCCTCGCGCAGATGCAGGGTCTCGCGACTGGCGGCACCGGCTCGACCACCAGCGACGGGCTCGGCAAGAGCGGCACGGGCAGCGGCTCGGGCGGCACGGCGACGTCGCCAGGCTACTCGGACAAGGTGCGCCGCGCGGTCCGCCCGAATATCACGTGGGGCGGTGAGACCGGCGGTCTGGAGACGGTTGTTTCCGTGCGCTGCTCGCCGACGGGCACCTTGCTGGGCGCAACGATTTCGCGCAGCAGCGGCAACGCGGCGTGGGACGACGCCGCACTGCGTGCTGTCCAGCGTACGGATCCGATGCCTCAGGACATCAATGGCAAGACACCGACCAGTTTCCTGATTACGTTGCGCCCGGCCGGTTGATTCATCACAGTAGTTTGACAGTCAGTTGACAGCAGACGCGGCGCCCCGCCCACCGGGGCGCGCTCGGGAACGAATTAGTTGTTTTCGGGTCTGTCTGCTGTCTTGAAGCGTTAGTAAAACCGTTTTTGGGGAATCCATACAGCATGAGTTTGATGACCAAGCTAGGCCTGCGGACACTTGTAGCGTCGTGCCTGATCGCCGTCGGCGGCGCCGCCCACGCACAACTCAACGTCCTCGTGACAGGCGTCGGGTCCACCCAGTTTCCGATCGCAACGGCGAATTTCGCCAATGAAGCGAACTCGCCGCAGCAGGTCAGCACGATCGTGCGTCAGGATCTGCAACGCAGCGGCAAATTCACGAACATCGATGCGGGCTCCACGCCGATTTCCGAAACGGATTCCGTCGACCTCGGCAGCTGGAAGGCCAAGGGTGCCAACGCATTCGTGTCGGGCAGCGTGAACCGTCTGCCGAACGGCCAGTACGAAGTGCGCTTTAAGCTGTACGACACCGTCAAGGGCGAAAGCCTGGGCGGCCTCGTGCTGGTGAGCCCGGAAAGCGGCTTGCGCATGAGCGCGCACAAGGTCGCGGACTACATCTACGCGAAGCTGATGGGCGGCCGCGGCGTGTTCGCCACGCGCCTGTCGTACGTCATCAAGACGGGCGGCCGTTATCAATTGCAGATCTCCGATTCGGACGGTCAGGACGCGCACATCGCGCTGTCGAGCCCCGAGCCGATCATCTCGCCGGCATGGTCGCCTGACGGCACCAAGGTCGCTTACGTTTCGTTCGAAAAGAAGAAGCCGATCGTCTACATCCACGATCTGCCTACGGGCCGGCGTGTGGTCGTTTCGGACCAGAAGGGCAATAACAGTGCGCCGGCGTGGTCGCCGGATGGACGCACGCTGGCGGTCGCGCTCTCGCGCACCGGCAACACGCAAATTTTCGCCGTCAATGCGGACGGCAGCGGCCTGCGCCGTCTCACGCAAGGCAGCTCGATCGACACCGAACCGTGCTTCTCGCCTGACGGCCAGTCGATCTATTTCACCAGCGACCGGGGCGGCCAACCGCAGATCTACAAGATGTCGGCCCAAGGCGAAAACGCCGGCGCCGCACAGCGCGTCACGTTCACGGGCAGCTACAACACCAGCCCGCGCGTGAGCCCGGACGGCAAACAGCTCGCTTATATCTCGCGCGTCGGCGGCGGGTTCAAGCTTTATATCCAGGACCTGCAGGGCAACACCGCCACAGGCCTGACGGACACGACACATGACGAATCGCCGAGCTTCGCGGCGAACGGTCAGTACATTCTTTACGCCACACAGGTGAACGGCCGTGGCGTGTTGGCCGCAGTATCGACCGACGGTCGCACTCGGCAGGTCCTGTCCGTTCAGGGTGGCAGCGTACGCGAGCCGTCCTGGGGCCCGTTTATGCAATAACGTTGATGCAATAACACAAGGAGAGTACTCAAATGATGTCAAAACTTCGCTTCGCTTTCGCCGTATTGATGGTCGGTGCGCTGGCCGCATGTCACTCGGGCGTCAAGCTCGACGAAAACGCTAACAAGGGTGGCGCAGTGTCCACGCAGCCGAACCCGACCGATGTCGCACAGGTCAATGTCGACCCGCTGAACGATCCGAACAGTCCGCTCGCCAAGCGCAGCATTTACTTCGACTTCGACAGCTACTCGGTCAAGGACGACTACCAATCGCTGCTGCAACAACACGCGCAGTACCTGAAGAGCCATCCGCAACGCCACGTCCTGATCCAGGGCAACACTGACGAACGCGGCACCAGCGAGTACAACCTGGCACTCGGCCAGAAGCGTGCTGAAGCTGTGCGCCGTTCGCTGTCGCTGATGGGCGTGACGGACTCGCAAATGGAAGCCGTGAGCCTCGGCAAGGAAAAGCCGCAAGCTACGGGTCATGACGAATCGTCGTGGGCACAAAACCGCCGCGCCGACCTCGTGTACCAACAGTAAGTAACGGGTGATGAGCCGAATGACGCATCGTTTCTCCTGGCTGCGGTTTGCCGCAGCGGCCTGCGTCGCAGGCACGGCCTTCGCGGCTGTGCCCGCGCATGCGGGCATCTTCGACGACGATCAGGCCCGTCAGGCCATTCTCGATCTGCGTTCGAAGACCGATAGCCTGTCGAGTCAGTTGTCGGCCGCGCAGCGCACGATCCTCGATCAGTCCAACCGTCTCGACCAGTTGAATCAGCAGGTCGCTACGCTGCGCGGACAGAACGAGGACATGGCCAACCAGCTCGCCACGGTGCAAAAGCAGCAAAAGGACTACTACACCGATCTGGACACGCGCCTGAAGAAATTCGAGCCGCAGCAGCAGACGGTGGACGGCGTCCAGGGCGAGGTGCAGCCGGGTGAGACGGAGTCGTTCAACGCGGCTTCACAGCAGTTCCGCAACGGTGACTTCAAGAATGCAGCGGCGTCGTTCCGCACTTTCATCTCCAAGTTCCCGAACAGCCCTTACCAGCCGACCGCGCAGTACTGGCTCGGCAACGCGCTGTATGCACTGCGCGACTACAAGGGCTCGACGGCGACCTGGCAGGGTGTGGTGCAGAAATATCCGCAGCATCCGCGGGCGCCGGAAGCGCTGCTGGCAATTGCTAACAATCAGCTCGAGCAAGGTCAGAAGGCCGCGGCCAAGAAGACGCTGGAGCAGATCGTCGCGCAATACGGTGGCTCGGACGTCGCGCAGTCGGCGCAGAGCAAGCTATCGCAGATCAAGTAGTTGTGGTATTGCTCAAGTAGTTGGCAGTAACGCGCAGTGACCGACGTCATAGCCACGCGCGCCTCTCGCTGAAAAGCCCGGGTAGTGATGCCCGGGCTTTTCACTATCTGAAGTGCGATCGCTCGGATGGCCGCGACGGGTTGACAGTCCACCGGCGCTATCGCTATAATTTCGCTTCTCTTTTGGGTCGTTAGCTCAGCTGGTAGAGCAGCGGACTTTTAATCCGTTGGTCACAGGTTCGAATCCCGTACGGCCTACCAAAGATTCCTGTTGTAAAACAAAGGGCCTGCGCAAGCAGGCCTTTTGTTTTTTTACTTCAGGTGCCCGTGGGAGGCAGATCGGGAGGCAGCAATGACTGCGGTCCACTGCGTCTGACCGCATCGAACTGCCGTTGACTGCGCCCCACTGCTGCCGGATGCGGACAGTTTTTTTGGTGATCCGCTTTCCGGTCCGTTGGGTTTCCGGCCAACCGACACCCGGGCCATTGGCCGCCACGACGTCACGAGGTACGTGCCGTTCCGTGTGGTGCCGCGAATAAAATCCAGGGCTACACGTTGCTCCACTCACTACCGGAGCAGCCCATGAACCGTACCTGTCCGTATCCCGTTTGCCGTCCTGCCGTCGTCACCGTTCCTCACAAGGAGGCGTGAGATGGCCAGCATCTATCGTCACCGCAACGCCTGGCAGGCCAGCGTCACCGTCGCTGGCGCCAACCACAAGAAAAATTTCCGCACCCGTAAGGAGGCCGAGACCTGGGCCGCGCAACTGCACGGCGAACTCCAGAACGCTCACGCACCACTGCTCGGCGGTCCCGCGAAGGCCACCGTGGGCCGCACGCTCTATGAATACGCGCACCTCTACACCATCCACAAACGCGGCGCGAAACAGGAAATCAACCTCATCAACCGCTACCTCCTGGCAGGCGCCCTGCCCACCCTGCAGTTGCAGGCCTCCGAACAGGGCGGTGTCGACCTGACCGATGCGCCGCCTGCGACGGAACTGCCTTTCAGTTTCGCCGGCCTTCGGGCAAAGCGCGCCGCCTCGCGTGAAAGCACCAACGCCTTTCGTGCCGGGCTCGCCCTTCTGCCAGTCGCGCAGGTGAGCGCGCAGACGATGCTCAGATTCATGTCCGCGATGCGCAAGGACGGGCTCACTGACAGCACCATCCAGAAGGAACTGGCGCTGCTCAAGCATTGTTTCAACTGCGCGCAGAAACACTGGAACTGGGCGGGTTTCGAAAACCCGATGGCAAGCGTGCCGATTCCCAAGGGCGGCCCGGGCCGCTCCGCAGTCCTCGACGAAGACGCTGAGCAGGTGCTCTTCGACGCGCTGGGTCGATGCGACAACCCGTTTATCCTGCCCATTGTCCAGTTCGCGATTGAAACCACCAGCCGGCGAGGCAGCCTGCTGAAACTGCGCTGGCGCGATGTCGACCTCCCTAGACGCACCGCGACACTGCGGCTCACGAAGGCCGGCGAAAACCAGATTGTCCCGCTCACACAGCGCGCAGTCGAAATCCTGTCCCGCCTGCCGCGCGAAGAAAACGACGGACGCGTCTTCCCGATGACCGCCGACGCGCTCGACTCCGCCTGGGATCGCGCAACCACCGAGGCGGGACTGCCGGACCTGCGCTTTCACGACCTGCGACATGTTGGCACCACGCGTCATGCACGGCGGCTGCGCAATCCGCAGATGCTCAAACGCATCACCGGTCACAAGACGGACGCGATGCTCGCCCGCTACACGCACCTCTTCGTGGACGACGTCCTTGATGCACTCGATGCCACCGAGCCGTTGTTGACCCCGCCCCTGCCGCCCGACCTGCGCGGGCAGTCATCGGGAAAAGCGCGCGCAGCGACCCAGGCACGACGGCTCAATGCGCGTCTTCCTGCGGAAGAGGACGCTTCCGTGCCCGGTAAAGCCGCATCCATACCGGACGCACCACCCACCCAGCCCATCGGGAATCTGCCGGCGACAAACGGAAGTATCGTGTCGGTCGATTTCCGCAACCGCCGGCGCGCAGCCTGACGCGCGTCACTTCTCTGCACGGCCTCGGAAAATCGGGGCCGTGCGTCCAGGCGTGTCGGATGGCTCGCCTGATTCCGGCGTGTCCGCCGCGCGTGTGGACCAGACCTGACCAGGGCGCTATTGTCACGTCAACAACCTGCATATGCGGTGTCGAAGTGAAACCATCTCACGGCGAGCCACCCGGGATTTCGGCGCAGGACAACGAGCGGCGCACGCTGGTGGAGCAGCGCGAGGCCTTATTGCAGATTCTGGAGTTGGGACAAAAAGACTTCCACGCCGGCGACTTTCGTGACCTTGACGAATTTCTGGAAGAACTGGATAGCGATGGCGCCGACGTCTCACTGATTGTCAGTTTCAGCGCTGAAACTTTTCTGGAGTCTGGCGAAATCCGGCGTGCAGTCTGACGCCGGGCCCACGCAACTCACCGCGTCTTCCGCTTTGTACTCGCAGGAACGCCGGTCGGCCGGCGGCCGAGGGAAGGGTTAAACGCGAGCTGTGTTGCAAACTGCGCTGCGTACCAGGTCTGAACCGCCTCGGCTGCCCAGTAACAACGCTTGCCCACCCGTACCGGCGGTGGAAACCGCCCCTCACGAACCCATCCGTCCAGGGTCCGCTCGGAGATGGCGAGCTGCTCGCAGACCGCCAGTTTATCCAGTGTTTGCATGATGTTTTCCATTGCTGATGTGATGGGAAGTAGAGCGACCGGTTTTATCCATGCAGGCCGCTGTAAAGGCAGCAACGGCCCACACAGGGTTCGCGCGCTTCGCCGATCGCGGTCGCGTGGCCGTTGAGGCGACTTCCTGTGCTGATGGGAGGCCGCAGCAGACGCCCGCACGCTGGCCCGCCAGCCAGAAGCTGGCGGCCCGGTAACCGGAACTACCACAGACGCAGTCCTGATACGCCCCGTCATAGACATCAACGAGGCGATGCAGACGCTAGTGCAACACCTCTGACGAGACGTCGTGCGTCATCGCGAACGCCTCCGCACACAGGGCCACTTTCGGCGTCGCAACAATGAAAGAGCCCTGATGAACCACGTATGGAAAATATGCCCGAACCGATTTTTCCATTTCCCGGTTACCGCACGCGAGGGAAGCGAGCGCCAGGAACTTAATCGTCCTGTCCTGTCCACCGGTGCGGCGCATATCGGCGAACATTGAGCCCAGATTGACTCCTTCAGGCAGGCGCTGGACCAATGGCACGGTTGCGTCTTCGCCTTCGTGGTGAACCAGAACCTGGAATCCGCCCTGTTCATCCCAGGCGTCAAGTACTTTCCAGGTCACCACGTCGCTCGCGTCCAGAAACCAGTGAAAGGCAAACGCCTTCCCGATGATGACCGTCACAACAATGACGGAGGTCTTCTGTTCGCCCGTTGACGTCAGGCAGAGATGCAGGTCATCAATCGCATCCGGCGGCAACGGCATGTGCGCCGGCAAACACGCGCTGAGAGCGGGACCCGACGTGAAATCGGTCAAGGGACCATCCTCGAAAGGGTTGAGCAGTTCGGCAAGCTGGGAAGGCTCCAGCGAAAACGGATTTGATATCTGCATGGCGACTAACCTCAAGGCATGGGATTGAAGGGGAGTAAGAGAGAACGCGTTTCCATCAGGAAGCACCCTGGCGACGCTGGCCACGGCGGGCACGCTCGGGCACACACTCAGGCGGCATGGCGCTGCCGGAACCGAGGGCTGCAACCATCCGATGGATGTGGGCGATTGCGCTCTTGCCACCGGATTCCAGGCTACTCAACGGGAAGAATTCGCCTCGTCGCAAGAGCTCGGCATGCAGCCACTGGTAGGTACCGGACACTCCGTCCGGCCGTGAATCACTGGAAGCATCAAGCAGCAGCTCAGCGCACCGTTCGAGGGACTGCAGCATGAACATGCCCTCCTCGATGCGCCAGACAAACTCCGTGTGGCTGCCAATCTCAGACCGCTCCTGCGCAACCCGCAAGTTGGGCGCGTGGCAGTAGATAGCCTCCAGCACGGTATTCGATTCGAGCTCACGCCAGAATCTTCGGCGCGGTTCGTAGACTGACTCGAGCACCTCGAAAACCGCCTGCAGGTCTAGCTCATCCGGATGCTCTGTGCGTGTACTGAATCCGGTTGTCAGCCGCATGAATGTGGCTTGCTGGGAGCCCTGGACAGGTGGCAGGTCAAATAGCGGCCCCCTGCTTCTGGCCGAAGGGCTGGCGTCCCGGCCAGCGCCGGATTGTGCGACGTCTTTGGGGGGCAAATTTCTCTTCAGGTTCATTTTCCGATCCTCATCAGGTATGGGGTAAAGGGAAGCGTTGTGAACCGGCACGAGCAGAACTGGTGCGCGCGCCGGCGCGTCAATGCCGTGGAATTTTCACGAAGCGATGACGTTTACGTCACAATCTTTATAAAGGATTACTAATCATATGCCGGTCATGGTCAGCCGGTCCGGACGCCTTCGAACGACTGCCGACAATCAGTTCACCATGCGGGGACCCATCTCAGCACCCGACAACATGACCGTCTCTCTCACACCATCAATGGAGCCAGCCGCCGACAGGTGAGTCAGGTAGCACAATGACGGGAGGACCACCCGCCGACAAGGGCGCCCCGATGTACCGGGTCAATCGCTCAGGCACGAGGATGTTGACCTCAACGTGGGAAAGTTTGATACCTTCCAGGTCACTGGTGGCCTGGCGCTCGATACTCCCGCTTGCGGCCAGGCTCGAAGAGAACTCCATAAATGGCACCGACATGTCTCTTTCACACTCCCGCCGCAGGTAATCAATGCCACTCGTGCTTTTCCCGGGCGTCCAGTCAATATCAGGAACCGAATACAGTACCTGGCCATCCTCAATCAACGCGACAGGCGCCTGCCGATTTCCGCGCCACGTATCGATGACCGTCCACAGCTGCCTGCAGCTCGCGTCAGCCAGATAGTAAATCTGGGCCGCCCCCATTTGGACGCGGATAGTCACGACTGAAAGACCCGGTCCAGCTATGTGCCCGAAACCCACGCTCCCGCTTCCATCCGCCAGCGCCCCAACCCGCGTCAGATTGGAATGTGCTGCCAGAACAGGACCAAGCGGAGGTCGCGACGTCTGGTTTTGCACCAATTCCAGGAAGACTTCTTCCGGCATGAACACGCCGATTTTTTGCAGGCTGGCAGCCGTGCCCTCGGGAACTCGAGCTTTGACGTTTTTGTGGTTCAATTTCATATACACATTTCCTCGTTGTGAAAAGTCAGGTAATGGGCCCGGTTCGCCCGTAAGTCAACCAGCGATTTGAATTCGCTGCTTCTTAAACCGGATCGGAAGACTGTTGCTTTGGCGAGAGCTCATCGCGATGTGTCGCTGCCGACTTGAGAACCGCCATGAACTCCTGCACTGCGCGTGCACCCTTGTATCCATCACGTTCGAGATACTCCGCGTATTCGAACTCGCCTTTTGACTGAAAATCAGCCATTAACCATTGATAGACCTGTTCCTTATCTACAGGTCTATCGTTCATCGGCAACGCGAGGATTCGCATCGCGCAACTCTCGTCAAACCTGCGCAGATAGAGGTAACGCTCGACCTCGTCCCGGAAGCTGTCACCCCAGTCGAATATCTCGTCAGCGCGAAGTATCGGAACCTGCGAAACGAAAGCCTGGATGAGCGTTTCCAGTTCGAGGCCGGCCCAGAACCCCGGACGGGGGTCGTAGATACACTCCAGCGCAGCGTGCAGACCGAATACAGCCGCTTCCGAAGTTGGGAACTGATGCGTTGCCAGATGGCCGGCTAGGAGTCTGCGATAATCCTCCTGGTCGGCCTTTATCGATGTGCTCATGATTCTTCTTTCTCCGTATATCACTAGGGTAGAAGCGCGCAATGCGTCTCCACGATCTGCGTGCATCGGTACAGAAGTCGGGGAGGCACCCACAAATGCCGTCTGCTGACCCGTCCTGCTCAAGGCCCGGCAAACACTTCAGAAAAGTGGTCGTTGTCGACGCTCAAGCAGTCCACTGACATACAGCCGGTGGACACTTCATTCATGATTGCATCGACAATGGACGACAGCGTGGCGCCGTCGAGCTCGAGAAAGTCCTTCTGCAGCGGAAACCCATCGGCGTCGACCTGATAGTCACCGGCCGGACGCGCGTCGCAGAAGATTTGCCCATCTTCCGTTCGAGCCAGCAACCCCAGGTATTCATAGGGGTTCCGTTCAAGGTCCGCGTGCACCAGTAACCGAAACCCGATGTATTCCATCGAGGCGGGCTGATTTTCCGGGAGGTAAAGGGTTTTCAATGAGAACGTGCTGTGCTCGCTCATGATTTGCTCCCTTTTGCCAGCACGAGCGAGACGGGAAAGGCCGCAGGTCCACTACGGGAATTGCTGAAAGGCCGGTTGTATGTACCCATGCCTCGAAGATATGGCGCCGCCTTATCCCGGAACTGAAGGCATGAATAGCTGTCCCGGTGCAGCTCCCAGATAAATTGAGCGAGCGGCCTCACCCCTGAGTTGGGCCTCTCGATGTTACGGCTATGGCAGGCAGTCAGAGTCGCCGCCGGTTGTTGCGAGTGCATGTATTTGGCTCCCAAGTGTCGAAACAGAGTTTCGCGCCGGATCATTCTGGGACTGGATACCAACACATCGTCCAGGCTCTGATTCAATCCGAACACTTGGGCACAGCCTAAAACACGGATTCAAACCCGAGATAATCGCCGTAATTGATTTCTAGTATTTATGCGGGTTTGCGGGCGAGTGCCACGTATTTGAACCGTGTTTTTTCTCGTATTCTTGTCTACCCCTTTTCCATTTTTCAATCCATGGCCTCAGGTCAGGTCGATCGAACACCGTTTCAAGCTGCTGCCACGGCACGCGCCGTTTATTGCGCTTCTGAAGCCCCAATGCGAGCTTGACGGGATCCCATATCGCCGAGTCGCGACCCGCATGCCCGGCTTCGATGAGCGCTTCCTGCAGCCAGACAATACGCTTCACGTCCCCCAGTCTGTTTTCCCACTTGCCTTTCGTCCATCCGCTCAACGTAGCGAAGGCTTCGGCAATTTCCGGCGATGTGAGACCCCGCGTAACGCCGATGACATCGGGATGAACAGCTGCCTCTTCGAGTCTTGTTTTTGCTGGATGCAAGCGATGAGAAAGGTTCGTCGCATCGAGAAACCTGATCACCTCGGGTCGATCAAAACCTACGTTCAGAGCACGCAAGAATTCCCGATCATCCCACTGACCGTTTTCTGCGACGACGGGTTCGATGGGACAACTCTGCGGACTACGCTCTTTTGCCACAAGGAACGCCAAACGCCTCGCGGTTTCGTCGTCGTTCCAGGCAGCGGCCTTCTCCAGCAGGACTACACCCTCCACAGCGACTGATTGCTTAAACATCAACCTGCGAATGTTGCTGTCCATTTCCACCCACCGTGGACGGGGATCCTCAGCGTTGTTCCACTGCTGTAGCAGGTTTCTTGCAGCCTCCGAAACCTGCCTCGAACGCTTGAACTCAGCACTGCCCACGGTGTGCTCAGCATTGATGCACTCTGAGATTGCTAAAAGAACAGCATGCAGCGATACGAATTCCATCGGCGCCCCTGAATGCGCAATCCTTCGTGGCAGGGCCTCCGTCCGCCGAGGAAGGTGCCCGGCACATGAGTTCATTGTGCTGGACGGAGGCAAACGATGAGAGAAAAGCAGGTCCAGTTGCTCGGGCCCAATAACAGCCTTCTGGCGCGCTCCGCATTCAGCACGAGTCCCGTGTCGGCACTCCGACATGCACTGGACTGCCTTTCCTTAACTGATCCAACAAATCCATCTGTTTTCCATCCTTTGAAAAGAACCATTCTTTAACAGTGAATCCCCGATCCCCCCATGGATGCGTACAGCGTGGCGAGCAGCATTCCTCGATTGAGGCTCGATGCCGTATATGACGGCAAAGGTGAAGCAAATCTTTAGCAGCATTGTGTTGCATAGAGCTACTCCGCGACCGCCCGGTAGCAGCATCGCTGATTCGCGTATATGCACTCCCGTAGTTCAGGTTGTAACGCATTGACAGCATTGGCGTGATGACACATCCGATGCCAGACGCCTGGACAGGAGCCCAATGCGAGGGTCGAGTGATGCTCCGCAGACTGACCTATGAACGCGCAACCAGGCACCCAAGCTCAGCAGTTGGGAAGTGAGACTTTGTTGGGCAATGCCATCGGCGCACTGGCGGAGCCGCCAGCGGCCCGTGCGCAATCAAAGGAAGAGAATTTGCGACAAACTACCGTACGTCTGGAAGGGTAGCGCAGACCGCAATTCACCAAAATATCAACGCTTGATAGCCCGACTAAAACGCGTCACGTACGCGGCCGGCCCGCACCATTGCGGACTCTGTCAACGCCCACCGGAGGCCGCGTCGGCTTGAGCAACGCTTGCAGTTCGCCAATCTGCCGCCGCAAACCTGCGGCTCTCGCCTGAGAACAACCGAGATGGCGCCGGATGTCGGCAACCGTTGCCCGCACTCGCCCTGCGGCAACATCGCGGCTAAGCTGCAAGAGTTTGTCATCGTGCTCACTTTGAAAGACTTGCGGGGTACTCGCCGCCGGCTCGTACGAAATCGCGTGACTACACGAAGCCGAAGCGTGACTCCCCGTGTCACTATCTATCACTGGCGGCGTGACTACCGACGTGACGGAAGGGTTCCCGACGGTCGCAGGCGGAGCATGGGGCCGAAGCGCGACGTACCAGCAAAGGCACGCCATACCTTCCATTTCGGCCGCAAACGCAAGTGCCACCAGCAAGTTTGCCCGTCCTGCGGTCATGCCGATGCAAGCCGCCATTCGCACCGTGACCGGGTCATCACGCGCAGCGTCACGCAAAGTAGTCACACGGTCTGCCTGTGCAACCAGTCGGTCTTCGGACCGCTCCCATCGCCTGGCTTCATCGGCTTCGACATTGAGCGCATCGATCTTCGCGGACAATGCGACTCGGTTCGCCCGGAGGTACGCGCAGTTCCGCGCACAACGCTGTTCGCTAGCGGCTCCCAGCGCCGCCTTGAACGTCGCCTGCTCAGTTGCTATCGCTGTAAGACTACGGCCTGATGCAGCAACCTGCGCGACGGGCGCAGTAACCACTGCTATCGCGTCCGCCCGGCGCTCGCCCGCATGCTGCTGCGATAGCACAAAGAACGTTGCATGGCCGAACGAAACGGCAATCATGCACGCGACCCACAATACGCCGGCAATCCAGCGAACGATTGTCGAGGCTTCTCGGCATAGCGCCGGCATCAAATGCGCGCACAGGACGAGCACAACGCTAAGGGTGCACCAGACAATCCGCTCCGACAGCCAACCACCTCGCTGCCAACCAGCAAGCATCGACATGAAGATTGCTGTTCCCGTTGCCGCGATGGCAAGCATGAATAGTCCATACAAGCGAATATCGCGAAACCGTTCACTCTTCGGGTCTTTCACTGCGCTACCAATAATTGTTTGCATGCATTCCCCCGTTCATCAAATACCAAATGTAGCTACCGCTTTTCGCAGGCGTGACTGGTATCGCAGCCATACCCACATAGCGAACCGCAATGAGCGACCAGGAGACCTATCTCAAACGTTTGGAAGATCAAGGTTCAGAATTCGGCGGGATTGACGACCTGTCTGGCGAGCGAGTCTCAGGAGCAAGGCATGAGTCACGATGGGCAAATGGGTCAAAGCTGGCGTTATTGGCAGCTCCCGCCAGCTTCGGTTTGAAGCGCGCGAAGAAGGAATCGCGGCATGCTGCCGAACTATGCGTCGCTGGAGGGACAGCCCCGCAAGCTAGTCGAAAGACGCATCAGCCTGCAGTCTTCTGTCCGAAGAGGGCTTCAGCGAAAAAGCGGAACCGCCGGAATTCTGAGTGCGCCCTGCCGACATCAGACTTGTGACTAAACCTCCAACTGCAAGTGAAAGTTTCCGAGCTCCTCTCCAATCAGGACCACCTTGACCCGCTCGACCTTCACGTTCGAATATAGTGGCTCCCGCTCTTCCGGGACGCCCGGATAGAACACTTCATATGGACGCGCACCATACAAGCCGGATTCATGGTTCCACAAGTCATCGCGCACGATCACGTCGCCGAGAACCGCGCTGTCGTCAGCATCCGCGTAAGGCATAAATACCAGAACAAGGGCTTCAGGATCGGCATTCGCCAGACGCCCGAGCAATTCGTAGACTTTCATGAAAAGTTACCCCACCAATGATGCCGACTGAGTCATTGTCTGGCGGGCCATTGCAGACGTGTGAATACGTCGAGGACTCCGTCGGGCTGTTCGATCCAGACAGGCTCAAGATCAATGCGCGGCTGATTCCTCACAAGCAGGCTTGCATGAGCGTATCGTCGCTCTCGCGTCATATCAAGACGGGCAATCGTGCTGCAGGTCTTTCCCTCGAGAGACTCTAGGCTTTCGACGGACACCGTCATGTGGTGACTCACGGGTGCAAAGGGCCGCAGCGGATATTGACTCTCCTGTTGGGCATGCAGGGCAGCCACGACGGCAAGCAGCTGGCTCCGGGCATCGCCTCCTCCTATCGGCCCGCTCGGCTCCAGAGTCAACTCGCCGCGAACCTCGGTTACGAGAGGCAGGTCAGCACCGTGCGCCAGATACTCCCCCACATATGCTGCCACTCGCCATGTGAGGAGGTCGATTCTTCTTCCCTTCTTCCGCATAGCGTCCCCCATGTCTCGGCTTCACCGCCTCGACAGCTGTAAGCCGGGCCGCCTTGTATCGTGTCGACCGTTGGCATGCCTCCAGTGCAGACACGGAGTCACCATTTGTTGTCGGGATTGCCCCAGACGGAGGGCAAGAGCTGCGCCGACCAGGCGAAATGCATCCTGTCGGGGAAATGCCGTAACAGGCTTGCCGCGCAATCTCGCAGTTCATCCATGTCCGGGACATCACTCCCTGATGCAAGCATCTGAAGCAATTCCCGTGTGCGCAACACGGACCGCGTACGCTCATGCGGCATGGTCATCGGCGTCCTCCGTAAAGTCGGTGGCCCAAACACTTCGACGTTCGAAGCCGGGCATATCGGATACAGTGGGTGCCCTCAGCTCGGCAGCGGTCGACTCAACCTCATCGCGCTGTCCGGCCTGCACCGGTTGTCGCCAGTCAGCAACGAGCTCGGCGGTCACGTCCCTCCACTTCTGAACGCGCCACTGTCTCACCGCCCACTGCCAGACGTATTCGGCATCTCTGTCGAATCCTGCACGCCCGACCAGGACGTAGCGACGGCCAGTGGCAGTGACGCCCGTGCGCGTTATCGGGTCGAACGAAATGATTGCCGTGCTGACACGGCCGTCGCGCTCGGCAAGGTTGAATCCGACAAAATGCCGTGCGCCAGTATTTGATTCGCGAATAGACCAGGACTCAAGCAAAACGACCGGGTCGTCGTCGACCGACGAGCTTGCGTGGATAGTCATAGCATTCCCCGTTCAAAGCGTTTTCATCAGTCCAGGGGTGCATGTGTCGGTGCTTCAACGAGCCCCGCGTCAATACCCCCACTTACTGATACCGATATGCTGCAGCATACCCAGATGCCGAACCGTTCGCGATGACCGATTTTTAATGTTCGGGTCCCCAATTGATACGAACCGAGTACAGCTCGCCCACCACAGTTCCATCGTTCGCCGATCACCCCCGCGCATCAGACTCGTGTGTGCAACGCGGCTTAACCCTTTGGCATACGTCTCTCTGTCAGGCGGACTAGACGAGCGTCGGGCTGCTCAGGGACCGCCGCCAGCGACCGTAGCTGAACAAACCTTCTCTTCAGTGCGATGACAACCTTGCCGTGTTCGACGGTACGCATCAAAAGAGGATCTGGATGGTGAGAGCCTCCGTTTATGATGTCTCCTTGTCGCGCCGTGGACATCGATTTGTCTCGCTGGTAGTCGTAGTGTTCTGGTCGATAAATGTTTCGCGACAGCGCTGAGCGAGACTCCATGAGCACTTCAACTTGACTTCCGATTCGTGACATTTACAGGAGGAGAGGTATGAACGATCAGAAATTTAGCGCCGGCAAGGAACGCCGGATGAAGGTCATGGGACAGCCGTTTGTCGAGCGGGCGATGAGCGGATTGGACGGATTCAATCGCCCACTTCAGGACTGGCTCAACGAACATGCTTGGGGAAGCACCTGGCTCCGTGAGGGCATTGACCTCAAAACACGCAGCCTGTGCACGTGTGCGATGCTTGCGGCGCTGGGCAAAAGCACAGAGTTAAAAGGCCATGTGCGGGGTGCGATTAACAACGGAGCGACTGCCATCGAGATTCGCGAGGTGTTGCTTCATAGTGCGATATACGCCGGGGCACCGGCGGCTGTCGAGGCGTTCCGATCTGCTCGCGAGGTTCTCGCCGAGCTCGGGCTTAAAGTTCCGGAGGGGGGATAACCACGAAAAGCAACCGCGCGCGACGTTCAGGGGCCGATGGCCGACTGCCACCTCGCATCCGTTCGGCACAAGGGCCCTAGAGCCTGGCCTCGACGTCACATGAAAACGCTCAGCGAGCCGGCGAAAAAGTGGAGGCTCGCACGATGTATCGACCAATACGAATTAGCTTTCACAGCAAGCCATCTAGCTCATGTAGTTCAAAACTGACATAAGCGTGGTCACCAGAAGCGGTCGCCACGCCGCGAGTCCGCGATTGAATGGACGAACCATGCGTCGACGCTGTCACATGCGCAACTCGTTAGAGTGGAAAGAGGGTCCAGTCGATACGAACACCGCCGCCTTCGCCTCATCGCGCTTCTTGTAAGTTCGAGCCAATACATGTTCCAAGCGACAGAGTCGGTCTACTGCTGATGCTCTTGCATCAACTCTTTCGCGTAAGCGTTCGCCTCCTCGGGACTTTCGTAGATATATGTCGAAACACTGCGCTGTTGCAGAGCGTCTCCGAGCTTAAGTCTAAGGAAGCTGCTAGTTGTATATCTAGTCACCCCCGAGTAATACCGGGAAACGAGATGCGTCACCATGTCTGAGTATGCATCGATGATCTCCGGCCGGATTGAAAAGTTGTCGTAATTGACAATCGCATGTGGTTTTACCTGACCGCCGCGCAACTTGGTTTCGACCGCTGCTCGAACAGCCTCGACGTCTTCCAAACTAGCAATCTCATGTCCTTCAAAATTGATGAAAAACATATTCTGCGCCGCGTCGTAGCTAAACCGTTCGCTGAAGCTCAACCTTAGAATGACGCCTCGCAGTCCAATAGGGGACGGTCGAAATATGCGCTCGTCCATCAAACGCGGGCTTCTATCAATCACAGGCGCAAATCCCATCTGCGCGACGATATCTCTCTGGATATCGATTCCCGGCGCGATTTCGATAAGTTCAAGGCCAGCGGCGGTCAGCGAGAACACGCACCGCTCGGTAATGTAGAGCACTGTCTGGCCACGCTTTCGTGCGTACTCTCCACTGAAAGTCCGGTGCTCGACGGCATCTACAAATTTCTGGCAGGTTCCATCATGCATGATTTTTAGCCGCCCGTTTTCAATGGCGATATCGAGGTTGCCAGCGTTAAAAGTACCGACAAAGACAACCTTCTTCGCGCTCTGGCTGATGTTAATAAAGCCACCCGCACCCGCAAGCTTCGGACCGAATTTGCTCACGTTCAGATTGCCCTGACGGTCAGCCTGGGCGAGACCTAGAAACGCGATGTCCAGTCCACCTCCATCATAGAAGTCGAATTGATAAGGCTGGTCGATGATGGCTTGAGTATTCGCCGCCGCACCAAAGCTTAGACCGCCTGCAGGAATGCCTCCGATGACACCCGGCTCGGTTGTCATCGTAAATAGGTCGATGACTTTTTCTTCGTTCGCAACGCTAGCGATGCCCTCCGGCATACCAATACCCAGATTAACAACGCTATTAGCCATAAGCTCGAACGCGGCCCGCCGCGCGATGACTTTTCTCGCGTCCATTTTCATCGCCGGCAGCGATGTCGCAGCGACCCGAAGCTCGCCGGAGAACGCAGCGGAGTACTGCTCCCCAAAGGTCTGCCAGTGATTTTCCGGCTTCGCGACCACCACACAGTCAACCATGATCCCCGGTATGCGTACGTCTCTAGGATTGAGCGTGTTCGAGTCCGCCAGTCGTTCGACCTGCACAATCACGACACCACCGGAATTGCGAGCCGCCATGGCGATCGACAGAGATTCGAGTGTGAGAGCCTCTTTCTCCATCGTTATATTTCCCGACGCGTCCGCAGTAGTTCCTCTGATGATGGCGACGTCTATCGGAAATGTCTTGTAAAACAGGAACTCGTCGTTGTCGACAGACATCAGGCGAACCAGATCATCGGTAGTCCGTGAGTTAAGCTTTCCTCCGCCGTGGCGCGGATCCACGAAGGTCCCTAGCCCAACTTTCGACAAGTGTCCTGGCTTATGCGCTGCGATGTCACGAAACAAATGTGAAATGACGCCCTGCGGAAGATTGTAAGCCTCGATCTGGCCGGCGATTGCCAGTTTCTGCAGGCCGGGGACCAAGCCCCAATGACCGCCGATCACACGACGGACCAGACCCGCATGAGCGAAATGATTCAAACCTTTCGTTTTGCCGTCTCCCTGCCCGGCGGCGTAAACCAGCGTCAGATCTCGAAGGGATTGCCTCTCGGTTTCGCCGATATCGAGGAAGCGCCGCTCCAGCGCCACGGCGATTTCTTCCGCAAATCCGATCCCGACGAAACCGCCAGTCGCGATGGTGTCGCCAGAGCGCACCAGCTGAACCGCTTCCCGTGCGCTCACAACCTTTCCACGCTCAACGCTACGCGTCGATGAAGGAAATGGATGGTGAAATCCTCCGCTCATGATGTCTCCTTAAGCCGCCGCTGACGCCAATGCGGCGCTGTGTAACAGGTCGAACTCTTTGGCAGTTACACGCGGCAAGCATCGCTAAGCTACGCGCGCCTGTTCGGAACTGCATTTTCGTCCAGCCAACTGACTTCTGGTTCGAAGTCACCGCGGCATAGCCTCCTGCGATGATCCTGCGCTTTGTGCTACCCAAGCACCAGATGCCGCGCCAGAGCATGCGAAGCGGTCAGTCCACCGGGCAAGTCAATCAGAAGGCAATCGAGATCGCAATTTCACCGGTTGCACGTATCGGCCAAAGGCCCTAAGGGTTAACCGCGATACCCAGTAGCAAGGGAATATTCCGACCGTCGCCGACGCTAAATGCTCTCCCATCATGCGCCGTCAGAGCTTGTCAGTCGGAGCAAAGGTTCTTCCTGCACAGGCACGTTGTTCGGCTTGAGGGTCCCTCTTATCCTAAGACCCAATCACTGAGATTGGTGAAACAACGATCGAACGCGATAGTGGCCCGGTGACTTACTCAGACACCCAAGTACCCTTGCTTCGGATGTTAAAGCCAGTACCCAGTGGCAGGAACGAATACGAACGACGTTGGGCTACAAGCATTTGCGTCGCTGACGCGACAGAGGGCGAATGACTAGGTGGCTGCGGCAAGACGGCCGCCATCCGGCGAGACCTCTTGTGGACGTTGTCCAAAGCAGACAAAACAGATCTGCTCTCAAAAAACACCAATTGCATTATTTGCAAGGAGACAAAGTGAAAACATCTATCAAGCTCGCAGTTCTTGCGGTTGCTTCCATTGTTGCCCTCGGCGCGAAGGCCGACGAAACGATCAAGTTTGGAGTGTCTGCGCCACTTTCAGGGCCCGGAGCACCATGGGGCAAAGGCGCCGAATTTTTGTGTAAGGAGGCGGCCAAGGAGATCAAGGGGGCGGGCGGCATCAAAGTCAAAGGTACGAGCTATAACATCGAATGTATCGCCTACGACAACAAATACACCGCCACGGACGGCACGAAAGTAGCGCAGACACTGCTGAACCGGGACGGTGTGAAATACATGTGTGCGGTCGGCAGCGCGCCTATCCTGGCGGCGCAATCACTCACCGAACGTCAAGGCGCCCTCCTCTTCACTCAGACGTGGACCAAAAACGGGAAGGGGCCCGATTTTCCGCTGACTTTTTCGGATATCGTCACGCCATTCGAAGTGGCCCCGGCAATGATTCAGTACGTGACCAAGGCATATCCTCAGGCTAAAACGATTGCGCTGTTGAATGTGGACGACGCGAACGGTCACGGTGCCGCAGACATCGTCCGCCCACTGTGGGAGAAAGCCGGCGTCAAGGTGCTCACCAGCGACTTCTATGCACATGGCACGACTGAGTTCCAGCCGGCCGCCCAGCGGCTTGCGGCTCTCAAGCCGGACATGATCGATATTGCGTCAGCTCCACCGGCCGTTATCGGGCAGGTTCTCAAAGAGCTATCCGTCCTCGGGTACAAGGGTATCAAGATCGCTACCGACGGGACCGCTGCGGAAGGCATCGTCGCCACAGGCGGGGCTGCCGCGGAAGGACTTTACATGGGTGCCGCCATTACGTTCGACGGCCCTAGCGTCACAGAGCATCAGCGGAAGTTGAACGCCGCAGCGAAGCCTTTGATCGGCGAATCCCTGAGCATCGCCAGCAATCCTTGCTATGACGCGGTCTACATGTTGAAAGCAGGTGCAGAGAAAGCACAGAGTCTCGATCCCAAAGCGATTGCTGCAGCCCTGCCGACCACGCGATATACGAGCTTCTACGCCGACAACGTTGGCTTCGGTGGCAAGGCAGTCTACGGGTCGGACGTTCAACCGAAGCTGCCCGTCTACATAACTCAGATCGAGAACGGAAAAGTAGTCGAAAAGGCAAAGATCATGCCGAATTACTAAACGATGTGCGCCCAATCGACCAATTGTCGTTGCTGGTATCCGCGTCGTTGGATTGCGGATACCAACGCAGTCTTTGACGCATAAGGTGCGAGAAGCGATTCAAACCGAATCATTGGTAATCAGGAGTTGTTCTCATGCAGACTGCGATGCAGTTGTTTGTGACGACGCTGCAAATAAGTGCCGTCTACATCCTCTTTTCACTCGGCCTCACGTTGGTCTTCGGGATCTTGCGCGTCGTCAATTTTGCGCATGGTCACTTCTTCGCGATATCCGCGCTGCTGGTCGGCGTGCTGGTTCCGCTGATCGTCGCTGCTGGGTTCGCCATGCATGCCGCCTACCTGATGGCGGCCGCAATTGGGGTCCTCGGCTCGCTGCTTCTTGCACTGGTCGTCTACAAGTTCGGGGTCTCACGTTTCCTGCGTGATCTGGAGGGAGGTTTCATTCTTACCATGGGGATAGCGTTGATCCTAGATGGCGCTTTTCTCCAGGTTTTCGGTGGAGCTGTCCGCTCATTGCCGCCGATTATCCAGGGAAACACCTCGATCCTGGGTGCGGTTCTCACAACCCAGCGGTTCGTACTATGTGTAATCGCTGCGGTGATGACGGGCGCCTTGTACTGGACTCTAGCGTCGACAAAACTCGGAAAGGCGCTCCGAGCCGTGGCAGCCGATCGAGAAGCTGCGATGCTTCAAGGCATTCCATACAACCGGCTCGCCCTCATTGGCTTTCTTCTGGCCGCGTTGATGGCAGCTCTCGCAGGTGCACTCATCGCTCCAGTCTCAATGGTGACGCCAACGATGGGCACGGATTACCTGATGAAGTCGTTCGTCGCAGTCGTAATGGGTGGGCTCGGTAGTCTACCAGGCGCAATCCTCGGCGCGCTCATTATCAGCATCATCGAAGCGGTTGGCGGTTACTTCTTCGATGCTTCGACCGCCACTATCGCGATGTTCGTCCTTGTCATTATGATCCTGGTTTTTAGGCCGAAGGGGCTGATTCCTCATGCGTAATCTCCATATCCGTTGGTGGGCAGTCGGCGCCGCTGTCGCAATCGCTATAACGCTCACACTGAAAGGCCCCTATGCCGTCAGTGTCATCAATCAACTCGCAATTTCGGCATTGATTGCAGCGAGCCTGCGATTCGGCATGCTCATCGGCGAGGTCAGTTTTGCCACATCGTCGTTCGTTGGGCTGGGGGCTTACGGGGCAGGCATCGCAACCACACTTCTGGGCTGGCCATTTCCACTGGCAATGCTCGTCGGCCCCGCAGCGGTCATCGTCATCAGCATCTTGTTCGGCCTGATCACCCTCCGGGTCAAAGGTCCCTACTTCATGCTAATCGGCTTTGCGTTCGTGGAAGTGGTGAGAATCACGCTCGGCAAAATATCCGTCATTGGCGGGGTTGCCGGTATGGGGAACATCTTTCCGCCCCGTTTTCTTGACTCCTGGATGTCCACGGTGGTCATGGCAGTGGTTATCGTCCTACTGCTAGGTCTATATCTGATCGAAAAATCGGACTTCGGCAAGGTGCTGGTCGCGATTCGCGACAACGAGGACATCGCCAAGACAGTGGGGCTGCGGGTTCTCTCCCTGAAGATCACGTGCTTTGCAATCGCCTCGTTTTGTGCCGGTGTTGCCGGCAGCCTCCACGGGTTCGTGAACAACGTGATCAGCCCCGATGACTTTGGCTTCCTGGTTACGGTCTTCGCCCTCGCTTTTGTCAAGGTTGGTGGCGAATCGTCGATATTCGGCGCAATTCTCGGCGCGGTTGTTCTAGTACTAATCAACAGTGTTGCATTAGGCTTTGGCGCTGCCGAGCAGTATGTGTATGGAGGCGCCATCGTGCTTGCCATGCTGCTCATGCCACAAGGTCTAATCGGATTGCCGTGGCGCAAGCTCCGGAGCCGACGCGGGAACAAGCGCGCTGCGCACGTCTCCAAATCAGTTGCACGCTAAGTCTGGAGAAAACAATATGACTGGCGAAAACGCTATCCTCCTTCGAACGACCGGACTAACTCGAAAGTTCGGCGGCCTCGTCGCAGTTGCGGATTTGAACCTCGAGATTCGAGAAGGCGAAGTCCTTGGGCTCATCGGGCCTAACGGGGCCGGCAAGAGTACGACCTTCAATCTCATTAGCGGTTTTATCAAGCCATCGTCGGGCTCGCTCGAAGTGTTCGGGCGAGACTGCACTGGACTGTCACCGACGACCATCAGCCGCCTGGGCCTTACCCGTACGTTCCAGCACGGCAGTTACCTGCGCACGATGACCGTGCGAGACAACATTCTCATAGGTACAGTTCACTGGCTCGCGGGTGCATCCAGCTCGCAGCGGATGAAGCGTGTTGAAGAAACCGCCGCGATTCTGGGACTTACGCCTCACCTGGAGTCCATCGCAAGCTCTCTTCCACATGGACTTCAGCGACTCGTCAGCATAGCCATTGCATTCGCGACGCGCCCAAAGCTGCTCTGTCTGGACGAACCTCTGACCGGTCTCAACCAGACCGAAGTCGGGACGACCCTCAACATACTTCAATCGTTCCGCCGCGATTTTGGCAGCACCATTCTGCTAGTCGAACACAATATGAAAGCCGTCATGTCAGTTTGCGACCGCATCGTTGTGCTGCATCACGGCCGTCAGTTAGTGACCGGCACGCCAGCCGAAGTCCGCTCCAACAAACAGGTCATCACCGCTTACCTCGGGAGCAATCATGCTGCGTGAAGCTCCAGCACTACAAGTCGCCGGATTATCTGCGTCGTATGGGGACGTCCCCGCCATCACGGACGTGTCTCTTGAAGTTCGACGCGGCGAGATCGTTACGATGATAGGTGCAAACGGCGCCGGGAAATCGACGGTAATCAAATGCATCTGCGGCCTGCTCAAGTCAACGGCGGGAAGCGTGAGTCTGTTTGGCGAGGACGTAACCGCCCTGCCTGCGGACCGCCTCGTCAGGAAAGGTCTGTCTGTAGTGCCAGAGGGACGCCGCCTCTTTAGCAAAATGACGTTGAAAGAAAATCTTGAACTGGGCGCTTACACGCGAAATGACTCGTCCGCCGTACGCCGCGACATGGAGCGTGTCTTAACTCATTTCCCCGAATTGCGCGATCGACTCTCAGCGATTGCCGGAACATTCAGCGGTGGGCAGCAGCAGATGGTGGCGGTTGCGCGGGCGATGATGAGCAATCCGAGGATCATGATGCTCGACGAGCCCACCATTGGCCTCGCTCCGGTCGTCGTCGATCGCATTTCCCACCTTCTTCTGGAAATAGCCAAGAGCGGGGTCGACATTCTCGTAATCGAACAGAACGCTGAAGTCGCCCTCTCGATGTCCAACCGGGCTTACATCCTTGAGGGCGGCCGTGTGATTGCAGAAGACGATGCGAAAACTCTGGCTCAGAGCGAACAGGTTCAGAAAGCGTACCTCGGTATATAGAGTTTCATGAACCGGGCTTTCACGGAAATTCTCACTTGCACCGCAAGGGGCGTTAGGTAGTCACAGTCACTCTTCCGTCAGATTCCTAGTGTGTGCCATCGTGCCCAAATGTTAATGATGTACCAGTCACGTCACGCCGAGGATTCCGATGGCTCGGATTGGCCGCTAGCCACGGCAGACGACACAAGCATGGCGAATTGCAACTTACATGGAGATTGACATGACAGGGCAACAAGACAATTCACATGATCGGGCCATCGTGCCCGGCATGATTGGGATTATCACCGGCGCTGCGTCCGGGATCGGGGAAGGCATTGCTATCAAGTTCCTGCAGATGGGCTGCTCAGTTCTTGCAGTTGATATGAATGCGGAGGCCCTTGAGCGTTTCCAGGAACGCCATATCAACGCGGGATCTCGCCTCTCATGCGCTACAGCCGACGTAACGGACGAAACGAATCCCGCGAAACTTTTTGCGTTATGCCGCGAACGCCTTGGCGAACCTAACTTTCTGGTCAACAACGCCGGCCTCGGCAGCGCAAAGGCCGCCTTGGAGACTTCCGACGAGACGTGGCATCGCTACATCGATATCAACCTCGGCAGCGTATTCCGGATGTCACGACAGGCGGTGTTGGAAATGAAGAATGGCGGCGCGGTGGTCAATCTCGCTTCTGTGTGGGGCATGGTCGGGTTTCGAGGAACTGCTCCGTATTCTGCCGCGAAGGCTGGTGTAATCGGCCTCACCCGCCAAATGGCCGCTGATTACAGCCGTCAAGGTGTTCGCTTTAATGCCGTATCGCCGGGATTTATTGCAACACCAGCCACATTCGAGCGTATCAAGAGTAATCGTTGGCTTGTAGGCGCCATGGTGGATCAGGCGCCACTCGGACGCACCGGAACGCCCGCGGATATCGCCGAGGCCGTTTATTTCCTGGCCTCCGGAGCCGCTTCATTCATTACCGGCGTAATCCTGCCCGTCGACGGTGGATGGACAGCTACACACTATGCGCCGGACTTGGAAGAACAAGCCGTCTAGACGCACCGCTTCGACACATCGGTCAGGATGTATTCAATCGAAACAACTCGTTACGCAACCCATCACCGGAGAAACTTATGAAGTCGGGTGCTGCAAAATTGCGTCAATTGATGACGTCGGACATCCCGCCAGTAGTACCGCTCGTGCTTGATCCGATTAGCGCAAAACTCGCAGAGGCTAGTGGCTTTCAGGCGCTTTATCTAGGTGGCGGCGCATTGGGTTATCTGAAGACTGTAACCGAGGCCAACCTCACGGTCACGGAGATGGCTCAGGCGGCCCTTGACATCAGAGCGGCGTGCCCCCTGCCCCTAATCCTCGACGGCGCGTGCGGTTGGGGAGAGCCGATGCACATGCATCGCACGATCGCAATGGCCGAAGCAGCAGGCTTCGCGGCAATCGAGATCGAAGACCAGATATTCCCCAAGCGAGTTCATCACCACATTGGTATCGAACATGTCGTTCCCATTGAGTTGGCGACCCAGAAAATTGAACAGGCGGTTGCCGCTCGAAAAGATGAAGATTTCATCATTATCGCGCGCACCAATGCTTGCATTACCGATGATCTGGACGAAGCGCTGAGGCGAGCAGAGGCATATAAGCGCGCCGGCGCCGATATGCTCATCGTTATCCCTACGAACCCGGAGCAATACCGCGCGATCGGAGAAAGAATCGACGGGCCGCTGGTCTACATGACGCTCGAAGGGCTGGAGTCGATCGGGATGCCGCTCACCGACGTTGGCAGCCTCGGCTACAAACTCGTTATCGATGCAACCACGCCGTTTTATGCCCGCCAGAAGGTCTTGCGCCTTTGTTACGAGGCCATGGCCAAAGGTCTTCCGGATCCTACGCTTGGACGAGGCTACAAAGAAGAGCTCTCTCATGTCTTTGACGCCATTAATATCCAGCGACTGATTGATGTCGAGAAGAACACTGTCGAAAAGTAGCGGGTTGCGCCCGCAGGAACATTGCTCCCTCCGGACGGGAGAGAGCTGAGGGAAATCAAAGGGACACGAAATGGACGTCAATCTCAGGGGTAAGGTCGCAGTTATCACGGGAGGGACCACGGGAATCGGTTTCGCCACTGCAGAACTGTTCGCGTGCGAAGGCGCCAAAGTCGCGATCTGCAGCAGCACGCAAAAGAATGTGGACCAGGCGATCGCGGCGTTGACAGATAAAGGCTATGACGTCTATGGCCAGGCGGTCGACGTGTCGAATCGCGAGGAAATCCTTGGTTTCGCCGACCGGGTCGAAAACGTCTTCGGCGGTATCGACGTTTGGATCAGCAATGCCGGTACTTTCCTCAAAATGAAGCTGATCGACACCCCTGAGGACGAATGGCACAAGACCATGGACGTCAATCTGAAGTCTGTCTACTACGGCGGATTGATCGCCGCTGACAAACTCAAAAAACGTGGCGGTGGAGTGTTGATTAACGCGGCATCGTTCGGAGCGCTGATACCTGTTCTAGGCAGCGGAGCCTACGCTGCCTCTAAAGCAGCGGTGGTCAATATGACCGGTTCGCTCGCTGGTGAACTGGCGCCTTTCAACATCCGGGTCGTCGGCTTTATCCCCGGCCTCATCGAGACGCCGATGACAGCCGATTTCGTTGCGACCAAACGAGACTCGCTGGCAAGTCAGGTCGCGCTGAATCGACTGGGTACTCCCGACGAGGTCGCCAAAGTGTTGCTGTTTCTTGCCTCCGATTGCGCTTCCTACATCACTGGAACAAGTGTCGAAATTGCCGGCGGAAAATTCTGCGTGCAGAACCCTGCAAACGCATGGGCCTAAGCAGCAGTGCCAGCGAGCGCACTCATCGCGTACCTCAACGAGTCAGTAGGAGAAGATTTTGACGAGACTTACCGGCAAGATCGCGTTCGTGACCGGCGCAGGCGGCGGCATCGGTCGCGCTATTTGCGAGCGCTATTCGGCGGAAGGTGCACTGGTGGCTGCCGCTGACGTCGACCGTGACTTGGCGGAAGCGGCAATAGGGTCATCCAAAGCAGCAGGCCGCGCGATAGCTCTTCGTTGTGACGTAGGTGACAGCGACAGCGTACGCGAAGCTATTTCGCGCACGGTCGCCGCGTTTGGCGGCCTCAACGTGATCTGCAATGTCGCGGGTGGCTCAACGTCCCAAGACGGCCGCGTGACTGAAGCGCCGGAATCTGAATTCTGGCGTGCAATCAAGCTGGACCTATTCGGCACGTTTATATGCTGCAAACATGGCCTGCCTGAACTCATGAAGGCGGGGGGCGGCTCGGTGATCAATATGGCTTCGATGGTCGCTTTAATGGCCGTGCCCGAACGAGATTGCTACACGGCAGCCAAGGGAGGCGTCGTGGCACTTACGCGCTCGATGGCGGCAGGATATGCACGTCACGCGATCAGAGTGAATGCTATCGCGCCCGGCATTACACTCACCCCACGCGTGCAGGCTTATCTCGACGCCAACCCCGCATCGAACTCCTTAGCTGATCGGCACCTGCTTGGTTTGGTCGAAACGGTTGATATCGCTCACATGGCGGTCTATCTCGCTTCAGATGAATCACGTGTAGTCACCGGGCAAGTACTGGCGGTAGACAGTGGGGTCACGATCTGTTGAACGGCCGCACGCATCTTAAGACGAACCCGTGAATCCCGAGGTCCGCTTGCTGACAACGCATGTAAGCTCGGACAGAGTTGCCACGTCCCCGGTCCGCGCAATCATTCGTACACCCGTGCCAACGGAGCACTGAGCCAGGCGAGCGGGCGGGATACGCTCACCCGACCGACCGGCGCGACGTAAGTCCTCCGTCGACGGTAAAAATTGCGCCGGATGTGTATGTCGACTTATCGGACGCGAGGTAAACGAAGAGCTCGGCGATCTCGTCCACCGACGCTGCCCTACTCAACGGATAGTTCGCAAGCAGCTCTATGTAACGCGACGGATCTCCGTGCAAGCGCTGCGCATGCCCCGCAAGCACTCTCCGAACGCGGTCGGTATCGACCGGTCCCGGATTGACACCAATCACGCGAACATTATTATCCGCGAGGCTGCGGCCGCCCAGCGCGCGGGTGAAGGCCATCAACGCCGCATTGCCTGTCGTCCCCGCAATGTAGTTGAAGTCAAAGTTCTCGCCGCCACTGCCAATGTTGTTCAGGATCACCCCGCCCCCGCGCGCTTTCATCAAAGGATAAATTGCGCGAGTAAGGTTGATATAGCCGAACACCTTTAGCTCCCAGCCAGCTCGCCATTGTGCTTCGTCTACTTCCCATAGGTCTCCACCTGGTATGTTGCCTGCGTTATTGATCAGCACGTCGGCGTCTCGGCCAAATCCGGCGATCTGAGCGACGGCGCCAGGTGCCGTCATATCAACGGACAGTACCTCTGTGCTCACGCCGAACGCGGCGCCGGCGCGCTTTGAGATCGCATCTAGCTTGTCGGCCGAGCGCGCCACAAGGAGAAGATCACAGCCTTCTCGGGCGAACGACATCGCGAGTCCTTCGCCGATGCCTTGTGATGCGCCGGTAATCAAAACTTTCTTTGCCTTGAGGCCCAGATCCATGTCATTCCCTTCGAGACGTCTGCTGGCACCGAGCGATGCATCTAAGAAAAGTGCAGATCGAGTGATGTTCGAACTCCCACCCGCTGCCCATGGCGACCGCGTCATGCTCTTCTAATAATGCTTCGAGCTCTATGACAGTCGGCACATATGGTTTAGATCAATGCTGGACGGCGGGCGTGCGCGTCCAAGGGTTACTCCACCGCCTTCACCATGTCTTCGATCACCTTCTTCGCGTCGCCGAACACCATCATCGTCTTGTCCATGTAGAACAGGTCGTTGTCGAGACCGGCGTAACCTGCGGCCATCGAACGCTTGTTCACGATGACCGTACGCGCCTTGTACGCCTCGATGATCGGCATGCCCGCGATCGGTGACTTCGGATCGTTCTTCGCCGCCGGGTTCACCACGTCGTTCGCGCCGAGCACCAGCACCACGTCGACCTGGCCGAACTCGCCGTTGATATCGTCCATTTCATAGACCATGTCGTACGGCACTTCGGCTTCGGCGAGCAGCACGTTCATGTGCCCCGGCATCCGTCCGGCCACCGGGTGAATCGCGTACTTCACCTCGATGCCCTTCTCGACCAGCTTGTCGGTCAGCTCCTTCAACGCATGCTGCGCACGCGCGACGGCGAGACCATAACCCGGCACGATCACCACGGTTTCAGCATTGCCGAGCATGAACGAAGCATCATCGGCAGAACCGGATTTCACCGGACGCTGCTCCGCCGACCCACCTGCCGCAGCCGCCCCCGCCTCGTTGCCGAAGCCGCCGAGAATCACGTTGAAGAACGAGCGGTTCATCGCCCGGCACATGATGTACGACAGAATCGCACCGGACGAACCCACCAGCGAGCCCGCGATGATCAGCATCGGATTGTTCAGCGAGAAGCCGATACCCGCCGCCGCCCAGCCCGAGTACGAGTTGAGCATCGACACCACCACCGGCATGTCCGCCCCGCCGATCGGGATGATGATCAGCACCCCCAGCACGAACGCGATCACCGTCATGATGATGAACGGCAACCACGACTGCGTGAGAAAGAACAGGACGCCGAAGCCGAGCATCGCGAGCGCGAGCAGCAGGTTGATCAGATGCTGGCCGCCGTACACCACCGGCGCGCCCTGGAACAGCCGGAACTTGTACTTGCCCGAGAGCTTGCCGAACGCGATCACCGAACCGGAGAACGTGATCGCGCCGACGAACGTTCCGATGAACAGTTCGACCCGATTACCGTAAGGCAGGAAGCCCGGCGTCGTGTTCTCCGGATCGACGAGCCCGAACGCCGACGGCTCCGACACCACCGCATACGCGATACACACGGCAGCGAGACCGATCAGCGAGTGCATTGCCGCGACCAGTTCCGGCATCTTGGTCATCTCGACGCGCGCGGCGACGAACGCACCGATCGCCCCGCCGATCACCAGCGCGACCAGCAGCAAACCAAGCCCCAGCCCAAGATTCGAACCGAGCCCGTTAGCCTGTTTGACGATCAGCGCGATGGTCGTAACGATCGCAATCGCCATCCCGACCATGCCGAAGGTGTTGCCAATGCGCGCCGTCTTCGGATTCGACAGCCCCTTGAGCGCCTGAATGAAGCAGACCGACGCGACCAGATAAAGCAGCGTGACGACGTTCAGACTCATTACGCGTTCTCCTTGGCGGCTGCGGGGAGCTTCTTCGGCTCTTTCTTGCGGAACATCTCCAGCATTCGTCGTGTGACGAGAAAGCCGCCGAACACGTTCACTGCCGCCAGTGCGACCGCGAGCGTGCCGAAGAACTTGCCGGGGGTGCCCAAGGTCAGGCCCGCGGCGAGCATTGCGCCGACGATCACGATCGCCGAAATCGCGTTGGTCACGGCCATCAGTGGCGTGTGCAGCGCGGGCGTGACGTTCCAGACCACGTGGTAGCCGACGTAGATCGCCAGCACGAAGATGATCAGGTTGATGACGGTGTGGTTGATGACTTCCATCGCCGCTCTCCTTAAGCCTTGCGCGTGACTTCGCCGTCACGGGCCAGCAGCGTGGCCGCGACGATATCGTCCGCGAGATCGATGTTCAGGGCGCCTTCCTTCGTGATGATCAGCTTCAGGAAGTCGAGCAGGTTGCGTGCGTAGAGCGAGGACGCGTCGGCGGGCACCATCGAAGCGAGATTCGTATAGCCGACGATGGTCACGCCGTGTTTGATGACGACCTTGTCCGCTTCAGTGAGCGGGCAGTTGCCGCGGCGCTGGCCTTCGTACTCGGCACCGCGGCCCGCGGCGAGGTCGATCAGCACGGAGCCGGGTTTCATCGCCTGCACGGTTTCGACCGAGATCAGCGTCGGCGCGGCGCGGCCAGGGATCAGCGCAGTGGAAATCACCACGTCGGCCTGTTTGGCCCGCTCATGGACCAGCGCGGACTGGCGCGTGAGCCACGAAGGCGGCATCGGCCGCGCATAGCCGCCGACGCCCTGCGCGGCTTCGCGCTCCTCGTCGGTTTCGTAGGGCACGTCGAGAAACTTTGCGCCGAGCGATTCGATCTGCTCTTTCACCGCTGGACGTACGTCGGAGGCTTCGATCACCGCGCCCAAGCGCTTGGCGGTCGCGATCGCCTGCAAACCGGCCACGCCCGCGCCGAGAATCAGCACGCGCGCGGCTTTCACGGTGCCCGCTGCGGTCATCAGCATCGGCATAAAGCGCGGATAGAGCGTAGCGGCCAATAAAACCGCCTTGTACCCCGCGATGTTCGCCTGCGACGACAGCACGTCCAGGCTTTGCGCGCGCGTGGTTCTCGGCGCGGCTTCGAGCGCGAACGCGGTCACGCCCGCAGTCGCCAGCTTTGATGAGTTTTCGGTATTAAACGGATCGAGCATGCCGACCAGCGTCGCGCCGCGTTTAAGCAACGGCAACTCGGCATCGGTGGGCGACTGGACCTTCAGGACGAGTTCAGCGCCAAAAGCGGTCGCCGCGTCGACGATCTCCGCGCCGGCGGCCGTAAAGGCATCGTCTGGAAAGCTGGCGCCGGTCCCGGCGCCGCTCTGGATCGTGACCCGGTGGCCCTGGGTCACATACTTCTTGACCGTTTCGGGCGTCGCGGCGACGCGGGTTTCGTGCGCGCGCGTCTCGGCTGGCACTCCGATGTGCATAGTTATTCCCTGCATCTATTCTGTAGTCCGGATGGCGCTACCGGTGCGCACACAGCCCGTTCATAAACGTTATGTCCGTCAGGGTTCGGTGGCATCGAATTGTTTGGACTGTAGTACGGCCAACTCGGCGGACAAGGTCGCGCGGTCTGCTAACGAAGGAGCGATCGCAGGGCTTGGAAGACGTTGTGGTCGCGTGCGAAGTTTCTCGCGCGGGCGGGGAAAGGACCGGAGCGCGATCCTCCCCCCCAGTTTCCGTCAGAACTTGTGGCGAATTGCGAGACGAGTCACGAATTGATGGTTGTTCGACGAGTCACCCCCAATCGTAAAGTCCGCGACAGCAGGCGCGCCGGTCGATGATGTCCCGGTCGCCCTTTGATAGCCCGCTGCCAGATATACATCAGTGCGCTTCGACAGGATGTATTGGCCCATGATAGCCACCTGATTGTAGTGCTGGTTCCCGATGGTTTCGCCCTTCGTCGTCTGCACGCCCTTTCCGACAAGATAGTCGTATCCAATGCCCAATATCACGTCAGGTCGGTACGCGTAGGTCAATCCGATATCAGCGTTGTTGAAGCGCGCAGTCTGCCCCGCCAAGGTTCCGGTCATGTTCGCGTACTGAATATTGGAACCGGACGCAGCCAAGGTAACAGGGCCAATCTTATAGCTGGCGGCAATGACACCCACCTGATATGCCGATGCGCTCACATATCCCTTGTTGAGAGAGAAGGCGAGCAGCGACACTCCGTTGGCGTTTGACGTGAACCACCCCTGCCCCGCCGTCGCAGAAGTAGGATTCTTGAAATACTCGAACGCAGCAGCAATTGAGAACGGTCCCCCGGTATAGCCCATCCCTAGCGAGTAGCCGCTATTGCCGGTCACATTACCAGCCACGCCTCCGACCATATATTCCGCGCCATAGGAGAAGCCGTGATAGTTTGGGCTCATGTAGCGTATCGAGTTATTCGCCCGAATAGAATTAGCCGTGTTATCGATATCACCTGGGTGCGAGAATATGGATGTCGAGATCAATCCTGCGACAGACAGCGGCGACGGAAAGTAGACCACCATGTCCATTTGCCGACCGAATGTCAGGCTGCCGTAACTGTCACTGGCCAGCCCAACCCACGCCTGCCGTCCAAACGGCGTCCCACCCTGCGCGAACTGACCGTTGTTGATGTTAATTCCGGATTCGAGCGTGAAGATTGCACGCAGGCCGCCGCCAAGGTCTTCCTTCCCTGTTAAACCCCATCGGCTTCCGTTGATTCCGTTTATTGAGTCCAGATACACCCGTCTACCGCCGGCATTGTTGCTCTGGAACATGACTCCTTCGTCGAGAACCCCGTATAGAGTGACCGAGCTCTGTGCGTGCACGCCGGAAGCGAACACGGAAAGGGCCGCGCAGAATAGCAATTTTCGTTTCATCCTTGTCTCCTTGGTACGTCATACTAATTAATTATTGGACTTTTTATATTTCGCCTGACTCTTGCTGCCGCAATGGATGGCACGCAATCGCTATTGCAAATACTTGAAGCAATTCCGTAAGACGGCAGGCAATGAACGCTTCACCTCGGTATCGTCGGTTCTTCAACAACTAGCCGTTCTCTGCTCGCTGGCCAAAAGGATCCCAGATACCCTCGCTTTCATCTCGATTAACGAATGCTTGCCGTTGGCATCGCAAATTCCTGACCGTCCGGCTCATTGTAGGTGTGTCTCTGTCCCTCAAGTTTTGCTAATTCTGGCAAGCACCTTTGCTCACTTCTTGCTACGGCTTCGTGGTCGCATTGCGTAACAAAAGGTGGTCGCTTTCGCGGTTCAGTTCAGTCGCCCATCAATGCCAGAGATACTCCGGTGTCCTTAAGCACTGTAGGCGCTCGTGTCGGTGGAATACGGGTTTGTCCGCAGGTCTGCTGCATCGGCTCAATGTAGCGGCTTCCAGAACGCACCTTGACGCGAACCCGGATGGGCGCCCCCACGCGTCGCACCTTCGGCGATTCACCGCAACGCTTCAAGCAACTGACCCCTGCAATCGCGTCAACCAGAATTCCGGCCGTCGTGACACCCGGTGGCTGACTCGCGACATCACGTATGTCGAACGCCGGGGTCGCGCATTCGTCCCCCACCTTTGCATCATCAGCAAGGGTGCTTGCCGCCACGCCACGTAGGCACGGCCACACCCGAGTCCTAGAATCTTCAACATCAATTCGCAGCTATTCAGTCGAAGGATTTCCGGAACGGAAGGGATAAACAATGGAAGAATTGACAGCAAGCTGGACCCGTCCAGGCAGCGTCGCCGACGGAGATCATGTCGGAATCTGGTTGGCAGACTTTGAGGAGGCGTTGCGCGCAGGGGACGGAACCAATCTGGCGTCGCTGTTCGCCGACGAATGTCATTGGCGTGACCTGCTCGCCTTCACGTGGAGTATCAGCCCGCACGAGGGCACAGCGGCGATTGTGAACTGCTTGCTCGCGGTCCAACCCACAATTCAGGCCCAAAATTTCAGGGTGGCTGCGAACCGTACCCCGCCACGTGAGGTCAAGCGCGCAGGCGTGTCCGTCATCGAAGCGATATTTGAGTTTGAGACGATGCTTGGACGGGCACACGGCGTCGTTCGACTACTCGCCGCGCAACCGGACAAGGCATGGGTGCTGATGACCTCCCTCGATGAACTAAAGGGTCGTGAGGAGCCGATCAATGAGCGCCGCCCCGGTGGGTCCGCCTATTCGCGAAATTTCGGCGGTGAAAACTGGGCGGATCGGCGCGCCAAAGAGCAGGCGTTTGACGACCGCGAACCTGCAGTGCTGATCATCGGGGCCGGTCAGGCAGGGCTCAGCGTCGCGGCAAGGTTGAGGCGAATGGGGGTCGACGCTCTAGTTGTCGACAAGCTGGCGAAGGTTGGGGACGTTTGGCGAGAACGGTATCACTCGTTGGCGCTTCATAACCAGGTTGCGTTGAACCATATGGCTTATATGCCCTTCCCTCCGACTTGGCCAAAATATCTCCCCAAGGACATGCTCGGCAACTGGATGGAAACCTATGCGTGGGCTATGGAAATCAACGTATGGACCGGCACGACGTTTGTCGAGGGACGATATGACGAGGCCGCTGGCCATTGGAATGCGCAAATCCGTCGCGCCGATGGGTCCGCGCGTGTGTTGCACCCGCGGCACGTCGTTTTTGCAAACGGCGTTGTAGGCGCTCCCAAGAAAGCAAAAGCTCCCGGCCTTGAGGACTTCAAGGGCGAAGTCTTGCATACGCACGGCTACACCGAAGGTTCCCGTTGGCGTGGAAAAAACGCATTGGTTCTTGGTGCGGGCACAAGCGGCCACGACATCGCGCAAGATCTCTGCGAAAGCGGCGCAAACGTCAAGCTCATCCAGCGGGGTTCGATCACCGTGGCCAGCGTCGATGCCGCCGGCATCAACCACGGGCTCTACTACAACGAAGGACTGCCGCTTGAGGATTGCGATCTGATCGCCGCCTCCGGCACCTATCCGTTGCTCGTACGTGGCTACAAAATGAACGTCAAAAAGATGCAAGAAATTGACAAAGATCTGCTTGCGGGCCTTGAAGCCAGAGGAATGAAGCTGGACTTTGGCGAGGACGGCACGGGCCATCAGATGAAGCTGCGCCGGCGCTTCGGCGGCTATTACCTTAACTGCGGCGCCTCTGATCTGATCATCAACGGCCAGATCGGACTTCTGCAATACGAGGACTTCGAGCGCTTCGTGGCCGACGGCGCGTTGATGAAAGACGGTCGCGTTGAGAAGGCCGATCTTCTGGTCACCGCCACTGGGTACCAGAATCAACAGGAAGTGGTACGGGAAATCCTTGGCGAGGAAATTGCCGGCAAAGTTGGGCCGATCTGGGGCCTCGATGCCGATGGCGAACTTGCCAACATGTTCAAGCCGACTGCCCAGAAGGGACTGTGGTTCATCGGCGGCGGTTTCGCCCACGCGCGGATCTATTCGCACTATATGGCGCTGCAAATTACAGCGCGCGAAGCTGGTTTGATCGGTTGAGATCGCAACACGGAGTGTTTAATGCATGATCTGAGTGGAAAGGTGGCGTTCGTCACCGGTGCAGGTTCAGCTGGCGAAGGCTGGGGCAACGGCAAGGCAACGGCCGTGCTCCTCGCCCGTCAGGGCGCCAACGTCTACGGAGTGGACATCAGTGCGGAAGCTCTCGCCAGCACGAGCGCGATCATGGAGCAGGAGGGGCATAGCAATTGGGCCGCTCGCGCCTGCAACATGATGGTAAGCACGGCCGTGAAGGCAGCGGTCGACGACTGTCTTGCACGGTTCGGTCGCATTGACATCCTCGTCAACAATGTCGGTGGCAGCGCGCCAGGGGATCCGGTCACCATGACCGAGGAAGTTTGGGACACGCAGTTGGACCTGAACCTCAAGACAACATTCCTCGGCTGCAAGCACGTGCTGCCGGTCATGGAGCAACAGTTCGAGGCTGAGGGAAAAGGCGGCGCAATTGTCAATGTGTCCAGCATTGGATACATGAGTTTCCAGGTCGGAGGGCGTGTAAACGCTGCATATGCGGCCTCGAAAGCCGGTGTTGTAGCGTTCAGCCGTTCCACCGCGATTGCATATGTCAGGAAGGGCATCCGCGTTAATACAGTCATCCCCGGGGTCATGCACACACCCCTCGTCGAGCATCGGCTCGTCAGCCAACTAGGCTCCTCCGATGCCGCAGCGCTCGTGGCCAAACGAAATGCAAGTGTGCCAATTGGCCGAATGGGCGACGCGTGGGACGTGGCCAACGCTGTGCTCTTCCTCGCCAGTGATGAAGCACGCTACATCACTGCCACGCAGTTGGTCGTAGACGGTGGCATGACCGCTGCCCGGCCCGGAGCTTGAGGCACAGTCACTTTGGTTCAAACGACTAGACCGATGCGCACTTAAGCGCTTCGGCAAGCGCCGCATTGCTGGCGAAGCAAAGAATAGGAGACCCACATGAGCCGCCCAGTTATCATTTCTTGCGCCCTAACGGGCGGAGGCGACACGACCGCCCTGAGCCCGCATGTTCCAGTCACGCCTGAGCAGATCGCCAACGAGGCGTTGGCTGCTCGCGCCGCCGGCGCCTCAATCGTGCACATCCACGTGCGCGACCCGGAGACGGGAAAGCCTAGTCGCGAAACAGCCCTTTACGCAGAGGTTGTGCGCCGAATCCGCAACTCGGGCAGCGACGTGCTCATCAACCTGACGACCGGCGCTGGAGGCCGCTACATCCCTGACGACACCGATCCGAACCGCAATGCGATCGACGGGATGGCAAGCCCCGAAGATCGGATGGCACACGTCCTTGAGTTACGTCCCGATATCTGCAGCCTCGATATCGGGACAATGAATTTCAGCAAGTACGCGTTCCTCAACCTTCCGAATCACGTAGAGCGGATGGCAGCGGCAATTCGCGAGGCTGGCGTGAAACCAGAACTTGAGGTATTCGATCTCGGACACGCAGCGTTCGCGCGTCATCTGTGCGAGCGAGGTTTGTTTGCTGATCCTCCGTGGCTGCAGCTTTGTCTGGGCATCCCTTGGGGTGCCCCAGCAAGCACCGAGTCGATGCAAGCACTCAGGAATATGGTTCCCGAAGGCGGACAATGGAGCGCCTTCGGAATTTCACGTCATCAATTCCCCATGGCGGCGCAGGCGGTCCTCCTGGGCGGCCACGTGCGCGTGGGGCTGGAGGACAATCTCTATTTGAGCCGCGGCCAGCTCTCACCTGGCAATGCGCCGATGGTTGAACGAGCCGCGCGCATCATCGGCGAACTCGACGCAGAGGTGGCGACACCCGCACAGGCACGCGAAATCCTGCACATTGGCTGAGTGGTAAAAGCAGAGGAGCACACAATATGTCTCGCTTGGAGATGCCGCCAGAAGCGGCCATGACGCCGGCGCAAGCAGCAGTTTGTGCTGAAACGGTCGCAGGGCGCCGAGGGAAGGTACCGGCGCCAATGATTGCGTGGCTGCGCAATCCGGAGTTGGCACGTCGCGGGCAGAAACTCGGAGAGCTACTGCGCTTCGAAACCACGCTGGAGCCGGACCTCACGGAGCTCGCGATCCTTGTTTGCGGTCGTCATTGGACCTCGCATCATGAGTGGACAGCGCACAAGGCGATGGGGTTGAAGGTCGGACTTGATCCAGACGTCATCGCGGCAATTGCCGCACGTTCCACACCGCGATTCGACGATGTGAGGCAACGGGCGGTCTACGAGGTTTCATCGACCCTGCTCTCAAGTGGCCGTGTGCCAGACGCTCTGTATGCGTTTGGGGTTGAGTTGCTTGGCGAACAGGGGATGGTAGAGCTTGTCGGCGTTCTTGGTTACTACTGCTTTGTGTCGCTGACCCTCAACACGTTCGAGCTTGGCCTGCCGGGCAGCATTGCGCCGGAATTACAAGATCCGGACTTTCAGCAGCGCGCGGCAAAGGAATGAGCAGCGACACGCGGTCGCATAACGCAGTGCGGCTCGATTGGCTGACCACTCAGCGTGAAGACCCGCTGGATCCAGGGCAACCGATCGTCGACGCCCACCATCATCTATACGATAGGCCGGGATCCAGGTATCTGCTGGACGACATTCTGACCGACCTGCACAGTGGCCACAACGTGCTCGCGACAGTATTCGTGCAAGCAAGGGCGATGCACCGGGCCAGCGGCCCGGAAGCCATGAAGTCGATCGGCGAAACGGAGTTTGCTAATGGGATCGCAGCCATGTGCGCCAGTGGCACTTATGGCGACGTGCGAGTATGCGATGCCATCGTTGGGTTTGCGGATCTACGGATCGGCGGTTCAGTACAACCCGTGCTGGAGGCCCACATCGCTGCCGCCGGCGGCCCGGTATCGTCAGGTGGCCGCTTCCGCGGAATCCGGCAGATCGCCGCGTGGGACCCCGATTCTGCCTTCTTGAACCCAGCGTACCCAACGAGCGAGGATATGTTTGATGCGCCGGAGTTTCGCGCAGGGTTCGCTCGACTAGCGCCCTCTGGCCTCAGCTTCGATGCGTGGCTGTTTTTTCATCAGATTCCACGACTGACTGCGCTCGCGCGCGCTTACCCACAGACACCGATTGCGGTCAATCATTGCGGCGGGATTCTCGGAATTGGACGTTATGCCGGGCGCCGCGCGGAAGTATTCGCCCAGTGGTCAGCATCCCTGAGCGAGCTCGCCGCCTGTCCGAACGTTGTAATGAAACTGGGCGGACTCGGCATGCGGCTATCGGGGTTTGGGTTCGAGGCGTTGGAACACGCGCCCTCGTCCGTTCAATTGGCAGACGCCTGGCGGCCGTGGATCGAAACGTGCATCGAGGCGTTCGGACCTGAGCGCTGTATGTTCGAGAGCAACTTTCCCGTAGACAAGGGAAGCTACAGTTATTGCATTGGCTGGAACGCCATGAAGCGCCTCGTTGCTGGCGCGAGCGCCGACGAAAAGACCAACCTTTTCTGGCGCACTGCCTCGCGCTTCTATCGTCTGCCAAGTCTGGCCGCGCGCGCGTGACGACAATCCTCAGGAGTCGACAGTCGTGAATCGCCATTTCGAGACGGTTAGAGAGACGGCCGCGCACAACGCTAACGCGGAAGACGCAGCAGTGTGGCGTTGGTTCACCGGCCTGATGGAAGACGGAAGACTGCGCTGGTGCAAAGCCCCTGCGGGTTGGCTGGTCAGCTTGGATAACAGGCATCTCGCCACCGAGTCAAATTTCTATGAGGCTATCCGAATTGCGAAAGCACGGGCAATGGTTGAAGGTTCCAGACAACACGACTCTTCCTAGCGCGACGTTACCGCAGCTGTGACTTTTGTCGTTCAAGGCAACTCTGCCAGACAGGCATTGTCGGTCTTTTGATGCTCTACCGTCCGGATAGTCGCCCCATACAGCGAGTCTCATTGACTTACAGCGGGGCAACTCTTCCGTCATGCTACGTGGGGCGCTCTAAACGAAACAAGGCGCCTGAGCGCCTCGCTTTGTTTAAGCGTTGTGGCTGCCAGATTATCAGGACAGAAGCCCCGACAGCACTGGCACCAGCAGTTAGGTCGAGCCACTACTGGCTCGCCGCAGCGCCACTCCCCGCCTTCTTCTGAGCGTTCTGAAGGTTTTGCGGATAGTTTGTGTCGTTGCGTGCTCCCGGGTTATACCCGTTGCTTTCCAGTTGCTTCAATTCGGCATTTTTCTTCGCGCGCGCCTCTTTACGCGCGGCCTTGCGTTGAGCCTTCGTCGTACCCGCCGACTTCGAAGCCGCTACCGGATTGGCTGCATCCGCGTTGTTACCGCTCGTCCCACTACCGCCGCTTTGTGCAAACGCCGGGGTAACGCATGCCATACTCACTGCAACCGATGCCAGAAGCACCGCGAATTTTCTTGCAGGTGGATATCTCATTCTTGTCTCCAGTCGGGTTGTCTCTAACAACAGGTCGATGCATGCGTCCGTGCATCTCATCCGAAGCGCCGTCTACATCGATATTCCGGCTTGACGCGATTGGCTTACATGCTCCACCCCGACATCAGGTAGCAATGTATAGTGCGGCCGGCCTACCAATATCGCAATCAAACTGACAACTGCGATCAAAATCGTATAAGTCACAAAAGGCCAGAGAGCGCCGCCATGCGAAGCAATCAGCAGCGTCGCTATCATCGGCAGCGGACCGGCGAAAATCGCCCCTGACGCCTGATACCCAGCGGACAAACCCGAATATCGCACCGCAGTCGGAAACATTTCGGCGAAGAGCGAAGCCTGTGACGCGAAGGTCGCCGAATGACCAATCCCGAGCAAAGCCGCATACGCTACAGCAATCCAAAACAGGTCCTTCGTCTGAAGGATGAGAAAGAAGGGGAAGGCGGCAATCCCCAAAAATATCAGTCCGCCAATGAATACCTTGCGTCGGCCGACGCAGTCCGACAACATGCCAAAGAGCGGAAGCGTGCAGATCTCGACAGCCGCACCGACGCAGACAACGCCTAGCATGCCCGTCTGGCTAATGCCCAGCGTCTTCACAGCGTAGGAAACCATAAATACAGCGCACATCCAAAAGAATGTGTTCGGAGCTGCTTGAGCCAGCATGACCGAGATGAGTTGCCTCGGGTAGTGTCGAATCAATGCCAACAAGGGTTGACGCTCTGTCGTTCCTTCCATCTGTGCCTTGACGAAGTCGGGCGACTCAGCCATTCGTCCGCGAATAACGACTCCGATAATCAACATCACAACACTGGCTAGGAAGGGAACTCGCCACCCCCACGCCATCAGTGGAGCGTGGTCTAATTTCGTTATCAGATAGAAAGTGCCATTGCCGATAAGGAGGCCCAACATCGCGCCGACCTGGGACACGCTTCCGTAGAAACCGCGTTTCGATCGTTCTGCGTGTTCGACAACGGTCACCACCGCACCCCCATACTCAGCGCCTGCCGATAATCCCTGCACAATGCGCAGCAGAACTAGCAGCAGGGCTCCTACAGAACCGGCAGTTTCATAAGTCGGCAAGAGGCCGATCATCACGGTAGCCGCTCCCATGATGACCAAACTCCACAAAAGTGTGGTCTTGCGTCCGATCCTGTCACCGAGATGGCCCGCGATCACACCTCCGACCGGTCGCGCCAGCCACGCAGTCGAGAAGGTCATGAAGCCAAGAAAAGTCCCCGTTGTCGAATCGAAGGTTGGAAAGAACAGCTTATTCAGGAACAGGGCGGATATGACCCCAAAGATGAAGAAGTCATACCATTCGACGGTCGCCCCCGCCAAGGTGGATGCAACTACAAACCTTCGCTGCCGCGCGCTAGAAGGATAAATATTCGTAGCCATACTGCCGTCTCCCGTCCACTTTCTTGTAGACATTGCGCCTTCCGCCTGTCTGTATCAATCACGTCGGCTCGACCAGAGCGTACAGGTCGCCAGACTCTTCATCGGTTGAGGCCGTCCGGCCGCCGTTACTTCTTGATAAAGGCCGCGCGCGTACCCCCGTCGACGGGCAAAATCGTACCGTTCACGAATCTGGAAGCATCACTCAGGAAAAACATGATCACGTCGACGACGTCTTCTGGCTGCGCGATCCGACCAAGCGGCGAGTCGCCAGAAAGCTTATATCCCGAACCATCTTGCGAGGTTTGCACCGACTCGATCATTGGCGTCGCCACGGTGCCGGGTGCGACCGCATTGACAAGCACTCCCGTAGGAGCGAGTTCCGCGGCAAGCACACCCGTAAGAACATGGACAGCAGCCTTTGTCGCCCCATAGAACCCCGTGCCCACTTTCGGCCGGATACCTCCAATTGACCCAACGATGACCACGCGCGATGGATCGGTCACACTCGAGTCCTTTCGTAGCAAAGGAAGCGCTTCGCGGACGCAGAGCCACGGACCTTTGAGGTTTACCCCAATCATGGCGTCAACTTGCTCCAGCGTATGTTGCTCCAGAGACCCCGTTCGGATCACCCCCGCAGAACAGATCATCGCGTCGAGTTTCTCCGAATGTCGCTTGATCTCATCGAAGGCGGCCTTAACGCTCTCAGCGTTTCCGACGTCACATCGTTGGAAGCGATATCGTGAAGCGTCCGCCGATTCCTCTGCTTTGCCTTCCGAAAGGTCGAGCACCCATACGGTCCAGCCGTCCGTCATAAGCTTCTCGACGGTGCACCGGCCGATGCCCGACGCTCCTCCGGTTACAACTGCTGTCTTCGACATAGACCTACCCTCTCCTGAATACGAAATATTTGATGGCGGCAATGCAAAACAAACGAACGAGAAGCCGCCTCTGTGCGCTCAAGTATAGGCTCAGTGGGGAGTCCAGTCTTTGCGCCAGACGGCAAGGATCTTGCATTATTTGGTGCATTCGAACTGTTAATATGGAAGCGGAATTGGTGCATTCTTGACAGGTCAACGCGCGCTTTATCCTTCAAAAGCGCTGTTCGCCATCAGCTTCATATATTCCAATTGGATCACCCGGAACGCTAACGGTTAATCACATTGGGGTATCAAAACTAAGGAGACTTGCATGTCCGACGATTCCATCCGGGCCGCAATCAAAGCACACCTCGGCGTTAATCTCGAATGGCTTGCGAAAAGACGGGAAGACATCGTCGACGCCGATCTGAAGATTGTCGATCCCCACCATCATGTGTGGGACATGCCGGGCAACCGTTACCTGTTCGACGAGGCGTTGGCCGACTTTCAGTCCGGACACAATGTCGTGTCCACGGTTCATGTCCAATGCCATTCCATGTATCGAGCCGAAGGACCTGAAGAAATGAAGCCAGTCGGCGAAACCGAATTCGTCAATGGTGTCGCGGCCCAGAGCGCAAGCGGCGAATACGGTACAGCCAGGGTTTGCTCCGGAATCATTGGAACCACCGACCTCATGTTAGGTGATCGCGTCCAGGCGGTTCTGGAAGCGCATCTTCAGGCAGGTGGTGGACGTTTTCGGGGAATCAGGCCAACTGCGGCGTGGCACGAAAGCTCACAGGTCCGGGCGCTGAACATCCCGCCGCATATCTTGATGCAGGACCAAGCTCGAGTCGCTATCAAGTGCATAGACCGTCTTGAGCTCACACTTGATTTGTGGGTGTTCTTTACTCAACTCGACGAGGCTCTTGACGTCAGTCGCTCGTTCCCAAATCTGAAGGTCATCATCAATCACGTCGGAGGGCCGGTCGGAATTGGGCCTTACGTCGATCAGAAGGAGGCAGTATTCAAGGAATGGCGAAGCAGGATTGAGGCATTGGCAGAGCAACCCAATACCGTCATCAAACTCGGTGGTCTCGCAATGCGCTACGGCGGGTTTAATTTCAATCAGCTCCCGGAACCGCCTTCGTCGGATCTTCTCGTTGAGAAATGGAAACCGTATATTGATGTCTGCATCGAAAGCTTTGGTCCCCAGCGATGCATGTTTGAAAGCAATTTCCCGGTAGATCGCGGCATGTGCAATTACCACGTGCTTTGGAATGCGTACAAGAAGATGACACGATCCTACTCGGCGGACGAACGCGAGTATTTATTCAGCAAGACTGCGGCAGAGACTTACCGCTTAACCGTTTAGTCGTGACTACATTCGCCCTGGGAGCAGCAATGCTCGTAGATCTTGCGTCTGTCATTGGGCGAAATCCCATGTAGCAGGCAAAGCCTGTGGTTCGTCGACCGATAGTACGCTTTTTCACGGCCTGTACTCGAAACGCCGCGTGCAGGCCGCAGAAAAAACGCCCTCACTGGCTCAATAGATCAACCATTTCAGGAACTGCAGCGAATAGATCGCCAACCACACCATAGTCGGCCACACTGAAGATTGGCGCCTCTGCATCCTTGTTAACGGCAACGATCACCTTCGAGTCTTTCATCCCAGCCAGATGTTGAATAGCCCCCGAGATGCCGACCGCAATATACAGCTTTGGTGCGACGATCTTGCCCGTTTGTCCCACTTGGTAGTCGTTGGGTACGAAGCCGGCATCCACTGCGGCACGTGATGCGCCCAGCGCGCCACCCAGTTTATCGGCTAGGGGTTCGAGCACCTTAGTGTAGTTCTCTCCACTACCCAATCCACGCCCACCCGATACGACAACGTCCGCACCGGTGAGCTCCGGTCGATCGAGCTTCGTGACCTGACGGCTCATGAACTGTGAGACGCCCGAATCCGGAGCTGCTGCGATCTTCTCGATCAACGCACTGCCGCCGTTAATGGCCGCAGCGTCGAATCCCGTCGCCCGGACCGTTATCACCTTGGTCGGATCGGCCGATTGCACCGTTGCAATCACATTGCCAGCGAACACGGGACGTATGAATGTGTCCGAGCTTTCAACTGCCGTGATGTCGCTAATCTGCGCAACGTCAAGCTTCGCTGCGATGCGCGGAGCAACGTTCTTTCCGTATGCCGTTGCTGGTAACACGATGTGCGAATAGTTGTCTGCAACGCTTAGAACAGTCGCTTCAACATTTTCGGCAAGCCCCTCGGCCAGATAGGGCGCGTCAGCCAGCAGGACCCTGGAAACGCCGGCTATCTTTGTTGCTGCCTCAGCTGCCTCCTGCGCTTCGTATCCAGCAATCAGCAGGTGAATCTCGCCGCCGGTGAAAAGTGAAATGACCGCCGCAGCAGTCACCGCGCTCAATGTAGCGCCCCTGACGGCCGCATTGTCATGCTCGGCTACCACAAGAATCGTCATTCTGCTTACTCCCTTCACAACACTTTCGCTTCGCTTCTCAGCTTCTCGACAAGCGTCTTTATGTCCGGAACGATCACACCGACCGAACGCTTCGGCGGTTCGGCGAATTTCAGCGTCTTCAGACGTGGCGTCACATCGACGCACAGATCCTCAGGTTTTATCAATTCCAAAGGCTTCTTCTTTGCCTTCATCAGGTTGGGCAACGTGACGTAGCGCGGCTCGTTTAGCCGCAGATCTGTCGTGACTACTGCCGGCAGCGCCAGCGAAAGGGTCTCCGCACCACCGTCCACCTCGCGCGAAACGATGACCCGACCGTTTACGATGTCGACCTTCGAAGCAAACGTCGCCTGCGGCAGACCAGCCAACGCGGCCATCATCTGACCGGTTTGGTTCGAGTCGTCATCGATCGCCTGTTTGCCGAAGATGACCAGCTTCGGCTGCTCCTTGTCGACCACCGCCTTGAGCAACTTGGCAACCGCCAACGGTTGCAGTTCTTCGTTCGACTCAATCAGGATTGCACGGTCCGCTCCCATCGCCAGCGCGGTGCGCAATGTTTCCTGGCATTGAGCGACGCCTGCCGAAACTACGACCACTTCCGTAGATACACCGGACTCCTTCAAGCGCACAGCCTCTTCAACTGCGATTTCGTCGAAAGGGTTCATCGACATCTTGACGTTCGCAACATCGACACCACCCCCGTCCGACCTCAAACGTACCTTGACGTTGTAGTCGACTACTCTCTTCACCGCGACAATAACTCGCACTCGTCCTCCGATTCACTGATTTGACTTGTCCGCACCATTTGGCGCAGGGCCTCAGCCCACAGCTCCCCGCATCAATATGATTTCGGCAAGCCGAGCACCTTCTCCGCGATGAAGCACATGATCATCTGCGGGCTAACGGGAGCCAAACGCGGAATAAAGGATTCCCTCAAGTAACGCTCGACGTGATATTCCTTCGCATACCCCATACCGCCCAAAGTTGCGATCGCTGTCTGGCACGATTGAAACGCAGCTTCCGCCGCAAGATATTTGCCGCTGTTGGCCTCGGCGCCGCACGACTTGCCAGAATCGTAAAGCGTTGCCGCTTTCATAACCATCAGGTTTGCGGCCTCGAGTTGCATCCACGCCTGCGCCAACGGATGCTGAATCGCCTGATTTTGCCCAATCGGGCGACCGAATACGACCCGTTCCTTTGCATACTGCGTTGCGCGCCGCAGCGCGGCTTGTCCAAGACCAATTGCTTCGGCCGCGATGAGAATGCGCTCCGGGTTGAGCCCGTGGAGCAGATATTTGAATCCTTGCCCTTCCTCGCCGATCATGTCCGCGGCCGGAACGCGCAACCCGTCGATGAACAACATATTCGAATCAACGGCCTTACGACCCATCTTTTCGATCTCCCGCACCTCCACACGGCTACGGTCGAGATCAGTGTAAAACAGACTCAGGCCGTCAGTCGGCTTAGCCGCTTTTTCCAACGCAGTGGTGCGCGCGATGATCAGCATCTTGTTCGCTACCTGAGCCGTCGAAATCCAGATTTTCCTACCGGTAATAACATAGTGGTCGCCGTCGCGCACAGCTTGCGTCTTCAAATGGGTAGTATCAAGTCCTGCGTCCGGCTCCGTAACCGCAAAGCACGCCTTATGCTCACCTCTGATGAGTGGCGGGAGGAATCTTTTCTTTTGATCTTCTGTTCCAAATACCTGAACAGGGTTCAGACCAAATATATTCATGTGAACCGCCGAGGCGCCCGACAGTCCCGCTCCTGAAGCGCTGATCGTTCGCATCATCAGTGCGGCTTCGGTCATCCCCAGCCCCGCCCCTCCGTAATCAGGCGACATAGCGATGCCAAGCCAGCCGTTCTCAGCCAGAGTTTGATGAAAATCATGAGGAAAGCTGCCACTACGATCACGCTCCAGCCAGTACTCGTCGTCAAACTTCTCACATACTTTTTCGATGGACGCCTGTATCGACAGTTGGTCCTCATTGAGATCAAAGTTCATAATATTGCACTCCTAAAGTTCTGTTTGATACCAGTTAGAGCAATTAGGTAGAAGTAGATCCAGCACCGGATTAGGTCATTCCTCGCCGCTCTAATTGTTCGGGTTCTTCGGAATCCAGTAAGCCGCTACAGTCCGCGCAGAGCCCCTTATGAACGTTCAGACGACAGCAACCTTTCCGCTAGCCGAAGATGAGGCCGATCAACCATTTTTCCGTCCAGCGTCGCGACGCCGTCGCCTGCGTCAAACGCAGCGACGATGCGGCGCGCCCAAGCGAGTTCCTCTTCGGATGGCGTAAACACTTGGTTGATCGGACGAAGTTGCCCGGGATGTATTGCTGCCTTCGCCGAGAAGCCATCTTCCCTCGCCTCCCGCGCTTCCTCCTCCACGCTCTGCATATCCGTGATTTCGGCTGAGATCGCGTCGACGGCCTGCACCCCCGCGTTGGCTGCAGCAATTAAGCACAGTGCTCGCGCGTGAGCGAATGCCCCCATCCACCGACCGTTCGCCTTTCGCCGGACGGCGCCGATATCCGCAGCAAGATCTTCGGCGCCCCACATCAGAGCCACAAGTCTCGGCGAGACATCCTTATATGAATGGAGACGAAAGAGTGACGACGACGTTTCAGTCACGATTGGTAGAATCTTTGCCAGCGATCCATTACGAGGGTACACCGCCTCGAACGCGTCGAGATAATGTCCAAGCTGTCGAACATCTTCAGCACTGGTCGATTTCGGCAAGACGATCCCATCTGGCCGGTGCTGCATGACAATGGCGAGATCGTCCAGCGTAGCGCCGCTTTCGAGATCGTTTACTCGAACGTACAGATGCTTGCGAATTTCCCTTCGACGCTGAGCAAGAAATGCGTCCAGACATGTTCTTGCTTCAGATTTCTGGCTCGCCGCGACGGAATCCTCTAAGTCAAGGATCAACGCGTCCGCTTCGCTCTCGATCGACTTTTCAAGTTTCCGAGGGCTATCCGCCGGCACAAACATATACGAGCGAATCATGCCGGGCTCCGACGCATCATCGCAGTGCGCACGCATCGGCAGACCTTCTCGCCAGTCTGCTTGGTTGCGATATGTTCGAACTCAACGAGCCCCGCATTCGGACGAGACCGGCTTTCGCGCAAGGTGAGCACTGTTGTGCGAGCTCGAATGGTGTCTCCGTGGAAAACCGGATTCGGGAAAGTTACCTCGCTCATCCCCAAGTTCCCAATTGTCGTGCCAATCGTTGTGTCATTGACGGTCATTCCAATCAGCAACCCTAGTGTAAACAGGCTGTTCACTAACGGCTTCCCGAACTCCGTCTTGCTCGCAAACTCAGCATCAATGTGAAGTGGTTGAACGTTCAGCGTCAAGCAACTGAAAAGAACGTTGTCCGTCTCCGTGACAGTTCGAGACCACGGGTGATCAAAGATCCTCCCAATCTCAAAATCCTCAAAATACAAGCCAGCCATCGTCGCGTCTCCATAACTAAGTGGTATGCCGGTGCCTCTTCTTTCCAGTCAAGCGAAGCCACGACACCCTGGGGCCGCTCTTCTCAAGCCCTTCGCTCGGGTTGTCGCCACAAAGGCGCTCTCGCGCATTCGCGAACCAGCCTTCATCCGCCGGATCGGGTGCGGCGAGAACGGTCCTTGTTCAGCAAAGCCTCCGCGCCCAGAACGTACCCCTCGAGTCCCATTAGTGAGGCAAGCTGGAATACCTCCAAGATTTCGTCACGAGTCGCGTCCTGTTTGAGCGCATTTCGAATGTGTAGCGCGAGGCCAGGTCCATACATGTGAGTTACCGAACAGTCGATAGCGATATAGACAAACTCGCGCTCCTTTGGCGTTAGTGCGCCGTTTTTCCAGGGCTCAGCCGACAGCTCGGAAAGCGCCCGGAAATAGTCGGGCATGAGTCGCGCCAGCGCGTCTCGGTTTTCGTTCCAGAAACCTCGCGTCTTGATAAAGTCTTCCTTAACCGCTTCGACGTCGGCCCGCGGCGCGGGCATCTTCGCTTCTTCTTCACGTCCCGCTTCATCCAACTCTTTCATGAGGATCGGCACTGCGGAATACAGGGCGTGATTCGCGAGCCCAACGATCGAAAGCAAAACGTCCAGTACATCTTCTTCGGATGCACCCGCTACTCTGGAGCGCTCTACGTGGCGTCGGATTGCGTCCGCGTTGATCGACGTCGCCGAGGCGTGCAGAGCAAGGAGGATGAGTTCCTTCATCCGTGGCGTCAGCAATACGCCCTTGAAGGCGGCCTCCCAGAAGTTCGTCGCTGCAGAAAACGAAGTCGCAGTGAGCTCACGCAATCGATGCGGCACCGACGAGTCATTGAAGGCTGAGTCCAGTCGGGCGAGGTCTTCCTTCTTCGTTCCTGAATCCATGTCTCGTGGTTTTCCATAATGGTCGCTGTGCAGTCAAGGTTAGGAGTAGGCGCATCCTGCGTCAACCAGCCCCTGGGAGCAAGCTCCTTGCCAGCAGTTGCAAAGATAAAACCATGCGTAGCCTTGGTCGGCTTGCGTACGGAGCCTGCGCTCAGCCAATCAGTTCGATCAGTTCCCCAATATCTGTTACTTCGGGAAAATTCTGAAGCAAGCGAATGCAGGTTCTGATCTTGTCCGGCCCCATACCCGCCAGTGGACACAAGGCTTTGAATTTTGCTTCGACATCCGGCCATTCAATTCCTCTCGACGCAGAGCCTCGAGGAGCGTAAACGGTCTTCGAGAAGCTGCGGCCCTCACGCGTTCTCACGGTGACTGTGGCGCCCTGCTTATAACGCTCCAAATTGTCCGTCGGCGGATCACCCGCCTCTACGAGATCGAGAAGCCGTCGGATGTTGGGATCCATGATCTTTCCTGGCGAGAGATGCTGCCAGGTGAAGTCGCGATCCGCCACACTGGCTGCGGCGAAATAGACAGGACTGTGCGCCGCGCCGATCAAATCTGTGGGATAGCGCGGGCCGCTGAATTTGCGCATCTTAGGCAAAGAACAGACAACGGCCACAACTTCGCTAGCCGGGACGTTAGCCATAAGCGAAGCCTCTGCGGCGGCTTCTGCCATAGCGTGATATGGGTGCGCGCCCGGAACCAGCTTGATGGCCATTTCTTCAAGAATCTTCCAGCTCTCACCCAACCCGTGCGTGACCTGCGAGACACGGCCTGATTCGTGAGCGTCCACACCATAGGTATGGAAAAATCCGCTTGGATGCTCGAAGATGCTCCCCTCTGATTTATAGCCGAGACCGGCGAGCTGCGCGGCCTCCACGCCCAGCATCGCGGCGAGTCCGGCGTGGTGCTCACGAGCAGTACTCGTATTGGCTGCCGCCAAGAGCCCGGCATTGGACGTCGCCGCGAGACCGAGTGCGTGAGTCAACTGCTCGGAGTCCAACTTCAGCAATAAACCCGAGGCAACTGTCGCGCCGAAGATTGCGATCATGCAGCCGTGAAAGCCTTTTTCCCAAATGAGTCCGGGCACCACACCGCCGTTGATGCGCCCAGCGATTTCATAACCAAGGATGATGGCGGTCAGCACATCTTTACCGCTAGCGCCAGTTTTCTGCGCTACCGCAAGCGAAGCGGCGACCAGCGGGGTACCCGGGTGGGTTACGTTACGGAGGTCACTGTCGTCAGACGCTGCGGCGTCGCTCATGACCGCATTGATTCGCCCGGCTCTTGCCGCAGGCAGCCGCGTTGGACCACAAAACCAGGCTCGTGAATCAGGCATGCCGCCGTTTTCCATCTCGAAGCGACGCACAATTTGCGCTGACTCAAGGTTCGCTCCCATGGCCGCGCTCGCTACGGTGCTAGCGATCAGCATGGCGGCGTAGTCGGTTGCTTTTGTGGGTATGTCCTGAAACTGAGTGCGGGCGGCAAACAGCGCGAGTTCGGCTGCAATGGTCATGCTGTCTCCAATTTAGTTTCGAATACAGACATTCGCTGTCGCCGTTGTGGCGGCCGACTTGAACTTGCCAGAAGAGGTCGCTGTGCTCACCAGCGGGCCGGATCGCAACGCGCTCCACAGGCGTTTCGCCCGCTTTTCGGGACGATGCATTGTTTCCGAGTATATCGATTGGATAACCATTCGCCTTTGCCGGTATCGGCAAGCACCTTGCGTGCTATCTCGTAGTTGCAGCAGATGGACGCGAGTCATCGAACGAATCAAAACAGCGAATAGGCGTTGCCAACTTCCGTCTGTGCCCCCCTACATTTCGACCAAAGAATCAAATAGCGTATTTCATAGTTGGCCGATCCGCATTGGATGGGTATATGCACCAAGTGCCGTCCTTATGTCGGAAGAAGATCAATGCCACGGGCCCGGCCGACCTCATCGCCTCGACGCGGACGTAACACTCACGCTTGACCCGCATCCGTCCGAATTCAGTGACTCTCACCTTGATTGAAGGGTCCGTGACGAGCCAATTTTCTACCATCGAGCGCAAAGACTTTCCTGCGGTAGCCATCGCCTGCTCCTTCCAGTTCGTGCACATTCTCATGCCTCACTCACACGCCACGTGGCGTCGTCGAGGACATCGATCTCAGCATTCAGATTTATCGCCCGATGCTAACCACTCGCGCAAGTGCTGCATTTCCGTTGGCGAATCGTCCATCCTTGAATCGATTGTAGATGGCCCGCCACCATCGATTTTTGCTATTTCTGGCAAGCACCTTGGCTCGTCATTTTTTTGCATCGAGCAGTGCCTCGAACGCGCGGCACGTTGGTCTGCCGCTACCTACGTGGGACGTTTTCGTTCAGCCTCGCCCCGTGGTGCTCTTTGAGGCAATAGCCAATCGTCGAATCGGCAGACGCGTCACTGGTGAACTCTGTGGAAATCTTGTCAGCCATCAAGACATCAATCGTCGGACGTCGTGGTTTCATTGCTGTCGAATCGTCAAAGCTGCCGGGTTCACGCTCGAACGGACCGTGCAAGCGGCCCAGCTGCGACGATGTTTGGAGGTACCCAGTCCAGGCATATTTATTCGTCTTGCGCAGATCGACACCGGGTTTACGCGCATCTTTGCCATTACGGTATGGTCAGTTTTTACAGCGAAGGGTTCAAAATCCTGAACCCCGCCGGCGCGCCCGCCTGCGCCATCGCACCGTCTTCGGCAGCCCACACATGCCTCGCCGCCCCACGCCACTGGCCCGCTCGGCGATCCGATCTCTCGCCATCCTCGCAGGCCCGCGACGGCACGCAGTCGCCTAGGAATTCCGTTCTCTTCTCGTCAACACGACATAGGGATTTTCACCATTCGGTATTAAGTCAAAGTCTGTCAAAATCCAGATAGCTGACGCCGGGCGATCAACGCTTGTACTCGCTGTTTCGATCCGGTCGGCCAGGCAGGTCGCGCAGGGACTCTCTTCTTGGAAGCCGTCCTCTCAGGCATTGCGACCAACCGGCCCGATCTCGATCGAACCGGGCCATGGCGTCGCACCAGAATCACTGGCGCGCTCATAGATGTGTTTGACGGGCCGGTTCAGAAATACACAAGCGGTCCAAAGTGGGTCCAAATGGACGATTTCACGCGCATAGAGACTTTCATCAAGGTCGCCGAAGTTGGCAGCTTTTCGGCGGCCGCTCGCTGTACGGATAGCTCGATCAGCTCGGTAGCGAGACAGGTGCAGTCGCTCGAAGAAGAGCTCGGCATAAGACTTCTCAACCGCAGCACTCGCAGCTTGTCTCTTACCGAACCAGGTCGGATGTTCTATGACCGCGCATGCGCTATCGCCAGAGATCTCAGCAACGCAAAATCCGAAGCCACGTCCTTTCAGGAAAGTGTGAAGGGAGTCTTGAGGATCCTCCTACGCGTTTCGACAGGCACCACGATTATTGTTCCAGCCCTCCCCAAACTCCTTGCTCAATACCCCGAGCTAAGCTTTGATATTTCGCTGACTGACGAACGACTGGACCTCGTTGCCAACAACATCGACGTGGCTGTGTGGATGGGCCATATACCGGACTCCGAGATTGTCGCAAGACGCTTAAGTCCTAGCCAACGAATCGTGTGCGGCTCTCCCAAATATTTTGAGCAAAAGGGTGTCCCGGAGCGTCCAGATGACTTGGAGCGTCATAACTGCCTGCTTTATACGGCACGTTCTTACAGTAACGTTTGGGGATTTGCCCAAAACGACGCCCGTCAGGAGATCAAGGTTCAAGGCAACCTGCGCTCCGACAATGGTTCGGTATTGCTTTCCGCAGCGTTGGCGGACCTTGGCGTCATCATGGTTCATGAATGGATGGTTCGAGCACCCATCTCACGCGGTAGACTCGTCAGAGTACTCAGCGACTATAGCGTTAGCCCGAAAGCCGGTGATGCTGAACTGTATGCTGTATATCCAAGCAGTCGCGGACTTTCCCGAAAAGTTCGAATTTTTATCGATTTCCTGGTAGAGCTGTTCAAGGGACAAGATGTGCAAGCTGAAGCCAACGGACTGGCAACCGTTGCGCCTCTGAACAGCCCGATGCGGTGATTGCTCATCTCTTCGGGGCAAATTCGTCCGGCACGATCCGGCCGCATGGTTCCCGAAGCCCTAGCCACTGCAAGGGTTCGCGAACCGCGTGGCTCGCTGTCAGTCACCCACGGGGCAGGCGATAGACGGCCCACTAACCGGCTTAACGCTGGCGAGCTGGGTTCCCAGGAATCTCATCACCGACATGGCTGGGCTTGCACCGAGTAATCGCGTGCAATGAACCTGCAGCTGCAACCGCCGGCACGGCGAGCATCCCGAACACATTACCGAATCGCCAGCCCAATCCGAGTAACCCCGCTCCGAGAAAGGCGCCCGCTACCGCGCCGATACGCCCGACCCCAAGGGTCCAGGCCACTCCAGTCGCACGGCCCGCAATCGGATAGAGGTTCGCGGCGTAAGCCGAGGTCGAGGTTGCCGCGCTTGTAACGACCATTCCGCAGATGAAGACCAGCACACCAATCAATAATGGCGTGTCGCCGATGCACCGTCCCACAATCACCACCAGTGCTGCCGCCAGGAGATAAGCAATGACGATTGTGCGATTGGCGCTGAACCGGTCCATCAGCCAGCCGGCGGAAAACGTGCCCACTATACCGCCAAGCGGAAATAAGGCGGTCAACAGGGCACCATACGCGACGCTGAAGCCAGCGTCTCTAAACAACGTTGGCATCCAGTTAGTTAATAGATAGTAAATCAGACAACCCATGAAATACGCCGTCCACAGTAGGAGCGTGCGAGGAAGGTAGCGACGGGAGAGCACAAGGGCGAGCGCCGAAGCTCCCTGCCCCGAGTCTTGATCGGTCTGCGTGACGACAAACTTACAATTGTCAAAGCGCTGCTGCGGAGCGATGCGGGTCAGAATTCGAGCAATACGCTGATGCGTTCCTTCGCGGACCGCAAGAAACTGCACCGATTCAGGAAGCAACAACGCTAACAATACGGCAAGCACGAGCGGCCCAATGCCGCCCGCAGTCAATACGCTTTGCCATCCTACATGTGGAATAAGCCATGCCGACCCGACGCCTCCTGCTACAAGTCCGCACGAGAATCCGCAGACCATTGTATTAACAACGATACCCCGCAACCTCGCCGGCGCGTACTCCGACATGAGTGTGATCGCGTTGGGAAGCGACGCACCGAGGCCAAGCCCTGCCAGGAGGCGATACGCCGTCAGCGCCCCGACCGTTTGCGCGTGTGCCGCGACGAGGCTCCATGCGCCAAAGAAAGCTACAGACAGAACAAGGACAGATTTTCTACCGACCCGATCCGCGATAGGGCCAGCGAGGAGCGCCCCGATGCCAAGCCCGACCAACGCCGCGCTCATTACCGAGCCAAGTGCGCCTCGCTCAACGCCCCAATCATGCACAAGAGATGGAGCGATAAATCCAATCGCCGCAGCATCAAAGCCGTCAGCGGCAAGAATCAGAAAACACAGAACCAGAATCAGCCACTGGCACGGGGAAAATCGTTCAACGTCGATAAACGAACGAACGTTGAGCGTGCGGGTCGCCAAGATCATGCGCGACGTCTCCATGAATAGTTAGTGTGCTTGATCGCAACTTCGGTCGGCGAACATCTACGTACGGCCCCAGGCTGTTAGCCGGCCGTAAGGCGACATTTTGATCAAGGCTAACACGACCACATTGTCTATGTATGTGACGCCAGAGGTCAGGACGTCGCGACCAAAGTAAAGTGCTCCATCCTTGGTGGCAGCGCAAAGAAAGGAGTGACAATCGAACGCCATATCTCGCGCTCTGGCGTGCCAATGTAGGTAACCATGTGGTCTTCCAGCGACTCCCACGAAACCTGCATCACGTATCGCTCAGGCAACTCCACGCCTTTATGCAAGCTATAACTTGCAGCACCTTTAGCATTCGCGGTAATCGTTCGCAATGCCAGTCCAATGGCTTCTTCAAACGCCTCGTTCTCGCCGCGCCGGATGTAGATTTCGGCGATTTCCAGAACCATCACGCACTCCTTGAACCGGGTCTAATGAGCCGCAGCAGCGACGCTGCCATGTCGAACTTCGACGATCGTGTCGACGTCCAGTGCAGGTATTTCCAGTGTCGCAGCATGAGCGTTAATCGCTAGTCGGCGGTAATCCAGCAATGCGGCGCCAATGATCGAAAGTCTCGTCACCCAGAGAATCGATCAAAGACTTCATGGCTCGAACCGCCGGGTATCGCCCCTTGGCGTGAGAGGCCATCTCAACAGCGAGCGTAAGGTCCTTGCGCATGATTGCCCCGACCCCTGCGTAAGACTTGCGATCCTGCACCCACTCCGAATAACCAACCTGTGGACCCGCCGGATCTTTGGAGCGAGCATTTCGACCGGAGCAGGCCTCAAGCGCGTGTGAGACAAGAACTGGGTCCAGTCCTCGCTCCATTGCAAGCCGATAGGCCTCGCCTGCGATGACCGTCACGGACACGCCGATGATGTTGTTGACGATCTTCATCGTCTGGGCAGTGCCGAGACGACCACAATGAATTCGCTGTGATCCGAGCTTCTCAAGGACAGGCTCGACCGCTTTGATGTCCCGCTCATCGCCGCCGGTCAAAATCGTTAGCGTGCCCTGTTCCGCCCCACGCACGCCTCCGCTTATCGGTGCGTCGATAATGCGAACTCCCGCCGGTCGCAGTTGCTCCGCAATGTCTTCGATGACTTCCGCGGAAACCGTGCTCATGACCGTCAGAATCGGAGATCGTTGTGCGGTGACTCCGCTCAGAATGCCGTCCTCTCCCATGATCACTTCCCAAACCTGATCTGGAGTAGCAACAAGAATGAGGACGGCATCCGCATTCGCACACGCTTCCGGCACCGGGGCGACACGCGCTCCCGTGCCAGCGAACAGTGCCACGACGTCGGGATTTCTTTCACACACGATAAGCTCGAAGCCCGCGTCCTGAACACGATGTGCTATTGGAGCACCCATGGCTCCAAGGCCAATGACGGCAACCGATCGGACTGTCATGACAAATTCCCCTGTACGAGTTTATGAAAACCCAAATCAACCCACTCGATGTCCGCCAACAATTTGTACGATAAGTGCGGCACCTCAGTCCGACAAGCCGCCAGCAAAAGCAAGGATCTTTGCGTTGGACGGCAAACCCGAAACCTAAGACAGTGGTGGAAGATTGCCGCACCGTCGATGCGCCGGCCCGACGCCAAACCACGATCTGAAGCAGTACGATCCAGAAGTTTCAAACGTGTGGCGTCGATCACTTCTCTTACGCAATTTTGCGTATACGTGTGCAAGGAACGTGACTTCTATAATTGCCTTATCTTTTCATATTATTTTGGATAACAAACTATGTCTACGAATACGAATTTCTCTCACATCCACCCGAACGATACGGAGTATCAGAGCGGTGGACTGCGTGACTTCTTCGAATACCGCGATCTCGGCATCGTCAATGCGACCAACGGCAAAGTAATTGCGCATCTTGTGCGAGCCAAGAACGAGCCAGAAGCGGGAACCGGATGGCATGTCCACGAGGCTGACTTCCAGATTGTCATCATGCTCAAAGGGTGGGCGAAATTTATGTACGAAGACAAAGAGACACTCGTTTCTGCTGGAGACTGCGTGCATCAAGCCCCAGGTATCCGTCACTTCCTCTTCGACTACTCCCCAGACATGGAGTATCTGGAAATTGTGGGTCCAGCAGACTTCAAGAGTGTTCCTGTCAGCGTCCCATTTGCCGTTCCGGAGCCCACAGGCTGGAAAAAGTGAATTGAGCGGCGCCCTCAGGCGCGCTTCTCTCTATCGGCCATCGCAACGATGGCCGATAAGGCAATTCTCTCCCGGTATCGTCAGTCGAGCACCCACTGCACGTGCTGGGTCTCAAGGAATTCCTGGATCCCGTCTTCCCCCCATTCGCGTCCGAGACCACTATGTTTCCAACCGGACAGTACGCCGTCGATTCTCAAGGTACCAGTGCCATTGATCGAGACCGTACCCGCTCGAATCCTTGTGGCGACTTCCCTGGCTTCATCGAGCGGTCCCCATATTGCACCCCCTAACCCAAGATCTGAATCGTTGGCCATGACGATCGCTTCGTCCACTGTGTCATACGTCATGATGACGCCGACCGGACCGAACAACTCCTCGCGTGAAATCTCAGACTTGTTGGTCACACTGCCCACCAAGGTCGAGTTCATATACCAGCCTCGCTCCATCTCGGGCCGTCCGCCACCGATCTCGATCTTCGCGCCACTTGCTACGGCGCGGGCCACATAGCCCTCTACACGCTCGCGATGTTTTTCTGTGATCAGCGGGCCGGCCGTGGTCGCAGGATCCCACGGATCTCCAACCTGGATTTTTGCGTATGCGTCGCGGCTTGCGTCAATAAAGTCATCAAGCTGCTTTTTCTGCACCAGGACCCGCGTCGGCGACAGACAGCCTTGGCCAGCATTGCGCAGATAGCGACCATGAATCGGCAAGGCGATCTTCGCTAGATCGGCGCCCGGCAAAACAATAGCGGCAGATTTTCCCCCTAGTTCCAACACAGTGCCTTTAAAGCTATCGGCAGCCTGAAGTGCGACCTGGCGGCCTACCTGCACCGAGCCCGTGAAACTGATCTTATCGACATCCTTGTGCATCGTCAGCGCGCGACTAATCTCCAAACCGCCAATGATTACGTTCACGACGCCAGGTGGGAATCCCGCCTCGCGGATCAGATCGGCAAGCATTAGCGTGGCGAGCGGCGTCTGCGGGCTAGGCATCAGCACGACGGTGCACCCGGCGCTCAAGGCTGCGGCGATTTTTCCAACCGCTATCAAGATTGGAAAGTTGTACGCGCTGATTGCAGCGACGACCCCGACCGGCTCGTATCGAATAAGACTTTCCGTGGCCGGCGGCCCAGAGTCGCGGCCCAGCGAACGCGTCCGATCTTTCGTCGCAGCATTCGCATTGAACCGCAGCATCTTGATTGGGGTGCCTAGCTGCATCGCATGGCAAATCGAAAGCGGCGTGCCAACCTCCTCGATCAACGCAGCACAGAACTGGTCGGCGCGCTCTTCCAGCAGGTCCGCAAGGCGCAGCAAAAGGCGCCGCCGCTCTTCGGCGTTGCGCCAAATGCCTGAATCGAATGCCCGGCGTGCGGCGGTCACCGCCTTCTCAAGCTGAGCCATTGTGGCCTCCTGAGGGCTTGCCAGAATCTCTTCAGTAGCGGGGTTTTCGACCGGGAGCGGCGCACCTTCTCCCTTTACCATCTCTCCATTGATCAGGAGATCTAGTACCCAATTGACGTTTCGACTTTCCGCGGCATTAAGCATCTGAGTGTTCATCCATAGGGTTTGTGGCAAATCGCATCAGTTGCACGATAGAGGTAGCCGTGGTCACCATCAACGCGCTTGAGCAGGAAGCTCCTTTGCGGTCTGAGACAAGCGATAACTGCCGGGCGTCAACGACGCCCGGCGGCGCTTAACGAGAAGTCTCGCGCAGACACGCTCAAAGGCTTATGCATCTTGCCCAAGCTTTTGCGAACCGCGAAGCGCAGTGTCAAGATAGACACGCGAGTCGGACTCATCGGGCAACTGCGCTTGTGGCTGACTGAGCTGGCGCCCCAGTTTCTCGCCGATCATCATGCACGCAGCGTTGATATTGCCGCTTGGCAAGTCCGGCATGATCGAAGCGTCTGCGATCCAGAGGTTTTCGAGACCCCTGACTTTCATATCGGGCGTCACCACGGCATCTTCGTCAACTCCCATCCGGCAAGTCCCTGCTGGGTGGTACGACAGTCCCGTCCGTCCCCTGACGTAGTCGGCCAGCGCTTCACGGGTCGAGCAATCTTTGCCCGGTTCGACTTCTTCGACGATCATTTCGGCCATCGGTGTTGTAGAAGCAATGCGGCGGACGAGCTCAATGGCCCGCACCAATGTCTCCACGTCACGTTCGTCACTCAACAGATTTGGTTCGATGAGTGGCGCGGCCTTGGGATCAGCGCTTGCCAATCTGATCTGCCCGCGACTGACCGGATAAGACTTGTTGATAAACACGGAAAAGGACGGAAACGGCAACATGTTCAATCCCTTGTGGACCTTCGGATCGTCCGCATAGACAATGCCGATCGGCGCAAAGTGCATCTGTACGTCTGGCGCAGGTTCTTCTGGAGAGGTTCTTAGGAATGCTTGCCCCTCCACTGGCGTTGCTATCGGACCTTGTCCGGTTAGCAGAAACTTCGCGACGAAGCTGACTTTCTGCCAAAAACCCTCGGTCGGACTGTAGCTCGGTTTTTTCACCCGATAGCTTGGTCGAATTAAAGGGTGCTCAATCAAGTCTTTCCCAACCGAAGGCCTGTCGAGGACGACCTCAATACCCAGCTCTTGCAGGGCTTTTGCATCGCCGATTCCCGACAGCATCAGAAGCTGCGGCGTGCTGATTGCGCCACCGCACAAAATCACCTTGTCGGCGTACGCCTCATGCATTGCGCCTTCCCTTTCATAGCGGACACCGGTGACGCGGGAATCCTGGAACAGCAGCTTATGCACAAAGGCGTCGGTCAGCACATGTAGATTTTTTCGGTGTGAAATCGGTTTTAGGAATGCGTCTGCCGAGCTGTAACGCATTCCCCTTCGCTGATTGAACTGACCATATCCAACCCCTTCCTGGCTGGCGCCGTTGTAATCGCTGTTGTACCGATAGCCAGCCGCTTGGGCGGCCTTGATGAATGCGTCCGTCAGCGGATGGCAGTCTCTGACCTCGCGGATCGGCAAGGGGCCAGTCCGTCCTCTGATCGAGTAGTCGGGCGGCGTACGGTAGCCGGGCTCGCAGTGCTCCAGAGCCTGAAACAACGGCATGACATCCTTGCCCCCCCAACCTGTATTGCCTAAAGCCGCCCACCGGTCGTAATCCTCGGACGTGCCACGCACATAGTTCATGCCGTTGATGCTGCTCGAACCCCCGAGTACGCGCCCCCGACGCCAATGGTCAGATCGCATCCGCCTAGTAGGGTCCGGCTGCGACCAGAAGTGCCATTCGAACCTCGACAGGTTCACATACCAGCTTGCACCGGCCGGCTTCATCAACGGCGTATCCGGCGGACCCGCCTCGAGCAACAAGACCCGACGTGAATCGGAATCGCTGAGCCGATTTGCCAGAACGCAGCCCGCGCTGCCAGCGCCGACGACGATGTAATCCCAAGTCGACTGATCAGAATGCATGTCTTTCCTTTTCCAACTGTTGAATGGCAATCGATCCTTGCTTCAAAGCCTGGAAGCGAGTGACCTATGCGCAATACAGAATGTGGATGCCGCAGTACGCGAACTGCATCTCGTCGCCTACCGTAGATTCGCAGGGCCTTCGACCGAAGTCGCATTGCCATCGGCATGTTCAAGCCGCCGAAGCTGAGTCAAATGCCATTCGAGCGGTGCCCGGGAAGCGGGTTCGTTGAAGCTACTTCTCAGATGCTTGTCTTGCCAGCGCTCGGCACAAAGCAGCCTTGATTTGGAATCGTGGCCAACTGGCGCAAGTAGGTGGACGTTACGTCGCTCGACAGACCCGGAAGCGCCAATCACTCCACTGACCATATTTCTTCCTAATGTCTCCAGATTTTGTAGTGATCCGTCACCTGAAAGCGTTTGGACCGTCCGTTCTTTTTCCGTCAGGCGCGAAGCGAACACATGTCGACAAGACGTTGCGTTCCGGGGATTCAGGACAGACGCATCGCAACGGCAAGCGGAAATCCATCGCACGGTATCAGTCCAATCGCCCCCGCGCACGGGTCCCACTTGCGCCGTGTCTCAGGCTCCTCACGGCGACCTTCAGGGTGTGTACTAAGGGTATAGCGCACGTTTCGAGGGATCAATAGACCTAGACAGGCAAGGAACTTCCCGAATTTTGCAAAGGCGAACGCTGCGTCTGCAGCAAGTCAGTAGACTAGCCGTGCAGCAACGGGGAAATGCTGGCAGCAGTCACGAAATAACGCACGCGCTCAGCCAATGGAATATTTAACTCGCGTCGAATTTGTACGGTGAACTTTTGCACCTGCCGCAAAGGTCCTTGCCGCCAGTTCGGGTAGACGCGCGTCTCTCAGTCGCGTAGTTTGAGACTGAAAAATGGCGGTAAAACCCGGCGAAACGCTTGACCGACAACGACACGGCGACCTAACTTCAGGCCCGGCTAAAATCCGGCTAGCCCGTTGCTTGAGACCACGGGGCACATCCGCTATCTTTTGAGCATGTCCTAACTCCGCTGAGTTCTGTTATCAATTGCGAAAATACAAGCGTGCGCTAGCGCCCTGTCAAACCCAGCTGATCGGGCAACCTTGTCTGACTCACTATCCGACGTCCGATAAAGCCAGACTCATTGCGGGAATCGAGCTGACCCGCGATGGTTGTTTGGCTCGTATTTGCTGGGTACATTGAAGTGATTTGCATCTTCACAGGCGCGTTAAACAAGGGGACAAGATGAAGGGGGCTGTTGAAGAAAATTCGAATATTCATGCGTTTATTGATGGCGAGCCGTCGGCGTTAGATGTCGATCAGTTGGAACTTAGATCGGCCAGGCGTGCCCTCCGCTTGCTGAAGGAGCGCATCACCCCCGAGCAGATGGACGAATTGCTTGCCGACGACCTCAAGTCAACCGACGAGCAATGGCGAAAATGGGCCACAGCGTCCGACGGGTCGTGGAAGGTTGCGGAAGTCGAATTTCGGATTGCAGGGGTATCGAAGCAACAGTTTTCGGACTGGTGGTCCGCCGCGCTCACCGACTTGCACACCGTCGTTTATCCAGCGTTCCCCGAACACTACCGCTTTGGATGGGTGAAGGACCCCCGAGGCGTAAATGAGCCCTGCTACATAGTTGTCGAGGAACTGGGACATGTTCCGTTTCGGATGTACTGCTCTTTTGATCCGTCCTATGCGCCGGTCGAACCTGCTGCCGGCTACGATGCAATGATGGTCGGGGTGGGCCGTCTTGCGGATGGCACCGAGGTAGTGAAATTCATGAACCAGCTTATGGATACCGACGAGGGGTTTGTGATGAAAGTCGCCGTCTATGTGGTATCCGCAGTACCTGACAGCGTCGTGCGATCTCACGTGGAGCAGCAGCTTGTCGAATGGACGCGGTGGCTCGAGATGGTAACGAAAGTTGTCCAAAACTAATCACAACAACCGCTCTTTCGCGCAGTTTAATCGCCGCAAAAGGCCGCTCTCCTCTTTCATTTCGCACGAGCTGGAGTCTATGCCGGAACAACTATGTCCCAATAGCGACAGTTCTGGATAGATCGGTGCATCCCGGCAACTCATCCGACCTGGTTGTGGAGAACCTGACCGTGCTGATTTTCAGCACAGCCAGTCTTTCTGCAGCGCTCAGTTATCTCCCGATGGCTATCACGTAGCAAATGTTCGTCGGCGCATTTTCCACCCTACCGCCATGCGTAATCAGTTTGTACGCTTTGTAAAGATATCCTTTGCAATTACAGCCGCTGACATCGCATTCGGCCAGCCAGCGTAGAACGCCAGATGAGTAATCACCTCGACCACCTGTTCCTGCGTCATTCCGTTATCCATGGCCTTGTTGACGTGAAACGGAATCTGCGCGGACTGACCAACCGAAATAAGCGCCGCGATGGTGCAAAGGCTACGATCCCGCGGCGCAAGCGCTGCTCGCAACCATAGATCGTGAAAAAGTGCGTGGGTGGTATAGTCCGCGAGAACATGAAACGCCGGTCCGACCAACTGATCCACTGCAGCAGTACGCGTTGCTTCGAACGCTTCATCAACCTTGAGCCCGGCTCCTCGAACTGGCGGCAACTGCTCCATTAGGATGTTTTGCTCTTTGAAAACATCCTTCGCGATCGAAACGGCCATCAAAGCGTTTGCCCATCCCGAGTAGAACGCCAGATGCGCTATAACCTCAGAAATCTCACATGCCGTAACGCCATTGGTCAGCGCGAGGGACAAGTGGTGCCGCATCTCAATGCTTTGATTCCGCGCGATCAAGGCGGAAACGGTAACGATGCTTCGATCGCGCGCTTGCAGTTGCGCCCGCTCCCAGATGTTCGACAAGAGTAGGTCCTCAGTATAGTGACCGAGGACTGGGGAAACGGCACGAATATCACTATCGGTCATTGCTCTCATCCAGACAGGTAGAATTCTCTAGCTTGGGCCAGTTGGCCATAACAATGACGAGCGTTTGAAGCATCGACATTGACTTTCAGCGCCCAGTAGCACGCAATCGACTTTCAGGTAACAGCATCACAATTGCGAGCAGGAAGCGCGGCATATTCGTACCTGGTTTCCTCCGCCATCGTTTCGATGACCTGAGGTTAGTTGCATTTATGATCGTGCTTTCCACTGCAGCATGGATGGGGCTGACATTGCCGCAGACAGAATGAGCTTTCTACGTGGCGCCACCAACCCGGCCTGGTTACGCGCCCCCGTCTAACAGGCATTTATGCCTTGCTTGCCGCACCATTCCACGCGCCCTTTCCGAGGCCTTGCTAGGTATGCGAGCTCTCACCCGCCGTGTCAGTCACTCACGCGACTGCTGAGCGTTATAGACGGACCAAACGTCAACAGCGGAGCAAGCTCCTTCATTACCTCTGCCACATGTGGATTGCTCGCATGCTTGTCGACCGCGTCCTCGTTCGCCCAGCCATCGATGATGAAAAACGTATTTGGATCGTCAAGCTTCTGGTGAAGATGGTAGTAGAGACATCCCTCTTCGAGCCTTGCGGGTTCAACAAATTGAACAATGAGTTGCCGGACTCTTTCACGGTTAGTAGTCTCACAACGCAACTCGCAAACGATGTGACGTTCCTCTAATTTTCGGTGTCGCATGATCTGTTCCTTTGTGGAGCCTGTCTATTTCCACTGATTCAAGAGACACGTGCGATGTGATCCTTGCGTCTACTGTGGTTGGCTCAAATTTTCACCTTCGTCGATCAGTCCGGTTCCACTGGCGTTCCAAGGTATTGCTCGTCCGTCACGGGTTCCATCCAATCAACGTGTTTGCCGTTCAGGGACTCGGTGATCGCGATGTGCGCCATGGCGGTGGATGCAGTCGCGCCGTGCCAGTGGCGGCGCTGGCAAGGACACCAAATAGTATCGCCGGCGCGAATCTCTTTTTTCGGTCCGCCCTCGCACTGCGTCCATCCCAGCCCCTGTGTCACCACCAGCGTCTGTCCGAGCGGATGGGTATGCCAATTCGTACGCGCTCCAGGTTCGAAAGTGACAAGCGCACCAACCGTGCGCGCCGGCTCCTCCGCCCTGAAGGGACTATCGACCCGCACGACTCCCGTAAAACATTCCGCTGTGGCCGTCTGCGACGGCACGCTGCCGACACGGGTTATCCTCATGACCTATCTCCAAAGAACCTAGTTTCAAGAGTAATGCCTTGATGAAGCAAACGCCCCACTCGTGATCAACAACAACCGAAGCGAAGACCTTCCAGCGCAGTGAACCGTGTAGCGCTTAGCTTGAGCAATTAACGATTCACCGTCTTCATCATCTGCTCGTTGTATCGGGCGCCTTGAACAGGCTGTTTCGAAAGCAAGTCGCTAAGGACTTGCAAGTCGCCAGGCGCAAGCTCAACGGCAGCACCACCGATGTTTTCTTCGAGGCGATGCAACTTCGTTGTACCGGGGATGGGTACGATCCATGGCTTTTGGGCCAAAAGCCACGCGAGCGCGACCTGCGCAGGCGTCGCGTTCTTGGCTTGTGCAATTTCCCCGATTAGCGCGACCAACCTGGCATTTGCCGCGACGGCTTCGCCGGAGAAACGCGGCAACGTACTACGCACATCTCCTTCCTTGAACTTCGTCGAATCGTCGATCTTGCCGCCAAGCAGACCTTTGCCGAGCGGGCTAAAGCACACAAAGCCGATGCCCAGTGCTTCCAAAGTCGGCAGGATCTCTGCCTCAATATCACGCGTGAACATCGAGTATTCGCTTTGCAGCGCGGTAAGCGGTTGAACGGCATGCGCGCGGCGAATCATGTCAACACCGGCTTCCGACATGCCAAAGTGCTTCACCTTGCCTTCGGCAATGAGATCCTTGACCGTGCCTGCAACGTCTTCAATCGGGACGCTCGGATCGATACGGTGCTGATAAAACAGGTCAATCGCATCGGTTCTTAGGCGCGTCAAGGACTGCTCCGCTACCTGACGGATCCGCTCGGGGCGGCTATCCAGGCCGTCTTTATTATTGCCGTTCTTGAATCCGAACTTTGTGGCTATAACTACTTTGCCGGTGTACGGTGAGAGCGCCTCACCCAGCATTTCTTCGTTCTCGGCGCCGTAAGCCTCGGCCGTGTCGAAAAACGTTACGCCACGCTCAACCGCAGCTCGAATCAGGCTAATAGCCTCGGACTTATCCGTGGCAGGCCCATAGCCAAACGTCAGTCCCATGCAGCCCATGCCGATGGCGGAGACTTCGAGGTTTTTTCCAAGCGTGCGCGTTTTCATAACGGTCCTCTATACAAGTGATGGACCACTATAGCCCTCGCCCGGCCAGTTGATTAGATGGTATAAATGGCATACCGTTATAAGCAGAGCTAATACCGTGGCGCGCGACAATCTTCAGGACATTTCTGCTTTTCTCGCGGTGGCGCAAGAGCGAAGCTTCACCCGAGCCGCCGCGAAGCTTGGAATCTCTCAGTCGGCGCTTAGCCAGACCGTGCGGGCGTTGGAGGAGAGGCTTGGAATTCGGCTATTAACGCGCAACACGCGCGGGGTCGCGCCCACAGAAGCAGGCGAGCTGTTGTGTCAGACGGTTGGACCGCACTTCGAAGGCATCAATGCAGGGATTGCCGCACTAAGTGGATTGCGCGAGAAACCCGCTGGCACGGTGCGCATTACCGCCGATCAGCATGCGGCGGAGGACGTACTATGGCCCGCCCTCGACAAATTTCTTCCCGATTTTCCAGATATTAAGGTTGAGATAGTCGTTGACTACGGTTTGACTGACATCGTTGCCGAGCGATACGACGCCGGGGTCCGCATCGGACAGGTGATTGCCAAGGACATGATTGCAGTTCCGATCGGCCCGGATATGCGGATGATCGTGGTCGCGGCGCCCAGCTATCTGAAGCGGAACGTCGCTCCCGCCATCCCTCAGGATCTTACAAACCACAATTGCATCAATCTGCGCCTGCCGACCTATGGCGGTCTTTATGCTTGGGAATTTCAAAAAGAAGGGCGAGAACTAAACGTCCGGGTGGATGGGCAACTAATGTTTAACAACATCGAATTGATTACCAAGGCGGCCCTCGCCGGGCACGGGCTCGCCTATGTGTCCGAGGCGCGCGTTGCTGATCATCTGGCAAGTGGTCAGTTGGTCCCACTTCTGGAAGACTGGTGTCCCTGGTTTCCCGGATACCATCTCTACTATCCTAGCCGACGTCAACCCTTGCCGGCTTTTGCAGCCGTCGCTAACGCACTGCGATATCGCGGTGGTGCGACAAGACAGAGTCCCTGAAAGCCAACAACCTGCCATTGAGCGTGGGCGCACGATAGCCCGCTGTCTGATGCAGGGCGATTTGCCGAACGGCCATCCGGCAAAATCGGCGACCATCCGAAGGTGATCGGTATAGGCAACGCAAAAACAGCGCCATGATCGCAACGCGCCTTTTTTCCAACCTCCCGAGGATAGCCCACTGTCAAAAAGTCCGGTGCGGCGCGTGAGAAATTGCGAACGCATTGCGACCCGATATATCTTTCTTGCGAGCAAGTATCGGGAAAAGAAATGCGGGGCACAAGTGCCCCGCACAATCAATTCTTCACCGCCCTCAGTTATTCTCGGCCGTTACCCGCCAAGGTGTCGGCCGCGTCGCACCGGTCTCGACCCGCACTACATACTCGACTTCCTCCTCAATTACCGGCGTCGTCCCGGACAGGTTCGCCACAACCGCACCTTCGCACGTCGTCACGGCCCAAACCGACACAAACTTTTGAGGACGGGCAATAAGCACGATTTTCGGGAATACCCGGGAAAGAACCGCCCTCGCCCGTTCAACCGCCGCATCTGGGCCAAACAGTGCTGGAATGATGTCGAGCGGCTCGACGGCCAACTGGCGCTCCAGATTCCCGACGTCGAGCGAAGCTGCGCACACCTCGAGCCTTCCCAGTTCATCAGCCAGGCGCTTCTTTTCATCCCGTTGTTCGCGATACGCCTGCTCGAGGAAATCCTCTCCATCCGCCTCCAATCGCCGCATGCGCTGGGCCAGACTTTCAAGCTGCCTGTCAGCGCGTGCCACCGCGAGTTTCAGCTCAGTAATGCGAGCCTCTTGACCTCCGTCCAATCGTGCTTTCAGACGGTTGCGGAATTCCCCGATCCGCTCATCGTCAAACATGCATCGCAAGAGATGTGTCAGCGCATGTTCTAACGCCTTCACCGAAACATAATCCACCCGCTCCGGAGCATTTTCAACGGCAACTCGACGTCTCTGCGCACATGCTGCGCAGTACAGTTGAGGCGCAGAACCTCCCCCTGCGATACTCATTCTCCCCAGACAGACACCGCACGTCACGAGCCCAGCGAACAGCCGTCGCCCGCCTCCCCGGAACGGCTGAGACGATGAACTGTCATTGCAGGCGTACCAGACATGGTCATCCACGAGCCGCAACTCCGGACGGGCATACTCAATCTCGGTAACGTCCTGCTTTTCCTTTTTTGCCTTTGCCTTCGTAAAGCTGCTGCCTCCATATACGAAAACGCCGCGATAAATGGTGTTGGCAAGAATCTGCTTTACCGTCGCCGGCCGCCAGTACCCCGCGCCGCCATCTTTCGACGGACGGGGGCAGGCAACGCTTTCACGGTTCAGGTGTTCTGCGATGGCATTGAGCGAGCTACCCTTGTACCGCATGGCGAACATCTGCCTCACCCGGTCTGCCGCCGGCTCATTAATTTCCCAGACTGTTCCTCCTTCGTTTTCGCGCTCCCCGTGCCTGACTGCCCGATATCCGTATGCCGCTTTCGCAATCATGAATCCGCGTATCAATTGCCCTTGCATGCCCCGCTTGACTCGGTGGCTGGTCTCACGCACAAAATGGGCCGCGATCAGCCCCGAGATGCCAAACTGCAACTGCCACCCAGGTATCGAACTGTCGGTGCCGTCGCAACTGACGACACGCACCCGAGTCCGTTCGATACGCTGCTCGAGATGAGCAAACTCTAGCGTCGAGCGTGCGAGCCGTGATATCTCATCGACCACGATGGCCTCGAACTCCCCGGCCTCCCACGCACTGATAAATCGCGCGTAAGCAACGCGCTTCGCCAAGCCTTTCTGTTGTCCGGTCACCGCCGCATCGACAAAAACGTGCTCGTCGCTGACGGTAAATCCTAACTGCGCCGCTGTTTGTCGCGCCCTTCTAACCTGGTCGTCGATTGACGTCGACCGGCTTTCATCGTCCGAATATCTTGCATAGATTCCTGCTCGCCGCATACGTCTCCCTTTTGCTGGTAAGTTGCTGCGGCGAGTTCGACCAACAGGTCGAGTAGTTCTGAAACTGGTCCTGGTATTGCCATATAAGTGTCCTCGCTATGCCTCAGCAAAACGTATAGCGAACGCGTGAGCGGGACTGATCCGAACAGTTGCTATACGTATTGAGCGACCCGCTCACGGCCGGACCCGGCCGAAACGTTCGAGGACAACAAAAATGGAAATGACACACGCAGAAGGGCGTACCGGGCGCAGTGCACGCCGAAAAAAACTGACGCTCGACACCGAGCAGTTGCAAAGGCCTGGTTCAAGACTGCTTGCGGCGTTGTTCCAGCAAGCGAACTATCGGGACCATTCACTGGCTGCATTGGCAAATGAACTTGGATGTACACCAGGCTATCTCTCGCAGTTGAGAAACGACACACGATGCGCGAGCAACGTATCGCAGAAGTTTGTCGATGCCGCTGCCCGGTACCTCGGGGTCCTGCCCGTCATCGTCAAAATCCTGGCAGAGCAGGTCCGGGCAGAGGATTTCGTCATGCCGTCCAGTTCTCTCGACAGCCGGCTTGACCAGGTGATGCAGTTCATCCGGGATGATGGGGCTTTCGGCGCCTCAGTGCCGAGCGATATCCTCTCGGCCAGTCGTGAGATGAAAATCTTCGTTATTGAATGCTATCGCGAGGCAACAGGTCTTGACCTCACACCAGGCATTTCGCTTACCCGCCGGCTCCGCGACACGATGGAAGCCGCGCTAGTTTTCGACAACGAAGTCAAGCCACACCAACGAACCGCCCAGCAGCCCTCGGCAACGGGAATCGCTCCCACAGTACTGGAGGTTCAATGAACTCGGCCGTGCTCAGGGAGCATGGACTGCACCCGGGCTACATCATTCCTTCGGCTCACTGGTCGTCAATTGAGCGTATATGCGGGGAAGAACCGTCTGAAAGAAGCGCGCTCCTAGTCGAGGTTCCTGAGGAAATGCAGCGCGCATTCGAGGCCACCCACGCATTAGGACAGTCAAGACTGAGTACGCTGCGTTCCGGCGGTGGAATGTTTCTTCTGGCTGTCACCCTGCAGATTGAAACCTGCCAGACCAGAGTGGGGTTGAACCTGTCGGAACCGCACGTAAGGCAATACCTTCAGGAAGCGACCGCGAGTGGCGAATTGCTGGTGGGATTACATACGCGGGATGACAGCTGGGTACACTCGACCTTGCTCGCTATCGAACCCGACGCATGCAGCCGGCTACTGGAAACGTCTGCCGGAGCTGTCGCGTTCTCCACTGAGGATGCATGCAACGAGAAGGCGTCGGCCTGCTCCAGGTTATTGCAGGACACGAAGTTTTTCGTATTCGATGACAAGCCCGCAAGCTTCGTAAGCGTGGTTTTTGTCAAGGACACTTCGCAGTTTCTGAAGCCTGGCGATTTCGAGGCCACTCTGTGATTCACGGCGCGAGCGATGCTCGCGCCTTTTCTTTTTACAGAGCCTACAGATGGCCGATCCCGGAGAGGACTGACGGTTGCACCTCTCGCGTCCGTCGCGCGAGATCGTGGACCGTGCACATGGTCTTCGCGCAATTGCCCCACCCCGGGGCAGACAGTCAGCCGTCCTCCCTGATGGCCACTTAAGGCGCAGCCTTGGCCAACGAAAGGGCGGAACTTCAGAAAAACTTTTCCTCTGGGGAAGTCTCCGCCTGGTTAATGGTTAAAAGGTTATAGGTTACGTATAACTTTTCGCGTCCGAAGGCCCGTCAGGCGGGCTTCCGTTCGTCCTACCGGTGGGCTGATCACGCGATTCGGGTGGGACAATTACGCGATTCCGGTGGGGCAACTGCGCGGTTCGGGTGGGGTGATTGCGCGGCGACAACTGACCGTTCCGTCTTCAATCGAGAACGACTCCAGGAACTTCACGTCGACGAGCTGCTGCAGCGCAAGGGTGGCTTTGCGCCGGAACTCTTTGCGTGGCGTCACGTCGCCGCACAGGCTCTGCAATCTGTCGAGCGGGAATGCTATGGGTTCGCGGTGTGACGCATAAAATCCGAGTAGCCATGACGCGAGATACGAACGCCTGGTAAGCCGGTCCTCGTAGACGCGCAGTATGCGCGTGTAGTGCTGGTCCCTGAACAGCTCCGCAATCTCCCGGTCAAAGTACACCCGGATCTCTTTCGAGTCCGGTACGAACTCCCAGCGGGCAATCAGGGATACGGCCACCCCCGCGCGCGCAATGCGCGGGACGAACATCAACAGGCTTGTTGCTTTGAGCCGCGTGAGCGTCTCGATGAGTTTTTCATAAGCCGCGTTCGACGTGCCCCAGCCGATGTCCTCGCAGAATCGCCGTGGCCTGAATGTCGCAGCGCCTGGCGTCTCTCCTTCCCGGTGGAGGGCGTGCATGAACACCCGCCGGTCGTCCTGCCGTAGCTCTTCCCCCGAGTATTCGATATACCCGTTTCGCGAAGCCTGAACCGGTAGCCGGTGCCGCGAGAACGACCGGCGCGGCGACGCCGGATCGGCAACCCGAAACAGCGCGCAGCGCACCAGCTCGTTCGGAACGATGGACGCGTTCTCCGGATGGTATGGCACAAGTGGGTACGGTAGTTGCCAGAGCCGTGGTGCTGGCGCTGCCGGCTTTCCGCAGTCGCGGTCACGTTCAGCGACAAGCGCGTCGAGGAGAATATCGCTCATTGCCTCTCCCCGCCCGCGACTGCGTCATCGAGCGGCAGCATCGCTAGTTCGAGGCCGCGTTCATGTGCGCGGCCGAGGAATTCGAATCCCTCGAACCCCGAAAATCGCCTGGCCTTCGACGGGTCCAGCGTCCAGGGCGAGCCATCCGGCCCAGGCCCGGCCAGCAGGTAGCGCATTGGCTGCGTCGCATTGGCCTCGACGATTGCGTAAATTTTCCTGTGTCCTGCCTTGCGGCCGCCGCAGCGCGTCATTCGCGACCTCCGCTGAGTCTCGCGCACGCGTTCATACGAACCGGTGCGAAGCCTGCGCGTTCGAACGCCAGCTTCGACCTCGGACTGGTAATGGGTGCCCAAGCCGGGCGCTTGGCTATCTGCATCCGTGACTCCTGTTGTTGTGAATAACAGGTGCAGCGACCGCATTTAGCCGACCGTCGTGATGTGATGCGCGACGGGTTGCCGGAGGCGCAAAGTCCGGACGCCGCCTCATCGGGCTGGCGTCTGATCCGGTCATCTTTCCGCCGCAGATCGGGTAACGAAAAAATCCGCTGGCCGGATAAAACAGGGGCCTACACGAGACTCACCCACTCTGGAGTCCGTGAAAATGACCCACTCGCAATACACCGCCAACGCCCTTCAATCGTCGCCGTCCAACATCGACGACGATGCCGGAGCGTCCACCCGTTCACTCGAATGCGTTGAGCTCTTTGCCGGATGCGGCTCGATGGCCCTGGGCCTGCAACAGGCAGGCATCATTCACCCGGTGATGGTCGACATCGACACATACGCATGCCGGACGCTATCCGCAAACCGGACCGCGTTCGGCAAATCGGACCGTCTGTTAATTACGCAGGTCGATGTGCGTCAGGTCGACTGGCACGCGTACGCCGGCATCGACCTCATCGCGGGCGGCCCTCCCTCCCAGTCGTTTTCCGGTGGTGGCCTGGGCGCCGGCCAGCATGACGAGCGGGACCTGTGGCCGGAGGCTGTTCGCGCCGTGTCGGAGGCGCTGCCGCGAGCGTTTCTGTTCGAGAGCACACCGGGCCTGCTGCGCCCCGCGTTCGGCCATTACCTTAACGGCCTGGTCACACGCTTGGAGCGACCGTGTAGCGACGGAGAGGATGCGCGGTACGCCGTCACCGTCGTGCCGCTGAACGCGGCAGACTACGGCGTCTCCCAGAACCTCCGGCGCGTACTCATCGCCGGCGTACGGCAAGATTGCGGCAGCCTACTGGAATTTCCGGCCGCAACGCACAGTCACGAACGACTGGTGTGGGACAGGTGGGTTTCCGGCGAGTACTGGAAGCGGCATGGCTTACTGCGACCTGATGCCTCGCTGGTACCCAAAGAGGAGAGGTCTATCCTCAAGCGGCTCCTCACGGGAAAGACTTACCCTAGCGAAGCAGCCTGGCACACCTGCCGGGACGCCTTGGCTGGCAACGGGACGGCGGCACTGACCGACCACCTTGAGGATTCCGCAGGTCGCCGGACTGCGCGTCAGTATCCGGGTCATACGGGCAGCCAACTGGATTTGCCATCGAAGGCCCTCAAAGCTGGCGTCCACGGCGTTCCCGGCGGCGAGAACATGTTCGTTGATGACAATGGCGCTTGCTGGCAATTCACCGTGCGGGACGCTGCGCGACTACAAGGTCTTCCGGACAATTTCGTCGTGGAAGGTTCGTGGTCGCAGGGAATGCGCCAACTCGGTAACGCATTGCCTGTGCCCATCGCCAAGGTGGCGGGACGCTGGCTCACCGATTGCCTCAATCCCGCATCCTAAAAATAAAGACGGTCCGCGCAGGCGGACCATCTCAATCAACGTTACTGGACGCGCTGCGCGCCGCGTACCGGGAGCGCAGGCGGAATGTCCTGGAGCTAGTGGAGCGTCCCTTCGTCACGGAAACTCGTCTCAACGCATTCGAGCAGGTGTGTCGGCAGCATCACCGACACGCTCAAGTCCCTGACGAGTGGTTGCCCGAGCAGCGCAGGCACCGTGGCAATGGCGCACACTTTGCTGATAATGCCCGACACACCCAGGATGACCTCCTCGCGGTCAACGTCGGAAACGGACTGAACCAGCCTCTCGACCGGTGCAATCATCTCCCACGGGAGGTGTGCGGCAGAAACGGCCGCCGCCTCCTCTCCCGCGTCGCCCATCGCCACCTGCATGGGTGCCATGCGCAAAGAGGCGAGGAACTCAGGAACCGGTGGTTCGAACAGCGGAAGCAGAAACCGGTGCTGGAACATGCCAAGCTGCTGGGTGAACACCACGTAGTTGCCGGCCTTATCGCCCGTAAAAGCGGCCACGTTAAGGTCCCGCGCAGCTGACTCCTTGAGCATGGCGGCAAACATGGGCGCGGAAACGTCTCCGCACAAAAACCATCCTTCCAGCCCCGCACCCTTCCGCTGCCGCCCAGCCATAGCTTCCGTAACGTCCTCCGGCCGCATCACGCGCGCGGGTGTCAGCAGCGCATCACCACATCTTGTCGGTTTCTCAATCATTGTTCGTGTCCTATGTAGACGCGCCGGAATGGCGCATTACGTATAGGCACCGCAATGACAGAATACGATTCGCACGCGCGCGACCACCAAAGACAGACGACCCGCGCGCACATAAGCGCTAACCGAGGTCAGTGCATGGCGCGGATCGCACGCTCCGCATCGCCGTATGAAGCAGACACCTCCGTTTTGCGTGCATGGAAGAAAGTTATCCCCGACTCGCTCGAAGGGTATGCAATCTCGTACCCCAGCTGCTTCAGCGCGCGGTCAACCCTACGCGTGTGGAGCACGCATGAATTCCTGTGAGTCGCCGGCAGTGTGTATGGATGGTCGTAACCGTCGAGCATTCCCTGCTTGCAGACCTCAATCGCCTGCGTCACGAACATATCTGTCGCTGGCTGATTGCTAAGGCGCCGGAGCTGGTTGACGGGACCACCGAGTTTTTCCAGCAGTGGAATGACGAACGTGTGCGTGTCCTCACGACTCAGCGCCACCGGGACGGCGCCTTGGCGGTTCCAGGTGTCAATCGCCTGCCACACCTCGGGCTCCGTTGGGTCTGCCAGCCAGTTCAGCAACGCATCCTCAATACAGAGCGCAAACAGAAGCATCGGCATCTGCGGACCGCCAATGACGAACGCATCGAATGTCGCGCGACGGGCATTCGCATACTGGCTTGGGTCGAATTCGACCATCTGTTCAAGGACGGGCCCCTTGAGTCGCGGGCTGGTCCCGCTATATTCGCTCGCGGAGGCAATAAGACCCAATCGGATAGAAGAGTCCTGAGCCGGTTGATAAATATTTGCGCCGTTTTCCATATTAAAAATGTCCTTTTTGATTAACCCCACACCGGGGACAAAAAGAAGATTAATGCTGAATATCGTATAAATCAACGTATAAATTGAATATCTTGACTTCTATTTTATACGTTTAAATGTTTATCCAAATTTAAAAATAACATCAGCCCAGACAACCACGCATCGGCACTCCTCCCGGCGGGCCCGTGCCGCAATCACGAATACCTCACGGACAACTGACCTGAGCCTCATGGACGTATCGCATCTCCATTAATCCAAATCACGGCGACGACATCTTTAATCTAAATAATTAAATCTCAAGAAAATCCTCAAAACCGGATAAAACGCGTTTCTCCACTTGTTTCCTGCAACCACCAATGGAAACAAAATGGAGCAACAAAGTGGCACTCTCAATGTCATCGAACTTTTTGCGGGCGTAGGCGGATTCCGTCTCGGCCTCGAATCCGTTCCCGGGCAGCCTTTCCGCGTCACCCTCAGTAACCAGTTCGAACCGTCAAAGAAGATTCAGCACGCCAGTCTCGTCTACCACACACACTGGCCGGACGGCGTACATCTGAACCAGGACATTAACGAGGTACTGGCCTCACCAGCCGGTCAGCAGGCGATACGTGATGCCGCACCTGATGTGCTCGTCGGCGGGTTTCCTTGCCAGGACTATTCGGTTGCCAAACCGTTGTCACAGTCGAGGGGCATCGAAGGCAGGAAGGGGGTGTTGTGGTGGTCCATCGCCGAACTCCTGCGGCAACGCATCGCCGACGACGCTCCCGTCAAATATCTGATTCTCGAAAACGTCGACCGCCTGCTGTCGTCGCCAGCATCGGCGAAAGGCAGGGATTTCGCTATCGTGCTGGCCACGTTAAATAGATTGGGATACGCGGTTGAGTGGCGCGTGATCAACGCCGCCGACTATGGATTTCCTCAGAAACGCAAGCGGGTGTTCATCGTCGCGTATCACAACACGACAAGCCTTTACACATCCAACATCGTAAGTGAGTTCGTGGCCCCCGGTGGCTGGCTCTCATCTGGCGTGCTGGGTAACGCCCTTCCCGGCGTGCCTCGCGACCCGGCGCAGGCATCGCGGGAGTGTCTCAAGATACCAGCAGACCCGTTCGCAGCGCAGTCTACGTTCCAGCCGCTGCCGAACGGCAAATCACCATTCGCAAACGCGGGCTTCATGTTCGAGGGATACGTGTACAGCGCATCCGTGGATGCCGCAATATTCAGCGACTACACGCCGTTCATCGGAACCGCTCATGCCCTGACGCTGGGAGATGTTGTCAGTCTAACGACCGATGTGCCCAACAACTTTTATATCAGCAGCGATGCCGAAGAAGCCTGGCGAATGGCCAAGGGAGCAAAGTGCCTTCCCCGTCAGAAAGATGGATTCAAATACAACTACACGGAAGGGGCGATGGCATTTCCTGACCCGCTCGACAAACCGGCGCGCACCATCATCACGTCTGAGGGCGGGTCATCTGCTTCCCGCACCCGACATGCTGTCCGTGCAACGGATGGACGATTACGCCGACTGGTTCCCGAAGAACTTGAAGGGTTGAATGGGTTTCCGCGTGGGTTCACCCAACATCCCGAGGTCTCGGACTCAATGCGGGCGTTTCTGATGGGCAACGCGCTGGTCACCGGCCTCGTAACACGCATTGCGACCGCACTTCACGATGCTCACCTGTGGGAGATTGAGTCACATGCAGAGTGCATGGCTAGCGATGTCTCTCACACACAATGGACGAATGCGTCTGAGAATCCGGAATAAAGCATCCGGTGCTTGCGTCGATCCCGCGTGTCTTACCGCCGGAGTACATCACAAACCTGATCCAGGAGCGGTCACCCAACAACGGGCCTATCGGGCATATTCGTATCCTGTAGCGACAGTGCTGCAATCCATAGCACCGTCCCCCGGCGCTAGCGGGGCTCAGCCCGCCGCCATTTTCCGCAGATAGCCTCCTGCGCCACCCGGATAATGTCCGTTCTCCGCATCACACAAGGATAAATGTAGGGCAAAATAGTAATAAGAATAACGAGTTTAGAATGGGGCCGAAATGGCGGAAAGTAATGCAGCAGAGGACGTACGCCCTCGGGCGATCGGACTTCAGACGGTATGGCAGATGCTTGACGCCCGAGAACAAGCTGAACTCTGGAAGTTTGCGGGTATTCAAGCACGCGAGTTGAATCACCGCAGTTCTCTTTATAGAAGATTATGCGCTGGACTCAGGGAGGCTGACTCTGGAAGAAGCATCAGTCGGCCAACTGTCTTGATACCGGGCGCGGTTCGTGACCTGTCGACGACCGAGCTGAATCGCTTGATCTGCAAGCACAAGGACCGCCTCTTCGCATTCCCTCACGCTGAGCCGTTCCTGGCCGGCGCGCTGTGCCACTGGATACAGAATACAAGACGTGAGACGCTGAACGCCCTCTTGGATTCCGTGAATTGTCCGCGCGACGAAAAGGGCATGCGGAAGGGGGAAATACCAGACTTTACCCCAGAAGAAGCGAAGCGTCAGGTCTATCAACTCACCTCCGATTACCCGGCGGACGAACTGGCCTTGGTCTGCGGTGGCCTGATGCTGTCCGATTCTTCGTGGGACAAGTTGACGCTCGCGTTCGACACCCTCAAGCAATTAAGGCCAGACTCCAATTTCGCACCCTCCCCCCTGCCTGCGCAGAGTCAGCCGCATGAGACCAACGTTGCGCCGACACCCGGCGAGCCGGACTGCATATCAATCGATGCCGACACACTGCTCGCGATTAAGAACGGACTCGGAGACCTTGAGGTGCAATTGGCTGACGTGGTTGCCGATGTTGCGACAGGCAACGTTCCGAACCTGAAACCGGCTATCGACGTCTGGAAGCAAATTCACGGTTTGTACGCACATGCTGCTAATGAGTTGATGGTGTCGACTTCGAGCATTGCGGACCTCGAGGCTGCGCTCGATGCGCGCGACCAGAAAATTCGAGTGCTGTCCAACCTTGCACGGTGTCGTTCAATCGAGCACAAGACTGACCCGACGTTCGCCGGCCACGCAAAAGTACAGATACGGTGCGACGAGTTAGAACACGCGCTAAAGGCACACGTCGACACCGCGCCGGCTGAGCGAGCCGTGGGAGCGCTCATTCGGCTCATTGATGAGGGTGAAAAACTAGGCGATGAGGAGGCTGCTCAACTGCAGGGCGAGGCGGAGGTAATCTTTGGAAAAGCCGTAGCCGCCGCAGCCGTGCGAGGAAAACTGCTCTTTGGTACCGCTTCCGCCAATGTGAGGAACGAAATCGAGAGCGGTCCAACGCAGATTGCAAGCGCTTCCGTCGCACCGTCTGCCCCACAGCCGGTCCTGAAAAGCCTCGTCGTGCAGTCCGGCCCGCAAGCTGACGCTGAACAGATAGCGACGCCAGCGGTGGTCGACGTCGAGAAACAAGCTTCGATGCCTGTGGCCGACGACGAGGTGACCGAACAAAAATGCTTGAATGTCGACGGTACCCAGGCAGAGAAGGTGCTGCAAACCAAGCCGTCGATCTCTCCGAACGACGAAACCATTTCGCCGCCCGACGAAGGGCAAGCAGTCGAGGGAGGGGCTGATACTTTCCAACCGGCGCTCGCACCGGCTAGGCTAGCCAGCTCACAGACTCTATCTTCTGAATTCGAAGCATTCGAAGCGTTCTGCAAGTCTCATTGGGTTGACGCGAGAGGCACGGTCGTGCCGGCGCCATGGACCGCCCCTGGCTTTTGTTCAGAACTCACGAGACGCACCCTTGAGGCATGGCAGCTCGGGGAAGCGGGCATTGCCTACCTCTTCGCTCGGGCAACTTACGCCCTTGCGGCTCCAGTTCCCTTTGACCTAGACGCTCTTGCGAGTGCCGACGAGCTCTTGTCTGCACCGGACTCCCCTGGTGCTGGCCGGGACATCGCTCGGCCCGAGCGACTGCGCAAGGGGCTTGCCTCGCCGCAATCACCAGCGCAGCCGACGTTTGGCATTGAGCTAATGCTGGAGGCATTGCGGCCGACGCTTCCGTTCTCGTTCACCCACGCCGAAGTGGGGATACTGCTGGAACACGCATCGTATAACGATCCAGCGCTCAGCGATATAGTGCATTTTCTGCTTGGCGGGTGGGCGGCGCAGCTCAACCCGCTCGATTCTCTGCGTGCTCGTCTCCTCGATGGGCCGGAGGAAACGCTGGAAGATATCGAGGCTGCCCTTCGCTCGGCCCAAGCCGCCCTCAGAACGGAAGTAGCAACTTTATGGAGCGCGGCGGGCGGGAAACTCCAGCGGACCCACTGCCGAGCCGCGTGGACAAAATTCGTCGAAGGAGAGGTTGCGCCACTCAGAGACGATCTAGCTCCAACCAACCCGAAGGTTGCCGCGCAGTTGAAGTGGACCGCTGACAGGATCAGCGCGCGCGTTGAGGGCCTCGCCCGCTCGTTCAAGCGGATCATGGACGGAGCAAACGTCAGACACCAAGACAGGTCGGCGGCAGACAGTGCCGCTCAACAGATCGTCACAGCCATTAGTCACGTTGCCGATGCACTGGAAAAGCATACGGCTCAACAGTATCGCGCACGCGCCTCCTATGATGGCATTCCGCATGACGCGGGTTTGAGACTCCTTTCCGGCTCATCGTCGGACACGACCGACCGTTTGTGCGCCTCAATGTTTTCTGCTGCATTGACAGGGAAGCCTCAGGTCGATGGGATGCGGATTAAAGCGGGATATTTGATAAATCACGCGGACATCATCAGATATCTGAATCCGAATGCGTTGAAACAGCGCGGAATCGCTCGCGATGGTATTCGGGTTCTGAACTTCGAGGATCCGGTCCCGGTCAGCGTTCTATTATTGGACTGGCGAACGTCAGAGCCGACCCCGGTCGATGACGACAGCACGCTGTTGACCGCTTTGAGAAACATTGCTGCCGATGGCGAGCGGCGCGACATTTTGGCAGCCCTATCGAGCACTAATGTGCTGCAGTCGCATGAGCGAACGTTGTTGCATCGGTATGCATTGGAGCTTCAAGACCGCGCGTTCGAGGCAACAAAGCAAATGGAGCGAATCTGGGGCTCGAGCAACGAACTGATGTCTCCTGTTGAGTGGAGGCTCAAAATCGTCGTAAATGAAGCCAAATCACTGACCGCTGTCGGTGCTGCAGCAAGCGCCTCGATTACGAAGAGTCTCCTTCTGCTAACTTGGCTGGGGCAGATAATAGCCAAGGCCACACTACATCGTGATGTTTCAGCGAAGGCCCTTCTCGATGTCGCGCGCGGCAAATCGGAGGATCTCGTCGGGCGCATCGAGACCTATTTCGAGTCCGACGACTACCGCGCGGGCATCGCGCTCTTTCACACCGGCGAAGTGCCGAAGGCCGTATCAGATCGCTTGGCTGGTCGCCGGACGATCTGGCGCGACGATGCGGTCAAGACGTGGACCGAGCCTAGGACGAAGTTAGCCGATGATTTTCGGGGCGCCACCCCCGAGCTGAACCGGTTGACGGAAGCTTGGACGTCGAGGGTGCTTGAGCCGAACCAGCGAGACGGGATGCCACGGTTGTTTTACGCGGTAATTAGCGGCGAGGCGGGACGCTCGACAAACGAGAACCAGAAACGATTCCCTGTGAAGCTCGTCGATCTGCGAGAGCATAGGGAACGTAAGACAATCATCAGTTGTGAGACGATTCGAAGCTACTTCCAGAAATCGAGGCTAAATCCGACCTTTCTTCCTCAACTGGCCGACTTTAGCCAGATTGTCATAGCGCCGTCGCCGCATCACGCGAGCTATGGCGCAAGCGTCCTGGATGACTGGAGCAAGGCCGCCAGCAGTGAGGCGCCAGGGTCCTTAGTTGTATTCCTTGCGCCCGCGATCCCGCCAGCGCGCAGGGATGACCTCAGTGGGGGGTTGCGTAAACGCGGCATCGCGGCTGCGATCATTGATGACGTCGATCTGTGTAGGTTATGTGCCGCCTCCGCTGTGGCCGACGGGCACGATTTCATACCTTTCCTTGAAATATTGCTGGAGCAGCTAGACCTTGATCGAGCCTCGCCCTTTTCGAGCCTCGACGGTCAGCACGTTCGACTAGAAACATATACCGGACGGACGCAGGAAGCGCTGAAGGTCGCGCTCGGCTGGTCTTATTCGCGCGTGTTTTCCGGGCGTAAATTGGGAAAGAGCGCGCTACTCAAGTATGTGGCTAAGACGTTCGATGGCTATCAGCTTCCGTCTGGTAATGAGTTGAGCGTCTTCTTCATCACGATTGCAGGCGGAGAGTCCGAGCGGTGGATTGTCGACTGCATCCTTGATGAAATGACCCAACGCTTCGGCCTGCAAGAAGCGACCGGATTTAAGGAACAGTCGCCCGCAGAACGATTCTCAGCGTATATGAAACGGTTTTTAAACGAGAAGCCACGGCACAGTGTACTTCTGATACTTGATGAAGCCGACGCTTTCGTCGAGGGCCAACTCGCACGTTATGACACCGATCGTGAGGGCTCTCTTAGCTTCCGCATGATGAAGGAACTGCCAGCCCAGGTGGATGGGAATCAGTTACCTCGCATCCGGACGATCTTCTCAGGCTACAGAGTCACCAATACGAGAGGCGGTGTCTGGGCGAATGCGGGCGATGTGCTGGTCCTGCGTCCCTTGGCCGAGGAAGAAGCCGTGCACTTCCTCCAAGGAATGCTTGCGCGTATCGGTATTGCTCTAGGAAACCACGCACCGTTTGTAGCAATGCGTTGCGGATTCCAGCCCGCCGTCCTGATCCGATTCGGTGAGAACCTCGTGAAGCGCCTCAGACGCGCAACCCGTTCCGCGAACCGAGAGACCCTAACAGTTACTCACGACGAGGTGCTCGCAACGTTAGGTGAGCAGGGTGTACTCGATGAGATCAAGACAGTCGTCAATAACAATTTTCAGGGCAATCGGAGGGGCGCAGTCGTGTTCGGGGCAACGCTGCTTGCGCTGAAGGACCTGGAGCCTGGCCTCGCACTGACTGACGGTCCTGTCCAAGTGCTGGCTAAACTGCGCGAAATCGATGCAAATCTCGATTGGCTCGAGCGAATTGATGCGTCGCCGCTGGCGGAGATCGAGCGAAACCTACGAGACTTCATTGACCGCGAACTCCTGAATGTGTCGGATGCGCCGCGATTTGGCGTTCGGGAGTATAGACTCCGGTTTCCTCACTTCTTGCCGGTGCTGACGCAACAATCAGAGGTTGCACTGGAGGTAAGACAGCAGATACAAGCCATCCGCGCCGGAGCTTCCCAACGGCGCCTCGCTGAATGCGTGCTCTCTGAGAGCGCACTGGACATCGTTCGTTACTGGTATCACCAAGACAATATCGATGTCTGCAAATTGGTCGTCATCGGAGGTCACTGGACCGCCGCGTTGCTTGATAAAAAGTGTGGTGTCCCGGATCGCTTGGGTTGCGAACGTGAAGCTCTCGCGGAATCAGCGCGACCCGAGACGATACCGGCACTCGTGGCGGACGGAAAGCGAGTCTTTGGCGATGTGGCGACCCGTGACTGGCTTGCCTTTCTCCCTACTTGTGTGAGCCGTCCCTTGGTGTTGATCGGAGGCATGGATCTGCAGCGTACTGCAAGAAGATACGCCCTGGACGGGGGCGAGATACCCGTCGAGGTGGTCGCGCTTGGCCGCTTGACGGAAGCGACGTTGGCCTGGTGGTTCGAGGACGCCAGGGCACTTCATTTCAAGACGAGCGATGCAATCGCCAAGATCGCGAAAGCGACGTCGCTAGTTCCATTTCTCGCTGATTCGCTCAACCAGTTGCTGCCCCACGCCCCGGGCACGGATGTCACACAAGACGATCTGGACGCTGCACTGTCGCAACTCGAAGCGGCGCTACCAGCAGTTGCACGCAAGCTGAGTGATACGTCCTTGGCTGATGGTTTGACGCCTCGAGAGATCGAACTATTGAAGATGGCCGTACTCGTAGCGGAGGAGGTCGCCGAAGAATTCGACTTGGAGCGCGAACTCCCCGAGTATTGGGCGTTGGTGGAACATCGTCGTGATGATGAAGATGCGCCACTGAGCGAACCAGGCGACTGGGCGGCGTTGAAACTACTCATCGAGGCAGGACTTTTACCCCAGAAGACTGAAGCGGGCACAACATCGAATTCACGATCACTGGGGCGCGTCCGCTTCGACGCATCCGGGGCCCTAGTGCGATTGATCAAGGCGCTGGGGCCGCAACATGCAACTTGATGTCTCTCTAGCCGGTTTCTCGTCACCTTGGTCGTTTCGCGGTTCAAGGCAGTTCGGTGCGTGGGCAGAGGCAAAGCCATGGTTGCATGAGGGGGGCGTTTGCGTCATTCGCACTGAGAGCGCCGAAATTGGTAGCTTGCTGCTCCCATCTGTTGCGCGTTTCGTGCATGGCATTAACGGCGGCGAATGTCGGCTGGATGTCAGGAGGATCGAATGCGGGGGGGCGTTTGGCACCCCTGTCCAGGCGCTGCTTCATGACTTTGAGTTCGATCCGACAATTAGCCCTTTCGAGGCCCGCGACAGAATCAGGAGTCGTCTGCTCGATCGTTCGTTGCTGCTAGTCTTCACGGAATCTGCGCCGGTCGATCCGCGTGACTGGGAAACACTGGTCAACCTACTGGAGCATTACCGTAAGGCTTCTAGCCCGGTGCGCTTGTGTGTGCTTGTGATCGACGACCGTGGCGTCGTCAACACGGAGCCGGTCTGCGACTATCTGAGCGGTCGAGCCTCGCACCCTGTTCTTGCCGACACATCGTCGATCGGCACGGTGAACACTATCTGGCCCTCATATCTCCACCACCGGGCTGCCTGGGAGGCAGGTGGGAGTTTGGGATATGCGCTATCACTCACGGGAGAGATTGAGGACTCCGAGGCCGGTGACGATGAAGCGTTGGAGCAGGGCCTCCAAGGACACGCGGACGCGCGATTGGCAAGTCACTCTGGAAGAGCAGCTCTTTGCGAGTTGATGTGCGTCGGGGGTGAGGTTGACCAACTGGAGCCGACGAGGCAACAAGCATTGAGAGCAGAATTGTTTGCCAAGGGTCTACTTTGGCGACCACCTGCAATGAATAGTTTCCACGTCGTCCCGTGGGCGTCCAGAGCGCTGTTGGCCTTTCCGTCGCTCCCGAAAAAACAGGTATGGTCGCTTCGCCACCAGTTAGTATGTTCTCCCTTGGCGGCGGAGGTCCTGTCGCTCTGTCTGAAGTTCGAGAGCCAGATCAAGAGCCGACTCCATGGACGACAAGACCTAAACAAGGCGTCGACAAAAACGGTCGACGCACACCAGAGATTTAAGGACGGCAACGACGATTTTATCGTCTACCCGAATGCGTTTCCCATACGACCTGAGCGTGCAGAAGATCTTTGGGCATTCGCCTCGCTAGGCGAGAATCTGATGAGTTGTCCGACCAAAGCGGTTTCAGACGTCTACTGGAACGCATTGCGCCTTCGCAACTCGATTGCACATGGTCATTACGTAGGCTGGCGTCATGTGCAATGGGCGCACCGGATGCTTGAGTCTTTTGATACCCCCGGGTAGCGGGACGGCGGCACGCTTCATGGTGCGGCGCTGCCACGGCAATGTGGCGGGCACCGCATCTTGACCGTTCGAGTCGCAGGGCCACGCCGTTGAGAATAGGCAATTCGCCTCTTCTAGTGGCGACAACAGTGTCTCGACCAGAAACCCCTTCCAGCGACCAGATAGTCCAAGCCTGCCGGCATGCAACACGTGTTCGGACTCGGTTTCTTATTTGATCTGTCCAGCATTGGTAAGGTCTGCCGCTGCGGCCCGCGACATTAAGTTTTGCTTTTTTCATCCCACTCAGCGCACTGCATGGGTAGCAGATGTCCCAGTGGCCGGGTGCTCCTGTAGTCAGGTTTGGCCGGGTTTGGGTAAAAAAGGCTTGATATCTTTGAGGTTGGCGATAACAAGCTGCCGTTCACCTTTTCGAGCTAAGCCATTTGCCTCGAAATTGAGCGTTCGTAGCGTGTAAAACAGCATCGCTTGGCGGCACTCGATTGTCACCTTACCGTCGCTCATACCGTAATCGATTTCTACGCCTCGGCGTTGTTCCGGAGTAAGCAAATCATTAGGTGTAAGAACGATTTCAACATGAGTGTTCCACTCCAGATCTTCGGCTGAGTCAATGACGGATGCAGTCGGCCGTCCCGCACACAGAATCCGTCCGAAAACAAAATCCCTGAAACCTTTGCGGAGATGGCAGTAGGCCCGCACATGCCAACGTACACCGTCGTATCCAAATGCATGTGGGCTGATGTACCGCGCCTGTTCTTCATCACGAGCGATTGACTGGTATCGAATCTCTAGCATTGCCCGCTCCGTGATTGCTCTAAGCATGAGGGCCAACGTCTTGGATTCGATCGTTCTTGACGGAAGGGGAACAGAAGCAACGGGGGGGCGGCACGACAAGAACGTTTGGTCATCAACTAGTATTTTTCGTTCGAGCGCTAGCAATTGTGAAAGGTACTGTCTTGGTCCACTGGACTCAAAGAGGGGGGTAAAGCTAGGCGACGCGATGTATGTCCGCGAACTGGTGTCGTACTGCAAATTGCCACCTGCGAGTTCAACATAGCGAGAGATGTCAGCTGACGCCTGAGGCACCGAGATTTTAAAGAAATCGGTCACATCCCTACGGTTGATCCGGCCCTCCCACTGCAGCCGGAAATCGATGAATTGCAGTCGGCGCTCTTGGCTCCACTTAACCTGCCCTAAATCGCCGCTGACGGACCCCTTCTTCTTACCCGGACGAGAGTCAACTTCCGGATTTGCCCTAGCTAGGCTGGTGCCTTGTGTCGTTCGGTCTGGGGATTTGGCACTCGGGCTAGGGCGATGATGTTTGGGTTGATCGGTCATGGTCCGTATAGAAAGTTGACGCGTATAGAAAATATGCGTATATTTACTTTACTGGCAATCGCTGCAGGCCGCAAGAAATCCCTCGCGGGACAACGGTGGCGGTTGGTGCGCGCGTCAGTCAGCTCCCTGCGACCGTAGGAGGCTGCTCAGGCCCGAGACAACGTTCGAGGGCTCGTCCACTCCTACGAAGGTATTTCACCAATGTCGATCGTAAAAAGCTTCGCCGTGGCACACGGCGACATGTTCTACGTCAAACACAACAGCGATAACTTCACCATTATCGACTGTAATCTTAGCGCCGCAACTGGTCCGCTCCGCATCAAGGAGCTCAAGCGTGAATCCCTCGACAAAGGGATTACTCGCTTCATCTCTACCCATCCCGATCAGGATCACTTCGGAGGGATCGAGCTCCTGGATGATGCGATGCCGATCACGAACTTTTACGTGGTCAATAACAAGGCGATCAAGGAGGTGGAGACGGAGTCGTTCAAGCGTTATTGCTCGCTTCGCGATGACGCAACGAAAGCGTTCCACCTGTACAAGGGGTGCTTCCGCAAGTGGATGAACCTTTCCGATGCCGATCGGGATAGCTCGGGCATCAGTGTCCTGTGGCCGGACACCAACAATTTGGATTTCAAGACGGCGCTCGCAGCCTGCAACGCCGGAGAGAGCTACAACAACGTTTCGACCGTTATTCGATATAAAGTCGCTGACGGTGCAAGTGTGATGTGGCTGGGTGACCTGGAGCACGACTTCATGGAAGAAATCACCGACCATATCCACCTTGAGAAGACTACCGTCGTCTTCGCGTCGCACCACGGCCGGGAATCCGGAAAAATCCCGGACTCGTGGCTCGAAAAATTGGATCCTCAGATCATTATCATCGGTGAGGCCCCGTCGCGTCATCTGCACTATTACACTGGCTACGAGACGATCACCCAGAACCGCGCTGGCGACGTAACGATGGAGTGCGTGGACGACAAGGTCCATTTTTATGTCTCGGATCCTGTCTACACCGTCGATCATTTGACCGACGAAGGGAGGTGTGACATCTTCGGCAATTACATCGGCAGCATCACTGTTGAAACCGAGTACACGTTGCAAGTGAAGGCCGCATAGGGGCGATGGCGATGAACTGGAACCAAGTCTTCGCAAAGATGCTTGACCAGTACGAATTGCGCGCGCGTCTCTTCCCTGGTTTGCTGTTACTTCTTCCGGCGATAACATACGTCGCGCTGCTATATGGCGCAAAGAGTCCGATCGTCGTGGGGCTTAGCAGTGTACTTGCGACGTGCGGCGGTCCCTACTTTCTGGCCAGCTTTGTTCGTACGCGAGGCGTGCGCGCGCAAGAGCGTTTATATCGACGATGGGGCGGCCAGCCGTCAACGCTGCTGCTGAGACACCGCGATATGCACTTGCCTCAGCAAACCAAGCTCCGCTACCACGATCTTATCGCGGTTCGGCTGGGAATCGTAATGCCTAGCCTGTTGGACGAAAAGCAGAATCCGGCGCAGGCAGACGAAGCGTATGCGGCTGCGGCAGATAAGTTGCGGCCGCTTACCAATGATCTCAAGCGCTTTCCATTTGTCTTTACGGAATTGGTCGCTTACGGATTTAACCGGAACGCCTACGGCTCGCGTTGGGTCGGGTTCTGTGTCGCCGTGGCGACGATGATCGCAACCATGCTTCATGGCGGTGTTCTACATCTGTACGCGCCGTTTCTGACGGATTCGAGTCTAGACCTCGCCCATATTCTGGTGTTCCTTGTATCGCTTGGCCTTTCGGCACTATGGTGTCTTCACTTCACTGCTGGCACTACGTGGTTTGCAGGTGTGTGCTACGCGAAACGGCTATGGGAGACGTTGGAAGAGCTACCGAAGAGGCCTGTTCGTACTCGCCCAAAGCGCGGGAGTCGCGGAGAATCCACAGCAACCCCAGTCGACCTGAAGTCACCATACACCTGAAACTATCTTTTTAGCTTCGCTCATGGTGCGCGGGGTTTCGAGGTACTGAAGTGCCCTGTGAAGGCCGATGCTCAGCGTACTGTCTATTACGTGGTGGCCGAATTCCTCAAATCCCTCCAAACCGACTGCAATGCGGAGGTTAGTCGAACGCCCAAACCACAGCTTATTCTGCTCCCTTCGGCCGCCGGTTCGGTCGGGTGACAGCCCTGAACCGACTAAATCGGGAGGCAGGCCTGGAGGCAGACACGGTCGCGAACAACTGCTTTCGACTGCGAACGACTACGGCCTAGTTGCGCCAAGTCCTTGATTTTTAGTAGAATGTCTATGCAGCGTTATACCCTGATTCGCACTTTTAATCCGTTGGTCACAGGTTCGAATCCCGTACGGCCTACCAAAAGATTCAAGGGCTTGCACGCGTTTGTGTGCAAGCCCTTTTCTTTTTGCGGCGCGGGTTACGGGATGCGTCCCCGCGTGGCGCCGCTGTCGGTACCGGCAAATGTAAAATTTTCACGCCGACTCCTCCTGCACTTCTCATTCGCGCGCACAAACGCCCCAAGTCACGCAAGAGCGTTTGCGAAAATTTATATCACAGCCACATATAATTGGCCGGCCGCGGCTGCGCGCTTATCGACGGAAATCTTCGAGCGCCGTGACAAGGGCGAGGAAATCCAACTACACAAAAGAAACGCGGCCACATCTTTTTTGACGACCGCAGACCTTTCCCACAACACTCCCCAGCATTTCACACAACACAACCAGCATTTTCCAGAATCCAATCTGACCGTCACAAACAGGAAACAACGGACTCCGAACTGGACATTTATTGAGACATAAAGACGTGCAATGATCGCCGCCGGTTCAGCGAAACACGCTGTGACTCTGCGTGAGCAGACGCTTTGGCAACGCCGCAGCTCCCTGCGCTTTCATTCCACCGATATGACCAATTTTCTGTTCGACCTGTTCTCGAACCTGGCTTTGCTTGCCCTCGTGCTGGCCGCATGTCATCTGTGCAACCGCTTCATCCCGGGCGCTTCGCTCAACGGCTCGCACATATTCGCCGCGTTGGCATCGGTCGCACTCCTGCTCGATGCCGCACTGACCTTTCTGGTATTCGCCGACTCGCAGAGCCGCTACGGCCAGTTCAGCACATCGACTGCGTTCTTCGAGCGCGGCTGCGCGTACCTGCTAGCGATCATCGTCGCTTTCACGTGGCGTCGTGTCGCGCGCGGTGCGAAAGCCAGTGCCGGCAAAACACTCGTCATCCACACTTCGCCGTATTCGAAATCGAACCTGCCGATGTAAGGCACGGCAAGCGCCATCGCGTCGAATGCGTCCGCCGAATCGCCTGCTTTTCCCGCCAGACATGCGATATGAGCGACTGGAACGGTCCTTGCGGATGCCCGCGCCGTCGCCTATAACTTCCGAAGACCGAGTGTTACCCCGAGTTACCGTTTGCGCCCGTCGCCGGGCATTTGCCGCTGTATTGCACCACCGCTGTTCAATCAGTCGAAGGCAACTCACCCAACGAGGAACATCTTGGATCTCGAAACCGTACGCGTCTTCATCATGACCCGAGGCATCGACCTCGGCACCAAGGTCGTCGGGGCGATCGTTCTGTGGATCGTCGGCCGTTGGCTCATCGGTCTGATCACCGGCTTACTGCGCAAGATGCTGGCGCGCAACGGCCGGGTCGATCCCACGCTAGCGCATTATCTCGGCTCGATTCTCGGCGCACTGCTGAACCTGCTGCTGATACTCGCGATCCTGCAGGTGTTCGGTGTCCAGACGACGTCGTTCGCCGCGCTGCTCGCCGGCCTTGGTCTCGCCATCGGCACCGCTTGGGGCGGCCTGCTTGCCCACTTCGCGGCGGGTGTATTCATGCAGGTGTTGCGGCCGTTCAAGGTCGGCGATTTCGTCACCGCGGGCGGCGTCACCGGCACGGTCTCGGAGCTGGGGCTGTTCGGCACGACCATCGTGACGGCCGACAATGTGACTACCATCGTCGGCAACAACAAGATCTTTTCCGACACGATCTCGAACTACAGCATCCTGCCGGTGCGGCGTGTCGAGTTGACGGCGAAGATCGCCAACGGCGTCGATCCGACCGATGCGATGAACCGGTTGAAGGCCGCCGTCACGCAGATTCCGAATGTGGCAGAGAGTCCCGCGCCGGACGTCGAAGTGCTGAGCTTCACGCCGGAAGGCCCCCTGCTTTGCGTGCGGCCTTACGCGCACAATGAGCACTATTGGCAGGTCTACTTCGACACCAACCGCGCGATCATCCAGACGTTCAAGGAAGCCGGCTACCCGACGCCGGAAACGCCGCTGGCGCCGCGTGCGGTGACCTGAGCATCGTCGTGCGACGCGAATGTCCCGCGTCGTGAATTGTTAAATTCACGAGATTCAGAAGTACCAAACGAAAACGGCGTCGCGAGCTTCGCGACGCCGTTTTTCCATCTGGCAGCTCGGCGACAAAACGTCAGCGGCTACCCGGATTTGACGCGTTCTTGCGCATCATCTTCCACAACGCGCCAAGCACGACGGGCACGATCGCCGCGCCGATACCCACCAGCACGATCACATTCAGATACTGACGGATAAACGGAATGTTGCCGAAGAAGTAGCCGAGCAACGTCAGCAGCAACACCCAGAAGAACGCGCCGGCAAAGTTGAACAACTGGAACCGGCTCACCGTCATTTCCGATGCACCCGCAACGAACGGCGCGAAGGTCCGCACCACCGGAATGAAACGCGCGAGCACGATGGTTTTGCCGCCGTGCTTCTCATAGAAGTTGTGCGTCTTCTGCAGCGCGCTGCGATCGAGGAAGCGTTCCAGAAAAGGAATGTGCGAATTGAACACCCGCGGCCCGATGGCCCGCCCGATCATATAGTTGACGGTATTGCCGCTGATGGCCGCCACGAGCAGCAACACGATCAGCAAACCAATGTTCATCTCGCCGGTCGCGCAAAAAGCGCCGCCGATGAACAGCAGCGAATCGCCCGGCAGAAACGGCAGGATGACCAGCCCGGTTTCGCAGAACACGATCAGAAACAGCACCGCGTAGACCCAGGCGCCGTATACGTGAATAAAGTCTCCAAGGAACTTGTCGATGTGCAACACAAGGTTGACGAAATGTAGCAACGTGTCCAAAGAGAGTCCTTTATTAAGCGAATGTGACGGTGGCGGAAACGGCCGTATCAACAGGCCTGTTAGCGATGGCGGCAAGCGCTCACTCGCCGCCGGAAATTGACCGCGTCATGATACAGAAAGTGCCCGGCCGCAATTAAAAAACTCCCGCGCCTGGGTGCGCTTGCGCCCGCTGCAGGCTTGCCGCGCCAAATCGCTATAATTTCGCCATGTCCGAATTTTCCGAAACGCCTGCCGGCCTCGACGCCGCGGCCGCGATTTCCGCCGCCGCGCCCGCCCCACGCCCGTTACGCGCGATCCAGCCCCTTCCCGATCAGTTGATCAGTCAGATCGCCGCCGGCGAAGTGGTCGAGCGGCCGGCCTCGGTCGTCAAGGAACTGCTGGAAAATGCACTCGATGCGGGCGCGCAGTCGCTGCGTATTCTGCTCGACGAAGGCGGCGTCAAGCGCATCTCGATCACCGACGACGGCTGCGGCATCCCCGAAAACGAACTCGTGCTCGCGCTGATGCGCCACGCCACCAGCAAAATCCGCTCGCTTGCCGAACTGGAAGCGGTCGCCACGCTGGGGTTCCGTGGCGAGGCGCTGGCGTCGATCGCCTCGGTCGCGCAGATGACCATCACGAGCCGCACGGCCGAGGCGGCGCACGCGGTGCGCGTAGACGCGGAAACCGGCGTGCTGAGCCCCGCAGCCGGCACACAGGGCACGACGATCGAAGTCCGCGAGTTGTATTTCAACACGCCGGCACGCCGCAAGTTTCTGAAGAGCGAGCAGACCGAACTCGGCCATTGTCTCGAACAGATTCGCCGCGCGGCGCTGGCGCGGCCGGATGTCGCGATTTCGGTGCTGCATAACGGCAAGGCGGTCGAACACTGGAACGCCAGCGAGCCGCCGGTGCGGGTCGCGAAGATTCTCGGCGATACGTTTGCGACGGCCCATTTGCCGCTCGACGAATCCGCCGGACCGTTGGCCGTCTACGGTTGCGCGGGCCTGCCGACCGCGAGCCGCGGGCGGGCCGATCAGCAGTATTTTTTCGTCAATGGCCGCTTTGTGCGCGACAAGCTGCTCACGCACGCCGTGCGCGCCGCTTATGAAGACGTGCTGCACGGCGAGCGCTATCCGTCGTATGTGCTGTTCCTCGATCTGCCGCCTGAAGCCGTCGATGTGAACGTGCATCCGTCGAAGATCGAAGTGCGGTTCCGCGATTCGCGCTCCATCCACCAATTCGTCTTCCACGCCGTGCAGCGCGCGCTGGCACGACATGCGGGCGCATCGCCGGAAACGACGGCGGGCGGGCATGCGGCGCATCTGGAGCCGTCCGTTGGCGGACCGGCTTCGTTTGGCGCGACGCCGTTGGGTGGCGCGGGCGTCGGCGGCGTCGGTTTCGGTGCGGGCAACGGTGCAGGCGGCCTCGGTGGCGGCTTGGGTGGAGCATCAGGCGGCGGCTTCGGCTCGTCGTCGCAGCAGGCGGGCAATACGTGGATGCGCCAGGCGCGCATGACGCAAGGCACGCTGCCGGTCGCGCAACCGCTCGCGTTTTACGACGCGCTCTTCGGACGCAAAGACACCAACGCCGGCACGGCGGAAGGCGCCACGCTTTTCGAGGCGCGCGATTCGGCAGCCGAAACGCCATCGCCGTACAACGCGTCCGCGCCCTACCCGGCTCCCGCTTTCCATGCCGCCGACGAGCAGCCGCTCGGCTTCGCGCTCGGCCAGATCCATGGCATCTACGTGCTGGCGCAGAACGCACACGGCCTGGTGATCGTCGACATGCACGCGGCGCACGAGCGCATTCTGTACGAGCAGTTCAAAAACGCGCTGGCCGACCGCACGATTGCCGTGCAACCGTTGCTGATCCCGCAGTCGATGCAAGCCGACCCGATCGAAATCGGCACAGTGGAAGAAGAGCGCGACACGCTCGACGCGCTCGGCTTCGACCTCGCCGTGCTGTCGCCGACCACGCTCGCGATCCGTGCCGTGCCGGCGCTACTCAAAGACGCCGATCTGCAAGCGCTGGCGCGCGCGGTCCTCTCCGATCTGCATGCGTTCGGCGGCTCACGCGTGTTGACCGAACGTCAGCACGAGCTGCTCGGCACGCTCGCCTGCCATCACGCAGTGCGCGCGAACCGTCGTCTGACGCTCGATGAAATGAACGCGCTGCTGCGTCAGATGGAAGCCACTGAGCGCGCGGATCAATGCAATCACGGGCGTCCCACGTGGTATCAGTTGACGCTGTCCGATCTCGATCGGCTGTTCATGCGTGGTCAGTGACGTGACGCTGCTTCGACCGGCGCCCGCTTGCTCATGATTTCGCGCATACCCACGGTTGTGCCGTGCCTGCTCGGCCCGACCGCATCCGGCAAAACCGCCGCCGCGCTGGCGCTCGCCGCGCGGCGTCCGGTCGAAATCATCAGCGTCGATTCGGCGCTGGTCTATCGCGAGATGGATATCGGTACCGCCAAACCGACCGCTGAAGAGCGCGCGGTGGCGCCGCATCATCTGATCGATATCGTCGATCCCACCGACGCCTATTCCGCCGCGCAATTCCGCGCCGACACCTTGCGGCTGACCGGCGAGATCCACGCGCGCGGGCGTCTGCCGTTGCTGGTCGGCGGGACCATGCTGTACTACAAGGCGCTCACGCAAGGGCTCAACGATCTGCCAGCCGCTGACGCAAACGTCCGCGCCACGCTCGATAACGACGCCGCACGCGAAGGCTGGCCGGCCATGCACGCGCGGCTTGCCTCGATCGATCCCGTGACGGCTGCGCGCCTCGCGCCGAACGATTCGCAGCGGATTCAGCGAGCGCTCGAAGTTTTCATGCTGACCGGACAGGCCATGTCCGCCTTGCTGGCGGCGCCCGCCCGACAGGACGACGCTGCGGCCGCATGGCGCTTCATACCCATTGCGCTGGAGCCGTCCGACCGCGGCATGCTTCACGCGCGCATCGAGAAACGCTTCGATGCGATGCTGGCCGGCGGTTTCGTCGATGAAGTGGTGAAGTTGCGCGAACGCGGCGACTTATCGCCCGAGATGCCATCCATGCGCTGCGTGGGCTACCGGCAGGTCTGGGAATATCTGGATGGCGCCGTCGATTATTCGACCATGCGCGACAAGGGAGTCTTTGCGACCCGGCAGTTGTGCAAGCGGCAGCTCACATGGCTGCGCAGCATGACAGAGCGGGTAGTGGTGGATTGCTGCGATCCGCACGCGACGGCGCGGGTGCTTGAAGCGATTGAAGCGTTGCTTTGAAACTTTGACGCATTGAAGCTTTAAACCCGCGCGGCGCCGACTAGTCGCACACCGCGCGGTCTCACAAGTCTTTAGACCACTACCGTCTGAGCTTCACCGGCCGCGCTTTCGCGAATCACCCCGATCTTCCAGACCTGCTCGCCGGCAGCCGACAGCAGACCGATCGCCGCATCAGCATCCGCAGCGGACACGACCACGGCCATGCCGATACCGCAGTTGAACACGCGGTGCATTTCCGCATCCGCCACGCCGCCGTGCTTTTGCAGCCACGAGAACAGCGGCGGCAACGGCCAGCCGCGGTGATCCAGTTCAGCCGTCAGGCCCTCACGCAACACGCGCGGAATATTCTCGACCAGCCCGCCACCCGTGATGTGCGCCATGCCCTTGACGGCGATCTGCTGCATCAGCGCCAGCAGCGGCTTCACATAAATATGCGTGGGCGCCATCAGCGCGTCGGCCAGCGACCGGCCATCGAAATCCGCGTTCAGATCCGGCTGCGCGCGCTCGATGATCTTGCGCACCAGCGAAAAACCGTTCGAATGGATACCGCTCGAAGCCAGACCCAGCACGATGTCGCCCGGGGCGATGGTGCTGCCGTCGATAATCTTGCTCTTTTCCACCGCGCCGACCGCGAAACCGGCCAGATCGTACTCGCCGTCGGGGTACATGCCCGGCATTTCCGCCGTCTCGCCGCCGATCAGCGCGCAGCCCGACAGTTCGCAGCCATGCGCGATGCCCTTGACGACCGTTGCCGCCGTGCCGACGTCCAGCTTGCCGCAGGCGAAATAGTCGAGGAAGAACAGCGGCTCGGCGCCCTGCACGAGAATGTCGTTCACGCTCATCGCGACCAGGTCCTGGCCGACGGTGTCGTGTTTGTTCAGTTGAAAGGCCAGACGCAGCTTGGTGCCGACGCCGTCGGTGCCGGACACCAGCACCGGCTCCTTGTACTTCTTCGGCACTTCGAACAGCGCGCCGAACCCGCCGATGCCACCCAGCACGCCGTCGCGCATCGTCTTTTTGGCAAAGGGCTTGATCGCGTCGACAAGGGCGTCGCCCGCGTCGATGTCCACGCCGGCGTCGCGATACGACAAACCTTGGGCCGAATCAGTTGAATTCGGGGCGGATTTCGGTTGATTCATGGGGACGAGCTCGAAGGTCGGTAAAATGCGATTTTACCCGATGCCGGCCGGCTGGCTGGAATTGAATTATCCCGATTGATCCGGTCGCGACGACACCTGGGAAACAATTTTGCAAGAGAACTCCTCGATTCTGACGCCGGTTCAGCGGCGCGCCTTCATCTGGCTGGCTATCGCGCTGGGCGTCGGTATCCTGCTCTGGCTGCTGAGTCCGGTCCTCACGCCGTTTCTGCTCGGCGCGATTCTCGCGTACATTCTGCAACCGGGCGTCGCGTGGATGGTGCGCCGGCGCGTGCCGCGCGGTCTGGCCGCCTTGCTGATGATGCTGCTGTTCACGCTCGTGATGACGCTGCTCGTGCTGCTGGTTCTGGCTGTCATCCAGAAAGAAGCGCCGCAACTCAAGCAACAGGTGCCTGTATTCTTTGCACACGTAAACGCGTGGTTGCAACCCAAGCTGGCCATGCTGGGACTCGCCGATTCGCTCGATTTCGCCAGTATTCGCGATCTCGTCATGGGGCAACTGGAAGGCAGCGCGCAAACCGTTGCGCTTTACGCGTGGACCTATATCCGCACGAGTGGCAACGTGATGATGACCGTGGTCGGCAACGTCGTGCTGGTGCCGCTCGTGTTGTTCTATCTGCTGTACGACTGGAACCGCATGCTCGCCCGTGCGCAAATCGTCGTGCCGCGCCGCTGGCTCGACAAGACCCTGCAACTCGCGCGCGACATGGACCAGATGCTGTCGCAGTACCTGCGCGGCCAGCTGCTCGTCATGGGCGTGCTCGCGGTCTTTTACGCGGTGGCGTTGACCATCGCGCGCTTCGAGATCGCGCTGCCGGTCGGTATTTTTACGGGGCTCGCGGTGTTCATCCCGTACATTGGTTTTGCAACCGGCCTCGTGCTGGCGCTGCTCGCGGCGCTGCTGCAATTCGGCGACTGGTATGGCTTCGGCGCGGTCGCGGTGATCTATGGTGTCGGCCAGATCCTGGAGAGCTTTTTTCTCACGCCGCGCCTCGTCGGCGAACGGATCGGCCTGCACCCGCTCGCGGTGATCTTCGCGTTGCTCGCGTTCGGGCAGTTGTTCGGCTTTTTCGGCGTATTGCTGGCGTTGCCGGTCAGCGCGATTCTGTCTGTGGCCGTGCGCGAGTTGCGTCAAAGTTATCTGACCAGCGCGCTTTATAACAACTGAGCACTCATCGAATGTTTCCGGCCCGCGCTGCGGGCCATTTGCAGCCTAAGCCTCATTTTCGGCATTCACCTACTGTGCTTCGTCAACTGACGCTCGATCTCGGCACCCCGCCGCCATCGACATTCGACAATTTCTTCGCCGGCGCCAACGCCGAGCTGGTCACGCGCTTGCGCGAGCTCGAGAACGCGCTCGCCGCCGGGCCGGTCGCCGATCGCACCTTCTACCTCTGGGGCGAGTCCGGCAGCGGCCGCACACACCTGTTGCAGGCGCTCGTGCACGAAGCGTCGCCGGGGCACGCGCGTTTCGCCGGCCCGCAGAGCAGTCTCGCCGCCTTCAGCTTCGACCCGCGCGTCGCGCTCTATGCGATCGACGATTGCGACGGCCTGTCGGCCGCGCAGCAGATCGCCGTCTTCAACCTGTTCAACGAAGTGCGCGCGCATCCCACCAGCGCGCTGGTCGCCGCGGGCAACGCGCCGCCCATCGGCATGACGGTGCGCGAGGATTTGCGCACGCGGCTCGGCTGGGGTCTCGTGTTTCATCTCGCGCCGCTGCCGGACGAAGGCAAGGCCGCGGTGCTGAAACACGCGGCGCGCGAGCGCGGCATCATGCTTGCCGACGATGTGCCGGCCTACCTGCTCACACATTTTCGCCGCGACATGCCGAGTCTGATGGCACTGCTCGACGCGCTCGACCGCTTCTCGCTCGAACAGAAACGCGCGGTCACGCTGCCGCTGTTGCGTACCATGCTGGCTTCGCCCGACGCCGAAGAACGGCGCGCCGCGCCGGCCTCATCCGCGTCATCCGCCGCTTCAAGTAAAATAGGCCCCCATGGCTAACCTCGCACTCTTCGACCTCGACCACACGCTCATCCCCACCGACAGCGACCACGAATGGGGCCGCTTCATGGTGAAACACGGCATGGTCGACGCCGCAAATTTCGCCCGTGAAAACGACCGCTTTTTCGCCGACTACAAAGCCGGCAAGCTCGACATTCACGCCTACCTGATCGCCATGCTCACGCCGCTGTCGAAGTACACGCGCGCGCAGCTCGCCGACTTCCACGCGCAGTACATGCACGAAGTCATCAAGCCGGCGATCTTCCCCGTCGCGCTGGAGCTGGTGAAGCAACACCGCGAAGCCGGCGACCTGTGCTGCGTGGTCACCGCCACCAACGAATTCATCACCCGTCCGATCGCTCAGGCATTCGGCGTCGACACGCTGATCGCCTGTGAAGCGGAAACCGTCGACGGCGAGCCGCATTCGCCGTACACCGGCCGCCCCACTGGCACGCCGAGCTACAAGGAAGGCAAGATCGTGCGCACCGAAGCATGGCTCGCCTCGCTCGGCAAGACGTGGAGCGACTTCGAGCGCAGCTATTTCTATAGCGATTCGCACAACGACATCCCGCTGCTCGAAAAAGTCACGGACCCCATCGCGACGAATCCCGACGACACATTGCGCGCCCATGCGCAGGCCAAAGGCTGGCGCATCCTCGAACTCTTTCAACCCTCGTGATCAAAAAATTTATCCGCAAGCTATTCGGCCAGGACGCGGCACCCGCTGACGACACCCTGCCCGCCGAAGCCGAAGCAGACGAAACCGGCAACGCACCGGCGCGCACTCCGTCAGGCGCCAGCAAGGCGCGCCGCAAGCCCGCGCGCGCGCCCGTCAAGACCGTGCGTGACCCGGACGTGCCGGTCATCATTCCGCACGACGTGCATGGCATCGATCAGGCGCTGATCTCGAGAAACGCGATTCGCGTGACCGAAGGTCTGCAACAGGCGGGTCACCGCGCGTTCATCGTCGGCGGGGCGGTGCGCGATCTGCTGCTCGGGATCAAGCCGAAAGACTTCGACGTCGCCACGGATGCCACGCCCGAACAGGTGCAAAAGCTGTTCCGCCGCGCGCGCATCATCGGCCGCCGGTTTCAGATCGTGCATGTGCAGTTCGGTCAGGAAATCATCGAGACCTCGACGTTCCGCGCGCTGGTCGATCCGCCCGCCGCAGACGCCGCGCCGCCGCGCCGCCTGAAGCGCGACGAACTCGACCGCCGCACGCACGCGGTGGACGCAAGCGGCCGCGTGCTGCGCGATAACGTGTGGGGCGAGCAGCACGAAGACGCCACGCGCCGCGACTTCACGATCAACGCGATGTACTACGATCCGGCCACTCAAACCGTGCTGGATTATCACAACGGCATGGCCGACATGCGCGCGCGTCTGTTGCGCATGATCGGCGACCCGGCAACGCGTTATCGCGAAGATCCGGTGCGCATGCTGCGCGTGGTGCGTTTCGCGGCGAAGCTCGACTTCGAGATCGAGGACAGCACCCGCGAGCCGATCGCCAACATGGCCGATCTGATCAACAACGTGCCCGCCGCGCGTCTGTTCGACGAGATGCTCAAGCTGATGCTGTCGGGCCATGCGCTCGCGTGTTTGAAACGCCTGCGCCAGGAAGGGCTGCATCATGGCCTGCTGCCTTTGCTCGACGTGGTGCTCGAGCAGCCCATCGGCGAAAAATTCATCACGCTCGCGCTGAACAACACGGATGCCCGCGTGCGCGCCGGCAAGCCGGTGTCGCCGGGCTTCCTGTTCGCCACGTTGTTGTGGCACGACGTGCAGCAGCGCTGGCAAAAATTTGAAGCGAACGGCGAGTATCCAGTACCCGCACTGCATCGCGCGATGGACGACGTCCTCGACATGCAAACGGAGAAACTCGCGATCCACAAGCGCTTCTCGTCGGATATGCGCGAGATCTGGGGCCTGCAGTTGCGCCTCGAAAAACGCTCGGGAAGAAGTGCGCTGAAGCTGCTGGAACACCAAAGATTTAGAGCGGGGTATGATTTCCTCCTGTTGCGCTGCGAATCGGGCGAACTCGATGAGTCGGTCGGTGCGTGGTGGACGGAGTTCATTGAAGGAGACATCGCCGCGCGTGAGGCATTGCTTACGCAAGGCGGGAAGGACCGAAGCCCCAGAAAACGACGGCGGCGCAGCAGTGGCGCCAGAAACCGCAAACCGGGGGACGGATTGGAGGGCGGCACGCCAGCCGAACGCACAGCCGACGACGCGAGCCATGACGGCCCGCACGAAGACTGACATAGCGTTCGCTGTTGCCGTCGAACGATAGTTGCAGGAAGTTATGCCATGACGGTTGCTTATCTCGGCCTCGGCGCGAATCTCGGGGACGCGCGCCAGACCCTGAAAGACGCGGTGGTGTGCCTCGCACAACAGCACACCATCTCCGTGCTCGCCAAGTCGAGCCTATATCGCACTGCCCCGATCGACGCGGGCGGTGACGATTATTTCAACTGCGTCGTGAAGATCGATACGACGCTCCCCGTGCGGCATCTGCTTGCGCTCTGTCACAAGATCGAGCATCAGTTCGGCCGCGAGCGGCCGTTTCGCAATGCACCGCGCACGCTCGATCTGGACATCCTGCTGTTCGGCGATCAATCGATCGACGAAGCCGATCTGATCGTGCCGCATCCACGTTTGATCGAACGCGCTTTCGCGCTGGTGCCGCTCGTCGAGATCGACCCCGCACTGATCATCCCGCAACATGGCCGCGCCGAGGCGCTGCTCAACGGCGTGAGCGATCAGCGCATCGAGAAAGTGAAGGGGCCTTGCCAGTGTCCTATGCTCAATGCATTGGCCGCAGGCGAGAGCACCACACCTAAAGGCCGTTGCGAATGAATTCAACGCCGCTCACCGTCACGGCGCCGCAACTGCGGCCTCCGTTCGGCTATCTCGCGATCGAAGGGCCGATCGGCGTCGGCAAGACATCGCTCGCACGCCGACTCGCACAGCGCTGGTCGATGCAGGAACTGTTTGAACGGCCGCAGGACAATCCTTTCCTCGAACGCTTTTATCGCGACACCGCGCGCTACGCGTTGCCCACGCAACTGCACTTTGCCTTGCAGCGCGCGCAGCAGGCACAGGACGTGAGCGCGGCGCACCTGTCGGGCACGCCGCTGATCGCCGATTTCATGACGCAGAAGAACGACATCTTCGCGCGTCTGACGCTACAGGAAGACGAGTGGCAATTGTATCGCGCGCTCGCCGCGCGGATCGACGTCAACGCGCCGGCGCCGGACTTCGTGGTCTATCTGCAGGCGAGCCCGGAAGTGCTGTTCGCGCGCATCCAGAAGCGCGCGGTGCCGATGGAGTTGCAGATTTCCGACGCGTATCTGCACGCCTTGTGCGACGCGTACAACGAGTTTTTCTATCACTACGACCGCACGCCCGTGCTGACGGTCAACGCCGAACACCTGAATCCGCTCGACTCGGACGCGGACCTTGCGCTACTCGCCGAACGCATCGAAACCATGCGCGGCCGCAAGGAATTCTTTGTCAAAGGCACGTCGCTTTAAGCGGCGCCGCCGCCTCTCTTTTCTCAACGGATTGACCCATGACCTATTTGCAGGAAGCGAGCCGGAACGCCATCACCGTGCCGAAACTGCAGGCAATGCGCGATGCCGGCGAAAAAATCGCCATGCTCACCTGCTATGACGCGAGCTTCGCCGCACTGCTGGATCGCGCGGGTGTCGACGTGCTGTTGATCGGCGATTCACTCGGCAATGTGCTGCAAGGACAGACGACCACGCTGCCCGTGGCGCTCGCCGACATCGCGTACCACACGGCTAGTGTGGCGCGCGCGCGGCCCGCGGCGCTGATCGTGGCCGACTTGCCATTCGGCACCTACGGCACGCCGGAAGACGCCTTCAGAAGCTCGGTGGAGTTGATGCGGGCCGGTGCGCAGATGGTGAAGCTCGAGGGCGGCGAATGGCTCGCGGACACGGTGCGCTTTCTGGTGGAGCGCTCCATTCCCGTCTGCGCGCACGTCGGCCTGACGCCGCAGTCCGTGCATGCGTTCGGCGGCTTCAAGGTGCAAGGCAAAACCGAGGCGGGCGCGACGCAGTTGATGCGCGACTCGCTCGCCGTGCAACAGGCCGGCGCGCAATTGATCGTGATCGAAGCGATTCCGACGCTGCTCGCAAGCGACGTGACGAAGCAGTTGCGCATTCCGACGATCGGTATCGGCGCGGGCGTGGATTGCTCGGGTCAGGTGCTCGTACTGCACGACATGCTCGGAATTTTCCCCGGCAAACGGCCGCGCTTTGTGAAGGATTTCATGCAAGGGCAGCCGAGTATTCTGGCGGCCGTGGAAGCGTATGTGGCTGCGGTAAAGGATGGTTCGTTTCCTGGGCCGGAGCACACGTTCTGAGTTTCCAGCGACCGAAATCGGATCGGACAAAACGGATATTTTCGCGCTCGTTTTGAGACCGATCCAATATCGTATGCAATGCCGGTTGTCTATCTTCGTCTTCCTGTTGATGCGGCTTGGCCGCGAGCCGAGGAGAGACCAGCATGAGCCCATTTTGCCTGATCGATGTAGCGGGAATCCGCGACCACGCCATCCTGCCGCATGACGCGCGGGAATCCGCCTGGCATGCGCGGTTGAGCGGTTGGATGTCCCGCTTGCTGCGTGTTCTTCACGGCTGAAGCTCGGGCAGTGGGCCCGGACCGCGTTGTCTGCTACCGCTAGCGGTTGCTCTCCCGCCTCTCTCAGTCCACAATCCGCGCCGGCACTGCGCCTCGCAGTGCATTGCACACCATTAGCGCTTCGGCGTTTCGCAGATCGGTCCGGGTCAGTACACGTTCGCCCGCCAGCAAATCCGACGCGTCGTCCTCAAGCAAAACACTGCGCATCACGCCGGGCAGCACGCCCGACACAAGCGGCGGTGTCCACCAGCGTCCAGCCAACTTCACAAACACATTCGAGCGGCCGCCTTCGGTCAACTCGCCTTGCGCGTTGAAGAACAGCGTATCGAATGCGCCCTTCGCTTCGGCTTCGCGCCAGCCGCGATCGTATTCGGCCCGGTGAGTGGTTTTGTGGCGTAGCAGCGGGTCCGCGGCGTTGGCTGCCGGGAAAGCGTGATCGGGTCCAAGCAGCACACCGACGGTCGACTCGCCTAGTGGCATCAACACCGCGGCAGTGATCTGGATCGTGCCGCTTTTGCTCAACGCAAGCCGCATGCGATGCGGCGTGTGCGCGGGCAGCGACGCACACTTCGCCGCGATCTCTGCGCTAATGGCGTTTGCGTCGTCGAGTTTGAAGCCGAGCGTCGCGGCGCTCGATGACAGTCGTGCGAGATGGCGCGACAGATGCCGCACGCCCTCTTCGCGTGTCGCATACATCGTTTCGAATAGCTCGAAACCTGGCTCGGCGCCGGTCAGGAAGCTGGCCTTCAATTGGCACTCCGCGTATTCGTCGACGGCGATGCTGTCGAGCACGATGCCCGCGCCGACGCCCATCTTGCCTTCCAGTTGGCCAGTTTGCGTCGACCGGCTCAACGTCAGTGTGCGGATCGCGACGGACAGGCAGAAGTCGCCGCAGTCGGTCTGCTTTGCATCGCGCATGGTCGCGTCGGCGGTGTCAGCAGCCGTTGAAGGCGCGTCCAGCCAACCAATCGCGCCGGTATAGAGCCCGCGTGGCGTGCTCTCGAGTTCTTCGATCAACTGCATCGTGCGATGCTTCGGCGCGCCGGTGATCGAGCCGCAGGGAAACAACGCGCGCAACGTCTGGGCGAACGACGTGGCGGGCTTTAGCGCCGCCTCCACCGTCGAGGTCATTTGCCACACCGACGCATACGGCTCGACCGAGAACAGCGCCGGCACCTTGACCGAACCCGTTTGCGCCACTCGCGACAGATCATTGCGCAACAGGTCGACGATCATCACGTTTTCGGCGCGGTTCTTCGGATCGTTGCCGAGGAATTCGGCAGCGCGCCGGTCCGTCGCCGGGTCGTCCGAGCGCGCCGCTGTGCCTTTCATCGGCCGCGCACGCAATGTCGCGCCTTGCTTCTCGATGAAGAGCTCCGGGGAGCAGGACAGCACCCACTGTTCGTCCGGCAACGCGATCAGTGCGCCATACGGCACCGGCTGACGCGCCCTCAACCGCCGATACAGCGCGGTCGGCGAGCCGAATACATCGAAGCCGAGCCGATACGTGTAGTTGACCTGATAGGAATCGCCCGCGCGCAGGGCCGAGTGAATCGCATCGATCGCCGCGTTGAACTGCGCCGGGTCGACGCTCGCGCGCACGTTGGCCGTACCCGCCACCGATGGCTCGGCCGCGGCTTCATCGCGCGCCATGAGCCACGCTTCGACCTCTTCGCGAGCAAGCTTCTCGCAACGTTCGAACAATAAAAAACGCAGCGTGGCATCGCCACGCTGCGTCTTCAGAGACCGGTGTGCTTCTCCGTCGAGAAGATTCCGGCCGAACTCATAGTCGGCGAGCACGACGGCATGCAAACCTCGCTGCGTCTGCGCGGCCACGGTCTCGCACACGGCTTCGAGCTGCGCGGCATCCGCACACACCCGTTCATGCACAAAACCCGTGTACAGACGACTCGAACGGCGCGCCGCCGTCGCGTCGCAATCGTCGAGCAACGCGAACACCGCGTCGCGCTCATCTGCCGTCATACCTACCGCCAACTTCAAACTGCCATTAATCGAAGAAACTCTTCACCCGGTCGAACCAGCTCTTGCTTTGCGGGCTGTGCCGGGAGCCGCCTTCAACCAGCGCCTTTTCGAACTGCTTGAGCAGATCGCGTTGCGGCTCGGTGAGCTTGACCGGCGTTTCGACTTGCACGTGCACGTACAGATCGCCGGCAATGCTCGAACGCAGCCCCTTGATGCCCTTGCCACGCAGACGGAATGTCTTGCCCGACTGCGTGCCTTCCGGCACGGTGAAGCTGGCGCGGCCCGCGAGGGTCGGCACTTCGATTTCGCCGCCGAGCGCCGCGGTGGTGAACGGAATCGGCATCTGGCAATGCAGATCGTCGCCGTCGCGCTCGAATACCGAGTGCTGCTTGATGTGAATCTCGACGTACAGATCGCCCGACGGCCCGCCGTTGATACCCGGCTCGCCGTTGCCGGCGGAACGGATACGCATGCCGTCGTCGATACCTGCCGGGATCTTCACTTCCAGCGTCTTGGTTTCCTTCACCTTGCCCGCGCCGTGGCAGTGGCCGCACGGGTCAGGAATGTAGGTGCCGGTGCCGTGGCACTTCGGGCAGGTTTGCTGAATGCTGAAAAAGCCTTGCGACATCCGCACCGAACCCGAACCGCTACAGGTCGGGCAGGTTTCCGGCTTGGTGCCGGGCTTGGCGCCCGAACCGTGACAGACTTCGCACGAGACCCAGCTCGGCACGCGAATCTGCGTGTCGTAGCCGTGTGCGGCCTGTTCCAGCGTGATTTCCATGCTGTAGCGCAGATCAGCGCCGCGATACACCTGCGGGCCGGCGCGTCCGCCGCCGCGTGCGGCGCCACCGGCCGCCTGGCCGAAGATGTCGCCGAAAATATCGCCGAATGCATCGGCAAACCCGCCGAAGCCTTGCGCCCCGGCACCGCCCATGTTCGGATCGACGCCCGCGTGGCCGTACTGATCGTACGCGGCACGCTTTTGCGAGTCCGACAGCATTTCATAGGCTTCCTTCACCTCTTTGAAATGCTCTTCCGCATCCTTGTTGCCCGGATTGCGGTCGGGGTGGTGCTTCATCGCCAGCTTGCGATAAGCCTTCTTGATTTCGTCGTCGCTCGCGTTCTTTGCGACGCCCAGAACCTCGTAGTAATCCCGTTTCGCCATATCGGTTCAACGCCACTCGCGCAATGCGCACGGTGGCTCCTCTTGAATGCTGGAGTCTCACGACTCGTCCGGCCGCCGTTTCGTGCCGCCTGAATGCGGCTCAAAACAACGCCCTCCATAAAACAAATGTGCCCGGAGAGCCTAAAAGGCTCGCCAGGCGTGATAACCGCTCTTGCACGTTTCTGCAGTCCTACCGTCAGACAAAGTAGGCGCAGTCTCTGGTGCAGCCAGGCCGCACACAAGGCTGTGTGCGGCTTTACGGTCGGAATGCGACCTGGCTTTAGTCTTTCTTGACTTCCTTGAACTCGGCGTCGACCACGTCGTCCTGCTGCTGGCTCGCGCCACCGGCCGTTGCACCCGCGCCTGCCGCGCCCGCTGCCGCTGCTTCCGCACCTTGCGCGGCCTGCATGTCGGCGTACATCTTCTCGCCCATCTTCTGCGAGGCGGTTGCGACCACTTCGATCTTGGCTTCGATCGCGGCCTTGTCGCTCGAACCGCTCTTCAGCGTTTCTTCGAGGTCCTTCAGCGCGGCTTCGATCTTTTCCTTCTCGGAAGCTTCCAGCTTGTCGCCGTATTCGGTGAGCGCCTTCTTCGTGCTGTGGACCAGCGCGTCGCCCTGGTTGCGGGCATCGGCCAGTTCACGCAGCTTGTGATCTTCTTCCGCGTTCGCTTCGGCGTCCTTCACCATCTTCTCGATTTCGGCTTCGGACAGACCCGAGTTCGCCTTGATCGTGATGCGGTTTTCCTTGCCGGTCGCCTTGTCTTTCGCGCCGACGTGCAGAATGCCGTTCGCGTCGATATCGAAGCTCACCTCGATCTGCGGCGTGCCGCGCGGTGCCGGCGGAATGCCTTCCAGGTTGAACTCGCCCAGCAGCTTGTTGCCCGCTGCCATTTCGCGTTCGCCCTGGAACACCTTGATCGTCACGGCGCCCTGGTTGTCGTCAGCCGTCGAGTAGACCTGTGCGTGCTTGGTCGGGATCGTGGTGTTCTTGTTGATCATCTTCGTCATCACGCCGCCGAGCGTTTCGATGCCGAGCGACAGCGGGGTCACGTCGAGCAGCAGAACGTCCTTGCGGTCACCGGACAACACCTGGCCTTGGATCGCGGCGCCCACGGCCACGGCTTCGTCCGGGTTCACGTCACGGCGCGGATCCTTGCCAAAGAACTCCTTGACCTTTTCCTGCACCTTCGGCATGCGGGTCATACCGCCGACCAGAATCACGTCGTCGATTTCGCCGACTTTCACGCCTGCGTCCTTGATCGCCGTGCGGCACGGTTCGATCGTGCGTTCGATCAGTTCTTCAACCAGCGCTTCCAGCTTGGCGCGCGTGATTTTCAGGTTCAAGTGCTTCGGACCCGACGCGTCGGCCGTGATGTACGGCAGGTTGATTTCGGTTTGCTGGCTCGACGACAGTTCGATCTTGGCCTTTTCAGCCGATTCCTTCAGGCGTTGCAGCGCGAGCACGTCTTTCGACAGATCGACGCCTTGTTCCTTCTTGAACTCGCCGATGATGTAGTCGATGATGCGCTGGTCGAAGTCTTCACCGCCCAGGAACGTATCGCCGTTCGTGGAGAGCACTTCGAATTGCATCTCGCCGTCGACGTCAGCGATTTCGATGATCGACACGTCAAACGTACCGCCGCCCAGGTCATACACCGCGATCTTGCGGTCGCCCTTTTCAGCCTTATCCAGACCGAAGGCCAGAGCGGCTGCGGTCGGTTCGTTGATGATCCGCTTCACTTCCAGACCGGCGATGCGGCCTGCATCTTTGGTAGCCTGACGCTGGCTGTCGTTGAAGTACGCGGGAACCGTGATCACGGCTTCCGTGACCGGCTCGCCGAGGTAGTCTTCAGCGGTCTTCTTCATCTTGCGCAGCGTTTCCGCCGAGATTTGCGGCGGCGCGAGCTTCTGGTCGCGCACTTCGATCCATGCGTCGCCGTTGTCGGCTTTCATGATCTTGTACGGCATCAGCGCGATGTCTTTCTGCACTTCTTTTTCTTCGAAGCGGCGGCCGATCAGGCGCTTGACCGCGTACAGCGTGTTCTTCGGGTTCGTGACCGACTGACGCTTCGCAGGTGCGCCGACGAGAATCTCGCCGTCTTCCATATAAGCGATGATCGACGGCGTGGTGCGCGCGCCTTCCGAGTTCTCGATCACCTTGACCGAATTGCCTTCCATGATCGCCACGCACGAGTTGGTCGTGCCGAGGTCGATGCCGATGATTTTGCCCATTTTTACTAATCTCCTAACTTTGATCGCTGCGGGAAGCGCCTTGTTTGCCCAGCTGGCGGTAAGGCGATCCGCTCTCAATTCCTACCTGCACTCAACATAAGTGCGTCCGCATCGTTTTCAAGACCTCTTTTGCGATGCGGTCTTTAATTTTTTTCAATCGGGCGAACTTTTACCCAAATTTGTTCCATTAGCCTGCGGGACGCTCGCGGCGTTGACCGCTTTGGCCGCATTGCCTGCCCAAATCCTCTCCCGTGCGGCCGTGACCGCAGCCTGACACTGCCTAAGGCCGTGCCAGCCGGTAGCCCGGCCGAGCCGCTTGCCGCGGTAAAAGAAGAACCATGTGGGCACGCCGTGCAGCATGACCCGCCGGACCAGTTCGCGATGCTCGCCCGGCATCGAATGACTCGACGCTGAGTTCCCGCATATCGAAGACGCCGAACGCGGTGGCGTCGATGGGAAAGCTGGTCGTGACGCTGCCTGCCGGACGAAACGGCTTACCAAGCCTTCTGGCGTTTACTTCGGTGCGGCGACGGTCACGAGTGCCGGACGCAGCACCCGATCGGCGATCACGAAGCCCTTTTGCAGCACGGCCACCACCGTGTTCGGCTCCTGCTCGGCCGGCACCATGGAAATGGCCTGATGGCGGTGTGGGTCGAACTTCTCGCCAATCGGATTCAGGGCGACAACGCGGCCCTTTTCCAGCGCGCCGGTGAGCTGGCGCAGCGTGAGTTCGACGCCTTCGCGCACCTTCTGCAGATCGTCGGACGAGTGGGTAACGGCTGCCTCGAGGCTGTCGATCACCGGCAGCAGATGCTCGGCGAAACTCTCGATCGCAAACTTGTGCGCCTTGGCGACGTCTTCCTGAGCGCGGCGGCGGACGTTTTCGGTTTCAGCCTTGGCCCGCAGGAAGCTTTCCTGCAACTCGGCGATTTTCGCTTCAGCTTCGGCCAAGGCCGCTTGCTCGGCGTTGGCCGGCGAGTCGGTCGCGGCGTTGGCCGCCGCTTCCTGCTGAGGTGCCGCGGCCTCGGCGGCCTGGCGCGCGGTTTCGTCGGCGGGCGTGGGATTCTGGCTCGTCGGGTTCTCTTGCGTGTTTTCCATGTCGCTGAAAGTCGTTAAATGGGTGAAAGCGAGGTAAAAGCCACGGTGGCAGGCAGCGCATCAAACCTGGCGCGGTTTGTGCGTTGCAAAATCGCGACAGACAACTTCGCGAGTCACCGCAAATCAGAACGGCAGATGAGGCCGGGAACAACCATTTCAAGCGGTTCTCCCGGATCTTTTCGTACCACGGACGTGCGGCAGAAATGCCCGGTTACAACCATTTTTGCTGCGCAATCAGATTGAGATTGAGTGCGGCCGACAACTGGCCTATGCTCCATTAAAGCATCGGAAAAGACGCGTTAACCCTAATCTGACGTAAACCTTTCCGACATATTGCAATTTCCACCCGATTCGCCCGTCTTTATCCTGAACCTTCCCGAGGGGAGTACCGTGAAACTGACCTTTGCAATCTCGGTGGTCGCATTGGTTCTGATTGCGGGCACCACGACCATCTGCATGTCCGGGGCTGTCAACGACCACACTACCGAATACGGCGGTGTGCACGCGACCATGGAACAGCTGTTCAACCCCCACCTGAAAGTTTGTCGATAGTGCGCCTGTCGCGTTTGGTCGGCCGGCCGTGCAACGCGGCCGCCGGCTCGCGATACGTCTTGCGCCGCTCCTGTTCGACCTGCCGCTTCACCTTGCTCGCTTCGGTTTCCGCGTAAAGCGTCTGCGCGACGCTCGCCGGGCCGCGCACGTCGCACACGCCCAGCACTTCCACCTGCCACACGATCCGCTCGATCTCGATCTCAACCAGGTCGCCGACCCGCACGTCTTTAGCCGGCTTGACGCTGGCGCCGCCAATGCGCACATGCCCTTTTTCGACGGCGTCCGCCGCGAGCGAGCGCGTCTTGAAGAAGCGCGCCGCCCAAAGCCATTTGTCGATGCGCAGCTTCGCGCCTGCTTCAGTTGAAATCCTGTAATTCATGAGCCTGTTCAAGCTCCCGTCGTATGCGGCACCGGCAGCGCCTGCACTGGCCAGCCCTGCAGATTCTGCGCGACGATTTCGCCCAGCGCGGCAATCCACGCTTGCGAAGCGTTCAGGCAGGGAATCCGATGGAAATCCTTGCCGCCCGCGTGGAGGAATTCGTCGCGCACTTCCATGCCGATTTCCTCGATGGTTTCAAGGCAGTCGGCCGTAAAGCCCGGACAGAACACATCGGCGCGCCGCACACCCGCCGCGCCCAGTTCCTTTAGCGTGGGCGCCGTGTACGGCTGCAGCCATTCGGCCTTGCCGAAGCGCGACTGGAACGTGATGCGGCATTCCACCTGCGTCAGTTCGAGCGCCTGCATCAGCAGCGCGCCAGTTTGCTGGCATTGCTCGTGGTACGGGTCGCCGAGATCCAGCGTGCGCTTGGGCACGCCGTGAAAACTCAGCACCAGCTTGTCGCCCGCGGCGAAATCCGGCCGGCCGTGCTGATGCCAATAGTGATGCACCTGCGCGGCAAGCGCCGCAATGTAGGCCGGATGATCGGCGTACTGGCGCACCGTGCGGATCTCCGGCTGATTGCGCATGCGCTTGAGCGCCGAAAAGGCGTCGTCGAATGCGGTGGCGGTGGTCGACGACGAATACTGCGGATACATGGGCATCAGCAGCACGCGCTCGGCGCCCGCCAGCTTGAGCTGGTTCAGCATGGCCGGAATGCCCGGCGTGCCGTAGCGCATCGCGTAATCGACCAGCACGGTGTAATCGTTCAATTGCAGCAGATGGCGCAAGCCTTCCACCTGCTTCTCCGTGTGGACCCGCAGCGGCGAGCCTTCGGGCATCCACACCGCGGCGTACTTCTTGGCGGAGGCGCGGCCCCGAACCGGCAAAATCAGCAGCCGCAGGATGATCTGCCAGAGCAGCGCCGGAATTTCGACCACGCGCGGATCGGACAGAAACTGCGCGAGATAGCGGCGGACCGCGCGCGGCGTCGGCGCGTCGGGCGTGCCGAGATTGATCAGCAGCACGGCGACACGGTGTGACGTGGCGTTCTGTGAGGGCCGCTCGAGGTCGAAGCGCATAGGCAGCAGAAGTAACCGGTTTTGGCGGAGAGTCGGTTCAGGTGGGATTCATTATAGCGGCGCGGTTCATGCACCGGTCCGCCGGACACCCCTGGCCATTCGGCCAATTGGCAAGCCGCGCGCGGTCACGCATTATTTGCAGCAGGCACCGCTGCGGCCAGGAGTCGAAGCTGTTTATTGCTGGCTGAGAGTCAGGGAAAGCAGGCGCGCGGTGATGTCCACAATCGGAATCACGCGGTTGTAGGCCATGCGGGTCGGCCCGATCACGCCGAGCGTGCCGACGATCTTGCCATTCACCTCGTACGGCGCGGTGACCACGCTCATTTCCTCGATCGGTACGAGATTCGACTCGCCGCCGATGAAAATCTGCACACCCGCCGCGTGACTCGACACGTCGAGCAATTGAAGGAGACTGGTCTTTTGGTCGAACACATCGAACAGCTTGCGCAAGCGCGCCATGTCCGACGAAAGGTCGGCTACTTCGAGCAGGTTGCGCTCGCCGGAAATCAGTACGGTCTCGCCCGTGTCGGATTCGTCCGTGCTGGCCGTGACGGCGGCGTGCATCAGCGTGGTCATGTCGCCGCGCAGCTCGTCGATTTCTTCGCGCAGGCGGCGGCGCACGTCGTCGAACGAAAGGCCGGCGAAGTGGGCGTTGATGTAGTTGGACGCTTCGACCAGTTGCGACGGCGAGAAATCGCGCTGGGTCGCCATGATGCGGTTCTGCACATCGCCTTCCGGCGTGACGATGATCAGCAGAATGCGCTTGTCGGACAAACGCATGAACTCGATCTGCTTGAACACGTGGCTGCGCCGCGGCGTGAGCACCACGCCGGCGAACTGGGACAGGTTGGACAGCACGCTGGCCGCCGCCGCGACGATTTTCTGCGGCTCGCCTGCCTGCAGCGTAGTCTTGACGGTACGCGTCACGGCTTCTTCGTCCGCGGCGGACTCCACTGTCAGCATGGTGTCCACGAACAGGCGGTAGCCGCGCGGCGTGGGAATGCGGCCCGCAGAAGTATGCGGACTGATCACGAGCCCCAGGTCCTCGAGGTCGGACATCACGTTGCGGATCGTTGCGGGACTCAGTTCGAGGCCCGAATAGCGCGACAACGTGCGCGAGCCGACCGGCTGACCTTCGGCGATGTAGCGCTCGATCAGCGTTTTGAGGAGGGTTTGTGCGCGAGGATCTAGCATGACGGAAAATTTTAGCTCAATGGCACGACTACCGCGAGCGCTAGGGGCGCCCATCCCTGACGAACGCGCCGCCACTTGCCAAGGTGGCGCATTGCCTTCGGTCCGGCCTGCTAGCCGGCATTCCGCCCGGCGCTTTGCGGACCACCTTGCGGACCACCTTCTGGGCGGCCCGCTTGCCGGCACCCCGCCGCACTTTAACCGGCGCACATGTCATCAAGGCTTCACCATTCTAACGATAATCGCGAGATGCGCTGACGGCCCGCGCGCGCCGGCCCGCTACCGGGTCTGTCTGCGGTTCTTTTCAGGCCCTACCTATGGTGTAATGCCGGCATGCAAGTGACCAGCCAGTTCAAGACCGTCGCGCTCGTCGGGCGCAACAATACGCCGGGCATCGCCGAGCCGTTGACCGCGCTCGCCTCGTGCATCGCGAAGCGCGGCTTCGAGGTCGTGTTCGAAGCCGACACCGCCGCCGAGATCGGCGTCACCGACTATCCGGCGCTGCGTCCCGCCGAGATCGGCGCGCGCGCCGACGTCGCCGTGGTGCTGGGCGGTGACGGCACCATGCTAGGCATCGGCCGCCAGCTTGCGCCGTACCGCACGCCGCTGATCGGCATCAACCACGGGCGGCTGGGCTTCATTACAGACATTCCGATCTCCGACATGCGCGAGATCGTGCCGCAAATGCTGTCCGGCAATTTCGAGCGCGAAGAACGCGTGCTGCTCGAAGCGCGCATCATGCGCGGCGGTAATCCGATCTATCACGCGCTCGCCTTCAACGACGTCGTGGTCAACCGCAGCGGCTTTTCGGGCATGGCGGAACTGCATGTCTCGGTAGACGGCCGCTTCATGTACAACCAGCGCTCGGACGGTCTGATCGTGGCCACGCCCACTGGCTCGACCGCTTACGCGCTGTCGTCGCAAGGGCCGATTCTGCATCCGCAATTGCAGGGCATCGTGCTGGTGCCGATCGCGCCGCACGCGCTGTCGAACCGGCCGATCGTGCTGCCGGACGACTCGAAGGTGAGCATCCAGATCGTCTCGGGGCGCGAAGTGAACGTCAATTTCGACATGCAGTCGTTCACGTCGCTCGAACTGAGCGACACGATCGAAGTGCGCCGCTCGCGTCATACGGTGCCGATGCTGCATCCCGTCGGCTACAGCTACTTCGCCACGCTGCGCAAGAAGCTGCACTGGAACGAATACCCGTCGCACGAAGAAGACCCCAAGCCCTGAGCGGCAAGAACACCGGAACGCGAACGCCGCCGCTGCCGAAACCCGACTATCACGCTCACCAGACGACCTCCATGCTTCGCCACCTCTCGATACGCGACTTCGTCATCGTCGCCGCGCTCGATCTCGAATTCGACAGCGGCTTTACTGTTTTCTCCGGCGAAACCGGTGCCGGCAAGTCGATCCTGATCGACGCGCTGGCGCTCGCGCTCGGCGCCCGCGCCGATGCGAACGTCGTGCGCACCGGCGAAAGCCGCGCCGACATCACCGCGGAGTTCGAGACCCACGCGCAGGTCGAGCAATGGCTCGACGAGCAGGCGCTCGCCACGACCGGCGACGACGGCCATCACGGCGGCACGGTGATGCTGCGGCGCGTGGTGGATGCCAACGGCCGCTCGCGGGCCTTTATCAACGGCACCGCGGCGACGCTCGCGCAGTTGCGCGAGGTCGGCGAAATGCTGGTGGACATTCATGGCCAGCACGCGCACCAGTTGCTGATGCGCCCCGACGCGCAGCGCGAATTGTTCGACACCCACGCCGGCCTGTCCGACATCGCGGCAACCGTCACGCGGGCATGGCGCGCGTGGCGCGAGAAGGTTCAGGCGATCGAACACGCGCAAACGCGTGACCGCGAACTGCAACTGGAACGCGAGCGCCTCGCCTGGCAGCTCACCGAACTGGACAAGCTCGCGCCGCAGCCGGGCGAGTGGGAAGAGGTCAACGCCGAGCACCGGCGGCTGTCGCATTCGGCCAATCTGATCGACGGTGTGCAAGGCGCACTTGGCGCGCTGTCAGAATCGGACGAGGCGATGATCACGCATCTGTCCTCGATCGTCTCGAAGGTGCGCGATCTGGCGGAGATCGATCCGGCCTTGAACGACGTGCTGGCCGCGCTCGAGCCGGCCGAAATCCAGTTGCAGGAAGCGGCCTATTCGCTGAGTCATTACGCGCAAAAGCTCGAACTCGATCCGGACCGGCTCGCGCAGGTCGAAAAGCGTCTCGACGCGTTGCATTCGGCCGCGCGCAAGTTCCGTCTGAAGCCGGAAACGCTGCCTGAGGAACACGAGGCGCGTCGCGCGCAACTGGCCGCGCTCGACGCGGCCGCCGACCTCGACAGCCTGCACGCCGCCGAAGTTAAAGCCAAGGAAGACTTCCTGACCGAGGCGAAGAAACTCTCGAAGGCGCGCGCCAAGGCCGGCAAGGCACTGGGCGCGGCGGTCACCACGGGCATGCAGGAACTGTCGATGAAAGGCGGCAGCTTCGAAGTCGCGCTGGTGCCGCTGCCCGAAGGCGGCGCGCATGGGCTCGAACAGGTCGAGTTCCGCGTCGCCGGTCATGCCGGCGTGCCGCTGCGGCCGCTTGCCAAGGTCGCCTCGGGCGGGGAGCTGGCGCGGATCAGCCTCGCGCTCGCCGTGATCGCCAGCGCCGCCAGCCCGACACCCACGCTGATCTTCGACGAAGTAGACACGGGCATCGGCGGCGGCGTCGCCGAAGTGGTCGGACGGCTTTTGCATCAGCTCGGCGAACAGCGCCAGGTGCTGTGCGTGACGCACTTGCCGCAAGTTGCCGCGCGCGGCGACCATCATTTCCAGGTGGCGAAAGCGGGCAATGGCAAAGGCGGCACGGTCAGCAGCGTGACCTCGCTCGACAAGGCGAGCCGCGTCGAGGAAGTCGCGCGGATGCTCGGCGGGTTGGAGATTACGCCGACCACACGCAAGCATGCGAAGGAAATGCTGGCGGCGTAGTTGTTCGTTGGCAGGGGATGCCCTCGCCATCTGCGACTCGCGATCGGAGCACTGGCGGCGACAAGCGACGGCTAAGGGTAAGTCGCCGGGCGCGTCGCCCGCTTGGCAGACTGAAGGCCGCGACCTCGCTCACGCCGCCGCTCGAAGCGCCGGCAAACAGACCCCGCTTGAGAAACCCTCGCGCGCGTTTAACCAAACACCCGCTTCCACAGCCGCAGCACCGCTTCACGCTCGGTGGCCACCAGCGCCGGCTCGACTCGCGCCTTCTCCATCCCATCCAGCCGCAACTGGTGCTGCAACTTGCGGTACGTCCGATACGCCGCACCGACTGTCTCCGCTTCCGCCTCGCTCATCAGGCCGAAGCGCGACACTTCCCGCAGCAACGCGATGTTGCCGGTATTGCGGATCAGCTCGGGATCGCTCGCCGCGTGCAACAGGACCCAGTACTGCACGGTGAATTCGATATCCACCATGCCGCCGCTATCGTGCTTCAGATCGAACAGCGCCGTATGGTTCGGATGCCCCGCTTCGACGCGCGCCCGCATCTCGACGATCTCCTTCATCAGCGGCGCCGCTTCGCGCGGCGTGGTCAGCACCTGTTCACGGATAGCCTCGAACTTCGCGCCGATCTCGGCATCGCCTGCGCAGTAACGCGCGCGGCTCAATGCCTGGTGCTCCCATACCCACGCCGTATTGGCCGCGTCGCCCTCGCGCAGCTGGTAACGGCGGAACGCGTCCAGATCGGTGACGAGCAGGCCCGACTCGCCGTTCGGCCGCAGGCGCAAGTCGACGTCGAACAGGGTTCCGGCGCCGGTTGCAGTCGTGAGCCAGGTGATCAGCCGGCGGGTGTAAGTGGAGTAGACGTCGGCTGCCGCGTCGTCGGGGTCGTCGTAGAGGAAGATCACGTCGAGGTCGGACGCATAGCCCAGTTCCTTGCCGCCCAGCTTGCCGTACGCGATCACCGCGAAACGCGGCACCTCGCGATGGCGTTTCGGCAACTGGTTCCAGACGGCCTGGAGCGTGACGTCGAGCACGGCATCGGCGAGTTCGGACAGCCGGTCGCTCACATGTTCGACGCTCAGCTTGCCGGCCAGATCGATCAGCAGAATGCGAAACACCTCGGCCTGGTGGGCATGGCGCAACAGGTCCATCTGCTGCTCGACGCCGTCCGCCGCGGCCAGACGCAGGCGCAGCGTGCGCTTGAATTCGGGCCAGTCGAACGGGCTGTTGATTGCTTCGTCGTCCAGCAATTCGTCGAGCAATTGTGGATGGCGGATCAGGTAGCCGGCCGCCCAGCGCGAAGCGCCGAGCACCGACAACACGCGATGCAACGCCTGCGGATATTCGGTGAGCAGCGCCAGATACGCGCCGCGTCGGCTCACTGCTTCGAGCAGGTCGAAGAACCGCGCCACCGTATCGCCGCGCCGCTCGGCAGGCTCCAGCGTACGCGCGGCTTCAAGCGCCCGTTGCGCGACGATATCGAAACGTTGCCGGCTGCGCTCGGCCAGCCCCGCATAACGCGACGACTGCCACACCGCGCGCAGCCGGGCGAGCAGTTCGCCCGGTTCGGCCACGCCGAGTTCGACGAGGCGCGCCTGCAGGGCTTCGTCGGCGCTGTCGTCGGCGAGCGCGCTGCTCCAGACCCACACGCCGGCGCCGTCTTCGGGTGCGCCACAGCCGTCGCGGCCGCTTATCTTGTCCGCGAAAATCTGATCGAACTGCTGTTCGACGAATTCGCGATGCGCATCGAGCCTGGCCATCAGCGCGGCGTAGTCGTCGCAACCCATCGCATGAGCGAGCGCCGCGCGTTCCTCGGGATCGACCGGCATCGCATGGGTCTGCGCATCGTTGCGGTATTGCAGCCGATGCTCCAGTTCGCGCAGGAAGCGATACGCCTGCGACAGCTTCACGCACACCGACGTGTCGATCAGCCCATGCGTAGCCGCGTGACGCAGTACGGCAAGTGTCGGCCGCACGCGGAAGCCCGCGTCCTGGCCGCCACGGATCAACTGGAACACCTGCGCGCTGAATTCGATTTCGCGGATGCCGCCCCGCCCGAGCTTGATGTCGTCGGCCTTGTCGGGCCGCATCGACGCACGCCGCTGCGCCTCCTGGCGAATCTGCAGATGCAGCGCGCGAATCGCGCTGATCACGCCGAAGTCGAGATAGCGGCGATAGACGAACGGCGTGACGATCGCATCGAGCTGCTTCTGCAGCCGCTGCGCCGCATCGCTCGCGGCTTCGGACACGAGACGCCCCTTGATCCACGCATAGCGCTCCCACTCGCGGCCTTGCACGTAGAAATACTCTTCGAGCATGCCGAGACTGCACACGAGCGGCCCCGAGTCGCCGTTCGGCCGCAGCCGCATATCGACGCGGAACACATAACCATCGCCGGTCACTTCGGCGAGGGCGCCGATCAGGCGCTTGCCGAGGCGCGTGAAGAAGTCCTGCGTGGCGATCGGCGAACGCTGGCCGCCGGCGGTCTCGCCGTCCTCTTCGTAAATGAAGATCAAGTCGATATCGGACGACACGTTCAGTTCGCGCCCGCCAAGTTTGCCCATGCCCACCACGCCGAGCGAGAGCCGCTCGCCTTGCGGTCCACGCGGCTCGCCGTACAGCGTTTCGAGTTCGACGGAGAGGACCGCGAGCGCGCGCTGGATAGTCGTCTCCGCCAGGTCGGTCATCGCGCCGGTGACTTCGGCGACGTCCGCCTCACCGGCCAGATCACGCTCCATCACGGCGCAAAAGACCTCGGTGCGCAATTGGCGCAAGGCCCGTTTGAGTGCATCCTCACTCAACGGCGCATCGGCCGCGCCGGCCGCCTCGGCGCACAAGGCGTCGAAACGCGCGTCGATGCGCTCGCGCGTGAGCGGCCCGGACGCCAGCGCCGCCACGTGCGCCACGAGTTGCGGACGGGCCGCCGCGGCGCGCGCCGCATAGTGTGAATAGTTGGAACTCAGGAGAGTGGCGTCAGTCATCAAGGGTCTGGCTCGCTCGTTGCTTGATCAGCGTGGTTCAGTTCGCGGTAGTACACGGTTGCGGCGGCCTCGCGCAAGTCGCGAGACGGCATGCAGACAGGGTTTGCAGGAGGTCCGCCTACGCTTTCCCGTGTGTTACATTTCGTCGTTAATTCGCAAAACTACCATACGCCCACCCGCCGCAGCATGTCCGAGCGAAACGAATCCGCCGACCCGCACGAAACTGTGCAAGTCCGGCCTGTGAGCGGAAGCGACCACATCGTGCTGCGTCGGACCTTGCACGTGGTCCTCGCGCTCGCGCTGGTCCTGTACTTCATTGCGATGGCTCTGTTTCTCGGCTTGCGCTATGTGGTCCTGCCGCGCGTCGACTCGTTCCGGCCGCGCATCGAAGCCGCCGTCTCAGAAAAGCTGCACGCGCAGTTCACCATCGGCAAACTGGCGCCGCATTGGAGCAGCTTCCAGCCGGGCCTCGATGTTACCGACCTCGTCATCCGCGATCACGACGGCAAAGCCGCGTTGACGATCCCGCACGCCACCGCCACGCTCTCGTGGCGGTCGCTCTGGCAGTTTCATCCCGCGCTGTCCAGCCTGATCGTCGATCAGCCGGACGTGCTGGTGTCACGCAGCAGCGACGGCGTGCTTTCAGTGGCGGGCGTGCCGGTGCCGACTCGCCATAGCGGCAACGACACCCTGTCGACCTGGCTACTGCGTCAGCAGGCGATCGTGGTGCGCGGCGGCGCGCTGCGCTGGCGCGATGCGCAGCATGACGCGCCGGAGTTGGCGCTGCGCGACATCCGCATCGCGATTCTCAACGACGGCTACGATCACCGCCTCGCGCTGCAGGCGCCCGCCGACGGCCAGGTCCTGCACGGCCCGATCGATTTCCGCACGCACTTCAAACACGCGCCACTCTCCGCGATCGGCAAGCCGATCAACTGGACCGGCCAGGTGTACGTCTCGACCGGCCCGGTCGATCTGCCGACGCTCGCGCGCTACGTCAATTTCCCGATCGAGACGTTTGCCGGCCGTATCGACAACGCCATCTGGATCGACTTCGCCGACGGGCGCATGAAGTCGGCGGGCGGCCAACTCGCCGGCACCGACGTCGCCCTGCGGGTGCGTCCGACCCAGCCGAAGCTGCTGGTGCCGGTCGCCAATTTCTCGTGGCGCCTCGAAGCCGACCAAGGCGACTACAGACTGCAACTGACCAATCTGCACGCCGAACTCGGCCAGCCGCCGCTCGACGACGGCACGCCGCTCACCCGCACGCTCGCGCTCACCACGCTGAACGGACGTTACCGGACCGCCTCGCAGCAACACGGGCAGCTCGTCAGCGTGAGCGGCGATCGGGTCGACCTCGGCATCCTCGCCGAATTCAGCCGCGCGTTGCCGCTGCCGCGGCGCCTCCTGAACAGTCTGGTGCGCTTCAATCCACGCGGTCTGGTCGCCAATTATGTGATCGAAGTCGAGCGCGGCAAACCGGAGTCCGGCGAAGCAGGCAGCGACCGCCGACCGAGCGGCGCCGAGCCGATCGAACACTATCGCTTCAAGGGCGATCTGCAGGGCATCAGCGTCGCCGCTCAGGAACCGCCGCCGGGGCTCACGCCACTGAATCACCCGCGCGCGGGCATTCCCGGCATCGAGAATCTGTGGGGCAACGTGGATGCCGACGAGACCCACGGCACCGCCCTGCTCAACACCTCCAATGTCGCCATTACGCTGCCGGGCGTGTTCGACGATCCGCGCCTGAAGCTCGACCATCTGCATGGCCGCGTCGATTGGACCATTGCGCCGAAGGCGCCGGGTGAGAACCGCCCGGCCTTCACCGTGAAGCTGGCCGATTTCGGCGTCTCGAACGCCGACGTCGCAGCCACCGCCTCGGCCGATTACAGCAATCCGGGCCACGGACGCGGCTCGCTCGATCTGAAAGCCGACTTCCAGCGCGCGCAGGTGACGCGCATCGTCCGTTATCTGCCGACCAGCATCAGCGAAAAGCTGCGCGTCTATCTCGGCCATGGCTTGCAGGCCGGCATGTCGCACGGCGCGACCATCGAGGTGCATGGCGACCTGACCAAATTCCCCTACTCGCGCGATCCGAGCGCCGGGCTGTTCCATATCGTTGCGCCGTTCAAGGGCGGCAAGTTCGATCCGACGCCCTTCCCGCCGCGCAAGATGAGGAATGGCACGCCGAACGTGTGGCCGGCGCTCGATGGCATCGACGGCGTGTTCGAGCTCAAGCAGAACGTGCTGCGCTTCGACATCGACCGGGCGCATTACAAGCAGGTCGCGCTGATCGGCGTCAACGGCAGGATCGAGGACCTCGGCACCAAGGCGTCGAGTCTCGTCATCAAAGGCGATGGCCGCGGGCCGCTCGCCGACATGCTCGACTACGTGAACGCCAGTTCGCTCGGCATCATGGCGAAGCATGAAACTGAGAAGGTGCGCGCCGAAGGACCCGCGTCGCTCGCGCTTCAGCTGACGGTGCCGCGTACGCCGAAGCCGCACATCGCCGTGGAAGGCGCGGTCGGCTTCCAGAACAACCGCTTGAGCGTCGAGAACGTGCCGCCGCTGTCGCAACTGAAGGGCAAGGTCCATTTCACCGAGCACACGGCGCAGGTGGACCGGCTCTCCGGACAATTCCTCGGCGGCGACGTGCATGCGAACGGCGGATTGAAGAAGGACGGCACCTATGCGCTCGACCTCGGCGGCCATATCGCCGTCGACGCGGCGCGCGGCCTCAACCTGCATGGCCCGGCCGCTCAGGTGCTGACGCGCATGAGCGGCAGCGCGCCCTACGCGCTCAACGTGCGCGGCGCCAAGGGACAACTGCCCGAAGTGACGGCGAACTCCGATCTGACCGGCCTCGCGCTCGACTTCCCCGCGCCGTTCAACAAGCCGGTCGGCACGCCGATGCCGCTGCGTTTCGCCGTCAGGCCGTCCGCCACACCGGGCGAAGCGGGAGTAGAACGCGCCGATCTCACCTTCGGCCCGGTCGCCGCCACCTATCTGCTGCGCTATCAGCCGAAAACGACGCCGACGGTCGTGCGCGGCGCGGTCGGCGTGAACAAGCCAGCCGACCTGCCGTCCGAAGGGGTGATCGCCGCCGTCGACCTGGACGAATTCGACGCGGACGCGTGGCGCGCGCTGATCACGCAAATACGCAGTAAAGAAGCGGCCGCCGCGGTGACGCCGGCTGTGCAGAACCCGACCGTCGCGCAATTCCTGCCGAGCCGCTTCGCGCTGCACATCGGCACGCTGACGCTGCTCAAACGGCACTGGGACAGCGTGATCGTCGGCGCGTCGCATACGGACCGCACATGGCAGGCGAACATTGCCTCGAACCAGGTGTCGGGCCACGTGTCGTGGCTGCCGGGCGCGACGAAAGAGTCGCCGGGCACGCTGCAGGCGCGCTTTGCCCGCGTCGTGATTCCATCGGCCACCGACAAGGACCTGCTCGGCCAGGCAATGTCGGCGCCGGCGCAAAACATGCCGTCCATCGATCTGGTGGTCAACGAGCTGATCGTGCGCGACCGCAACATCGGCCGTCTCGAAGTCGACGCGCACAACTTCGAGGAAGACGGCGTGCCGGTCTGGCAACTCGATAAACTCGACATCACCAACCCCGCCGCCACGCTGACCGCCACCGCGAACTGGCGCACCTCGACCGGCCTCGGCAACAGCGCCGACGAAGCCACGCCGCGCCGCACCGTGTTCGATTTCAAGCTCGACATCAAGGACGCCGGCGCGCTGCTGGAGCGCTTCGGCCAGCCGCGCACGCTCAAGGCGGGCAGCGGCTCGCTCTCGGGCAAGGTGGTGTGGCAAGGCGGCCCGACCAAGATCGACTATCCGACCTTCAACGGCAACCTGGCCGTCGATCTGCGTCATGGCCAGATTCTCAAGGTCGATCCGGGCGTCGCCAAGCTGCTGGGCGTGCTCAGCCTGCAAAGCCTTGCGCGCTTCGCCACGATGAACTTCCGCGACGTGATCGGCGAAGGCCTGCCGTTCGAACACGTCACCGGCACGGCGCAGATTCACAACGGCATCGGCCGCACCGAGAACTTCGAGTTGGTAACCGCGCCGGCGCGCGCTGAGATGAAGGGCTCGGTCGATCTCGCTCAGGAGACCCAGGATCTGCACGTGCGGGTCGTGCCGACGATCAGCGCCGGCGCCGGCGTGATCGCCGCGGCGGTCATCAATCCGTTGCTCGGGCTGGGCGCGCTGGTGGCCGATGTGGCCTTTAGCCAGACCGTCTCGCACGCGTTCGCGCGGGATTACGCGATCACCGGTTCGTGGTCGAAACCGCACGTTGAGCGGGTGCAGAGCGATCGCGGTAAGATGGACGCTCCGGCTTCGACCGTGGAAGCGCACTGAGCCTGTATCCGGCCCTTTATGGGCCAGACTGGCGCCGTGCCGCACCAAGGCCCCAGCCAGCCTTGAACGACGTATGCGGCGCAGTGGTTCGCGCCGCCGCCTTGCCGGGAGTTTTTCGAAACGCTCATGAGCGAAACACACGTCTCTTCAACCGTCTCCAGCGGTTCTCTGGAAAGCGCCTTTCGTGTCGCCGCGCTGCAAATGGTGAGCACGCCGGATCGCGAGCGCAATCTGGCCGAAGCCGGGCGCCTGATCGCCGAAGCCGCCGCCGAGGGCGCGCAACTCGTCCTGCTGCCTGAATACTTCTGCTTCATGGGTTTCAAGGACACGGACAAGCTTGCCGTGCGCGAACCCTATCAGGACGGTCCGATCCAGCGCTTTCTTGCCGACGCCGCGCGCCGCCACCAGGTCTGGGTGATCGGCGGCACGCTGCCGTTGATGTCGTCCGAAGCCTCGCGCGTGCTGAACACCACACTGGTGTTCGACCCGCAGGGCACCGAGGCGGCGCGCTACGACAAGATCCATCTGTTCAACTTCGAAAAGGGCGAGGAATCGTTCGACGAGGCGCGCACCATCTGTCCCGGCGGCGAGGTCCGCACCTTCGAGGCGCCGTTCGGCCGCGTCGGCCTGTCGGTCTGCTACGATCTGCGCTTTCCGGAGCTGTACCGGCGCATGGGTGACTGCGCGCTGATCGTGGTGCCGTCGGCGTTCACTTACACGACCGGCCGCGCGCATTGGGAAATGCTGCTGCGCGCCCGGGCGGTCGAAAACCAGTGTTACGTGCTGGCCGCGGCGCAAGGCGGCAAGCATGAAAACGGCCGCCGTACGTGGGGCCACAGCATGCTGATCGACCCGTGGGGCGAAATCGTCGCGGTGCGCGATGAAGGCGCGGGCGTGGTCGCCGGCAATCTCGAGCGTGCGCGCATCGACGAAGTGCGACAGAGTCTGCCCGCCTGGCGTCATCGTGTACTCAGTTGACTCCTCTGACCCAGTTGATAAATCCATCCGCGTGACATTGAAACTGCGGCGTCTCCTACTCACATAGTGTGTGACAGAGACGCTAACCGAATCCTTCGTATCGAGCAGAACATACTTCGCATGAACATCATCGAACCCGGTATCCGTAATCTCGCCACCGCCAAGGACATCCTCCTGACGCCCTACGGTCTCGACGAATCCCTGCTCACCCGCACGCTCGCCGAAATCTTCACGCACAAGATCGACTACGCGGACCTGTATTTCCAGTACACGCGCAGCGAAGCGTGGAGTCTGGAAGAAGGCATCGTGAAGTCTGGCAGCTTCAGCATCGACCAGGGCGTCGGCGTGCGCGCCGTATCGGGCGACCGCACGGCTTTCGCCTATTCGGACGACCTGTCGCCCGAAGCGATCCGCCAGGCGGCGCTCGCCACCCGTTCGATCGCCAAGGCGGGCGGCGGCAAGCAGAAGATCAAGGTGGCGTCGTCGCTGACCGGCATCGCCGGGCGCGATCTGTACCTGCCGGCCGATCCGCTGCATTCGCTCGACGCCACCGCCAAGGTCAAACTGCTCGAGCGTGTCGAACAGATGGCGCGTGGCCGCGATCCGCGCATCCAGCAGGTCATGGCCGGCCTCGCCGGTGAATACGACGTGGTGCTGGTCGCGCGCAGCGACGGCGGCTTCGCGGCCGATATTCGTCCGCTGGTGCGCGTGTCGGTCACGGTGATCGCCGAGCAGAACGGCCGCCGCGAAATCGGCAGCGGCGGCGGCGGTGGCCGTTTCGACTACGCCTATTTCACGGACGAAGTGCTGTCGGGCTATGTCGACGACGCCGTGCACGCGGCGCTGGTGAACCTCGACGCGCGCCCCGCTCCGGCCGGCGCGATGACCGTCGTGCTGGGACCGGGCTGGCCCGGCGTGCTGCTGCACGAAGCGATTGGCCACGGCCTGGAAGGCGACTTCAACCGCAAGGGTTCGTCGGCATTCGCGGGGCGGATCGGCGAGCAGGTCGCCGCCAAGGGCGTCACGGTGGTGGATGACGGCACGCTGCCGAACCGCCGCGGCTCGCTCAATATCGACGACGAAGGCAATCCGACGCAATGCACGACGCTGATCGAGGACGGCATTCTGAAGGGCTACATCCAGGACACGCTGAATGCGCGTCTGATGAAGATGCCGGTCACGGGCAATGCGCGCCGTGAGTCGTATGCGGCGCTGCCCATGCCGCGCATGACCAACACGTACATGCTCAACGGCGACAAGGATCCGCAGGAAATCATCGCTTCCGTGAAGAACGGTTTGTATGCGGTGAACTTCGGCGGCGGCCAGGTCGACATCACCAACGGCAAGTTCGTGTTCTCGGCTTCCGAGGCGTACATGATCGAAAACGGCAAGGTCACGTACCCGGTGAAGGGCGCGACGCTGATCGGCAGCGGCCCGGAATCGCTCAAATTCGTCAGCATGATCGGCAACGACATGAAGCTCGATTCGGGCGTCGGCGTGTGCGGCAAGGAAGGCCAGAGCGTACCGGTTGGCGTTGGCCAGCCCACGCTGCGCATCGACAAGATGACGGTCGGCGGCACGGCCTGATTTGGCGGAAAACGCATACTTCGTGCACGCATCACGCGAAGTATGCGGATTTCCCGCATTTTTGGACCCTGCAGCTTGCAAGCGCCGCTTGCCCGGGGTATAAAGTCACTCACCCTTTTTGACCTGCGACCTCATTCGTCATGTCCGCCAAGTTTTATTTTTACTTTTTTTGGCATCTCAGACCGCTGGCGGATCGAGAGGGGTGTTAGTGCACGCAGGACACCGAGAATTCCCGAAAAACCGCCAGCTAGCCTGGCGGTTTTTTTTCGCCTCATGCCTTTGAAACTTTAATTTTGATGCTCGTCCGCTCAGGCATCGCTGCTTCATCGCAACCCTGATTGCCCGCGCGAACACGCTACGAACCGATTGGAGAACAACATGCCCCCGCACAATACCGACGATGTCCGCATCCGCGAATTGAAAGAACTCACGCCGCCCGCTCACCTGATCCGCGAATTCGCTTGCGACGAAACGGTGTCAGACGTGATCTACAACTCGCGCACCGCGATGCATCGCATTCTGCACGGCATGGAGGACCGGTTGATCGTGATCATCGGACCGTGCTCGATTCACGATACGAAGGCGGCGATGGAATACGCGGGGCGTCTGATCGAGCAGCGCAAGCGCTTCGCCGGCGAACTCGAAATCGTGATGCGCGTGTACTTCGAAAAGCCGCGCACGACGGTGGGCTGGAAGGGTCTCATCAACGACCCGCACATGGACAACAGCTTCAAGATCAACGACGGCCTGCGTACCGCGCGCGAGCTGCTGTTGCGCATCAACGAACTGGGCCTGCCGGCCGGCACCGAATACCTCGACATGATCAGCCCGCAGTACATCGCCGACCTGATCTCGTGGGGCGCGATCGGCGCGCGTACCACCGAATCGCAAGTGCACCGCGAACTGGCTTCGGGCCTGTCGTGCCCGGTCGGCTTCAAGAACGGCACGGACGGCAACGTCAAGATCGCCGTCGACGCGATCAAGGCCGCCTCGCAGCCGCACCATTTCCTGTCGGTCACCAAGGGCGGCCACTCGGCGATTGTGTCGACCGCGGGCAATGAGGACTGCCACATCATCCTGCGTGGCGGCAAGACGCCGAACTACGACGCGGACAGCGTCAATGCCGCGTGCGCGGACATCGGCAAGGCCGGTCTCGCCGCGCGTCTGATGATCGACGCGAGCCACGCGAACAGCTCGAAGAAGCACGAGAATCAGATTCCGGTCTGCGCGGATATCGGCCGCCAGATTGCTTCGGGTGACGAACGGATTGTCGGCGTGATGGTGGAATCGCATCTGGTGGCGGGCCGCCAGGATCTGCAGGAAGGCTGCGCGTTGACGTACGGCCAGAGCATCACCGACGCGTGCATCGGCTGGGATGAAAGCGTCGCCGTGCTCGAAGGCCTCGCCGACGCAGTCAAACAACGCCGTGTGGCACGCGGCAGCGGCAACTAAAAACCCACGCTGATTGCAGCAGTGGATGCACGGAAAACCCGGCTCGATGGATGAGCCGGGTTTTTTGTTAGCCGAACGGACGAATGGTGCTCTTTTAACCGCCTCTGTACCGTAACAACTCATGACCGGGTCGAATTCGACTTGACCGGGATGAACGTTGCGTATAATATTTTGTACATGAAAGGTGGCTATGGAGCAGGAAAAAGAAATTCGCTGGCTAGGCTCCAGCTATCACGATTTACTCGCCTTTCCCGAGGAAATGCGTCGTCAAGCGGGGTCTCAACTCGGCAAGATTCAGGCAGGCCTCGACCCTGACGACTGGAGACCGTTTGACTCGATCGGTCCCGGAACACGCGAGATTCGCATCAGGGAAGCAGACGGCATTTTTCGCGTTATGTACGTGACCAAGTTTGTGGAAGCGCTGTACGTGCTGCATTGCCTCCAGAAGAAAACGCAGAAGCTGGGTCCGCATGACAGGAAGATCGCCGAAACGCGGTATCGCGCCATCATTAACAATAGGAAAACTTAACAAATGACGATCGACACCAAAATTCGTCACGTAACCAAGCCGGGCGCCAATCTGTTCCTCGAACTCGGCTTTTCCGCTGAAGAGGCGAAGCGCCTGCATGCCGCGTCGCAAAAACAGATCAACGACACGCGGCTGCTCAAGGAGCAGCTCATGACGGAACTGTCCACCTGGATCGAACAGCATCATTTGAAGCAGGCCGAGGCGGCCGAAATTCTGATGGTGTCGCGCCCGCGCGTGTCCGACGTGGTCAACAAGAAGACCACCAAGTTCACCATCGACACGTTGGTGGAAATGATGAGCCGGATCGGCAAGCCGGTCACCCTGGCGGTCGGCTAACGTGCGGAGCTCGTCAATGCGTGTGACGCTGCATGCGTCGTCACGCTGTCACATGCGTGTCGCTCGGGCCGTGCTCCTTTAGCCTGCGTTGCGCTCGTGTTGCCACAGCACGTCAGTGCCGCCGTCCGCACGGTTGAGCGCGCGCGCGAGCACGAATAGCAGATCGGACAGCCGGTTCACATACTGGCGGGGCGCGGCGTTGATGGGTTCATGCTCGCCCAACGCAACGATCGCTCGTTCGGCACGGCGGCACACGGTGCGGCACACATGCGCAAGCGAGGCCGCGCGCGAGCCGCCCGGCAGAATGAACTCCTTCAGCGGCGGCAAAGCCGCGTTGTAGTCGGCCAGCCAGTCGTCGAGCTGGGCGAGCTGCCGGTCGGTAATCATCGTGTGGCCGGGAATGCACAACTCGCCGCCAAGGTCGAACAGATCATGCTGGATCGCCACGAGCGCTGCACGCACCTTGTCCGGCAAAGTTTCACACAGCAGCACGCCGAGGTTCGAGTTGAGTTCGTCCACGTCGCCGATCGCGGCAATGCGGGCGCTGTCTTTGCGCACACGGCTGCCGTCGCCGAGACCGGTGGTGCCGTCGTCGCCCGTGCGGGTGGCGATCTTGCTCAGGCGGTTGCCCATGGTGTCTCCCTTACATTCAGTGACGATGCGCCGCGCCGTGTGCTCGGACTGGCCAAGGGGGTTCGAAACGAACCCGATCAGCCACCGCGTTTATCCATATTGCGCGCATCGTGAAGTCGCCGCCATTATAGAAGCGCTGGCCGGCTGCAACGCCGGCCCACGGGTGATCGGCGTAAAATGAAACACATGCTGCAAACCAGCACCGCCCCAAATACCAGGAGACATGCGTGAATCATCCCGTGCCGCCGGCCCCGCTGCGCCGACCGTTTCCCGCCGAGTTGCTCAACGCGCTCAAAGCCGTCTTCGCTGATCGCGTGTCCGTGTCCGAAGCCGTGCGCGCCCATCATGGCCGCGACGAGTCGCCGTTCGATCCGCAACTGCCTGACGCCGTCGTATTCGCACGCACGACCGAAGACGTGCAAACCGTCGTCAAACTGTGCGGCCAGTACAACGTCCCGATCATCCCTTACGGCAACGGCTCGTCGCTCGAAGGGCATTTGCTCGCTGTGCAAGGCGGCGTATCGATCGATCTGTCGGAAATGAACCGGGTGTTGTCGATCAACGCCGAAGACCTGACGGTCACCGTCGAACCCGGCATCTCGCGCAAGCAGTTAAACGAGGCGTTGCGCGACACGGGTCTCTTCTTCCCGATCGACCCGGGCGCGGACGCGAGCATCGGTGGCATGTCGGCCACGCGTGCGTCGGGCACCAACGCCGTGCGCTACGGCACGATGCGCGAGAACGTGCTCGGCCTGACCGTGGTGCTGGCCGACAGCCGCGTGATCAAAACCGGCACGCGGGCTCGCAAGTCGTCGGCGGGTTACGACCTCACGCGTATGTTCGTCGGCTCGGAAGGCACGCTCGGCGTGATCACGGAAATCACCGTGCGCCTCTATCCACAACCGGAAGCGGTGTCCGCAGCGGTGTGCGCGTTCCCGTCCATGGGCGATGCGGTGCGCGCGGTCATCGAAACGATTCAGATCGGCGTGCCGATTGCGCGCGTCGAGTTCGTCGACTCGCTCGCCATCCGCTCGATCAATCGCCACTCGAATCTGACGCTGCGTGAAGCGCCCACGCTGTTCTTCGAATTCCATGGCACCGAGGCCGGCGTAAAGGAGCAAGCCGAACTGGTCCAGGACATCGCCGCGCAGAATGCCGGCGAGGGCTTCGAATGGGCAACCCGGCCGGAAGACCGCAGCCGTCTGTGGAACGCGCGCCACAATGCCTATTTCGCCATGCTGCAGTTGAAGCCCGGCTGCCGCGCGGTCACGACCGACGTCTGCGTGCCGATCTCGCGTCTCGCGGAATGCGTGGAGGAAACCGAGCAGGACCTGAAAGCGTCGCCGCTGCCCTGCCCGATCGTCGGCCATGTCGGCGACGGCAACTTCCACGTCGCGATCCTGATCGATCCGAACAAGCCGGAAGAACTCGTCGAAGCCGAGCGCCTGAACCATCGCATCGTGCAACGCGCGCTGCGCATGGACGGCACCTGCACGGGCGAGCATGGCGTCGGCCTGCACAAGATGGGCTTTCTGCTCGAAGAGCACGGCGAAGTCGCGGTCGATACCATGCGCTCGATCAAGCACGCGCTCGATCCGCACAATCTGATGAACCCGGGCAAGATCTTCACCTGGGCAGCATGAGGCGTATTCAGGCGCGGCAGCGCTAGAAAGGCAGCCGCGTTGGACTTGAAAGGCACGAGGAGACAAGTCACATGAACGCACCCGCTGAACTGACGGCCGAAGTACTCGCCCAGCGCCAGCGCGAAGTCGTGCAGGCGTTGATGGCCGTATTGCCGACCCACTGTTTGCTGTATCGCGAAGAAGACACCGTCGCGTACGAATGCGATGGTCTCGCCGCCTATCGGCGTCTGCCGCTCGCGGTCGCGTTGCCTGAGACGGAATCGCAGGTTCAGCGCATCGTGCAGATCTGCCATCGCCTCGACGTGCCGATCGTGCCGCGCGGCGCGGGCACCGGTCTGTCCGGCGGCGCAATGCCGATCCGGCACGGCGTGGTGGTATCGCTCGCACGCTTCCGCAAGATCGTCGAAGTTGATTCGTACGCACGTACCGCCACGGTGCAACCGGGTGTGCGCAACCTGTCGATCTCCGAAGCCGCCGCACCTTACGGTTTGTATTACGCGCCGGACCCGTCGTCGCAGATCGCCTGCACGATCGGCGGCAATGTCTCGGAGAATTCGGGCGGCGTCCACTGTCTCAAATACGGTCTCACGGTGCATAACGTGATGCGCGTGCGCGCCGTGACCATGGAAGGCGAAATCGTCGAGTTCGGCTCGCTCGCGCCCGACGCGCCTGGTCTCGATCTGCTGGCCGTACTGATCGGCAGCGAAGGCATGTTTGCGATCGTCACCGAAGTCACCGTCAAGCTCATCCCGAAGCCGCAAACGGCGCAGGTCATCATGGCCAGTTTCGACGACGTCGTGAAAGGCGGCGACGCGGTGGCCGGCATCATTGCCGCGGGCATCATCCCCGCGGGCCTGGAGATGATGGACAAGCCAGCCACGCGCGCCGTCGAGGAATTCGTCAACGCGGGCTACGATCTCGACGCCGCAGCCATCCTGCTGTGCGAATCGGACGGCACGCCCGAAGAAGTCGCGGACGAAATCGTGCGCATGACCGCAGTGCTGCGCGAACAGGGCGCCACCCGCATTCAGATTTCCCGCTCGGAGAACGAACGGCTGCGCTTCTGGTCGGGGCGCAAGAACGCATTCCCGGCCGCCGGGCGCATTTCACCCGACTACTACTGCATGGACGGCACCGTGCCGCGCCGCAGTATCGGGCCACTGCTCGCGCGCATCGAGGCGATGGAAAAGACCTATAACCTGCGTTGCATCAACGTATTCCACGCGGGCGACGGCAACATGCATCCGCTGATCCTGTTCAACGGCAATGACCTGGACGAGTGGCACCGGGCCGAAGCGTTCGGTTCCGACATCCTTGAAACGTGCGTCGAACTGGGCGGCACGGTGACCGGCGAGCACGGCGTCGGCATCGAGAAGATCAATTCGATGTGCGTGCAATTTTCACCCGAAGAGCGCGATACGTTCCACGCGGTCAAGCGGGCTTTCGACGCGCCAGGCCTGCTCAACCCCGACAAAGGCATTCCCACGCGAGCGCGCTGCGCGGAATACGGCAAGATGCATGTGCGCGGCGGCTTGCTGCCGCATCCGGAGTTGCCGCGCTTTTAACACTGTGTTGTCCGCCGACGCATCGCGCATAACCCGCGTGGGCGCCGGTTTTCCTGCTCTCACCCTGATTACCCGATGCGGGTCCGCTCCTGGTTGCCAGCGAGCCCCCGCCCGGTACAATCAAACGAAACACAACGAAGCAGGACACCATGGAAGAGGACGACATCGTCGCCGTGTGGTCGGAACGTGTGCGTTCGGCCAGCGCCGAGGGGCGCGCGTTGCGCATCCGTGGCGGCGGCACCAAAGACTGGTACGGTCAGACGTTGCAAGGTGACATCCTCGACACGCGCGCTTATCGCGGCATCATCGCGTACGATCCGGCGGAGCTGGTCATCACCGCGCGTGCGGGCACGCCCCTGCTGGAGATCGAGGCCGCACTCGCCGACCATCATCAGATGCTCGCCTTCGAGCCGCCGCACTTCGGGCCGCAGGCCACCTTCGGCGGCTGCATCGCGGCGGGCATCGCCGGTCCGCGCCGCCCGTCGGCCGGCGCGGCGCGCGACTTCGTGCTCGGCGCCGTGATCATGAACGGCCAGGGCCAGAAGCTGCATTTCGGCGGCCAGGTGGTGAAGAACGTCGCGGGCTATGACGTCTCGCGCTTGATGGCCGGTTCGCTCGGCACCCTGGGACTGATCCTCGAACTGTCGATCAAGGTGCTGCCGTTGCCGCAGGCCGAAGCCACGCTCAAATTCGACATGAACGGCACCGACGCGGTCCGTAAGCTCAACGAATGGGGCGGCCGGCCGCTGCCGATTACCGCGAGCGCCTGGCGTCACGGCACGCTGGCGGTGCGCCTCGCCGGCGCCGAGGCCGCGGTCAAGTCGGCAAAGATGGCGCTCGGCGGCGAAGTGGTCGATGCGGTCGAAGCCGAACGCTTCTGGGCCGGCCTGCGCGAGCAGACCGACTCGTTCTTCGCCGCCATTCCGCCGCGGGCCGCGCTGTGGCGCCTCGCGCTGCCCTCGATCACGGAGCCGCTGCAACTGCCCGGCGCGCAACTCATGGAGTGGGGCGGCGGCCAGCGCTGGTGGATCACCGACACCGACGCGCAGACCGTGCGCATCAGCGCCAAGCAGGCCGGGGGCCACGCCACGATCTTTCGCACCGGCCACGGCTACGACCGCAGCGCCGGCGTGTTCACCCCGCTTCCCGCGCCGCTGATGAAAATTCATCGCGGCCTGAAAACCGCCTTCGACCCGGCCCGCATCTTCAATCGCGGCCGTCTCTACTCCGACTTCTGAGCGACGCGATGCAAACCAACCTCGCGGACTTCATTCGCAACACGCCCGATGGCGACGAAGCCGACGCCATTCTGCGCAATTGCGTGCATTGCGGCTTCTGCACGGCCACCTGTCCGACCTATCAGATACTCGGCGACGAACTCGACGGCCCACGCGGACGGATCTATCTGATCAAGCAGATGGTCGAGGGTGCGCCAGTCACGCGCAGCACACAGGTTCATCTCGACCGGTGCCTGACCTGCCGCAACTGCGAAACGACCTGCCCGTCCGGCGTGCAATATGGCCGGCTGGTGGAAATCGGCCGCAAGCTCACCGAAGAGAAAGTCACGCGTCCGCTCGGTCAACGGCTGGTGCGCCGGATGCTCGCGAGCTTCGTGCCGAACAGCGCACTGTTCACGCCCACCATGCGGATCGGCCAGCATTTTCGGCCTTTGCTGCCCAAGAAATTGCGCGACAAGGTGCCCGCGCGGCAGCGCCCGCTCGAATGGCCGACCGTGAAACATCCGCGCAAGATGCTGATGCTCGCGGGTTGCGTGCAACCGGCGATGATGCCGAACGTCAATATCGCCACCGCGCGCGTGTTCGACGCGCTCGGCGTCGAAATGCTGATCGCGCCGGATGCCGGCTGCTGCGGCGCGATCCGTCTGCATCTGGGCTACAACGACGAAGCGCTCGACGACCTGCGCGCCAACATCGACGCATGGTGGCCCTACGTCGAACAGGGCGTGGAGGCGATCGTCATGAACGCGTCCGGCTGCGGCGCGACCGTCAAGGAATATGCGCATCTGTTGCGCCACGATCCGGCGTATGCGGAAAAGGCGCGCCGCGTGGTGGAATTGACGCGCGACGTCGCGGAGATCCTGCCCGAGTTCGAAGAAGCATTGGTCGCGGTGACGCGCCGCCGCTCGGTTCACACGGTGGCGTTTCATCCGCCTTGCACGTTGCAGCATGGCCAGCAGATACGCGGCAAAGTCGAGCATTTGCTGACCGCGCTGGGTGTCGAAGTGCGCCTGCCCGCCGACAGTCATCTGTGCTGCGGCTCGGCCGGCACCTACTCGCTGACGCAGCCCAAGCTCTCGTATGCGCTGCGCGATCAGAAGCTCGAGCGGCTACAGGCGCAGGAGCCGCAGGTGATCGTGTCGGCGAACGTCGGCTGCATTGCGCATCTGCAAAGCGGCACGTCGACGCCGGTCGCGCACTGGATCGAACTGGTCGAGCACATGCTGTCCGTATAATCGGATAATCGACTTTTGCTGGACTTCCGGTTCCGACATGCCCGATCTGATTCACAACCTCGAGGCGGTGCAGCAGCGCATCGCCACGGCCGCGCACGTGGCTGGACGCGATACGCGTTCGGTGCATCTGCTCGCGGTCTCCAAGACCTTTCCCGCCGAAGACGTGCGCGCCGCCTACAACGCCGGCCAGCGCGCATTCGGTGAAAACTACGTGCAGGAAGCGCTCACCAAGATCGAGACGCTCGCCGATCTGCGCGCCACGCTCGAATGGCATTTCATCGGTCCCTTGCAATCGAACAAGACGCGGCCGGTCGCCGAGCAGTTCGACTGGGTACATTCGGTCGATCGGTTGAAGATCGCGCAGCGGCTGTCGGAGCAGCGTCCCGATAATTTGCCGCCGCTCAACGTCTGCCTGCAGGTCAACATCAGCGGCGAGGCGTCGAAGAGCGGGGTGAGCGTTCCCGAGGCGGTGGAAGTCGCGCAGGCGATTGCCGCCCTGCCGAAGCTGAATTTGCGCGGCCTGATGGCGATTCCCGAGCCGTCCGGCGGCATCGACGAGCAACGCGTGCCGCATCGGCACTTGCGCGAGCTGTTCGAGCGTCTGTGTAACGACGGACTCGAACTCGACACGCTGTCCATGGGCATGTCGAGCGACCTCGAGGCCGCCGTGCTGGAAGGCGCGACGATCGTGCGCGTGGGCACCGCGATCTTCGGCGCGCGAGATTACTCTAACTGACCCTTGCGGGCCTTGTCAGGCTCCTTAGGCTCTTCACGGCACTTCCTCCGGAACATCATGAAAATTGCTTTTATCGGCGGTGGCAATATGGCCGCCGCGTTGATCGGCGGCCTCATCAAGCGTGGCGTCGCGCCCGCTGACCTCTACGCAATCGATCCCAACGAAGACGCGCGCAAGCGCAATGAGCAGCAATTCGGCATCAAGACCGGCGCCGCCGCGGATGCCACGCTCGCCGCGTACGACGCCGTCGTGCTGGCGGTGAAGCCGCAGATCCTGAAGAGCGTCGCCGAGGCGGTGGCGCCGCATCTGAACGCGTCGCAACTGGCGGTGAGCATCGTCGCAGGCATTCGCATGGGCGACATGTCGCGCTGGCTGAACGGGCACAACCGTATCGTGCGTGTCATGCCGAATACGCCGGCGCTGATCGGCATGGGCGTGACGGGTCTCGTCGCGACCAGCAGCGTCGACGAAGCGGGCCGCGCGCTCGCGTCGCAAGTGCTGGGCGCGGTCGGCGCAACGGTCTGGTTCGATGACGAAGCGAAGATCGACGCCGTCACCGCGATCTCGGGCAGCGGACCGGCCTACGTGTTCTATTTCATCGAGGCGTTGCAGGAAGCCGCGCGCCAGCTCGGCATGGATGAAGCGCAGGGCCGCGCGCTGGCCGTGGCGACCTTCACCGGCGCGGCGCAACTGGCGGCGAATTCCGACGAGCCGCCGAGCTTGCTGCGCGAACGTGTGACGTCCAAGGGCGGCACGACGGCGGCGGCGCTGGCGTCGTTCGACGCGAGCGGCATCAAGGATGCGATCGTGCGCGGCGTGCTCGCCGCCGATGCCCGCGCCAAGGAAATGGGCGAAGAGTTCGGCAAGCAGTGAGCGCGTTCGCGCGGCGCCGGGCAGTCGGGGAAAGCAGGAATGGAAGTACGTTGTGGCACGCCGCGCGGCGATTCGAACGGCCGCGGCGTCTGTTGCGCCGGACGAGAAGCAAGTAGCGCGGCAGAACTGAACGCCGTAGCACTTCGATTCAAGCGGCCGCGGCACTCGCAGAGTGAAACACCAAGCCAGCGTAAAAGCCGCACAAAAAGAACGAGGGCGGTGCCTACTGCGCTGGAAGCGCGATGAAATGTAACGCAGTAGAACTGAAGGCTGCAGCGCTTCAATTCAAGTCGCTGCGGCGCCGGCTCAATACAAACGCAAACCCGCCGTAAAGCCGCGCAGAAAAACTAAAACGACCCCACCGCGTAATGCGCGGCGATGCCGACGAACAGCACGCCGCCCAGCCAGTTGTTATGCCGGAACGCGGCGAAGCAGGCCATCCGTTCACGGTCACGGATCAGCGTGTAGTGATAGATCGCGCAGCCCGCGGCCGCGGCCCATCCCAGCCAGTACAGCACGCCGAATCCGAGCATCACGCCGATGCCAACGTAAATCCCCAGCGTCACCGCGTAGCAGAACATGATCGCGGCCACATCGAAGCGGCCGAACGTCAGCGCCGACGTGCGGATGCCGATCTTGATGTCGTCATCACGGTCGACCATCGCATATTCGGTGTCGTATGCCACCGACCAGAACACGTTGGCCAGCAGCATCACCCACGCGAGCAACGGCACGTGGCCCTGAATCGCGGCGAACGCCATCGGAATGCCGAAGCCGAACGCGATCCCCAGATACGCCTGCGGAATCGCAAAGAACCGCTTGGTGAACGGGTACGAACCGGCGACGAAGAGCGCCGCCACCGAGAGTTCCTTGGTCAGTGTATTCAGCGGCAGGATCAGCAGAAACGCCAACAACGACAAAGCGGCCGCCAGCGCGACCGCTTCCCACGCCTTGATCTTCCCCGACGTGATCGGACGATTCTCCGTGCGCTTCACATAGCGATCGAAGTCGCGATCCGCGTAATCATTGATCGCGCAGCCCGCCGAGCGCATCAGCACCGTGCCCACGATGAAAATCACCATCAGCGGCCACGTTGGATGACCGTCGGAGGCGATCCACAGTGCGTTGAGCGTTGGCCACAGCAGCAGCAGGCTGCCGATCGGCTTGTCCATGCGCACGAGGCGCAAATACAGGGGAAGTCGGGCGAACATGGGCGGAGTCGGTGAAAGTGCGAAGACGGTGCGGCTATTTTACGGGATGCGGACGGCGGGTCGCTTCCGGGCGGGCAGGGCTGACAATACCGGCGCCGCAAAAACAAAGCCTCCCGTGCAGGGAGGCTTCGTTGGTATCGCACTCAACGTCAACACCGACGCCGAAACGAAGGCGCCACGTACGCAGCTGCTTAAGCCAGCATCGAGCGCAGCATCCACGCGGTCTTTTCGTGCGTTTGCATGCGTTGCGTCAGCAGGTCGGCGGTCGGCTCGTCGTTGGCGGCTTCCGTCGACGGGAAAATCGCGCGTGCGGTACGCACGACGGCTTCCTGACCCTCCACGAGTTGGCGGATCATTTCTTCCGCGGCCGGCACGCCGTCCGCTTCCGGAATCGACGACAGCTTGGCGAAATCCTTGTAGCTGCCCGGCGCATGCACGCCCAGCGCGCGAATCCGTTCAGCGATCGAATCGACCGCCAGCGCCAGCTCGTTGTACTGCGTTTCGAACATGAGGTGCAGCGTATTGAACATCGGACCCGTCACGTTCCAGTGGAAGTTGTGGGTCTTCAGGTACAGCGTATAGGTGTCGGCGAGCAGGCGCGACAGACCCTCTGCAATCTTCTTGCGATCCTTGTCGCTGATCCCGATATTGACGTGTTGTACGGCTGCTGCGGCTTCTTTTTTGGCCATGATGACTCCTTTGAAGAGTGATACGAACCGGTCGGCAAAGTGACGGTTTGCGAATAGCAAACTCGACAGCTCGAACGCTCGACAGTTTAGCCTGGAAAGCTGCTGCGTTCGTATGACGCGTGGCCACTTGCCGCATCCACGGCGCGGCTTCGATCAGCCGCGCAGCGCGTGTTGCAGCGCCTGCGCGACGATCACCGCGAACCCGCTCGCGACGATCGCGAAGCCCACTGCCCTGCGCGCCATCAATGCGTACTGCTGCGCGCTGCGTGTGCGTGACGTGCCACCCAGCGCGGCTATCATCATCTGCGTCATGATCGTGCTCCTTCGGTTCGTATCGGTACCAGCGGGACGCAGATGCGCCCCGCTTTGCTGCATCACTTCAACTGCTCAACTGCTCGATTGCTGCTTACTTCTTGTTGCGTTCCGCGAGGTCGGCCATCGCCGCGATCACGCCTTGCGCGTAAGCCGGATCGGCGCGACGGAAATGCTCGATCTGACGCGCAACGATTTCCTGCGGCACACCGTCGATATGGCGTGCGATGTTGCCGAACAGACGCTCGCGCTGTGCCGCATCGAAGAGCGCAAACAACATACCTGGCTGCGTGTAGTAGTCGTCGTCCAGCCGATGATCGTAGCGATCCACCGTACCCGCCGCGAGCGGCGGCTCGGACGCGTTGGCGTCCTGCGCGAAGTCGCCGAAGCGGTTCGGCTCGTAATTCACATTGCCGCCGAGGTTGCCGTCCGTGCGCATCGCGCCGTCGCGATGGAACGAATGCGGGCTCGGCACGCGCGATGCATTCACCGGAATCTGGTGGTGATTGATGCCGAGGCGATAGCGCTGCGTGTCGCCGTACGAGAACAGACGGCCTTGCAACAGACGATCCGGCGAGAAGCCGATACCCGGCACCACGTTGGCCGGCGTGAACGCGGCCTGCTCCACGTCCGCAAAGTAGTTCTGTGCGTTGCGATTCAGCTCGATCGTGCCGACATCGATCAACGGATAGTCCTTCTGCGACCACACTTTCGTAATGTCGAACGGATTGAAGCGATACGTCGCCGCTTCGGCTTCCGGCATCACCTGAATCGCGAAGCGCCACTTCGGGAAGTTGCCCGCGTCGATGTTGCCGACCAGATCGCGTTGCGCACTTTCACGATCTTGCGAGACCACTTGTGCCGCTTCGGCATCGGTGAAGTTCTCCATGCCTTGCATCGACTTGAAATGGAACTTCACCCAGAAACGCTCGTTGTCGGCGTTGATGAACGAATACGTGTGCGAGCCGAAACCGTGCATCTGACGGTAATTCTGCGGAATGCCGCGGTCGCTCATCAGAATCGTCACCTGATGCAGCGACTCCGGATGACGCGACCAGAAATCCCACGCCGCGACATTGCTGCGCATGTTGGTGTACGGGTCGCGCTTTTGCGTGTGGATGAAGTCCGGAAACTTCAGCGGATCACGGATAAAGAACACCGGCGTGTTGTTGCCGACCACGTCCCAGTTACCTTCTTCCGTGTAGAACTTGATCGAGAAACCGCGCACGTCGCGTTCGGCGTCGGCTGCGCCGCGCTCGCCGGCGACCGTCGAAAAGCGCATGAAGAGCGGCGTTTCCTTGCCGACTTGCGCGAACACCTTCGCCTTGCTGTAGCGCGAGATATCGTGCGTGACCTTCAGCGTGCCGAACGCGCCGGAGCCTTTGGCATGAACACGGCGTTCCGGAATCACTTCGCGATCGAAGTGAGCGAGTTTTTCGAGCAGCCAGACATCTTGCAGAACGACCGGACCGCGCGCCCCGGCGGTCATCGAATTCTGGTTGTCGGCGACGGGTGCGCCGGCGGCACTGGTGAGCTTACGTTCGGACATGCGTGACTCCTGGTTGGCTTTTATCGAAACAGATTGTGGGGAGCGGCGCGGCACACTGATGCCAGAGGCTCATGCGTTACGCGGACAAGGCCCGATCGACCAGCAGGGACAACGCGACGGCGCGCACGTTGAGCATCGACGCGACAAAACCGCGCGGCACGACTGCCGCTTGAGCGGTGAGGGCGTGGACTTGTTGCGGCTTGGATTGCGTCATGATTTCCTCCGGGTCTTATGGGATCAGGCGATCCATGGAGGAAACTATAACAACACTATCGAAATTAGGCTTTTGATTAATTTTATCTATTCGATAGGGCTTGTGGCTATCAGCGCCTCGGCGGGCGCCGGGCCGGTCGCTGCACGTGCGATGCGAGCCGGCCTTCTCGATGCGCTTGTTAGTTGACGGCGACCGGCAAATCGAGCTTTTTGACGCCCGCCAGATCGCAGGAGCTGATGGCGTCGCAAATGGCCTCGATGGCGGGCATGCGCGTGAAGCTCTTGCGCCAGGCCAGCACGACGCGGCGATCCGGCACGGGTTCGTCGAAAGCGACGTAGCTGAGCAGCCCCGAGTCGATGCCGCCGGCGTGCGGCTTGACTTCATGCACCGACATGCGCGGCAGCACGGTAATGCCGACACCGCTCGCCACCATGTGACGGATGGTTTCCAGCGACGACCCTTCAAAGGTCTTCTGGATCCCGTCCGCGTTTTGCGAAAAGCGCATCAGTTCCGGGCACACGCCCAGCACATGGTCGCGGAAGCAGTGACCGCTGCCGAGCAGCAGCATGGTTTCCTGCTTCAGATCGTCGGCGTCGATCTTCAGGCGGTTTTCCCAGGCGTGACCGGACGGCAAGGCGACCACAAAAGGCTCGTCGTACAGCGGGCGCAACATCAGGCCCGTTTCCGGAAATGGCAGCGCCATGATGGCGACGTCGATTTCGCCTTGCTTGAGCAGTTCGATCAGCTTGAGCGTGTAATTTTCCTGCAGCATCAAGGGCATTTGCGGGACGCGCTTGATCATCTGCTTGACGAGCGTGGGCAGCAGGTACGGCCCGATCGTATAGATGACACCAAGGCGTAGCGGCCCGACCAGCGGGTCTTTGCCCTGTTTGGCGATTTCCTTGATGGCGAGCGTCTGCTCGAGAACGCGTTGAGCTTGCGTGACGATCTGTTCGCCGATCGGCGTGACGCTCACTTCGCTGGTGCCGCGCTCGAAGATCTGGACGTTGAGTTCGTCTTCGAGCTTTTTGATCGCCACCGACAGCGTCGGCTGGCTGACGAAACACGCTTCGGCGGCCCGGCCGAAGTGCCGCTCGCGGGCGACCGCGACGATGTACTTCAATTCGGTGAGCGTCATTAGGGGACCAATCAGTTCGGTGAATTCGATAGGTTCTAGTTATACACCTATAGGGTCGGTTCGCCAACCTTTTGGGTTTATTTGCCCGGGGCGCTGGGTGGGTTGAGGGCTTGCGGTGTTGGCCAACACCGCAAAAACCACCACCAAAGCGCCGCGCAGGCAAAACACCCACCTTCACGCCTTCAAATACTGCTCCCGGGCGCCAAGCCACCGCGCCAAATGCTGCATCACCACCTCGGGAAACTTCTCAAGCAAAACCGCCGCAGCCTCCCGCGCAGGCTCAATCAGCCACTGATCATTTTCGAGGTCAGCAAACCTGAGCATTGCCGCCCCCGACTGCCGCGCCCCCAAAAACTCCCCCGGCCCACGAATCTCAAGATCCCGTCTGGCGATCTCAAACCCATCAGTCGTCTCCCGCATAGTCTGAAGCCGCGCCCGCGCAGTCATCGACAAAGGCCCGGTATAAAGCAGCACGCAAACCGAAGCCTCACTCCCACGCCCCACGCGCCCGCGCAACTGATGCAACTGCGCAAGCCCAAACCGCTCGGCATGCTCGATCACCATCAACGACGCATTCGGCACATCGACACCCACTTCGATCACCGTCGTCGCCACGAGCAACTGCACCTCGTTGCGAGTAAACGCATCCATCACAGCGGCTTTTTCAGCCGGCGCAAGCCGCCCATGCACGAGACCGACATTCAACTCGGGCAACGCGGCCACCAGCGTCTCATACGTCTCGACCGCGGTCTGCAATTGCAACGTCTCGCTTTCCTCGATCAGCGGACACACCCAGTACACCTGACGCCCCGTCAACGCGGCCTCGCGCACGCGTCCGATCACCTCCTCGCGCCGCGCGTCGGACACGAGCTTGGTCAGGATCGGCGTGCGCCCGGGCGGCAATTCATCGATGGTCGAGACGTCGAGATCGGCGTAATACGTCATAGCGAGCGTGCGCGGAATCGGCGTCGCGGACATCATCAGTTGATGCGGCTGGAAGTCGCGCGCACCGTCGGCGGCGTTCTGCGCCTTGGCGCGCAGCGCGAGCCGTTGCGCCACGCCGAAGCGATGCTGTTCGTCGACGATCACGAGCCCAAGACGCGCGAACTCGACCGCGTCCTGGATGATCGCGTGCGTGCCGATCACGAGTTGCGCCGTGCCGAGCGCAGCGGCTTCGATCGCGGCGCGCTTTTCCCTGGTCTTCAGGCTGCCGGCCAGCCACGCGACGCTCACGCCGAGCGGCTCCAGCCAGCCGCGCAATTTGCGCGCGTGCTGTTCGGCGAGGATTTCGGTCGGCGCCATGAGCGCGGCCTGATAGCCGGCGTCGATGGCCTGTGCCGCGGCCAGCGCGGCGACGATCGTCTTGCCGCTGCCGACGTCGCCCTGCAGGAGTCGCTGCATCGGATGAGGCTGGGTCAGGTCGAGCGCGATCTCGCCGCCGACGCGCTCCTGCGCCGCCGTCAGCGAAAACGGCAGCGCCTTCAGCAAGCGCGCCACCAGCGCGGATTCGTCGCCCAGCTTGCGGCGCGGCATGGCCGGCGCGGCGCGCGTGCGGCGTTCGTCGTGCGCGCGCTTGAGCGACATCTGCTGCGCGAGCAATTCCTCGAACTTGATACGCACCCAGGCCGGATGCGTGCCGTCGATCAACGCGGTCTCATCGGACTGCACGCCCGGATGATGCAGCGTGCGCACGGCGTCCATCAGCGGCGGCACGCCGAGCGGCTCCATAAACGTTCGCGCGACCGCCTCGGGCAGCAACTCCGGCAGCGACGTGCGCGACAGCGCGTTATCGATCGATTTGCGCAGATACGCCTGCGTCACGCCCGCAGTGCTCGGATACACCGGCGTCAACGCCTGCGGCAGCGGCGTGTCTTCGTCGACCACGCGCACGGCCGGATGCACCATCTCCATGCCGAAGAAACCGCCGCGCACGTCGCCACGCACCCGCAGCCGCGCGCCGATCGCCATCTGCTTGACCTGCGAACCGTAGAAATTCAGAAAGCGCAGCACGAGTTCGTCGCCGGCGTCGTCGCGTAGCCTCACCAGCAACTGACGGCGCGGACGATAGGCGATCTCGTTGTCGAACACCACGCCTTCGGTTTGCGCAATGCCGCCCGGCAGCAGATGCCCGATCGGCGTCAGCGAGGTTTCGTCCTCGTAGCGCATGGGCAGATGCAATACCAAGTCGATGTCGCGTGTGAGGCCGAGTTTGGCGAGCTTGTCGGCGGTTTTTTCCGCGGGTTTGGCGGCCGCCTTCGTGGAAGATTTCGCGGCGGCCGTGGGTCCGGACTTCCCGGCGGGTTTGTCGCCGAATATGCCCGCGGATTTGTCGGCAAGTTTGTCGGCGGATAGGTCGGCAAAGCTGTCGGCATGCGCGCCGCCAGATGTGTCAGCGGGCTTGCCTACGCGTTTGCCGCCAACTTCGTCGACGGGCTTGCCATCAAATTCGCCGCTTTGTCGCGCGGCTTTTTCAGCGCTCGACTCGACGTCCGCGCCTACACCCAAGCCCGCGTCGTTCACCTCCGCCGCCGCCTTGCCCCGCGAGACGCGGCGCTTGGGCTCGGCGCTCACTTCATCGGTAGCGGAGGGCAATCGGCGGTCGGACAAAGGCATGGGCTGCTTCGCAAGTACAATATCGGCTGTCAAAGGGTTCGGCGCCATACAGCGCGCGGGCTCGCGGGCCGCTCTGGCGTCCCGCAATCATAGCCGCCCGGCTCCGGCTTCGGCTCAATTCAGTTTCATTTCGCTTCCAGTCGTTCGCATGTTGACGCTTTCCGATTTCGATTTCGATCTGCCTCCCGAGCTGATCGCGCAAGTCGCGCTGCCCGAGCGCAGCGCCAGCCGTCTGCTCGAGGTGGACCACCCGGCCGACGCCACCGGCCCGGCGCGCCTGATCGACCGCCGCTTTGCCGAGTTACCCGAGTGCATCGCGGCCGGCGATCTGCTGGTCTTCAACGATACCAAAGTCCTGAAGGCGCGCTTCCTCGGCCAGAAGGCCAGTGGCGGCAAGATCGAAGTGCTGGTAGAGCGCCTCACCGGCGAGCGCACCGCGCTCGCGCAGATCCGCGCGAGCAAGAGCCCGCAGCCAGGCACCACGATCCGGCTGGCGGATGCATTCGACGTCACCATCGGCGAGCGTGTCGAGCCGTTCTACACGCTGCATTTCCCCGACGACTGTCTGACGCTGATCGAGCAGTTCGGCCGTTTGCCGCTGCCGCCGTACATCGAGCACGATCCCGACTCGACCGACGAAACCCGCTACCAAACGGTGTTCGCGCAGAATCCGGGCGCAGTCGCCGCACCCACGGCCGGCCTGCATTTCGACGACGCGCTGCTGGCCCGCCTCGACGCCAAAGGCGTGGAACGCGCGACGCTGACGCTGCATGTCGGCGCGGGCACGTTCCAGCCGGTGCGGGTTGAAAATCTCGCCGAACACAAAATGCACAGCGAGTGGTATCACCTGCCGCAAGCGCTCGCCGACAAGATCGCGGCGACCCGCGCGCGCGGCAACCGCGTGATCGCGGTAGGCACGACCTCGATGCGCGCGCTCGAAGCCGCCGCACGCGACGCCGAAGCCGCAGGTCGTCCGCTTGCCGCCGCCAGCACGGAAACCGACATCTTCATCACGCCGGGCTATAAATTCCGTGTGGTCGACCGGCTCGTCACCAATTTTCATTTACCGAAGTCCACGCTGCTGATGCTCGTGTCGGCCTTCGCGGGCGTCGAGACGATTCGTGAAGCCTATCGCCATGCGATCGAGCAGCGTTACCGCTTCTTCAGCTACGGCGACGCGATGCTGCTCACGCGGCGAGACGGCTGACCGAGGTCGGCCAGTAAGTTTTCGTAGTTCCCTATGCCGCCGCGATCCTTCCGGCGGCGTTTCAACATTGCGCCGGACTTGTCGATCCGGAGTAAGCGCTTCAGCGCTTACTCCGGTCCCATGCAAAGCTGCTTCCGGTAGCACAGGAGTTATTTCATGACCGACGGTCAATCCGTTAGCCCGCGCGCCGACCACGGCGCTTACCTCGGCGATCATGTTCGCCCTGACAACGGCCTCAATTTCGAACTGCTCGGCGTCGACGGCCAGGCCCGCCGCGGCCGCGTCACGCTCAATCACGGCGTGGTGGAAACGCCGATCTTCATGCCGGTCGGCACCTACGGCACCGTGAAGGCCGTGCAGCCGCGCGAGCTGGAGGAAATGCACGCGCAGATCATCCTCGGCAACACTTTCCACCTGTGGTTGCGTCCGGGTCTGGAAACGATCGACGCTCACGGCGGCCTGCACGGCTTCATGGGCTGGAAGAAGCCGATCCTGACCGACTCGGGCGGCTTCCAGGTGTTCTCCCTCGGCGATCTGCGCAAGATCACCGAAGATGGCGTCACGTTCGCATCGCCGATCAACGGCGATAAGCTTTTTCTGTCGCCCGAAGTGTCGATGCAGATCCAGAAGGTGCTGAACTCGGACATCGTCATGCAGTTCGACGAATGCACGCCGTACGCGACCAACAACGTGCCGACCTCGCACAAGGAAGCGGCCGATTCGATGCGCATGTCGATGCGCTGGGCGCAGCGCTCCATCGACGAATTCCGCAAGCTGGGCAATCCGAACGCATTGTTCGGCATCGTTCAGGGCGGCATGTTCGAAGACTTGCGTGACGAGTCGCTGGCGGGCCTCGCGGAGAAGGATTTCCACGGTCTGGCGATCGGCGGCCTGTCGGTCGGCGAGCCGAAGGAAGACATGATGCGCGTGCTGAACCACATCGGTCCGAAGCTGCCGGCCAACAAGCCGCACTACCTGATGGGCGTCGGCACGCCGGAAGATCTGGTGGCGGGCGTCGCCGCCGGCGTCGACATGTTCGACTGCGTGATGCCGACCCGCAATGCGCGCAACGGCTGGCTCTTCACGCGTTTCGGCGACGTGAAAATCCGCAACGCCGCGCATAAGAATTCGCTGCGCCCGCTCGACGAGCAATGCGGCTGCTATACCTGCCGAAATTTCACTCGCGGCTACCTGCACCATCTGCATCGTGTAGGGGAAATCCTCGGTGCGCAGTTGAACACGATCCACAACCTGCACTACTACCTCGAACTGATGCAGGAAATCCGCGACGCAATCGACGCGAAAATGTTCGAGCCCTTCCGCAAACGCTTTCACGAGAACCGCGCACGCGGCACCGCCGAGGCGCCGTGACGGCGCGGAGCAATGGATTCAGCCGAAGAATCCGTCGGCCTCGCGAGGAAAACCTTACAATCAACTTTCGCGGGCGGCAGTAAAAACGGCAAAGCAGGCTTTAAACGATTGATCGCAAAGCCGATTCGCCGCGCCGACGCGCGTCGGGCCGGTGGTAGAATAACCGGCTGATTTTTTTGATCGTTTTGACTTATAACGGAGAGACCAACGTGTCGTTCATTTCCAATGCCTTCGCCCAAGGCACAGCAACAGGTGGCATTGAATCGAACCTGATGAGCTTCCTGCCGCTGATCCTGATGTTCGGCGTGCTGTACTTCATCATGATTCGCCCGCAAATGAAGCGCCAGAAGGAACATCGCAACATGCTCGCCGCCATGGCCAAGGGCGATGAAGTGGTGACGAATGGCGGCATCGTCGGCAAGGTGACCAAGGTGGGCGAAGCTTACGTCGGCGTCGAAATCTCGGAAGGCACGGAAATCACCGTGCAAAAAGCGTCGGTCACGACGATTCTCCCGAAGGGCACGATCAAGTCGCTGTAAGGCCTGCTCTCTCGCGTTCGGCGCGGCCTCGCCGGCGGTCCACGCAGCACACCGTGAACCGCCCGCGCTCATCGCCGGACGCATCGCTTCCAAGCCAACCTTCCCGTTGGACCACTCATGAATCGTTACCCCCTCTGGAAATACGCCGTGATGCTGGTGGCTCTGGTCATCGGCCTCGTGTACACGCTGCCCAACCTGTTCGGCGAAGCGCCGGCGGTGCAGGTGTCGAGCGGCAAGGCAACGGTCAAGCTCGACTCGACCACGCTGTCGGCTGTCGAAGCCGCGCTCGCCGCGAATCAGATCAAGCCGGACGACGTCACGTTCGACAACTCGGCGACCAACGCAAACATCCGTGTGCGTCTGCCGGACACCGACACGCAGTTGCGCGTGAAGGACCTGCTGCAGAAGTCGCTGAACAGCGACCCGACCGACCCGCAGTTCATCGTCGCGCTGAATCTGCAAAGCGCGTCGCCGCGCTGGCTGACCGCCTTGCACGCGCTGCCGATGTACCTCGGTCTCGATCTGCGCGGCGGTGTCCACTTCCTGCTGCAGGTCGACATGGCCGGCGCGCTGAACAAAAAGCTCGATTCGGACGCTTCGGACGCGCGCACGCTGCTGCGTGACAGCAACATCCGCGACGGCGGCGTGAACCGCGTGAACCAGTCGGTGGTGATCAATTTCGCCGACCAGGCCACGGCGGACAACGCAGCCAAGCGACTGAGCCGCAGCATCGTCGAACTCCAGTGGGCCTCGCAACCCGGCTCGGACGGCGGCGTGCAACTGGTCGGCACGTTCACGCCGACGGTGCAGAAAGCCGTGCAGGACGCCGCGCTCAAGCAGAACATCACCACGCTGCATAATCGCGTGAACGAACTCGGCGTGGCCGAGCCGGTGATCCAGCAACAAGGCTCGGACCGCATCGTGGTCGAACTGCCGGGCGTGCAGGACACGGCGAAGGCGAAGGACATCATCGGCCGCACCGCGACGCTCGAAGCGCGCCTCGCCGATCCGGTCAACACGCATCCGAACCCGTCCGATCCGGTGCCGCCGGGCGACGAGCTGTTCACGCAAGGCAACCAGACACCGGTGCTGCTGCGCAAGCAGATCATCTTCACGGGCGACCGGATTATCGACGCGTCGGCAGGCTTCGACGAACATCAACGTCCTTCCGTCAACATCCGTCTGGATTCGGCCGGCGGCCGTGCGGTGGCCAGCGTGTCGCGCGACAACATCGGCAAGCCGATGGCCATGGTGCTGTTCGAAAAGGGCAAGGGCGAAGTGCTGACGGTGGCGACCATCCAGTCGGAACTGGGCGACCGCTTCCAGATCACCGGCCAGGCCACGCCGCAAGGCGCCGCCGACCTCGCACTGCTGCTGCGCGCCGGTTCGCTGGCCGCGCCGATGGACATCATCGAAGAACGCACGATCGGCCCGAGCCTCGGCGCGGACAACATCAAGAAGGGCTTCCACTCGGTGGTGTGGGGCTTCGCGGCAATCGCCGTCTTCATGATCGCGTACTACATGCTGTTCGGCGTGATCTCGATGATCGGCCTGTCGGTCAACCTGCTGCTGCTGATCGCCGTGCTGTCCATGTTGCAGGCCACCCTCACCTTGCCGGGTATCGCCGCTATCGCGCTCGCGCTCGGTATGGCGATCGACGCCAACGTGCTGATCAACGAACGCGTGCGTGAAGAACTGCGCCACGGCGCGCCGCCGCAACTGGCCATCCAGAACGGCTACGCACACGCCTGGGCGACGATTCTCGACTCGAACGTCACCACGCTGATCGCCGGTATCGCGCTGCTCGCGTTCGGCTCAGGCCCGGTGCGCGGTTTTGCGATCGTGCACTGTATCGGCATTCTGACGTCGATGTTCTCGGCCGTGTTCTTCTCGCGCGGCATCGTCAACCTCTGGTACGGCGGCAAGAAGAAGCTGAAGTCGCTGGCCATCGGTCAGGTGTGGCGTCCGGATACGGCGCCTGCGGGCTCGGCCGCTTACCTCGGTAGCGAAGATGCCGCGACCGACACCGCGCAAGCCGTCGCCGCGGTCGCCGCCAAGCCGTCGAAGGCCAAGGCAGCGGTCGCGCAAGCGCGTGCCGGCAAGCCGACCGTGCGCCGCCGCAATGCGCCGGGTTCGTCGCCGGGTTCGTCAAGCACGCCGCAGAAACCGGGTTCGTCCCGCTGAGTCCCGGAGAACAAGACCATGGAATTTTTCCGTTTCCGCAAAGACATTCCGTTCATGCAGCGTGCGTTGATTTTCAACGCAATCTCGCTGCTGACGTTCCTTGCCGCTGTGTTTTTCCTGCTGCATCGCGGGCTGCATCTGTCGGTGGAGTTCACCGGCGGTACGGTCGTCGAAGTGCAGTATCCGGGCGCGGCGCCGCTCGAGCCGGTGCGCGCTACGCTGGGCAAGCTCGGTTATGCCGACGCCCAGGTGCAGAACTTCGGCACCTCGCGCGACGTGCTGATCCGTCTGCCGCTCAAGCAGGGCTATACGTCCGCGCAACAGAGCGATCAGGTGATGAGCGCGCTGAAGGCCGACACGCCGCAGGTGCAACTGCAACGTGTCGAGTTCGTCGGCCCGCAGGTCGGCAAGGAACTCGCCACCGACGGCCTGCTCGCGCTGGCCTGCGTGGTGGTCGGTATCGTGATCTATCTGTCGTTCCGCTTCGAATGGAAGTACGCGGTGGCCGGCGTGATCGCTAACTTGCACGACGTGATCATCATTCTCGGCTTCTTCGCGTTCTTCCAGTGGGAGTTCTCGCTGTCGGTGCTGGCCGCGGTGCTCGCGGTGCTCGGCTATTCGGTGAACGAATCGGTGGTTATCTTCGACCGGATTCGTGAGACCTTCCGCCGCGAGCGCAAGCTGACCGTGATCGAAGTGATCAACCACGCGATCACCAGCACGATGTCGCGAACCATCATCACCCACGGCTGTACGCAGATGATGGTGCTGTCGATGTTCCTGTTCGGCGGCCCAACGCTGCACTACTTCGCCTTGGCGCTGACGGTCGGTATTCTGTTCGGTATCTACTCGTCGGTGTTCGTCGCCGCGGCGCTCGCCATGTGGTTCGGCGTGAAGCGCGAAGATCTGATCAAGGACAAGAAGGAACGCAACGACGCGGACGATCCGAACGCGGGCGCGCAAGTCTGATTCTGTTGTAGTTTCAGACCTCGCAATGCAAAAGGCCGGTTCATCATGAACCGGCCTTTTGCGTTTACCGCCGCCCTTGCTCCGCCATCACACTGCCCTATCCCGCAGCAGCGTCAGAAGGCGTCCGAATCAGCGAAAGCCGAGCTTACGCCGCGCCGCCATCAGCGCGACGAGGCTCACGAGCGCGGCAAAAATCAGGTAGTAACTCGGCGCGGCCTTCGAGCCCGTCGCGCTGATCAGCCACGCGATGATGAACGGCCCGAAGCCGCCGAAGATCGTCACGGCGATGTTATAGGCCAGCGACATGCCGGTCGTGCGCGTTTGCACCGGGAACATCTCCGAAAGCAGACCCGGCAGCGCCGCGAAATATCCGGTCATCAGGAAGCCGAACACGATCTGCATGGCGATCAAGGTGCCGAATGTCGGATGCGCGACCAGATACACGAAGGCCGGGTAGATGAGGATGAGCAGCAGCAGCGCCGACGTCAGCATGATCGTGGTGCGCCCATGCCGGTCCGACAGATGGCCGATCAGCGGCGAGAACACCATCTGTATCAAACCGGTCAGCGCAATCGCCGCGAACGCGACCGAGGGCGCCAGTCCCAACTGCTTCACGCCGAACGTCGGCATGAACAGCACGAGATACGTCGATACCGTGCCGAGCACCACCACGCCGATCGCGATCAGCAGGCGCAACTTCTGGCTGGTGAAGGTATCGCGCAGCGGCGTCGTGGTCGTTTCGGCCGCGAGGAACTCGGGCGTCTCGTCGAGCTTCGTGCGGATGTACCACGCGACCGGTCCGATCAGCAGACCAAAAATGAACGGCACGCGCCAACCCCAGGAACCCATCTGCTCCGGCGACAGCTTGCCGGTAAGCAGCACGCCGAAGCCGGCGGCAAGCAGCGTGGTGAGCCCTTGGCTCGCCACCTGCCAGCTAGCAAAGAAGCCGCGCCGCCCCGGCACGTGTTCCGCAAGAAACGCGGTGGCACTGCCGAACTCGCCGCCCGCCGAAAAGCCTTGCATCAAACGCGCCAACACGAGAATCACCGGCGCGGCGAGGCCGATGCTTTGATAAGTCGGCAGGATCGCGATGATCAGCGTGCCGGCCATCATCAGCAGGATCGAGAGCGTGAGCGCCGCCTTGCGGCCGGCACGGTCAGCGTACGCGCCGATCACGATCGCGCCGAGCGGCCGCATGAAGAACGACACGCCGAACGTGCCGAGCGTGAGGAGCAGCGACACCGTGTCGTTACCGGCCGGGAAAAACAGCTTCGCGATGATCACCGCGAAAAAACCGTACACCACCAGATCGAACCATTCCAGCGCGTTGCCGATCGAGGCCGCGATCACCGCGCGCCACGAATTCTGCCGGCTCCCCGCCAGGCTTGCTGCCGTCGTTGCGTTCATGCAGATCTCCAAGTCGCGCGAAATATTATTCATGTTGGCTTGACGCCTGAAACGCCCGACTGGATGCGCGCACAACCAATACGGTGCCTGCGCTCTATGTACCCGAAAAATTAAACCGACGCGAGTGCGAAATTGCGCCAGGCCGCTGCGTAAGGCTTCCAGCGTGTCAGACGGCCAATAAAAAACCGCTTCGTCGCAAAAGCGAACGAAGCGGTTTTTTTGTTGCGGCGCAACGGCCGCGCGATTCAAGCCCTTGAATCAAAGACTCATCAAATCGCTTACTGCTTGATGCCTTCAGATTGAATGTGCAGCTTGGTATCCATGCTGAAGCCGTATTTGGTGCCGAAATCCATGCCGTAGTCGGCACGGCTGAAATGCGCGCTCGCTTCCACGCCGCACACTTCGCGCTTGAGCATCGGATGCGGCATGCACTTGAACGAATCGATCTTCAGATTCAGCGGCTTGGTGACGCCGTGCATCGTCAGGCTGCCGATCACTTCGACCGGCTTGTCGCCGTCGAACTTGATGTCGGTGCCCTTATAGGTCGCCGACGGATACTTGGCGACGTCGAAAAACTCGTTCGACTTCAGATGCTCGTCGAGCTTGCCGTTGCCCGTTTCAATCGACGCCGGATCGACCGTCACGTCGACCGTGCCGGTTTTCGCCGCGCGGTCGAGCGTGACCGTGCCGGAACTCTTGGTGAACTTGCCGCGCCACACCGAGAGGCCGCCGAAGTGATCCGCCTCGAAGCTCGGATACGTGTGGGTCGGGTCGAGCTGATAGGTATCGGCGGCCGCGAACGCGCCGAACGAGAAAGAAGAAGCCAGCGCGCCGACGGCGATCAACATGGAAGTTTTCAATTCAAGCTCCTGGGTTCTTGAAAAAAGGCTGCCGCGCCCGAACGGCGCGGCAAACGTCACTTATGTGCTGCAACGATATGAAACTTGATGACGACCTCGTCGGCGACCACCGAGGTGTCTTTCCATTCGCCGGTGCCGATGTCGAATTGCGAGCGCTTGATCGGCAGTGAACCGTCGAAGGTTTGCACGGCGCCCTGCTGCGACACCGTGACCGGCACCACCACCGTCTGTGATTTGCCCTTGATGGTCAGCTTGCCGGTCACCTTGAACTGGTTGCCGCCGGCCGGCGCGATCGCGCTCGAAACGAAGGTGGCGCTCGGATACGTCTTCGCGTCGAACCAGTCCTTGCCGCGTACCTGGTCGTTGTAGCTTTCGTCGCCGAGATCGTAGCTGGCCACGTCGATGCTGAGCTGCGCGGTGCCGTCGGCCGGTTTTGCCGGATCGAACTTGAGCTGCGCGGTGAACTTGCCGAACTTGCCTTCCACCGGCACGTTCATCTGCTTCGACGTGGCCGTCACCGAACTCTTCGCGACGTCGACTTGCGCCATGGCGCTGCCGGCCGCCGTCAGCGAGGCCGCGGCGAAAGCGGCGAGCATGTAGCGATAAAACGAGACCTTCATGGTTGTCCTTATTTGAGGAAAGGGAGCATGCGCGAAAGCAGGCCGTCGCGATCCAGCCATTGATGCTTGAGCGCGGCCGCGACGTGCAACGCGACCAGCACGAGCAAGGTGTAATTCAGCGTGATATGCACGTTCTTCAGCAGTTCCTTGAGATGCGGATCCGGCGCGATCAGGCGCGGCAGCGGAATCAGCCCGAGGTACACCACCGGGATGTTGGCCGCCGAGCTGTACAGATAGCCCGAGGCGGGAATCGCGATCATCAACACGTACAGCAGCAGATGCACGACATGCGCGGCGCCGCGCTGCCAGACCGGCATGCGGCGCGGCATCACGGGGGCCGCGTGCGTGGCGCGCCAGAGAATGCGCAGGACGGCGAGCGCGAACACCGTCACGCCGATCCATTTGTGCCACGAGAAGTACTTCAGCTTGGTCGGTGTGAAGCCCGGGATATCGGTCATGACCCAGCCGAGCGCGAAGCCGCACACGATCAGCAACGCGATCAGCCAATGCAAGGCGATGGCAGTGCGCGTGTACGACTCCCGGCTGCCGAATGAAGGATTAAGTGCCATGACAGGTCAACGCAAGCTAAGTGAGGTTAACGGCGCAGCCCGCCCTGCTATTCCAGGTATCGATGCGCACCGCATCGGCGCGTACGATCGGACCATGCCTGCTGCGGCACGCGCCAAGGCGGCCATGCTACCCCAATCGGAAAAAACTGGCTGCAGCCCGCTGATATGCCGCGGACCGGCCGTTCCAGCGACATGGCGCCCGCATTGAACAATTGGGGACGGAGGCTGTCAGAGTGATACCGATTCCATGTAGGATCAACGGTCCGCCGAAAAGGCCGTCCCGGCCCGCGGTCCGCAGCCCGTGCGACGGTCTGTGCGACGGCCGGGCGCGTTTTGGTACTATTGCTCCACCCTTTTATCAGACCTGCCATAGAACGGGCATTGCACGCTTCCCCTCACACCGTCGGCCCTTTGCCCTATGGACCATGACAATCTGATCGCGTGCCATGAATGCGATACGCTGTTCCGCAAGCCACGGCTTGTCGGACGCACGGTCGCGCGCTGTTCGCGCTGCGGAGCGACGCTGTATCGCGGCGTGTCCCGCAAGCTCGACGCCATCAGCGCGATGACGCTGGGCGCGCTGATCACCTTCCTGATCGCGCAGGGCTTCCCGATCGTCGAACTCGAAACCAATGGCATCACCTCGCAGACCACGCTGTTCGGCGCGCTCGTCGCGCTGTGGGGCGAGGAGATGCAGATCGTCGCGATCATGGTGTTCTGCTCAACCATTCTGTTTCCGCTGACTGAACTCGTCGCGCTGCTCTACGTGCTGATTCCACTGCGCGCGGGTTATGTGCCGCCCGCGTTCAATCAGGTGCTGCGTGCCATTCAGTTCGTGCGCCCGTGGGGCATGATCGAAGTGTTCATGCTCGGCGTGCTGATCACGATCGTGAAGATGGTGAGCCTCGCGCGCGTGATTCCCGAGGCGGCGCTGTTCGCGTTCGGCGTGCTCACGCTGATGTTCGCGGTGGTGGTCACGTTCGATCCGCGCATTCTGTGGGACCTCGCCGACGAACTCGGCGCCCGCAATCAGCGGCCGCTGCCGCGCACCTCCGCCGATAGCGCGGCCGCCGCCGTCAGTTCGATCGCCGGGCCGCCCGCGCCGACCGACGTGCAGACCGCGGCGGCGCCCGACGTGCAGACCGTCGCGCCGTCCGCCTTGCCGCCGGGCGCGCCGCCGGTGCCGCCGGTGCCACGTCGAGGATGAGCACGCCATGAAATACGTCACCGCAAGACGCGCAGGCCTGCTCAGTTGCCATGCGTGCGGACGCGTCGAACCGCGCATCCGCTCCGTCACGCCGCAGCACTGCGGACGGTGCGGCTCGCGCCTGCACTCGCGCAACCCCGACAGCCTGATGCGCACCTGGGCGCTGCTGATCGCCGCGGCGCTGCTGTATATTCCCGCGAATCTGCTGCCGGTGATGCACACTTCGTCGCTGCTCGGTTCCGAAGACGACACCATCATGAGCGGCGTCGTCTATTTCTGGACCTCGGGCGACTGGCCACTGGCGGTGATCGTGTTCATCGCCAGCATCATGGTGCCGATGCTCAAGCTGAGCGTGCTGGTGCTGCTCACCGTCACGGCGCAGCGTCGTTCGCGCTGGCGCCCCGAGCAGCGCACCACGCTTTACCGGATGGTCGAACGGATCGGGCGCTGGTCGATGCTCGATGTGTTCGTCGTCACGCTGACCGTCGCGCTGGTGCGCTTCAAATCGCTTGCCGTCATTACGGCCGGCCCCGGGGCGATCGCCTTCGGCTCGGTGGTGATTCTGACCATGATGGCCTCCATGCAATTCGATCCACGGCTCATCTGGGATAACGTGGAAGGCAGCGTGAACGGCAGTACCCAAAAACCTCAGGACCTCAAACATGACTAGCCCGCAAGAACCGACGCCCGCCTCCGATGCGCCGCGCAACGATTCGAACGGACCGAAGCTGCCGCCCCAACTCCCGGACCCTGAAATTGAGCCGCGCAGCCGCTGGCTGCCCTCGCTTGTCTGGGTGATTCCGCTGATCGCCGCGCTGATCGGCATCGCGCTCGTGATCAAGTCGGTGACCGAGAAAGGCCCGACCATCACGATCAGCTTCGTCAGCGCCGAAGGCCTCGAACCCGGCAAGACCAAGGTGAAGTACAAGGACGTCGACGTCGGCTCGGTGAAGACCATCACGCTGTCGAAAGATCTGTCTCACGTGCTCGTGCAAGTGCAGTTGACCAAGGAAGGCGAAGACTTCGCGGTCAAGGATTCGCGTTTCTGGGTGGTGCGGCCGCGCGTCGGCGCGAGCGGCGTGTCGGGACTCACCACGCTGCTGTCGGGCGCGTACATCGGTGCGGATGCCGGGCACTCGCCGGATACCGAGAAGAATTTCGTCGGCCTCGAAACGCCGCCGCCGATTACCGGCGACCAGAAGGGCCACCAGTTCGTCCTGCACGGCGACTCGCTCGGCTCGATCGACATCGGCTCGCCGATCTTTTACCGGCGCGTGCAGGTCGGCCAGGTGGTCGGCTTCTCGCTCGACAAGGACGGCACCGGCGTGACCATGCAGGTCTTCGTGTCCGCGCCGTTCGACCAGTACGTCGGCACCAATTCGCGCTGGTGGCATGCGAGCGGCGTCGATCTGCGGCTCGACTCCAGCGGCTTCAAGCTGAACACGCAGTCGCTTGCCACGGTGATCGTGGGCGGCTTGTCGTTCCAGTCGCCGCCGGGCCAGGGTGTAGGCGCGCAGGCGCCGAACAACATGACGTTCCGCCTCGGTTCGGACGAAGCGGATGCGATGCGCGAACCGGACGGCGTGCCGTTGCGCGTGGTGATGAACTTCAACCAGTCGCTGCGTGGGCTGTCGGTCGGCGCGCCGGTCGATTTCCGCGGCATCGTGCTGGGCCAGGTGACCAACATCAGCATCGACTACGATCCGAAAACGCGTAGCTTCACGATGCCGGTGACCATGAACCTGTACCCCGACCGTCTCGGTAAGCGTTTCCGCGAGACCGCGCCGGTGCCGGGCACGCTCGCCGGTCAAACGCTGCTGCAACAACTCGTCAAGCATGGTTTGCGCGGCCAGTTGCGCACCGGCAATCTGATTACGAGCCAGTTGTATGTGGCGCTGGATATCTTCCCGAAGGCGCCGCCGGCGACCGTCGACGTGGCAAGCGATCCGCTCGAGCTGCCGACGATTCCGAACACGCTCGATGAGTTGCAACTCCAGGTCGCCGACATTGCGAAGAAGCTCGACGCCGTGCCGTTCGATCAGATCGGCAACAACCTGAACAGTGCGTTGAAGAACGCCGATCAGCTCTTCACGCGACTCGACAAGGAAGTCGTGCCGCAGGCTCGCGACACCCTCGCGGCGGCGAAGCAAACTTTCGGTTCGGCCGAGGCGACGTTGCAGCAGGATTCGCCGTTGCAGTCCGATGTTCATCAGGCGCTGCAGGAATTGACGCGCACGTTGCAGTCACTGAATGCGCTGTCGGATTATCTGGAGCGTCATCCCGAATCGCTGTTGCGCGGTAAAACAGGAGATAAACCATGATGTTTGCCCGGCTCCCCCGCTCACCGCGCGGGCTCGTGCGCGGCGCTGTCGTTGCCGGCGCTCTGGCCGGACTGGCGGCGCTGACGGCATGCTCGTCGCCTTCGAGCCACTTCTATACGCTGGGTGCCGACAGCGCCGCCGGATCCGCTACGCCGGTCAGCGCCCGGACCTCGGCTGCCCCGGCCTGGTTGATCGAAGTCGCGCCGATCGACGTGCCGCCGCAGGTGACGAAGAATCAGCTCGTCGTACAGACGGGACCGACGCAAGTTCAGGTACTCGAACAGGAGCGCTGGGCTTCCTTGCCTGGCGATGAAATCCGTCGTGCGCTGTCTACGAGTCTGACGCAGCAATTAGGCACGATCGATGTGTACGGCACGGCCTATCCGGATGCGACGCCGGTGTATCGCGTCAGCATGAATGTGCAGCGGTTTGAGTCATGGCCGGGTTCGCATGCGTTGATCGATGCTGTGTGGAGTGTGCGGGCTGTGCGGACTACGGCTGTGATGACTTGCCGGAGTGTGGTGAGCGAGCCGGTTAGTGGTGGGTATGACGCGCTGGTCGAGGGGCATCGGCGGGCATTGCAGCGGATTTCTATGCAGGTGGCTTCTGCTGTGCAAGCTATGGCGGTTGCTGCTCCTGTTGCTGCTCCTGTTGCTGCTTCCCAAGGTAAGGGTGGGGCTTCTGCTGGCAAAGTTGGAGCCGTGGCTGTGCCGGCTTGTCCTTCTGATGGTGGGGCTGCTGTGGCTGGTAGTTGAAGGCTTTTGCTTTGGGTGTGGTCCTGGCGCTGTTGGCCTTTCCTTGAATTCATGGTGGTCTATTGGTGTTGCCCCTGTGCGGGGCGGCACCTCCTTTCTTTGCCGCGGCAAAGAAAGGAGGCAAAGAAAGCCGCTTCACACCGCAAATTCTTAAGCGGATCCCTCGCGCAGTCGCGGTAGTGGTGCATCTGGAATCCGTGTTCTCGCACATTCCGCCCCGGTGACAAGGCAGTCATTCTTCCGGCGGCGCTGCGCGCGCCGTTGCAGTACTTCATCAACCAGCGGCTGCGGGCGTCCACCTGCGTTCGCTCTTCACGCGGCGTCACGGCATACCGATGCAGCCGCGCAATCCCACCATTCTTCCGGCATTTCGCCGAGGCAAAGCCGACGGCTCCCGCAGCGCCCAAACGAAGTCACTGGTTTCAAGCAGACCGGCTCCGGCGAGCACATAGTGCGAGGCGGGAGGTATGACTGCCTTGTCACTCCCGGGGAATGTGCGAGACGACGGATTCCAGATGCACCACTGCCCCCTCCAAGCCAGGAAACCCGCTCATAAGCTAGCGGTTTGAAGCGGCTTTCTTTGCCTCCTTTCTTTGCCGCGGCAAAGAAAGGAGGTGCCGCCCCGCACAGGGGCAACACCAATAGACCACCATGAATTCAAGGAAAGGCCAACACTACAAAGACCACAGCACAGCCCCAAAAAGCCCCACACGGGCACCCGCGCAATAGCACAACACCCCGACCGCGTACAATACGCCCTTATCCAATCGCCTTCCGGCAACCTCAATGTCCTTCGATTTCTTCCTCCCTTGCCCGCGCGGCCTCGAAGCCTCCCTTGCGGCTGAACTCACCGAAATTGCCGCCAACCACCTGAACGGCGCGCCGTTCACGGCCGGCGCACAAGTGCCGGGCGGCGTGCATTTCCGCGGAGGCTGGGCCGCCGGCATGGCCGCCAACCTGCATTCGCGTCTCGCGAGCCGCGTGCTGCTGAAAATCGCGCATCGCCCGTATCGCAGCGAGCAGGACATTTATGCGCTCGCAGTCGAACAGCGTTGGGAACAATGGTTCTCGGCAAACGAAACGCTGCGCGTAGACGTCACCGCGATCAAATCGCCACTGCGCAGCCTGGAATTCACGACGCTGCGCGTCAAGGACGCCATCTGCGATCGTCTGCGCGAAGTCAGCGGCGCGCGTCCGAGCATCGACACCGCCATGCCCGATGTGCGCGTGTTCGCCTTTCTCACCGCCACCGACTGCACGCTGTATCTCGACACCTCGGGCGATCCGCTCTTCAAGCGCGGCTGGCGCCTCGACAAGGGCGCGGCACCGCTGCGCGAGAATCTGGCCGCGGGCATTCTGCGTCTGACCGGCTGGACCGCGGGCACGCCCCTGTACGACCCGATGTGCGGCAGCGGCACGTTCCTCGCGGAAGCCGCGCAGGTGGCGCTGAATATCGCGCCGGGCGCGGAACGCCGCTTCGGCTTCGAGAAGCTCAAGCAATACGAAGCCAAAACCTGGCAAACGCTCAAGTCCGCCGCGCTCGACGCGAAGCACGCCGCGCGTAGTTCGCGCGCCGATCTGCAAATCTTCGGCAGCGATATTTCCGGCGACATGCTCGACAAGGCGCGCGCCAACTTCCAACGCGCCGGCTTGCCGTCGATTCCCCTCAAACAGGTCGACGCGCGCGGCATGACGCCGCCGACGTCCGCAGCAGGCATCCTCGTCGCCAATCCGCCGTATGGCGAACGGATCGAAGTGCGCGGGCGCAATGCCCGGGGCGAGCTTCGCGAAGGCCGTGGCAATCGTGACAGCCGCGAAGACGAGGGTTTTCGTCGGGTCCAGGAAGAAGCGCCGGACAGCGAATTTTTCCAGTCGCTCGGCGATGCGCTCAAACAGCGCTTCACCGGCTGGCACGCGTTCATCCTGACATCGGATCGCAAGCTGCCGGGCCAGTTACGCCTGCGTGAATCGACCAAGACGCCGCTCTTTAACGGCGCGCTCGAATGCCGTCTGTTCCGCTTCGATCTGATCGCGGGCAGCGTGCGGCAGCGGCCGCAGAGCGATACGCCGGCGGCTTGAGGCGTCGCATTGCGGCGTGGCAGGGAAGGGAGTGCTCAAGGATCGGTCGACGCGCACGCATCTCCCGCCGCACTACCCCCGCGCAGGCGGTGCGATCTATGCGCTACGCGTAGCAGCAGGCAATGAGGCCAACTGCTCTCGCGCAATGCCTGCCACATGATCAAACGCCGCGCGGTCACGACCCGCCAGCGGAGCCGCGCCAAAACGGCTCGTCAACTTGAGCGGATCGGTTGGCTGGTTGTTCAGTCGCACCTCGAAATGCAGATGAGGACCGGTCGCCACGCCGGTCTGCCCAACCGCACCCAACTGCTGCCCTTCACTCACTTGCGAGCCGACTCGCAAGCCGCTGGCGAAGGATGAAAGATGCGCGTAGTAAGTCGTGTAACCCCGCGCGTGACGCAGCACAACGTGCTTGCCGTAGCCGCCGCCATCAGGACCAATGAATTGCACCGTCCCCGCGGATGCCGCAACGACCGGTGTGCCCACATGAGCGGTCAAGTCCACGCCGGTATGGAACAAATGCTCACCGGTCACCGGGTGAATCCGATAACCGAAAGCCGAACTGACGCGGACGTAGTTCAGCGGCATCGCGAAGGGTTGTGCCGCGAGGCGCTCGCCATCGAACGAAAAGTAATCGCCCTCCGTGCGCCCTGGCGCGACGAACCACACCGCGCTGTACGTGTGGCCGCCCAGGGTAATTTCGATGGCGTTCACATGCTTGCGTTGCGAAGCGGTTCGATCACGGCCAGCAGGTCCGTAGACGATACGGTAGCTGTCGCCCGGCTGAGCGCGAGTCGCGGCATCGAGGCGACCCGCGAAGATCCGGCTCAGTTGCGCGACCACGTCCGCCGGGAGTCCGGCCGCCATCCACGTATCGTGCAAACTGCCGTTGATCTGGCCGGTGTACGAGCCGGCATCTGCAACCGGCATCGCCAGCGGGCTTGTCGTGGAGCGCGCGCCGCCGCTGACGTCGGCAATGCCCTGGGCACCCGGCCTGGTCGCCTGCACGACGACCCGCCCTGCCCATTCATGCACGTCGGCCGCATGCGGTCCCGCGCCAGACACATGCGGCTCGCACATGCCCAGACTCGCGCGGCACATCGACACCAGAACCGACTCGCCCGCCGATAGCGCGAACGTTGGCTTTGCATGCAGTTCGCCGCCCGGCAAAGGCAGTCTTTGCGCGCCACCGGATAAGACTTGAGCAACGGCTGTCCGCATTGGGTCCGCAGAGTGTGGACCCAATGCATTGTTCAGCACCGAAGGTTGCGCGCCCAGCATGGCCCGTTCCACTGCAAAACCGTTCGTACCGGCCGATGCGGCCTGGCGGAATGTCTTCGCCGCAGCACCCGACGCGACAGGCGCGCCCATCACGACCATGGCGCCACCGAGCAATACTGCACTCGCGGATGCACCCACCGGGAATTTGCGTTTGACATGAGCCAAATGGCTCGTATCAGTGGAGTTGACCTGCTCGCGCGCGAGGATGTTACGTAGAAAAAACCACATCACGTAGGAATCTCGCGGTTGAATACAGAAAGCCGCGGGCTTGAACGACAGTGCTTTGACACTAGGAAGTGGTGCGGAACAGATGAACTTGCAACCGGGGGAAAGGTTGGGACATCGGAGAGCACAGCCCGACAACAGGAGCGGTCAGGTTACCGACAGCCTTTAACAAAAAACATAGCATTCGTCCTAAAAACGGGCACCACGACCGACCTCCGCGATTGCTGAGTTGACGCGCGCTGTGCAGAGTCCGCCAATTCCCTTCGGCCAGTCCGTTTTTTCACCAGCTCTTTCATCGCTCCTGCCACCTCCTGCTGACACCACGCTGTCAGTAGCCCCCCCGCACACTCCTTCTCACGCCATCCGGCGCTTTACACGGCTTACCCGCCATCCACAGGAGAGTGACATGTCCGCATCATCCAAAGTTGTTGCATGGTTCGAGATTCCGTCCGTCGATTTCGATCGCGCCGTCCGTTTCTATGAAGCGGCGCTCGACGTCAAACTGAATGTCCAGGAAGTCGGCGGCCAGCCGATCGCCGTGTTCGGCTACGAGGAACCGGCCACCGGCGGCGCGATCGTCCACAGCCCGTCGATGACACCGACCGACGACGGCGTGCTCGTCTATCTGAACGCGCAACCGACCGTCGACGCCACCCTCGCGCGCGTCGAGCAAGCCGGCGGCAAGACCGACGGCCCGGTGATCAAACTGCCTCAGGACATCGGCTATATCGCGTTCTTCACCGATACCGAGGGCAACCGCCTCGGCCTGCATTCGCGCACCAACAGCTAAACGCAACACAACGCTCGGGCGCGGTGGCCGGCGAGCACCGCGCACCAACGCTGACCGGAGCGTGGCATGCGGCGCTATCATCGCGGGACTGTCCCCGTCCTCTTCTACAAGACGCCCACGATGACGCGCCGCGCCGACCGCCTGTTCCAGATCGCCGAACTGCTGCGCGGACGGCGTCTGACCACCGCGCAACAACTCGCCGACTGGCTGCATATCTCGCTGCGCACGGTCTATCGCGACGTGCGCGATCTGCAACTGTCAGGGGTGCCGATCGAAGGCGAAGCCGGCATCGGCTACCGTCTGAGCCGCACGGCGAGCTTGCCGCCGCTCACCTTCACCGCCGATGAGCTGGCCGCGCTCGCCGCGGGTGCCCGCATGCTCGAATCGTGGGGCGGCGCCGCGTTTGCAGACGGCGCGCGTGGGGCGCTCGCCAAGATCGCCTCTGCCATGCCCGCCGACAAGCGCGCGACGCTGGAGAGGCTCGCGGTCTTCGCGCCGTCGTTTCACATCAAAGGGGATTTTTCCGCGCAGCTCGACGCGCTGCATCGCGCGATCGACACGCGACATGTGGTGAGCTTTGCCTACGTCGATGTGAATGGCGCGGCGACCGAGCGTCGCGTCTGGCCGCTGGCACTCGCCTATTGGGGTGCGCGCTGGACGCTTGGTGCGTGGTGTGAATTACGGAGCGATTTCCGCAATTTTGGGCTGGAGAAGATTCAGAATCTTCAGGTGCTCGAACAGTATCCGGATCAGGAAGGCAGGCGGCTCGCGGACCTGTTGCGGCATGTGAATGCGAAGCCGAAGTGAGTGAGGATCGCGGTCTGCCGCTGCGAGGCAAACCGCGATCTCGTTCCTTCCGGGCAGGCTTATTCCACGGCCTTCACCATGTCTTCGATCACCTTCTTCGCATCGCCGAACACCATCATCGTCTTGTCCATGTAGAACAGGTCGTTGTCGAGGCCCGCATAACCTGCTGCCATCGAACGCTTGTTCACGATCACCGTACGCGCCTTATAAGCCTCGATGATCGGCATGCCCGCAATCGGCGATTTCGGATCGGTCTTCGCCGCCGGATTCACCACGTCGTTCGCGCCGAGCACCAGCACCACGTCGACCTGACCGAACTCGCCGTTGATGTCGTCCATTTCGTAGACCATGTCGTACGGCACTTCGGCTTCCGCGAGCAGCACGTTCATGTGCCCCGGCATCCGGCCGGCCACCGGGTGAATCGCGTATTTCACCTCGATGCCCTTCTCGACCAGCTTGTCGGTCAGTTCCTTCAACGCATGCTGCGCCCGCGCGACCGCCAACCCGTAACCCGGCACGATCACCACGGTTTCAGCATTGCCGAGCATGAACGACGCATCATCCGCCGAACCGGATTTCACCGGACGTTGCTCCGCCGACCCGTCCGCCGCAGCCGCGCCCGCCTCGTTACCGAAGCCACCGAGAATCACGTTGAAGAACGAGCGGTTCATCGCCCGGCACATGATGTACGACAGAATCGCACCGGACGAGCCCACCAGCGAGCCCGCGATGATCAGCATCGGATTGTTCAGCGAGAAGCCGATGCCCGCCGCCGCCCAGCCCGAGTACGAATTCAGCATCGACACGACCACCGGCATATCCGCGCCGCCGATCGGGATGATGATCAGCACACCGAGCACGAACGCGATCAGCGTCATGATGATGAACGGCAGCCATGACTGCGTGAGGAAGAAGAGGATGCCGAAGCCGAGCATCGCGAGCGCGAGCAGCAGGTTGATCAGGTGCTGTCCGGCATAGACGACCGGCGCGCCCTGGAACAACCGGAACTTGTACTTACCCGACAGCTTGCCGAACGCGATCACCGAACCGGAGAACGTGATCGCGCCGACGAACGTGCCGATGAACAGTTCGACGCGATTGCCATACGGCAGGAAGCCCGGTGCCGTGTTGTCGGGATCGATGAGACCGAACGCCGACGGCTCTGACACCACCGCATACGCGATACACACGGCGGCGAGACCGATCAGCGAGTGCATCGCCGCGACCAGTTCCGGCATCTTGGTCATCTCGACGCGTGCGGCGACGAACGCGCCAATCGCCCCACCGATCACCAGCGCGACCAGCAGCAGACCGAGACCCAAACCGAGATTCGAGCCGAGCCCATTCGCCTGTTTGATGATCAACACGATGGTCGTAACGATCGCAATCGCCATCCCGGCCATGCCGAACGTGTTCCCGATACGTGCCGTCTTCGGATTCGACAGCCCTTTGAGCGCCTGAATGAAACAGACCGACGCGACCAGATAAAGCAGCGTGACGACGTTCAGACTCATTACGCTTTCTCCTTGGCTGCGGTGAGCTTCTTCGGTTCTTTCTTGCGGAACATCTCCAGCATTCGTCGTGTGACGAGAAAGCCGCCGAACACGTTGACCGCGGCGAGTGCAACCGCGAGCGTGCCGAAGAACTTGCCGGGCGTGCCCAAGGTCAGGCCCGCGGCGAGCATCGCGCCGACGATCACGATCGCCGAAATCGCGTTGGTCACGGCCATCAGCGGCGTGTGCAGCGCGGGCGTGACATTCCAGACCACGTGATAGCCGACGTAAATCGCCAGCACGAAGATGATCAGGTTGATGACGGTGTGATTGATGACTTCCATCGCCGTTCTCCTCTATGCCTTGCGCGTGACTTCGCCGTCACGGGCCAGCAGCGTGGCCGCGACGATGTCGTCCGCGAGATCGATGTTCAGGGCGCCTTCCTTCGTGATGATCAGCTTGAGGAAGTCGAGCAGGTTGCGTGCGTAGAGCGAGGACGCGTCGGCGGGCACCATCGAGGCCAGATTCGTATAGCCGACAATGGTCACGCCGTGCTTGATGACGACCTTGTCCGTTTCGGTGAGCGGACAGTTGCCGCCGCGCTGGCCTTCGTACTCGGCGCCGCGTCCGGCTGCGAGGTCGACCAGCACGGAGCCGGGTTTCATCGCCTGTACGGTTTCGACTGAGATCAGCGTCGGTGCGGCACGGCCTGGAATCAGCGCGGTGGAAATCACCACATCGGCCTGTTTGGCCCGTTCGTGGACCAGCGCGGACTGGCGCGTGAGCCAGGACGGCGGCATCGGCCGCGCATAGCCACCGACGCCCTGCGCGGCTTCGCGCTCCTCATCGGTTTCGTAGGGCACGTCGAGAAACTTCGCGCCGAGCGATTCGATCTGCTCTTTCACGGCCGGTCGCACGTCGGAGGCCTCGATCACCGCGCCCAGACGCTTGGCGGTTGCGATCGCCTGCAAGCCCGCCACGCCCGCGCCGAGAATCAGCACGCGGGCCGCTTTCACGGTGCCGGCGGCCGTCATCAGCATCGGCATGAAGCGCGGATAGAGCGTGGCGGCCAATAAAACCGCCTTATAGCCGGCAATGTTCGCCTGCGACGACAGCACGTCCAGACTCTGCGCCCGCGTGGTTCTCGGCGCGGCCTCCAAAGCGAACGCCGTCACGCCCGCAGTCGCCAGTTTTGATGAGTTTTCGGTATTAAACGGATCAAGCATGCCGACGAGCGTCGCGCCGCGCTTTAGAAGCGGCAGTTCGGCTTCGGTCGGCGACTGGACCTTTAGGACGAGTTCAGCGCCAAAAGCGGTCGCCGCGTCGACGATCTCCGCGCCGGCGGCCGTAAAGGCATCGTCAGGAAAGCTGGCGCCGGTGCCGGCGCCGCTCTGGATCGTGACCCGGTGGCCCTGGGTCACATACTTCCTGACCGTTTCGGGCGTCGCGGCGACGCGGGTTTCGTGCGCGCGCGTCTCGGCTGGCACTCCGATGTGCATCTTGTTCCTCCTCGACTTCCTGTTTTACGACAGATCGGCCGACGAGGCACGCCGGCTTGCAAGTGCAACGGCTAACGCCTCACTTTAACCGAAACCAGGGGGTGCACAGAAATCGGGGTCATTCCGGGGGTGCCCGGCCGGCGGGGCAAATTGCCAGCCGGGCCACGGGCCTCGACATCGAGCCCGTTCGAGGCGGCATCACCCCGCTACGAGCCTCGCCCCACCGCGCCGCGCTCGCGGGATCGCTGACAGTCACGCTGAAGCGGGCCGACGCGCCGCCAGCCGCCCGCTTCCCGGCAGGCAAAGCCCATAAACGGTAAAATGCGCACCCATGAAACCGGAAACCTGGCTGCCGCACGTCACCGTCGCGGCCATCGTCGAGCGTGACGGGCGCTTTCTCGTGGTCGAGGAACATACCGCCGACGGCCTGCGCCTGAACCAGCCCGCAGGCCATCTGGAGGCGGGCGAGACGCTGGTGGAAGCGGTGATCCGCGAAACGCTCGAGGAAACCGCCCACCCGTTCGCGCCCGAGGCGCTGGTGGGCATGTACATGACCCATTTCGAGCGGCCCGGCAGTGACGGCGTGACCTACCTGCGCTTCACCTATTGCGGCACGGGCGGCGAAGCCGATCCGCAGCGCGCCCTCGACCCCGACATCGTCCGCACGTTGTGGATGAGTGCCGCCGAATTGCGCGCCTGTCCCGAACGGCACCGCACGCCGCTCGTCATGCAATGCCTCGACGACTACCTCGCGGGCCGGCGTTTCCCGCTCGACTTCGTGCACACGCATTCGGTCGGGCAAAAAAGATAGCCGCAACGAGCGGCCAACCCACGATCCATGAAGTCGCGCAGCACCCAGTGAGCATCTTATGAGCAAGCAGAAAGTCGTAGTAGGCATGTCGGGCGGCGTCGATTCGTCGGTTACCGCGTGGCTGCTGAAGGAACAGGGCTACGACGTGGTCGGCCTGTTCATGAAAAACTGGGAAGACGATGACGACAGCGAATACTGCTCGACGCGGCAGGACTGGATCGACGTGGTGTCGGTGGCGGACCTGATCGGCATCGACGTCGAGGCGGTCAACTTCGCCTCCGAATACAAGGACCGCGTGTTCGCTGAATTCCTGCGCGAATACTCGGCCGGCCGCACGCCGAATCCGGACGTGCTCTGCAACGCCGAAATCAAGTTCAAGGCGTTCCTCGATCACGCCATGTCGCTCGGCGCGGAAACCATCGCGACCGGCCACTATGCGCGCGTGCGCGAGAACAACGGCCGCTTCGAACTGCTGAAGGCATTCGACCACACGAAAGACCAGTCGTACTTTCTGCATCGTCTGAATCAGGCGCAGTTGTCAAAGACGCTGTTTCCGCTCGGCGAGATTCCGAAAACCAAGGTACGCGAAATCGCCGAGCAGATCGCGCTGCCCAATGCGAAGAAGAAAGACTCGACCGGTATCTGCTTTATCGGCGAACGGCCGTTCCGCGACTTCCTGAACCGCTATCTGCCGACCCAACCCGGCCCGATGAAGACCACCGACGGCAAAGTGGTCGGCAAACACATCGGCCTCGCGTTCTATACGTTCGGCCAGCGCAAGGGCATTGGCCTCGGCGGCAGCAAGGACGGCAGCGGCGAGCCGTGGTTCGTCGCCGGCAAGGACATTCCGTCGAACACGCTGTATGTCGCGCAGGGTCACGATCACTCGTGGCTGCTCAGCCATACGCTGTCCGCGGGCAATACGAGCTGGGTGGCGGGCGAGCCGCCGGTGGACGGCTTCGCGTGCGGCGCGAAGACCCGTTACCGGCAAGCGGATGCGCCGTGCACGTTCAGTGCGGCGGGCGTGGACGAAGGTCTCTTCGAGCTGAATTTCGACGCGGCGCAATGGGCTGTCACACCGGGGCAATCTGCGGTGCTCTACGATGGCGACGTGTGCCTCGGCGGCGGCATCATCGAACATGCGGTCACCGGACAGCCGGTCGCGCGTGAGCCGCAGAAAGCGGCGCTGCTGACGGCCCGTTGATCCAGTCGTCCAATCGTGCGGCAACACGGCCCTGTTGCCGCACGCGCTTCACTTTCACGTTTCAACCTGCGCCGCGCGCCGCATCGACGCGTTCGCTCTTCAAGCCGCGGCTAGCTTCACCATAACAAGCAGTCGTTCGTTTTCCTTCGCGGCGGATTCCGTCTGCGCCGACGGCGTGGACGATCCCGCCGTGACGATCCTCACTGCACTGGAGTCCCCATGTTTTCTCGACGTTATCTGGCCATGTGGTGCGCAGCCGCGCTGTTCGCCGTCTGCGCGGCGTTGGCCGCGACGCATCACATTGCATGGTTCTGGATCATCGTGCCGCTCGCGCTGGTCGCGCTCGGCCTGTTTGACCTGACGCAGCAGCGCCACGCGATCCTGCGCAACTATCCGCTGTGGGGCCACTTCCGCTTCCTGTTCGAATTCATCCGCCCGGAAATCCGCCAGTATTTCGTCGAAGGCGATACGGACGAAAAACCGTTCTCGCGCGCCCAGCGCAGCATCGTTTATCAGCGCGCGAAGAACGACGTCGACAGCCGCCCGTACGGCACCGAGCTCGACGTCAAAGCCATCGCGCACGAATGGATCAGCCACTCGCTCGCGCCGACCACGCTCGAGAATCACGACTTCCGCATCGTCGTCGGACCGGATCGCGCGCAGCCTTATTCGATGTCGATCTTCAACGTCTCGGCGATGAGCTTCGGCTCGCTGTCGGCGAACGCGATCATGGCGCTGAACCTCGGCGCGAAGAAAGGCAACTTCGCGCACGACACCGGCGAAGGCTCGATGTCGAAATATCACCGCGAGCACGGCGGCGACATCATCTGGGAAATCGCCTCGGGTTACTTCGGCTGCCGCAACGACGACGGCAGCTTCAGCGCGGAGAAGTTCGCGAAGCAGGCCGCCGAGCCGCAAGTGAAGATGATCGAGGTGAAGCTCTCGCAAGGCGCGAAGCCGGGCCACGGCGGCGTGCTGCCGGCCGCCAAGATCACGCCGGAAATCGCCGAGACGCGCGGCGTGCCCATGGGCCGCGACTGCATCTCGCCGGCCACGCACTCCGAATTCTCGACGCCGCGCGGCCTGCTCGAATTCGTCGACCGTCTGCGCACGCTGTCGGGTGGCAAGCCGACCGGCTTCAAGCTGTGTATCGGGCATCCGTGGGAATTCTTCGGCATTGCCAAGGCGATGCTGGAAACGGGTATCCTGCCGGACTTCATCGTCGTGGACGGCGCGGAAGGCGGCACGGGCGCGGCGCCGCTCGAATTCACCGATCACGTCGGCGTGCCCTTGCAGGAAGGCCTGCTGCTGGTGCACAACACGCTGGTGGGCATTGGCTTGCGGCAACGCATCCGCATCGGCGCGAGCGGCAAGATGATCACCGCGTTCGACATCACCAAGACGCTCGCGATCGGCGCGGATTGGGTCAACGCGGCGCGCGGCTTCATGTTCGCGGTGGGCTGCATTCAGGCGCAGACCTGCCACACGGGGCGTTGCCCGACCGGCGTCGCGACCCAGGACCCGGTGCGCCAGCGCGCGTTGGTGGTTCCGGACAAGGCCGATCGGGTCTTCAACTTCCATCACAACACGCTGCATGCGCTCAAGGAAATCATTCAGGCCGCGGGCCTGAAGCATCCGGCGGAACTGCGCGCGCATCACATCGTGCGGCGCGTGTCGTCGCATGAGGTGCGTTTGATGTCTGAGCTGCTGAAGTATCTCGAACCGAACGATCTGCTCAACAGCAACTATCGCTACTCGCTGTTCGAGAAGTATTGGCCGGTGGCGCAAAGCGATTCGTTCTCGCCGAAGATGGAACTGGCGGCAACCTGATCCGCTTGCCGACGCACCCGGTACGACGCAGGGCCGCTCGCGCGGCCCTTTGTCCTCTAAAGCACACCCGAACTCCCGTCCGACCCCGCAAAACGGACACCCCCCTCCCTTTCCGTTAAAATCTACGGTTTAGCACTTCGCTCCACGGCCAGCCTGGCGCGCTTCGGCGCTCACGGCGCGGCCCCATGCCCGAAAGGCACTTCATGCTCACGTTTCAGCAAATCATCCTGACACTGCAGTCCTACTGGGACAAGCAGGGTTGCGCGTTGCTCCAGCCGATCGACATGGAAGTCGGCGCGGGCACGTCCCACGTCCATACCTTCCTGCGCGCGGTCGGCCCCGAGCCGTGGCGCGCCGCCTATGTGCAACCGTCACGCCGCCCGAAAGACGGCCGCTACGGCGAGAATCCGAACCGTCTGCAGCACTACTACCAGTACCAGGTGGTCCTCAAGCCGGCGCCGGAAAACATCCTCGACCTGTACCTCGGTTCGCTCGAAGCCCTCGGCTTCGACCTGAAGCAGAACGACGTGCGCTTCGTCGAAGACGACTGGGAAAACCCCACGCTCGGCGCCTGGGGTCTGGGCTGGGAAGTGTGGCTGAACGGCATGGAAGTGACCCAGTTCACGTACTTCCAGCAAGTGGGCGGTCTGGATTGCAAGCCGGTGCTCGGCGAAATCACGTACGGTCTGGAACGCCTCGCCATGTATTTGCAAAAGGTCGAGAACGTCTACGACCTCGTCTGGACCGAATGGGAAGAGCAAGGCCCGAACGGCCCGGAACTGCGTCGCCTGACTTACGGCGACGTGTACCACCAGAACGAAGTCGAACAGTCCACCTACAACTTCGAATACGCGAACGTCGAGTTGCTGTTCTCGATCTTCAACAGCTACGAAGCCGAAGCCAGGCGCATGATTGAAGCGCAGCTCGCGCTGCCCTCCTATGAACTGGTGCTGAAGGCCGGCCACACGTTCAACCTGCTCGACGCACGCGGCGCTATTTCGGTCACGGAACGCGCGACGTATATCGGCCGCATTCGTGCGCTGTCGAAGCTGGTCGCACAGGCTTACTACGATTCGCGCGAAAAGCTCGGCTTTCCGATGCTCGGCAATCCGGTGCACGGCGTGCCCGGCCTCACGACCGACGAACAGGATGCCGCGATGCCCGCGTGGGCGCCGCCGCTGAAAGTCGAACGCAAGATCGACCAGGACTGACGAGAACATCAAGAAATGACTCAACCCCATCAAGCTACCCTGCTCGTCGAACTGCTGACCGAAGAACTGCCGCCGAAAGCGCTCGCACGTCTGGGCGACGCCTTCGCTGAAGGCATTGCGCAGCGCCTCGCGGCGCGCGACCTGGTCGAAGGCGAACTGTCGTTCGAACGTTATGCCACGCCGCGCCGCCTCGCCGTCATGATCAAGAACGTGCGCGCGGTCGCGCCGGAAAAACATGTGCGCGAAAAAGTGCTGCCGGTTTCCGTCGCGCTGGATAAAGACGGCCAGCCCACCGCGCCGCTCGCCAAGAAACTCGCCGCGCTCGGCTTCCCCGATTTTTCGGTGAACGACCTGGAGCGCGCGCAGGACGGCAAGGCCGAAGCCTTCTTCCTGCGCTACGCCGCGCCCGGCGCCACGCTCGCCGACGGCCTGCAAAGCGCGCTCGACGAAACGCTCGCCAAGCTGCCGATCCCGAAGGTCATGACGTATCAGCGCCCGGACGGCACCAACGTGCAGTTCGTGCGTCCGGCGCATCGCCTGACCGCGCTGCATGGCGAACAGATCGTGCCGGTGAGCGCGCTCGGCATCGACGCCGACGACACCACGCTCGGCCATCGTTTCCTCTCCGAAGGTTTCGTGCAGATCCAGCACGCGGATTCGTACGCCGAGACGCTGCTGCACAAAGGGCACGTGGTGGCGAATTTCGCCGACCGCAAGGAAACGATCCGCACGCACCTGCTCGCGCAAGCCGACGGCGACCAGGTGGTGATGCCGGAATCGCTGCTGGACGAAGTGACGTCGCTGGTCGAATGGCCGGTGGTCTACGCGTGCCGCTTCGAGGACGAATTCCTGCAAGTGCCGCAGGAATGCCTGATCCTCACCATGCAGACCAACCAGAAATATTTTGCTCTGACCGATGCGAACGGCAAGCTGCGCTCGCGCTTCCTGATCGTGTCGAACATCGAGACGTCTACGCCGGGCGATATCGTCGAAGGCAATGAACGCGTGGTGCGTCCGCGTCTCGCCGACGCGAAGTTCTTCTTCGAGCAGGACAAGAAGAAGCCGCTCGCGGACCGCGTGCCGTTGCTCGCGAACGTCGTGTATCACAACAAGCTGGGCTCGGCGCTGCAACGCGTGGAGCGCGTCGAAGCGCTGGCCGGCGCGATCGCCCAACTGATCGGCGCGGACGTGGCGCTCGCCAAACGCGCCGCGCGTCTGGCCAAGGCCGACCTGATCACCGACATGGTCGGCGAATTCCCCGAGCTGCAAGGCACGATGGGCACGTATTACGCGCGCCACGACGGCGAGCCGGAAGAGGTCGCGCTCGCGTGTTCGGAACACTATCAGCCGCGGTTCTCCGGCGACGCGTTGCCGGCGACCGCAACCGGCACTGTCGTCGCACTGGCCGACAAGCTCGAAACGCTGGTCGGCATCTGGGGCATCGGCCTGCAGCCCACCGGCGAGAAAGACCCGTTCGCGTTGCGCCGTCACGCGCTCGGCGTGCTGCGCATTCTCGTCGAGAAGCAACTGCCGGTCGATCTGATCGAACTGCTGCGTACCGCTTACGCGCAATTCGCCGCGGTGCCGAACGTCGCCGATTCGACGCAAGCCATTTACGAATTCAGCATGGACCGCTTGCGCGGCCTGCTGCGCGAACGCGGCTACGCGCCGGGCGAAATCGACGCGGTGCTGGCGCTGAACCCCACACGTCTCGACGAGATCGTCGCGCGTCTGGATGCCGTGCGTGAATTCGCAGCGTTGCCGGAGGCGGCCTCGCTCGCGGCGGCCAACAAGCGCATCTCGAACATCCTGAAGAAGTCGGAAGGCGCGGCGACCGGCGGCGTGCAGATCACGCTGCTCGTCGAAGCGGCCGAAAAAGCCTTGCATGCGCAACTCGAACAGGTCGCGCCGCGCGTGCAATCGCAACTGGCCGCACGCGACTACACGGGTGCGCTGACCGCGCTCGCCGCGTTGCGCGAACCGGTCGACACGTTCTTCAACGACGTGATGGTCAACGCCGAAGATCCGGCGTTGCGCGCCAACCGTCTGGCATTGCTCGGCGCACTGCATCAGCAGATGAACTGCGTCGCCGATATTTCACGACTCGCCGCCTGAGCCCCGCGCCATGCCAACCAAAAAAGTGGTGATCCTCGACCGCGACGGCGTGATCAACGTCGACTCAGACGCGTTCATCAAGTCGCCGGACGAATGGGTTGCACTGCCCGGCTCGCTGGAAGCCATCGCGCGCCTGAACCAGGCCGGCTATCGCGTGGCGATTGCGACTAACCAGTCGGGCATCGGCCGCGGCCTGTTCGACATGAACGCGCTCAACGCAATGCATCTGAAGATGCACCGCATGGCGGCAGCGGTCGGCGGGCGCATCGACGCGGTGTTCTTCTGCCCGCATACGGCGGAAGATCATTGCGAATGCCGCAAGCCGAAGCCCGGCATGCTGAAGATGATCGCCGAGCGCTTCGAGGTCGACCCGGAACATACGCCGGTGGTCGGCGACGCCATGCGCGATCTGCAAGCCGGCGCGTCGCTCGGCCATCCGACTCATCTGGTGCTGACCGGCAAGGGCCGCAAAACACTCGAGGCGGGCGGCCTGCCCGAAGGCACGATCGTGCACGACGACCTGCGCGCATTCGCGCTCGACTTCCTCGCCGACGCTCAAGAGTGACGCGCGCAACGCGCGTCCCCATCCCTCACTGACCACGCCGATGCGCTTCATTCGTTCTTTGCTTCTGCTGATTTACTTTGTTCTGTTCACGGTGCCGTACGCGACTGCATGCTTCATCGCATTCCCGTTCATGCGCGCCGACAACCGCTACTGGATGGCCGCCGGCTGGTGCCGTGCGACGCTGCATACGGTGCGTTGGCTCAACGGTATCCGCTATAACATCGAAGGGTTTGAGAACCTGCCCAACGGTCCCGCCGTGCTGCTCTCCAAGCATCAGTCGGCATGGGAAACGCTGGCGTTTCCGGCGCTGATGCCGCGGCCGCTGTGCTACGTGTTCAAGCGCGAACTGCTGTACGTGCCGTTCTTCGGCTGGGCGCTCGGCATGCTGAAGATGGTTCATATCGATCGCAAGGAAGGCAAGTACGCGTTCGAATCGGTCATCAAGCAAGGCAAGGCGCGCATGGCGGAAGGCGCCTGGGTCATCATGTTTCCGGAAGGCACGCGCACGTCGACCGGCAAGCAAGGCAAGTACAAAACCGGCGGTGCGCGTTTCGCCGCCGCCACCGGCGCGCCGGTCGTGCCGATCGCGCACAACGCAGGACGTGTGTGGCCTCGCAACTCGTTTCTCAAATATGCGGGTATAGTCACAGTGTCGATCGGCAAGCCGATCGACACGACGGGGCTCACGCCCGATGAAGTGAACACGCGCGTCGAACAGTGGATCGAAGCTGAAATGCGTCGCATCGATCCTACCGCGTACCGCGCGGCGGAGAGCAGTTCCGCCGCCGCACCAATCTGACGCGCCCACGCCCTCGAAGGCGTATTTGCGCGAAGCCGAATCCGATGCAGAAGTCTCCCACGCCACACCCCGCTGCGGCGCTCGATAACCGGCAACTCGATCTCCCGCTCTTCGCCGAGCCGGGGTCGACGTCGTCGTCCCCTTCACCTTCCGCACCAACGCCTGGGGCTTCGCAGAGCTCGCCTGGCGGCCAACAGCCGGCCGTGCCGCTCGCGCCGGATGGCAGCAAGCTGCGCAGCCTCGCGATCGGCTCACGCACGCTCCATTACGTGCTCAAGCGTTCGGCGCGCCGCTCGATCGGCTTCGCGATCGACAGCACCGGTCTGACGATCACTGCGCCGCGCTGGGTCACGCTCGCTGATATCGAAACCGCGATCACCGAAAAGCAGCGCTGGATTTTCACGAAGCTGATCGAGTGGCAGACGCGTGTCGAACAGCGCGCGTTGCCGAAGGTCGATTGGAAAGACGGCGCCGAAGTCCCGTATCTCGGTCAGCCCGTGCGTGTGAAACTCGGCGCGCCGCAAGGCATGCTCGCGTTCAGCGCGGAAGATGCGGCGCTGCAAGTGCCGCTGCCCTTGCAAGCGGATCCGCAGCAGATCAAGGATCGCGTGCAAGGCTGGTTGCAGGGCGAAGCGAAGCGTCTGTTCGGCGAGCGCCTCGCGATTTACGCGGAGAAACTGGGCGTGAACTATCGCGCGTACGCGCTCTCGTCAGCGGCGACGCGTTGGGGCAGTTGTTCGAGTGACGGCAAGATTCGCCTGAACTGGCGGCTGATTCACTTCCCGCTTTCCATCATCGATTACGTCGTCGCGCACGAACTCGCGCATCTGCGTGAAATGAATCACAGCCCGCGCTTCTGGCAAACAGTCGAATCGATTTTTCCGGAATTCCGCGAAGCGCGGCAGACACTGAAGTCGCATCCGCCGGAATTGCTGCCGACGCTTTAAGACCCTTCCTCGTGCCTTGAAACCGGCGCTTCAATTTCAATCTGAAGCGCCGGTTTGTCACACACTCCCGCTCATTCCGAGCAGAAAGTTTCCTGCAGATGACGCCACGTCACCTTGCCGTGCGTGTCGAGATCCATCACCGCCGTGGAGCGCCGCACGTTCGCGTTGCCGGCCTTGTCGCGCTGATACTCGCGATATTTCACCACCGCCCCTGACGGATACTCAGCGACGATCTCCTTATCGCGGATCGTGATTTGCGAGCCTGGGCGCGCGCCGTGCAGCTTCGAGAAAATCTCGCGCACGCCGGCATGATCCAGTGCGATGCCCGACGTCATGACCAGCGTGAACTGCGGTGCGAAGCGCGCCATGATTCGCTGCAGCGCGCCTTCGTCCGCGGAACCGTCGAACAGGGCTTCGATTTCGACGTGGATCTCGTCGAGTTCTTTGAAGTAGGGATTGATGTCATTCATTGTTTGAACTCGCCCTGCCGCCAGCCTTATTTCTTCTTCTGGATGAACTCGATCTTGTAGCCGTCCGGGTCCGTGACGAAAGCGATCACGGTCGTGCCGTGTTTCATCGGGCCGGCTTCGCGCACGACCGCACCGCCTTGTGCCTTGATCTTGTCACAGGCGGCGTAAGCGTCTTCCACTTCGACGGCGAGGTGGCCGAAGCCGGTGCCGAGGTCGTACGAAGGCGTGTCCCAGTTGTGGGTGAGTTCGAGCACGGTGCCGTCGCGCTCATCTTCGTAACCGACGAATGCCAGCGTGAATTTGCCGTCCGGATAATCATCGCGGCGCAGCAGTTTCATGCCGAGCAGTTCAGTGTAGAAGGCAATCGAGCGGTCCAGGTCGCCGACCCGGAGCATGGTGTGAAGCAGGCGCATTGTGCACTCCCTGTTGCGTGGTAACGAGACCGTCAATGTACCCGGAATCGCGCGGCGCTGCAGAGAGTGCTACCTGTGAACCGGTACTCAGAACTGATGCCGCACACCTGCCATCAAGCCGATCTGCGAGCCCTTCTGCGCGAGTCCGACGCTGTTGACGCCCTGCAACTGCGCGCCGATCAGGTCGCCGCGGTACAGCGAATAATCCCCTTCGAGATAGACGTCCGTGCGTCGGGACAAGTTGTAGTCGGCGACCAGTTGGTACTGCCAGGCCGAGCCATCCTGCGCGGCGGTCTTGCCGTCCTGCAGCGTGCGCCAGACGTTCGCGGCGAAGTGCCACTTATTGCTGACCTGTTGCGTGATGCCGCCCATGATCATGCGGCGCCGCGCAAAGTCCGTGTATTTGAGCGCCGCCAGCACGGGCGCGGTGAACGGGCCGTTGGCGAAATTCGAAAAGCCCGCGTCGTTCTGATTGACGATGTAGCCGGCGGAAAAGCGCGTGAGGTTCCAGGTGTACGAGCCGCCGAACGTCCAGGTCTTCGCGGCCGCGCCGTTGACCGAATCTTTCGACACTTCGTACGCGCCGCCGACGCTGAGCGGACCGCCTACCGGCTTATAAGCCGCGGCCGCACCGATCTGACTGCCATAAGCATTGCCCGCGTTGCCGCCGAACGCGTAGCCCGCCGCGAACGTGAAGCCGTTGTATCTCGCCTGATATTGCACCTGGTTGCTGGTCCAGATGCCGCCCGTCATGGTGATTTCAGGTTGAAAACTGAAGTCGTACGGGATCCACGAATTGCTGCCGTAGCCCGCCACCGTGACGCCTTCGATCACGACGTTGTACTGACGGCCGAGGATGATCTGCCCATAAGAATCCGAACGTACGCCCACCTGCGCTTCATTGAAGAACGGCAGCGTGGGATCGCTTTGCCCGGTGTTGATATAGATTCGGTTTTCGAGCTTGAAGAAGGTAGACCAGCCGCCGCCGAGATCCTCGACGCCCTTCAGCCCCCAGCGGCTTTGTGTCATGCCACCGGTGCCGAGTCCGATCGACGAATCGCCCGCCTTGTTGGCGTGGGTCAGATAGCGCACGCTTTCGTCGACCACGCCGTACAGCGTCACGCTGGATTGCGCGTGCGCCATCTGACATCCCAACGACGCCAATGCCGCGGGCACCGCGGCCGCTGCCCACCTGCCTACGTTCTTCATAGCTTCTCCTCGTACAGGCTCCGCGTCGCGCGGATAGGTTCGTCTGCCTTGAATGTCCTGACGAAACGTTAGTGGCTGAACCTTAGCGCGAAACGGTAAGAGTGCGAAATTAGTCTGACGTAGGTGTTGCGCGGGTGTAGCGCAGACGTCGTCAAGCCCGCAAAAATGCTTGCGGCATGGCAGAAGCACGCGTAGGCGGTGGGGTCATCGGCGGGCGGCTCGGGCAGGTTTGATATCGTACGAGCTGTTTCCAACTCGACACCGCCCATGAGCACCTCCGCCCTGCCCGCACGCCGCGCCCCGGATAGCTTCGCCATCCTGTTGATGATCGGCCTGTGCGCGATCTGGGGTCTCCAGCAAGTCGCGATCAAGAGCACCAATATCGCGCTGCCGCCGGTCTTTCAGGCGGGCCTGCGTTCGGCGATTGCGGCGGTGCTGGTATGGGGCTGGGCGCGCTCACGCGGCACGCCGCTCTTTCGCGACGACGGCACCCTGGGCGCCGGCCTGCTTGCCGGCGTGCTGTTCGCGAGCGAGTTCGTGTGCATTTTTCTCGGCCTGACGCTGACCAGCGCGTCGCGCATGGCGGTCTTTCTGTACACCGCGCCGTGCTTCACGGCGCTTGGCCTGCACTGGTTCGTCGACGGCGAGCGTATGCGGCGGATCCAGTGGGTCGGCATCGTCGTGGCATTCGCGGGCATGTCGCTCGCCTTCGCGGACGGCTTCCTGCACGGCCATGCCGCGCGCGGCTCGGTGGTCACGGGTGTTGCGGGCGACGCGCTCGGTGTGTTGGCCGGCATCGCGTGGGCCGCGACCACCGTGGTGGTGCGCGCCACGCGACTCGCTCAATCGAGCGCCAGCAAGACGCTGTTCTATCAATTGACGGTGTCGGCGGTGGTGCTGCTCGCGCTTGCGCTCTGGCTCGGCCAGGCGCACGTGGAAACCGTCACGCCGCTGGCAGTGGTGAGCCTCGCGTATCAGGCGGTGGTCGTGGCGTTCGTCAGCTATCTGGTGTGGTTCTGGTTGCTGACGCGCTATATCGCGTCGCGCCTGTCGGTGTTCTCGTTTCTCACGCCGCTGTTCGGCGTGAGCTTCGGCGTGCTGCTGCTCGGCGAGTCGTTCAGCCTGCGCTTTCTGATGGCCGCGGCACTGGTGTTGACCGGCATCGGGCTGGTCAACGCACCGGCGAAGCGGGTGACTACCTAGCGCCTACTGTGGCCGTTAAGGCTCAGGACACTTAGGCTTTGGCCGCCACGATCTGCGCCACGCGCACGTATTCGGCCACCGGCACGTCTTCAGCGCGACGTTGCAGGTCGAAACCGAGCGCCTCGAAATCCACCGAATCGCGATACGCAGCGAGCGTGTTGCGCAACATCTTGCGACGCTGAGAGAACGCGGCCGTCACCACTTCGCCGAGCACGCGCTCGTCGACCGGCGCCAGTTCATGCAGCTCGTATGGAATCATCCGCACGATCGCCGAATCGACTTTCGGTGGCGGGTTGAACGCTTCGGGCGGCACGTCGAGTTGCTTGTCGATCACATAGCGATATTGCAGCATCACCGAGAGACGGCTGAACGCCTTGGTGCCCGGCTCCGCCACCATCCGCTCGACCACTTCGTTCTGCAACATGAAGTGCTGATCAATGACGCGATGCGCGAACGACGTCAGATGAAACAGCAGTGGGCTCGAAATGTTGTAGGGCAGATTGCCGACAATGCGCAGCGACGCCTTGTCGCCGGGCGCGGCCAGCGAGCCGAAGTCGAACGCGAGCGCATCGCCCGCATGCAGTTCGAGCAGGCCGCCGAATTTCGTCTTCAGACGGCCGATCAGATCGCGATCCAGTTCGACGGCGTGCAAGGGCGCTTCCGGCGTCGCCAGACGCTCGATCAGCGGTTCGGTGAGCGCGCCGAGGCCCGGCCCGATCTCGACCATACGCTCGCCGCGTTGCGGCCGGATGACATCGACGATCGAATCGATCACGCCCATGTCGACCAGAAAATTCTGACCGAAACGCTTGCGCGCGATATGACCTTGGTGCCGGCCCTGTTGCTGTCTGCTGGTGGACATCGAAGAAACGCTAAGAAAGAGAACTGCCTAAGAAAAGGAACCTGCTGAGCGGCGCGCGCTTGCTTGGCGCGCTCGCCATGCCGCATACGTTGCTAGCGGCAGGATACATGCGAGAAGTCGCGCGACAGCGCCGACTCAGCCCGCGCGGCGGTGCTGCGCCATCGACACCGCCGTCTCGATCGCGGCGATCAGGCTGCCCGCGTCAGCGCGGCCCGTGCCGGCCAGATCGAGCGCGGTGCCGTGATCGACCGAGGTGCGAATGATCGGCAAACCGAGCGTGACATTGATGCCTTCGCCGAACGTGGCGTACTTCAAGACCGGCAGGCCCTGGTCGTGGAACATGGCCAGCACGCAGTCGGCCTCGTCCAGATAACGCGGCTGGAACAGCGTGTCGGCGGGATACGGACCGCGCGCGTCGATGCCTTGAGCGTCCGCGAGTTTCAGCGCTGGCGTGATGACCTCGATTTCCTCGCGGCCCAGATAACCGTTTTCGCCCGCGTGCGGATTCAACCCCGTCACGAGAATACGCGGCGCCGGCAAACCGAAGTGGTGCCGCAAATCGTGATCGATGATGCGCAGCGTCTCGACAATGCCTTCGATCGAAAGCGCGGCGGAAACATCCTTGAGCGGCAGATGCGTGGTCGCCAGTGCGACGCGCAACGGACGCTTGCCGGTGCCGGCCAGCATCATCACCACCTGCGGCGTGTGCGTGCGCTCGGCGAGATACTCGGTGTGGCCGGTGAAGGGCACGCCGGCATCGTTGATGGTGCTCTTTTGGAGCGGCGCGGTGACGATCGCGTCGAACGTGCCGGCGACCGCGCCGTCGATCGCGCTGTCGAGCAGATCGAGCACGTAGCGGCCATTGGCCGCGTTGAGCTTGCCCGCGACGGCAGGCGCCCCGAGCGGCCGGTGTTGCAGGCGCACGCGCTTGCCGTCCGCCACCAGTGCGCTCCAGTCGACACCCACGGCGCGCGCGCGTTCGGCGAGCAGGTCCGCGTCGCCCAGCACGGTGAACTGCGCGTGGGGCCAATGCGCCGCCGCGCCCGCCAGTGCCTGCACCGTCAATTCGGGGCCGACGCCGGCTGGCTCGCCGGTCGTGATCGCGATCTGCAACGGTGGGCGGGCGGACTGGGCGGCGTTTGTCATGACAGTTATTGCGTGCTCGACAGTGTGGGCTTCACTTCCACATATGCAGTATCGCGCAGTTCGCGCAACCAGTCGGCGTAAGCCTGTTCTGCCTTGCGCTGACCGATGGCCTGGCGCGCCAGATCCATCTGCTGCGAGACCGAACCTTCGGATTCGCGGCGGCCCAGCACCTGAATCAGGTGGTAGCCGTATTCGCTGCGGACCGGGTCGCTGATCTGGCCGTCCTGCAGGCTGTTCATGGCGCGCTCGAATTCCGGCACCGTCTCACCCGGGCTGATCCAGCCAAGGTCGCCGCCTTGCGACGACGAACCATCTTGCGAGTAAGTGTGCGCGAATTTCGAAAAATCGCCGCCCGCGGCGATTTCATTCTTGATTTCGAGCAGCTTCTGACGCGCTTGCGGTTCCGACATGCCGTCGCCGACGCGCAGCAGAATGTGACGCACGTGCGTTTGCACGAGCTTCGGCGCATCCGAACTGGTGCCCTGACCCGCGCGGCGATCGACCAGACGCACGATTTCGAAACCGTCGTTGGTGCGGACCAGATCCGGATTGACTTCGCCAGGACGCATTGACGAGACAGCCTTGACGACTTCAGGCGGCAGTTTGGACGGCGAAACGAAGCCGATATCGCCGCCTTTCGATGCATCCGGCGCCTGCGAGTTGGACTTCGCCAGCTTGTCGAAATTGGCGCCGCCCTTGGCTTCGGCGAGCAGCGCCTGGGCCTTCTGCTGGGCGGCTTCGATATCGGTCTCCGACGCGTTCAGCGGCGCCTTGATGAAAATGTGCTGCAGATGCAGGTCGCTCGTCAGGCCGGCGTTCGGGCCACGCTGACTGGCGATGTAGTTCGCGACTTCGGCGTCCGACACCGTGACCTTGCTGTCCACTTCCTTCTCGCGCAGACGCGAGAGCGTCAGTTCGGTGCGCGCGTCGCTGGTGAACGTGGTCCAGGGCACGCCTTGCGCCTCGATCCGCGAGCGGTACACGTCGAGCGTCAGGTTGTTCGCCGCGGCAAGCCGTTCGAGCGTTTTTTGCACGGTGGCGTCGTCGATATTGATGCCGTCTTCCTTGGCCTTCTGCAACTGGATGCGTTCCAGCACCATCTGGTTGAGCACCTGCTGGCGCAGCTGGTCCATCGGCGGGACCGGCGCGTTCTGCTGGTTCAGGCGGCGGGTGATCAGGCTCATGCGTTCGTCGAGCTCGCGCCGCGTGATGACACCGTTGTTGACCACTGCGGCAATGGTGTCGACCGTCTGGCCGCTACTGCCGCCCAGCGCCTGCGCCTGCACCGGCGCAACCGACAGGAAAGACGCCGCGGCCGCAAGACCGGCCGCAAGCGTTGCCAAGCGAAGCTTTTTCATGATTGCCACAGATACTCCAATGATGTCGGGCGCGCCTGGCCCGTCTTTTCGCACTTTATAAATGATGCGTCATTCGTCAAATGATGCGTCATTCGTAGTTGGTGAACCGCGATTCCGGCGGCGGCGGCGGCGGCAACGGCGTATAGCCCGCCACGCTGCTGCGGAACGCGGTCATCAGCCCGTTGTCGACGCTCGACAAGCCCTTGAACGTCAACTGCGCGAGGAACCGCGTGCTCGACTGATTCTGCCCCGAGGTGTTCAGACCGTTCGCGTAGCGCTGGATCCCGGCGCCGAGCGTCCAGCAGTCGGCGTCGTACTGCAGGCCGACCAGGCCGTCGACGATCCGGTGGCCGCCCAGGTCGTAGTTGAACCGTGCTACCCCGTACACCCGATGCGTGAGCGGCCATTGGCCCGAAATCAGCGCCTGATTGATCGGCTGGTTGTCCAGCGTGGTGTTCGCGCGCGTGTAGCGGTACGCGACGTTGATCACCTTGCCGGTGGCCGGACTGAACCCGAAGCCGACGCTCGTCTTTACCAACTGGTTGTTGTCGGCATTATATTGGAACGCCGTTTCCGAAGCGAAACCGGCGCCGAGCTTGAACGACGCCCCGGCGATCAGGTCCGAATGCGTGGCCTGCGCGCTGCTCTGGGTAGGCTGCAGCGTGACGCGCTGGTCCTGGAAGTAATACTGCTGCGCGATCACGAATCGCGCCCGTTCGTCGCCCGTCGCCGCGTTGATGAAGCGCGTGGTGAGAGCGGCCGTCAGACGGTTCGCGTCGGCGATCCGGTCGTTGCCGACGAAGGTGTTCGGCGTGAAGATTTCCGCCAGCCCAAAGTCGGAGTCGGCGGTGTCGAACAGCGGCGCGGATTCCTGATTGCGGAACGGCGTGTACACGTAGTACAGGCGCGGCTCGAGCGTCTGGATGTAATCCTCGCCGAAAATCCGCACCGAACGGTCGAAGATCAGGCCCGTGTCGAACGTCAGCGTCGGGATCGATTCGGTGAAATTCTTCGGCGTGCCGATCGGCACATCGTCGCCGATATTGCGCAGGTTGTACGACGCAAAGTGCCACTGCACCTTCGGCGTGACGAAGTAACCCGGCCCGACCACCGAATACGAAATGTACGGGTTGAACATCACCCGCTGACCTTCGGTCATGTCCGCGGTGGTGATGCGGAAATTCGTGTAGTCGGCTTCCGCGCCGAAGTCGAAGCCGCCGACGTTGTACTTCGCGTACTTCACGTTCAACTGCGGCTCGCGGCCGTACGGCGCGACGGACGGCGTCAGCGTCTGCCAGTGCTGTTCGCGCGCGAGCACGGACCACGGGCCGTTGTTGTAGGTCAACCCGGCTTCCTGTTGGTACAGGAGCTGGGTGCCGTTCATGAACTGATTGACCGACGACGACAAGTCTTCCGGATAGGTGTTGTCCGAAACCTTGTTGTAGTAGATGTAGCCGCCGAACCCGTTGCCGAAGTTCTGGTTGTGCTGGATGTACAGCGCGTAGCGGTTGGTCTTGGTCAGATGGTCGTCCGGCAGGAATTCGCCGGTGATCGAGCCGGAATACGTGGGCGAAAGATAACGGAACGATGCCTGCGTCTGCACACCGCGCTTGGAGATCAGACGCGGCGTGAGCGTCAGATCGCGATTCGGCGCGATGTTGAAGTAATACGGCACCGACAGTTCAAAGCCGTTCGACGAACTCAGCGAGAACGTGGGCGGCAGGATCCCGCTGCGCCGCTCGCCCGAGAGCGGGAACGACAGCCAGGGCGAGGCGAACACCGGCACGCCCTGGAAGAACAGCACGCCGTTGTAGGCGACGCCTTCGTCCGCGCCAGTGTCGAAATCGAACTCGCTGCCCTTGATGTACCAGGCCGGATCGTCCGCGCACGCGCAGGCCGTGTAGGTGCCCTTCGTGAAGACCGAGCGCTCGTTGTCGAGCAGGTCGACGCGCTCCGCGCTGCCCGAGCCGCCCGTTACGTTGAAGTGGTACTTCGGCGCGGTCATGAAGCCTTCGCTCGAATCCACGCGCACGTGCGCTTCCGGGCCGACGAACGAATTGCCGTTGTTGACCACGTGGACCTGGCCGTACGCGTCGGCCATATCCGTGTCCTGGTCGTAATGCAGCGCGTCGGCCTTGATCACGACCGTATTGCGCCGCACCTCGGCCGCGCCCTTGGCGGCCATGTCCTGGTCTGAGGTGCCGGTGGTCGTGTCGCCGAGCACGAACGTGGCCGGCTTCTGGCCCGGCTGCAGCGGACGTTCTTGCAACTGCGGGGCAAGCTGCATGCCCCACGGCGCGTCGATAGGTTGCGGCTGCGCGGCTTCCCCCACCAGCTGGGCGTGCGCAAGCGCGGGCATCAGGCCCGGAACGGCGATCAACGCCGCGACGAGCCGCCTTTTGCGCGGCACAACAGCACAAGAGGGAGTCGTTTGGGAAAGCTGTCTAGGCGGCATGTATCGTTTGGCGAATCGGCTCGTCCGTCAGCATCTGCAGTCACGGTCCACCGCCTGCACACCCCGACCGTGACAGTCGGCTGCACATCAATATTTACAATCTGTCGAACGATGAGGCGGGCGGTAAAGCGGAATACGCGAAAGCTGGCGTGAGTCGCGTCAAAAAAGTCGTGGGGTATTATATGGCAAGACGTTGCCCCTCTGAATTTGCCGCCGGTTTTCATGACGCTGCCCCCACCCCAAGACTCCACCGATACCCGTCTCGAACTGCTCAAAGCCTGGCTGAAAGGCCACGTGGCGCGCTATGCGCTCGAGCTCGACACACTTGCCCCGGCTTCGTCCGACGCCAGTTTTCGCCGCTATTTCCGCCTGGCCGGTAAGGCGGCGGAAGGCGAAAGCAACGGCACGCTGATCGCCGTCGATGCCCCGCCGCCCGAAAAGTGCCGCGAATTCGTGCAGGTCGCGCAGTTGCTCGCGGCCGCGGACGTGAACGTGCCGCGCGTGCTGGAGGTCGATTTCGAGGCCGGCTTCATGCTCGTCACCGATCTGGGCACCGCTTCTTACCTCGGCGCGCTGACCGAAGCGCAAAACACCGACGACCCGCGCCGCGCCCGCGCGCTGATGCGCGACGCGCTCGACGCGCTGATCCGCTGGCAACTCACCTCGCGCGAAGACGTGCTGCCGCCGTTCGACGAAGCCTTCCTGCGCCGTGAGATGGAATTGATGCCGGAGTGGTTCCTCGGCCGACACCTAGGCCGCGGGACGGACGAAAAAGCGGACGAAAAAGTCCGCGGCGTGCTCGATCGCACGTTCGCGCTGCTGATCGCGAGCGCCCGCGCGCAGCCGCAGGTGTTCATGCTGCGTGATTTCATGCCGCGCAATCTGATGATTGCCGCCGAGCCGAACCCTGTGAACCCGGGCGTGCTGGACTTCCAGGACGCGGTCTACGGCCCGATCACTTACGACGTCGCCTCGCTGTTACGCGACGCGTTCCTGAGCTGGGACGAAGAGTTCGAGCTGGATTGCTTCGTGTACTACTGGGAACGCGCGAAAAAAGCCGGCTTGCCGGTCGATCCCGATTTCGGCGAGTTCTACCGCCAGGTCGAGTGGATGGGTCTGCAACGGCACATCAAGGTGCTCGGTCTCTTTTGCCGGATCAACTACCGCGACGGCAAACCGCACTACATGAAGGACCTGCCGCGTTTCATCGGCTATGCGCGCAAGGTTGCCGAGCGCTATGCACCGCTGCGTCCGTTCGCGAAGCTGCTCGACGATCTCGAAGGCCGCGCGAATGAAGTCGGCTACACCTTCTGACCGATGACGATGTCCCTGAAGAAAGCGATGATTTTCGCCGCGGGCCGCGGCGAGCGCATGCGTCCGTTGACCGACACATGCCCCAAGCCTTTGCTCGACGTGGGCGGCAAACCGCTGATCGTGTGGCAGATCGAACGGCTCGCGCAGGCGGGTTTTCGAACCATTGTGATCAATCACGCGTGGCTCGGCGAGCAGATCGAAGCCACGCTCGGCGACGGCTCGCGCTGGCAAGTCGAGTTGCGCTACTCGGCCGAGCGCGAGGCGTTGGAGACGGCAGGCGGCATCGTGCAGGCGTTGCCGCTGCTCGAGGATGACCGCGCGAGCGAAGTGTTCGTCGCGGTCAGCGGCGATGTGTACGCCGATTTCGATTACGCCACGTTGAATGCGCACGTCGAAAAATTGCAGGCGTTGCCCGAACCGGGCATGCATCTGGTGATGGTGCCGAACCCGGCGTTTCATCCGAATGGCGACTTTGGTCTGGTGGACGGCGGCACGCTCTCGCTCGACGCCCAGCCTCGCTTCACGTTCGGCAATATCGGTCTCTACGACACGCGCATGTTCCGCGATCTGCCGCGCGGCACGCGGCGCGCACTCACGCCGTATTACCGCGACACAATCGGACGCGGTCTCGCGAGCGGAGAGTTGTATGAGGGCTTGTGGGAGAACGTCGGCACGCCGGCGCAGTTGGGCGAACTCGATCAGCGTTTGCGCTCGCGTTGAGCGCGACGCGTTCGGCGTTCGGCGTTCGGCGTTCGGCGTTCGGCGTTCGGCGTTCGGCGTTCGGCGTTCGGCGTTCGGCG
>NZ_JAQQEG010000109.1:0-1607 GCF_046027395.1 Paraburkholderia dipogonis | reverse complement strand
CCGGCCGATTCTGTTGAAAAAGTCGAGTTTTGATTTGGGGCACGGGCTTTGGCAATACGTTTCGAGCTGGAAAATTCAGGGAGGCGGCGTTCCTGCAAGGCGCGACGCCCCCGTTTCTCGTCATGTAGCTGCCTGGTTTGTCTGCTTACCGTCAGGCATGAGCCATTTGGCCATTCTTCGCAGATTTTGCGCAGTTGCTGCCATCAGAAACTCATCATGGGCACCGCTTGGACCACGCAGTCGCAAGCGATCAAGTTTGAGGATGCGTTTGAGGTGGGCGAAGAGCATTTCCACCTTCTTTCGCTGCCGGCGCGACTGTTTGTATTCTGGGGTTGTCGCGATGCGCCTCGCTTCATCACGTGCAGCTTCATGGATGCTGCGCACGATTTTGCGAAACTGCATATTCGGGCAACATCGATCCTTCATCGAACAGCCATCACAGTCCATCTGACTTGCTCGGTAGACGATGGTGTCTGCTTTCGTGATGTGCGTGCGTGGATTCTTCAGTGGACGCCAGTCGCTGCGTAGCGCGTTTCCCGCAGGACATCGATACTCGTTGGCCTGTTCATTCCAGATGAATTCGCTACGTGAGAACGTATTGTCCTTGCGCGTTGTTTTATCCCAGACCGAGACGTGCGGCTCGATGTGTTTCTCGTCAACCATCCAGCCAAGCAGCGCCGCTGTGCCGTATGCAGTGTCACCTACCAGTCGGCGAGGCTTCAGGTCCCGTTGGTGTTCAACACGATCGATCATTGTCCTGGTTGATTCGACCTCTTGGGACTGGTTCGCCGACGTCAACAATGATCCCTGCCTGCAGGTCAATCAGGTAATTCGTCGAATAGGCAAAGAACGCGGGACCACCAGGTGCAGCCGTCCATCGTGCAGCAGGATCAGTCAGGGATATCTTCTTTGGAGGTGTCGAAGACACTGCTGGCTCTGACGTGTCCGCTTCCACCGGATTGGTTTGCGCCAGTGCCTCAAGATATTCCCGCACAGCCCGGCTCTGGCCGTCGGCACGTCCCCAGTCGATAGGTTCTGTTCCCGGCACTCCGTTCGCACGACTCGCGTCGGCCTTGATGATGCTTGCGTCAATCGCGAATCCCTCACCCTTGACAAGGCCCTCGGCCATGCAGCGACTCAGCACAGATTCGAACACGTGACGCAACAGATCGCTATCGCGAAAGCGTCCGTGACGATTCTTTGAGAACGTCGAGTGTTCCGGTACGGCATCCTCCAGACCTAACCGGCAGAACCAGCGGTATGCGAGGTTCAGATGCACCTCTTCGCATAGACGTCGCTCGGACCGGATGCCAAAGCAGTAACCCACGATCAACATCCGGATCATGAGCTCCGGGTCAATTGATGGACGGCCTATCGGGCTGTAAAACGGTGCGAGGTGCTGACGCAGATCTCGCAGATCAAGGAAGCGATCAATGCCTCTCAACAGGTGTGATTGCGGGACGTGGTTGTCGAGGTTGAACGAGTAGAAGAGCTTGTCCTGTCCGCTGTCCAATCGACCCATCATGACGATTCACTCCCGTCGTTCGATGTCTTCCAGGATACCCAACAATCCGCATCTACGGCGACTTTTTCAACAGAATCGGCCA
>NZ_JAQQEG010000108.1:0-1801 GCF_046027395.1 Paraburkholderia dipogonis | reverse complement strand
TTTGCGGACCTTGAGTCTGCCCGCTCCCGTTCTGGTGGCCGTCCGTCGGTCCGTTTCCTGGCGACTTGCCGTTCCCGCCGACCGGCGGTTTCAATTCACCGCCGGCCTCCGGTTCGCGTCTGCCGATCAACAGCCCGAATAGCATCGCCCCCATGTCGATGTGTCCCACTTCCTGAGCGGAAAGGCCGCCGTGATCGGGAAACCCGGCATCGAGCAGTTGCGTGGCGAACCAGTCCATGCCCGGTATCGGCGACAGGTCGGCGACAAACCGGCCGATTCCGTACAGTATCTTGTCCGCCAGTCCCGGGATAGGTTCCCGGAGCATTGCGCGGTTCTGCTGGTCGATGTCCTTCAGCACACCCCGGTAGCTGTCCGCGAGGTTCTGCACGTAGTTCTGGTCGTACCCGGGCGGATGGCCCGCCACGCCACTGAGTGTCGTGGGTGGACTGACCGCGTCCAGATCGGTGCCGGGATGGGCCATCGTCGAGAGCGCCTGCTGCTCCAGCTTCGCGACGCGCCGGTGAATGTCCGAGTCCGGGTCCGACATGCCTTGCTGGAACGTCAGCAGATCCCGCGCCCGATCCTCGGGCGAAAGTGTCCGTGGCGTCGAAACGGCGCGCTCCTGCTGCGAATAGCCGTCGGGCGACAGCAGCTTCTCCATCACGGACTGGTACGGAAAGGTTTTTGCGTAGGCCGGCTTGCGCGTGTTCGTGTCCCATTGTGGATCGTCGGAATTGCGGGGTAGCTGGATCGTGTCCGCACTGTATCTGTCCGCGTCGTCGAGAATCTGGTTGACGCGGGCCGTGGATTCGGACCAGTCCTTTTGCCGGGCCGCATGGACGTCCTGCGATTTCTGCAGGATCTGATCCTGCATCCGGGACTTGATGTCGACCGCTTTGGCGAATGCCTGCTCGCGCTGCGCCGGGGTTGTGCCTGGCGCGTTCATCTGCGCGTACTGGCCACTCAACGCTGCCATCTGCTGCTGACCGTCATCTCCCAGCATTGAAATACCCACAGGCGCGTCGAATACCGCGTTCATGCGACGCACCGGGTCAGCCTGGATGCTGAGAAGTTCCCCGTCGACGTCCTTCTGCAACGAAGACAGCATCTCGGCATACTGCTCGGCGGACGCCGCGCGCAACGCGTTGGCGCGCTGCGCGAACTGCTCGCGCCTGTCGTCGCTCATCTGCGCCAGGGCGCCCGCGAATTGCAACTCATCGAGGTTCATTTCGGCCTGGTCCGGCGGCCGGCCGGTCATCGACAACTTTGCCGTCCCGAGCGTGACGAGCGTGTTGTTCTGGTCCGCGGCATGGTTGCGCGACTGGGCGCCACCATCGTACCGGTTGACCATGTCCGTGGCGAACTGCGCCTCCGGCATGGCGCCTGACTGCTGCGCCGCAGCCGGCGAAGCAGCGCGCGAAGCTGTCGTCGACGATGGCGCCCCCCGGTTCGCCGCGGAGTAGTGACGCAGCAACGACTGCGCCGTGGCCGGCCTGGGCGGATTGCCCTGGGTGCCGGGCTGTCGCCGGGCTGACTGGTCAGGCGCGGCCGATGGCGTGCCTGGTGAACGGAGGGCGTGCGGCACAGAAGTGTCGCCTGTGTCGTATCGAAGGAGCGAGGCAGGCGGAACGGTGTAGCTGATCGGGGTTGTTGACATGGTTACACCTCGGAGAATGGTGGACGGACGGTGGGGCATGAACATTCGCCCAATCGTCATGGCCATGAAATCATCGGCCCATCCGTGCCATGTCATAACGGCGTATAACTTTTTTGCGTTTGCATTCGCGTACACCTGACAGAT
>NZ_JAQQEG010000107.1:0-1942 GCF_046027395.1 Paraburkholderia dipogonis | reverse complement strand
AAAATCATCCCGAATGTCGTCGAGCAGCCATAGCCCGGAGCGTCGGCAGAACACTCACCGCAATAACAATCGCATCGGAGCCTCCTGCGGGAGGCTCGCGCGTCAGACATCAAACGCCTCTGTCAGACGGCCGGAAGCGTTTCTCATAGGCTTCCAGTGCGTTCGATCCACGGTATCCGTCAGCGGAACCCATGTTGACGGTATCGCGCGGTTAGATGTCGACAATCTTTCGCAGCAGAGCGTATGAGACCCGCCAGTGGCCTTCCGGATCATCAACGGCGAGAGACGCAGTTTTCGCGTTCAGCCGGACGATGATGCCAACTCTCTCGCTCAGATATTTGTCGGTGAAGCCAACGGTGTTGCCAATGAAGAATTCCTCTCGTTGTGCTCGCGGTGGCGGCGCAGGCGCGTATGTTGGGCCGCTCGCAGTGCCAGGGATAACCGCCGCATAGAGTATCGACCAACGCTGACGGCTCTGGTTGTCCTGGATCACCGCCTGGGTTTGCCGCAGCTCCACCACCGTTCCGTGCGAAGGTGGTGCGAGCGGATTGCCCCCGATATAACTGACTTCCATTCCCAAGTGCAGGCGTTGACGTGCTTTGAGAACACGTCGCGGGTCGTCCAGCATTTTGCCGATGGCGAGATAGAGGTGATACAACTCGGCACCGGCAGCGCCTCGGTTTGCCACTTTGATGTTAGGTGTGTGGTCTTTGATCCGCGACTCGATCGCATACAGTCGGGCGATCCATTGCAGCGCGTGCGCTGCAAGTCCGGGTTTGCTTTGCGCCTTCGCCATTTCGAAGAAGTGTCGACGGTAATGGGCCTAACATCCGACCTCGACGATGTCTCCGTTTTCGTAGAGTGCGCCATGTCCACTGTACGCGTCGGCCTGCAGATAGCCTTTGTACTTCTGCATGTACCGCAGCGGATGCGAACCGGAGCGCGACTCAGCGAACTCGAACACGACCGCTGGCGGGTGGTCAACCCAGATGCTGTTCTCTTCGCGCTGGCATTGCTCTTCGGCAGCGGTGAAGGCTGGGCGTTCGCGGTCACGATGGTCAACTCGCCATCCTTCTTCACCGCGTATTTGAAGCGGATATGCTCAATGACGGTGAGCCTGGACGGCTCGTAGTGCAGCGTCTCGCTGCGCTCCTCGCCGATACGCTCGAGCGAATCGAATGCGGCTTTCTGTTCGTCGTTCAGATCGTATTCAATGTGCGTGCGCGGCAGGTCCTTCGGCAGGGCCGGACGCCCCCTTGCGGGTGTGGCCCGCGACCGGAGCCTCGGCGGGCTCGGGCGGAACGGGTAACGCCGTGGTGGCATCGAACAGTCCGCCTGACCTGCCAGCCGCTCGGAACTGACGCCGAATCGGGCGCGGTTCGCCTGGGCAATCTGGTGCTGCAGCGTCTCCAGTTGCGCCCACAGCACGCATGCCAGCCGGTTCTGTTCGAGCGCGAAGGCTTGCAGCGCATCGGGCTCGACCGGCAGTTCCGCGACAGTGATGGCGGGGGGCGGCATGGCCATCATGATGCCCAACTCGCGCTACGTTTACAAGAGCCGGTAGCGTCGACTCTGCGCAGGCGGGAGCAGCATCACCTCACGCGCGTCACCGCGACGGCGCGATGCGGCTCGCGCGCCGGGATCTCAATGCCTTCGAGCCATGCGCCGTGACCATCTCGCGCCAGAATGCTTCGCCTTGCCGGGGGCGCCGTGCGCCCGTCGGTAGGGCCTCTCCCGTTGTATCGTCCATCGCATTGCTCCGTCGTTACGATGGCAAAAACTTTCGCACTGTACGTACGCGCGTTCAAGACGGGATGCGCTGACGAATACTTTAATTTCTGACGCGCGAGCCTCCCTGCAGGAGGCTCCGATGCGATTGTTATTGCGGTGAGTGTTCCGCCGACGCTCCGGGCTATTGCTCCAGGAGATCCGGATCGAAGTC
>NZ_JAQQEG010000106.1:0-1997 GCF_046027395.1 Paraburkholderia dipogonis | reverse complement strand
ATTCCATCGCGGCTCGGAAGCGTACAGCAAGGGTGTAGGTGGGATCATCAATCGCAAGGCCGCGATGACGGTTGTCTACGGTGTCCTGCTCGGCGGCACGTTCCTGCTCGGCAGGGTTGTGCCGGGCGGCTTTGTGCCCGGTCAGGACAAGGACTACCTCGTCAGCATTCTGCAATTGCCGCCAGGTGCATCGCTCGACCGGACCGAGAAGGTAGTTCACGAAATGGGCATCATAGCCCGCAAGCAGCCAGGCGTCGTGCACTCGCCCGAATTCCCAGGCCTGAACGTTACGGGTCTGATGAATTCGTCGAGCAGCGGCCTGGTGTTCCCAGTCATGAGCCCTTCGAAGCATCGCACAAAAGGTGAATCTGCAGCGGCGATTGTCGGCAACCTGAACAAGGAATACGCCGGCATCAAGGACGCGATGATTGCGACCTTCCCGCCACCTCCGGTCTCCGGTCTGGGGACTATCGGCGGCTTCAAGCTGCAGATTGAAGACCGAGGTGCGTTGGGCTACGAAGCGCTGAACAAGGCGGTGCAGTCGTTCCTCGCGGCAGCAGCGAAAGCGCCTGAACTCGGGCCCTCGTTCTCCAGCTACCAGATTAACGTTCCGCAGCTGAACGTTAATCTGGATCGCGAGAAGGCCAAGCAGTTGGGCGTCTCAGTCACTGACGTGTTCGACACGATGCAGATTTACCTGGGCTCGCTGTACGTCAACGACTTCAACAAGTTTGGCCGCGTCTATCAGGTGCGTGCACAGGCTGATGCCCCATTCCGCACGTCGGCTGAAAGCATCCTGCAGCTCAAGACACGCAATGCAGCCGGCGAGATGGTCCCCTTGTCGTCCCTCGTAACGGTGACGCCAACGTTCGGGCCTGAGACAGTGATCCGGTACAACGGCTTCCTTGCGGCAGACGTCAACGGTGGACCGGCGCCAGGATACTCGTCTGGCCAGGCCATGGCGGCCGTCGAACGCATTGCAGCTGAAACCCTGCCACGCGGCATCAAGTTCGAATGGACCGACCTGACGTATCAACAGATTCTGACCGGCAACGCCGCGCTCTGGGTGTTCCCTATCAGTGTCCTGCTCGTATTCCTCGTGCTGGCCGCGATGTACGAAAGCCTGACGCTGCCCCTTGCCATTCTGCTGATTGTGCCGATGAGCATCTTTTCCGCGCTCTTTGGAGTCTGGCTCACACGTGGCGATAACAACATCTTCACCCAGATTGGTCTGATGGTGCTGGTGGGCCTGTCGGCGAAGAACGCGATTCTGATTGTGGAATTCGCACGAGAGCTGGAAATTCAGGGCCGTACGATTGTTCAGGCTGCTATTGAGGCCTGCCGCCTGCGTCTGCGTCCGATTCTGATGACGTCCATCGCGTTCATCATGGGTGTGATTCCCTTGGTAATTTCGACGGGAGCAGGCTCGGAAATGCGACGCGCGATGGGTATCGCTGTGTTCTTCGGCATGCTGGGAGTGACACTCTTCGGCCTGATTCTCACCCCGGTGTTCTACGTCATTCTTCGCAAACTCGCGGGCGGCAAACAGCTCACGGACAAACATGGCAAGCATCCGCACGTCCATGGTCCGCACGACCGCGATGGCGGACACGGCGGGTCTACGGATGCGTCTGCCAAACCGGGCGCGAAGGTCTCCGAACCGGCATTCCAGGAGTAAGGAGACCATTATGAAAACATTTTTTTCAAAGAACGGCTTCAGTGGCTCCGTCCTGCTGGGCACGCTGCTGGTTCTGGCGGGGTGTTCGCTCGCACCCAGGTACGAGGTGCCGTCGACGCCGACAACTGCGACCTTTAAGGAGGCACCGCAGCAGCCACTGTCACAGGAAGAAGCGGGTACGTGGAAGACGGCGCAACCGTCGGAAGACGTCGCCCGCGGCGAATGGTGGAAGGTGTTCGAAGACGCGAAGCTGAACGACCTCGAGCAGCAGGCACTGGACGCGAACCAGAACCTGAAAGCGGCGGCAGCCCGTGTGAAG
>NZ_JAQQEG010000105.1:0-2012 GCF_046027395.1 Paraburkholderia dipogonis | reverse complement strand
GTTCCATCGCGGCTCGGAAGCATACGGCAAGGGTGTCGGCGGCATCATCAATCGCAAGGCTGCGATGATGGTCGTCTACGGTGTCCTGCTCGGCGGCACGTTCCTGTTCGGCAAAATTGTGCCGGGCGGCTTCGTGCCGGGTCAGGACAAGGACTACCTCGTCAGCATTCTGCAACTCCCGCCGGGCGCATCGCTCGACCGGACTGAAAAAGTCGTTCACGAAATGGGCATCATCGCCCGCAAGCAGCCAGGTGTCGTGCACTCGCCGGAATTCCCGGGCCTGAACGTGACCGGTCTGATGAATTCGTCGAGCAGCGGCCTCGTGTTTCCGGTGATGAGCCCGTCGAAGCATCGCACCAGGGACGAATCGGCAGCGGCGATTGTCGGCAACCTGAACAAGGAATATGCCGGCATCAAGGACGCAATGATTGCGACGTTCCCGCCGCCTCCGGTGTCGGGTCTGGGGACTATCGGCGGCTTCAAGCTGCAGATTGAAGACCGAGGTGCGTTGGGCTACGAAGCGCTGAACAAAGCAGTTCAGGCGTTCCTCGCTGCAGCAGCAAAAGCGCCAGAACTCGGGCCCTCGTTCTCGAGCTACCAGATTAACGTTCCGCAACTGAACGTCCAACTGGACCGTGAGAAGGCCAAGCAATTGGGCGTCTCAGTCACTGACGTGTTCGACACGATGCAGATTTACCTGGGCTCGCTGTACGTCAACGACTTCAACAAGTTTGGCCGCGTCTATCAGGTGCGTGCGCAAGCTGATGCCCCATTCCGCACGTCGGCTGAAAGCATCCTGCAACTCAAGACTCGCAATGCAGCGGGTGAGATGGTTCCGCTGTCATCGCTCATCAAGGTAACGCCCACCTTCGGCCCGGAGACGGTGATTCGCTACAACGGCTTCCTTGCGGCCGACATCAACGGCGGACCGGCGCCAGGATACTCGTCTGGCCAGGCCATGGCGGCCGTCGAACGCATCGCAGCCGAAACCCTGCCGCGCGGCATCAAGTTCGAATGGACCGACCTGACGTATCAACAGATTCTGACGGGCAATGCAGCCTTCTGGGTGTTCCCTATCAGCGTTCTGTTGGTGTTCCTCGTGCTGGCCGCCATGTACGAAAGCCTGACGCTGCCGCTCGCGATTCTGCTGATTGTGCCGATGAGCATTCTGTCCGCACTCTTCGGTGTGTGGCTCACCCAGGGTGACAACAACATCTTCACCCAGATTGGTCTGATGGTGCTGGTGGGGCTGTCAGCGAAGAACGCGATTCTGATTGTGGAATTCGCACGTGAGCTTGAAATCCAGGGCCGCTCGATTGTTCAGGCCGCGATTGAAGCTTGCCGTCTACGTTTGCGCCCGATTCTGATGACGTCCATCGCGTTCATCATGGGCGTGATTCCGCTGGTTATTTCGACCGGTGCCGGCTCCGAAATGCGTCGTGCAATGGGTATCGCAGTGTTCTTCGGGATGCTGGGTGTGACGTTCTTCGGCCTCATCCTCACGCCTGTGTTTTATGTGATTCTGCGCAAGCTGTCGGGCGGCAAACAGCTTACGGACAAGCATGGCAACCACCCACACATCCACGGTCCGCATGACAACGATGGCGGGCATGGCGGCAGCAGCGGTGGCTCGACCGGTGCTCCTGTCAAACCGGGCGCAAAAACTCCCGAACCTGCATTCCAGGAGTAAGGGGACCATTATGAAAACATTTTTCTCAATGAAGAACGGCTTCACTGGCTCCGTCCTGCTGGGCACGCTGCTGGTTCTGGCGGGGTGTTCGCTCGCACCCAGGTACGAGGTGCCGTCGACGCCGACAACTGCGACCTTTAAGGAGGCACCGCAGCAGCCGCTGTCACAGGAAGAAGCGGGTACGTGGAAGACGGCGCAACCGTCGGAAGACGTCGCCCGCGGCGAATGGTGGAAGGTGTTCGAAGACGCGAAGCTGAACGACCTCGAGCAGCAGGCGCTGGACGCGAACCAGAACCTGAAAGCGGCGGCAGCCCGTGTGAAA
>NZ_JAQQEG010000104.1:0-2188 GCF_046027395.1 Paraburkholderia dipogonis | reverse complement strand
CGCTACTTTATAACCAGAAACACGGAGTCCATACTTCCGTCAACGCTGTACACCCAGTGATGGATGTAAGGCCGAGACGACTATGAACTGAAATCCAAACCTGTCACGTTTTTACAGACCACTTTGCATCTATAAGGAGTACTACTCATGCTCACCAATCGCAAACGGCTTACCGCCGCGTTGGGTGCGCTGGCAGTTGTCGGCGCAGTCGCGTGCATTGGCTTCACTCACGGGACCACATCAGGTCCGCTGAGTGCAGCTCGGGCCGCTGACGCGCCGCCAGCCACCCAGGTCGACGTCGCGGTCGTCCTTTCGCAGACCATCACGGACTGGCAAAGCTACTCCGGGCGTCTCGAAGCCATCGACCACGTCGAAGTGCGCCCGCTCGTCGCCGGCACCATCGTTGCAGTCCACTTCAAGGACGGCGCGCTTGTCAAGAAAGGCGACCCGCTTTTCACGATTGACCCCCGCCCCTATCAGGCTGAAGTTGACCGCGCTGCGGCACAGGTCGCGGCAGCCAAGGCTCGCGCGATTTACACGTCGACCGACGCCGCACGTGCTGACCGCCTGCTTGCCGACAACGCCATCGCGAAGCGCGACTACGACGAGAAGCAGAACGCTTCACGCGAAGCCGCCGCAGGCGTGAAGGCTGCCGAGGCCGCTCTCGAAGCTGCACAGGTAAATCTCGGGTACACCAGGATTACCGCACCGGTCACGGGCCGCGTATCGCGTGCCGAACTGACCGTTGGCAACGTTGTTTCGATTGGTTCGAGCGCACCGTTGCTCACGACGCTGGTTTCGGTGTCGCCGATTTACGCCTCGTTCGATGTGGATGAACAAACGTACCTGCAATACCTCGGCCGCGACCGGAATTCGAAGGTACCGGTATCGCTGGGCCTTGCCAACGAGGACGGCTACTCGCGCAAGGGTGCGGTCACGTCGGTTGATAACCGGCTCGACACCTCGTCCGGGACCATCCGCGTGCGAGCCACCATCGACAACGCAGACGGCGCGCTCGTTCCCGGTCTCTACGCACGCGTCAAGGTTGGCGGTGGTGAACCGCATCCGGCCATTCTGATCGACGACGCGGCCGTGGGCACTGACCAGGCCAAGAAGTTCGTGCTAGTTGTGGATACCGCGAACAAGGTCGTCTACCGGGAGGTCCAGCTGGGCGGCCTGCACGACAACCTCCGCGTCGTGACCGCGGGGCTCAAGGTGGGTGAGCGCATCGTCGTGAACGGCATGGTGCACGCCAAGCCGAGTGACACCGTCAGCCCACACATGGTCAACATGGCCGACGCTCCCAGATCCGCAGCGTAATACGCGAGACGCGCATCATGAACATCTCAAAATTTTTCATCGACAGGCCCATCTTCGCGGCCGTTCTGTCGGTGGTGATTGTGCTCGCGGGCTTTATCGCGCTGACCAAATTGCCAACGGCCGAATATCCGGAAGTCGTGCCGCCGTCGGTTGTCGTTCGCGCACAGTACCCCGGCGCGAATCCGAAAGTCATTGCCGAAACCGTCGCCTCTCCAATTGAAGAGCAGATTAACGGCGTCGAGAACATGCTGTACATGCAGTCGCAGGCTAACAGCGACGGCGCGATGACGACGACCGTGACGTTCAAGCTCGGCACCGACCCCGACAAGGCGCAGCAGCTTGTGCAGAATCGGGTATCGCAGGCCATGCCGCGTCTTCCCGAGGACGTGCAGCGCCTGGGCGTGACGACCATCAAGTCGTCGCCTACCCTGACAATGGGCGTGAATCTCGTCTCGCCTAACGGACGGTATGACCTCACCTATCTGCGCAACTATGCACTTATCAACGTGAAGGACCGGCTTGCGCAGGTCCCGGGCGTTGGTGAAGTTGCGATGTGGGGCGCGGGCGATTACTCCATGCGCGTCTGGCTTGACCCGACAAAGGTGGCCCGTCAGAACCTGACGGCAACCGATGTCGTGAAGGCAATTCGTGAGCAGAACGTTCAGGTCGCGGCCGGTATTGTCGGCGGCGCTCCAATGACGACAAACGTTCCGATGCAACTGAGCGTGAACGCCCAAGGGCGCCTGAAGACCGAAGAAGAGTTCCGCAACATCATCCTGAAAACATCCCCGGACGGCGCGGTGACGCACCTGAGCGACGTGGCTCGCGTTGAAATGGGTGCGGCCGAGTATGCACTGCGAGCAAGCCT
>NZ_JAQQEG010000103.1:0-2481 GCF_046027395.1 Paraburkholderia dipogonis | reverse complement strand
GGGCAGGCGTTGGACAACGCTCGAGGGAGGAAACCGCGGAGTGGACCAGGACCGCAGGAATCTTGTGCAGCTATGGGGATTGAAGTGCTCTCATGAACTGCGGAGACTTACAATCTTCGGTCGAAGCGAGGGTTTGGTGGTCACGTAAGTATTCTGCAGCATCCGTGCTGCACGTCTATAGAGGTGTCGCGAGCGCGGCAAGGTCTGCTGGTAACGACAGGCACAAGCGTCTTCTCCTAGCGCTCGTTGCCGAAGAGCCGCCAGTCGGTCTGGACAGACAGAGTGATTCGTCTTCATACGTTGCGTCGGCAAGTGGGCGGAGCGCGAATTGGGTGGCTGCGCAGGAGGATGTCGATGATGATCATCGGCGCGCCGCAATGCCGACAGACGAACTTCGGGGCGGCAGTGCCCGGTGACGGACCTTCGCTCGCAATAATGGAAGCTGGCACGTCCAGCAGCGCCCGTATCGCAGCCAGATTCTGCCGACGCACGGGATTGGCCAGCAGACCATAGTGGCGAATCCGATGGAAGCCGACAGGCAGTACGTGCAGCAGGAAGCGCCGCATGAATTCCTGTGGCTCAAGCGTCATCGTCTTCTGGCGTGTGCGGCCGCTGGCCCGATAGTCCTTCCATCGGAAGGTCACGCCACGTTCGTCGATTGCTATGAGCCGCTGATTGGAGATGGCCACGCGATGCGTGTAGCGCGACAGGTACGCAAGCACCGCGTCCGGTCCCGCGAACGGGCGCTTCGCATAGACGACCCATTCGCACGCACGCAGCGGCGCGAGCCACTGTGCGAAGGCACTGGAATCGGCAATCCCCGCGTACTCACCAAAGAAATGCAATCGGCCCCGGCGATGTGCCTGGGCGAGCTCTTCCAGGAAGCGCCGCCGGAACAGCCGCGAGAGCACACGTACTGGCAGGAAGAAGCCGGGTCGGCAGGCAACCCACCGCTCACCGTCCGGCGAGAGGCCTCCGCCGGGAACGATGCCGTGTACGTGAGGATGGTGCGTGAGCGCCGAGCCCCATGTGTGCAGCACGAGCGTGGCACCGATCTGCGCGCCCAGATGCTTTGAGTCGGCGGCGATGGTGCGCAGGGTTTCGGCGGCCACATCGAACAGCAGGCCGTAGATCACTGCCTTGTTGTACCAGGCGATCGCGCTGATCGCAGCAGGTAGCGTGAAGACCACGTGGTAATACTCGACCGGCAGCAGATCGGCCTGGCGTGCCTCGAGCCACCGGTGCGCGGCGCTTGCCTGGCACTTCGGGCAATGACGGTTACGGCAGGAGTTGTAGGCAACTTCGATCTGTTCGCAGCCGGAACAGCGCAATACGTGTCCCCCCAGCGCCGCGCTGCGGCACTGTTCGATCGCCGACATGACCTTCAGCTGTCCCAGACTCAGCTGTACGGTCTGTCGCCACACGGGCCCATGCGCGCGGAACACGTCCGCGACTTCGGGCACGGCGGGGCGCCGCGTTCAGCCGTTGTTCTGGAGCTTCTCCAGTGGACTGATCACCTCGCGCAGCAGGTCGGTGGCGACCTGCGCATAGAGTGCTGTCGTCTCCAGCTTCTTGTGCCCCAGCAGAACCTGGATCACGCGAATGTCGACCTTCTGCTCCAGCAGGTGGGTTGCAAAGCTGTGGCGTAGCGTGTGCATCGAGACACGCTTGTCGATGTTCGCTGCCTCGGCGGCGGCGTGGATGGCCCGGTTGAGCTGCCGCGTGCTGAGCGGATCGACCGGATCGAGGCCCGGAAACAGCCAGCCGCCCTCCAGCATCCGGCCCTGCGCGTGCGCCACGCGCCACCAGACACGCAGGCGTTCAAGCAGCACCGGCGAGAGCATGGCGTAACGATCCTTGCGGCCCTTGCCCTGTTCAATGCGCAGGGTCATGCGCTGGCCGTCGACGTCGCCGACCTTCAACGCCACCACTTCGCTCGCGCGCAGGCCGGCACCATAGGCGACCGATAGTGCGGTCTGGTGCTTCAGGTTGCCGGTGGCGGCAATCAGACGGCCCACTTCGTCCGGGCTAAGGACGACCGGCAGGACGCGAGGCACTCGTACCGGTTGCATGCGTGCCATCAGATCGGGCTCGTGAAGCGTGATCTCGAAGAAGAACTTCAGTCCTGTGATCGCCGCATTGAGCGACACAGGTGACACGCCGTGGTCGACCAGATGCAACTGGTAGCGCCGCAGGTCCTCGACGGTGGCGGTGTCAGGAGAGCGTCCGAGAAAGCGGGTGAACTCGCGTACGACGCGCAGATAACCGGCCTGCGTCTTCGGTGCGAGCTGACGCATGCGCATGTCGTCGGTCATGCGCTGGCGCAGCGGACTGATGGGCTGAGGTGTGTGGGTCATGACTCTGCTCCCGTTGAACGACGAGGCGGATTGCCTCGCCCTTCAACATGAAAACAGAGTCGGTTTCCTCTCCAGAACTACAAGCATTGAACCGGCGCCCCATACCGCGCGAGCGGTTTAGTCC
>NZ_JAQQEG010000102.1:0-2694 GCF_046027395.1 Paraburkholderia dipogonis | reverse complement strand
TCGTGCTGACATCGGCGGATCTCTATCGCGTGATGGCAGGTATCGCCGTCGCCTTTCTTTTCGTTATTCCGGTGTTACCCGTGCGCGTTTATCCGCCCTGGAGCACGACGCCGCCCTCTTCCCGCTAAGCGACGCTATCCATGTCATCCGCTACCCGATTTCCTCCCAGAACGATTCGTCTTGCCGCGTATCTGCTCATACTCGGCGTCGCTGTACTGGCTGCCTGCATGTGGCTGTTTGCCGGCTCAACCAGCGAGACCACCAACGATGCCTATGTGACGGCCGATTTCACACTGGTCGCACCGCGCGTCGCGGGCCAGCTTTCCGGGGTCCTCGTCGACGACAACCAGCAGGTCAAGGCCGGGCAACTGCTGGTACGTATCGACGACCGCGACTTCCACGCCGCGTTGATGAGTGCGCAGGCTGACGTGGCCGCAGCAAAGGCATCGGTCGCGAACTACGAGGCCGAGATCGCGCGCCAGCCCGCGCTTGTCGATCAGGCGCGTGCCACGCTTCGCGCGGATGACGCGACACTCGAGTTTGCGCGCACGAATGCCGCGCGCTACCGCAATCTGTCGGAAACCGGCGCGGGCACGACGCAGGAGCAGCAGCACGCGGCGAGCGCGCTGGCCGAGGAACTCGCGCAGCAGGCGCGCAACCGGGCCGCACTCGTCGCGACCGAGCAGAACCTCGACGTGCTGAAGACACAGCGCGACAAGGCGGCCGGCGCGTTGGCCCACGCCGAGGCCGCGCTCGAGCAGGCGAAACTCAATCTGTCGTATACGGAGATCCGCGCGCCCGTCGACGGCAAGATTGGACGACGTTCGGCACGCGTGGGCGCATTCGTGACAACCGGCGCGCCGCTGCTCGCGATCGTGCCGCTGTCGGACGCCTATATCGTCGCCAACTTCCAGGAAAACCAGCTCGCCCGGATGCGGCCCGGCGACACCGTGCGCATCAAGGTCGACAGCTTTCCGGGCGTGGTGATCCGCGGGCACGTCGATAGTCTCGCGCCCGCTACGGGCGTGAGCTTCGCGCCGATCGCGCCCGACAACGCAACGGGCAACTTCACCAAGATCGTCCAGCGTGTGCCGGTCAAGATCACGATCGACCACGGACAACAGGCCGCGTCCGCATTGAGCGTGGGCCTGTCTGTCGAAACGGAGGTCGCCGTCGGCAGGCGTGCCGATGTGCGCATCGCGGGAGCCGCAGGAGCGGACGCGAAATGAACGCGCGCGACTTCTCCCTCCGCACGCCGGCGCTCGCGTTGTTGCTGTGCTGCATGCTCACCGGCTGTCTGGTCGGTCCGAACTTCGAACGTCCGCAGACGGCCACGCCCGACGTGTTCAACCGCACGCAGACCGCGCAGGCAGCGAGCCGTGCAGTCGAATCCGAATTCAGTCCGCAATGGTGGACGCTGTTCAATGACCCGATACTGGACTCACTGGAAAACCAGCTGACCGATGCGAACCTCGACGTGGCGGCTGCGTCGGCGCGCTTGCGGCAAAGCCGGGCGGAACAGCGCATTGCCGGTGCCGAAGAATATCCGACGCTGAACGGCGCCGCCTCCTATGATCGCGAGCGCGGCAGTCCGAACGGCATCCTGTCATTGCTTGGCGTCACTCCGACGGGAAGCCAGACGCAGTCGGCATCGGGCAGCGCGCCGCTTGGCGTGGCGCCGTTGCCGGGCGCCAAAGGCTCGCCCGCTTACGATCTCTACCAGTTCGGCTTCGACGCATCATGGGAACTCGACTTCTGGGGTCGCGCCCGGCGCGGTGTCGAGGCAGCGTCAGCGCTCTCCGATGCCTCGTACGAGGACCGCAACGCGATCCTGTTGTCCGCCCGCGCTGAACTCGCCCGCGACTACATCCAGTTGCGCGACACGCAGGCTCTGCTGCAGATCGCGAAACAGAACCTGGAGATCGCGCGCGACGCCACGAAGCTCACGCAAACGCGGGTGCATGAAGGCGTCACGACGGAGCTGGATGTGGCCAACGCGATGGCCCAGGCGGAGTCGATCGAAAGCCTGATCCCGACGCTCGAATCGCGCAGCGAGACCACGATCAATGCGATTGGCGTGCTGCTGGCGAAGGAACCGGGTGCATTACGGCAGATGCTCGCCGAGCCGCGTGATGTGCCGGCGCTGCCTGATCAGGTACCCATCGGCGTGCCGTCGGAACTGGTGCAGCGCCGGCCCGACATCAGGAAAGCGGAGGCTCAGCTGCACGCGGCCACCGCGACGATCGGCATGGCGAAGGCCGACTTCTATCCACGCATTTCGCTGAACGGCAGCGCCGGGTTCCAGAGCCTGCAACTCTCGAATCTTGCTGACTGGGCATCCGGGCAGTTTGTCGTGGGACCGTCGATCACGCTGCCGATCTTCGAAGGCGGACGCCTCAAGGGCACGCTTCATTTGCGCGAGGCACAGCAGCAGGAGGCGGCGATCGTCTACAAGCACACCGTGCTTCAGGCATGGCGGGAGGTGGACGACGCGCTCGTCGTCTATGACGCTGAACAGCGCCGACGCGATCGCCTGAAAACGGTCGTGAGCCTGAACCAGCGCGCGCTGTCGATTGCGCGACAACGGTACAAGGCAGGTGCGGTCGATTTCCTCGACGTGCTCAACGTGCAGAAACAGTTGCTCGATGCACAGAGCAACCTCGAGCAAAGCAAGGCTGACGCCGACGCGAACCT
>NZ_JAQQEG010000101.1:0-2808 GCF_046027395.1 Paraburkholderia dipogonis | reverse complement strand
AGTCGGGGAAGCGAAGTCAAGAAGCCGATTCAGTGAGAGATCAGTTTCTCACTGGCGAGTTCGAGCGAATCGAGGAAGGTACGCACAGGTGTCCTGCCGTAGCACCACCGTCCCTGATGTCGCGCGCCTTGTTGTACCGGTCAAGCCACGCGTCCAGATCGGGCTGCAGGGCAGGGATCGAGTCGTGGATCTTCTTGCGGAAGTAATGCGGTAGAACTCGTTGAGCATGGTCTTGTGAACAACCGCAACGACGATGTCGTCGGTTTGTGACGAACGCGCCTGGTGCGGGGTGGGGTCTCTGTTTTCCAATACCAGATAAAGCGTCTATTCATGATGCTCGGGATTGTCGCGATATTCGGGGCGGCGATCTATTTCCATTCTCCCTCGGTGAACTACAGCGATACCACATCGCCCTGACCGGGCGTGACTTAATGATTGCTCGCATCGCTCCTTTAAGAGGTCATCAAGATGACGACGTCCACATCGAGCAGTACCGTCCACGACAACGAATATGTCGGTAGCTATTCCACGCAACCCGACAAGAACGCCGCGAAAGATGTCGCGCCACTGTCCCAGGCTATCCATCATCCTGAGCCTCACGACCCGGTCTCTCCTTCCGTATCGACACCGTTCTCCAATAGCCTGAACTTCAAGGCTGGCCTTCTGCTGTCGAGCTGGCGCACGCTGCACAACAGGCCGCCTCTACCGGGAACAGGTTCCTTTTCATCCCGGTTGATCTCGGCAAACCGCATGGGGCATGCGGGCAATGGCATGGCGTCGAATCTGGGCAGGTTCTTCAGTTTTTTCGGTAAGGCGCTGGACGCCTACGGCGGGCAGAATACGACGTTGACCGCATTGCAAGCGGGCAAGTCGCTGGGCAATGCGGTCGGTTACGCGATCGATTTCTCGAAGGTCGAGGATAAGCAGGCAACAGTGCGTAATTATCTGCATGGCCCGTTGCGGCAGGGAACGTTCTCGCTTCTTTCCGGGCACGATCCGCACGAAGCGATCATGCTTGTCCATTTCCGACCGACTTCAGTATCAAAGCAGTCTCAAACCACCGCACACAGAACGGGTGATGCGCAAACACAAACGAAAAGTCCGTTGCATCAGTCGCACGGCACGCAGACCGGTATACCGGCAAGGAGTCGTGATACCCGGACTCAAACGGAAGCCTTCGGCGCCAGCAGGGCGGTGCAGACGCAGACTTTCACGCAGAGTCATCCCACCCAGACGGATTCGGATCACACGGAAAAACAGCCGACCCACGCGGGCAATACAGAGAAAACGGGCGAGGGAACGAATTTGCCGCCAGACAATCACGCCGGTACTCAAACGGATAAGCATGTTGCCGATGGAGAAACCCAGACACGGCAAGACGCGCACGATGCCGAGATCCAGACGCATTCGCGGAGAACAACGAGCGAAGGCACTCAGGCAACGCCGCATGTCGCCGATGGCGGCAACCAGACCCGCATCCGTGTGCAGCATCAGAATGTGCAAACCGGCTCGCCGAGTCAACTGGATAAGTCTGTTCAGGCAAAAGCTCGAACGGACCATAACGAAACGCAAACGAGCCTCCATCATCATGACCGCTCCGTGCAGACAGTCGGTAGGTCGACGATCAGTACAGCGACTCAGGCCGCTCCTTTCAAAGCCACGGCAGGGACTCAGGCGGCGACGGCGAAGGACCACGCCGACGTACAGACCGTGCCGCCGAACCCAAGCCGGTCGGTGCCGCAGAAACCAGAGGCCTCAGCTGGCGCAGGGCACCCAGCGCACCCGGCCGTTCAGCAACGAAGACATGGGCATGATGCCGGATCTCAAGCCGGCTGGCCGCAGATCGCTCGCGAATCTCAAGCGAATGTCGAGATTCGACACCGCACCGCGCAAACTTCCCGACCGATGACGGACCATCACGGCAGTCAGACGGTACTCATCAATCGTGACCGCGATATCCAGGTGTCGCCGCCATTCCGATCGCGGTCCGCACAAACCACGCCCCTGCCTGCCGGCTTCGTGGGTCCCGGAAACAGAGGCAGGGGCCTGCCGGCTAGCGTAAAGGCCAACGGTCACTGGTTGCCAATCGACATACTGGCGCTGGGGTCGAGCTCGGCGAACGTGAATAACAATTCAAGCACGCTGAACCGGTTGTCAGTAACGGCCGATTCGCTGAGCACGAGTGGCGACGTGATCAGCGTAGCCAACATCACCGGCAATAAGATGCTCGCCCTGTCGTCGAAGGCGCTGTCGCTGCTCGGTACCGCGATCGGACTTGCGCCGTCTGTCGGGCAATTGTCCTCAGATATCAAAGAGCTGATTCAGAACCCGGGAAGCGAGCAGGCAAAATGGAACGTAGGCAACGACTCCGTGCAACTCATCGGCGGTCTCGTCGCGACGGCTGCGTCGTTCGCATTTCCGCCGGCGGCGCTCGCAACGTTGTTATTTCCGAACTTCTCCGAGATCTACCACGCGGAGGCGCTTCGGCATCAGGTCAACGGATTGCGCGCGCAGGGACTCAATGCCGAAGCCGACGCACTTCACATCGAGTATCAGAATGCTGCGCTCAATGCGACGCCGATTGTGAACTGGTTTTCTTCGTTCTATACACCCGCCATGCGACCGGCCATCGAGAGCTTCGAGTTATCGCAAGGGAACAAGCCTGGCGCCGCTCCTATGGGCGACATCGGTTCCGGAGCCAGGGGCGATCCGGCCGTGCTCGACTACTATGGACAAGCGATGCAACAGCGTGGACAGGGTCTCGCCACGACCGCGACACCTTACCTGAAAGCGCTTGCTCAGGCCGCG
>NZ_JAQQEG010000100.1:0-2854 GCF_046027395.1 Paraburkholderia dipogonis | reverse complement strand
AACGCCCGCGTTGTTGCTGATGCAGGTGATGCCCTGCACCTTTGAATCGCGCAGTGCGCTAATCAGCGCCTCCGGAATGCCGCACAGCCCGAAGCCGCCGACGGCAAACGTCTGCCCGTCCTTGACGATGTCTTTCAGCGCCTCGGCGGCGCCTGGATAGACCTTGTTCATCAGTATGTCCCTTCCTTTATGGAAACCCGAATCCCGAACGCGGGCCGCCGGATCGTTGCGGCTGGTATGACGTTGCGCGGGCCTGAGCCCGACACGTCATTCTAGTCATCCCCGGCAGGCTGTGCGCCCAGGTTTCCCTGCGCGTCGTGCAAACGCCCGCCGCGGACGGCTTCGCCGCGTTGTCATGTGCTGCAAAGAGTACGCTGGGCGCGCCATGCGGCACAATACGCAAAAATACATAAGTACTTGCCGCCAACCCATGCCCGCACTGGATTACCAAACCGCGTTCCACCTCGCTCCGATCGGACTCGTGCTGTCGCGCGAGCGGACTATCGAAGACTGCAATGACGAGCTCGCGTCGATATTCGGCTGCACGCGCGAGTCGCTGCTCGGCCAGTCGTTCCAGGTGCTGTATCCGTCGGCGGATGAATTCGAGCGGATCGGCGCGCGGATTCCGCCGATCATGACGGCGCACGGCAGCTACGCGGACGACCGCATCATGAAGCGGGCCAACGGAGAATTGTTCTGGTGCCACGTGACGGGCCGCGCGCAGGAACGCGCCGACCCGCACGCCGCAGGCGTCTGGACTTTCGAGGATTTGAGCGCGACGCGGCGCGTGGCGGTCGAATTGACGCCGCGCGAACGCGAAATCGCCGCGCAACTGGTGACGGGGAAAACCAGCAAGCAGATCGGCCGGGTGCTCGACATCAGCCCGCGCACGGTCGATGTCTACCGGGCGCGGCTGATGCGCAAATACGATACGGGTAACGCGACGGAGCTATTGCAGCGCCTGCTCGGGCATTGAGGGCGCCTCCAGGCAAGCGCGCAGTACTCGTTTGCCCATCGCCGCTCAGGCCGCCTTGACCAGCGCGGCGCGCTCGATGGTTTCGCGCAGCATGTCAGGCACCGGCACCGACTTGCCGGCCGCGTAATCGATCCATACGCAGCGCGCGGCGCCGCGTGCATACACGGTGTTGGGGTCGTCGGCGCGCACCAGCTCGAAACCCGTGTCGAAGCTGCTGCGGCCGGGCGTGGCCACCGTCATCCGGCCGATCACGTCGCCGGGATAATGCAGTTGCTTGAGAAACTCCATCGACGCATTGACGATCACCGGCCCTTGGCCATCGGCGTTGCTGCCAGCCAGGCCCAGCTGTTCGAACCAGGAAATCCGCACCTGCTCCATGTAGCGGAAATAGACCGTGTTGTTCACATGGCCGAAGGCGTCCATGTCGCCCCAGCGGATCGGCATCGACATCTCGAATACTGTGTGAAAATCGCTCATCGTACTTCTTTATCGGGTTGAAACCAGGTTGAAGCTGGCGCGTGGACCAGCGTAGAGACAAACAGCAACATAGCGCGCGCGCTCAGGCGGCGGAAAGGCCGGAGCGCGTAAAACAGTCTTCAATGGACGCCAATCCGGCGTGCCCGGCCTGAAGCGCCAGCGCCGGTTGCGCCGTCTTGCGCTCAGGAGAGCCCGAATCCGTCGTCGGCGGCAATCACCGAGCCGTTGATGAACTGCGATTCGTCGGCTGCCAGCAGCAGCAGGAGTCCGTCCAGATCCTCCGGTTTGCCGACGCGGTGACGCGGCAGCATCGACACGAGCTTCTGCCCTTGTTCCGTCGACCAGTGATGGTGGTTGATCTCGGTGTCGATATAGCCCGGGCAGATCGCGTTCACGTTGATGCCGTGCTTGCCCCACTCCAGCGCCATGGCTTTCGTCATATGCACGACAGCCGCCTTGCTGATCGAATACAGGCCGATCTGCGGCAGCACGCGCAAGCCGGCCATCGACGCGATATTGATGATCCGGTACGACGGCTTCTGCGCGTTGTTGCCGCGCATGATCATGCGCTTGGCGACTTCCTGAGCGACGAAGAACGCGCCGCGCGTGTTGGTATCGAACACGTATTCGAAGTCGGCCGGGGTGACCTCCGAGAGCTTCTGCGTGGTCGACACACCCGAATTGTTCACGAGGATGTCGATCGTGCCGGCCTCGGTTTCCGCATGGGCGACGGCCGACTTGATGCTCTGGTAATCGGTGACGTCGAGCGAAACGACGTGCGCCGCGCCGCCGGACGCCTCGATCTCGGCGCGCAATTCCTTTAGACGTTCGGTCCGCCGGCTCGCCAGCACGACCTTGGCGCCCGCCTGCGACAACACTTGAGCAAAGCGCTTTCCCAACCCGCTCGAGGCGCCGGTGATCAGCGCAACCTTGCCTTCCAGATTGATCGAACGGCCCATTGTCGTTCCTTGTTCGGTTGTTGTTACGGATGCGGTTGACGGGTGCGGTAAGACCGTCACTACGGGTCGTACCGTATCACAAAAATAGAACGGTCGTGCTAATCTATGCTCATCTGGTTGCAGTGCGGGAGTGCATCGCCCACAATACGAACCCGAAAAAAGCATTCTAACGGTAAGAGGAGCATCAATGACCCCCGCAAGTCTCATTGAGCAGTACGGCCCGCGCGAGTCGATGGAATACGACGTCGTGATCGTCGGCGGCGGCCCGGCTGGCCTGTCCGCAGCGATCCGTCTGAAGCAGCTGGCGGCGGAACAAGGCGCTGAAATAGGCGTGTGCGTACTGGAAAAAGGCTCGGAGATCGGGGCTCATATCCTGTCGGGCGCGGTGATGGATCCGCGCGCGATCAACGAACTGATCCCGGACTGGAAGGAAAAAGGCGCA
>NZ_JAQQEG010000010.1:0-219064 GCF_046027395.1 Paraburkholderia dipogonis | reverse complement strand
GGGGGCCGGGGGGCGGGGGGGGGGGGGGCCCCCCCCCCGGGGGGGGGGGGGGGGGGGGGGGGGGGGCCCGCCGCCCCCCCCCCCCCCCCCCCGAAACCGCGTCAAGGCGGCATCATGCGCGTCGCGACGGCCAACCAGTCGCAGTCCGATTCGCTCGATCCTGCGAAGGCCTCGCATACCGCCGACTATTCGCGCATGTTCATCTTCTACAGCGGCCTGACCGAGTTCGACAGCAACTTCAAGGTGCAGAACGCACTCGCCGAGTCGTTCGACACCAGCGATCACAAGCGGTGGACCGTCAAACTCAGGCCGAACGTGCATTTCCACGACGGCAAACCGCTCACGGCGGACGATATCGTGTTCTCGCTCTCGCGCCACAAGGACCCGATGACGGCGTCGAAAGCCAAGTCGATTGCCGATGCGATCGACTCTGTCAAGGCGACGGGGCCGCTGCAAGTGGAAATCGTGCTGAACGCGCCCAACGTCGATCTGCCCGCGCTGCTCGCCGTGCCGCATTTCGTCATCGTCGCCGCCGGCACGAAGGATTTCTCCAGGGGCAATGGCACGGGGCCGTTCGTCTGCAAGGAATTCACGCCGGGCGGCCGATGCGTCGGCACGCGCAATCCGAACTTCTGGAAGCCGGGGCTGCCGCATCTCGACGAAGTGCAACTCGTCGGCATCGTCGACGATGCTGCGCGTCTGAACGCACTGCTAGCCGGCGATATTCACCTCGTCTCGCCGGTGCCCGCGCGGGACGTCGAGCGCCTCAAGCGCGCCGGCGGCTTCGGCGTGCTCGAAAGCCAGTCGGGTCTCTACACCGATCTCATCCTGCGTCAGGACGCGACGCCCACCCGCAACCCCGAGTTCATTCAGGCGATCAAGTCACTGCATGATCGCGAGCGCATTCAGAAGACACTGCTGCGCGGCTATGCCACCATCGGCAACGATCATCCGGTCCCCGCGTGGCACCCCTATTACCTCGCCGGACTGCCGCAGCGCACCTACGACCCCGACCGCGCGAAGTCGCTCATCAGGAAAGCGAACCTGTCCGGCACGACGGCGGAAATGGTGGCCCCTCCTTCGATCGAATCCGCACTCGATTCCGCGCTGATGTTGCAGCAGGCTGCGATGCAGACCGACCTCAAACTCGACGTGCGCCGCGTGCCCGCTGACGGCTACTGGTCGACGCACTGGATGAAGCATCCCATGACCTACGGCTCGATCCTGCCGCGGCCGACGCTCGATCTGCTCTATACGCAGTTCTTCAAGTCGGATTCCGTGTGGAACGAGTCGGGCTGGAAGAATGCGCAGTTCGACGAGCTTCTGGTGCAGGCGCGCCAGGAGAAGGACGAAACCAGGCGCAAGCAGATGTACGGCGATATGCAGACCATCGTCTACGAGAAAGGCAGCATCATCATTCCTGCGTTCATCAACTTCATCGATGCGCATAGCAGCCATGTCAAAGGGCTCGCCGGTTCGCCTTCGGGACGCTTGATGGGCTACCGCTTTGCGGAATTTGCCTGGCTCGACGCTGCGTGATCGAGCGTTCGCGCGGACGCAAGCCTGCATGCGTCCGCAGCTTCGTGCTGCTGGTATCGGCACGGCGTCGATACCACCGAGCCCGATCATCGCCACTCAGAAGTGGCAGCCGCACCGCTGCCGCCGGTCGCCCGCGACTATGCGCGCGCCATCACGTCGCGCACACCGGATAAGGCGCAGTTCGATGTCTCAGAGCAACTGATCGGTGAACTCGAAACGACGGATGCGCTCATTATCAACACGCCGATGCACAACTTCACGGTGCCGGCAGCGCTCAAGCTGTGGATCGATTACACGCTGCGCATTCATCGCACGTTCGCCTCGACGCCGGAAGGCAAGGTTGGACTGATGCGCGACCGGCCGACCATCGTGATCGTCGGTTCGGGCGGTGTCCATAGCGGCGACCGCGCGCGGCAGCCGGATTTCCTGACGCCGTATCTGCGCTACGCGCTCGGCTCGATCGGCATCCACAGCGTGCAGTTTCTTCTCTTGCAGGGGCTTGTGATGGGCGAAGCGGCAGTAGCCGAGGTGCTCGCTGCGGCGCGCGCCCAACTTACCAGGAATCGAGTGTTCGCCTCGCTCGCCGCACAGGCGGCCGGCAGCGCGCGGACGGCGGCGGACGCGGCTGCACGGAGCGCATAGAGCACGCCGGACGGAATGCGATCCGAAAGCGCTACCGTCGCATCGTGCGATGGCGTGCCGCGCTGCGCCAATTCGCGATCTGGACACATGCCCCGCGCGTCAGCCGTCCAGACACGCGCGCAGCGTTCGCGCGAGACGCCCTGCTTCATCCGCATCGGCGATGTTCGCGAAGCCGATCACGAGGCCGCGCAGCGTGCGCCGCGCGCGCCCATTCGCGTACCAGATCGAAAGCGGCAGCACCGCAAGCCCCGCCTCGCGGGCGCGCGCGGCGACGCCGACGTCGTCGACCGGGCCATCGGGACCTTCGGCGAACCGCACCGCGAACTGAATTCCACCTGGCGGCAAATCGACAATCAACCGTTCGCCAAACGCCTGCTCTAGCGCGTGCACGATCAGCACGCGCCGCTCGGCGTACAACGCGCGCATACGCTTCAGATGCCGCGCAAAATGCCCCTGTCCAATGAAATCCGCCACGGCCGCCTGCAATAGTGTCGGCGATCCGGCGTTCATGCTGCGCGCCACCCGCCCGACGCGCTCGACAGCTCGCTCTGGCACCACCACATACGCGAGCCGCAAACCGGGAAACATCACCTTGCTGAACGTACCGCAATAGATCACGCGATCGCGCCGGTCGAGGCTCTTTAACGCCGGCAATGGCCGGCCCAGATAACGGAACTCGCTGTCGTAGTCGTCCTCGATGATCCAGCGGGACGCTTTGCCTGCCCAATCCAGCAGCGCCATGCGTCTTGCGAGCGACAGCGTGTGCCCGAGTGGGCTCTGATGCGACGGTGTGACCATTGCGAAGCGCGCCTGCGCATCCAGCAGTGTGCCGCGCTCGACGTCGATCCCTTCGCCGTCCACCGGCACCGGCACGAGTTGCACGCCGGTCTCTGCCAGAAAACCGCGCGCGAGCAGATAGCCGGGATCCTCGAACCACACGCGATCGTTCGGGCGGGCGAGACTGCGCAGCACGAGTTCGAGCGTCGCACGGTAGCCGCCGGTAATGAACACCTGTTCCGGCAGGCAGGTCACGCCGCGCGACAGCCCGAGATAGGTGGCGATATGTTCGCGCAGCGGCCGGTAGCCGGCCGGATCCGGGTACGCGAGCATCGCGCGTCCACCGCTGCGCGCGCGCTGCGCAACGAGACGGTTCCATACCTTGCCTGGAAACGCGTCGAGCGCGGGCAGCCCTGGTTGCAACGGCCGCGGCTCGCCGCTCATGGTGACGGTGACGGCCAGTTGGCGCGCCGCCGCTTGTGCATCGCGCGATTTACCCGGCGTCTGCGGCGTGCCCGCTGCTTCCGTGCTTTGCGTGCCGCGCGCGCCCTGAACCCCCTGCGCACGCGACGAGCGCATCACCGATGCCGGCAGCGACGCCGATACGAACGTGCCCGCCGCGCCGCGCATCTGCAGATAGCCCTCGTCGACGAGGATCGTATAGGCGAGCTCGACCGTGCCGCGCGCCGTGTTCAGTTGCGTGGCGAGGCCGCGCAGCGCGGGTACGCGATCGCCAGGACGCAGATGCCCCGCGGCGATCGCGGTCCTGAAACGCTCGCAGATCTGCAGATAGATCGGCAACTGCTGCTGCCGATCGATTTCGATGGTCAATGCGGGAGTCGGTACGCTCATGACGGTCTCGTGGGTAAGGGGAGCGGCAAACGACTTGGACTAGTCAGACCGACAGTTCTTGTCACTTTTCGATAGAACATGATTGTTCCACAATGGCCTCACGCGATGCGACGGCGGCGAACGCTTTCACGCGATACGACACTCGCCCGGCGCCCCACGCGTTCATTTACTTTCATCTGGAGAATCTGCCATGAAAATCGTCGTAATCGGTGGGTCCGGCCTGATCGGATCGCGTCTCGTGGCGCTGCTCAGCGAGGCGGGCCATGAGGCGCTCCCCGCGTCGCCGCGTACCGGCGTGAACAGCGTGACGGGCGAAGGCCTGAGCAACGCGCTCGCGGGCGCGGACGTCGTCGTGGATGTGACGAACGCGCCGTCATGGGAGCCGCAGGCGGTACTCGACTTCTTCCGCAATTCGGCGCGCAACCTTGGCAAGGCCGAAGTGGCCGCGGGGGTGCGCCATCACGTCGCGCTATCCATCGTCGGTTGCGACCGCTCGCCGGAGAACGCGTATTTCACTGCCAAGGTCGCGCAGGAGGAGTTGATCCAAGCGGCCGGCGTGCCGTACACCATCGTGCGCGCGACGCAGTTCATGGAGTTCATCGGCGGTATCGCGGATTTCGGCACGGTCGGCGGCACGGTACGCATCGGCGAAGGACTGTTTCAGCCGATCGCCGTAGACGATGTCGTGGCAAACCTCGCGCAGGTCGCGCTCGCCGCGCCGCTGAACGGCACGGTCGACATCGCCGGCCCGGACCGCGCGCCCTTCGCGGAGATCGTCACGCGTTATCTGAAATCGGTCGGCGACGCGCGCCCGGTGGTGACGGATCGCGACGCGCGGTACTACGGCGGCCTTGTCGAGGAACAATCGCTCGTGCCGCTCGGCGACGCGCGGATCGGCCGCGTCGGTCTCGACCAGTGGCTGGCCCAGGCTAAAAAGGGTTGATTGCAGGTTTAAGCGAAACCTGAATCAACGCGTCGACATTTCCCTTGATCAGAGCCGCCGGCCCGATCGGCGTTGAAGCAGAACGAAAATTTTCTGGGTAAAGCATGAGCAATTCACAAAAGGTCGTCGTCGTTACCGGTGCATCGCAAGGCATAGGCGCCGAAGTCGTCAAGGCGTTTCGCAAGCTCGACTATCGCATCATTGCGACTTCGCGTTCGATCAAGCCCTCGGAAGATCCGAACATCCTGACGGTTGCCGGTGATATTGGCGATCCCGCAACCGCCCAACGGGTCATTGCAGAAGGCGTCGCGAAGTTCGGCCGGATCGACACGCTGGTGAACAACGCCGGCATTTACATCGGCAAGCCTTTCACCGAACACACCACGGAAGACTACGCCGCGGTGGTGAACGTGAATATGACAGGCTTTTATTACATCACGCAGCTTGCCATCGCCGAAATGGAAAAGCATGCGAGCGGCCACGTGGTTAGCGTAACCTCCAGCACCGCCGACAATGCGATCAGTGGCGGATATTCAGTACTGGCAGCCCTGACGAAGGGTGGTCAGAACGCCGCCACGAAGTCGCTGGCGATCGAGTACGCGAGGAAAGGTATTCGCGTGAATGCCGTCGCGCCGGGGATCATCAAGACGCCGATGCACGCACCCGAAACCCATGAAGCGTTGGGCGTCTTCCATCCGCTCGGGCGCATGGGCGAGATGAGCGATATCGCCGATGCGATTCTGTTCCTTGATTCCGCACCGTTCATCACGGGAGAAATCCTGCACGTCGACGGCGGCCAGAGCGCTGGTCGCTAAACTTACTCGGGCACCGCAAGCCGGTGCCCTTTCGTATCCCTGCAGCAATTACATCATTATGGATCGCCCTTGCACTGGTAAATGGCACTCGATAGGCGGTCAGAGGTCGACTACGCGAACGTCCACCCGTGCCTGCTTGAGTCGCTGGGTCAGCGATCGCGCGATGACTCGATACCGCTCAGGATGAGATCGATTCCGGCGAGAAAATCGACCCGGTCGTCATGAACGCGCAAGTGGCCGGCGAGGCTGCGTGCAAACGGATACTCATTCGGATCGAGCCGGGACCACACAGTCGCCATTGCGTCCAAAAAGTCGGCTCTGTCGACGTCTCGCGTCCGGGCGAACTGCGTGTTGGCGGCGTTCTGTCCTGCGACGCCAAGGATGTAGTGCAGCAGCGCGGACACCGCGGCCCACTGTTCCTCATCCGGCACACCAAGCGCGCGAACCTGCTGACCCAGGCATTCGACAATGCGCACCATGGGCAACTGCCCCGCCACTCGTGTGAGCGCCGAGCCAACCCACGGATGCGCGTCGATCGCGTCGAATATGCCCAGCGCAAGGGCGCGAATCGTCGCCTCCGGTGTCGCGCCGACCACGCACGACACCATCGTGCGAGCGACGATGGCGTCGCAGGCGGCGGTCAGCAGATCGCTCTTGTTTTCGACGTGCCAATAAATGGCGCCAGCACCGGTGGCAAGCCGTTCGGACAGGGTGCGGAACGTCAGTCCGCTTTCTCCACTACTGTCCAGAAGCGCGATCGACGCCTCGATGATGCGATCCCGCGAGAGCGATTCTTCTCGTCGTTGAGGGCTGCGTGGAGCGTTACGTGAATTTTTGGTCATGCCGCATCTTGACACATTTGGAATGTCGTTCCAATATCATGGAATGACGTTCCATAGCTATCTGCGGAATTCCCGGTGGCGACCTCCAACAACATGGGAAGCAGGATGACTACTCCAGTCACAATCAACGGCAAGCAATCCGCACAGAATCAATCTATTCACGATGTGATCATTTCCGGCGCAGGGCCTGTAGGTTTATTCCTCGCCTGTGAACTGGCCTTGGCCCAATGTTCCGTCCTGATACTGGAAAAGGCGGAGGACCCGCACTCGCCATTGAAGCAGCTTCCTTTCGGGATACGGGGACTCTCGGCGCCTACTATTGAAGCGCTTTACCGTCGTGGGTTGCTACAGGAACTCGAGGTCCATAAACGACTTAAGAATCCCCACCAAAACGCTGGTGAAGGATCGCGTCGTCAGGTGGGACACTTCGCCGGCATTCCATTTCATGACGGCGATATTGACACCTCTCAGTGGACGTATCGCCTGCCGAGCTCGACCGAAACCAGCTTGATATCTGAAATGGAAGAGCTTGAAGTGGTGTTGTCTCGCCGCGCGGAAGCCCTGGGCGTCGAAATCAGGCGCGGGCTTTCCGTTACCGACTTTCATCAAGCCGAGGACGGAGTCACTGTTCAATCCGGCAACCAGACTTTTGAAGGTCAATGGCTCGTGGGTTGCGATGGAAGTCGCAGTGTTGTTCGCAAGGCAGGCGGTTTTGAATTCGCCGGTACTGAGCCGGAATTCACCGGCTACACGGCTAAAGTGGACATTGCCGATCCGCAGAAGCTCAAGTCGGGCCGAAACGTCACAACCGCAGGCATGTACTTGCAATCGCAGCCAGGTTACCTGGTGATACAGGATTTTGATGGCGGCGCATTTCATCGTGCAGGAACGCCAATCACGCGAGAACACGTGCAGGAAGTTCTACGCCGCATCTCGAACACCGACGTGACAATCAATGCTTTGCATATCGCGACCACGTGGACGGACCGAGCACGGCAGGCAACAACCTATCGCAACGGACGGGTTCTTTTAGCTGGCGATGCCGCGCACATTCACGCGCCGCTGGGAGGCCAAGGGCTTAATCTCGGACTGGGCGACGCCATGAACCTGGGCTGGAAGCTCGCCGCAACCATCAGGAAGAAAGCGCCGGAAGGCTTGCTGGACAGTTATCAGACGGAACGACACCCGATCGGCGCACGGGTTCTGGATTGGTCACGTGCCCAGGTCGCAATCATGCGACCAGACCCACAAGCCCACGCGCTGAATGCCATTATCCGCGACCTGATGAACACGCGCGATGGGGCCACCTACTTTGCAGGAAGGGTGTGGGGCGTTTTCACAAACTACGATCTCGGTGGCGGCCATCCTCTCGTAGGCCATAGCGTTCCCAACTTTGAGTTCGAAGACAGTGCAACAATTGGCGAGCTAATGCGCGATGGCCGACGAGTACTGCTCGATTTTGACGGGAACCCTTCGCTCAAAAATTTGGCGAACGAAGACGGCGGCCGGATCAAGTACGTTTCTGGCCGGGCGAAAGAACAATTGGGCTTAAGTGCGGCACTGATACGCCCTGATGGGATTATCGCGTGGGCATCTGACAACGACCCGGATTGCAGCGAACTCCAAAAGGCTGCCGCTCGCTGGTGAGTGATGGAATCAGGATGAATACTTCAGTCACCATCATCGGTGCCGGGCTCGGCGGCCTGACACTCGCTCGCGTCCTCCACGTTCACGGTATTGCAGTGACGATCTACGAAGCGGAAGCCTCGGCAAGCGCGCGCGCACAAGGGGGATTGCTCGATATCCACGAGTACAACGGGCAGCTCGCACTTAAGGCAGCGGGACTTTACGACGAGTTCCTCGGGATCATCCGAACTGGCGGTGAGGCAACCCGCGTACTCGACAAGGACGGCAACGTCCTGATCGATGAGCCCGACGACGGTACAGGCGGTCGACCTGAGGTACACCGGGGAGACCTTCGTCGGATTCTGCTCGACTCACTTCCTGCCGACACGATTCGCTGGGGACACAAGGTCACAGCGGTCGATTCGCTCGGCGGCGGACTGCATGTGTTGACCTTCGCTGATGGCTCGACAGTGACTACCGACCTCCTCGTGGGCGCAGACGGCGCCTGGTCAAGAGTTCGTCCGCATCTTTCCATGGCTAAGCCCGCCTATCTCGGCATTTCATTCATTGAGACGTACCTGTTCGATGGCGACACCCGCCACAAGGCAAGCGCTGAAGCGGTGGGCGGTGGCGCGCTGTTTGCGCTAGCGCCGGGCAAAGGCATTCTCGCGCATCGCGAGGCCAATGATGTGCTGCACACGTACGTGGCCTTGATCAAGCCGGAGGATTGGATCGCCCGCATCGACTTCTCCCACCCGCGCACCGCCCTGGCCCGCGTCGCCGAGGAATTCGACGGCTGGGCTCCAGAGTTGACGGCGCTCCTCACCGACGGTGAGACCGACCCTGTTCCTCGCACTATCCATGCGCTCCCGGTCGAGCACAAATGGGATCGCGTACCCGGGGTGACTCTGCTCGGCGACGCAGCGCACCTGATGTCGCCGTTCGCTGGTGAAGGAGCCAACCTCGCCATGTACGACGGCGCTGAACTCGGGAAGGCCATCGCCGCCAACCCCGGTGACGTTGAAGCTGCGCTGATCGCGTATGAAAAGGACCTCTTTCCCCGCAGCGCGTCCGCTGCTGCGGAGGCTGACCGGAACCTCAAGCTGTTCTTCGACGACAACACGCCTCAGAGCGTGGTTGAGTTTTTCACCCATTACCAGCCCGTCAAATAGCCGCATGCACATCAGCAAATCGGGCCCTTCGGCGGGCGCCGGAGGGCAGCGGCCACTCCTTGACCGCTGGGTTATCTGGCAAGTTGTAATCGGTTGCCTACAGCCTAATCCGCCTTCACGCCTTCAACCTGAATCTGCAAGCGAGTCAGCGTCTTGAAGCCATACTTGGTGCCCCAAGTCACGCCATAGTCGACGCGGTCGAATTGCGCGCTGGCTTCCGCACCACAGACCTCGCGCTTGATCAGCGGGTTGACGAAGCACTTGAACGAATCAATCTTCAACGTCAGCGGTTTGGTCACCCCATGAAACGTGAAGTCGCCCGAGACCTCGATCGGCGTATCGCCATCAAAGCGGAGCGCATTGCCTTTGAACGTCGCGGTCGGATACTTGCTGACATCGAAAAATTCATCCGACTTCACGCGCGTATCGAGTTGCGCATTACCAGTGTCGATCGACGCGGTGTCAATCGACACGTCGATCGTGCCAGTCTTCGCAGCGCGGTCAAGTGTCACGACGCCGCTGCTTTTCGTGAACTTACCTCGCCACACCGAAATGCCGCCAAAATGATCAGCCTCGAAGCTGGGATAGGTGTGCCTCGGGTCGAGATCGTAAGTCGTCGGGGTTGCCATCGCGGCCCCCGCGATCAGCGCAAGAATGCCCGCTGCAATCACGTTTTTGTTCAATTCAGACTCCTTGAATATGGGTGGTGGGCCTATCAAAGGAGGCCTCAATCAAAGCGATGTCTCTTAACGCTAACTACCCCCCGAACGGCGATGCAGGAAGTCGACGACCAGTTCTGTCGTCGCCCGCGGCTGCTCTTCCGTGATCCAGTGCCCGCAATCCGGGATGATCACATCTTCGACGTCATCGGCGACACACCGCATCACCGCGCCGATCATAGGGCCGAATGTAGCTTCGCCACCCAAGGCCAGGACCGGTATCTGAAGCTTGCCCTGCGCAAGGAACGTCCTGTTGTCAGCCGCATCCTGGCGGAATGCCAGGAACTGGGCAAAGCCCGCTCGCATTGCGCCGGGTTGCGCATAGAGCGCCGCATAATGCTGGCGCTTCGCTTCATCAAACCGCTTCCGGTCCCGGGAAAGTTCGTTCCAGAAGCGGTCCAGATAGATGCGCTCGCGGCCGGCGACCAGGCGCTCCATGTCCGGACCACCGAAGCCAAAGTGCCACATGGCCGGATCCTGTGTGATCTGATCCCAGGGTCCGACGCCGGGCAGCGGCGCATCGATCGCCACCCATCGGCTCACGCGCTCGGGGTGGGCGGCGGCAACTGCGAAGCCGACCATGATGCCGATGTCGTGCGTCACCAATTCGGCCGTACGCACACCTAGGGCGTCCAGTACGCCCACCACGTCCGCCGCCTGATTCTTCTTGTCGTAGCCGCCATCAGGCTTCGACGAGAGGCCCAACCCACGCAGGTCGGGCGCGACAATCGTGTGGTCTTCGATGAGTGCGCTCGCCAGATGACCCCACATGTCGCCCGTTGTGCCGAAGCCGTGCAGCATGACGACCGCTGGACCCTGACCGCCGACCCGCACATGGATGGATGTACCGTTGGTTTCGATCGTCCGCGTCTGCATCACAGCCGGGAAGGGATAAATCTCATCTACGTTGGCATGCTCGCTCATCTGTGTACTCCAGGTTTGCTTCTGGTCGGGGGATTGGCGGCTCACCGCGCGGCGTCCTCGACAACGGTCGTGGTTGCCTATGGATTACTAACTAATCTGTCAGTTACGCAGTACCTTGTCGGCGATGCCTATGCGATCATCCTATCCGCGTAACTTGACCAAGGCAAGTGAACAGGTTATCAATTCCGTTGCCAACCGTGCAACAATGCCATCGAGTCAACCTGGGAAGGGAATCGCAATTGAGCGTTCACCGGCAAAATTTCTGGCCGATGTACTCGGTCTTGACTTTCTGAATTCGAAGACGACGCCCGGTGGGAATGCTACGAATTGGCCCGCAAACGGCGATGGTCTATTGAACCTGGCTCGAGTGGAGCCCGGCTGGTTTCCGCTGAAGCGGCAGTGGCGATCCGCACCATTACTACTTCGGGAGAACTCGACGCCGTCGCCGCAACTGCACTACGCTGTCTTTTGGGGGCAAACGCAGATGAAAACTACGGGTCAGAATCCGGTGGAAATCAATACTGCATGCCTTCAATCAAACGGGCTGAAGCGCGAACCGCCCGGGCTCCCCGCGTGACGGTGCGCTGTACGTCGTCTATGCGGCGACCATCAGCGGCCCGAGCTGAGACCGTGCAACGTCAACGAAAGCCTGCATTGCACTCGATACATAGGCGTCATGCCGTCGGATAAACAGCGTTTCGACTTGCGCCTTCTCTGGCGATATAGCGTGGATAGTAACGAGATCCTGTTCCGCCGCCGCCGAGACCACGCCTCGAGGTAATAGCGTGATACCGATACCGGCAGCAACGCACGCAATGATCGCATCCATTGAGCCAAATTCGAGAGGCGCTGCCGTGAGTACCCCCATTTCGGCGAGCAACGCGTCGAGCCGCTGACGGTACGAGCAACCCAAACGGAAGACAATTGTTTTCAGGTCCTGCACCGATCTGATCGCGTCAAGCGAGCGCACGGTACGCGGCGTAACCAGTACCAACTCCTCATGAAAGACTGTCTCAACGTAAAGGTCCGGATGGTCCAGCGGACCCGCTATAAATGCCCCATCAAGCCGGCATTCCGCAACATCGGCAGTGAGACCGCAACTCGTGCCTGTCGTCAGGGACAGTCGAACCTGAGGATACATTCGAGCGAAATTGCTCAATATTGGAGAGAGCCTCAGCGCCACAGTCGTCTCGAGTGTTCCGAGCGTGAGAGTGCCGCTCGGTGCGCCGTCATCCAGCGCTGCGACCTTGGCATCCGTAATGAGCTTCGCAATACGCGCGGCATACGGAAGCATGCGCTGCCCCGCAGGGGTCATGCTCACGCCGCGCACATGCCTTTGAAAGAGAGCGACTCCGACCTCTCTCTCCAGAGATCGAATTCGCGCGGTGACGTTGGATTGAACAGTATTTAGCTCGGTAGCCGCGCGATTCATACTTCCATGACGAGCTACGGCTTCGAAGACCTTGAGGTCGGCGGCGTCCATGCTTTGCACCTCTATGAAATGTCCACAACCTCGATAAAACCTTCAATGCCCGAGCAGCAAGCTATCAACAATGCGGTTCGATAACTTCGATTTATTCAGACGCTTGCACGACAAACTGAGTGAAAACGAGTGCAGACCTTCGGTACTGTCCGCACGGCGAACTTATCTTGCATCCTACACCAAAGCGAAATCGAAGATTCGAGGGAAACAGTACCCTTCGGTCGCTTCGCAACCGCGAGCAATAGCGAAGGAATAGCGCAGAGTCGTTGCTACGTTTAGCGCACTGTCGAACGTGGAGAATTACCTGTTTCTATCTGACCCGAAAGCGTAGGAGAGGCTCGACAATCCGAACATCAAGCTTTTCGCGTTTAACGATAAAACGCCGAGGAAACGCGCAGAGCGGATCTCGACGATCCGCCCTCGAACTGAGCAACACGCTATACCGCTCTGTCCTGCGACCGAACACCCAATTGAATAGCCCGCAAGGTCAACCACTCAACGGCGACACAATCCCTGTGTGCCACTCCCAAATCTAATGACCAACCGGTCCCGCGAATACCGGATGTTCCTGTAGAGTCGCACTCCGCGCGCGGTCAGCATCCGCCTGTTTGCTACGGTCCAGTACGGATACTAACCAGCACGTCATGAACGCGAGCGGCATAGTCACTATGGTCGGCGGATCGATCGAGAACAGTGGCTTCGCATTCCCCATAACATGCACCCAGACCGCTGGACCTGCGACCGTCAGTAAGATGGCAGAGACCAACCCGACAGTTCCGCCCACAACGGCTCCAATCGTGGTCAATCGTTTCCAATAAAGGGCAAGCAGTAACACGGGAAAAGTCGAGCTGCAGGCGACCGAGAACGTGAGTCCAAGCATGTAAGCCACATTCTGTGTTCTGAAGGCAATGCCTAATGCCACCGCGATGACGCCAAGAACCAGAGTCGATATCCTTGATACCCTTACTTCATTGGCTTGACTTACGGCGCCTTTGCAAAAGACACGGGCGTAGAGGTCATGCGAAACCGCCGAAGAACCCGCGAGCGTCAAACCCGACACAACCGCAAGGATGGTAGCGAATGCGACTGCCGAGATAAACCCCAGCAACGCGTTTCCTCCTACCGCCTTTGCAAGGTGGACAGCAACCATATTGACGCCGCCGAGCGGTTTGCCCGCGGCATCCAGGAAGTCTGGATTGGAGGCGACCAGCGCGATAGATCCAAACCCGATGACAAACACCAGTGCAAAGAACAGGTTGATAAATGCACTTGCCCAAAATACCGAACCGCGTGCCGCCCGTGCGTCGGGAACCGTGAAGAAGCGCATGAGAATATGCGGCAATCCCGAGGTGCCAAACATCACCGCAAGACCTAATGAAAATCCCGATACAGGATCCTTCACCAGAAACTGTGGACTGAGGATTGCACCGCCCCTTGGGTGAATCTCCACGGCACGCCGCAACAATTCCGAGAAGTTGAAGCCAAAGTTTCGCAGGACCAGAAAGCTCATCACAATCGTGCCGAGCAGCAACAACGCTGCCTTCACGAGCTGCACCCAAGTCGTCGCGACCATCCCGCCAAAAGCTACATAAAACATCATGAGAGCGCCAACCAGAATTTCGGCGTAAACATAGTCAATGCCAAACAGCAGCTTGATCAGCTGCCCCGCCCCCACCATCTGCGCGATGAGATATAGCGAAACAATACATAGCGACGCGCAGGCCGAGAAGATACGAATCGGTGTCTCGCCAAGGCGCGTGGAAACCGCATCCGCGACTGTATATTTACCGAGTTTTCGCAGCCTCGTTGCCAGCAGAAACACAACAATTGGCATCCCCGTCGCATACCCGACTGCATAGACAAGACCATCAAACCCACTACTGAACACCAAAGCTGTCAGGCCAAGAAATGCACCGGCCGACATGAAATCACCCGCGATTGCAAGCCCATTTTGCAATGCGGTTATTTCACCTCCAGCTGCGTAGAAATCGTCAGTCGACCTAGTTCGCTTCGCGGCCCAGTAGGTGATAGCAAGCGTCGCCAGCACGAAGGCAAGAAAAAACGTTATTGCCACGCCGTTTCCGGCACCTACGCCGCTCCCGGCGGCAAAGGACCCGGTACTCGCAACGCATGCGGACGCTGAAAGCGCGAGAAAAGCGCCTTGTCGAAGAATATTCATAATGAGTCACCAGGCAATTAACGATTAAATTTCAGCGGAATCGATACGAAATTTTCTCGAATCGGCTGCATTTTCGACCAGGACATACAACCCGATAAGCAGCACGCTAACGACCAGAATGACTATTCCGTACAGGAACGAAACCGTAACCTCTGACCCATCTACCACTGGCGAAGCGAGCGTTGCCGGCGACACGACGGCAAGAGTAATGAACCCAAAGAACATCAACACTTCGACAAGCGTCAAAAATATTGCCAGCCCTACCCTCTCATTTCCGGCGGCGACACCATCGACCACCATTCTTGCTCCGCTCATCTCTCCTCCACATTTTTTTGTACTACGTACTATATATTCCGAAAAACGTGTCTCTCACCAGACCTGACGTAGACAATGCTATGGTTTTGCCATATTTGCGATCGTTGCCGCGTACACTGCATTCCGACCGCCGGATGCCACGCCCCGGCGGAACTCCGATCAAGACCTTATCGCTCAGTTTGGCGTGGCTACCCGGTGGACTTCTTGAAGTCCTCTCCATTGATCCGGCTGGAAATACTGATATTCTCAGCCGGACGTTCGTGCAGGATCACATTGATAATCTTGGGGTCCGATCCAATCGAGTCGTGCGTGACCTGGATGATGTCCCTGATGAGTTGTTCACGTCGTTCTTGCGTAAGACCGATTTTGATGTGGCATTCGATGAAAGGCACAATATTTCTCCGTCAGATCTATTTAAGACGTTCAATCAGTTCTTTATCGTTCGCGGCGCCCTCAACGTACTCTGGAAGATGCTCGCCATGTTCAACGAAATTGATTCCACGTCCCTCGCGAATCACGAAAAAGATGTCATTCTTCGTTTCACCTGTCGCGGCGCTGACCACCCGGAGTAAACCGGCAGCAAGCTGCCGCTTCTGTTCGTCCGTTCGACCAAAACGCATGTCACAAGAAATGAGTGCCATATATAGCTCCTAAATACCTTTAGGGATTATTGAATTCCCGGATGCATTGCCGGAAATCGTGGCTCTGGACTGACTTTCGCCAAGAGGTTCATTAAGTCTTCGAGCGGGTGTTCATCGAGCTCCGAGATCAGACCGATGATCTGGTCTCGGAGCTCCTGATCCGCGTGTTGTTCGCTCAGCCAATTGAATTTTTCGACGGTACGTTCCCACGTGAACGGATTGTCCAGACCGCCTTCGAAGCCGATATGCTCCGTGACCAACACGCGACCATCCTTGCATTTGATCGTCAAGCGCGTGTTCAGCGCGTGTGGGTATTGCGCCGAAAATTCAGCGTCAGGTTTCACAGACACTTTTCTGAGCAATGCCTGTGCATCGGCGGCCTGTACACGCTCAGGTTCGAGCTGAGCCGGGCCGACCTGATCATCGAGCAACGCGGCTGCAATCAGATATTTGAGGTTATAGTCCGCCTGCTCTTTAGTCTGCGGGTCATCCTTTGAACCGAAGCTGCCGCCGCCGGCAATGTCGAATCCGCTTTGGAAGATGTCACACTGGACTTCGTCCACGTCGCCGCTCTTCAAATCATGTTTACGCTTTAACGCGAGAGTAGCTTCAAGGACGGGCTGACCATGGATAAGCGAACAGTATTTCTTCATGATCGTCTGGTGAACGACTTCGAGCCGATGGTCTTCCCAATCGACGTCGAGCGGCTGGTCAAACATTCGCACCAGACCGTTAGGCCCCTCGAAAAGACGGAGAGGACCTGTGAATCCACGCTTGGCAAGCGATGCTGAATAGACCGCTCTCATGCCCGTGATACCAGGGGAAAAGCCTTTCCACTGCGAAACCGGCTCGGAATGGACACACGTCAGCGAAATGTTGTCGATCGTTGCGATTGCAATCGCGTTAGCAATCTGATCGGCATCGAGACCGAACAGCTTGCCCGACCCGGCCGCGGCGGACACCGCCAATTGAATTGCGTGGTTAAACCCTTTGGCCATAACCGGCACGATCGCCGTAATACGGCAGCCAATTTCATAGGCTGTTGCCAAGGCCAGCATAAATTCTTCGCCACTTGCGGACGCATGCTCGGCAGCTGCCAGAATAGTGCCGAAGTTATCGCTCGGGTGACAAAGTCCGCCGGGGGACATGTAGCTGTCCAGCAGGTCTACATACCGGACCAAACCGGAGTTGTACAAAGCGGCTTGATCGGGCGAAGTCTTACCGCCTCCAATCAAGGAACACGTCCCCGAGCCGCGGTACTCCTCGAACTGATCGCGAAGCGCCTTGAACGGCTTACCAGGCAGCGCAGCTATTGCACAACCCAGACTGTCGAGAATATTCCGCTTGAGAATTGCCCTCGCGCCGGGAGTAAGATGGTCTGCGCGTGCGTCGTATGCAAAACGGCCGATACGCTGAGCAGTCGTGGGTGTACTCATTTGAACTCTATTCCTCAAAAATTTCCGGATCGCCTCGAACGGCAGTCCGACTCTCAATTGGCGATTCGCGTGCGTTTCATCCAATTGACGCGCTTCGCGTTCCGTCTACACATACTCAGCTGTGGGGCTGTGATTTCGCTTCGTTGCCTGGCGGCATTGAACCTGCAGCAGTGAGTCCGACAATTGCCATCTCCTGCCGAAGTCGAGATTTGATGTGACATTGCCATGTCTCCAACCAATGAGACAAACTCGCACCATTCGAACTGGATATCAAGCGAAGGTATTAAATACGGTTATCTATCTCAGCGATAACCCAGTCACTCCGACCCTCTGACCAATCCGGCTGGTGCGCCCCAGAGCCGTACATAGGAGTCTGCTCAGGTTTTTGTAAGTTGCGCTGCTTCTAAACGCTCAACCGAATTCCGGATCATTTCGTCGCCGGAATCGAAAGATCTACCTCGATCGCTATCACAATCACCCGCCGCTCAGGCGGATTCGACGTACAGCGCCTATCGAAACCTTTCGGCCCCAATCGACGGATCAGTTACGCACAGATATTCCGCGTCAGACCGATGTGGTCGAAGAACACGCTTCACCCACGAAGGCTCATGAACAGAGGCCACCGGACGGCGCCGATGTACTTTCCGACTTATGGTTCCCGTCGCGCGCGGACACGCCGCCGGTCCAGAATCGCACTGATTGACTCCTGACGCCGGCCAGGGATCACTTGAATGGCCGAACCCGCGGAAATGAATCCAGTTTTGGATACGCTTAAATAAACACCAGAGTACCCACTGGCCATCATATGTTTGGCAGCGCGCGTATATCCCATTACGGCGTTAAACTTGTAGCAGGGATTTCGGGGAGACTCGACGCGAAATTCGACCTCATCTATCAAGATTCGATCCCCGACCCAGAGCTGGGTCTCGAGCAGACCACTCGTCGTTAAATTCTCTCCCACCACAGCAAACGGCAACGGGTCGTCCGCACCCACGACGCCTGCCTCGAGCCGGCGTTCCCGCCACCATTCGTAGTGTTCGGCAGGATACATATAAACAGCTTTCTCAAGGCCTCCGTGCACACTTAGGTCTACTTGCTCATCACCGGCCAGTCCTAGCCTCTTAACCTCGATACAAGCCCGGTTCTGAAGCAGGCTGACAGGGGTTTTGCGTATTCCGGAGTTAACCACCATACCTGGCGAGGTATTACTCACATGTAACGGAGCACTCGAACCCACGCTAGCCGCGACTAGTCTGGCGGCGGTTGGGGTGGTCATTTCCGTAGTTGTATGCTGCGCAAGCTCCTGTTGCATCGCCAACTCCGTGTTGTGCTGTTCGACACTGCCTGGAATGAGGCGAGAGTATCAGCCGTTGATGCCCCCGGGCCGGTGGTACATCGAGACCTGAAGGAATTGAAGCAGTTCTTTGTAAGCGCTGCTCTTGTAGCTCGATTGGGCAACCAGGTATGTATCGATCGTGGCGATCTTCTGCGTGCAAATGTCCATCGGAACACGCTGCAAACTTACAATCGACCTCGGGCAAAGTGCGAAACACGAACCTGCGGCAACGCAGGCTAATATGGCATGGTACGAAACAAGCTCCATGACCTTCCAGTCACCGTCCGCCTCGAAATTTTCGATTCCCAGCCAGCGTTCGAGTACGCTCCGATAGGCGCAGCCACTGGAAAAAGCAGCCAACGTCTTGAGCCTGAGGTCCGTCGGCCTGCCTACCGTTGGGTGGTTCGGCGGCAATATGAGCAGTAGATCTTCCCGGTATGCGCGCGTTGCGCTCAATCCGCGCGCGGTAAACTTTGACTGCGGATCACGCGCCCCCAGAAATCCACTATCGGCGACAAAAACGCAGTCGAGATGGCCTCGCTCCACGTCTTCGACAAGTGACCGCGACGTACCGATCGAAATCTCCAACTCCACCCGGGGCCACCTGCTATGGTATTTCGAGAGCAAGGCCGGAAGGCGTGCTGCTGCGGTAGATTCCATAGCGCCAATGCTCAATCGTCCGAACTGCTGCTCCGGTTTCATCGCAAGTCTCGCCTCTTCCGCGAGGTACAGGATTCGTTGCGCATAGTCCAGCATCGTGCGGCCACTTGGCGTCAACCTCATCCGCTTGCCACCTCTTGAAAAAAGGTCGACCTCCAGTTCCTTTTCAAGCTGTTTTACGCGCGTCGTCACATTTGACTGAACGCGGGCCAAATGGCGTGCCGCGCGGGCCACACTTTGCTCGCTGGCGACGGCACAAAATATTTCTAACGACGAGAAATTCATTTCGCCCCCCAGTTTGCTTCTCACTCTGGAATACAACTAATGGGAGTGTTTAGTTTGGCCAAACGTGCCGTCAATCGGCAAACAAGAAAAACACTCTTTCCATCGCGGCAAGGCACGCAGAGTCGCTCCTGAATCGCCACCGATGGAGCGTATCGTTATCGTTAGAAATTCGCTGCAGAGAGGACCCTGAATGACAATCCATGACATGAGAAGACGACGCGGCGGCGGTTCAGTGCTTCCACTACACGCAGGCGAAAACCAGACGCCGCATCGTGCCACGCGCGACGTCCAATCACTTGTCGAATCAGCTCGCTTACTTCGCTGTGGGCATTGCAAATTCAGCGCCTTTTTCCGTGCTTTCCGGCCAGCGCTGCATGATCGACTTCTGCTTCGTATAGAACCGAACTCCTTCCTCGCCGTATGCATGCGTATCGCCGAACAGACTGCGCTTCCAGCCGCCGAAACCATGCCAGGCCATCGGAACCGGAATAGGGACATTGATGCCGACCATACCTACTTCGATGCGTCGTCCGAATTCGCGAGCGATGTGCCCGTCGCGGGTGTAGCACGCCACGCCATTGCCGAACTCATGAGCATTGATCAAGTCGACCGCTTCCGAGAAGTCCTTCACACGGACGCAGGCAAGAACGGGCCCAAAGATTTCTTCCTTATAAATTCTCATCTCCGGCGTGACGTTGTCGAACAGCGTACCGCCCGTGAAGAATCCGTCCTCATGACCGTCGACCTTAAGGCCGCGACCGTCGACGACCAACTTTGCACCTTCGTCGACACCAATCCCGATGTACCCTTCGATGCGTTCAAGCGCCTGTTGCGTAACGATTGGACCCATTTCCGCGTCGGGCTCCATGCCGTTCTTTACAACGAGGCTACGCGCACGCTCGGCAAGCTTCGGAATGATTTTGTCAGCCACATCGCCGACGAGAACAGCGACCGAAATAGCCATACAACGCTCGCCAGCGGAGCCGTAACCAGCGCCAACCAGCGCGTCGACAGCTTGATCGATGTCGGCATCGGGCATCACCACCATATGATTTTTGGCTCCGCCCAGCGCCTGCACGCGCTTGCCGTTCTTTGCACCGGTTTCGTAAATGTAATTGGCGATTGGCGTCGATCCGACAAAACTCACCGCCTTCACGTCCGGGTGCGCCAGCAGAGCATCGACAACGACCTTGTCGCCCTGAACCACGTTAAAAATGCCATCCGGCAGACCGGCCTCCTTCAGCAGCCTTGCCATGAACAACGACGTCGACGGATCGCGCTCGCTTGGCTTCAGAATGAACGCGTTGCCCGCAGCAATCGCAACAGGGAACATCCAGCACGGCACCATGCACGGGAAGTTGAACGGCGTAATGCCCGCGACAATGCCGAGCGCCTGACGCGTTGTCCAGTTATCCATGCCAGTTGAAACCTGCTCGGTATAGTCCCCCTTAAGAAGCTGCGGAATACCGCAGGCGAATTCGATCACATCGATACCGCGCGCCACCTCGCCTTGAGCATCGGAGAAGACCTTTCCATGTTCGGCCGTGATGATTGCGGCCAGTTCATCCCGATGCCTGTTCATCAACTCGAGAAACCGCAGCATGACGCGAGCGCGGCGGATGGGCGGCGTGTTGCTCCACTTCGGAAATGCAGCCTTGGCGCTTGCGACAGCGGTGTCGACATCTGCGATCTCGCCCAGCAGAAGTTTTCGGGGACGTTCACCGGTGGCAGGATTGAAAATCGCCTGGGTACGCATTCCTGACCCACGTACAGGCTCGCCATGAATAAAGTGGGTGACGTCAGCTGTGTCGTTGAACGCTTGCATCTCGATTCCTTGATTGATGGGTGGTGAGGAAAGTCTAGGAGTCGGCATTGCGATTGCAAAGGCGTTAAACTTGAAATGATCGTTTCCAACGGCGAACAATAGACATATGGATACGCGAAAGGTCGAAGGCCTTTGGACTCATTTGCACTGGCTGACGGTTCTTGCCGAACAAGGCACGTACACTGCGGCGGCCGCTCGCCTTGGAGTGAGCAAGGCTGCCATGAGTCAACGCATCGCAGAACTCGAGCGAGCCTCGGGTATCGCACTGGTGCAACGTAACACCCGCAGCGTACGGCTCACTGAAGCCGGGCAGCGACTCGTCGACAACACACGTCTGGAGTACGAGCACATCGCGACGAGTTTTGCGATGGTTAAGGAGATGGCGGGCGTTGCACGCGGGTTGATCAGGATAACCGCTCCGGTGGCGTTCGCGCGGCAGCAGTTGGTGCCGAAGATGTCCGCGTTTCTGCGGGCAAATCCGGAAGTACGATTACAACTTGAAGCGTCTGATCGTCTGACCTCGATTGCCACCGAGGGCTTCGATCTTGCCGTCAGACATAGCGCTCAGGTCCCTGAGACCCATGTCGCATGGAAGCTGTGCGAGACGCAGTCCGTAATCGTCGCGACATACGCATACCTGGAGCGTCGAGGGTACCCTGAATCGCCAACCGATCTCTCCGCTCACGATTGCCTGTTCTATCCTCGTGCTTTAGGGTCCGGAATCTGGTCGTTCGAACGCAGAACAGCGCGGCGGACGCACTCGGCTCCTTTGATGATCGCGGTAAATGGCCCCTTTTCCGCTAACAACAGCGAAGCATTGAGAGACGCTGCCCTTGACGACCTGGGCATCGCGCTACTGCCCGATTTCACGGCGCAGGCAGCGATTCAATCAGGAAAACTCGTTGCTCTCCTGCCTGACTGGCGGCCAATAGGCGCCTTTGCCGAGCAACTCTATGTGGTCCGGCCATACACCCCGCACGTACCACGCGCTGTCGAACTGTTTGTCACCTACCTAAGGGATACGTTCGCTGAAGGATTTCCTCCATAGCGACTCGCGCCGCTACGTTTTCACGAGAACCCAGTAGATTTCGAAACGGATTCCCAAGCGTCAATTTCGCGACTCAGCGCAGACATTCTGTCCCGGACTACGCTTAACGCATCGTCGCCAAGCACAAGGTGAACCGGCGGGTCAACCTCGTCGATCAGGTTCAACATGATTTTCGCCGCCTTCACCGGATCCCCAGGCTGCTTCCCATCTTTCGCCATACGGGCGCGGCGGATCGGGGCGAACACCGGGTCGTAGTCGTCGATATTGTGCTCAGTGCGCACCATCGATCTGCCCGCCCAATCCGTTCGAAACGCGCCCGGCGCGACAGCCGTCACCTTGATACCGAAACCGCGCACTTCCTTTTCCAGGGCTTCCGATATCCCTTCAAGTGCGAACTTGCTACCGCAGTAGTATGAGATGCCGGGAAATGTAACTAGCCCCGCCATTGACGTGATATTGATGATGTGACCGGTGCGTCGCATTCGCATGGACGGGAGCACGGCCTTGATCATGGCGACCGCGCCGAACACGTTCACATCGAACTGACGACGGAGTTCCTCGAGCGGAGATTCCTCGAGGATTCCTTCACGACCGTATCCCGCACTATTCACGAGAACGTCGATCGCACCAACGCGCCCGGCGACTTCCTTGATCGTCGTATTGATTGAATCGAAATCAGACACATCGAGGATCGCACCGTGAGCGTGGCCCGCATGCAATCCCTCAAACTCAGCTTTCGCCGGATTGCTTCTTACAATGCCAATCACCGTGTTGCCGGCGTCCAATGCTGCTTTCGCCAAAGCACGACCAAAACCGGAGCTCGCACCGGTAATCAAAAATATGCGCTGGGCGGCTTGGCTCATGATTGAAACTTCCCGTCGGGTAGTCTTCGAACTGCCGGTTCCAGCAGCCACTTTGGTAAAAAATCGGGTTCCATGCACGACGAATTCGTCTGCACCCAGCGCCAACTGAACCACTTCCTCTATGACTCAGCACAACTCAAGCAGGCTGAATTCGCGGATCAAAATCGAACTCGAGTCTGATGCCGCCCGGCTCGTACACCATCGCGTGGCACTTGGGTCCTTCACCCATGTTCTCCGGTGCGAACTCAACCACTACCCCCGGCCATCCGGAGACCCGGGCGAAGATTGCGTCGAGAGCCGCTTTACTACCGACCCGCAACGCGAGGTGATGTAGACCTACATTCGTTTTGCGGTCGAACTCTACGCAATTTTCCAGATCCTTGACCTCCCAGAGTGTTAGCGTGACGTGCCCGTCGGACACAAAAGCCGCCGGGTAGTTGGGTCTCCCGCCAACCTGTGTCCAGCCCAGGACGTTGATGAAAAAGTCCCGGGTGACGCCCAGATTACGGACCGTCAGTCCAACGTGGTCGATGCCAAGTGTCAGAGGTGCATCAGTCATCCCCAAGCTCTCCATTTGAACTTAGACCATATCCGCTAACTCAGAAGCGGCCGCGTGTGTACCATATTGCTCGCGACAACCACGACTGCTGCACACGATGAGGCGGAAGAATCGCCATATCGAATTGGCGCCATACAGATTCACCGCTTCTTCCTGTATGGAAACCATGAGGTTCGCGCTGAGGCAATGGCGTGGTCGTTCGATGCAAGTCGGGAAAAGGTTTTGCGACGGATGTCATCATCGCGGAGGTGTTCTTCAAAACCCGACGGACCATATAACGACCTCCCTCCGTTCGAATAGTTGACGTATCACGTAGAGAGCAGCTTAACAATGTCTCGAGAATGCATAGGCGGTTTGTGACGATACGGGTATCGCAAAAATAGATACCCTCGAGCCGAAGATCGATCAGCCACGACGTCGCACTCAGCGATTCCCATCACATTCCCGCGCCACCGCCGTGCGCTGATGTTCCGGCCTGACGCCTCTGTGATGAGGTGAAGTATTCCTTGACCAGCACAACGGCCAGAATAGCCGCGACGAAAATGATCGCGTCGGCAACGGCAGCAACATGCTCAAGCTGCCGAGTGTCTTGAACGATCCGAAAACCCAGGCGGTGAGGTTTCTTCGCCAGTACGCTGCTACGCCGCCGCCATCAAAGGCCCAAACTCCGAGCGCGAGACCTCGACGAAAGCACGCATGGCGCTCGACATGTAGGCGTCATGCCGTCGGACGAAAAGCGTCTCGACATGTGCTTTCTCAGGCGAGACTTCATGGATGGCAATGATGTCCTGCTGCGCCGCTGCCGCTACCACGCCCCGCGGCAGCAACGTGATTCCGATACCGGCCGCAACACACGCAATGATTGCGTCCAACGAACCGAACTCAAGCGTCGTCACAAGAATCCCCATCTCCACAAGCAGCGCTTCCAGTTGCCGCCGATACGCACACCCGACGCGAAACACAATAGTCTTCAGGTTCGGGATTGACGTCAAAGACTCCAGCGAGTGTAGGGTCCGAGGGGTCACGAGCACCAGTTCTTCATGGAGAATGGTCTCGCTGTGAAGCTCCGGGTGGTCAAGAGGACCAGCTATGAACGCCCCGTCCAGACGACATTCCGCGACATCCATCGCGAGGCTGCAACTTGTTCCGGTCGTCAGCGACAGTCTGACTTGCGGATACATCCGCGCGAAGTTGCTCACTATCGGCGAGAGCCGCAGCGCCGCAGCGGTTTCCATGGTGCCCAACACCAGGGAACCGCCCGGCGGTCCGTCGTCCATGGCCGCCACGCGAGCGTCTGCAACGAGCTTGGCGATTCGGGCCGCGTACGGAAGCATGCGCTGACCCGCCGGAGTCATGCTCACCCCGCGAACATGCCGCTCAAAGAGTGCAACACCAACTTCTCTTTCCAGTGAACGGATCCGGGCCGTTACGTTGGACTGGACAGTGTGCAACTCTACGGCCGCTCTGTTCATGCTCCCATGGCGAGCGACCGCTTCAAATGCCTTGAGGTCGGCAACATCCATAACACTACCCTATGAAAAAGTTCCGAAGTCGATGATGAACCGACATTGCAGCGCGGAAGTCACCGCGGAAGTCAGATTACGCTTCTGCCAGAATCCGCCGGATGGCTTCCTCGAAGGCTTCGACAGGCTGTGCGCCGGTCAGCAGATAGCGATTATCAAAGATGATTGACGGCACCGAATGGATACCCATCGCCTGGTATTTCTCCTCTTCCGCACGAACTTCATCGGCGTAGTCGCCGCTTTGCAGAACAGTGCGCGCCTGCGCCACGTCGAGCCCCACTGATTCCGCGGCTTCGACCAGAACGTCATGGTTGCTTGGGGCCTTACCCTCGCCGTGATAAGCCTGTAGCAACGCCTGTTTCAGCGATAACTGTTTGCCTTTGATGCCGGCCCAATGCAACAATCGGTGCGCATCGAAGGTGTTATAAATGCGAGTACGCGGGCCAAAAGTAAAGCCGACATTCGCGCCACGCTCGCGGAGCGCAATTTGTGACTCGGCTATCTGATCCGGGGTGCGTCCGTATTTCTTTCCGATATGTTCGACGAGTTCTTCGCCGTCATTGCCCATCTGCGGATTCAGTTCGAAGGGATGCGTGACTAATTCGACGTCCACGGCGTCGCCTAGGCGCGCGATTGCAAGTTGCAGCGAAGATAGCCCGATAGCACACCAGGGGCACGCTACATCGGAGACAAAATCGATTGTGAGTGGTTGTTTCATTGCTTTCGTGATGAAGATGACCTGTTACGCGAACGACTCGATACGAGGGCAACAACCACACACAGGCGTAGCCGAATTTGCGAATGCCCGCAGGATCGTTCGCCCGATTGCGGCGCGCTGAAGGCCTGAAAATGCGGCACGACATGGGTGGCAAGTTCATCGACCTCCTGGGCGGGGCGGAACAAACGCCAAGCGAATGCGCACGGACGCTCCGGCAGGTCGTCGACAGACCGGTCGCCGCTGCTGCCACGAGTCAGCGTCCCGGCAGCGCGTTGCCGGTCAGTGTTCATGTGAATAGGCTGACCATGTCGAAAGACACCGTGACGTTTCAGCCGCGACTGGGATACCTCGTATTCTGGACGACCTTCGGTGCGAGATGATCGCAGTCCGTGGTAATTCAATTGTTCCTGTACGTCAACCATGCGTTAGCGCCGTGCATATGTACGCGGCGTATGGACACTCATTCTCACTGCCTCGTTTATTCCCCGTGCGCTGTCACCGACATTGCATTCCCACCGAGCTTGTGTGCTTTGTCCGATATTCAGCTAGCGGACTGCGACGTCATCATCAACGTAGACCGACGCCGTGGGAATTTCAATTGTTAGCCGGCGATCAAATATCCACGCGACTGTATCGACCAAAGAAAGGAGATTGCAAAGTAGGATAAGCGCGTGCTGGTGTAGCTTGCCTATCTTAAGGCTCAACCATCGCGAGGCTCACCCGGCCCAGCGCTAACACATACGTTTGGCTGGTATCCATGCCGTCGGCCGCCTTGTCAGCCCGGGAATCCAGGCTGGATCATTCCATCGCTCGTGCCATCGCGCCGACGCCATTTGTTTTACTCAGAGAGGAAATAATGCCGCTAATTCGTATCGATGTCCTTCAAGGAAGGACGGAGGCTGAAATCACCTCCTTGCTCGACGCCGTACATCGCGCAGTAGTCAAGGCTTTCGACGTACCCCAAACGGACCGCTACCAGGTCTTGACGGAACACAGGTCTTGCCGGTTAATCGCAGAAGACACCGGGCTCGGAATTGTACGCACCGACAAACTGACTCTGGTTTCAGTCACCACTCGTCCACGTTCTGACGAATCAAAGCGCAAATTCTATAGTGAGCTTACGGCCGAATTGGAGACAAGCTGCGGCACCGGCGCGAATGATGTGATCGTCTCCATCACTACCAACTCTGACTCGGACTGGAGCTTCGGGAACGGAGCCGCTCAGTATCTCACCGGCGAACTTTGACACATGGACGGACGCGGCCGCTGCTGTCTAACCGAACTCCAGATTGCGTGTATGGCCCCCCCCGAATCGCCCCGTCCCAGCCACCCCGCAGGGGCGGCGCTGCGCTCTGTCTCAACAGTCTCTCACTCTGAGACCGCGTTGCCCGGTTGGCGCACCAGCACCAACCAATGGACGATGACGCTGAAACAGCCACCACCACGGTGCCACCAAGATGGACTTGAGCAGCGAAGAGCTGCTCCGGATTGGCGCCATCGCTGAGGCGCATGCGCCTTGGAGCAGTAGCGAAGGGCTCCGGTCCAACGCTTTCGCCTCACACCCGGTGAGCCGCAGTAACAACATCGTTCATTCAAAAAAACGGGTTCAAAGGCTCGTTTGCTATCACAGACAGCGATAGCCCTATCGAGATAAACCGCCCGTCAGCCGGTTAAAGATTGCTACAGTAAGTACAGGACATTGCGATGGGCGCTGGGACGTTGCTCCGTCTCGATTGCAGGTTCGGCAGTTTTGGCAGGGTTGGATTTTCTCTCTCTACGAATTTGCGCAGCCGTTGATATCGACATGAAGCCGACACCGAGGTCGACGTTCAGACAGGCAACCTGCGTATGCGGGCCTTCGCAAAGTTGGTGTCGAGATACAACTCTGTCATTCTACGGAAAGAGGTAGAAGGAGGCGGTAATGAACGCTCATCAGACAGCTTTGCGTTTGTTGATCGACAAATGGCTGGCTCCAACCCAATCACACAAACGCGGTGCGATATGCAAACAACGACGGAGTCCCCCCGCTCATAAGAAATAGAACCTTTTTTCCCGCACCGAATGTTCCATTTTCGACATTCTGAATTAGACCCGCGAACGCCTTGCCGCTATATACCGGGTCCAATAGAAGGCCTTCCTGGCTCGCCAGAAGATTGACTGCCCGACGCATTGAACTAGTGGGTAATCCGTAGCCGCTTCCCAGTTGCTCGCCATGAAGAACAACGTCGTCGCCGGATACCGTGAGACCAGAACCGATCAAGTCAAGCGTCTGCTGCACTTTTTCGTATGTGGTGGCATAAGCTTTTTCGAGCGGCGCAAGAACCGTGTACCCCACTACTTTCGTCGGCGCCACACCAGCAGCGATCGCACCCGCTATCAGCCCGGCCTGCATGCCACCACTGCCATTGGCGACAACGATATAGTCAAAGTCAATTCCGCCCTTCCTCGACTGGTCGAGAATCTCAATTGCACAGGAAACATAGCCCAGACAGCCGACCGGGCTCGATCCACCGAGCGGACACACATACACTTTTCGCCCCTCGCCACGCAGCGTTGCGGCCCGCTCTTCCGCAATCTGCAGCGCGCTAACGTTCCCTGGAATATCATGAATGACCGCACCAAAGAGGCGGTCTAGCACCACATTGCCATTTTCCACGTAGTCGTCGTCTTCGATCGGAACCAGCCTCGAGAGCACCAGTTCACATTTCATTCCAATGCGCGCGGCCGCCGCTGCCGTCAACCGGGCATGATTTGACTGTCGGCCGCCAACCGTGATGATCGTGTCAGCGCCGGCCGCCTGCGCCTCGCCGATCAGAAACTCGAGCTTGCGCAGCTTGTTGCCTCCGCCCCCCAGGCCATCAAGGTCGTCCCGCTTGACGTAGATTTCGGCTCCGTTTAAGTACTGACTCAATCTAGGCAGTGCCACAATCGGTGAAGGTCCGTCGCGCAATCGCGCCTTGGGAAACCGGGAAAGGTCTGGTACTCGCAATGTCATTTAATCACCCCACAGGTTGGTTGATCGCGCGTCCGCATGGAGATTGTCGTCGTTGGGTGGCCGGTTTGAACTCGCGGTTGGGCGCACACGCGTACTGGCCCCTAGTCGTTTCCACGGCAGATCAGCCGGATCAGCTGCCATCGGGCCAGGCGACTTGGCCACGAGAATGCGCTCGGCTATTGGACCGAAGTCTGCGCGGAAATGCACCGAGCTCTTGTTCACCAGAATCCTCATCTTCTCAGGCTGGATACCAGCCATTCTGAAAAGGTTGCGATCGTTCATCGGTGCCTTGACGGAACTCACCGCAACTCTGACGTCGTCGATTCGAAGGCAGGCAGTTGGACCGACGTCGACGTGCATTCCGTGCATCATCGGACCATCAAAGATACATTTGCCGTCTGAAAGATGTTCAACTTCGAATGTCGCCTCGAACGGGAAGTCATCGACGACCCCAGACTTGCCACCCAACGCTACCGTGATGTAACTTCCTTTGCCCGCCTTGTAAGCCACTCGAACGACCTCAGGGTCCCACATCAAGCCCAGCGCAGCGCCTTGGGCTTTGTTGCGCACCAGTGCCCGGAGCATTCCCGTCGTATTTGAATCAGCGCCGCCATGGGGATTATCCTGCGTATCGGCGATGACCACCGGGCGACTTGCGCGCGAGGCGATTCGTTGTGCCTCACGCACAGCCTCATCCGCGGTGAGAAATTCAACCGCCCATTCGGACTCACGCTCGATGACTTCGTCATAAATGGCTGCCACCGCCGCATCCGCCTGGCCTGGTTCGGTGGCGTAGCACCACACCATCGGCCCGCATTCGGGGAAATCAGCAGCGGGGAATCCCGGTGTGAACGAAATCGACAGTACTGCGGCATTTTCCCGCGCTGCCAGATGCTCGTAGACACTACGCGCCGGCTCAAGCAGTGTGCACATCGCATTCACCGGAATGAGAAACGGGACGCGCCGATAGGCCATCGTGACTGGCGTTTTACTCGTCATCAACCTTCGCAATAGATGCGCCGCGGCCCTTCCGGTATCGGCCATGTCCACGTGAGGGTAGGTCCGGTATGCAACGAGACCGCTTGCACTGCGCAGCATCTGTTCTGTTACGTTCGCATGCAGATCAAGTGACGCGACAACTGGTATGCCACTACCGACAATACTTCGAATGCGTGCCAGCAGTTCCCCTTCCCCATCGTCGACATGCTCGGCGACCATGGCTCCGTGCAGGTCCAGGTAAATCGCGTCCACCTCGGTGGTCCGGACCGCTTCGACGATTTCGCCGGCAATCCGCTCGTAAGCTGATCGGGTTACGTGGGCCGAAGGGCTCGCCGCCGCCCATATGACCGGGATCAGGTGATGTCCTTCTGCCTGCATCTCCTGGATAAATCCGCCGATTGGGATGTTCACGCTTTGCAGTTGAAATACGCCGTCCTTGCGGACCATGGCTGGAAATCCTTCCCCGCGGACGAAATTCTCGTAGTCCGCCTTGGACGGCGCAAACGTGTTTGTCTCGTGCTGGAACCCGGCAATCAGTATCTTCATCTTCTGGCGTCCTTCAATCTTCTCGTTTGGATCGAATAAGCGCTAGAACGCACGCTCCCACCATCAACAGAGCAACCGTTGGCAAAAGTGCAGTCTGCATGCTTCCGGTTGCGCTTTTTACCCAACCTATGACGCTTGGGCTGATGAATCCGCCAATTAGCCCAATCGTGTTGATCAGTGCAATGCCGCCGGCCGCAACGTCCCCCTTCAGGTGCTCTGACGGCATGGCCCAGAACACCGTGTACGCAGCCCAGGTGAGAGCGGTCGCCAGCGTGATGCTGGCGAGCGATAACCAGAGTGAGCCTATCGAGAGTGCTGAAATGGCCAGCGCAATCGCACCAACCATTGCGGGGACCGCGCTATGCCAGCGACGCTCCATTCGTTTATCAGAGCTTCGGCCTATCACCCACATCGCGATCACCGCAAGACCATAGGGAATTGCCGACAGGAAGCCGATGGTCACGAGATCTGACACGCCTCCTGACTTAAGGATTGTGGGGAGCCAGAAACTGACGGCGTATATGCCACAAATAAGGCAAAAATACGCGAGTGCCATGGCGTAAACGCGACCGTCGGTGCAGACGTCCCTAAACCCCGTGTGGCTTGCTTTCCGGCTTCCGATGTCTTGCAAAAGCGATGCCTTCTCATCGCTGGACAGCCATCGCGCCGATTCAATGCGATCATCCAGACAGAAGAACGTAACGACTCCGAGAACGACACATGGCAAGCCCTCGAGGAGAAACATCCATTGCCAACCGGCGAGCCCGTGCGCCCCCGAAAGCAAGGTCATGATCCCTGTCGACAAAGGCGCCCCGACAATCCCACCGAGAGGCGCGGCCGCCATCACGAAAGCCATCACCTGTGCCATGCGCGCCTGTGGATACCAGCATGTCAGATAAAAGACCATTCCCGGTGCAAAACCGGCTTCGAAGACTCCGAGCATGAACCGCAGGATGTAGAAGGAATGCACATCGTGAACAAACATCATGGCAGCGGATGTCAGTCCCCATAGCACCATGATTCGGCTGAGCGTTTTGCGCGCCCCGAGGCGAGGTAGCAGCAGGTTGCTCGGGATTTCGAAGAGCATGTACCCAAGAAAGAAAATCCCGGCGCCCACCCCGAACGCCGCGTCGGTGATTCCGATGTCGGACTGCATCTGCAACTTCGCGAATCCGATGTTGATCCGATCAAGGTAGGCGAAGAGATAGCAGGACACCAATAGCGGCAGCACATGCAAGTCTATGCGACGATAAGCAGTTCGCTTGCCGTTCAAGAGCGCAGCAGAAGATAGTGTAGACATCAAATTGCTCCAGTTTCGACTGCGGATCCGGCGGTTCTGGTGCCTGCATCGTTACCCAAGAAAAACCTGGTTGCAAGAGCAACTGTGGACCGTTATCGTTGTCTTTTGAGCAACGCGGGGACTTACGCTATGCGGGAAATAAACCAACGCAGGCTTCGTTATTTTCAAGAAGTGCTGACCCACGGCTCGATTCGCAGCGCCGCCGACAGCGTCAACACGGCGCCATCGGTCATTACGCGACAGATCAAACTGCTGGAAGATGAGATCGGGATGATCCTGTTTGAAAGACAATCCCGCGGCGTAACGCCGACCGAGGCGGCACATCAACTGCTGGAATACTGGAGAGCCTGCCAGGCGCAGCAGGAGCATCTTCAGGGCAGACTAAATGAGTTGCGCGGATTGCAGCGAGGTCAGGTGCGGATCTCCATCAGCGAAGGCTTCGTCGATGACTTCCTGGACGAAGTGCTGAACAGTTTCTCGGCGCAGTACCCGAAGCTGGATGTGGTCATGAATGTGGCGCCCGTTAACGAGGTGGTAAGAGAAGTCGAAGAAGACATCGCGCACATCGGAATAGCGTACAACCCGCCCAACTCTCCGCACATTCGGTACCTTGCAAGCGCCTCAGAACCCGTCGTCGTACTCGTCGCAAAGGATCATCCACTGTCAAAGGGCGATATCCGAACCCCGATCTCCGTCCACCAGGCACTTTCCTATCCGATTGGTCTCATGCCAGTGGCTTTCGGTCTCGGTCAACTCATGCAGGCTCTTGCTTTCGCAGAAAATCTGCGTCTCGCACCAGTACTCACGGTTAACTCCCTGCGTGTTCTGATCAGATTTGCGAAGGCTGGACGTGGAGTTATTTTCGCAACGAGGTTTGCTGCCCGCGCCGAGCTTGAGGCAGGAACCTTGATTTCGAGAACGGTCGACCATCCGCTGTTTTCGTCCGCGCAGGCAAGAGTCCTCGTGCGCAACGGGCGTCCTCTCTCAAAGGCAGCTGACGAGATCCTGAAACGCATCCTGTCCGACATGACTGTGTTTCAGTTACACAGATCCCCAGCACAGAAGCGAAGCACACGCAAAAAGGGATGACCGGTACATCGGCGGGAAAACATGACACATACCGTATTGACCGCTTACCACGGTCGTGTCGCGCGCGATTATGCCAGGAGCCGAGATCGGGCACATATTCAACGTTCGGCCGCCAATAGCGCATGTATTTCGGACACTACGCCGGCACCTTCTCCGACCGCGGACGTAACACGCTTGATCGACGTCGAGCGCACGTCGCCGATAGCAAAAACGCCCGGAACACTCGTCTGAAATGCGAAATTGCCCGTCACTGACTCCGTCGAACCAGGGCGGCCGGTTATAACGAAACCTTTGTCATCCACCTCCACTCCGCATCCACGTAACCAGCCAGTGGCTGGGTCAGCGCCAGTAAAAAGAAAGAGGTGGCGAGTCGGGATTCGTGTGTGACTCCCAGCCGAACGGCAATGAACCTCCGTCACACTGTCCTCGTCAGACACGACAGATTCGATGGCAGAGTTGCTATGAATCGTCACGTTCGCGAACGAGTTCACGCGATCGATCAAATATCTCGACATTGTTTCGTGCAAGCTCTTGCGTCGAATCAGCACGTGGACATGTGCTGCATAGCTCGCCAGGAAGACGATTGCCTGTCCAGCAGAATTCCCTCCTCCCACCAGTACGATTTCCGAACCCTGACAGAGACGACCCTCGATCGATGACGCCCAATAGTAGACGCCACGAATCTCGGACTCATTGAGGCCTGCGATTTGAGGGCGGCGATAAGCAGCACCGGATGCTATAACGACCGTCTTCGCCCGGGCACAACGGCCATCCCTGAGTTCGATCCTGAAAGGCGATTCCGCGCAGTGCAGTTTTGCCACCTCGGTCGGTATGACTATTTCCGCGCCAAATTTAACGGCCTGCTCAAATGCGCGGCTAACGAGAACGTGACCGGAGATGCCGGTTGGAAACCCGAAATAATTTTCGATCCTGGTGCTTGCGCCGGCCTGTCCGCCAAACCCCTTGCCATCGAAAACAAGCACGGAAAGTCCTTCTGACGCGGCGTACACGGCCGCAGCGAGTCCGGCTGGACCCGCGCCGACAATGACGATGTCGTACGTGCCGGATTCATCGAAGCCGCGAAGCAGACCGAGCCTGGACGCGAGAAGTGTTTCATCGGGATTGTGCAGGATAGAGCCATCAACGAGCACGGCTAGCGGCATCTCTCCTTCTATGCACAGTGTTTTCGAAAGGAAATCGCGAGCCTCATCGTCAGTGGACGGATCGAGGATCCGATGCGGATGATTGGCTCGTCTCAGCAGATTTTCAAGAACGATGAGTCTCGCGTCAGTTGAAGATCCGATCAGGATCGGACCACTACCATCCTGAATCAATCCGACGCGTCGGAGAATGAATGCGCGCATGATCTCCGAGCCAAGTTGCGCCTCCGCAATCAGAAGCGCCCGGAGCTGCTCAGGCGCGATCAGAAACGCATCAACGTCAGTGATGGCAATCGCATCAACGAGGTATGGCTTGCCGCTGAGGGTGGCTGTCTCTCCGAGAAAGTGCCCCTCTCCAACCTCCTGAAAGAGATGCGACTGCCCAAATCCGTTCCGTACGGTCAAATGTACCGTTCCACGAGTCAAGATCCTCATGCCATCGCTCTGCTCTCCAGCGCGAAACATGACGTCGCCGGCTTTCCAGTGTTCCGTCGTTCCGAAACGCGCCGCTTTAGCTATCCGCGTTTCGGTCAAACGGGGATACATCTGATACCGGCGCCGCTCAATCTGGGTGCGCTGCCCTGCCTCGACGGTTTCGTAATCTTCAGGCGTGACACGGACGCCGGGCGGTGGACCGTCTTTCAATGTCATGGGAGTTTCCTTGTTCAACCAGGAAGTTGTCGGCTGTTCCATCACGTCCCCCACGGCGGCGGACCTGACGATCGACACGCTGACGATGGCACGGCCGCCGTGAGCGCGGTCATGGCACGATCGTTGTTGGACGCTCGCTCCATCGCTCGATGCGCAGCAGACGGAGCTTGGGTACTCGTAAAAATCTGATGCGTTTCGCTCTTGCGCCGCCGCCAGCGCCGACGAGTGCATGCGTCGTGGGCCGCTCGGCGCGATGCGCTCCATTGGGGCTTTGGCGCGCCGCGCTCAGGCTTCGGCTCACCATGCACTAATCGTTTCTTCGCTGCCGCGATCGCTCGGGTTTAGCACCGAGCAACTGCGTATCATTGCAAGAGTCTGCGACCACGGATCCAGCTGAAATACGTGTTTCATTTTGAGCTCACTATGGAAAGTGGGGCGAGGCACTCACTAACACACCGCCCAATCTCACCGGAACGCACACCAACCCGACAGCAGGACTACGCGCCGGAAAGCGCGACCTGCCTCAGCAGACGCAAACGAAATGATGTCTGCGTTCGACACATCCGCCCCCTGCTCCGAGTCATCACTGCGATAAGTTGCTGACGCCGTGAAGGCCGCAGCTTCGAATAAGAACTATAAGGTTTGCGACGAAGCTGAATAAAGGCCAACGCATGAACAACACCTTTTACACCTGGTAAATAGAAATGCTATGGAGGGTTGCAGAGGTCATGCTTTGCAGACGGCTTCAGCATGAGTGCACGATTCTGGTTCTCGCCCGGATATGTGCAGACCTTGCGAGGACTGTTGAGAACCGAACGTGGGATGTTCTGGATTCCTTCCAACTATTTTGTCAGCTTGCGGGAAATGTGTTCTCTGACTTTGAATTCAATGTGCCGATTTCATTGCGTGCACCCTGGCGTCGTCGCCGACGAACGTGAGCAGTCACAGGACCGATGCGGCAACGAACGTGTGTGACGGTGTCCAGAATTACACGGAACCGATCTAGTGGGTACCTGCTTGCTCACCCCACCAATTCACTAAAAGAGATTCCAGCCATCACAAATCATCATTTGATGTGATTGAGCGGTCCATATATCGTTCAAGAAACAGAAAGCTGCAGCCTGGGAGGTGAATTAAGCATCTCCTAGTGGGACTGGGCATCAAAAAACTTCCATGGACGGAGACAAACTGATGGAACCAACCGCAGTGGCCCGCATTTGGGTCAATCGGCGTACTCAATACGCCAGTGGTGAATTCGACAGGCCACCGCAACGACTATGACGGGGGTAAGCAAATAAACCTCGCCCGTCAATTCCCCATTATTACCATCGCCGACCTCGAGTCCCGCCGACACGGCGAATGCCGGATTCGTACGCAGACTGTGTCGGGCACATCTGAAGCAGCCATCCACTTGGTTTTCGGCCGGTGCCGGCCTCGAGGGCTGAACTTGACCTGACGGTTTCAGCCCTCTTCATGGCACGACCGCCGTCAGAAAACACACGCAAGGAGGTAAGTATGAAACTGCGGGACAATGGCCTCGGGTTCTCACCCGTCACTATCGCGCTGCATTGGCTCGTAGCCGCTCTGCTACTCTCGATTGTCGGCTTTGACATCGCTATATCCCAAACAGCCGGTGAGGTGCAAAGGGCGGGCTTGACGCGGATCCAAAACCTGCTCGGCACCATATTGTTCATCATCTCGATCTATCGATTCGGGGCGCGGATGTATTCCTACCATCCCTTGCCCGTCGGTACGCCGAACCCCATTGAGGTGATCGTCAGCAGGTCCGTGGCGGTTTCCCTGGCCTTGGCGATGGTTCTGCTTCCGATTGCTGCATGGCTTTCAAAGTCGGCCGCAGGCGAAGTCATTGGTCTGCCAGGCGGATTCGCGATACCTGCTCTCATTGAACCCAACGCGCAGGTCAAGCGGGTTGTCGAATTTCTTTTCAACGTCGGCGCGACCGCCTTTCTCCTGGGCCTGGCGCTGCATATCTTTGGCGCGCTCAAGAATCACCTGGTTCTGCGGAATGACGCCCTAAAACGAATGATCGGCAAACACGTGGAGCTTTGAAGCCATGAGCGAAGTCAAATCGGATTTTGCCGTGAGCGAGGTCACTCGACTCTGCGGTGTGAGGTATCCCATCTTTCTGGCGGGTATGGCGGCGATTTCTGGTCCCAAACTGGTCGCCGCGGTGGCGAATGCCGGCGGAATGGGTACGCTGGGCGGCCTGCGACTGCCGCCGTTGGCCCTGCTCAAATGGATACGCGAAACAAGGGAACTGACAGACATGCCCTTCGGAGTGAACCTCGTTCCATCGTTCGGTGGTCCTGAGGTATTCGAAGCGCAGTTTCAGGTCATCCTCAGGGAAAGGCCACGGCTGCTTTCCCTGTTCTACGCCGAGGACTACGTCGATATGATTCCCCGTGCCAAGGACGCCGGGCTGGTGGTCTCGGTACAGGTTGGCACAGTCGAACTTGCTGAGATGGCCATTGAGCGCGGAGCAGACATGATCGTGGCGCAGGGAAGCGAGAGCGGTGGGCACCTCAACCGGGGCACCATTGGCCTGATGTCGCTGCTGCCGGCGATTTGCAAGATCGCGCAAGGACGGCCGGTCCTGGCGGCGGGAGGCATCACAAATCGCGACGACGTCAAGGCCGCGATGGACCTCGGTGCCGCGGGCGTGCTCGTAGGTACAGCGTTCGTGGCAAGCCACGAGTCGAACGCACATCCGCTCTACAAGCAAAAGATCGTCGAAGCCACCGTGGACGATACGGAGTATCGGACGGGCTACTCATTCGGCTGGAAGTACGGCACCCCACACCGGGTGACTCCAAACCGCGACAAGTGGAATCTGCTGCGCTTCATCGGGGGCGGAGCACGGGTGATTGACAAGCCGCGGATGGCACAGAAACTGTCGCTTTACGCAGGACAGGGCGTTGGAAAGATCGGCAGTGTCGTCTCTGCGGCCGAACGGGTAGCTGAACTCATCGAAGGGCTATCTGTGTCATCGGCAACCCCGGAAATATAGGGCGGTGATGCAAGCGACCACTGCGCACTGGCGCTCTAGTGGACGTCCGCCTTCGGCGCGCTGATAGCGGCATGTTTCCCTGTCACGACTCTCTCCACGACGATTTTCGTATCTTCATTCACCTGGATGAACTGATCTCGCGCCAGATTAATGAATGCGGTCAACGCTGGGGTGATCAAGGTGTCACTCCTGCGAATGAAAACTGTCTTCACATTTGCGATCTCGGGCGGCAGCCGATGGTAGCGGATCAACTGCCGCGATCCATAGCTTTCAGCAACGGTCTTCGGCAACAACGTCACGCCTATGCCGGCAGCGACACATGACAGGATGCCGTCAAGCGTTCCCAGTTCCATCAACTGATTGGCAACCAGCCCGGCCTGATGAAACCAATGCTCGAGCGTGGAGCGGTAAAAGCATCCCGTCCGAAAAACAAGCACCGTTTGCTGAGGCATCACGCGGATAAGCGCTGCCAGCGAGTCAAACTCACAACTGCTCACAAGGACCAGTTCCTCTTCGAACGCCTCCTCCTGCGACAAACCTGCGTTCTCGTGAAATCCGCCCACGAAAGCGCCATCGAGGCGATAACTCTCAATGGCCTTGATCAATTCGACTGTGGTGCCCGTCAACAGAGATAACTTGACCTGGGGATGCTTTTCCCGGTATTTGGTCAGTACCTGGGGCAGTCTTATCGCAGCCGTGGTCTCCATCGATCCGAGTCGAAGGTGCCCAGTGGGCGTTGCGGTATCCAGCAGCGCATTGCGGCTCTCCTCCGTGAGTTGCAGAATACGGCGTGCGTAGCCGAGGAAAGTCTGTCCGGCCGACGTGAGCACCACTCCACTCTTCTGCCGAATGAACAGTTGCTGCCCCAACTCGGCCTCGAGCTCTTTCACCCGCATAGTGACATTGGACTGCACGGTGTGCACTATGTCCGCCGCCGCAGTGAAGCTGCCCTCTTCGGCCACCGCACAGAAGATTCTCAATTGACGCATTTCCATGCCGGTATCCTATCGATCACAGAAAATGATGAATGACGTTGCGCAATTCGACGCTCTGTCACCCAGGCTTCAGACCGTTGTTAGCGCACGATCTACGTCGTGGTCCAGGCGCTGTAAAACCGCCGCTGTCTCGTTGGGGATAGGTCCGGGAAGCGAGCGGAAAAAGTCAATGCAGAAATCAACGAAGGTCCTCAGCCTCACGGGAAGCAGTTCACGGTGCGAATAGAAAAGACATATCTCGACGCCACTTTCTGACGTGGAGCACAGCGGCAAGATGTGCGTGAGATGCCCCGCGGCAATGTCTTCACGAACCATAGCTTCGGGTAAGGTTGCAATGCCGGTTCCCGCAAGCGCCGCCGCTCGAAGCAGCACTTCGTTACCGTCCATGGACGACATTGGCGGCACACTTACTCGCTTTCCGGTTTCCAGAAGGTCGATGAAATTCGTGTCCCTCTGCTTTGACGCAGGGTCCAACAGAAGAAAATGGCCAGCCAAATCCGAAGCGGCTTCAGGTGTACCGCATCGTTCAAGATAACCGGATGCGGCGACAAAAATGTGCCGCGACCTGGACAGCGTACGGCGAATTACCCCAGACTGCTCGACAAGATGTGGCGGAAGGATCGCCATATCGAAGTGGCCGTCATACAGATTCACCGCTTCTTCCCGAACGGACACCATGAGATTCACGTTGGGAGCGATCGCTTTGTAGTTGGACACAAGTCGCGAGAAGGTTTTGTTCACCAGCATCGGGTGTAAAACAAGTCGTAACCTTCCACTATCGATTTCACGCTCCTGCACAATCCGACGATTCGCTTCGTCAAGTTCTTCGAGGAGACGGCAGCAACTCAGATAGTACGACTGTGCCGCGTCTGTCACTGAAACAGATCGGGTTGTTCTATGCAGGATCAGCGTCTGGATGCTCTCTTCGAGCTTGGCGATGGCTTTGGAAATCGAGCCGGTGGTCACGCCCAATGATGCAGCCGCCTTGCTAAAACTTCTATGCTGTGCGACTGCAACGAACGCTCGCAACATGTATAGTTGGTCCATCGCCTACCTCGCTGATAAATTTCACAAAGCGAACATCCCCCGACTGGAACTTTCGTGGCTGTAAAAATCCGAAGGCTGCCGTCATTGCGGACGTATCCATCGAAGGTCAGACGAACCATATAGCGACGTTCTTACGTTGAGATTGTTGGCATATCGCGCAGGAAACAGCTTAGCAACGTTTCCAATATGCATAGGCGGTTTGTGACGATAGGGGTATCGCATAAACAGATAACCCTCGCTTCGCTCGCAAGAGGTGAACGGTTTCAGGGCACGCTCACACATATCACGTCAACTCTCCGGCATCTTTGCAGCTGACCGCCTGACGGGCCGCTAACGCACGCCCAACTTGTTCTCGCCGGGAAAGAGTGTTTGCCTATCGTGGGTATTCAAACACGTAGGCAACGAGCTTACGATCCGCAAATTATCAGCACCGCGGGTCTGATCGATAAGGGAATCGAATCTGGCTACTCCGAGATCTGAAGCACGATGAGAAAGTGGAGTCAACGTGGGCAAACCGCCACGCTCCGGCAGGCGTGGGAATATCGCATGATCCATTGGTTCAACCGCTTCGTTCCGTCGCCCATCTCTGTCAACTGGTCTGAACGCATTCGTTCCTGCGTAGGGGTATCGATCGATATTACGGTCACAGGGCTAACTATGCGCAGCTTCAACCAGAGCGGCGTATTGGTTCCGTTTCTGGTCGCGCCCATGGGTGCATCGGCGGTCTTGCTCTTCGCCGTGCCTGCAAGTCCAATCGCTCAGCCATGGTCCTTCGTTGGCGGAAATCTGATTTCCGCCACGATTGGCGTGGCATGGTCGCAATCTATTTCTGATCCGGCTCTCGCGGCAGCTGCCGCAGTCCCTATTGCGCTATGTGCGATGTTTTCGCTGAGGTGCATGCACCCGCCTTCTGGCGCCGTCGCACTCACCGCCGTGTTGGGAGGGCCCGGCATTCACTCACTTGGATACGGCTTCGTGATCGCGCCAATAGCGGTGCAATCTTTGATCATGCTGGTGAGCGCGATTACCTATCACGCGCTCACTGGTCACCGCTATCCCCATGGTAGCCACGAGGGCATCGCCATCGATGATGCTGATCAGTCGCGCCGAAAAATCTCGCGCATTGACCTGGAGTCCGCCGTACGTCGACGCGGTGAACTCCTGGATGTAGGAACCGATGATCTTGCCTCGTTGATGGAGGAAGCGCAGATGTTGGCCTACGCTCGTAGCTTCGGCGAGCTGACGTGTGGCGATGTTATGTCACGTCCGGCCATCTGCATACCAACAAAGACCTCATTGAAAACAGCTCGTGACATTTTGCTCAGACATCGCATCAAAGCTCTTCCGGTAACCGATGGATCGAAACAGGTTATTGGCATCGTCACGTGGGCGGATGTCTACGGACGCGAAGAGACCGTCAGCGTCGCCGAGGCCTGCAGTTCGCGTCTCGAGCGATGGACCGTCCCCAGCCAGGAGACGTTGATCGATAGTTTGATGACAGCAAGACCGGAAATGGTCGAAGCCCGGACGTTACTGATGACAGTTGTTCCGATGTTTGCAAAGCACGGACATCACCACATACCAGTTGTTGACTCCCACGGCCAGCTAGTCGGGATGATGACTCAAGCGGATGTCATCTCAGGCCTCTATCACCACAGTCAGGCGTTCGCTTAACCCCTGAAAACCATGAGGAAACTCACTATGTCTATCGAGAAAATGCCTGAACTTGTCGAAGCCGTCGATCTATATTTTCAGGCACTGCACGAATGCGCTCTGGACAAATTTGATCGGGTTTTCCACACGAGTTGCAGCTTGTTCGACGTGGACGACGGAAAACTGACTGTCGTCCCCATTGCCGACTATCGCCGAATCATTGCTGAACGTGTGTCGCCAATGAGCAAGGGCCAAAGGCGTGACGATGCGTTGATCTCGGCAGACTTTCTGTCGACCGACATTGCAGTCACCAAAGTTCGACTGCGCATCCACGACAACGTTTTCATCGATCACTTGAACTGGGCGTATGTGAACGGTTCCTTTATGATCGTCGCCAAGCTATGGCACGACATATCGACCGTTTCCGCCTGATCGGATTGTCCGTTCCTTATGAAACGTTGCGTGATCACTGGCCAACTCGGGCGGCCATCGGGTGATTGGTTTTTTTGCGGCATGAAGGGACTTTCCTCCTACCCTACCCTGCCCTTCTTTCGTCGCAGCGCACGTTCTCAGAAGTGCGCTTTTTTTGTGGGCTATTCCGATCATCCAGTGGCGGCTACGCCGCACTAACTTGTGCGCGCCGCAAATGACTCGTCTCGTTCGTTGCCGGCGTTGCGTTATCTGTCAAATAGATAGCCGTATATTTTCCCTTCGCTTGTCAAGCACCTTAAACAGTGCGAGGGTATGACGTCGATCACGCTATTGACCGTATGCGTGATGCGATGGGTTTTCCATGAAATACCCGGGCTAGCGTGGACCACGCTAACGGTTAGTCAACCTCTATACATCCCTAGCGGAGAAGCGACGACGCTTACCCCCAGACAGCAATCGATCAAGGACGAGTTCATTCGCGTACGGAATACGTGGGCTCCGCAATGGGAAAGTATTCTTCGCGTCGACTGTGATTTCCTGCATGCCTACCTTAATCTGTCAGCGGTGCCACTGCGACACGATCACCTGGAGGACAAGGTCAAGGAGTTCATCTATATCGCCGTGAATGCGTCCTCGACCCATCTCTTCGCTCCCGGCATCCAGATGCATTTGAAGGCGGCCGTGGATTTTGGCGCCACGCTTGAAGAACTGATGGAAGTGCTCGAGCTGACCAGTACAATCGGCATTCACGCTTCCAATGTAGCGATGCCCATCCTGGCAGAAGTGCTTGAGGAAGAAGGTCTCCGAAAACGGGCAACGTCTGCGGATAACCGCCGGCAGGCTCTGAAGCGGCGCTTCACCGAAGTACAGGGGCATTGGGATCGCATATGGGACGATGCGCTGGAACTCGATCCGGATTTCTTCGAGGCGTACCTCGAATTCTCGTCGGTTCCGTGGCAGAACGGATTTCTAGAGCCGAAAATCAAGGAGCTTGTGCTTTGCGCGCTCGATGTCGCCGCCACGCATCTTTACGAGCCGGGCATCAGGATCCACATGCGCAATGCACTTCGTCACGGGGCAACCGCGGAGGAAATTATGGAGGCCATCGAGATTGCCAGTGTTATCGGAATCCACGGTGCGCTGATCGGTACTCCGATGCTGGAAGACGCAATCGCAGCTGCACAGAGTATATGAATACCAACGGAAGGTTGCCCGTGTTTTTTCCACGCCGGGCGGATTCGTCGGGCGGGAGCGCATTACCCTAAGCAAGGCATTTGGGACGCGCTCTGCCCATTACTGACGATAAGTCGTGGCTCATCGATGGCGGAAGACAGGAGCGCGCTTGGCCAGGAACGCGTACATGCCTTCCTTTTGACCTTCGGTCGCGAAGGCGGCCTGAAAAAGTCGACGCTCGTGCAACACGCCCTCGCTCAGCGGCGTCTCGAATGCGCGATTGACCGCCTCCTTGGCCAGCCGTACGGCCGGCAGGTTGTAACCGGCGATGGTATGCGCTGTCTCGAGCGCAGTTTGCAGCAAGTCGCTCGACGGAACAACGCGCGCAACGAGGCCGGCTGCGAATGCCTCGTCAGCGGCCAGATTCCGGCCAGTAAGAATCAGATCCATCGCAAGCGACTTTCCGACTGCACGTGTCAAGCGCTGCGAACCGCCAATACCAGGCGGAATCCCGAGCTTGATCTCCGGTTGGCCGAATTGGGCATCGTGGGCCGCAATGATGAAATCGCAGGCCATCGCCAGTTCGCAGCCGCCGCCGAGTGCATAGCCGCCAACGGCCGCGATGACCGGTTTCGAAATGGTTCGAATGCGATCCCATTCGGCGAACAGGTCTTTCGCGTGCCAATCGGCGAAGGACCTGTCGGCCATTTCCTCGATGTCCGCCCCTGCCGCGAATGCGCGCGCATTGCCCGTGATCACGATGGCGCCGATTCCATCATCCTGATCAAATGTCGTCAGCGCTGCGAGCACCTCGCGCGACATCTGAACATTGAGCGCATTCAGGTTCTTCGGGCGGTAGAGCGTGATCAGACCCACGCGCTCCCTTCGATCGATCTTGATGGTTTCGTACACACCGTTTTCCGACGCGGCGCCGACGGCATCTGCATTCGCGCCCGCGGCAGCGGGTCCCGCATCCGGTTCGATCGTTTGCGTCCTGGTTTGCTTCGCGGATACTTCACGCACTGCTGAAATGTCGGTCTTCATATAGTCACCTGTCAGTTGAAAATTGCGGCGTCATGCTGCAAGGCTTGTGGAGCGCTTCGTCTCATCGACGTCTGATTCGGAATCAGCCTGCGACGCATACGCGCCCGACGAAACCATCAACTCAGCCAGAATCGCTTCGCGATGCTCGTCCACTGCCGGCGCTCTCCTGACCACCGTGACGTCCTCATCGGGTGAGGTGCTCATCTTGATCGGATTACCGGCTGTTTTCACTTTCCGCTCGGACTTGCTCTGGACCTGGATGAACATGTTGCGCGCGTGCAGTTGCGGATGATCGATGACCTTGTCGATCGTGTTGATCGGGGCACAGGGCACGCCAGCCTCGTTCAGCTTCTCGAGCCAGACACTGACCGGTGCGCAGCGGGTTACCCGCTCAATGGCCTCGATCATGGCGGGCCGGTTTTGCACGCGGAGATCGTTCGTCAGGAACAACGGGGCGAAGGCCACTTCCGGCACACCCAAGGCGTCCGCCATCAACAGAAAAAGCTGATCGTTACCTGCGGCAATGATGAATCGACCATCCTGGGCAGCAAAGCTTTCGAACGGCGCGAGCGACGGGTGGGCGTCGCCAGTCCTCGTAGGCACCTTCTTTTCGACGTCAAACCTGGCGAACGCCGTTTCCATCAACGCGGCCTGACAATCCAGCATCGCGATGTCTACGTGCGTGCCTTGGGCATCTCTGGAGCGCTTGTAAAGCCCTGCCAGGATGCCTATCACGGCGAATAGTGCTGCACCGAGGTCCCCGAAGGCGGTGCCAACACGTGCCGGCTGAGTGTCGGGCCAACCCGTCAGACTCATGACTCCGCCCATAGCCTGCACGACGGTGTCGTAGCCTGGCAGATCCTTGAACGGGCCGGTGTGGCCAAAGCCGGAAATCGATGCATAGACGATGTGCGGATGCGTCCTTGCCAATTGCTCTGCGCCGTAGCCGAGCCGCTCCATCACGCCGGGCCGGAAGTTCTCGACCACCACGTCGGCCTTGTCCAGCAAGCGGCCGAGAAGTTCGCGGTCACGCGGGGACTTGAAGTCGAGCGCAATGCTCTCCTTTCCGCGGTTGAAGCACATGAAGTACGCCGATTCGTCGTCGACGAACGGACCGAACGCTCGAGTATCGTCTCCCGTGCCCACACGCTCTATCTTGATGACGCGTGCTCCGAGGTCGGCAAGCGTCATGGCGCAATACGGTCCCGACAGCACACGCGAGAAGTCGATCACCGTGATTCCTTCAAGGGGCAAGCGCTTTTTCACCCCGGTTTTGTTCTCAGTCATGGCCAATTCCTGATTGAATAAAGTCAAACGCCTTGCTGAATCCAGTGCGAAGCTTTCTCGGCGATCATCATGGTGGGGGAGCTCGTATTGCCGCTGGTGATCGTGGGCATCACGCTCGCGTCCACCACCCGAAGTCCCGCGACGCCGCGCACGCGAAGATGGCTGTCGACGACAACATTCGGATCCGCGAACGTGCCCATCTGCACAGTACCCACGGGGTGGAAGATCGTGGTGGCGATGTCACCGGCCAGTTTTGTGAGTTCGGCATCCGATTCGTACTGCGGACCCGGCTTGTATTCTTGCGGCCTGTATTTCGCGAGGGCCGCCTGGCTCGCGATGTGTCGCGTCAAACGGAGGCTGTCGACAGCGACTTGTCGATCGTCTTCCGTGCTGAGGTAATTCGGCGCAATAGCTGGCGCATCCTCAAAGTTGCCGCTCCTGATGTGCACCGTGCCACGGCTTGTCGGGTTCACATTGGCGACACTGGCGGTGAACGCCGGGAACGTGTGCAGCGGCTGCCCGAAAGCATCGAGACTCAGCGGCTGCACGTGATACTCGATGTTGGCGTGCTTCCTTGACGGATCGCTTCTGGTAAAGGCCCCGAGTTGGGAGGGCGCCATGCTCATCGGACCCGAACGGTGCAGCGCATATTCGAGGCCGATCTTCGCCTTGCCGACCATGCTCGACGCCAGAACGTTCAGCGTCTCGCAGTTTTCAACCTGGTAGACCGCGCGGATCTGAAGGTGGTCCTGCAAGTTTGCACCGACACCCGGTGTGTGTTGGACAATATCGATGCCGTGCTTCTTCAACAGAGACGCCGGCCCAATACCCGAGTGCTGCAGAATATGCGGCGAACCGATCGCACCGGCGCTGAGCACGACTTCGCGAGCGGCGCTCACCGACACGAGCTCGCCATCGCGAACAATCTCCGCACCGGTGCAACGCAGCACACCGTTTTTGTCACGGTCAATCCTGAGCTTCTTCACGTGGGAGCGGGTCCACGTCGTGAGATTCGACCGGTGTTTGATCGGACGCAGGAACGCCTTCGAAGTATTCCAGCGCCAGCCGTCTTTCTGCGTGACGTCAAAATAGCTGACGCCGAAATTATCACCAGTGTTGAAATCGTCGATGATAGGAATGCCCGCCTGCTCCGCCGCTTTGGCGAACGCATCAAGGATTTCCCACTTGAGACGCTGCTTCTCGACACGCCACTCGCCGCCGCTTCCGTGAGCCTTTGCGATCGTGTCGACATTGCTGTTCAGCAGTTCACGCTGTTTCGGATCGAGTTTGTAGAAGTCTTCGTGAGCCTTGAAGTCCTTCAATGAGTTGTTCCATTTCCATTCCGGATCGCCCGTCAGGTCCGCCCAATGATCGTAATCGCGAGCCTGGCCACGCATGTAGATCATCCCGTTGATGCTGGAGCATCCGCCCAACGTTTTGCCACGTGGATAAAGAATCTGCCGGCCATTGAGGCCTTTGTCCGGCTCAGTGCGGAATTGCCAGTCCGTGCGCGGATTGTCGACGCAATATAAATAGCCGACAGGAATATGGATCCACATGTAGTCATCGGTGCCGCCCGCCTCGACCAGGAGAACATTTCTGGTTTTGTCGGCGCTCAGACGATTCGCGAGCAGGCTGCCTGCGGAACCGGCGCCAATCACAATAAAGTCAAATGTCGTACTTTGCATGTGCATCCTATTTGTCTATGCGAGCGGCTTCCAGCGCTGCCTGCCTAAATTAGACCGATCGTCTATAAAAATAGAAAAAAAAGCGGCCTAACCGAGCGCAGCGAAAAAAACGTTCGCAAAAGTGCGCAACGCTTCAGGCCCGCCTTCGAGCTTCGCCCTCAACACCGCGCCCTCCCAGCCTATCCAGAAAAATGCGGCAAGTTGCGAGCAATCGACCCCTTCCGCAATCTCGCCCGCAGCCTGCGCTTCGATCAGGCACCGCGCTGTGCGGGCTTCCCAATCGGCAAAAACCTCGCGCAGCCGTACACGATGAGCTTCCGGGAGTACGGCCATTTCCTGCCCGAGATTGCCCACGAGACACCCACGCCGAAAGCCGTAACGCCCCATCCCTGCCTCTGCGTCCGAGACGAAATCCTGCAAGCGCTTCAGGGGCGATTTAGATTCGTCCGTGAGGAACTGATCGAGCTTTCTCGCGAAATACATCGCGTAGCGGTCGATCAATTCGAGGCCGAACGCTTCCTTGCTTCCGAAGTAGTGGTAGAACGAGCCCTTTGGCACGTTCACGCTACGCAGGATTTCGTCGAGTCCAGTTGCAGAGAAGCCTTTTTCCGTGAGCGCAACCACTCCAGCGCGCACGAGAAGTTCTCGGGTTTCGCTATAGCCTGCAAGTTCTTTCGGTGGACGCCCTCTACGGCGCGGTGCGATATGCGTATCCATGTCACCGATATTAGACCGCTCGTCTACGAAATGCAAGGCAATAGCGCGCGTTGCTACGTTGGGCAACTACGTCCGGCTTTCCTCTCTAAAGACATCGCACTTCGACTCAAGACTGCCTTGCGCGACGCGCATCGGAAGCCACGGCCCTGCAGGTCGTCAATCACCAGGGCGACCCGCAGATCACCGAACAGAATTGCGGCTTAGACGAGCGTAAGCGTCACGTCTATGTTGTTCCGCGTTGCGTTCGAATAAGGGCACACAATATGGGCTCTGTTGATGAAGTCCTGAGCCGCTTCGCGTGCCATGCCCGGCAACGATATCTTCAACTCGACTTCGATGCCGAAGCCATTGGGAATGGGGCCGATGCCCACAATGCCGTTCACCGACACATCAGCAGGGATAGCAATTTTGTCGCGCGCAGCAACGAATTGCATCGCACCGATAAAGCATGCGCTGTAACCAGCCGCAAAAAGTTCTTCGGGGTTTGTGCCCTTCTCGCCCTTTCCACCCAATCCCTTCGGCCTCGTCAGCTTCAGGTCCAGTCCACTCTCGGGCGCCACGGCGCGCCCTTCGCGGCCTCCCGTAACCTCTGCGTGAGCACGGTAGAGAACATTTTCGATCGACATTGCCAGCTCCTTATCGATAAGTCAGTTAACGGGCGCAACCGGTAGCGCCCGATGATGCCTTAGTGCCCAGCGCTCTGACCGCCGTCCACATGCAGGATTTCGCCCGTCACGAATGGCGCCGCATCCAGATACAGGATCGCGTTCACGATATCGCTCATCTCGCCCATGTGGCCCATCGGGTGGAGTGCGCCGAGTGCCGCGTGCGTTTCGGGTGCATGCATCGGCGACTTCATGATACCGGGTGCGACCGCGTTCGCGCGGATGCCGCGCTTCGCGTATTCAATGGCGAGCGACTTCGTGGCCGCGTTCAAACCGCCTTTCGTCAGCGATGCCAGCACCGACGGCACACCGTCGATGGCGTGGTCGGCCAGACTGGTCGTGATACTGACCACATGGCCGCTCTTGTTCTTCTCCATTTCAGCGATCGCCAACTGCGTGATGTAGAAGAAACCGTTCAGATTCACGCCCGTCACCGCAGCGTAGTCTTCAGCGGTATAACCGGTAAACGGCTTTGCGATAAAGATACCGGCGTTGTTGATCAGCGTGTCGATGCGGCCAAAGCGCGCCACGCCTTCCGTAATGACACGATGCGCCGTCGCCGGGTCAGCGATGTCACCCGCCACCGTCAGAATGCCGGGATCGTCGGACGGCTTGATGCTGCGTGCCGTTGCGACGATCCGATAGTCAAGCTTGCGGAATGCTTTGACAGTCTCTGCACCAATACCTTGCGATGCACCCGTAACGACTACGACCTTTTGCGATGCGCTCATTCAAACCTCGAAATTTGGATTGGGCTCTCTTGCCCACCGGGCCGGCGGCTCCGATGCGTGCCTAATCTAGGTGTATTTATGCGTCGAGCAAATACCCGCCGTGGACAAACTATTTTTCGCGCGCGGAACAAATCGGATCGCAGCCCCATGGTTCATGGGGTTAAGGTGGGTCGAGCGAGGTTTTGATTCCCTATCTTTGGCAGATCACTGGCGCTCGCTCTGCGTCACCCCTTGTTCACGAATGCCAACGCGATAGCGTTTCCCAGTTCGTCGGCGACGGGCGCGGCTGCACCCGCCGCAGTGAAAATCGTGAACTCGACATCGGGCAGTGAAGGCAAGCCGGCATCCGGCGGCACTACGTGCAAGCCGTGCACGAGTTGAGTCTGCACGACTGGCGTCACCGCAAAGCCGGCCTGCGCTGCGGCGCATAGGCCAGCGCCGCTCGAGCACACCAGCGCAATGCGGTAGTCGATGCCAGCGCGAGCGAGCGCGGCCAGTGCAGCCTCACGATACGGGCACGGTTCCGGCAGCACCGCAAGCGGCACCGGAGCGCCAGGCGTAAGCGACGCCCATTCCGCGCCGGCCCACACCAATGGCTCGCACCACAGCACGCGTCCAGAACGGGCGCCCTCGCAGCGACCGCCGATCACCATGTCCAGTTCGGCCTGATCCATCGCGTGCAGCAGTTCGGCGGGAATGCCAACCCGGACGCTGAACGCGATGCGCGGGTAGCGCACCGCGAACGTCTGCATGACGTTCATCAGCCTGACGTTGGCGAGGTCTTCGGAAAGTCCGACACGAATCGCGCCCTCGCTCGGTCCGCGCGAGAGCTGCGCCTGCGCATCATGATTGAGTGCGAGGATCGCCCGCGCATAACCCAGCAGCAGCTCGCCGTCCGCCGTGAGCGTGACCGAGCGCGTGGTGCGCGCGAGCAGGTCGCGACCGGTCTGTTTTTCCAGACGCCGCAGATGCGCGCTGACGGCAGACTGCGTCAGATTGAGACGGGCGGCGGCAAGCGTGAAGCCGCCCTCCTGAACCACAGCAACGAAAGATCGCAGCAGGACAGTATCGAACATGGGCGAGTCCCTGCATATATAGTGCGAATTAAACTGAATACGGCGATGATACTTCGTTTATATTTTGAATTGAAATATGTTGTGATGGCGACTCCTAACCCACCCGGAGTAGTGCCATGCCTACCTTGCTGCATATCGAATCGTCGCCACGTAAGAAGCGGTCTGCGTCCCTCGACGTCGCACGCGCGTATCTGGACGCCTATCGCGACGCTCATCCGGATCATCGGATCGACGTGCTCGATCTGTGGTCGGTCGAACTGCCGGAGTTCGACGGCAACGCGCTCGACGCCAAATATGCGGACCTGAGCGGCACACCGCTCACCGAAGACCAGCAGCAGGCGTGGACGAGCATCCGGGAACTCGCGCAGCGATTGCACGACGCGGATACGTTGCTGTTCTCCGTGCCGCTATGGAATTTTTCCATTCCCTACAAGCTCAAGCATTTCATCGACGTCGTGTCGCAGCGCGGCATCCTGTTCTCGTTCGATGAGCGTGGGCTGCAGGGCTTGCTGAAAAACAAGAAAGCGGTGGTCATTTATGCGAGAGGCCTCGACTATTCAGTGGGATCGAGCACACCCGCCCATTCGTTCGATTTTCAGCGGCCGTTCATGGAAGCGTGGCTGCGATCCGTCGGCGTGACCGACGTTAAATCGATTGTCGTCGAGAAAACACTCCTTGGTCCCGAAGTCGATCACGCGGCAAGACAGGCTGCACGCGAGCAGGCCATGGCGCTTGTGCGGACGGCTTCCGTTTCAGTCGGCAAATGAAATATGGCGCGGCGACCGGGCAGCCCGTCGTTGATGACCCATCTCTGGATCTATTAGCGCCGCTCTCTTGCGTGCCGTGTCCATCACGACAACGAGGCGGCTGACCGCTCATGGCTGAACCCGGAAAGTTCGCCGGCCACGCAGGTCGAACGGCGCATAGGACACGCGTTTCGCTCAGTTCGCGGGCGTCGCCGGAAGCGGTTCGAGCCCAGTCTTCGAAATCGCGGGCGCCGCATCCGGCGACGATAGAAACTGGATCAGCGCCTCTGCGCCGGCTGGATTTTTCGCGCTGGTGGCGATGCCCCCGGAGAACACCGTGTACCACTGCACTTCTGCGGGCAAACTGCCGACCACGGTCACCCCCTTCACCGGTAACAGTTCGACGACCTGTTGAATTCCGAGCTCAGCTTCTCCATTCGCGACGGCATCGGCGACCTGCCCGGCCGGAATCATGCGGCTCTTGCTTTCCATCCGCCCCGCGATGCCGAGACGCCAGAACAGTTCACTGCCGACAAAGACGCCGCTCGGGCTGTCCGGATAGACGATCGACTTCGCCGCGAGCAGCGCTCGCCGCAATGCGTCGACCGAGCTGATGTCCGGCTTCGGCGTCCCCTGGCGAACCACCATGCCGATTGCCGAGCGTGCGAAGTCCACCTTACTGTCAGGCAAGACCTTGCCCGCATTGATCTGTTCGTCGAGCGCATACCCAGCCACGATCAGCACGTCGGCCCACTCGCCGCGCGCAAGCCGCACAGGAATCGCATTCGCCGCCGTACCCACCGCGGGCCCCCAGACGGTGATTAGCTTACGGCCGGTCGCCTCTGAGAATTGCGGGCCCAGTTCGCGATAGGCCGACGCAAACCCGCCCGAAATCATCACCTTGACTTCGTCTGCCCATGCGGCCCCACTGCCCAATAACGCGCCCGCTACACAGAACGCCAGTGCGCGAACCTTCAGCTTGCGGATGGTCACGGCCCCGCCCCATGTCGATCGAATAACCTGGTCCGGATATGCATCGAGTCCGGATGCCAGTCATGATGTTAGCCGGCAATTCGTCTGGTTCCACCCGCGCCGCCGCCCCGAAAATCAATCGACCTGTAACCAACGCCGTAACCATCCTTTCACCGCCTCTGTCGAGCAGAGGCGGCTACGCCAGCCGATATGCGCGTCAGGCCGCACCCCCCACACGGTGCCGCCTGAAGCACGAAACGCGATAGTGAATTCATTTGCCGCATCCGTGAGCACAGTGAACCGCTCATTGGGAGGCACTTCACATCCGGGTGCCGCGATCAGCACCGCAGACGCCAACTCACGAGGCAGGACATCGAGCGCAGAGCAACCCTCGACGAACGCATCGTATTGTGCGCCGGGTGCATCGATATAGCCGAGCAGGACATGCCGCCCTCGGCCGACATATTCATGCAGGCGCTGCGCATGGCCGACGAACGTTTGCTGGAGACCGCCCACTTCGGGAACACGGTCGCCGGGCGCGGGTGACATCGCGTCCATCTCGGGACACTCGTCGGCGACGATGCGGCTGCCTCGATAGGTGACGAGCAACTGGGTTTCGCGCATGGCCGGTGTCGCCGCCTCGCGAGCGAACACCGCATTCAGCGCCGCGCTCGTCGACCGGACGACGTCGACCCCGACGGGATGCCGTTCTTGCGAATAGCTCTCGAGCAATTCAGGCTGTGCGAGGCCCCTCGCCGCGAGCGATAGCTTCCACGCCAGATTGTGTGCATCCTGCAACCCCGTATTCATACCCTGACCGCCCACCGGAGGATGGATATGTGCCGCGTCGCCGGCAATGAACACGCGGCCCTGGGCATAAGCAGGCACGATGCGATGGCTGACGCGGTAGACCGATGACCAGCGCATCGACGACAGCCGCGTGTTATCCGGCAAAGCCGGCAGGAGCAGATCGCACATCGTATCGAAATCGGGCGACGGGGTATCGACGAGCGCCGCCCGGTCTTCGGGCACGATGACCGAGAGCCGGTAGCGTTGCTCCGAGCCCCGAACCGGAACCGCCGCGAGCGAAGTTTTCGGGCGTGCCCCCGCACTCCAGTCGAAACGATACATGGGTCCTCGGGGCAGGTCCCATTCCACGTCGAGATCGGCGAGCGCGAATGTTTGCGGGTATTGACCGCCTTCGAACGCAAGACCGAGCGTCGAGCGAACCTTGCTGTGCGCGCCATCGCAGCCCACGAGCCAACGGCAACGCACGGTGTGCGTTTGCCCGTCAGGGTCGGTGAGTTGCGCATGGACCGCACCCTCGCGCTCTTCGAAAGCGACCAACTCGACGCCATACTCCACACGTCCGCCCTGCGCAGCGAGTGCGGCCTCGAGCAGGCGTTCCGTTTCGAACTGCGCGAGCGACAACGAACCGTACGGCAGGCCTTGCCCCTGAATGCTCATGCTGCGTGCGGGCACGGGGGTACCGTCCTGCCACGTTTGAACGCCGGTGAGCCATACGCCAGCGTCGATCGCGCGTCGGGCAATGCCGATGTCTTCGAAAATTTCGATGGTGCGTGGGGTAATCCCGAGCGCCTTGCAATAGAAAATCCGGGCGGGCATACGGTCGACGAGGCGCACATCGACGCCGTCGCGTCGCAACTCTGTCGCGAGCAATAGACCGACCGGGCCGGCGCCGACGATCAGTATGTCTGGAGCATCATTCGACATGTCAACGAATCCTCAAGATGAGCGGCGGGACGGCTGCGTGTCACGCCGGACTATCGATTCCTTATACAAATTGCCGAGATTCGCGGGGTGACAAAGACGCGCTCTCGTGTTCGCGCAAGCATCGGACTGCGGCAGCTCGTGCAAACAGCTTACGCATATCGGGAGCGTCACTCCGCAGCTTCTGTCAAAATGTAGTCCCGATTTCAACTGTTTGCGCGCAATTTCGACATTTCACGCAGTTGTGTCGAATCTCCATTCCTGCCCGCACCCGGAAGCCCGACCGTGCAATGCGCCGCGTAGCGAGAATGCGTTTTCAACGTGAAGCTCATGCGCCATTACTGACGACCCTACAAAAGAATGTTCACGCCTCCCTTCGCGACGTGCGACCAGCCGTCCGGCAATCAGGACAATCCCCGCGAGCTTCTCAAAACCGTTGTCGCAGCATCGCTTGTGACTGGCCTCGAAATGTTCGATTTCACCGTGTTCGGATTCTTCGCGGTGATGATCGGAGACCGGTTCTTCCCGGCGCACGACCCGATGACTTCATTACTGTGGGCCGTCGGTACATTCGGCGTCGGCTTTTTCATGCGGCCTGTTGGCGCGATGATCATCGGCGCTTACGCGGACCGCGTGGGACGCCGCGCAGCGATGACAAGGACCAGCTGGATGATGGCTCTGGGAACCGCCGCGCTCGCCCTGTGCCCGTCGTTTGCCAGCATAGGCGTGATTGCGCCGCTGGTCGTCATTGCCGGTCGATCGTTGCAGGGCTTGGCCCTCGGCGGCGACATCGGGGTTGCCGCGACCTTCGTGCTCGAGGCGGGTCCCGTATCGCGTCGCGGCTATCTGGTTAGCTGGCAGCTCGCCAGCCAGGGCGCGGCCGCGTTGCTGGGCGCAACCCTGGGCGTGCTACTCACCAGCACACTGTCACCGGCTGCTCTTGCTTCGTGGGGCTGGCGGATTCCATTCCTGATCGGTCTCCTGATCGCGCCAGTCGGCCTCTACGTTCGCCACCGGCTTCGCGATGATCCGATTCCCACCAGCACCGCCAGAAATGCCGGCACACCGCTCGCCGAACTGTGTCGCGAACATGGGACGACGATCCTGCTGGCGATGCTGATGATGATGGGGCAAACCATACCGGTCTACGCGATCGTCTACTTCATGCCGAGCTATGCGACTCGCGTGATGCACATGCCCGCCGTCACCGGATTTCTGGCTTCCGCGTTGTCTGCGCTGCTACTCGTCGTCATTCCGCCGCTGGCCGGCCGTCTCATAGACCGCCTGCCTCGCCGCAAGCCACTGGCCCTCCTCGCCTCTGGATGCACGGCGCTTCTGATCTATCCGGTCTTTGTGATGATTACCCGCGCGACCAGCGCGCTGCCTATCCTGTGCGGCGTCGGGCTCATCAGCACAACGGTGGCGCTCAGCGCCGTCGCGGTCGCCCTGCTTGTGCTCGAAGCGCTTCCTGCGCGGGTGCGCGCCAGCGGCATGGCCGTTTCGCATGCGCTGCACGTTGCCTTGTTCGGCGGTACCGCTCAGTTCATCGTGACGGCATTGATCAAGTGGACTGGCGATCCCATGTCCGCAGCCTGGTATGCGGCGCCGGCGTGCGCGGTGAGCTTCTGTGCGCTGATGCTTTTCAAGGAACGGCGCTTCGAAACCTGAACCGGCGCGCGCGCATGCATTGACGCCTATCGCTGCGTCTGAACCATCTTGTCGGCTAGAGGCCGATTCAGCCGCGCTTTTTCGATGGTTGCGATGCAAGAGTATCTGTGAGTACCGCTTCGATCGTCGTGGCGGCAAGCGTCTTTCGAACGCCATCGTCGATGGAATCATAGACGTGGCTCAGCGTCGACCCGATGCCTCGACCGACGGGACACGCCTGACTGGGTTTCGAAGGATGCAGCGCGAAGCGCGCACCCTCTTCAAGTGCACTGAAGACGTCGAGCAAACTGATTGCGTCCGCACTCCTCGTCAGACGCCATCCCGCATTGACACCGCGATAACTCTCGACAAGGCCGCCTTTCGCAAGCAACCCAAGCGTACGACGAATCACCACCGGATTGGTGTTGACGCTCGCAGCGATCCGATCGGACGTGACCGGGTCAGCAGTGCGCCGTGCGACGAGCGCCATCCACGCCAGGATGTGGGTCGCCACGGTCAAGCGGCTGTTGGCGCTCATAGAAAGCCCGTGTTAGTCAGTCTAGTTGTAACTATATTCGTTACAGCATGGGTAGTCAATCCTGACGCGCTTGATGAATCCGGCGGCATAGCGCGTTCCCCGCCTTAAAAGACGGCCGATTTCAGGCTACGCGCACCGTCCATCGGCGTGCCGGATCAACCCCGCTCGCGTCATTCGTGTCTCATCGACGGCGCCCGTTCATGACAAGAGACTTGTGTTGATGGCCTGGATGGTTTATGTTGTAACAACTATTGTTACATCGAGTATGTTGTGACGATAAACGTATGGCGTGCCACGTTCCATGGTCAATGGAAACGGAGCGGCCGTCTTGCTACTTTCAACACCGAAATGAGAAGCCCGCAGATGTCCACACTCTTCGATCCTATCCAGATTGGCGCGCTGAAGTTGTCGAACCGCATTGTCATGGCACCGCTCACGCGCATGCGCGCGTTCGACGAGCGCAGTCCAGGTGACCTCAACGCGCACCACTACGCGCTGCGTGCGAGCGCAGGACTTGTCATTACCGAAGCCACTTCCGTCACGCCTCAGGGCGTTGGCTACCCCAACACGCCGGGCATCTGGAGCGAGAAGCAGATTGCCGGCTGGAAAGAGGTGACTTCAGCGGTACACGATGCAGGTGGCCTGATCGTTTCGCAGCTGTGGCACGTCGGGCGAGTTTCCGACCCGCTCTACCACGACGGCCAACTTCCGGTCGCCCCCAGTGCCATTGCGCCGGAAGGCCATGTCACCCGCGTGCGGCCTCAGCGCCCGTACACGGTACCGCGCGCGCTGGAGACCGAAGAAATTCCCGGCATCGTCGAGGATTTCCGGGTTGGCGCCGCAAACGCACAACGCGCCGGTTTTGATGGTGTCGAGCTTCATGCGGCAAATGGTTACCTGTTCGATCAGTTCCTGCACGACGGATCGAACCTGCGGACCGACCGTTATGGCGGCTCGATCGAGAATCGCGCGCGCTTCCTGCTGGAGGCAGTCGATGCGTTGCTCACGGTTTGGCCCGCGGACCGCATCGGCGTGCATCTGAACCTGATGTCGAGTTCATACTCCATGCGCGACTCGGATCCGCGCGCGCTGTTCACTTATGTCGCCGAGCAACTCAACGCGCGCAATATCGCTTTCATTTTCGCGCGCGAGTCGCTGGATCGCGGCGATGATCGCATCGGCCGTGACGTGCGGCGTATCTTCAAAGGGGCCTACATCCTCAATGAAGGGCTGACGAGGGAGACTGCGGAACTGGCCATCGAACGCGGCGATGCAGACGCGGCAGCGTTTGGGCGTCCTTTTATCGCCAACCCTGATCTGGTGGAGCGCTTTCGACGCGGTGCGCCGCTCAATGCGGTCAATCCGGAAACCATCTACGCGGACGACGAAACCGGCTACAACGACTATCCGCTGCTAGCTGAAACCGTGTGAAGCAGACGCGCGATGGATGACATCTTCGCGGGTCTTCATAGATGCGACGAAGGCCTGTCAGTTGCAGTGCGCAAGGAAGACGCCATTCGGCAGGATGCGGTTGAGGTGATCTATTGACTGACCTGTCCGCAATATATGGCTGCTATGGATCACCGAAGAGTGCGATTGACCCCATAGTGGCGTCAATCGCATTTTGTACGGTCAGCGCAGCGTCCGGAAGCCCAAGCGAACTTCCTCCACGAACACCTGCGGCTGCTCCCATGCCGCGAAAATGCCCGCCTTTCGGAAGGCGGTTGTAGTGAATCAGCTTCGTATACGCCTTCTCTGTCCAGTTCTGCGGGGCCGCGTAGATCTCATCCGGAAACACGCTGACGGCAACGGGGATCGCAACGTGCTTCGGCCAAAGAAGTTGAGCTTGTTTTCCCAATACAGCCGCGCTGACGAAACGCCCGTATTCGTCAACCAATAGAGCATGACATTGTCGAGAACGTCGTCTCGCGTCAGCCCCTCGGTCTGGCCGTCAAAGACGCGCGCGATCATTGCCTGACCGGCGGTGTCGTGATCGAGCATCCACGCAGCGAGGCCGACAGGTGAATCTTCGATCCATATAAGGCCTGCGGACGGTTCGCCATCTCTTGCGCGTAGCCGAGACACGTGCAGGATCCCAGCCGGTCGTAGTCGGCTTGCCTGAAAAACCGTAGCCGGCAGCGAAGGAATCACGATGTCATGCGCCTACCCGAACGCCGTTGCCCACGCGCAGACTTCCCAGCAATGACGCGTAACCAAACCCGGGAGCCTCGTTCGGTTCGACCGGGAGGATTCTGAACGTCAACGGACAAGCTATCCGAAAACCCGAGCCCATGCCGCCCGAAGGCGACGTGCGCGGTCTTCGAAGAGATATGAGGCAACCAGCGTCAAAAGACCTGAGATAGCACCCGTCACGATGTGCTCGACATAAGGGATGCGGTAGTGACTCGCGTGCGAATAGGCGTCGCCTACCGTCGTCAGGAGGCCGACGACCAGCGCATTGCCGTATCGATGCCCGTAGAGCTTCGACGCAGGTGTGAAGGTCAACAGTACGGCCAGGAGTCCAGTGAGCAGACCGGTATGGAATGCAATCGTCCAGTGGGCAAGGCTCATGACATTGCCCCAGCTCCCCGGCATGCAGGTCATGCACGCGCTGGTCGGCTGCCAGAAACGCTGGATAAACAGCCTGGCGCGTCGTTTCCACTCGGTTGACATGATGTATTCCCATCAATGCCGTTGTCACGGCCGACGCCACCATACGTTTCGTTGGAGCGCTCTCCAGGCCCTTTAACCAGATTGCCGTCCCCGTCATGGATGCGTCAGATCTGCACGCCGTCGAGGCTGGGCAAGAACCCGTACATGGGCGAATACTACACCGCGACTGGACGGCCGCCGTTTTGACCGGAGCTCCATCCATCTTCCTCAGGTTATATCCGCCCGAATATAACAATCGAACGCTCCAGTGCCCACGTCCAGCGCCGGCGCGACAGTCCTTCACCTGCATGTGCGCGAACTCGATGGCAAGGGATCGAAGCGGCTCGCGAAGTTCAACGAACTGATTGCGGGCGTACGCGCCGAAGTACCCGACCTGATCATCCAGATGGGCGGTGGGCGCGCTGCTCGCGGCGCCGCCGGATTTCGAATCGCCGCTGCCGGAAGGCTATCCGACTATGGATGCGCTACATCAACGTGGCTGGCTGCCCACGCCACGAAGCCGGCTACCGTCCGGTTGATCCTTATCGGGTCGTTGCTGAATGTTCCTGGTTTCCATGTACCGCCTTCCTGATGCACACGACCTTCGGTTGAGTCATTTCCTCGTACGCAAATCTGACACCTTCGCGGCCCAGGCTTCCGTACTTGAATCCTCCGAACGGCATGGCATCGAATCTGTAGTCCGACGAGTCGTTAATCATGACCCCGCCAGCCTCCAGCTTGTCGGCCGCCTTGAGCGCCGCATGCAGATCATTTGTGAAGATGCCGGCATGCAAACTGTATTCGGAGCTGTTGGCGAGCGAAAGCGCCTCATCCAGTGTCTCAACCCGCTGAAGAACGACAACCGGGCTGAATACTTCCTGCTTCCAAAGGTCGCATTCGAAGCTGACGTCCTCAAGCACCGTTGGAGCGTAAAGCGAACCGTCCTGAGTATTGCCGCACAGCAGGTTGGCTCCCTGGCTGATCGCGGCATCCACCACGCGCTTCGTCCGGGCGCCTGACTGAGCTGTGATCATCGGCCCAACGTCCGTGTCAGGTAACGCGGGATTGCCCGTCTTGAGCGCTTTTGTGCCGGCGACGAAACGCTTCCTGAACGCGTCATAGATGGACGACTGGACCAGAATGCGCTGCGTGCCTATACAGTTCTGGCCTGCGGCCCAGTACGCTCCAGACACGCACGACTCAACGGCGTCCTCAAGGTCGCAGTCACCCAGGACGATGACTGGAGCGTTACCTCCCAGATCCATGGCAAGCTTTTTGAGGCCTGCGGAGCTGGCTATTTTCTCTCCGGTCGCGAATCCACCCGTAAAGGAAACCATTCTGACGTCCCGGGATGAGACGAGTGCTTCGCCGAGCGCTGCGCCACCCGTCGCGACCGACACGACGTTCGGTGGCATGCCTGCCGCCACCAGATATCCAACGAGCTTGATCGCCGAAAGCGGCGTGAGTTCGGATGGCTTGAGAACGACGGCATTGCCACCAGCAATCGCCGGCCCGAGCTTGTGCGCTACCAGGTTGAGTGGATCGTTGTACGGCGTGATGGCAACGATAATGCCGAGAGGTTCCCGGGTGAACCATCCCTGGCGGTTTTCCGATCCGCCATACGCGTCGAACGGCACGACCTCGCCTGCGTTTCGACGCGCCTCATCGGCGGATAGCTTGAGGGTGTTCACACACCGCAGCACTTCCTTCCTGGCCTGCTTGATCGTCTTGCCCGCTTCCGCGACGATGAGACTGGCAAATGCGTCCCTATCACGCTCCACGAGCGAAGCGCAGGTCTCGAGCACGCGAGCCCGTTCGTGACGGGACAGGTTACGGCAAACGCGCGCGCCATCCCTGGCGGTCTGGATCAGCACCTGCGCGCCTTCCGGTGGAATGTTCACGACAGTGCCGACTTCGACGCCATTGAAAGGATTGGTGACCGAGATGAAGCCGGGCGATGAGTCAATGGGGAATGCGGAATTCATTTCGAGGCGCCTGCGTCCTTTCTTTCGAATGCGGAAAATGTCAGAAACCAGCGCGCAACCCGTTTCAGCGCGTCTCGCGTCCGGTCCCTGTCTAGAGCGTAAGCAGACCTTCCAGAGATGTGACGCAGGAACCGCCCACGCGCACATTTCCGTTCGCATCCACGCTTACCTGTACTCGGCCATCTCGACCGACGCACCGTCCTTGAGCAGCCACGTAATCTGTTCCGCCTGGCGGCAACAGGCCGCGCTGCCACAGGAAGGCAGCCACGCTCCCGTTGCCGCTTCCGCAGACCGGATCCTCGTCCACCCCACAGGATGGCGCGAAGGTACGCACTTCTATTGCCGCATCGTCTCCATGCTCGCGAGTGCCGAATACGGTCAGGCCCGTGACGCCGAGGCGGCGCTCGAGCTCCGCCAACCGCGCGAGATCCGGCCGAAGATTGAGTACGGAAGCGGCATCGTTCAGATGCGCCACAATCCAGATGGCGCCGACATTCACGATACCTGGCGCAGCCTTGAGACCCACTTTGCACCCGAGGATAAGCTCCAGCTCCGCCACGTCTGCCGCGTTCAGCGGCTCCAACTTCGCAGGTGGCAGGTCGAACGTAAGCTCGCGGTCTGCGCCTCGCTCCTCGAGCGTCAACTCAACGAGGCCGATGCCGCATTGCTGAATCAATCGACCGCTTCCGCGAGGTGTGACGCGCCCAGCTTCCACGACGGCGTGAGCACTGCCCAGGGTTGGATGTCCTGCGAAGGGAAGCTCACTGCGCGGCGTGAAGATCCTCAACCGATAGTCGGCCCCGGCTGTCGTGGGCGGAAGGACAAAGGTCGTTTCTGAAAGGTTAGTCCAGCGCGCGACAGCTTGCATCGCGTCAGCGGTCAGGCCCTCCGCGTCCAATACCACGGCCACCGGATTGCCCAGAAGCGGCCTGGAGGTGAATACGTCAACCACTTTATAAGATCGTTTCATGTTCGCCTCGTCTGACTCCCGTGGACATCTGGGCATTCTTTAGATGCAAGTGGAACGCATGCATCGTAGCGCGTGCAGCCCAACCGTAACAGTCACAGTTTTTCGCCCATTCGACCGTCACAATTTCGCCCGGCGGGAATGGCATGCGCTCACCGGTTGACGATCCGCTTCGGCATCGCCAACGCCAGCACGCAACCCAGGAGCAGACAGATACCGAACGTGATGACACCAGCGCCCACGCTATGTGTCTGATCCTTGAGCCAGCCAAGGAAATAGGCACTCGCGAAGCCTCCAAGGTTGGCAATCGAGCACGCGAATGCAATACCGGCGGCGGCTGCCCTGCCGCGAAGAAACGTCGACGGAAGCGCCAAGATCACCGGCATCGCTGCTGCTGCCCCGGCGTTTGCCATCGAGAGAAGGATGACTATAGCGGCGACGTTAGCCGGGAAAAAAGCGCTTGCAATCATGCCAAACGCTGACCAAAGCAACGGCACGGCGACATGCCAGCGACGCTCCCGGAACCGGTCAGAACTGATCCCGGTTACCAGAACCATGACAACCGCCAACCCATTGGGTATCGCCATCAGGGCACCGATCCCGATCGCACTTCTGACGCCGGCATCGCGCAGCATCGTGGGCATCCAGAAACTTATCGAATAGAAGCAGAGCAGTATGCAGAGGTCGAGGTAATGTCCGTGCGGCGGATCGCCGGGCCGGCGCGTAGCGTCGTCGGCGCACACGGATTCTGTGGCGGACGTATGGCGACAGGCGTTGCACGGGCGTCCGCCGACGCCCGGCATTGTGCATCATTCCGTTCAGGCCTCGCTTACGCTATCGAGCTCCGTCTGTGTGAGACCGTACCTGGCCATGCGGGCACGGTGATCAGCCGAACCGAGGTACTTGCGAAGTTGCTCATTCACCGCCCGCAGAAGGCCAGGATTGCTCTTGCTGAACGAGAACGCGCCGACAGGTGCTCCGCCTTCCTTGCTCTTTTCGTGCGCAACAACTTCCAGCTCTTTATTGGCACTGGCAAGGACACGGCTTCCAACCGCCGTGCTCGCGTATGCGTCGATTCGTCCCGCGAGCAGCGCGTCGATCGCGTCGGCTTGGCCCGTGAACGCCACGATCTGGCTATCGCTCACGCCGGCCGACTTTGCAGAGTCGAGCTGAACTGTCCCGGCGACGATTCCAAGCCGCGCGTCGTCCCGCGCCGCGACGGCCCCGTAGCCCGTCAGCGCTTTCGGATTGCCCTGACGAAGCAGGAATCCATCGCCCAGTGCCCAGACCGGCACGCTGAACGCAACGCGCCCGGCGCGCTCGGCTGTCACGAAAATGGGGACGTTCATGTCCCACCGGCCTTCCTGCACGCCAGGCAGAAGTTCTTCGAACGAGGTCAACTGATGTTCGATGGAGGACACACCGATCGCCCGAAGCACCACCTCGGCCAGTTCGATGTCGGCCCCCGTCACCGAATGATCTTCACCCGTCCAGTAGAAAGGCGGTTCCTCGAGATATGCGATTCTTACTTTCATAGCTGTGCTCCACATGTCCAGCAGTTGAGATTCCGGTCGCCCGCCGTTGGGCCTGGCGATTCATTTGTGCATCGATGACACTGCTGCCTGAACCGCGCAGCGCTGGGAACCGAGCCTCTCGATTCCGCAAGTAATGGTGTCGCCTTGCTTCAGATAGTCTGGCTCTGGCTTGTTGTACGCAACGCCGTGAGGCGTTCCAGTCAGGAGGAGATCGCCGGGCAACAAGGTCATGAATTCACTTAGATGGGCAATGATCTGGCTGACGGGAAAAACCAACCTGCTGGTACGGCTTTCCTGTCGAGGCACGCCATTTTTTTTCAACCAGATCCTGAGATCGAGCGACGCGGGAAGCTCATCCAGCGTGACCAGCCAGGGCCCGAGAGGAGCGAAGGTGTCCGCGCTTTTCGCCTTGCTCCATTGGCCTCCGCGCTCAAACTGCCAATGCCGGTCGGTGACGTCGTTGGCGATTGTGACGCCAGCGATGAGCGACGCGGCCTCCTCGGGGCGAACGTTGCGCGCCACGCCGCCCATTACCACCGCGAGTTCGACTTCCCAGTCAACCGCATTGGCAGTCGCCGGAATGACGATTGGGTCAAATGGTCCGCTCAGCGCAGTCGGAGACTTGAAGAACACGAGCGGCTCGCGCGGCAGTTCGAAGCCGGTTTCCTCAGCGTGATCCGCGTAGTTCAATCCCACGCATACGATTTTGCCCGGCACTGCTATCGGGCAACCAAGGCGGGACCCTGTAGGCGCTTCCGCTAGCCGCGAAAAATCAGCCCGCGATATTTCGCTCAAGAAGTTTGTCTCCAACGCGCTCCCTGACCAATCGCGGGCCAGGCTGCTAGCGTCGCGCACCGTTCCGGAGGCGTCGAGAATACCTGGCCGCTCGTCGCCAGGCGGACCAAATCGGACAAGTTTCATCGCGATGTTTCCCGGCTATTCCGGCACGTCATGCCGTAGCGGCGTCCATAGTCATTGAAAGAGCGGACAGTGCGGGTCCGAGGCGCGCAGGCGGCAGGTAGCCAAAGCCCAGCCGGAATACACGGCTGCTTTCACCGAACCATGTGCCGGATGCCAGTTGCAAGTCACGACCTGGTAGCAGATCCCAGAAGCGCGAGACAGCAATCTCGTCGAATGCGTCGGAGCGCAGGCGCAGGCAGCACAACGCGCCGGCGTCAGGGCGCACCCACTCGACACGCCCGTGCTCCCTCTCACACCAACGCGCCAACTCCTGAAGTGCACCTGCGAGCAACCGGCGCCGTGATGCGAGCACACCCTCCCTGTTGCGCAGAAGCGCTGTGGCGAGCGTCTCGTCAAGAACCGATCCCGAGATCACGGTGTTCATTTTGGCGACGGCCAGACGCTCCCGAAGATCCGCGTCCACCACGGTGAGCCAACCTGTCCGCAAGCCCGGCGCGCCGAGCGCCTTCGATACCGACGCGCCGGTGACGATACGTGAATCGAGTCCCGCGAAACTCTCGACCACTGCATTGTCGCCATAGGTGGCCTCCCGATAGGTCTCGTCGATGAAAAGTATCGCGTCCGGAGACCGCTTTTCCAGCAAGACAAGAAGCTTCTCGATGTCGGCACGAGACGTCTGAATACCACCTGGATTCTGTGGCGAAGCAATACTGACCAGCTTCGTACTCGCCGACAGGCTTGCGTCGATCTGGTCCAGGTCCAGCCGATAGCCATTCTCGAACGAGAGCTTGATCTCGCGGACGCTAACGCCGGCTCCGAGAAGGCAATCACGGCTCGGCGGAAAGCAGGGTGTCGCGAGGACAGCTTCGTCGCCGGACCGGCAAACTTCGAAAGCGAGAAGAAACAGACCCAGCGCGGTACCTTGTGTCGTGATGATCTGCTCGGCTGGAACGTTGCAGCCCTCGGCAATTGCCTCACGAAGCGCGGTCGACCCAGCGGATGTGCCATAGCCAAGCTTCAGATTGCGGATATTCTCGAGACCAGCCAGATCCAGGAGTTCGCCGACCGTCAGGTCCTGCGACGTGCTCTCCGCCAGATTGAACGGCCGATTTACGTTGAGAAGTGAAATGATCTCATTGTGAGGAAATCTCCCGCGCCACTCGATGGCATTCGATCCGCTGAGGCCAGGCTGCTGTCGTTCATCGAAATTCCGTTCAATACGCTGCATGCTTTTGCCTTGTATTTGCTGTGAATTGTTCGTCAGCCGATCCGTTGCAAGCAGTCGAACGGCTGCTCCAGCACAGCCCTGATAGCAGTCACAGCTGTGCGCAGCGCTTTGCTGCGGTGCGGCGTCCGGGATCTTTCGGACGTGATCGCGACGCTTGCATCGTAGCGCCCAAAGATCGACCGTAACAGTCACAATTTTCTGCGGAATGGACCATCACAATTCCCCTTGGCGAGCCGGGCGCGCCGCATCGATAATCGTGGATTACTCCGTTATGAGCGCTTCCATGAACACGCCCACTCCGTACCGCTACGAGCGGTTGGCCGAGCTCATCGTCGACATGATCGACAATGGCGCGCTCGCGCCGGGCACGCGCCTGCCATCCGTGCGCGCCGTCAGCGAACAGCACCGCATCAGTATCTCCACGACGCTACAGGCGTATCGCCTGCTCGAAGACCGCGGCATCCTGGTCGCGCGGCCGCAGTCAGGCTTTTACGTCGCAGCCTCGCGCCGCGGTGCACTCGCGTTACCTTCGGTCTCGCGACCGCGCGCGAAAGCGTCGGCCGTGTCGATCAGCGGAGCCGTCGCGGCACTGCTCGAGCACGCATCGAACCCGGCGCTCGTGCCGCTTGGCTGCGCCGTACCCGACGCGGCGCTGCTGCAATCGACGCGGCTCGACCTCGCGCTCGCGCGTGCAGCACGTCAACACGGCACGCGCTACAACATCTATTGCGCACCGCAAGGCGACCCGCGCCTGCGTCGCGAAATCGCGAAGCGGGCGATGCGCTTCGGGCACGCGCAGTCGCCCGACGACCTGGTCGTCACGAACGGCTGCACCGAGGCGCTGACCCTCGCGCTTACCTCCGTCGCCAGGCGCGGCGATACGATCGCGGTTGAATCGCCCACTTACTTCGGATTACTACATACGCTCGAAATGCTTGGCCTGAAGGCATTCGAGCTTCCGACGGACCCGACTCGCGGCATCGACGTCGGCGCGCTCGCACGCTTGCTCGATACGGAGCCGGTGGCGGCCTGCGCGCTGTCATCGAATTTCAACAATCCGCTCGGCTCCACAATGGCCGAGGCCGACAAGCGGGCGCTCCTCGCCCTGCTCGCGCGCCACGCCGTGCCGCTCATCGAAGACGACGTCTACGGCGACATCCACTTCGGTCGCGAGCGGCCGAAGCCGTTCATCGCGCTCGACGGCGGCGCCAATACGATCTACTGCAGTTCGTTCTCGAAGAGCCTTGCGCCCGGATACCGGATCGGCTGGATTGCCGCGGGCGCCTATGCGCAGCAGGTGATGGAACGCAAGCTCGCATTCAGCCTCTGCTGCCCCGTCTTACCCCAAGTCGCGCTTGCGGACTTCCTGGAGAGCGGCGCCTACGATACGCACTTGCGCGGCATCCGGCGCCTCTTCGAAGAGAACCTCGCGCGCATGACGCGCACGATCGAGGCAAGCTTCCCGGCCGACACGAAAGTAAGCCGGCCAGCAGGCGGCTTTGTGCTCTGGCTCGAACTGCCGAGGCGTTTCGATTCGCGAGCGCTCTTCGACGAAGCGCTCGAGCAAGGGGTTTGCTTCGCACCGGGGGACGTCTTCTCTGCGAGCCGTCGCTTTCGCAATTGCCTGCGCTTGAGCGCCGGACATGTCTGGAACGATCGAATCGAAGACGGCGTCCATCGCCTGGCCCGGCTCGCGCAGGCTCAGCTCGCGCGCTGAGCGGCTTTGGCGCATGCACGGGTGAACAAAGGGGCCTGTACGGGGAACGCGGCGGCTCACCTACGCATACTGCAATCAGAAGAGCCAGTCGGGCGCATGAGGCAAGGTTGCATTCTGAACAACGTCGTGATTGACAAACAAGGTCGCGCCCTCAGTCTCCAAAATCTCTTCGACCCTGTTCATCGACGCAATTGACTGCAGTGCGTCGACATTGAAAGAGGGAACGCATCTGCATTGGAAGTTGCGTCGATTATGAGCAACATCGCCGCTCAACAGGACACGTCCTGCCTCGGGAAGATTTACCAACAGCGAGCAATGGCCAGGGGTATGGCCGGGAGTGAAAATGATACGGACGGCGCCATCTCCGTAGACATCGTGATCACCCTCGATCAACCTAAGCTTGTTGTTACGAAGCGTACCGTACAACTCAGGGCTGAACCCGAAAGCGCCAGGATCCGGTCCAAACATGGCTTCGTATTCAGCTTTCTGCACTATCCACTCGGCCTTCGTGAACAGCCGGCAATTGCCTGCATGATCGTAATGCGCATGCGAAAGCGCCAACGTGCCGATTTCATCGGGCTCAACCCCGATTTCCGTAAGCTGCGACGCGATCGTCTTACTGATCGTTCCGCGGATACCGTGAGCGATGATACGGCCTTCCGGTTCGCCGATCAGATCGTCCTGGGTGCCGGTGTCCCATAACATCCATTGTCCGCGATGCCGGATGAGATACGCGTTGCAGCTCAGCGTCATAGGTTTGCCAACATTGAATCCGGGAGAGTAAATCGATGCATCCTCGACCTGCGCTATGCCAGCGTCGAGAACGTAGAGTCGCTCGATTGTCGCGTCATGGCTCATGGCTTTCTCCGTTCTCATCGAAGGTGAACGGCGAGCTCACCGAGCCCATCGATCGCGGACACCACTTTATCGCCCGCTTTAAGCCATTGACGCTCGTCACGCGGCACCTTTTGCCCCCAGATCACCCCCGGCGGCGTTCCGGTAAACAGGATGTCGCCCGGTTCGATCGTCATGATGCCGGTCACGTAGCTGATGATCTCGCGGCAGTCGAAGATCATTTCGCTGGTGTTGCTGTCCTGCCTGATTTCGCCGTTCACCCAAGTTCGCAACCTCAAGTTATTCGGCTCGGGCACACGATCGCGAGTAACAAGCCAGGGACCCAATGGAGCAAAGCCATCCGACATCTTCCCCGCCGTAAACTGCGTCGTGATGTTCTGCAAACCTCGGGCACTGAAGTCATTGCCGACCGCGTAACCCGCAACGACGGATAGAGCATTCTCCTTCGACACGTTCTTGCACTTCTGCCCGAACACGATCACGAGTTCCGTTTCGTAATCGAACTCCTTGTCCACTAGAGTAGGAAGTTCAATATCACCGTCATGGTGATTGAGCGCGTTCACAAACTTGCTGAAGAGCGGGGGCGCCTTGGGAATGGGAGTTCCCGTCTCCGCTGCGTGCGCCCGGTAGTTGAACCCCACGCAGATGATCTTCTGCGGTCGGCTGACGAGAGGGGCGAAAGCGGCCTCATGTACCTCAACCGATTCGATTCCGTCGTTCTGCCGAAGACGGTTCACGATGGCCGATACATCGGGAGCACGATAGTTCTGGATCAAATCGTCCATATCCAGCGGCGCCGGCATGTCGAAGTTGGCGCCAGCCTGCGTGATATTCACGATTCGGCCATCGAGCTCGGCGCCGAGGGCGAGTACACCATCAACGCGAAGATTGGCTAGCTTCAGGCTGAGATCCCCGACTTCGAGATTGGGGTTTGCGTTTTTCAATTTGCATTCCTTATGAAAATTGACAAAAAGCGGGATGAAGAGACGGGACGACCTGGGTGGTCGCAGGAACGAGGCACAACGAAACCGATCGCTCGCCACGCTCGTCGACACATTTATGTAGAATATATCTACGATAGTAGAATGTCAACGACCACCTTCCCGGCGGTCTCCATTGCTTTACTTATCGTCGCGCCGGGAGATGACCAGGTAATAAGAACAATGCTTTCTGGAGCGATTGCTGAAAGCGTGCTCGACCCGGGCTTCGAAAAACAGGGTATCTCCCTCCGACAACCGGATCTCCTGGTCCGGCAGCGAAACGATCAACTCCCCTTCTGCCACGGTGACGTGCTTTTCCGTTCCGCTTCGATAGGCAGGCATCGTGCCCGTGGACACACCAGCCGGCAGCCAGTGCTGGAGCAGCTCAACCTGGCCTCCAACCATTGACGGGGAAAGAATGTGACGCTCGAAGCCGGTTTCACTGTCCCGGAAAATATGCCGCTGATCGCGGCGAACCACCACTACCGCCTGTCGGTCCTCGACGCCGCCGGTAAGAAAGCTCAGGGTCGTCTCGAGCGCATGCGCTATTCGTTTTGCTACCCCGATTGTCGGGCTCTTCTCGCCTCGCTCGACTTTCGAAAGCATCGCTCGACTCACGCCAGACCTCGTCGCCAGTTCTTCGAGTGTCAGCTCGCCGCGTTCCCGCAGCGCGCGCATGCGCCGCCCAAATTCCTGATTCAACTCGTCGTGGTCGCCTGCAGCTTCAGGTGGAAGTGCCATAAGCCTGTTCATCTATGACTGTTCATTAGGGGGTCGGCGAGAGTCTAGCGCATCGTCACAAGCTTTTTTTGAAAACGCTTGATGGCTCACTAACTGTCTGCTAGTGTATCTTCCATAGTAGATTGTGTCTACCATGTAAGAAGATTGGAGCCATTTCTGAAGAAGCGCGCGAATATTTAGATCAGACGAAGGCGGCGAGGAGCGGATTGATGTCGCGGCCAGGATACCGGCCCGCGCCCCGCCATGTGGCCGACGCCGGTCGTCCGATACCCCCTTTTTTAGCGTACGCAAAAGAGATATTTTTATCCGGGCTATCGCGCCTCGCCGCCTTCGGCTAAGACTCGCGCCCGAATCAGGAGGTGACATGACTCAACCGATCGACGCACTTTTCGAGCAGGACCGCGCGCATTTCATGCATCCATCCACGCACGCTCACGATCACCAGAGCGGCGCGCTGCCAGGCAAGATCGTGCGCGGCGGCAGCGGCATCCGCATCGAAGATCATGAAGGCAGGCAGTACATCGACGCCTTTGCGGGACTTTACTGCGTGAACATCGGCTATGGCCGTACCGAAGTCGCCGACGCCATGTATCAGCAGGCAAAGCAGCTTGCCTATTACCACACCTACGTCGGTCACTCGTCGGACGCGATCATCGAACTGTCTTCGCGCCTCATAGAATGGGCGCCGGCCGGCATGAAGAAGGTGTACTACGGCATGTCCGGCTCGGACGCGAACGAAACGCAGGTCAAGCTCGTCTGGTACTACAACAACGTGCTGGGCCGCCCGAACAGGAAGAAGATCATCTCACGCGAACGCGGCTACCACGGCTCGGGCATCGTGACGGGTAGTCTCACAGGCCTGCCGAGCTTCCATCAGCATTTCGACCTGCCGATCGATCGCGTGAAGCACACGGTCTGCCCGCACTGGTATCGAAAGGCACCCGCGGGAATGAATGAGGCCGCGTTCGTTGTCTATTGTGTAGACGAACTCGAAAAACTGATCGCGCGCGAAGGCGCCGACACGATCGCCGCCTTCATCGGCGAGCCGGTGATGGGCACAGGCGGCATCATCGAACCGCCGGCCGGCTACTGGCCTGCCATCCAGTCGGTGCTGCGCAAGCACGACATTCTGCTGATCTGCGACGAAGTGGTGTGCGGCTTCGGCCGGCTCGGCTCAAAGATGGGTGCGCAGCACTTTGGCATCCAGCCTGATCTCATTACCGTCGCGAAGGGACTCACGAGCGCTTATGCGCCGCTTTCCGGTGTGATCGTGGGCGAAAAGGTCTGGGACGTGATTGCGCGAGGCTCGCAGGAGCATGGACCGATGGGACATGGCTGGACCTATTCGGGGCATCCGGTGTCCGCGGCTGCGGCGCTCGCCAATCTGGCGATCCTGGAGCGTGAAAAGCTCGTGGAAAACGCCGCGCAGGTGGGCTCGTACTTCGGCACGAAGCTGCGTGAAGCGTTCGGCACGCACCCGCTCGTGGGCGAGGTGCGCAGCGCCGGCATGCTAGCTGCACTGGAATTCATGGCGGACAAGGAGGCGCGCCAGCCCTTCGACCCGGCATTGAAGATCGGGCCGCGGGTGGCCGCAGCCGCGCTGCAGCGAGGTCTGATCGCGCGCGCCATGCCGCACGGCGACATCCTCGGCTTCGCGCCGCCGCTCGTGATGCGCCGCGACGAGGCAGACGAGATCGTTGGCATCGTAAAGCAGGCCGTGGACGAGGTTGCGGAGCGAGCTCTCGCGGACGCCGGCTGACATTGCCGCTACGCTCCGCATCCTGTTAGTGCTTGTCCCGTTGAACGGAGGCAACTGTGTCGAATACTCATGAAGTGATCGTCAGCTTTCAAGGCGTTAGGAAAACTTACGATGGCGAATCGCTCGTCGTCAAATCGCTCGATCTGGACATCTACCGTGGGGAATTTCTGACGTTGCTCGGACCGTCTGGGTCCGGCAAGACGACCTGCCTGATGATGCTTGCGGGGTTCGAATTTCCTACGGGTGGCGAGATTCGCCTCGACGGCAAGCTGCTCAACAACGTACCGCCGCACAAGCGGGACATTGGCATGGTGTTTCAGAACTACGCGCTGTTTCCGCACCTGACCGTCGAGCAGAACGTCGCTTATCCGCTCAGCGTGCGCAAGGTGTCCGCAATCGAACGGGCCGCGCGTGCGGACGAAGCACTGAAGATGGTACGCATGGACAGTTTCGCGAAGCGCTATCCAGCACAACTCTCAGGTGGCCAGCAGCAGCGCATCGCCTTGGCGCGCGCACTCGTGTTCAAGCCGAAGCTCGTTCTCATGGACGAGCCGCTTGGCGCCCTCGACAAGCAACTGCGCGAACATATGCAATACGAGCTGAAGTCGCTACACGCGGACCTTGGGCTGACGTTCGTCTACGTCACGCACGATCAGGACGAGGCTCTCACCATGTCCGATCGGGTCGCGGTGTTTGACAAGGGCGTCGTGCAGCAGCTCGACACCGTCGACAGCATGTACGAATCGCCATGCAACGAGTTCGTGGCGAGCTTCATCGGTGATAGCAACCGGCTGCACGGCACTATTGCGTCGGTGGATGGCGAATTCTGTAACTTCCGTCTCGACGACGGTACGCGGCTCGTCGGGCGCAATATCGATAATGCGGCGGCGGGCGCATCCGCCGTCGCATGCATCCGCCCTGAGCGCATGAGCGTCGTGTATGGCAGCGACGATGCAAACGGTGCAGCAGCGAACGCGCTCGCGGGAGAGGCACGTAGCCTGATCTATTTCGGTGATCACGTGCGGATGCGCTGCGCGTTCACAGGGCAGGACGAATGTTTCGTCAAAGTCCCGCTCGGTACCGGCGCGCTTGAACAATTCTCACCCGGTGCACCCGTGATGCTCGCATTCGCGCCCGAACATCTGCGCGTCTTCGCGTGAACGGTCTACACGCGCCCACGCCACCTGGTCCAAATCTACGATTCGTTTCCATCACGAGGAGAAGAAATCATGATCACTCGAGCAAAGCTTGCCGCGCCCTGCACGGTGCTGGCTCTTACGCTGGTGATGTCCGGCACATCCGCAGCCGCTGCGGAACTGACGGTTGTCAACTTCGGCGGCAGTTGGGGGCAAGTGCAGACCATCGCATTCAACCAGCCGTTCGAGAAAGCGACCGGCAACAAGGTTACCGTCGTCGAGTACAACGGCGAGCAGGCCAGGGTGAAGGCCATGGTCGAGGCAAAGCACGTCAACTGGGACGTAGTCGAGGTCGAGTCGGGCGAGCTGAACCGCGGCTGCGATGAGGGCTTGTACGAACAACTCGACTGGTCGAAGATCGCGAAGAAGTCAGACCTGGTGCCCGAAGCGCCGCAGACCTGCGGCGTCGGCTTCGTAGTGTGGTCCATGGCGCTTGCCTATAACGCCGACAAACTCAAGACGGCGCCAACGAGCTGGGCTGATTTCTGGGACGTCAAGAAATTCTCTGGCAAGCGCGCGATGCGCAAAGGCGCGCGCTACAACCTCGAGTTCGCGCTGATGGCCGACGGCGTCGCGCCGAAGGACGTGTACAAGGTGCTCGCTACGAAGGCCGGCCAGGATCGCGCGTTCAGGAAGCTCGACCAACTGAAGCCGAACATCCAGTGGTGGGAGGCGGGTGCGCAGCCGCCGCAGTTCCTCGTCGCCGGTGATGTCGTGATGTCGACCGCGTTCAACGGCCGCATCGATGCCGCACAAAGAGAAGGCCAGAACCTGAAGGTCATGTGGAACGGCAGCATTTACGATCTCGACTACTGGGCGATTCCGAAGGGCACGCCGAACAAGGCGCTCGCCGAGAAATACATCGCGTACACGCTCACGCCAAAACAGCAGGTTACGTTCACGCAGCATATCGCGTACGGCCCGGCAGACGTCGCGGCGCTCAAGTCGCTCGATGCAAAGACACTCGCGAACCTGCCCAACTCTCCGACGAACGCCAAAGACGCGGTGCTGCAGGACATTGGCTTCTGGACCGATCACGGCGATGAACTCGAGCAGCGCTTCGCCGCATGGGCCTCGAAGTAAGTGTACGGCTGTTCTGGTCCAACCGGCCGCGCGGCGCGCATCGCGTCGTGCGGCATTCCGCCGGATCGCCGTCTGGCCGGAGAAAAACGTTGAATACGATGACGATCGCTCCCTCCTCTTCGACGCCGTCGACAGCCGCGCTCAAGCGCGAACTCAAGTCCGCGGAGGCCCGCAAGCGTGTGACGGCGCTGCTGCTGATAGCGCCGCTCGCAGTCTTCGTCCTGCTCATCTTCGTCGTGCCGATCGGTGCGCTGCTCACGCGCGCGGTGCAAAACCCCGAGATCGCAACGTCGCTGCCGAACACGGTCGCTGCGTTGTCGGGTTGGGACCGTCACGCGCCACCGGCCGACGCAGCGTACGTTGCGCTCGCGGCCGACATGACCAGGGTCGCCGGCAGCGATGCAATGGGTACGCTCGCGTCGCGTCTGAACCACGAGATTCCCGGCTTTCGTTCACTCGTTGCGAAGACGGCGCGCGCGATGCCGCTCAAGGGCGGCAACGACCACGCACTGACGCCCGCGCAGACGCGCGAGAAGGTCGTGGAGCTCGATGCGCGCTGGGGCGACACGGCATACTGGCAGGCAATCGCGAAGAACGGGAATCAGATCTCACCGTTCTATCTGCTCGCCGCACTCGACCACAAGCAGGACGGCTTCGGTCATATCGTGCACGCCGATCCCGACCAGTCGATCTACCTCACGATCTTCGGCCGTACGTTCGTGATTGGCGCCGCGGTCACCGTTTTTGCGCTGCTACTCGGCTACCCGCTCGCGTACTGGATCTCGCAGCTGTCGGAGCGCCGCGCGAACCTCGTGATGATCCTCGTGCTGATCCCCTTCTGGACATCGGTCCTGGTCCGTGTCGCGGCGTGGATCGTGCTGCTTCAGAACGCTGGACTCGTCAACAACGCGCTGATCGGCATCGGGCTGATCTCGCATCCGTTGATGCTACTGTTCAACCGGGTCGGCGTGTACATCTCGATGACGCACATCCTGCTGCCATTCATGATCCTGCCGCTCTACAGCGTGATGAAGTCGATTCCGCCGACCTACCAGCGCGCGGCCGTGTCGCTCGGCAGTCATCCGTTCGCGGCGTTCTGGCGCGTGTACGTGCCGCAGACCTATCCGGGCGTCGCCGCCGGTGCACTGCTTGTGTTCATTCTCGCGATCGGCTACTACATCACCCCGGCGCTGGTCGGCGGACCGGACGACCAGATGGTCAGCTATTACGTCGCGTACTACACGAACGGTACGATCAACTGGGGCATGGCGTGCGCGCTTGGCGGGTTGCTGCTCGCGGCGACGCTCGCGCTGTATGCGGTGTACAGCCGCTTCACGCGCTCGAAACTGAGCCTCGGCTGAACCGATGACTACTGGAAAAGCAAGGGGAATCCGACCATGAAACTTGCCAGGCCGCTGTTCGCGCCGCATATGTCGTTGGCCGAGCGCGCGTGGTACGTCGCGCTTCGCTTGCTCGTCGTGCTGACGCTGCTGTATCTGATCCTGCCGGTACTCGCGATCGTGCCACTGTCGTTCTCGTCGAGCACATTCCTCGTCTATCCGATCCCGGGCTTCTCGATGCGCTGGTACGAGCACCTGATCGCCTCGGACGAGTGGCGGACGGCCGCGAAGAACAGCTTTATCGTCGCGCCGTCGGCGACCGTCGTCGCAACCGTGCTCGGTACGCTCGCCGCGATCGGTCTCACGAAAGCCGACTTCCGCGGCAAAGGGCTCCTGATGGCCGTGCTGATATCGCCGATGATCGTGCCCGTCGTCGTGGTCGGCGTCGGCATGTACCTGTTCTTCGCCCCGCTCGGCCTTGCGAATAGCTACACGGGGCTGATCGCCGCGCATGCGGCGCTCGGCGCCCCTTTCGTCGTCACGACCGTCGCGGCGACACTGCAGGGCTTCAACCATAACCTCGTGCGCGCAAGCCTGTCACTAGGAGCGAATCCGGTGACGACGTTCTTCCGCGTCACCCTGCCGGTGATCGCCCCTGGTGTGATGTCGGGCGCGCTTTTCGCGTTCGCGACGTCGTTCGACGAAGTGGTCGTCACGCTGTTTCTCGCGGGCGCCGACCAGACAACGCTGCCGCGCCAGATGTTCACTGGGATCCGCGAGAACATCAGCCCAACGATCGCTGCGCTAGCGACGATCCTGATCCTGTTCTCGACGAGCCTGCTGCTCGCGCTCGAATGGCTGCGCGGCCGCAACGCGAGGAGCGCTGTTGCCTGACAGGAGACGGTCACTGACACACACTATCGACGAAGAGAGGCTCGATCTCCGTCATTGGCGTCGTCAATTGAAGCGTCCCCGTCGGCGTGTGACTCGAGCTGGACAAGATATCAATCTACGTTACAGCGCCGTCGCGGACGTGATTTGCCTTACGCCACCCCCGAAGCGCCGCGTGGCCGCACACGCGACGACACGGCGATGGCCTGGTCATGCAGGGGGCACCTCCATCGAGAGACGTCCGCTGACGACCAGGGAGCAGCGCTTAACGGGCTGCGACCGCCTGAATCTCCACTAGCAGGTTGGGTTCCGCAAGGCCGGCGACGATGACCATGGTGGTAGCAGCGGCGTGACCGGCAAATCGACGCTCGCGCTCCTTTCGATAAAAAGGCACGAGGTCCGGCCGGGTGATGAAGCCGTCCACCTTGACCAAATCGGTTACGGTCATACCGGCATCGGCGAGCACCGCCAGCAGATTGTCCCAGGCCAGCTCGATTTGCTTCTCAGGGTCATCTGGAACGATGCCTTCAGGCGTGACGCCAACCTGGCCTGAAACATATAGCCAGCGTGCGCCACCCGGCACCGACGCGCCATGGCTGTAGCAGGAAAACGGCGGTGCAATGCCAGCAGGATTGTGCAATCGGATAGTCATCGTTAGCTCCTTCTATTTTAGGATTTGGGAGAGGACGGCCACATGTGACCTTCCGCCGACTCCAAATGCGTAGGACGAACACAAACGCATGCGGCGGTTGCGCTGATGGTTGTCCGCTCACTCTTCTGGAAAGACGCCCACACCGAGAATGAAAGCACCGACCCGAGCGAGTTAGCACAAGGCGATGCGTAGTTCACCCAGCCTCTTCTCCGGGAAGACAAGGTTCGTCACCAGGCTTAAGCCATTGCCACTCGACTGAGATCGTCAACACCCGACTTATTGCTGGTGCTTTTAAATAAGTAATCCGAAATGTAATGGGTTAGACAGAACGGATCGGAGACAATCTCTTGCCCGGGACCTACCCGACTGAAGTGACTGTCAGCCAAATGTTCCCGGCGCGCCTTCAGTGTTGCAGGACGCATCGTGTCGGTAGAATACATCTACCATTGAAGAAATGTCAAACGACGTCTGGGCGGTGCCCATATGGGTAGGTCCCGAATGATTCCGCTGTGAAAGGCATCGAGCGACCGATTGTCAGGTAGCTTCCGCCGTAACGGAATCCCCCGTTCAGTGGTACAGGGAACGAGCGGTCGGTTCTCGGCGGGGGCGCCGCTTTTCAACGGTGGTAACGCAAGTTGTCGCTGCAACCTGCTCGTCCACGATCAGGAACGCCCCTTCTCGACCGTTCTCTGCGTTCGATAATATCGACGCTATACGCTCAGGCTGCGCGATCTTGCATGGATCTCGCGGTTGCGACTGCAAATTCGGCGGGCATCGTATCGGCGTCGTGGTTGGGACAACTTTCTACCGTCACCAACCACGAGACCGACAGACGCCCACGGACCCGCGCGGCGTCTAGTCTCTCCGGCAGAATTTCACAGTGAGGAAATTTCCCCTCATTCCCACTCGATTGTCAATCCAGTGGCTGCACCCTTTGTGGGAACGGATTGCCGCCAGGTCATGTATCGACGATACCGTCACCGATACCGAAAAACCTAGTCGGCAGTTATCGGCTTTCGATAGACTGCATCGGAGATTCAACCCGTGCTTTCGTCGATGGATCAGGAACACTAGGCATTTGAGGGCGATTTCTCCAAGGATATCGTCATCGATACCGTCAGGCACGTCCAAGGTAATCCTGGCAGAGCTTGCTGAAGCCATGATTTCAACCCGGGAACGATCCCTGGCAGACTTCATTCGCCCCAGAGCTAGACGTTCCAGACTGTCGCGCTGCCGGTTAATCACCCACAGGACTACTAGTCGGCGCTGAAGCTCGCCTAGCGTACCGGCCAGCATCGCACCAAATCGCGCAACACCCGCCTGATTACGCGCCGCCGTATTGACGATTACTGCCGCGTCCCGGTGTCCGTCGCAGAAATTGACGAGGCCAATCCAGCCGTCTGCATCGTCCAGACTATAGGCAACGCAATGCATCTCGTCCTGAACCGCCTTCATGACGTCCGGATTTGAGGTGTCGGTTTCAACCAGCGCGGCATGGATATCCTGACGCTGGAGATAATCGGCCAGCGCAAGCGATACAAAGCTCTTACCCACACCGCCCTTGCTGCCGCCAACCAGATAAATGGGGGGAATCGTCGTGTCCATTTGAGCCCTCTACAAGTTTTCAACATCGGGCGTGATCTCGAACGAGAACGCGTCCCGAATTACCATTGATCCCTGCTGACTGACTGCCCTTCCCCCATCCTGCGTTTTCCCGGCAGGCTTGTTGCCGGCATGTAATGCTCTTTCCTGACTACCCTTCTTCGCGCGTGCTGCCGTCGTCGCACCCTGCACACCATTCGCTTCTGCCTGAACAGGCCGACTCTCCTTTGCAGCGCGTTGCATCGCGTATCTCAACGTGCTCGCGCTGATTTCGACGCCATCCTGGGCAAGCTGCTGCACGATTTCCTCCAGCGTGTACCCCTTTTTCTGGGCGCTGCAGATCTGGGCCTGCATCGACTTGATTGCATCCCGCACATTGACGCGATGCTCATGCGCAGGCTTTGCCGGCAGCGTATCGAGACGGCGCGAGGCGGCGTCCCATTGCGCCTGGGTAAAGCTCTTCACCATCGGCATGACTCGCTCCGGTGTGCGGCCTGAATGCCATCTTGCAAACGATTCCCGATGATCGTCAACACCCTGAATCAGGCCTGAAGCAAGGCACGAGAACACGGCGGAATACAGAGGAACTGACCGGAATAGGAAATTTTTTTGCGTCGTTTTGTACGGGCAACACGTGGGGATTCGTGCGAGAAGGCACGACCGTCGAGGCTACCCAGCGATAGCAATCAATGGTTGCGCGCTTCTACAGGTTTGACCGGTAGGAACATTGTTCACCGTAGGAGGCTGCGATCGCGCAAGTTGCGCCGAGCAATCGCAGGATTCGATTTAATCCGCTTCGTTATACAGGTTTTTTCTGCGCTGCTCGCCAACACCTGGCATCTCCAAGTGGCGGAAGAGGCTGCCTTCTCGCGTAGACATTCAACAGGTCATTTGAATTTTTCTGCGCGAAGCATGGAACTCCGTGTTCTCCATATTGCGCCAGCAATTACGGGTTTCTTTCTCCAGACTGTTCGGTCAATTTGCGAGCAGGGAAATCTACCCGTACGATGTCGCGCACCTTCCCTCGCAAGAGGTTCAGTTTTCTGCGTGCCACAGATGTCTTTTCTGTGCTAGTGGATCGTTTTTCTTGCGCCAGGTGGTCATTCTTTTCGCGCGGCGTCGGCTACCCTACTCACGGGATCTGCGGACGACAAACTGAACAACGGAAAAACAAGGGATGGCAGGATAGGCTACCGCCGGTTTTGGGCGCCATGTGCAATGCACTTCTACTAGATAAACATGGTCGCGGCCTCAGTAACCTTGCGCTTGTTAACAAACGCTCTCGCGTTGACCGGGATCCTGTTGCGTACGCTGGTGGTGTGAACGATCAGATCAACGAGGATATCGAGCACTGTATTCGTGGCCGCCGAAATAGCTCGCGATCCGCAGCGGAGTTGAGAGGTCGAACGAACCCTACTTCAGCCGGTCGTCGCCGATGTCGCGGCTAGGACTGATTGCAAAGATCAGCGGGCGTTAGAGACGTCGTCGCGGCCGGCGGGTGTCGGCAATTGCGATCACTGTTAGCCCGTCATGAGGCAACTGCTATACCGAAAAGCGGCCCGCTCGCCGCATCGGTCGGGGTCTCAAGAAAATGCAAAGAACGATACTACTTTGAGCCGGGCAACCACCAGCCGATCCGTCCCGCCCGCCCTCGCCTTTGCGACACCTGGTCGCCGCGATAACGTGGGCTATCGCCGCCCCGACCAGCAGATTCTTCTCGGTTCGATGTGCCCATTGAGGACTCCCGCCCACGCATGGATTCAGCGAAGCAGCCCGTCAGAGCACCTTGTTCTTATCGAGCTTCTTGCCCGATGCCGCGTTGTAGTGGTCGACGTATTCGCCAAGCAATGCCCGGATCGCGCGTCCGATCTTCACATAGTCGCTCTCGTTGAGATTCGCAAGCGACACGCGGCCCGACGGATGCTGTGTACCGAAACCGCGTCCCGGCAGCAGCACGACCCGCGCGTCCTTCGCGAGACGGAACAGCATCTCGGACGGCTCAGTGTTCTTGATCACCCAATCGACGAAGTCGCGTCCGTAGGCTCGCTCACCGAGGAACTCGAGATCGAGGATCGTGTAGTAGTCAACCTTGTTCTCATCATCGTCATCGAAGCTAATGCCGATCTCGCGGTATAGCGCCTGCTTACGGCTGCGGATCAGCCGCTTGAGCGCATTCTTGTACGCATCGGGCGTATCCATCAGCGAGAACAGAGAGAACAACACCATCTGCACCTGCTGCGGTGTCGACAAGCCAGCTGTGTGATTCAGCGCGACGGTGCGGCTGTCGGCCACGAGACGATCGATGAACTTGAGCTTGGCCGGCTCGGTCGTGATCGACTCGTAGCGCGTGTTCAGTTCCTTTTTGACGTCCTTGGGCATCTCGGCGAGCAGCCTGTCGAGCACATTGTCGCGATGCGTCGCAATCGTGCCCAGGCGCCAGCCGGTCGCGCCGAAGTACTTCGAGTACGAATACACGAGGATCGTGTTCTTAGGTGCGAGTGCGAAAAGCGACACGAAGTCATCGGCGAAGGTGCCATAAACGTCGTCGGTCAGCAGGATCAGGTCGGGACGTTCCTTGACGATGTCGGCGATGTATTCGAGGCTCTCGTCGCTGATCTTTACCGAAGGTGGATTGCTCGGATTCACGAGGAAGAACGCCTTCACCTTCGGATCGCGCAGTTTGTCGAGTTCCTTCTTCGAATATTGCCAGCCGTTTTCCACGTCGGCATTCAGGTTCACGACATTCAACTGGTAGTCGTTCAGACGCGGAATTTCGATGTACGGCGTAAAGATCGGCATGCCGAGCGCAATCGTGTCACCTGCCTGGATCAGGTGATTCTCACGCATCGTGTTGAAGATGTACGTCATCGCCGCCGTGCCGCCTTCGACAGCGAAGATGTCGAACTCGCCGATGAACGGATGCTTGCCGATCATCTCTCGACGCAGATACTGCCCAACGATGATCTCCGAGAGCTTGAGCATCCGGTCCGGCACCGGATAGTTGCAGGCGAGAATGCCTTCGCACATTTCATAGAGGAAGTCGCCGGCAGACAGTCCGAGCTGGTCGCGTACATACGAAACGGCGGCGCCCAGGAAGTCAATACCGGGCACGCCCCGGTTTTCGCGCAGGAATAGCTCGAAGCGTTCGGTGAGCCCTTCACGCTTCGGAAAGCCGCCGATGCCCTCCGGCATGTACGCAAACGAACGCTCAGATTCACGCATCGCGAATAGCCCGATCTGCCAGAAACCGTGGCGTGGAACCGTCGCGAGAAAGTTTGGATTGCCGCGACCGGCATTGAGCATCGATGCGTTCGCCGCGCGCTCGACTGCGCCGCCGCCCGCGGCCTTGATGAGTTCGTCCTTCAGTTCGAACGGGCTGAGCGCCGCCATCGCAGCACGATCGCCTGCGCCCGCTTTAGAAGACTTCGCCATCCAACACCTCCATTGAGGGTTAACGTGCAGGAAAAGCCGAATGCGTCAATGTGGGAGTCAGGTCAACAGCATCACGATGACCATCCCCCAGATCGTAAGCAGCGTATTGCCCACTGCGTAGGTGACGGTGTAACCGAGACCCGGCACCTGGCTTTTGGCCGCGTCGCAGATCATGCCGAGCGCGGCTGTCGTCGTTCTCGCCCCGGCACAGATGCCGAGCAGAATCGCAGGATGGAACTTGAAAATGTATTTGGCAATGAACATGCCAAGGATGAGCGGTACACTGGTCGCGAAGATGCCCCACAGGAAGAGGCTCACACCCAGTTGCTGAAGGCCCGAGACGAAACCCGGCCCCGCCGTGATACCGACCACCGCAATGAACACGTTCAGACCGACTGAGTTCATGAACCAGATGGTCGGCTCGGGGATCCGGCCGAAGGTCGGATGAATCGCGCGCAACCAGCCGAACACGATACCCGCGATCAGCGCACCGCCCGCCGTCGATAACGTAATGGGAATCGCCCCAACCTTGATCACGACGGCACCGATCAGGGCGCCGAGCGTAATCGCAAAACCAACGAACGCGATATCCGCGGCGCCGGTGGGCCGATCGAGCACGCCCAGATCTTTCGCGGCCGCCGTGGTGTCCTGCGTGCGGCCGATGATAGTGACGGTGTCGCCACGATGCAGCCTGGTGCTCGGTAAGACCGGAATCGGTGTTTCCGTCGCGCCACGCTTGATCCTGCGCAGGAAGACGCCGCGCGCCAGAGGCCGCGCCGCCAACTCCTGCAAGGTCTTCCCGTCGACCTCCTTGTTCGTGACATAAACGTCGACACCTTCGGCCGGCACGGCCAGCAATTCCGGATCGTCGACCTCGGTACCCCGTGGCCCCAGCATCGCCACGAGATGCTCGCGGCGCCCGGCAACGGCGACCACGTCGCCCGCCTGCAGCACATCGTCGAGCTTTGCGTCCTGAAGCACGCCACTGCGTCTGATCCGTTCAACGAATAGCCGGGCTCCTTCTGGCGACCTCACTTCAGCCTGTGCCACCGTCAGGCCGACAGCCGGGCCGTGTTCCGCAATCCGGTAGGCACGCAATTCATATTGGTGCCATGCCACGGCGGCCCCACCTGACTCCTGTGCCCCGCCCAGCGTCGCTTCATACTCTTTGCACGCTGCCACGAGATCGATACCCAGGAGCTTCGGTCCGAGCGTCGCGAGGATCAGTGCGGAGCCAATAGTGCCGAAGATGTAGGTGACGGCATAGGCGGTCGGCATTGCGTCCAGCAGCGCCTTCGTCTGGTCGGCGGGTAGCCCGAGGCGATTCATGGCGTCTGTGGCAAGGCCCATCGATGCAGAGATGGTTTGCGACCCCGCGAAGAGGCCCGCGGCCGAACCGACGCTATACCCGGCAAGCTTCGCCGCAACATAGGGCGCCGCGAGACACAATATGCACTGAACGACAGAAAACAATGCTTGCGGCAAGCCGTCCTTCGCAACGCCACGGACGAACTGCGGGCCGACGCCATAACCGACGGCGAATAGAAACATCAAGAAAAACACTGACTTGACGTTAGCCGAGACGGTAATACCCAGCTGTCCGATCGCAATGGCGGCAAGCAGCGTCGCCGTCACCGCCCCGAGAGTAAACCCGCGATAGCTTTTCCCGCCTATCCAATATCCGATCCCCAACGAGAGAAAAATGGCGATCTCGGGGTAACTGCGTAATGTTGTAGTGAACCATGACATACGCACTCCTTGGTGGACTGCTTCTCGACGATATATTCGACAGGCTCAAGCAATAACATACGGGCATTCCAGCCCGGCGCAGCCGCGTGCTGCTGAGCCGACCGACGCGCAGGCAGTACGTTCGGGAAGGAAAGGGTCGTCGATTGAGTGTAGGAAATGAAACCTGAAATACAATCCTTTCAACGGATCTGGGAGCGCACCAGAATGCTCCACACGATGGAGTTCAGAGGTCAAGGAACGGTTAAGCTTCGCACGCCCTTGATGTCATATGCGGAGCGATGATGCTGCCCAACCCTATCTAGATGGGAGAGGAACATGAGCAAGCTGACCACCACGATCAAGCGCGAATTTATGGAGATGCTGCCGCCGACTATCTTCTTCGTCATCCTCCACATCGTCGCGATCATTCGGGCCCTGACAACAAAGGGCACCGACATTACGCTGCCCACTTCCGCCTCGGTGACCATCGCCGCTCTGATTCTCAGCAAATCGGTGCTGGTCGCCAACATGCTGCCGTTCGTCAACCAGTTTCCCGAGAAACCGCTGATCTGGAATGTCGGATGGAGGACGTTCATTTACACGATTGTGGCGTTGCTCGTGCACTACGCGGAGCACCTGTACGACTACTGGAAGGAAGCACCGGGCCTGGTTGCCGCCAACAACATGCTGTTTGCCGAACTCAACTGGGCGCATTTCTGGGCCATCCAGATCCTGCTGGTCACGCTAATCGCCAACTACTGTGTGCTCGCCGAACTCGCACGTGTAGTCGGTCGCGACAAGCTCAAGGCGTTGTTCTTCGGTCCCCTGCCCCACAAGCCCGACGGGCAGACTATCGTCTAGTTCAGCTTCAGACATGACCGCGCAGGTTATTGCAGGCGTGCAATGAATTCAGCTGCGTGCGGTTGCATGGGTGCCAGCTGCGAGGTTGGTGATACGCCGTTAGTTACCGGGCCGGCCCCAGCGATACCTCCGCGTTCGCCGAACCGCCAGCGATATAGGCCTGGCGGTTCAGCGTGTTGCCGCTGGCGGTGTACGCGCCGACCGCCGCACTGTCCTGCCGATGCGCCTTCGCGCCTTGACCGACGGCAACGCTGTTATGTGGCTTCGCCCCCCTCCGGAATGAGGGGTTCACATAACGCCTGCGGCGTTATAGTCGGCGTCAACGGCTGGCTACAACAAATGGAGACAGATGATGAAAATGAATTTCGCCCGCATGACCGAACAATTGTCCGTTCGCCATCGCGACCGCGAGGCGCTTGTGAATATCGAACGCCAACGGCGCTTCACGCACCGCGATCTACATCTGCTCACCAATCGCATCGTGAACATGATGGTCGAGCGTCTCCAACTGCGGCGCGGCGACACCTATTTGTGCATTCTGGAGAACGACAATCTGTCGTTGCTGCACGCCTGGACCGCACTGAAGGGCGAAGCCGCCGCCGCATGGACGAATTTCCGCGACTCGAGCGACGAGCACCGCTGGCAAATCGAGTTTATCCAGCCCAAGGTGGTGTTTCTTGAGAACGCGCTTCTCGATCGCTACTTCGACATGCTGCATGAGCGCGGCATCCTGGTCGTCTGCATGGATCCGCCGCCGGGCGCGCGCGAAGGGCTGGCTTACTTCTGGGACCTTCTGGAAGACGTTTCCGATCGAAACCCCGGGATCGAAAGCGATCCCGACACCGACGTCCTTATCTACCGGTTCACCGGCGGAACCACCGGCAAGAGCAAGTGCGCGCAGTACACCATGGAAAACTGGCTGGCCTGCCGGAACTCGGCCTACCTGGAGAGTGAACAGCTGTACGACGCCGACTCGCGGTGCCTGCATATGGCGCCGATCAGTCACGGTTCGGGAATGGCCTTGCTGGCAGCGCTCTTTCGTGGGGGCTGCACCGCCACGCAGAACCTGCCCGATCTGACCCAGTGGTGCCGCAACGTCGAGACTGAGCGAATCACCATGAGCGCGCTCGTGCCGACGCTGTTGTACTGGCTGCTCGATCTGGCCGAAGCTTCCGCCTACGACCTGTCGACGCTGCGCACGATCGCCTACGGTGCCGCCCCGATGAGCCCGGCCAAACTCGATCAGGCGCAGAAGCGTTTCGGTAACATTTTCGTGCAGGTGTACGGGGGAACTGAATGCCTGCAATACGCCACGATGCTGACCAAAGCGGACCATCTGACGGCAGCGGAAACCGGCCATCTTGCTTCTGCCGGACGCGTGGCAATCGACGTCGAACTGATGATCGTCGACGAGACAGGTAAGGAAGTCGCGCCGGGCGCAACGGGCGAGATCTGGATCCGCTCGCGGGCGACCATCGACGGTTACCTCAATAACCCGGAAGGCACGGCCAGCGAATTCTCCAACGGCTTCTGGAAGTCAGGCGATCTCGGCTATCTCGACGACCAGGGCTTTCTGTACATCGTCGACCGCAAGAAAGACATGATCATCACCGGCGGCTTCAATGTCTATGCAGTCGAAGTGGAAGCCGCGCTAAATGCTCATCCGGCGGTGTCGAACTCGACCGTGGTGGGCGTGCCGCACGATGAATGGGGCGAAGCCGTGCACGCGGAAGTGGTTCTGCGTGCCGGCGAATCCGTCACCGCCGAAGCATTGATTGAACATGTGAAGAGCCGCATAGGCCGCTACAAGGCGCCCAAGTCGATCGTGTTCGTGGAGGATCTCCCGGTCAGCGTGGTCGGCAAGGTATTGCGCCGCAAGGTCCGCGAAAAGTATTGGGCTGATCGTTCGCGGCAGGTTGGATAGTACTGGCGCGCTTTGCCCGCAGCTCCGGCTGCGGGCTCGGCGTTCCCTAGCGGTCCGCCGCGACCGTAAGCGGCGCGAGCGCCGCTCGCATCGCATCGGACAAATGCATCGGGCGACGCGCAATGCGATCGACGTAGACATGCACGAAATGACCTTGCGCTGCGGGCTCCGCCTCACCTTCACGAAAGAGCCCAACCTCATATCGAACACTCGATGAGCCGAGTCTCGCCACGCGCAGCCCGGCGTCGACGCGGTCCGGAAATGCGACCGACGAAAAATAGTTGCACTGGGTTTCGACGACAAGCCCAATCGCTTCGCCGTGCTCGAAATCGAGTACCCCCATTCGGAGCAGATACTCGTTCACGACCGTATCGAAGTAGCTGTAATAGACAACGTTGTTGACATGTCCGTAGACGTCGTTATCCATCCATCGAGTCGGAATCGAGAGGAAGTGACGGTACGCATCACGTGACAAGGCAGTGGGTTTCTTCATTGCTGCTTTCCCCCGTTCAAACCGCCGCGCCACCGTAAGGAACGTCCTTATGGCCGTAACGGCGCACACGCAGGTTAGCCTGCTCGCCGTGGCCTGCGAAGCCTTCAAGCGCGCACAAACGCGAGCAGTACTCGCCGATCATCGCCGATGCCTCGTCCGTCATGACCTTCTGATAAGTGCAGGTCTTCAGGAACTTGCCCACCCACAGTCCGCCCGTGTAGCGTGCCGCCTTTCGGGTCGGCAGTGTATGGTTCGTGCCAATCACCTTGTCGCCAAACGACACGTTGGTGCGCGGCCCAAGGAAGAGCGCACCGTAGTTGGTCATGTTGCGCAGGAAATAGTCGGTATCGCGCGTCATCACCTGCACGTGCTCCGAAGCGATCTCGTTGGCGATGCGAACCATCTCTTCGTCGCTTTCCGCCACGATCACTTCGCCATGCTTGTCCCACGACTTGCGGGCAATATCAGCCGTCGGCAGTATTTTGAGCAGGCGTTCGACTTCGGCCATCGTCTCGCGAGCCAGCTTCTCCGAGGTGGTCAGCAGGATCGCGGGCGAATCGGGACCGTGCTCGGCCTGGCCGAGCAGATCGGTTGCGCACATTTCGCCGTCGACAGATTCGTCGGCGATCACCAGCGTCTCGGTCGGACCGGCGAAGAGATCGATCCCTACCCGCCCGAACAATTGCCGCTTCGCTTCAGCCACGAATGCGTTGCCTGGCCCGACGAGCATGTCGACGGGCGCAATGCTCTGCGTGCCGATCGCCATCGCGCCGATGGCCTGGATGCCGCCCAGACAGTAGATCTCGTGCGCGCCTGCCATATGTTGTGCAGCGACGACGGCGGGTGCCGGTTTACCGTGAAACGGCGGCGCGCAGGTCACAATGCGCGGCACGCCGGCCACCCTCGCGGTAATCACCGACATATGCGCCGACGCCAGCAACGGATACTTGCCGCCAGGCACATAGCAACCCGCAGCGTTCACCGGCAAATTCTTGTGACCGAGAACGACGCCCGGCAACGTTTCGACTTCGATGTCGCGGATCGAGTCGCGCTGGTGGCGCGCAAAATTCTCAACCTGCTTCTGCGCGAATTCGATGTCGGCGATGTCACGCGCTGACAATTGCGACAGACATTGATCGATTTCACCTTGCGACAGGCGGTAGTCGTCACGCTCCAGTTTGTCGAAGCGGATCGACAGATCACGCACCGCGGCATCGCCTCGCGCCTCGATATCTGCCAACGTTGCTTCAACCGTTTCGCGTACTTCGCGCGCGGCCGCCTTCAGAACCTCCGCCTCGGCGCCTCGCTTGAGCCAAATTGCCATTTCTAATCCCTGCCATCTATGATTATGCGGCCTCGCGCGCCGGCCGCCCACCACGCCGGATTTTCAGCACCGGCATCTACAGCCCCCGCCGCTTCAATACGAAAACGGCCCCGGCAGCATCACCACCGGGGCCGTTCACTCCGTTACTGGCCGCAAGCCAGCTTCAGGAACGCCTGCACCTGCGGGCCCGACTCTTCATAGGCGCGCGCCGTGCTCCAGTTCGCGATCTCGTCGAAGCGCGCCGCGATGCCTTCGGGCGTCAGCTCCGCGTCCGACAGCAGCACCGGCGCGGTCTCCACCACCGTCGCCGCGGCAAACGCACCGCCGCCCGCTGCGATAATCGTCTTCGACGGCGCATCCTCGCCGCACAAGAACAGCACCGCCGGCGTCACGCGTTCCGGCTGGATCCGCTGCAGCATCGCTTCGGGCAGAATGTCGGACGTCATGCGCGTGGCCGCCACCGGCGCGATCGTGTTCACCTTGATGTTGTACTTGCGGCCTTCGGTCGTCAGTGCGTTCATCAGGCCGATCACCGCCATCTTCGCGGCTCCATAGTTCGCCTGGCCGAAATTGCCATACATGCCCGAGGACGACGTGGTCATCACGATGCGCCCAAACTCCTGCGCACGCATGATCTCCCACACCGCCTTCGAGCAATTGATCGAGCCCATCAGGTGCACGTCGAGCACCGCCTTGATATCGGCCATCTCGAGCTTCTGGAAACTCTTGTCGCGCAGGATGCCGGCGTTGTTCACGAGGATGTCGACGCGCCCAAACTCCGTCACCGTGCGCTCAACCATCTTCTGCACCTGATCGTAGTCGGCCACATTCGCACCGTCGGCGATCGCCATGCCGCCTGCCTTGACGATCTCCTCGACCACCGCGAGCGCCGCCTCGGACGAGCCGCCGCTGCCATCGCGCGCGCCGCCGAAATCATTGACGACGACCTTCGCGCCACGTGCGGCCAGCGCCAGCGCGTGAACACGGCCCAAACCGGCGCCCGCGCCGGTCACAATGGCGACCTTGCCATCAAAACGAATTGTCATGGTTTGCTCTCCAGATTAATAGTCATTGCTGATTCTTCGGAATCAGAAGTCGGACACGATCGTGAACCACGACCCTGCCTCAGTCAGTTACGGAAACAGGCGTGTGATCGATTCCGCGACGCACGCGGGCTTCGTGCCCCCTTCGCATTCGACGGTCATCTCGATCTTCAGTTGTGCGCCGCCGTTGGCGAGCGCCTCCCACGCGAGCAAGCGGAAGTGCGCGCGCAGCCGGCTGCCCACGGGCACCGGCGCGACGAAACGCACCTTGTCCAGCCCGTAGTTCAGGCCGCTCTTCGTCTCGCGGATCTCGAAAGCGGTTGCAAAGAACGCCGGCAGCAGGCTCAGCGTCAGGAAGCCATGCGCAATCGGACCGCCAAACGGCCCGGCCTTGGCCCGCTCGACGTCTACGTGGATCCATTGGTGATCGCCGGTGGCGTCCGCGAACAGGTTCACGCGGTGCTGGTCGATCAGCAGCCAATCGCTCGTACCGATCGATTCGCCGACCAGCGGCTGCAGGTCGGTGATTTTTTCGAAAATCTTCATGCTGCGTTGTCTCCCTGAAGCAAGGTTTTCTGCAATTGCGCCGCACAGGCCGCCTCATGCCGGCCGCTGCTGCCCAGCAGAACATCGGCTACCACGGCGCGTTTGTAGTAATGACCGACCTCATATTCTTCGGTCATGCCGATTCCGCCATGCAACTGAATCGCCTGGCCGCACACGAATTTCGCCGCCCGCCCGATCAGCGCCTTGGCCTGCGAGACCGTATGCTGACGCGTTGCCGCATCATCGTTGTCAATCGACGCGAGCAGCGCGTACAGCATCGAACGCGCCACTTCCAGTTCCGCAGCCATATCGGCCATGCGATGCTGCAGTGCCTGGAAGCTGGCGATCGGGACGCCGAATTGCTTGCGCATCTTCAGGTATTCGGCGGTAATCGCGATTGCCTTCTCCATCCCGCCCACCAGCTCCGCGCACAGCGCCGCAGTGCCGTGTGCGAGGCCCTGCTCCAGTGCGGCCAAACCTTGGCCGGGCGCTCCGAGCACGGCGTCACGCGGCACGCGTACGCCTTCGAACGAAACTTCCGCGGCCCAGCTACCGTCATGTAGCGGCAACGCGCGACGCGTCAAGCCCGTGCTGGCGGCGTCCACCAGGAAGAGCGTGATGCCGGGCGCGTCTGGCGCGATCGCTGACACGATGAAACTGTCGGCGTCGAGCCCGCCCGCTACCAGTGTCTTGCGGCCGTGCAGCGTATAGCCGTCCGCGGTGGCCTTCGCATGCAACTGGACAGGCTCGGCAAAACCACATGACTGCGCTTCGCTGTACGCGAGTGCGAGCTTGCGCGAACCCTCTGCAAGCGGCGGCAGCAACTGTTCGAGCTGCGCCGGCGTGGCGGCGGCCACCAGCGTTTGCGCCGCGAGCACCGCGCAGCCCAGATACGGTTCCACCACCAGACCACGGCCAAATTCGTGGGCGATCAATACGGTGTCGATGAGCGTGCCGCCCAGACCGCCGGCCGCTTCGGGCAGCGCTGCGGCGAGCCAGCCGTTGTCGGCAAACGTCTGCCAGTGCGCAGCGCTACGGGTAGCGCCCGCCTTGAGCGACGCGGTTCGCGCTTCAAAGCTGTAGGCCTTGTCGACAAAGCGGCGCACGCTGTCCTGCAGCAGTTGCTGCTCGGAATTCAGGTTGAAGTTCATGATCGATAGCCCAACTCAGAATTGAAACAGCATCTTCGCGATGATGCCGCGCTGAACTTCGCTCGTGCCGCCATAAATCGTCGACGCACGCCGGAAGAACATCTCGTTGGCAATGCCGCGCCCAACTTCCTGCAGCGGCAGCGCCTCGCCCTGCGCGTCATCGTGCGGCTCCGGATACGCGATCGCGCCATAGTCGCCGAGCGCCTCGAGCGCGAACTCGCTGAGCCTTTGCTGCAGCTCGGTGCCACGCACCTTCAGGATCGAGCCCATCGCATGCGCTGCGGGGCTATGATCCTGCTCCATCGCAGCGACGCGCTTGACCATCATCGCAATCGCGTTGACCTCCGCCTCCAGCCGCGCCAGCTTCAGCGCGAACTCAGATTGCTCGATCAATGCCTGGCCGCCGGCGAGCTGCCTTGTCGCGAGCTTTTTGAGCTGCATCAGGTAGCGGCGCAAGATCGGCAGATCGGCCGCGGAGGCGTGCTCGTTGTTGAGCAGGAACTTGGTAATGTTCCAACCGGCGCCCTCTTCGCCGACGCGATTGCCAACCGGCACCCGCACGTTGTCGAAGAAGGTTTCGTTCAGGTGATGGCAATCGTCGATACTGCGAATCGGGCGCACCGTAATACCCGGCGTCTTCATGTCCACCAGCAGGAAACTGATACCGGCCTGCTTCTTCACTTCGGTATCGGTGCGCACCAGCAGGAAGATCCAGTCCGACTCATGCGCATAGCTGGTCCAGATCTTCTGGCCGTTCACCACGTAGTGATCGCCCTCGCGCACCGCCTGCGTGCGAAGTGACGCGAGGTCCGATCCCGAACCCGGCTCCGAAAAACCCTGGCACCACAGCCGCTCGCCGGCGAAGATCAACGGCAGGTGTTCGGCTTTCTGCTCGGGCGACGCGAACTCGTTGAGTACCGGGCCCAGCAGCTTCTGCGCAAAGCCGTCCTGAGTGGGCGCTCCCGCGGCGACGCACTCTTCATCGAACGCCAGCCGCTGCAGCACGCTCCAACCGGTGCCGCCATCCTTCGCTGCCCAATAGGGCGCGCCCCATCCTTTCTGATTCAGGATGCGCTGCCAGCGCACGAGATCGGCACGCATCGACCTGACGCTGCCCACCGGCTTGCCGGCAAGGTCGGCCGGCAAGTTCTCGCGCAGGAACGTACGAACCTCGTCGCGAAATGCGTCCAGTCCCTGATCGGGTTGAAAGTCCATCAGCGTCTCCCGCTCAGTTCCGGTACATCGTCACGACGCAAGCGCCGCCGATGCCGACGTTGTGCTGCAGGGCGATCCGTGCACCTTCGACCTGGCGCTCACCCGCCGTGCCGCGCAGTTGCTGGACGAGTTCGGTGCATTGCGCGAGACCCGTTGCGCCGAGCGGATGTCCTTTCGACAGCAGGCCGCCGGACGGGTTGACGACATAGCGACCGCCGTAAGTGTTGTCACCGTCGTCGATGAACTTCTCTGCGCCACCTTCCGGACACAGGCCAAGCGCTTCGTAGGTGATCAGTTCGTTGTGTGCGAAACAGTCATGCAGCTCGACCACGTCCACGTCTTCCACACCCACGCCCGCCGTCTCGTAGACCTGACTCGCGGCGTCCTTGGACATGCCGTACCCTGCCACGTAGCGCAGGTCGTCGCCGTGCAAAGATTCCTCCTTGTCCGTCGTGATCGCCTGGGCGGCGATCCACACGCGCGAATCGAGACCATGCTTGCGCGCATAGTCTTCGCTGCACAGGACGGCCGCCGCCGCGCCGCAGGTCGGCGGGCAGGCCATCAAGCGCGTCATCACGCCGGGCCACAGCACCTGCTCGTTCATGACGTCCTCGACACTCACCACCTTGCGGAACACCGCAAGCGGGTTGTTCGCCGCGTGGCGGCTCGCCTTGGCGCGAATCTTCGCGAAGCTCTCCATCGGCGTGCCGAAGCGCTTCATGTGCTCCATACCGGCCCCGCCGAAGATGCGCAGCGCGGGCGGAATGTCGGTCGGCACGCCGAGCCGGTCGCATTGCTGGTTGAACAGATCGGAAGGCAGCGGACGGTCGTTGAAGTAGCTGCCGAGCGCGCCCGGATTCATCTGTTCGAACCCCACCACCAGCGCGATGTCGATCGCGCCCGATACGATCGCCTGGCGTGCGAGAAACAGGCCCGTGGAACCGGTCGAGCAGTTGTTGTTGACGTTGAAGATCGGCAACCCCGTCATGCCGACGTGGTACAGCGCGCGCTGGCCGGCCGTCGAATCGCCGTAGACGAATGCGGCATACGCCTGCTGGATCGCCTGGTAGGTCACGCCTGCATCGGCAAGCGCGAATCGCGCAGCCTGCGCACCCATCAGGTCATACGTTTCACTGGCACCGGGTTTCTTGAACGGGACCATCCCTACACCGGCGACTACCACCTTGCGTGTCATACGCTCTCCTCCACCTGTTATTCACGCCGTTCGGGGGAATCGGCACTGGGCCATAATAGGCAGAGCCGCCCCGCACCCGCCCCTTCCTTTCTAGGGGGCGTTCAAACTTGCCCGCCGGTACAGAAACAGCGAGCACAGCACGCGTCAGCGCGACACCCGACGCTTGTCGGTATCTTCCCCACACCCCTCGAAACGAGGGGCTCTACCGCGACCGACCCGCTCTAAGCTGGACGGAACGCTGCGTCCTGCCTGTTCCCGACATGCGCGAAACGGGTCGATCATCCTGGCGGCCGGCAGGCGCCGGCACGCGAAATCGCAACGGGTTACGCCATAGCGAACGCTCCAGCAGCGCCTCGGCTGCGCGCGGCGCCATTGTTCACTGTTGACGGCCTGACGATGCACTCGACCAAACTCCTGATTTCGACGAAGTTCGCACCGCCCCGTATCAGCGCCAGGCATGTGCCGCGCGCCGGCTTGCTGAGCCTGCTTTCGCAGACACAGCAACGCAAGCTGGCGCTCGTCACAGGCAGCGCCGGCTACGGCAAAACCACGCTGCTTGCACAATGGCGTCAAACCTGTCTGCAATCGCATGCGCAAGTGGCGTGGCTGTCCCTGACTTCCGACGACAGCGGTTTCACGGATTTCTGTGCTGTCTTCTTTGCCGCCCTGCAGCAGATCGGCGTCGCGGTCGAGCTCGACCTGTTCGTCGAGGGCAGCAGCCAGAGTGCGATCGACGAGATGATCGCGAGCGTGCTTGCGGGCATCGCCAATCTCGCGAGTGAGTTGTTTCTCGTCCTCGACGACTACCATCACGTCGAGGATCCGTGGATACACAAACTGGTGCAGAAGCTGCTCGACCAGTGTCCCGCGAATTTCCATCTGGTGATCGCGTCGCGTTCAGCCCCGCCACTCAGCCTGGGCCGGCTTCGCGTGATGGACCAGATGGTCGAGATCGACTGCGTGGAGTTGCCGTTCAGTGCCACGGAAACGCGCAGCTTTCTCGACGGGAACCTCGGGCCGGGCAAAGTCAACGCGGACGACGCGGGTCTCATCTATGAGATGACAGGCGGCTGGCCGTCCTGCCTTCAACTGATCGCCATCATGCTGAAAAACCACCCGGGTGCCGGCAGCCGCTTGCGCGACGTGGTGTGGCGTTCAAACGATCTGCAAACCTACCTCAGCGAGGAGGTGCTCGCTGACCTGCCCGCCGAACTCGTCGAGTTCGCCGAGACACTCTCGCTGTTTCGCCGTTTCAACGCACCGCTTGCGGAGTACGTGACCGGCAATCCGCGCGCGGCCGAACTGCTGAGGCGCATGGAGTTCGAGAATCTGCCGATCCAGCCTGTCGATCTCGACGATCGCACGCCCTGGTTTCGCTTCCACCGGTTGTTCAGCGAATTCCTCAATACGCGCGTGGAACGGCGCGGCGTGCACGCCATCGCGGATCTGCATAGCCGCGCGAGCCGCTGGTTTGCCGCCAACGAGTTGCTCGTCGAGGCGGTGCGTCATGCCAACCTGGCGGGAGACGTGGATCTCGCCGCTTCGGTGATCGAAGGCGCGGTGCCGGCAAACTGGACGCTGGGATACCTCGGGCCGATCCTCGGCTTGCTCGAGCGCCTGTCTCCCGAGACGCTGCTCAAGCATCGCAAGCTCTCCTTCCTCGCCTGCCTCGCCGTTGCGATGGCTGCGCGCGCGCCTATTGCGCAGGCGCGGCTGACACAACTGCAAGCAAGCGAAGCCGCCCGGCACCCTGATATTGCGAGCCGCCTGCCGCTGATCCATGCCGTCATCGCACTGCAGCGAGACGACGCGAAGCACGCGATCGATCTGCTGGAGTCGCAGCCCGACGCCGCTGCCGATAACCCGTTCCTGCGGTATCTCGCGCTTTCCGTGTTGGCCACCGCCTATGCGGGTGCAGGACGCTTCGCCGATGCTCGAAGCCTGTTGGACCGTCACCCCATGCTTCCGCGCGACGAAAACAGCGACATGGCGATCGTCGCAGAAAATACGCGCGTCCTGTTGCTCTTGCTGGAGGGGAACGCACTCGAGGCTGAACGACTTGCTTCACCACTGCTGGCACGAGCGCAAAAAGAATTCGGCGATCAGTCCGTGCCCGCCAATGTTTGCTCGGCATTCGTCGCCGACGCGTTTTACGAGCTCAACCGTATCGACGATGCACGCGAGACACTCGCCAACCGCCACGGATTATTGGAATCATCAGGCGTGGAAGTGACCGTACGGGCTTCACTCTGCCGGGCCCGGCTCGACCTGTTGCAGGAGAGTCCTGGTGCGGCACTCGCGTTCCTGCAGCGGCAGGTCGTGCGCTTTCGCACCGTGGGGCTGGATCGCCCGGTCGCGCTCATGCTCGCCGAGCAGCTCAAGATCCTGCTCGCCAAAGGCGACAAAGTGCACGCCGCGACGGTGATGGCAGCCCTCGATGAGCTCGCCGGCGCTCACGCCGACAGTCAGGGCTTCCTGGCCGAAATCCCGGCCGCCGCGGCCCTTGCGCGAGCGCGCATGAATCTCGGCGAGCGGCCGGAGCTTGCCATTCAGGCGCTCGAAGAGGCGCGCCGGTATGCGCTGGCGCTTAAACGGGGCAAGCTGCTCACGTTGGTCGATTTGCTTTCGGCGCGCGCGCTCGATGAGCTGGGGCGGACGGATGACGCGATGGCATCGCGCAGCCGGGCCGTCCAGTTCGGCTGCCAGTTGGGCCTCGTGCGCACTTTTCTGGACGAAGGCTTGCTCGCACGCGAAGAACTCGCGCTGCTGGTGAAAAAACAGGGATCGCAGGACCGATCCTTGCAATTCGCACGCGAACTGCTGGCGGGATTTCCCGACGACGGCACGGCGAAAGGCCTGGCCGTACCGGCGGAACCGCACTCGCGCGCCGGCCGGGGACAGGCCGCGCTGACGCAACGGGAAATCGAAATACTCGAGCTGGTGGCACAGGCCATGTCCAACAAGCGCATCGCGCTGACGTTGAAAATCACGGTCGAGACCGTGAAATGGAACCTGCGCAATGTCTTTTCGAAACTGGAAGTATCGAGCCGCTACGACGCGATGGTATGGGCACGGAATCGGAACCTGATCCAATAGGTGCGTTCAGGTTGCAGACTGGCGGGCCGAGCGTCAGAACGCGGCGCGGTAGATCGCCAGTGCGTCGCCCTCCTCGACGGGACGAGGGTTATTGACAAGCAGGCGCGTCTGCAGCATCGCGTCGCGGGCCATGCGTGGCAGGTCCTCAAGTCGAACGCCGACCTCGCGCAGTGTCCGCGCGATGCCTGCCGCCTCTATCAGACAATCGATGTGGTCGATCAGCGCGTACGCCTTCGATTCGTCGCTGCAGGCTGCGGCTGGCACCACAATGTCGGCAAGCTCCGCGTACAGATGCGAAGCCGCCTCGACATTGAATTTCATCACATGCGGCAACACGAGTGCGTTTGACAGACCGTGCGGCACATGAAAAATGCCACCGATCGGATAGGCGAGCGCATGCACGGCGGCCACCGGCGAATTGGCGAATGCCTGCCCCGCGAACATCGCACCGAGCAGCATGGCCTCACGCGCCGCGCGATCGCTGCCGTTGTCGCAAGCACGCAGCAGATTGCGCGACAGCAACGAAAGCGCCTTCATCGCCAGCATGTCGGAAACAGGATTCTTCAGGTGTACCGACGTATAGGCTTCGATGGCATGAACCATCGCGTCGATGCCCGTCGCGGCGGTTGCGTGCCGTGGCAGCCCCAGCGTGAGCTCAGCGTCGAGGATGGCGAGGTCCGCGTACAACTGGGGCGCCACGACGCCCGTCTTGGTCGTCTCGCCGGTAGTCACGATCGACACCGCCGTCACCTCCGAGCCGGTCCCTGCGGTTGTCGGCATCTGCACGAGAGGCAGGCGTGCGCCGGTCACTTTCCTGACGCCGTAGATCTCGGCCAGCGTTTGACTGCCAGGCACGAGAATCGCAATCAGCTTGGCCACGTCCATCGACGAGCCGCCGCCCAGCCCGAGTATGACCTCCGCGTCGGCGGCGCGCGCGCGGTTCGCCGCCTCGATCACGATGTGCTCCGGCGGATCGGCGATCACATCGTCGACCAGCGTCACATGCCACCCGTGTGCGCACAAGTCGTTCAGTGCCGGATCGAGTAGCCCGCTTCTTTTCAGTGCACTGTCGGTAACGACGCACAGGCGAGTCTGGGAGCGATACGTCTCGCGAAGCAACGCGCCAAGGCGTCGCGCCGCGCCAAACTCGACGACGATGGTGGGAACGGTTTGAAAGCTGAATGATCGCGTCATGTCTTTGAAAAGAACGATGGCTCGGCGAGGCGATGAACACGACGCCAATGCGTTAATCGCGTGAAATCGGCCATCCTGATTCTGCGGCCCATTTCACGACGTGCCGATTACATATTCGGGTAATTCGGACCGCCGCCCCCCTCAGGCGTGACCCAGACGATGTTCTGCGTCGGGTCCTTGATATCGCAGGTCTTGCAATGCACACAGTTCTGCGCGTTGATGACAAGCCGGTCGTCGTCGCTCTCGTCTTTCACAAACTCGTACACGCCTGCTGGACAGAAACGGGCTTCCGGTCCTGCGTAGATTTGCAGATTGACGTTGATGGGAACGCTTGCGTCCTTCAGCGTGAGGTGAGCCGGCTGATTCTCTTCGTGATTGGTGTTCGAAATGAACACCGAAGACAGGCGGTCGAACGTCAGCTTCCCATCCGGCTTCGGATAGACAATCGGCTTGCACTGCGACGCGGGTTTCAGCATCTCGTGATCGGAATGCTGGTGATGCAGCGTCCACGGCACGTTGCCGCCCAGCAGCTTCTGCTCGACACCGACCATCAAGGTGCCGAGGTACAGCCCCTTGCTCATCCACTGCTTGAAGTTGCGCGCACGATACAGTTCAGTGTGCAGCCACGAGGTCTTGAAGCTCTCCGGATAAGCAGTGAGTTCATCGGCCTGACGTCCCGCCTGCACCGCATCGAACGCCGCATCGGCCGCCAGCATGCCGGTCTTGATCGCCGCATGCGAACCCTTGATCCGCGATGCATTCAGGAAGCCCGCATCGTCACCCACCAGCGCGCCACCCGGGAACACCAGCTTCGGCAGCGACATCAGGCCGCCCGCGGTGATCGCCCGCGCGCCGTACGACACGCGCTTGCCGCCTTCGAGGAACTCGCGGATCGCCGGATGCGTCTTGTAGCGCTGGAACTCCTCGAACGGTGACAGGTACGGATTCGTATAGCCCAGACCCACCACAAAGCCGACCATCACCTGGTTGTTGTCCAGGTGATAGAGGAACGAGCCGCCGTAGGTGTCGCTCTCCAGCGGCCAGCCGGCGGTATGGATCACCAGACCCGGCTTATGTTTCGAAGGATCGATTTCCCACAGTTCCTTGATGCCGAGGCCGTGGACCTGTGGATCGACACCGTCGCGCAGCTTGAACCGGTCGTTCAGCTGACGGCCGAGATGGCCGCGTGCGCCTTCGCAGAACAGCGTGTACTTGGCGTGCAGCTCCATGCCGAGCTGGAAATTCTCGGTCTGCTGCCCCTCCTTGCCGATGCCCAGATCGCCCGTGGCGACGCCTTTCACGGAGCCGTCGTCGTTGTACAGCACTTCGGCAGCCGGAAAGCCCGGGAAGATCTCGACGCCCAGCGCCTCGGCCTGCTGTCCCAGCCAGCGCGTGACATTCGCAAGGCTCACAACGTAGTTGCCGTGGTTCTTGAAGTTGCCCGGCAGAGCCCAGGTCGGCACGCTCTTCGAACCGGTTTTCGACAGGAACAGGAAGCGGTCTTCGGTCACGTCCACATTCAGCGGCGCGCCTTTTTCCTTCCAGTCAGGAATCAGTTCGGTAAGGGCGCGGGGGTCCATTACCGCGCCGGAGAGAATATGAGCACCGACCTCTGAGCCCTTTTCCAATACGCAGACGCCAATCTCCGCGCCTTTTTCCTGTGCCAGCTGCTTCAGGCGGATCGCCGCGGACAGGCCGGCCGGCCCGCCGCCGACGATCACCACGTCGTATTGCATCGACTCGCGCTTGGGGGCGAAGTCATCTTCGAGGACTGTCGAGATACACACTGAACCAGGTCTCCATGCTTATAAAAACGGTATAAGTCGCGTCTCACGCGAGCCACGCGACTTTTTTTAATCTGGGAAAACGTCGACCGGCGCCGCGGACCTGTGACAGTCCCGCTTCCTGCGGCATCGATTAGCCCAAGCGCATTGCTGGCATTCACAAGCGGCTGCCGAGCCAAACACTGGCGCTCCGGCCGCTCAGGCGACGTGAAGAGCCTCGTCGCCTGAAAATTGCCTTGCGCAGTCAGGACTCGTGGCCGGCGAAGCGATGGTTCGTACGATATTCATCGTTGGTCGCTTGTATTCCGGGGGGAATACGCACCACGATCCCTCGTCGTGACGAAAGAAGACGAACGCCAGCGTGCCTGACGGTCGATCGGCTTCCACACACACATAGCGCCACTGCTTACGGCGGGAGTGACTGAAACGGGTCACGCGGGCATGCTTCGCCGCGTCAGGTCCCATCCAATTCTCAACCAGTACGCGCAACGACTTTTCTCGAGTACCCATTTGTTTCTCCGACTACGCCAACGTCCTGTATTACACGGCGCGCCAACCCGCTTGTCCAGACAACAGGTCTGCTGGGCCATGCGCTTCACCATGCGCGGGACACTGCGGCTGATGGACGCGCACGCCGATATCGCGCAATGCTGAAGAAGGCAAGCGTGCCGCCGCCACTCCAGGTTTTTGCGCACGCTTTAAAGGTACCGTGATGGGCTTCGAATGGCCCCTCCACGAGTGGGGGGGCGTGTCGGTGTGCAGGACTGTGTAGTCGCTAACCTGTCTATGCCCGCAATTAAAGTTCGCTCGCGAGTTCCGGCACCACCTCGAACAGATCGCCGACGAGACCGTAATCGGCAACGCTGAAAATCGGCGCTTCCGGATCCTTGTTGATCGCGACAATGACCTTCGAGTCTTTCATCCCGGCCAGATGCTGGATCGCGCCCGAGATACCGACTGCAAGGTACAGTTGCGGCGCGACGATCTTGCCGGTCTGCCCAACCTGATAGTCGTTCGGCACGAAGCCCGCATCGACGGCTGCGCGCGATGCGCCCAGCGCCGCGTTCAGCTTGTCTGCCAGCGGTTCCAGAACCGTGGTGTAGTTCTCGCCGTTGCCCAGACCGCGGCCACCCGAGACGATGATCTTCGCCGAGGTCAGTTCTGGACGGTCCAGCTTCGTCACTTCGCGGCTCACGAACTGCGACAGGCCGGTATCCGCTGCGGCTTCGATCTTCTCGACCGTCGCGCTGCCGCCGTCGGCCGCCACCGGGTCGAAGCCGGTCGTGCGGACCGTGATGACCTTGATCGGATCTTGAGATTGAACCGTTGCGATCGCGTTGCCAGCGTAGATCGGGCGTTCGAAAGTGTCAGCCGAAGCCACTGCAGTGATTTCGCTGATTTGCGCAACATCGAGCTTCGCCGCAATACGCGGCGCGATGTTCTTGCCATAGGCAGTCGCCGGCGCGAGGATGTGCGTGTAATCCTTCGCGATGTTCATCACCGTCGCTTCGACGTTTTCTGCGAGGCCTGCTGCGAGCTGCGGCGCGTCGGCCAGCAACACCTTGCTCACGCCAGCAATCTTCGCTGCCGCATCCGCTGCAGCTTGTGCGTTGTGCCCTGCGACCAGCACGTGAATATCACCGCCAATCTTCTGCGCGGCGGCAATCGTATTCAGCGTCGCGGCCTTGATCGACGCGTTGTCGTGCTCTGCAATTATTAGATTCGTCATTTTTTATCTCTCAGGTCCTAACTACAACACCTTGGCTTCGGTCTTCAGCTTCTCGACCAGCGTCTTCACATCCGGCACCTTCACACCGGCGGAGCGCTTCGGCGGCTCGGCGACTTTCAGCGTCTTCAGGCGCGACGCGACGTCGACACCCAGATCTTCCGGCTTGACGATTTCCAGCGGCTTCTTCTTCGCCTTCATGATGTTCGGCAGCGTCACGTAGCGCGGCTCGTTCAGGCGCAAGTCGGTGGTGACCACTGCCGGCAGCGTCAGCGACAGCGTTTCCGCGCCGCCGTCGACTTCGCGCGACACCGTCGCCTTACCGTCAGCCACGACAACCTTCGACGCGAACGTGGCTTGCGGCAGGTTCGCCAGCGCAGCCAGCATCTGGCCGGTCTGGTTCGAATCGTCGTCGATCGCCTGCTTGCCCAGAATGACCAGCCCAGGCTGTTCCTTGTCGACCAGCGCCTTCAGCAGCTTGGCGACGGCGAGCGGCTGCAGCTCTTCGTTCGACTCGACCAGGATCGCGCGGTCCGCGCCGATCGCCAGCGCCGTGCGCAGCGTTTCCTGCGATTGCGTCACACCCGCCGACACGGCGATCACTTCGGTCGCCACGCCCGCTTCTCTCAGACGTACTGCCTCTTCCACGCCGATCTCGTCGAACGGGTTCATCGACATCTTCACATTCGCCAGATCGACGCCCGTGCCATCCGACTTCGCGCCGACCTTCACATTCGCATCAACCACTCTTTTAACTGCAACTAAAATCTTCACAACCTTCTCCTTGCCTGCTGAGATTCTCTATGGGCAGCGGCACGCGCCGACTCTGAGCGCACGCCACCGCTGAGACATGGCTATCGCGTGCCGCAATCGATGTCGAGTGTGGTCGCATTCAAATAGGCGTTCTCGATCACGTGCTGAACCAGGGCTGCGAATTCGCTCGCTTTGCCCATGCGCCGCGGGAACAGCATTTTCTCGATCAATCCGTCCGACACCTTCGGCGGCATACCGGCCGACATGCCCGACTCGAACAAACCCGGCGCAATCGACACGACCCGAATACCGTGCTCCGCGAGGTCGCGCGCCACGGGAGTGGTCATACCGATCACCGCCGCCTTGCTCGCGCTGTAAGCGGCCTGCCCCATCTGCCCCCCGCGAGCCGCACCCGATGCGGTGTTGATGATCACGCCACGCTCGCCGGTCTCTTCCGGTTCGTTGGCCGTCATCGCGAGCGCTGCATGGCGAATCACATTAAAGGTGCCCGTCAGGTTCACGCCGATCACGCGGTTCCAGAGATCCGACGGAAAAAGCTGGCCTTTCGAAATCGTCTTGCAGGGTCCGAGCACGCCGGCGCAATTGACGGCGATATGCACATGACCGTATTCGTGGACGACCGCATCGATGCCAGCCTTCACACTGGCTTCGTCGGCCACGTCGACGGCGATCCCTTTGATGCCCGTGCCGAGCGCGTCGTCAAGCTTCGTCTTGTCCAGATCGAAGCCGACCACCGTGGCACCCGCCGCCGCCAGCGCCTGGCAGGTGGCGAGCCCGAGACCCGAAGCGGCGCCCGTGACGACAGCTACCTTGTTTTGCAGTTTCATCTTTCTTCCTCATTCTCTACGTTTGTACGTTCAGGATGCTGCGCAATCGGACGACTCCTCTGCAACGCAACGGCCCCCACCAGGCACCCCCTCGGATCGTGCGCGTGCCCGTCAGAATCGATGCATGATGCCGAGCGCGAAAAGGGTCTGCGACGTGCCTGTCCCGGTCACCGATACCCCTGGCCAGCTCGCCGTCGCGCTGCCGTGGTTCTTCATATAGCCCGCACGCATGTAGACGCTCGTGCGTTTGGACAGGTTGTGATCAGCGCCCAGCTCGATGCCAACCGTGTTGTCGTGAGCGCCGCGCACGTTGCGCTCAACCGCGGCCACCTCGATCACGTCCGCCGCGGTGGCCTGAATCGTCGCGCCCAGTTCGGCCACGCTGACCGAATGCCCCGCATTGAGCTGCGCCGCCGGCGAACCCGCCGGCGCATTGCCCGGCCGGGCATAGGTATAGATGAACTGGAGATTCACGATGCCCAGCCGGTACGCCAGTGCGCCCGTGAAGTGCTCCGTCGGCAGCAGATTCAGCGCAGCCGGCAGCCCGGGGAACGTTTCAGAGCCCGCATGCTGGCTCTGATACGCGAGGCCCGCGTAAAGCCCATAGCCTTCGTAGGTCACCCCGACATCGAGGACATCGCCCGAAGTGACCGGCACTGGCTGGGTCACCGTGTCAGGAAGCGCGTACATCGCATAAAACTTGAAACCGCCCAAGACCGGCGAGCGGTACAAGATCGAGTTATCCACCCGCCCTGCCGGGTATTGGGTAGACAGGGTCCGCTTGTCCACCGGCAAGATGCCCGCCGAGAACGGCGACAAGATTTCGTTGCCCCGGAACGGCTCGGCGAAATAGGCGATCCAGAAACTCGGCTGATATTGACGCCCGAATGTCAGCGTGCCGTAGTGGTCGCTCGCGAGTCCGACCCATGACTGACGCTCGAAAAGCTTGCTGCTATCGACAAAAAATGCGCCGTTGTTCGCCGTGAAACCGCTTTCCAGATCGAAGATCGCCTTCAGTCCGCCACCCAGATCTTCACTGCCCTTCAGGCCGATCATCGACCCCGTGCTGCCGCCGCTTCGCTCGGAAATCGAAGTCTTTCCGCCGTTATTCAGGTACTGGACGAACGTATCGACCACCCCATACAGCGTCACGTTTGACTGCGCCGCGGCCCCCCCTGCGGCGAGCATCAAAGCGGCCCCGCCAATACTCCGACTGATAAAGCGCATACAACCTTCCTCTTTGTGCCTATCGCGCCGGACAGACGCGCGAAACAAACTCAAGCAAATGCGTAACAGCTGCGGATACCTTCGCGGACGCCGTGTAACGGACGCGTGTAACGGACGCCGTGTGACCATCTGACGTGCTGACATGCCAGTTGGCATGGAAGAAGGATAGGGACCTTTCCGCCTGGATGCCCCCCTCCCATGTAGGGGGGGTGCCGCAGCCCAATATGCCGACCGGGGGGCGTCGCCCCTATGCCAGTGGCGGACGCGCCACCGGCGTCAGGGTGACGCCGTGCCTGCCGCGTGCGGGAAAGGCCGTCGCACGGGCGTCGCCTCGCGCAACGGCCTCGTTGCAAACGGTTACGGGACGGCGCCTCGGTCGCGCGTGGCGCTATTCTCTGGCGAGAACTTGCGATGCCGCGGTCTGCGGTACCTTCCGATGATTCAGCAGGAAGTATGACAACGCGGGAATCAGCACGAGCGCGCCCACCATGTTCCACACGAACATAAAGGTAAGCAGAATGCCCATATCAGCCTGGAACTTGATCGGCGACCATGCCCACGTCACCACCGCGACGGCAAGCGTGACGCCAATCAGCGCAATGACCTTGCCGGTAAAGCTGAGCGCTCCACGGTATGCGTCTTCGAGCGAAGCGCCCTGCCGCAGCAACGTCAGTTGAACGCTGACCAGGTAGAGCGCGTAATCCACGCCAATGCCGACACCCAACGCGGTCACCGGCAGTGTCGCGACCTTCACGCCGATGCCGAGCATCACCATCAACGCCTCGCACAGAATCGACGTAATGACGAGCGGCACGACGGCCACCACCACCGCACGCCAGCTACGGAACGTAATGAAGCACAGCACGATGACCGCGGCATAGACGAGCAGCAGCATCATCCGGTTGGCCTTCTCGACCGCGATGTTCGTCGCCGCCTCGATCCCGGCGCTGCCGGCCGCCAGCAGGAACTGGCGGTCACCGGCGTTATGCTGGGCCGCGAACGCTTCGACCGTCTTCACCACCCGTGCCAGCGTCTGCGCCTTGTGGTCAGCGAGGAAAGCGACGACGGGTGCGACAGCGCGGGCGCCATCCACCAGTTCAGGGTTCGCGACATAGGCGTTGTTGACGGCGTCGGTCGATATGGCGGGATCGCGGCTGATGGTCATCCAGCGCGGATCGCCTTCATAGCCCGCCGCCGTGTAGCGACGGCTCAGACTGCTGATTGAGGTCGTCGTCTGCACACCCGGCAGATCCCGCAACTGCTGCTCGAGGTTGTCCATTTCGATCAGCGTCTTGAAGTCGTTGATCCCGCCGGGCGGCGTCTTCGTGATCACCGCGAACTGGTCGGTCGACAGGCGATAGTGGCCGGTGATGTACGCGTTGTCGCGGTTATACCGCGAGTCCGCGCGCAACTCGGGCGCCCCCGGATCGAGATCGCCGATCTTCAGATGCTGGCCGATGAGCAGCCCTCCTGCCGTGAGCATCCCCGCTACCAGCACAGCCCCGCACGCATAGGGGCGGCGCGTGAACGGCATGAGCAGCCGGATAAGCGCGTTCTGATCGCCGGCACGCAAACTGCGCGTGGCAGCGGCGCGCGTCACGCCGGTGTAGGACAGCAGCACCGGCAGAAACACCAGATTCGTAAAGATCAGCACCGCCACGCCGACGCTGGCGGCAAGTGCGAGGCCGCGGATCACCGGAATGTCGATGAGCATGAGCACGGCGAATCCCACCGCATCCGCCAGCAACGCGGTAAGCCCCGCAAGAAACAGACGGCGGAACGTGTAACGCGCCGCCACATAGCGGTCCGTGCCACGCCCGATATCCTGCATGATGCCGTTCATCTTCTGGGCGCCATGCGATACGCCGATGGCAAAGATCAGGAATGGCACCAGAATCGAATAGGGATCGAGATCGACGCCCAGCAGCCGAACGATGCCAAGCTGCCACAGCACCGCTGTCAACGAACAATAGATGACGAGTGCCGTGCTCCGGACGCAGCGTGTATAGGCGAAGATCACCGCCGCCGCAATCGCCGCCGCGATACCGAAATAAACCGCGATCTGCATCAGCCCATGAATCAGGTCGCCCACCACCTCGGCAAAGCCGATCACGTGAATGCTGATGTCGTCGCCGGCATACTCAGCGCGGATCTTCTCGATTGCGTCGTACACCGCGCGCGCGTCGAGCGGTTTGCCCGTATCCGCATAGTGGTCGAGCAACGGCACAAAGATCGTGCTCGACTGCTGGTCATTGCCGACCAATGAACCGACAATGCCGGCCCGCGCGACGTTCGTGCGCAGTTGACCGAGGCTGCCGGCCGATCCGTCATAGTTGTCCGGCATCACCGGGCCGCCCTGGAAGCCGTTTTCCGTCACCTCGGTCCACCGTACCACCGGCATCCAGAGCGACTTGACGAACGACCGGTCGACGCCCGGAATCACGTAGATCTTGTCATTGACCTGCCGCAGGACCTTGAGATACTTCTGGTCGTAGATGTTGCCTTTACGGTTTTCGACCACGATGCGCAGCGAGTTGCCGAGGCCACGCAGGGAGCCGATGTTCTCGAGATAGTTGCGGATGAACGGGCTCGACTGCGGCATCATCCGTTCGTAGCTCGCACTGACGGTCGACTTCGCCGCCTCAAAGCTGAGGAACGCCGTCAGGATCGCACACAGCACGACGATCCATAGCCGATGATTGAAAATGAGCCGCTCGAGGCGCGAGCCGGATTTCGATTCGAAATCCTCACGGTTCTTCAGAACCGGCATTGAATCGATTCGTTCAGTGTTCAGTGACATACCTGTATTCTTTATCCTGAAGCGGGTGCGATTACCGAAGCGCGGCGAAACTCACGCCATCGAGACCTGACAAAACCAGCGTGCTGCCCGCTAATGCCTGTACCGCAGTGATGAGCGTCGGCCGCGTGGACTTCGAAAGGTGAAGCGCGTTTGCCGATGCGTCAGCGGTTGCAATCTCACCGGCGCTGCTCACGAGCGCAAAAGTGCGAAGCCCTGGCACATAGCTCGCGCCGGTCACGGTGCCATGCAGCGGACTTTGCATCGCACGCCATGTGGCGCCGCGATCGGCACTGCGATAGACCGTGCCGCGCAGCCCGTAGGCGAGCAGCACGTCCTCGTTGCCTGTCACGCCAAAGAAGCTTCCTGCATAGCCTGTATCAACGCGATGAAACTTTCCCGTGTCCGGATCGAGCCAGAAGACGGTGCCTTTTTCGGCGGCGATATACACCTTGCCCGCCACTTCACGGATCGCGTCCAGATGCAGAAACTGTGGATTCTCGATACGCTCCAGAATGGGAGCCCAGGTTTTCCCGCCATCGTCAGTCGCGATAGCCATGCCGAACGGCCCGACGGCGAATCCATGCAACGTATCCCGGAACACCACGCCGAGAAGCGGCAGCGACGGTCCCGCTTTGTAGTTCAGTACCAGTTGATCCAGGTAGGGTTGCAACGTGGCATCGCCGGCAGCAATGCGCGTCTTGTAGTTTTCAATCAGCGCCGTGGCGGCCATGCGGCCGTCGAACTGCTTGATCCAGGTCTTACCGCCGTCGGCGGTGTGGAGCACAACGCCATCGTGGCCGACCGCCCAGCCTTCCAACGCCGTCGGAAAGCTCAGCGCGAGCAGATCGCTTCTGACCGGCGAGCTCACCTGGGTCCACGTCTTGCCGTTGTCGTCCGACATCGCAATCAGGCCACGCATGCCGGCCACAACAAGCCGCGTTCCTGCACGCACGACCGACATCAGGGGTCGCCCAGCGATGCTTCGGTGCATCACCGCAGCCTCATCCAGCGGATCGACAAACGGATCCTTGTGCAAAACCACACCCGCGCTCTGGTGCGCGCTCGTGTCCGACAACGATTGCGCCGCGACTCCGCCAGAGCTCGCCATCATCAGCGCGCCCAGCAGCAGACTCCCGCGGGCGATGCCCACAAACGTTTGCTGAAACATGTTTCACCTTCGATCATCCGATGCCTTTTCCAAGGCATCCGCAATCATGTCGTATCGGGTCCCTGCACTCCCGGCCGGAGGCGGCGTGCAGCCGCCATCCAGCCGGGAAGCAGTCCGTACACTACCCGCCGGACTGCGGTGCGAGCATTAGCGGAGGCCGGTTCCCGCCATGCCTGCTGGCGTAAACAGCATCGGCTTTTCCAGTTTTTCGGCCACACGGACTTGCATGGGACCACTCAGGCTAGCCGTACCGGCGACAAAGTAGTTCCCCTTTTGCAGGTCGTAGAAGCCCAGCGAAGTGGCGAAAACGCCGCCGCCATCGTCGTAGTAGTTGAATGAATAGTCGAGACCGACGCGCCACAGCTTGCCATCCTGGCCGAAGCCGTCTGATTCGCTGAATGCCCAGCTATCCTCGTCGACATAGAAGACCCGCTTCGAATACGCATGTCGCGCATCAGCCTTCAACGTGGCTTCCACGACCCAGACACGATGCCGCTCCCAACGCACCGCATCCGGTTTGGTGTGCTTGGGTCCGAACAGGTCATCCGGCGGAATTTGCGAAAGCTTGTAGTTGTTATACGGAATGAACACTTCCTTCTTGCCGATCAGCTTGAAGTCGAACCGGTCCATCCGGCCACGGAAGACCGCAGCCTCGTCCCAGAACGTGACGCCACCGTAGCTCGCCGCAGGGGTGTCGTATTTGTAGTCGGGCGCCATGCGGGTGCGACGTTGCGCGGGAAAATACGCCCAGGTCGTCTGATCGGCTTCGGAATAGTTAATCGGGTAGTCCACCAGGATCGACGTTCCTGCCGTCGTCGGCGGGGTCTTTTGTTGCACCCACAGCCGGTCATATGACCCGGTGAAGTTCTTGCCCGCCAACGCGCGGTCGTAGTACGGCCGGAATTCAACAATATCCAGAACCGGCAGATCGGTGCGTCCTCCCGAGGTATCGACCAGAAAGGCGCCCACGTTCCTCGCGTCGTATTGCGTGCGCTGATAGTTCAGCAGCGCGTTCCACATCACCTCGTAGCCGTTCTTTGGAATCGGGAATGGAATCCCGCCGAATGCACCCTCCACGCCGTCGCCCTCGATCTTGCCGGTCAGCTTCGCGCTGGTGGCGTTCTTAAGCGTGTTGTCGAGCACCCATTGGGGATAGCGGATCGTGCGATGCGTCGGATAGACATCGACGCGGTAGTCGGGAAACCGCTTGAGCAGCGCCTGCACGCCCGGTGTCAGCTGGTCGGCATATTGCGACATGTTCGCCGCGGTGATGCTGAAGGCGGCCTTTTCACCTTTGAACGGGTCGGGCCATTTGCCGCTATTGGGCACAAAGTCCGCCGGTGCCTGGGTAAGTCCACCGGTGTACTCCGGAATCGTGCCGTCGGCACTCGCCGCCTTCTGGGCGCCAAACGCGGTCAGCGTAGTGCCGAGCTGTTTGGCCTCGTCTGCCGATACCGCAGCGAATGCGCCGGCGCCGTGCAGCGCCACCAGACCGGCAGCAGCCAGATGAATCCAGATCTTCATGAATGTCTCCACTATCTTGTTGGTGCGAATCAGAACGACGATTGAATCGTCAACGACACCCACGGGCGGTCGTTGAGATCGACCAGCCCGGCGGCCCCGCTGTTGTCATAGCTCAAGCCGCTCGGTGTCGTCGAAGTACCATTTACGTGCGCGTGATAGCCGTTGTAGGCCAGCGTGACCGTGGTCTTCTGGCGAATCAGTGCCTGGACGCCAATGGAGTAGATAAAAAAGCCCTGCCCCCCGCCCGCTGGGCCGGGGTTGATCGGATTGTTCCCATAGAGGCCGCCCGTGATCGAGGTCGGCATACTCAGATCCACGCCCGGGAACACCTGAAGCCATTGCGGCTGGAATACGACGCCGGCGCCCACATAGTTTTTGGTCGAACACCCCGCCCACTTGTTGTTGGAGGGGCAGCCGCCATAACCCAGACCGTTATAGATCGACGCATTCTGAGTCACGGACATGAGGTGCGTGTACGACAGTTCGGCAATCAGCGTACCCGTATCCCAAAGGGGCGAACGCGACAAAGGCACGATTGCATTGGCGACCAGGTTCAGCACATCACCCTTCGCGCCTTCCGTCTGGGTCGCTATGTTCGAACTCAGCGCGGTGTTGAGGGCCGTATTGCGCCGGTAGGATGCTTCGAATCCCGTGGCCACGCTGCCGATCGTCGTATCGAGGCTATAGCCGAACAGCTGGACGCCGCGGTTATAGGCCAGGTGGTAGTCGGTCGGCAGGGAGGTATGCAACGCCGGGAAGCTCTTCCAGTCCGACAACACCCAGGGCTGCGTTTCGTCGAAGCGGCGGAAATAGAAACCCATCGCGCCGTTCATGAAACTCGGCGTCCAGCTCGTCTTGAGTCCGAAGTTGTTGTCCAGCTGCGGCGGCGTGTTAGCCGTGCCCTGGGGGATGACATACCCAAACGGGCCGCCCGGCGGCAAACCAAACAGCGGACGCACCGCGCCTGGCAACGTCGTAACAAAGAGGCCCGATGGCCCCTGGGCAACAGCGTCATTTGCCTCGAGGTAGGTGCCGCCCGTGCCAAGACGATTCGCCTGCCACCCAAGCTCGTACTGTCCCGATACGGACACCTGCGGTGTCACCTGTGCTGTCAGGCTGATCTGCGGACGCGGCAGGAGCAGCTCCTTGGTCTGGGTGCCCGGCGAGTTAAGTGCCTTGATCCCGTCAGTCGCGCCCTGCCCATACGAAATGCCCTGGGTGGGAGACAGGAGGGAATTACCCCAGTACTCGGTAAACTGGCCGGCCTTGAAATAAATCGCCTTGCCGCCGATCTCCGAGTTGTAGAAAGCGAACCCATCCAGCAGCTGCGCGCCCTCTACGTAGTATCGGTTCGTATAGGAGCCGTACTGCCCGTTCGGATAGGCCCTGATCGACTGATAGGTGACGCCGGGCGCATACATGCCCGGGTTCGTCACGTCGCCGCTGCCGTAAGCAAAATCCTTCCATGCCGAGCCCGACAGTTTGAAACCGACGTACCCCTGGTAAGCCGCGGTGAACTCGGACACCACCGACAGCCGGTTGGTGACAATGTCGCCGGCGTGCTTGAATTTGTAGTCGCCGTCATCGAAGTTCGGATTATTTCCGATCATGGGATCGATGCCCTCGGCCCGCATACCGATGTTGTAGCTAACGGTGTTATCCCAGTTGACTTCCCAGTCAGAAGATCCAGTGTCGATCCTGAACGCGTGCGCGTAGATCGGCATGACGGCCGACACCAGGCCCGCGAGAATTGTCAGCCTCGGCAGTTTCTGCACCCAGTCCCCTTGCTTTGTCTTGCGAAACATCTTTTTGTCTCCTGTTGTCCTGCCGGCTGAGTTCACACTCACGCGCAAACCCCGATACTCTTATTCAGACAGGGCTGCGCCGGTTGCCACTGCGGGTGAATCAGGCAATCTCGATCCACCGTCCCGACGCCCGCTTGTATCGAACTCAACGCAGATTTTTATGTTGTTAGTCACGTCTCAACCTGTCACTGCGATCCTCAGTCGACCTCCTCTGAAATCTCGAACGATGGATTTGCTTTTCCATACGACAGCCGTATCAAACAGCTAAGTGTCAGATTGCCAGCACTCCCCTATCCCCTCCCCTGTAAAAAGGAGGGGGCGGGTTTACTAGATAGCTTGCGAAGGGCAGCGCAAATGAAAAAACGGCGCCCGCGTGGCGCCGTTTTCTGCGTATGGACGAAGGGGGAGTCAGCCAGTCAAAACTGATCCTCGGCGAGCGCCAGTACACCTTCACCGCCCCGTCCGCTGAGGATTGTCAATTCGAACGCTATCGCCTGGGGCAACACGTGTGTGGCGTAGAAATGCGCCGTGGCAATCTTCGCGCCGTAAAACGACGGATCGTCGGGCATCCTGTCCGCCGCCACCAGCAGTGCACGTGCCATTTGCCAGCCGCACAGCACGATCCCGGTCAGCTTCAGGTACGGCACGCTCCCAATGAACGCCGCATTCGGATCACTCCTGAAGTGCGCGATCATGAATTCGATTGCGTTCGCGAACGCGCCCCGGCCCGCCGCAAGATGGCGATGCAGCGCCGGGAAGGCAGCACTCAACTCGTACGAAACGTGTGCCTGCAGCGCCGCGAGCGTTTGATCGATCTGCGCAAGAATCGTCTTTGCGACCTCGCCGCCGTCGCGCACCGTTTTACGGCCGACGAGGTCGTTGGCCTGGATCGCCGTGGTGCCTTCGTAGATCGGCAGAATGCGTGCATCGCGGTAGTACTGCGCGGCGCCTGTCTCCTCGATGAACCCCACGCCGCCATGCACCTGCACACCGAGGCCCGTCACTTCGAGCGAAAGCTCCGTGCTCCACCCCTTGATGACCGGCACCAGAAATTCATAGAGCGCATGATGTTCGGCGCGCGTTGCCGGGTCCGGATGACGATGCGCCATGTCGCAATGGCCAGCCGCGACGTACGCGAGTGCGCGCGCCCCTTCGGTTAGCGCGCGCATCGTCGCCAGCATGCGGCGCACGTCCGGATGATGGATGATCGCGACCGCGTGCCTCGCGGAACCGTCGGAGGGCCGACCTTGCACCCGCTCCTTCGCGTACGCGGCCGCCTTCTGATACGCGCGGCCCGACACACCGAGGCCCTCCATGCCGACCGAAAATCGCGCCGCTGTCATCATGATGAACATGTATTCAAGGCCACGGTTTTCCTCGCCGATCAGATAGCCGGTCGCACCGCCATTGTCGCCATACTGCAGCACGGCAGTCGGGTTTGCCTTGATGCCGAGTTTGTGTTCGATCGATACGCAATGCACATCGTTGCGCTCGCCGAGCGAGCCGTCCTCGTTGACGAGGAACTTGGGGACGATGAACAGGGAGATGCCCTTTACACCTTCGGGTGCGTCGGGGGTGCGTGCCAGCACGAGGTGGACGATGTTATCCGCCATATCGTGCTCGCCCCACGTGATGAAGATTTTTGTGCCGAATATCTTGTAACAGCCGTCGCCCTGCGGCTCAGCTCGCGCGCGCAGGAGCGCCAGATCGGACCCCGCCTGCGGCTCGGTCAGATTCATTGTGCCGGTCCACGTACCCGACACCAGCTTGGGCAAATACAGTTGTTTCTGTGCCTGCGAACCGGCAATCAACAACGCTTCTATTGCGCCGTCCGTGAGAGACGGACACGCTGAAAACGACAGATTCGCGGCCTTCAGCATCTCGAGGCAAGGCGTCGCGATTAGCTTCGGCAGCCCTTGGCCACCATATTCGACCGGATGCATGACGCCCTGCCAGCCGCCTTCGGAGAACTGACGGAAGGCCTCCTTGAAGCCGGCCGTCGTCGTCACCTTGCCGTCGAGCCAGGTGCTCGGATTCCTGTCGCCTTGTGCGTTCAACGGCGCCACCACTTCGCCGCAGAACTTCGCGATTTCCGCGAGCACGGCCTGCGCGGTCTCCTCGGTCGCGTCTTCGAAGCCCGGCAACGTCGCGACGCGGTCAAGACCCGCCAGTTCTTTCATCACGAACATCATGTCCTTGAGTGGCGCGATGTAGCTCATGGTCTTTCTCCTCTTTGGAATGGGAAACTGGGGCACGTGCTGCGTCCGTCCGCGTGCCAACGCGCACCGCTCCTCTGGCATGCAGGGCGGCAGCACGTCGAAGTGGGTCCAGATTTAAGCATCTTTCAAGCGCTGTGCCTCCCCCTCGTAAAGACGGGGCGCCCACGCGCGGCATGCGCGGTTCGCACGCCGACAGAGACGGGAAAGTGGCTGGCACGTCGGCCGCCCCCCCCGAACGGAGGGTGACATTTCACTCGAATCGCGATACATGTCTTACGGGTGAAGCATCCTGTAGATCTGCACACGAAAGGACACAACAACGATGACGGACAACCACAGCAGCGATACCCGCGGCGTGCTCAGCTATCCCTGCGGTACGCCGCCGGAGCGCGGCGATACGCGCGAGGTCGCACCCGGTGTGCAGTGGATACGCATGCCCCTGCCCTCGGCATTGACCCACATCAACCTGTGGACGATTGCGGACACGGATGGCTACACGTTGGTCGACACGGGCGTCTACAACGAGGACACGACTGCCGCCTGGAACGAGGTGCTGGACGGGCCGCTCGCCGGACAGAGGCCAAGCCGCGTCATCGTCACGCACATGCATCCTGACCATGTCGGGATGGCGGGATGGCTCACGCGCAGGTTCGAATGCCGCCTCTGGATGACGCGCCTCGAATATCTCAATTGCCGCGTGCTGGTGGGGGACACCGGTCGCGCAGCGCCGGACGAGGCGATCGCTTTCTATCGCCGCGCGGGCTGGGATGAAAACGCGATCGGCGCTTACCGGCAGCGCTTCGGCGGCTTCGGCAGGATGACGTCGCCACTGCCAGATAGCTACCGGCGCATCCAGGATGGCGAGGTGATTCGCATCGGCCAACACGAGTGGGAGGTGGTGGTCGGTTCGGGCCATACGCCCGAACATGCGTGCCTGTACTGCCCGTCACTGCGACTCCTGATCTCGGGCGATCAGGTGCTGCCGCGCATTTCTTCCAACGTCTCCGTGCATCCGACCGAGCCCGATGCCGACCCGCTCGCCGATTGGCTCGCATCCATCGAAAAGATCCGGCAGCGGGTGCCGAACGATGTGCTGGTACTGCCCGCGCACAATGAACCCTTTGTCGGACTGCACGAACGGCTCGATCGTCTCGCGTCCAGTCAGCGGCGCGTGCTCGCGCGACTGCACGCGGCATTGCAGTCGCCGAGCCGAGTGATCGACGTATTCGGCACCCTCTTCGCGCGGGCGATCTCGTCGACGGATGCTTCGCTGCTGGGACTCGCTACCGGCGAGAGCATCGCCCACCTGAACTACCTCGTGGCCCGTGATCAAGCCTCGATCGAGACGGACGGGGACGGCGTCGCGTGGTATCGGGCCCGCTAACGGCGGGCCCGATATGTAGCGCCCGCGCTACTTCGCGTCGGGCCTGTCGCGTTCACGCTTCCATTCGCTCTCGTCCATCGCGAGGCGGAAGCCAAGATGCGACATACCATTCATCGGATCCGTACCACGCCGCGCACTTGTCCGGTAGCTCATGCAGTACGTCTCGCTGCACAGAAACGAGCCGCCACGGGTCACGCGAGCGGGTGCGTAAGCGGTCTCGCCCAATGCCGGGTCAAAACTGTTCGACGGGCCTTTCGGGTCCGTGACGACGCGCGCACTCGCCGCTTCGATACGAAACGCGTCCGCGCGATACCAGTCGCCGACCCACTGCCAGACGTTGCCGGCCATGTCGTACAGACCATAGCCGTTCGGCGCGTAGCGGCCAACGGGCGAGGTGCCGACCTGCACCTTTTCATGGGTGCCGCGCGCCGCGGTAACAGGAAATGGCCGGGACGCGTCGTCCCACGTATTGGCCATCTTCTTTCCGCGCGGTGCAAATTCGGCTCCCCACGCGTAGTCGGCCTGCTCGAGACCGCCTCTTGCCGCGTATTCCCACTCCGCCTCGGTGAGGAGCCGCTTGTGTGCCCACCGTGCGTAGGCTTGCGCATCCTCGTAGGACACCTGCACTACGGGATGTTTGTTTTTTCCCGTGATATTGCTATCGGGTCCAGTCGGATGCCGCCAGTTTGCGCCCGGAACGAACTTCCACCAGCGAGAATAGTCCTCCAGCGGTACGGGCGCGTCTGTTCCGGCAAACACCAGCGCCCCTGGCACGAGCACGCTGTCGGCAGGCTTCGGGGTACCCGGCGGCAACTGCACGGCCAGGTCCTCCCAGCGCGGCTTGCGCTCGGCGGTCGTCACGTAGCCCGTCGCAGCGACGAAGCGCGCGAAATCCGCGTTGGTGACGTCGTAGCGATCGATCCAGTAACCACTCACTTTCACCCGATGAGCCGGGCCTTCGTTCGGCTGAGCGTGCTGGTGATCGCTTCCCATGGCGAACTCGCCACCGGGAATCCAGACCATGTCGCGCGGACCGGTTTTGCCATCGCCAACGCTGAGCGCAACGGGCTCCTTGTTGTATTGATAGGCCGCGACAGCAGAGCTTAGAATGAGCGCGGCCAGCACCGCTGCGAACCCGATGTGTTTTCGTCTCTTTGCTGGAATCATTCTGAAACCTCTAATCAAGCGTTACACCAAAACCGATGGACGCACCGGTGTCTAGCTCACCGATATGAAGCACCGATGATCGAGGCGACGTCGCCGGGAATCCGGACGATATTGCGCAAGCCGGCCACGCCGTCGGCCACGCTGAACGCAGCCGGTTCCTCGCTGTACTGATAGACAGCGAACGCACAGCCCAATGTGAGGACGGCCAGCGCGGCCGTGATCCAGATGTGCTTTCTCTTCCTGGGTGAAGTCACGTCCAAACCTCCGTCATCGATGGCCGTACCGGCGCCCGTGAGAGCGCCGGCGTGCGTCATTGCTTCAAGGAGATCTGGGTGCGCGGCGGGTACTTCTTCAGCACCTCGCGATAACGCTGAAGCTCTCCGGCTATGGGAATAGCCGCCGGAATATGCCGGATGCTGACCGTCTCGTCTTCCTTCGGATTGGTGTAGAGGTTGAACATCAGAGCCGTCCACGGCTGTGCGATCGTGCCGCTGAAGCCTCCGTTATACCCGGCTTGAGTCACCGAATCAGCAAGCTGCACCTTGATCACGAACTTGAACTCGTCGACCCGAACCGCTGCTATTTCGTCGTTCCAGAAGTAGAAAATGCTCCGGCGGTTCGATACGCCCTTGTCAGCCAGCAGGAAGGAGGTCTGATCGATACCGTCGATATAGGTCGTGGCAGGAACCTGTTTCGCCAGCGCCGCACCCGGTTGCCCGGCAAGCGACAGCGACGTATTGAACAGGTCGGCGAAGTCGAACAACCCGTCGGACTTGCGCGCGGGAATCATGCCCTTCCAGTACACAAAAAACGGACTGCGCACACCGCCTTCCCACGTCGAACCCTTGCCGCCGCGGAACATCGTCTGGCCGTGCGGCGGAACCTCTTGCTCTGGACCGTTATCCGAGGCGAAGAAGATGACCGTGTTATCCAGTTCGTTATTGGCCTCGAGCGTATCGATCATCTTCTTGAAGAGGTCGTTGACTTCGACCATGCAGTCGCCGTACGTCGTGCGCGATGCCGAACGCCCGCGGTAGTAGTCGTTCGGATAGTTGTCGAAGTGACACGCACGCGGTGCGTAATAGAGGAAGAAGGGCTTCTCCGCCTGCTTCTGGCGGTTCAGGAAGTCGACCGTATAGGCGAGCCACTTCTGGTCGAGATCCTTGATGGTGTCGGTGTTGATCTCGTACAGGTTCTCGATCTTTCCGCCCTTCACCGCATGCACGTCGCTCTTGTTGAACGGCAGATTGCGAATGGCGTTGTAGCGATCGGGGCTCAGTGCGATCTCCGGGTTGTACTCCGGGTCTCGCCACTCCGTGTACATATCGGACACGGACAGAAAGCCGCGGAAATCGTCGAACCCGACGTTTTGCGGCTGCGAGCCCACGTTGTCACCCATGTGCCATTTGCCGACCGCCTGGGTCGTATAACCCTGGCGCGACATCAGTTGCGCAAGCGTGGTGAGCCCTTCCAGGCCGCCAGGCTGGCCGTACATAGGCGGCACCTGAATGCCGTGATGCGCCATGTTCTGGCCGGTCATGATCGTAGCGCGCGTGGGCGAGCAGCTCGGCTGCGAGTAGGCCGAACTCAGAACCAGGCTCTGGCCGGCGATACGGTCCACATCCGGCGTGTCGTTTCCGACTGCCCCGCCGCCGCCGTTGAAGCCGAAATCGCTGTACCCCACATCATCGAGCAGAAAGATGACGACATTCGGCCGCTTGCCCGTCTTCTGCTGCAATGCCTCGAGCTTTTGCCGCGCCTCGCGGTTCTGCTCGGTATTGTCGATAACCGGCTCCATGTTGTCCGCCACCTTGACGGCTCGACGGGTCAGGTATTGATTCGGCTGGTTATAGCCGGGCATCCCCTGAACCCTGGTCGGTTCGGTAATGGTCGGTGCGGCAATTGAACTGACGGCCCCAAGTGTCGCCCCAAGTGCGACGCAGAACGCTATCGGCATGATGCGTTTCACGAAAACGTCTCCTGTTGTTGTACATATTCTTCACACGCGAGTGTTCGGCCCGCGTACCTCACTGACCGCGCTTGAGCAGATCCGGCAACGCGTCCAGATGAAAGCCTTCGAACGGAACGTTGTTCCGGTGTGGCGGGCACGTCCAGTGACTACGCGCATTAGGCCCACCGCCATCCACGCGGATGCAGGTGCCGGTGATGAACGCCGCTGCGGGCGATAGAAGGAACACGATAGCCGCCGAGACTTCGGCCACGGTGCCGTAGCGCTGAGCCGGTATCGTTTTCGTGAAGCTGAGAATGGTCGATGCGGCTTCGCCGGAATAGTTGTCGAAGCCGCTGGAAGCGATGAGACCGGGCGCGACGCTGTTCACCCGAACGCCGGATGCAGCCCACTCGGATGCGGCACTTTCGGTCAACGAATGCATGCCGGCGCGAGCCGATCCCGAATGTGCGAAGCCGGGCAAACCATTCCACATGTCGGCGGTCATGTTGACGATCGAACCGCCGTGCTGCTCCATCCAGCGCACAAACACTTCGCGCATGAAAATGAAGCCGCCGGTTAGGTTGTTGCGCACCACCGCGTCGAAGCCCCGGGACGAAATGCTCTTGAGGGGAGAGAAAAACTGGCCGCCGGCATTATTGACGAGACCGTCGATACGCCCGTGATCGGCCAATACCGCGTCGACGGTCGACATCACTGTTGCGTCGTCACGGATGTCGCAGATGTGCGACGACACGCTGCCCCCATCGGCCTCGATCTCCGCCTTCACCCGTGCGAGCTTTTCGGCATTGCGTCCAACGATGACGACGCGCGCACCAAGCGCCGTCAGTTCATGCGCGGTACAGCGGCCGATACCGCTACCGCCACCGGTCACGATGACCACCCTGCCCTCGAACAGGCCGGGCCGGTAGATGGATTGATAAGGCATGAACGTTGCCCGATGAGCGCGGCTGCCAAAAGCGCACAAGAACCTGTGGGTCCTTTGTGCGTCCCCGGCGGGCGGACCGCATGCTACCCGCCCTGCCGCACCAGCGGCTACGGGCGCGCGCTGTCCATCTCCTGACTTTTGCGCACCCGTGCCGAAGCGGCTTTAGATGAACGAGCCAATACCCGTCAGCGCGCGCGAGATCATCAGCTTCTGGATCTCCGTCGTGCCGTCCGGAATCGGAATCACGATCGCTTCACGCGCAAGACGCTCGACGTTGAACTCCTTCGTCAGACCGTTGCCACCATGCAGTTGCACCGCGTCTCGGCACACCTTGACCGCTGCCTCGGTGGCGAACCACTTGGCCATCGACGACTGCACATCGCAACGAACGCCTGCGTCCATCATCGAGAAGGCGCGGAAGCACATCAGACGCGCCGCATCGGTCATCGTCGCCATTTCGGCGATTTTTTCCGCAATCAGCTGATGGCCGGCGATTTTCTTGCCGAACTGCTTGCGCTCCGTTGCGTAGGCGATCGACTCTTCCAGCGCGGCACGCATGAGGCCCACCGATAGCATGCCCACGTTGGCGCGTGCCTTTTCGAACGTCTTCATCGTGTTCTTCAGCCCCTCGCCGATTGTGCCCACCACATTGGTGACGGGCACACGACAGTCGGTGAGGAAAATCTGCGCGGTGGATTGCGAGTTCAGCGCGATCTTTTCGATGTTGCGCGACTCGTACCCATGCTCCTTGCGATCGACGAGGATGTGCGTCAACTCCTTCTCACCGGTGCGCGCCGTGACGACGATCCAGTCCGAGTAGTCGCCGTTCGAGATCCACGTCTTCTCGCCATTGAGAATGAAGTGGTCGCCGTCGCGCCGTGCCGTGACCTTGATGTCCGCCACGTTCGAGCCAACGTCCGGCTCGCTGATGCAGAAGCTCGCGAACCCGCGCCCGGCCAGCATGTCGGGCAGGTAGCGTTCGCGCAGCGGCGACGGCAGGTCAGCGGCGAGCTGCGTCATGCCCTTGTTGATCATCACGCACAGCCCGATATCGACCGACACCGTGACGAGCTCTTCGAACAGCATCGCTTCAGTGACCATCGACAGGCCCATGCCGCCATGCTCTTCCGCGAGCGATGCGCCAGGCAAACCGAATTCCGCAATGGCCATCGTGATCTCGCGCATCTTCTCCTTGAAGATGAAGCGGTCACGAAACTGCTTGGCGATCGGACGAATCTCGCTATTCAGGAACTTGCGGAAGCTCTCGACCGCTTCGCGCTGGTATTCCGTCGGCATTTCAATATTCATGGTTTTTCTCTGCAGTAACCGTAAGTTCGGGAATCAAACCCGGCCGAGGATGGCAATGTGTTCGGTGGCTTCTTCGACACGCCACAGACCGCCACCATTGCCCTGAATCGCGAAGCGCGCGCCTTCCACCTGGCGCGGACCGCAATTGCCGCGCAACTGGTCGACCAGCTCGAAGATCTGTCCAAGGCCGGTCGCGCCGATCGGATGGCCCTTCGATTCGAGGCCGCCCGACGGATTGACCGGAATCGAGCCGCCGATCGTGGTTTCGCCGCGTTCGGCGAGGATGCCGCTCATGCCCGGCTCGCGCAGCCCCAGACCTTCGAACAGCATCAGTTCGCCGATCGCCGACGCATCGTGCAGTTCGGCCACATTGATTTCGCTCGGGCTGATACCAGCCTGCTCGAATGCATCTTTGGCAGCGAGCGGCGTGCAGGCGTTTGCGTGGTCGTCGGCGGCACGCGCCGAACCCGAGCGCATCACGCTAGCCATTACCTTGATCGCACGGCTGCGATCGAAGCCGTATTTCTTCAGCGCAGATTCTGTGCACAGGATTGCCGCGGCGGCGCCGTCGGAAATCGGCGAGCACATCGGCAGCGTCATCGGGTACGTGATCGGCGGCGCGGCGAGCACTTCTTCGATGCTCATCGGCTTGCGGTATTGCGAGCGCTCGTTGTGCACCGAGTGGCCGTGATTCTTCGACGCCACCGCCGCAATCTGGCGCTGCGTAACGCCGAAGCGCGACATGAAGCCCCGGCCGAGCGCCGCATAGACATCCATGAACGGGCTATACGGTTTGTCGGACTGCGAGCCCGGCGGCGGCACGATATCCTTGCCCATGTTCGCCAGGTAGTTCTTGTTTTCCTCGAGCGTCTCGATGTCCCACGCCGACTCGAAGCACGAGAACATCTTCGCCTTGTCGTTCGTGTACATCTTCTCCGCACCCACGGCCAGCACCACGTCGGCCGCACCGGCACGCAGTTGCATGACACCCAGATTGAAGGCCGCGCTCGACGACGCGCATGCGCCTTCGAGGTTGTAGATCGGAATGCCGCCAAAACCCATCGGCAGCAGCGCGACGTGACCGCGGATCATGTGCTGACCGTCGAAGTGACCTTGCGTCGTGTTGCCGAAGAATGCCGCCTGCACCCACTTGCGGTCGCACGCCGCATCCTTGAGCGCATCTTCTACGGCCCATGCCGTCAGTTGCTTGACGCTCTTGTCCATGTGGCGACCGAACGGCGTCATGCCAACGCCGACGATGTAGATATCTTCCATGTTTACCTCAGATGTTTTCTTAATGTTGGTAGCTTGCCGGCAGCGCCGGGACGTTCGCGGGGCCGGATGCGCCCCTCGCCGCTCAATAGCCCTTGAATTCGGGCTTGCGCTTTTCGACGAACGCGCGCAGGCCTTCCTGAATGTCGTACGAGCGCTGATGGTTGCGCAGTTCCAGAACCTCGTGACGCAGCGCGTCCGCGATCGACTTGTCGGCGGCTTCGTCAGCCACCCGCTTCATCCGGGTAAGCACGATGGGACTCTTGGCCGCGAGCTTCTCGCCGAGCGCCTGGACGCGCGCCTGCAATTCCGCGTCCGCCACCACTTCGCTGACGAGGCCGTAGGTCTTCATGTCTTCGGCCGGCAGCGAATCGCCGGTGAACAGCAAGTACTTGGCTACGTTGACGGGCACCTTACGTGGCAGGAGCGCCGCACCGCCGCCGCCCGGGAACACGCCGAAGTTCGAGTGCGCATCGCCAAAGCGCGCGCTCTGCGCCGCGATCACAAAGTCGCAAGCCATCACAGCTTCGAGGCCGCCGGCCAATGCGATGCCGTTGACCGCAGCGATCACGGGCCGCGGGAAGGCGCGCAGCGTGTTGAAAAACACCACGATCGCATCGAGAAAGTCCATCTCGCCAGGCGCGGTCGGCGCGCCGACCTGTTTGAGGTCGGCACCCGCACAAAATGCGCGACCGGTGCCGGTCAACGCGACCACGCGAACCTGCGCGTCATCTTTCCACTCGACCAGCTTGGCCGTCATGCGATCCACCATGCCGCGCTCCAGCGCATTCATGGCCTCGGGCCGCGCCAAAGTGATCCAGCCGACGGAACCCCGTACTTCAAACGAAACGCTCATGCTGTTCTCCTCGATTCATGCCATTTTTCAGGCGATACGTAAGCTGCATGACACCCGTCCGCACGTGGCTGGACGCGCACGCCCCATACGTGCTGCGGCGCTTGCGCACCGGTGGTGTCACTCGTGCATTGCTACGATAGGGATTTGAGTCGATGGATTCCCCTCCATTTGCGGGGGGGATCAACGGGTAGGCAACGGCCTCTGGGCCGCCGCGCGACGCGGAAGACCCGTCAGGCGCGACTTGTGAGCTGCCGATCTTGCATAAAGGACGTGCTAGCATGCAAACAGGATGGGTGCCGCCAGCCATCAGGCGCTCGCCCGGTGCGGTTGCTGCGCGCCATTGCGTGTGCCTTGGTGAAAACCCTCGCTGTTCAGTTTCTGCTTGCCACCGTACGCTCCCGGGCCACGCACCCGCGCGAGAACGCGCTGGTGGCAATCGACCCCAGAAAATTTCCGACAATGCATTTCGACGATCTGCTCGTGCAAGCGAAGTTCGCACCGCCACGCATCGGCACGCGACACATCCCACGCAGGCAACTACTTGACCGGCTGCGCGAAACCCAGCATTGCACGATCACGCTTGTCACTGCGGGCGCCGGCTTTGGAAAGACCATCCTGCTCGTGCAGTGGCGCCAGGAACTGATGAAGGCCGGCGCCGAAGTCGCATGGCTCGCGCTCACCCAGGACGACCGGCGCGGCTCGGTGTTCTGCCGCTACCTGCTCGCCGCATTCAAACGTCTTGGCATCGAGGTAGACGACGATACGCTGGCGGAGGACGACCACGGCGCAAGATCGATCGAAAACGTGGTGGCGGCGATCATCGCCGGCGCGCAGGAACTCGCCAAGGACATCTATCTTTTCGTCGACGACTACCACCACGTCGAAGACCCGTGGGCGCATCAGTTGATGCAGAAGTTGCTGACCCACAGCCCTGGCAATCTGCACATCGTGATCTCGTCGCGCGTGGCGCCTGCGTTGAGCATCAGCCGGCTGCGCGTCTACGGACAGGTGGCCGAGGTGGACTTTTCGGATTTGCCGTTCAGCCGCGAAGAAGCCCACGCGTTTTTCGAGCAGAATCTGAGCACGATGAAGCTCACCGCCGATGAACTGCGGCTGATCCAGGACATGACCCAGGGATGGCCGGCGACCCTGCAACTCATCGCCATCATGTTGCGCAGCCGCCCGGGTACACGCGAGCAGTTGCACGCATTCCTGTGGCGATCGGGCGATCTCCAGGCGTATCTCGCCGAAGATGTCATCGCGCAGTCTCCACCGGCCCTGATCGCTTTCCTGGAGTCGATCTCCATCTTCCGGCGCTTCAACGCCGATCTCGCCGCGTTCGTTGCCGGCGCGGAGAATGCAGCCGATCTGCTGCGGCGAGCCGAGGACGAAAGCCTGCTGATCCAGCGCGTCGAGTCAGACGATCGCTCGCCGTGGTTCCGGTTTCATCCGCTGCTCGGCGAATTCCTCGCCGCGCGGCTTGCGCAACGGGGCAAGGATGCCGTCGAAGCGCTGCATCGTCGCGGCAGCCAATGGTTCGCCAGCCACGACCTCCTCGTGGAAGCGGTCCGCCACGCCAATCTGGGCGGCGACGTCGAGTTTGCCGTCAACGCCATCGAGCAAGCGGCACCGGCCAACTGGAGCCTCAGCTATGTCGGCGCAATGGTGCATCTGCTCGAGCACCTGCCACAGGAAGCACTGTCCGCTCACCCGAGGCTCTTCTTTCTGGGCTGCCTCACGTATGCGCTGACGGCCCGACCCTCGCTCGCGCAGCGCTGGCTCGAGCAGCTTCGGCGCACCGATATGGCGAGCCACCCCGCCGCCGCGGTGCACCTGGCGCTGGCAGAAGCGGCTATCGCCACGCAGCGCGATGACAATCAACGCGTCATTGCACTACTGGAGCGCCCGCGCAGCGAATGGCCTGACAACCGGATGCTGAAGTACCTCTATCTCGGCGCGCTGGCAAACGCGTATGCCCGCAATGGCCGCGTCAAGGACGCGCTGAGACTGCTCAATGACAACGCGGTCATGGCCGAAGACCACGGCAGCGAAATTGCGCTGCTCGTCGAGGCAACGCTGCCGACCATCTACCTGGCGCAAGGCAGGGTGAGCGAGGCAGTCCACCTGGCATCGGCTCTCCTCGAACAGGCGGAATCGTCCTATGGGCGGCATTCGGTGTGCGCGAGTACCTGTGCGGCGATGCTGGGCGAGGTGTACTACGAACTCGACCGCATCGATGACGCGCGCGAGGTCCTCGCCAACCGGGCGCGCATCCTGCGATCATCGTGGCCGGAGGTCATGATTCAGGCCTCCTTATGCCATGCGCGGCTGGATCGTCTGCAACAGGATTCCGCGGCGGCGCTCGCCTTTCTCGATGTCCAGGCAGCGCACTTCCACGGTCTTGGCCTCGCGAGGCCGATGGGGTACATGCTCGCCGAACAGGCGCGCATCCTGCTTGCCGACGGCGATCACATTCGCGCCGACGACGTAGTCGCAAGACTATGCGCGCTCGGCGAGGCGCACCGCGGCGCCAGCTTCCACGCGGAGCTTTCGGCGATCGCTGCGTTCGCGCGCGCGCGGCTCGCACTGGCAAACTTCGATGCCAGTCAGGCGCTCCATGCGCTCGATGAAGTCCGGGCGTTCGCGCGATCGTTCGGGCGCGAGCGGCTGCTCGTGCGGGCGAACCTGCTGGCGGCCGTGAGCTTCGACAATCTCGAGCAGCACGATGCGGCAACCCAATGCCTGACCGATGCCGTGCGCTCGGGCGCGAAACTTGGGCTGATGCGAGCCTTCCTCGACGAAGGCGAACGGATCGGTCCGTTGCTCGCAACGGTGCGTCACGAACCGGCCCTCGGCACGCAGGCCGCGCACTATCTCGACACGGTGCTCGACAAGCTCGGCACGGCCCCCGTTCGAGTCAGCCCCTCGGGTACTGCCTCGCTGGCCGCGCAACACGTGAGCCTCACGCCGCGCGAACTCGAAATCCTGTTGCTGATCTCGCAGGCCATGTCGAACAAACGCATCGCGCTGACGCTCAACATCACGGTCGGCACGACGAAGTGGAACGTACGGAATATCCTCACCAAGCTCGGCGTCTCGACGCGCTACGACGCCATGATGTGGGCGCGCGAGCACGGATTCATCCAGTAGCCGACCGATCAAGCGGGCCGTGGATCGCCATGTCCGCCCTCGCATTCGCGCGCCCTTCAGCACGCGCCGGAACGTACACGCATGCCCGCCCGCGTGCCCCTGCCCGGAATAGGGGGATCACAGCTTCGGATCACAGCCAGGACCGCCATCCGCCCCCTCCTGCTTGAGGGGGTGTGCCGCAGCATGCGGCTGTCTATCATTAGGCAGACTACAAACATAGCGAGACAAACGATGGCGTCAAACAAGCAAGGGCCGCTCACCGGCATCCGGGTACTGGAAATCGCGGGCATTGGCCCCGGGCCTTTCTGCGGGATGCTGCTCGCCGATCTCGGCGCAGACGTGGTGGTCGTCGATCGCGTCAATGCCGACACTGAGCGCGTGGATGTCGGCAACAATGACATCGCGAGCCGCGGCAAGCGCTCGATCGCTGTGGATCTCAAGACGCCCGAAGGCGTACGCACCGTGCTGGAACTGGTCGAACAGTGCGATGCGCTGATCGAGGGCATGCGCCCCGGCGTGATGGAGCGCCTCGGCCTCGGCCCGGACGTCTGTCTGCAGCACAATCCTCGTCTGGTTTACGGCCGGATGACCGGTTGGGGCCAGAGCGGACCGCTCGCCCATGCGGCGGGACACGATCTGAACTACATCGCGCTGTCTGGCGCCCTGTGGTACGCGGGCCAGCCGGGCGAGCCGCCCGTCACGCCGCCAAGCCTCATCGGCGACGTGGGCGGCGGCGCCATGTACCTCGCCGTCGGGTTGCTGGCCGGCATCATGAGCGCGCGCGCGACGGGCCAGGGTCAGGTGGTGGATGCCGCTATCGTCGACGGCACCGCGCACATGATGACGCTGCTGCTGACGCTGCAGGCTTCGGGCAAGATGACGCCCGCACGCGGACAAAGCCTGCTCGACGGCCCCCACTGGTACAACACCTACCGCTGCGCCGATGGCGGGTTCATTTCGGTGGGTTCGCTCGAGCCCAAGTTTTACCAGCAACTACGCGAGAAGCTGGGTGTCGCCGACGATCGCGCCTTCGACAACGGCTACGATTCGCGCAACTGGCCAACGTTGCGCGAGCGTTTCGCCGAACTCTTTGCAAGCCGCACGCGCGACGAATGGTGCGCGCTGCTCGAAGGCACGGACGCCTGCTTCGCGCCGGTGCTGACTCCCGACGAAGCGGCGGCGCATCCGCATATGAAGGCCCGCGAGGTCTATACCCGCGACGGCGGCATCCTGCAGGCCAGCCCGGCGCCCCGCTTCTCCGCCACGCCTGCCGCCCGCCCCGGCGCAATTCCCCGCCGTGGCGAACATACCGACTCGGTACTCAAGGACTGGCAAGCACGCTGATCCGGCCAGGCTCTTTCTGCGCAGCGCAGGGGCTGCCGATCCGTGCGCCCGCGCGGCGCGGACGATGGCTCCCAAAACGCGCTTGTACCCCATACCAGGCCCTCGATAAAGGCAAGGCAATCATGACAGACATATCCACTGCATTCCTGACAGAACAACAGATCCTGATCCGAGACTCCGCACGGCGCGTCGCTACCGAGATCATCGCGCCGACCGCCGCCCAACGCGATGCCGCGTCGGCATGGCCATACAGCGAACTGAAGGCGATGGCGGAACTGGGCTTTCTCGGCATGCTCATTCCCGAAGAGTACGGCGGTACGGGCGCCGGCGTGCTGGACTTCTGTCTGGCACAGCACGAGTTCGCCGCTGTCGACGCTGGCCTCGCCACCATCGTCCACGTGCACAACTTCACGGCGATGACCATCGCCGAACACGGCACCGAAGAACAGAAGCGGCGCTACCTGCCGGCGATGGCACGCGGCGAATCGATCGGCGCGTTCCTCCTCACCGAGCCGCATGCCGGTTCCGATACCGCCGCGCTGCGCACGGCAGCCCGCCGCGACGGCGACCACTACGTCCTGAACGGCGCCAAGCAGTTCATTTCGAACGGCAGCGAAGCGGGCGTCGGCGTCGTCTTTGCGATCACCGACAAAACAGCCGGAAAACGTGGTGCAACCACGTTCATCATCGACCCGAAGCAGCCCGGCTATCACGTGACGCGCATCGAGAGCAAGCTCGGTCAGCACACGGCGCATACGGCCCAGATCGCGCTGGAAGATTGCCGCGTGCCGGCCGAAAACCGCTTGGGCGATGAGGGCAACGGCTATCGCACGGCGATGGGGGGACTGGCCGACGGCCGCATCGGCATCGCCTTTATCGCCGCGGGCGCCGCGCGTGCTGCGCTGGAGGCCGCGATCAAGTACGCCGGCGAGCGGGAAGCGTACGGCGCGCCCATTGCCAGGCTCCAGGGCGTGGCATTCGACCTGGCCGATATGGCCGCGCAGGTCGACGTCGCGTACCAGTACTGCCTGTACGCCGCGCGGTTGCGCGATTCCGGCGTCAACTGCATGAAAGAGGCATCGATCGCCAAGCTGTTTGCCAGCGAAATCGCCGAGAAGGTCTGCTCGGATGCGCTGCAGATCCACGGCGGTTACGGATACCTCACCGACTTCCCGGTGGAGCGCTATCTGCGCGATGTGCGGATCTGCAAGATCTACGAGGGCACCAGTCACATCCAGAAGCTGATCATTTCGCGTAACCTGGCTTAACGCGCTGGCTTAACGCGCGCTGTCGTCCTCGGGCGCCTGGGGTCACGCGAAAGCCTGGCCCCCGTCAAGGCGCGCGGCAGGATTACCGGCCAGCCCCAGGCCGTGCCACCGGGCATAGGGATAACGATGACATCCCGCCAAACGTGCCCGCCGCTGATGTCCTTCAGGATGCCGTCGCCCCCATGCCGATCCCCCACGGAACGGGTCTCTTCCGGGATATCGGCCAGTCTCCGCTCTCTTGACGTTCGAATGCTGGTAAGTTAGCTTCCGCTCATCCGTTTGGCACCCCTCAATCAGAGGAAGGACGTATTCGCGCGGAACACGGATGTAAACGGTTGCCTCTCGCGCGCGAATCATCCGTTGCATCGACTAGGTGACGACTTGACCACGCAATTCACCAGACACCTGGTTTCCACCAAGTTCTCTCCCCCTCGTATCGGCGCAAAGCACTTGCCGCGCGCCAACCTGCTCGCCCAGCTCAACCGTATTCATCAGTGCAGGCTCGCCCTTGTCACCGGCAGCGCGGGCTACGGCAAGACCACCCTGCTCGCGCAATGGCGGCAAGCCTGCCTGAAGGCTGGGGCCGACGTCGGCTGGCTCTCCCTGAGCGCTGACGACAACGGCTATGCCGGCTTTTGCGCCGCGCTGTTTGCCGCCCTTCAACGCCTGGGCATTCCGGTCGAAACGGATATGCCGCTCGAGGACACCAGCGCAGTCGCCATGGATACGGCGATCGCCGCCATCGTCAGGGGCGCCGAGGCGCTTCAGCGCGACGTTTACCTGATCCTGGACGACTATCACCTGGTGGAGGCGTCGGCAGCGCACAAATTCATGCAGAAGCTGCTCGATCATGGCCCGGGCAATCTCCATCTCGTGCTTTCTTCACGCGTTACGCCGCCATTGAGCTTGAGCCGGTTGCGAGTCATGGATCAGATCGTGGAACTGGATAGCGCCGAACTGCCCTTCGACCTGCCAGAAACGCGCGTCTTCCTCGATGAAAACCTGGGTGCAGGCAAGATCAACGCCGATGAACTAGGCCTGATTCAGGAGCTGACGAGCGGCTGGCCATCGTGCCTCCAGTTGATCGTCATCATGCTGAAGAGCCGTCCGGACACGCGTTCGATCCTCCCGCATCTTGTCTGGCGATCCAGCGATCTGCAAACCTACCTGACCGAAGAGATCATGGCGCACCTGCCGCCTGAGCTCGCCGGTCTTGCCGAAACGCTGTCGATCTTCCGCAGATTCAATACGTCTCTCGCCGAGTCCGTCACGGATATTCCGCACACTGCGGAGTTGCTGACGCGCATGGAAGACGAGAACCTGCTGATCATTCGGGTCGATTCGGACGACAGGTCAGTCTGGTACCGCTTCCATCCGCTATTCGGCGAATTTCTCGCCACGCGGCTCGAACGCCGCGGATCCGCTGCAGTGCGGGAATTGCACCGGCGCGGCAGCCGATGGTTCGCCGATAACGGATTCCTTGCAGAAGCGATCCGCCATGCCAGCCTCGGCGAAGATCTGGAGTTCGCCACCTCGGTGATCGAGCGCGCCGCCCCCGCAACATGGAGCCTGGAATATCTGAGTCCGACGCTGCATCTGCTGGACCGCCTGCCGGAAGAGACCTTGTTCAAGCATCAGAGGCTGCTTTTCCTCGCCTGCCTGACGGTCGCGCTGACTGCTCGCCCAGCCAAAGCGGAGGGCTGGCTCGCCCATCTGGACGCAAGCGGCACCCCTACGCATCCGGATGTCAGCAGCAGCCTGCCGCTGATCCGCGCCGCGATCGCCGTCCAGCGCGACGATATGCAACGCGTCATCGATCTGCTGGAGCCCCAGCGCGATGCCGCGATGGAAAATCCCTTTCTGCAGTACGTGCTGCTTGCCGAACTCGCCTCGGCGTACAGCGCCACCGGGCAGTATGCGAAAGCGAGGCGCCTGCTCGACGCCCACCCCATTCCGCTGGCGGACCGCAACAATGACATGGCGCTCGTGGCGGAAGCGACGGTCATCACGACGTTGATGCTCGCCGGCGAAGTACGTGAGGCGGAGCGCACCGGTTCCCTGCTACTCGCGCGTTCGGTGAAGGCGCTGGGCCGCCGCTCGATCAGCGCGAACCTTTGCGCCGGCGGCCTCGCCGATGCTTATTACGAACTGGACCGCATCGATGATGCACGGGAGACCATCGCCAATCGCCGTGGCCTGCTGCAGTCCTCCGCGCCGGAGGTCATGATCCGTGCATCGCTTTGCAGGGCGCGTCTCGACCTCCTGCAGGAAAGCCCCGAGGCAGCGCTGTCCTTCCTGCAGCAACAGGCCGGACATATGCGCGGCCTCCGCCAGGAACGCGCGGTCGCGCACATGCTGGCCGAACAGGTCAAAGTGTTGTTGATAAAGGGGGACCGGGCACGTGCCGCTGACGTGTCCGCCTCTCTGGACGAACTGGCACACGCCCATCCGGCCGAACAGGGTTACCGCGCGGAGTTTCCGGCAGTCGCCGCGCTTGCCCGGGCCCGTGTCGTTCTGACCGATTATCCCGATCGGGCACTAGCGGCGCTGGAGATCACGCGCAGCCATGCGGCGCAATTCGGTCGCGGCAGGCTGCTTGCGCTTGTCGACATACTCCAAAGCGCGGCACTCGACAACATGGAGCGCTCAGAAGAAGCAATCGCCTCCATGGCCAAAGCGGTCGAAGCCGGCCACAGACTCGGCCTCATACGTACGCTGGTCGACGAAGGCGCGTTGGTCGGCAAGCCACTCGCGCGGCTCGTGCAGGAGAAGCTGCTGCAAGGGCCCGTCATGCAGTACGCGCAAGATCTGCTCGACAAGTTCTCCAACGCCGCGACAGCCGACGCGACCACCGGCGGGAGCCGGCGCGCAAACGCCCCCAGGAACCAGGCGGTGCTGACTCAGCGCGAAGTGGAGATACTCGGCCTCGTGGCCCAGGCGATGTCGAACAAACGAATCGCGCTCACACTGAACATCACGCTTGAAACCGTGAAGTGGAATCTGCGCAACATCTTCTCCAAGCTGGGGGTGTCGAGCCGGTATGACGCGATGGTATGGGCGCGCAAGCATGACCTGATTCAGTAGGGAGCAATGCCGTCCTTCACGGGGGACGGCGTCGAACGCAATGCAAATACCTGCGTCGAACAACGGCCCAGACACCGTGTTCACGCGACCGCCGTTACCCCACCATCCACCGCGAGAATCTGGCCGGTGATGTGCTTGCCGGCATCGCTCGCGAATAGCAGCGCCGCACCCTTCAGGTCGCCGTCGTCGCCAAGCCGTCGCAGAGGGATGCCCGCGCATACGGCATCCATGTCCATGCGAGCGAGCGAGCCGCTCGTCATCTTCGACGGGAAAAAGCCCGGCGCCAGTGCGTTCACCGTGATGTTGTGCTCGCCCCACTCGCCTGCCAGCGCGCGTGTGAAGTTGACCACCGCGCCCTTCGACGTGTTGTAGGCGATCGTCTCCATGCGGCCCGGCACGTTGCCCCTGAGGCCGGATATCGATGCGACATTGATGATCCGTCCGTAGCGGCGGGGAATCATCGAACGCCTGCCGATGCGTTGCGTCAGCAAAAACAGGCCGCGGATGTTCAGGTCCATCACTTTGTCCCAGGCTTCGACGGTGTGGTCCTCGGCCGGCGCGCCCCACACGGCGCCGGCATTGTTCACCAGGATGTCGACGCGCCCGAGCGTTGCGAGCGCTTCGTCGGCAAGACGCGCAATATCGTCGTCGCGCGCAGCGTCGGCGGCGACCCAGTCGACCACGATGCCACGCGCCTGTAAATGCGCCTGAGCGGCCTGCAGTTCGTCTGTCTTGCGTGCCGATATCACGAGGCGGGCGCCCTGCTCCCCGAGTGCCTCCGCGATCTGCAGGCCAAGCCCGCGCGAGCCGCCGGTAATAAGCGCCGTCTTACCCTTCAGGTCGAAGAGCTGCTTTACGGTATGCATATGATTTTCCTTTTGTAGAGCCGTAGGCTCTTGTTGAGCGTCTTTACAATCGACGTCTCGACAACGACGCGGCCGCGTCAACCACCCCGTCACATCGGCCAGTCGCTGAGTGATCAAGCGACTTCACATCAATGAGTTCGGCGACGCGTTGAAGAAGCCCCGCGCGGCGCCATGCCAGGTACTTCACGTAGCACGTCTGCTGGGCCGGAAAAATGGACGGCAGCCTATGCCACTTCTCGCCGTTTTGCTGCACCCAGAGAATCGCATTCAATATTCCGCGACAATCTCGACGGGGTCGCCCAGGTCCCCGAGTCGGCCCTGGAAACAGATGTTCGACGCGCGCCCAGTCAGCATCTGATAGGAGAATATCTGTGACGCACTTTTCCGCGTATTGCTGTACAGCGTTCAAAAAGGGACTCCTTGAGCTCGCCTCGTGCCTGATCTGCTAGCGATCACTTCAGCATCGAAGGCGCTCATTTAGAACCAGGCGTCCTGCATGTCGAGCGTGGTTCGATCGAGACTTGCAAGCAGATCAAACTGCGCTGTCACGCGGGGCAGCTCCCAGCGAAAGAAATAAGCCGCGGCGGCGAGCTTGCCGCGGTAGAAAGCATCGTCCTGTGCATGCTTGCCGCCAGCAAGCGCAGCACTCGCGACAAGGGCCTGCTCCAGCCACACCCACGCCATCACCACATGGCCGAACGCTTCCAGGTACAAGGACGCGTTGGCGAGCGTCAATGCGGGTTCCCCCGCCGCCCACAGTTGCCGCGTCACCTGCGCGAGGCGGGCGGTAGCGGAATCGAGCACACCGGCATATTCGTTCAACGCCGCGTCCGCACAAGCACGCGCGCATTCAACGGCGGCTTGCATCGTGTCGCGGAGAATCCCAAGGGCGGCCCCCTCCTTCAACACCACCTTGCGGCCAAGCAAATCCAGTCCCTGGATGCCGTGCGTGCCTTCGTGAATCGGGTTGAGACGGTTGTCGCGGTAAAACTGCTCGACGTTGTACTCGCGGGTGTAGCCGTAACCGCCGTGCACCTGAATCGCGAGACTGTTCGCTTCCAGGCACCATTGCGACGGCCAGCTTTTGGCGATGGGCGTCAGGATGTCGAGCAATAGCGTCGCCCGCTCACACGCCTGTGCGTCGCCCGCCGCGTGCGCCGCGCGTTCTTCGTCCACCCGCTTGGCGCAATATAGATTCAGCGCCAGCGCGCCCTCCGCGTAGCTCTTCTGCGCGAGCAGCATGCGGCGAATATCAGCATGCTCGACCAGCTTCGCCTGCGGGCTGGCCGGGTCCTTGCCGCCACGGCCGGCGGTGCGTCCCTGGGGCCGGTTGCGCGCGTAGTCGAGCGCATGCAGGTAGCCGGTATAGCCGAGCGTCGCCGCACCCAGCCCCACGCCGATGCGCGCCTCGTTCATCATGTGGAACATACAGGCGAGCCCCTGACCCGGCTCGCCGACCAGATAACCTATCGCGCCAGCCTTGCCGTCCGGCCGATATTTGATGCCTTCGCCGAAATTCAGCAGGCAGTTGGTCGTGCCACGATGGCCCATCTTGTGATTGAGACCGGCGAGCACCACATCGTTGTGCTCGCCGAGCGAGCCATCATCATTGACGAGGTACTTGGGTACGATAAAAAGCGAGATGCCCTTCACGCCCGAAATCAGCCTGCCGTCCGGACCAGGAATCTTGGCCAGCACCAGATGTACGATGTTCCCGGACAGTTCGTGTTCGCCGCCCGAGATCCACATCTTGTTGCCACGCAGCCGGTATTGCACGCCGAGCGGCGACTCGACCTCATACTCGGCGCGCGTCGTGATGTCCGACAGCGACGAGCCCGCCTGCGGCTCGGACAGGCACATCGTCCCGAAGAAACGGCCGTCCATCTCAGGCCGCACGAACGCGTCGATCTGCGCGGGCGTGCCGTAGGTGAGCAACAGGTTGGCATTGCCAATCGTCAGGAACGGATAGCCCGCCGTGCCGACGTTACCGGCCATGAACCAGGCGAAGCCAGCCTTCTCGACCACCAGCGGCAACTGCATGCCACCGAGTTCGTAATCCTGGCCCGCGGCCATCAGACCTGCCGCACTGAACGCGTCGAGCGCAGTCTTGACCTCAGGAATGAGGCTAACCGTTTCGCCGTCGAAATGCGGCTCGTGCTGGTCGCTCTTCTTGTTATGCGTCGCGAACAGTTCAGTGGCGATCTTTTCGCAGGTATCAAGCGCGGCGTCGAAAGTTTCGCGCGAGTGGTCGGCGTAGCGCGGGATCTCCGTCAGCGCCTCGACCCGAAGCCACTCGTACAGCATGAAATCCAGATCACGGCGGGACAGGATCAGCGACATACGGAGATCCCGTTCAAAGCACTTCGAACAGGCCGGCCGCACCCTGGCCGCCGCCGATACACATCGTAACCACCACGTACTTCACGCCGCGGCGCTTGCCTTCGATCAGCGCGTGGCCGACGAGGCGCGCGCCCGATACGCCAAACGGATGGCCCACCGCAATCGCGCCGCCATTGACGTTCAGGCGCTCCATCGGGATGCCGAGCTGGTCGGCGCAATACAGCACCTGCACCGCGAATGCTTCGTTCAGCTCCCACAGGCCGATGTCCTCGACCTTGAGGCCAGCCTTCTTCAGCAGCTTGGGCACCGCGAACACCGGACCAATACCCATTTCGTCGGGCTCGCAGCCCGCCACCGCGAAGCCACGGAACACGCCGAGCGGCTGCAGGCCGCGCGCGGCCGCCACCCGTGCGTTCATCACCACGGCGGCCGACGCGCCATCCGAGAACTGCGATGCATTGCCTGCCGAAATGACACCGCCAGGCATCGCGGTGCGGATCTTCGCCACGCCTTCGAGCGTGGTGTCGCCGCGGATACCTTCGTCGGCCGCGAGTGTCACTTCGCGCGTCACGATCTCACCGGTGACCTTGTCGGTCACGCCGGCCAGCACCGTGATCGGCACGATCTCGTCATTGAAGCGGCCCGCCTGTTGCGCAGCGGCCGCCCGTTGCTGGCTGCGCGCACCGTACTCGTCCTGGCGCTCGCGCGAGATCTCATAGCGCTTGGCCACGGTCTCGGCGGTCTGCAGCATGCTCCAGTAGATTTCCGGCTTATGCTGCACCAGCCACGGGTCGCTCGCCATGTGCTGATTCATCTGCCGCTGCGTCCACGAAATGCTTTCGACGCCGCCCGCCACGAAAATGTCGCCTTCGTCCGCGATCACGCGCTGCGCAGCCATCGCAATGGCCTGCAGGCCCGACGAGCAGAAGCGGTTGACCGTCGCACCCGGCACCGTCGCCGGGCAGCCCGCGCGCAGGGCGATCTGCCGCCCGATATTGCCGCCCGTCGCGCCCTCGGGATTCGCGCAACCCATCAGCACGTCCTCCACTTCGCCAGCCTCAATGCCGGCGCGCTCGATTGCGTGCTTCACCACATGGCCGCCCATCGTGGCGCCGTGGGTCATGTTGAGGGCGCCCTTCCAGCTCTTTGCCAAGCCGGTGCGCGCGGTGGATACGATGACTGCTTCATTCATGTGTTGTTCCTGGGTGTGCTTTGATAGGGTTACTGGCCGGCAGCCGCAGCGCGGGATGCATGGCATCCGTGACCTGCGCGCCGGCATGCAGCAGCGGACACGCTCAATCGTTGAAGCCCTTGCCTTCGTCCGCCAGCTTCTGCAGCAGCGGCGCGACCTGCCATGCTTCTCCGCGATAACCCTTCGCGCAACGCTGGATCGCCTGCGCGACGTTGTAGAGGCCGAACTGATCCGCATACAGCATCGGGCCGCCGCGGAACTGCGGAAAGCCGTAGCCGCTCAGATAGACCATGTCGATGTCCGATGCCTTCGACGCGATGCCTTCCTCGAGAATCAGTGCGCCTTCGTTGACGAGTGCGAACACCAGCCGCTCGACGATTTCTGCATCGGAAATCTTGCGGCGCGCGATCCCCAGATCCTTCGAGTGACGCACGATCATTTCGTTGACCTGCGGACTCGGATACGCCTTGCGATCGCCCGGCTCGTAGTCGTACCATCCTGCGCCGGCCTTCTGGCCAAAGCGCCCCGCCTCGCACAGCAGGTCGCCGGTCTTCGAGTAGGTGAACTCGGGCTGCTCGATGGCGCGCCGTTTGCGGATCGCCCAGCCGATATCGTTGCCCGCCATGTCGATCATGCGGAACGGGCCCATGGCGAAACCGAATGTCTCGATCGCGCGGTCAACCTGTTCGGGCAACGCGCCTTCGTCCAGCAGGAAGCCCGCCTGGCGGCTGTACTGCTCGAGCATGCGGTTGCCGATGAAACCGTCGCACACGCCGGCCACAACGGCGACCTTTTTGATCTTCTTACCGAGCTGCATGACGGTGGCAAGCACATCCTTGCCGGTTTTCTCGCCGCGGACCACTTCGAGAAGCTTCATCACGTTGGCCGGGCTGAAGAAGTGCATGCCGACCACGTCCTGAGGACGCGTCGTGAACGAGGCGATTGTGTTCACGTCCAGCGTCGAGGTGTTCGAAGCGAGGATCGCCCCCTGTTTCATGACCCCGTCGAGTTTCCTGAAGACCGCTTCCTTCACACCCATTTCCTCGAACACCGCTTCGATGACGAGATCGGCGTCGCCGATGTCGTCATAGGAGAGCGTCGTGCGCAGCAGGTTCATGCGCTGCTCGACGTCGTCCTGGGTGAGCTTGCCCTTTTTCGCGCTGCTCTCGTAGTTGCGGCGGATCGTCGCCACGCCGCGCTCCAGCGCATCGGACTTCATTTCCAGCATCGTCACGGGGATGCCCGCGTTCAGGAAGTTCATGCTGATGCCGCCACCCATGGTGCCCGCGCCGATCACGGCCACCTTCGCGATCTTGCGGGTGGGCGTGTCGCCCGGCACATCGGGAATCTTGCTCGCGGCGCGCCCGGCGAGGAACGCATGACGCAAGGCCCGCGATTCAGGCGTAGAGAGCAGATACAGGAAGCCATCGCGCTCGTCTTTCATGCCCTGTTCGAACGGCTTGAGGGAAGCCGCGACCGCGTCGACGCATTTGAGCGGTGCCGGGAAATGCTGCGATGTCGCCGCGAGCGTGCTGCGCGCGAATCCGAGGTAGCCTTCAGCGTTCTTGTGCTGCACCTTCAGGTTTCGTACCTGCGGATGCTGGCCCGGCGCGGCGGCGACGTTCCGAGCGAACTTCACTGCAGCGGGTAGCACGTCGTCACTGGCGACGTGGTCGAATAGCTTCGTATCGGCAAACTTCTCGGACGGGATCGCATTGCCTGACGTGATCATGTTCAAAGCCGCCTCGAGGCCGATCACGCGCGGCAAGCGCTGCGTCCCGCCGGCGCCTGGCAGCAGGCCAAGATTGACTTCCGGCAGGGCGATCTGCGCGCCCTTTGCCGTCACGCGGTAGTGGCAGCCTAGCGCCAGCTCGAGGCCGCCGCCCATCGCCACCGCATGAATTGCAGCCACCACCGGCTTTGGCGAAGCCTCAATCGTATCGATGACCGTTTGCAGGCTCGGCTCCTGCATCGCCTTTGGTGTACCGAATTCGCGGATATCCGCGCCGCCCGAGAATGCCTTGCCGGCACCGGTGATCACAATCGCCTTGACGGTCGCATCGTCCAGCGCTCGAGTCATCCCTTCGACGATGCCCACCCGGGTGCTGTGGCCCAGTCCGTTGACAGGAGGATTGTCGAGCGTGATGACGGCAATGCCGTCATGGGACTGATACTGCGCTGTCATGCTGGTTCCTTTGATGTCTTGAGTTTCTCCCGGGATCGGGAGGGTCGACTTCATCCGTTTTGTCATGCGAAGCCGTTCGGCGCGGCGGCGAAAGCTGCGGCGTGTGTCGCACGTGAGATCCGGGCACATGATAGGCGGGCGTCAGACGCAATTTCCCCCTCCCTTTCTAGGGGGCGCCGGCGAACTGCCGTTCAGTTCGCCAGACGCGGACATGCGTCCCACCGATGCCCGGTTTCCCGGCGACCCGCCGCGCAATCCGCCCACCAGGCCGCGTTCGCAGCCGCCCCCCTCCAAAGGGAAGGCGGCGCCACACCCGACACGCCCTATCCTGCGTGTGCAGGCGCGTTGCCGCGTTGCAACCCGAAGCGCTCGCTGAGCTCGACATTCCCGACATGCAACCAGGCAGGACAACGCAATGAAGCAGTTTCAGAACAGGGTTGCCGTGATTACCGGCGCTGCATCGGGCTTCGGCAAGGCATTCGCCGAGGCCGGCGCGGCCCTGGGCATGAAGCTCGTGCTGGCCGACATCCAGGAAGACGCACTGCACGCCACCGTGAAAACACGCCGTGACCAGGGTGCGGCCGTGATCGGCGTGCGTACTGATGTGTCGAGTGCCGATCAGGTACAGGCGCTCGCCGACGCCGCGATCGACGCGTTCGGCGAGGTCAATCTGTTGTTCAACAACGCTGGCGTGGGCGCGGGCGGCCTCGTGTGGGAGAACACCGAAAAAGATTGGGACTGGGTGCTGGGCGTGAATTTGAAGAGCGTCATTCATGGTGTGCGGATATTCACGCCCTTGATGCTCGCCGCCGCGCGCGATCCGGCCTATGAAGGCCATATCGTCAATACCGCATCGATGGCCGGTCTCGTCAACGGACCGTCGATGGGCGTGTACAACGTCTCCAAGCATGCGGTGGTTGCCCTCACCGAGACGCTTTATCACGACCTCGGCCTCGTGACCGATCAGGTGCACTGTTCGGCGTTGTGTCCGTACTTCGTGCCGACCGCATTCAGCCAGTCGCGCCGCAATCGTCCCGCCGAGCTTGCCAACGCTGAAACGCCGACGCGCTCGCAGCTTGTCGCACAGGCGATGTCCGAGAAGTCGGTCAGCTCGGCAAAGATCAGCGTGGAAGAAATCGCCCAGATAACGTTCGACGCCGTCCGGATGCGGGACTTCTATATCTACTCGGATCTCAATGTAATGGCGCTCGTGGAGGAGCGCTTCAAACGCATGATCGGACAGTGCAACCCCGGCGACCCGTTCGCCGGCCATCCGCAAGTGCGCGAAAAGCTGGTCAAAGCATTGCGCGGCTAGCGCACGCGTCATTGCTGTCCACGGATATCCGATATGAACCCGACCGCTGTCGCGCGAAAGCTTCTTCATACCCGCCATGTCGCCTGTCATGCGTATCAGCGCAGCGACGGGCTGATTGACATCGAAGCAGAGTTGAGAGACATCACGCCAGACGGAACAGATCTTTTCTTCAAGATCCTGCCCGCCGGCATGCCGATTCACGACATGCGCATCCTCATGACGGTGAACCAGAAGCTGGTCGTCCAGGCCGTCACCGCGCAGATGCGCGCAACCCCGACGCCTTACTGCCCGAAGATCGAGTCCGCCTATGCAGCGCTCGCCGGTCTGCAAATCGGTGCGGGCTGGCGAACGCAGGTCAAGGCTCGCGTCGGCGGCATGCACGGTTGCACGCATCTGACCGAACTGATACTCGGAACAATGGCGACGACCGCCGTGCAGGCGAGCTTGGCTATCGAGCGCGCGTCGCCCGACTGGCCCGCAAGCCTTAAAAAAGACGTGACGATCATCAATAGCTGTCACAGCTATCGGAGCGATGGCGAGGCGGCAAAAATACTCTGGTCCGAGCAGCGGCGCGAGCAGGATTCCAGCGGTCCGGTGGTCTGAATGTGGAACGCGCAAACCAATCGAACCAGCTGGCGTGTGCTGACCGAGCAATCGCGCCCGGCATTACTCGCGCATTTTCTCGCCCTCAACGACGAAGACCGTCGACTCCGTTTCAATCAGCCGACGCGCGACTGGACGATCAAACATTACGTGGATGGCATCGACTTCGAGCGCGACACGGTGTTCGGCGTCTACGACAGTCCGCTGACGCTGGACGGCGTGGGGCATTTCGTGACGCTGCGCGATAACGATCGTCCTCGCGCCGCCGAGTTCGGGCTATCCGTATCGCAAGATGCGCGCGGGCGCGGCATCGGCAGCGCACTGCTCGAACACGCGATTACTCACGCTCGCAGGATGCAGTTCCACACGCTGTGGATGTATTTTCAGTCGGACAACGACGCGATGATGCGTATCGCGAGAAAGGCCGGCATGACGATCCAGGGCGCGTACGGCGAGGCCGATGCATGGCTCGCGCTGCCATCGGCGGATGACCCCATTGCCGTTCTGGACAACCATTGCATCAAACCACGAGGGGACTTGTATGGCGTCTCACTTCAATGCACCAGAGAAATGGCTCCAGGCATGCTTCAAGTTGGCACTCGACTGGACGCAGGTGCTGACCGGCCCGCGAGCAACCCAGGATAGCGAGGCATCGAACGCGGTCGCGGCGCCGCTGGCGCTTGCCAGTGCACACTATTGGAATCAACAGATGGCGCTTTGGCGCACTCTGATGTCGCCGCACGCGAGCGGCAATGGCGTCGCGCCCCCCGTGACGGCGCCCGAGCCGAACGACCGCCGCTTCCAGGGCGAGGATTGGACCGGCAACGCCTGGTACAGTGCGCTCGTGCAGGCTTACCTGCTCAATTCACGCCTGCTCGCCGAGATGGTCGAAGCCGCGGAACTCGACGACAAGGTCAAGCACAAACTGCGCTTTTTTTCCCGCCAGTTCATCGATTCGATGAGCCCCGCAAACTTCGCCGCGACCAATCCCGAGGCGATGCGGCTTGCGCTGCAATCGGACGGCGAGAGCTTGCGTGCCGGCATGTCGAACCTGCTGCACGACCTGGCACGCGGCCAGATTGCGATCACCGACGAGACGGCATTCGAGGTAGGCCGCAACGTCGCGCTCTCCGAGGGTGCGGTCGTGTTCGAGTGCGACCTCATGCAATTGATCCAGTACGCGCCGCTCACCGCTCAGGTCGCCGCGCGGCCGCTCGTCGTCGTGCCGCCTTGCGTGAACAAGTTCTACATTCTCGACCTTCAGCCGAAAAATTCCTTCGTGCGCTACGCGTGCGAGCAGGGCTACACCGTCTTCGTGATTTCATGGCGCAACCCAGGCGAGGACATGCAGCATACGACCTGGGACGATTACCTCGAACACGCCGTGATGAAGGCGATCGAGATAGCGCAGGCGATCAGCGGCGCGGACAAGGTCAACACGCTCGGCTGGTGCGTCGGCGGCTCGATGCTCTCCTCGGCACTGGCGATCCTGCGCGCGCGCGGCGACGAAACGGTAGCGAGCATGACCTTGCTCACGACCCTGCTCGATTTCGACGAACCGGGTGACCTGGGCGCGTTCATCGACGAGGAAAGTGTCAGGCAAAGCGAACTGACGATCGGCCAGGGTGGCATCCATTCCGGCAAGTCGTTGGCGTTCGTATTCCAGATGTTGCGCGCGAACGATCTGCTGTGGCCCTATGTCGCCAACAACTATCTGAAGGGACAAACGCCCGACGCGTTCGACCTGTTGTACTGGAATGCCGACGCCACCAATCTGCCGGGGCCGATGGTTGCGTGGCTGCTGCGTAACACGTACCTGGAGAACAACCTGCGCGTGCCGGGCAAGCTCGTGATGTGCGGCCAGCCGGTGAACCTCGGCGCGATCGATGTCCCGAGCTATGTTCTCGCGGCCCAAGGCGACCATATCGTCCCATGGCGGTCCGCATGGCGAACCGTACACCTGCTTGGCGGCAAGCCGCAGTTCGTGCTGGCCGCGAGCGGCCACATCGCCGGGGTCATCAACCCTCCGTCCGTGAACAAGCGCCATTACTGGACTGGTGGCAACCAGGCCGACAACGCGGACGAGTGGCTCGCGCTTGCGAAACAGAAGCCAGGAAGCTGGTGGACACACTGGAGCCAATGGCTGCGCCGGCACGCCGCCGAGAAGGTTCCGGCTCGCACGCGATTGGGCGATGACGCCTATCAGCCGATCGAGCCGGCGCCTGGCCGCTATGTAAGCGCGCGCTGCGGATAGCCATGCCGCGGCGGCATGGCTTGCACTATTCCGCTTGATCGGTTTGGCACTCGCCCGTTGTGCTCGTCCCGCCGGTCAACAACGCATGCACCATGCGTGCGATCAAATAGGGCGTATCGGAATCGACGAGGTATTCAGGTCTTTCAAGCACCATCGCCCGCGGCAGCGCAAGCAGCGTCTGGAAGACCAGAAACTCGGCCTGCGCCCAATCCCGGACGCGAATCTCGCTGGCGAAACGCGCCATCAGCGCCGGGGTCGCGACCGCGTGCCAAAGTTGTTTCGTCTTGACCAGATCGAGCCGCACGAGTTCGTCATAGTGGGTCGAACGCACGCTGTACGCCGGGTCGATCAACATTTTCTTGTGATGAACGGCAAGGCCGATTTTCAACGTAAGGAGAATTCCGTCGAACAAGGTCGCGTTGACAGGCAGCGCCGCGATGCCCGCCAGCAACGCTTCGCGTCGCTCGACACGGTAATCGTCGAAGACCGCGGTAATCAGCGCTTCCATGGTCGGGAAATACTCGTAGATCGAGCTAATGGCCACGCCCGCATTTTCCGCGAGGCGCAACGCGGTCAACGCGTCGCGCCCTTCCGTCTCGAGAATTTGCCTGCCAGTTTGCTTCAGCGCGGCGACAAGGGCGATCGAGCGCGCCTGGCGCGGCGCTTTGCGCGGCTGAGCAGGTATCCCGACACGCAGGACCCGATCGCCGCTGGCCGCTCCTTGCACATCGCGGGTCGAATTAGCCATGGCAATCCTTCTCTCTCGTTCGGCGTGCGCCTGCGCCGGCAGGTGATTCCGCGGGGCGCAAGGACAGTTCGGAAATGCCAACTATAGCGACGTGCACAGCCACCGCCTCCCCTCATTCGTAGGGGGGCGGGTTACCACGCGTTGACAGGAACGGTCGCTCACGGGCCGTCCGCAGGCACCGGTCAGAAACGCAGAATCGCCCGGCAAACGCGCCTCCAGCCCAAAATTTCTCCTTTTATTTCAAGGCCTTGTCCGCCGCCACCAGGCGACCGAATCCGGAACGAGACACGGCCGTCGGCTCCCTATACTGATCTTGCGGTCTGCGTTGGGCCGAGCGAGCGTGAATGCTCGCCGCACGCCGGCGTCGGCGCCGGTCCCTTACCCAAGATTTACTCAAGAGTAGCGAGTCAGACGATGTCCTCTGCAGAAGTCTCCATCGAACAAAAAACCCAGTTGTTGCTGAACGACCCGGCGGCTCTCGCCAATCATTCATACGAAACATGGGGTCACCTGCCGCGTGCCGAGGTCGACGCCATGCAGCTGATCGGCCTGAAAAAGCGCTTTGCCGCGTTTCGCGACCGCATTCCGACACTCAAGAAGCTCGCCGATGCCGAAGGCGTGCACACGGTCGAGCAACTTGACGACGTGGTGCCGCTGCTGTTCGAGCACACCATCTACAAGTCCTATCCGCCTTCGCTGCTCGAAAGGCACAACTTCACGCAAATCAACAGGTGGTTGAGCAAACTGGTCACCCCTGAGGTGGCCGAGCAGATACTCGCGGCCGACGTCAGCGCGTGCCGCGGGCTCGACGACTGGTTCGCGGCAATGGACGCAGCGGTGCCGCAACTGGTGCTCAGCCACACGTCAGGCACGTCGGGCACGGTGTCGTTTCTGCCGCATAGTGCCCGCGAGTACGAAAAAGCTTTCGAGGCACGCAGGCTGTTCATCTGGAACATGACGGGGCCGCACACGCCTCAACCGGAGTTGCACACCGCCTTTCCGTACTACCGTTCCGGCTATTTGAGCCACTTGCGCGGCAACGACTTCATGATCAAGGTGTTGCTGCCGGACGAAACGCATTTCCGGGCCGCCTACCCCGCGCGGCTGAGCAGCGACGTGCTGCATCTCGGCGCGAAAATCCGAGCTGCGCACGCGCGCGGCACGCTCGATCGACTGGAAATCAGTGCTGAACTGGCCGCCAAGAAGAAAGCCTTCGACCGGCTCCAGGCCGACATGCCGAAGCATCTCGAAGCATTTTTCGAACGCATCGCACATGAACTCAAGGGCAAGCGCGCGTTTATCTACGCGACCTGGAATCTGCTGCACAACATGGCGAAGGCGGGCCTCGCGCGCGGTCTCGAAGGCGTGTTCGCCGCTGATTCGTACATCACCACCGCCGGCGGCGCGAAAGGCATGGTGCAACCCGAAGGCTGGGTGGAGGACATCCTGCGTTTCACGGGCGCGAAGAAGCTGAACCAGTCATATGCGATGTCCGAAGTACTCGGTTCGCACATGCTGTGCGAGCACGGCCATTACCACCTGAATCCGACCGTCATTCCCTACCTGCTCGATCCCGAGACGAGCAAGCCGCTGCCGCGCACTGGCCGCGTGACAGGGCGCGCGGCTTTTTACGATCTGAGCACCGAAACGCGCTGGGGCGGCTTCATTTCCGGCGACGAAATCACCATCGAATGGGACGAGCGCTGCCCGTGCGGCAGACCGAGCCGCTACATCGTCGGTCCGATCCAGCGCTACAGCGAAAAGAACGGCGGTGACGACAAGATCACCTGCGCGGCCAGCGAAAACGCGCATCGCGAAGCGATGGATTTCCTCAATACTCTCGAAGGCTGATGTCATGCAAAAACCTATCGCGCCGATGATCATTCGCGGCCAGATCATCACCGATAACCTGATCGAAGTCGGCGGCCGCGGCGGCGATCTCGCATTTCTCACGCCGGACGCCCACCATTACATCGACGCGCTGCCGCTCGGCAATCCGGCGAAGCTGGCCGACCTGTACAAGCTCAGCTTCGACGACATTCTCGACTACGCTGCCGCGCTCGGCGAGCACCTCGATCTCGCGACCAATCGCCACCTTCAGGAAGCGTGCGAGCTGTCGTATCTGACGGCGCCGACCACGCCGACGCTCGTCAAGTCGAGCTACCTCGGCCTGCGTCACATGCTCTCGCGCGAGGCGATCATCGAAGCCGTGGACAGCACGGTCGGCATCAAGTATCTGGAAGGATGGGTCAAGCAGCGCCTGATCGACGGCACCGACCTCGAAGTGCGCTGCTTCGGCGCGCGTACTCTGCACATCGTGGCCGGCAATGCCACGGGGCTGTCGTTGCTGACCATCGTGCGCAACATGGTGCTGCGCAGCGACGCCATCATCAAGGCGCCGTCGAACGACCCCTTCACGGCCCTCGCCATCGCCCGCACGATGATCGAGATGGCACCGGATCACCCGCTCACGAAACACCTGAGCGTCGCCTACTGGAAAGGCGGCGACGCGGCGTTCGAAAAGCGCCTGTATCAGCCACAGAATCTGGAAAAGATCGTCGCGTGGGGCGGCTTCGCGTCGATGAAGCACGTGAGCCAGTACATCCAGCCCGGCCTCGAACTGATCTCGCTCGACCCCAAACGCAGCGCGAGCATCATCGGCAAGAACACTTTCGCGAGCGAGGCCACCATGCGCGAAGCCGCGCTGCGCCTCGCCACGGATATCGGCGCGCTGAACCAGAAAGGCTGCGTGTGTGCGCGTCTGGCCTATGTGCAAAGCGGCACCGACGAGGCGGGCCTGCAGCAGCTCAACGCCTTCGGCCGCTACGTGTACGACGCCCTGATGCAATTGCCGAACAGCGTCAGCACGTCTGCGAAACGTTACGACCAGGGTCTCAAGGCACACGTCGATGCACTACGCCTCGACGACGAGTGGTATCGGGTAATCGGTGGCAAGGATGGGGAAGGTGCGATCATCGTCTCGCAGATTCCCGAACCGGTGTCGTTCGCCACGTTGCTCGACGATCGGACGGCCAACCTCGTGCCGGTCGACTCCCTCGATGAAGTGATGGACGCGGTGGACGCCTACACCCAGACGGTCGGCATCTATCCGGAACGCCTCAAGGACGAACTGAAAGATCGCCTGCCGTTGTATGGCGCCCAACGGATCGTGTCGCTCGGTTACGCGGCGGCGATGAAATGGGCCGCGCCTCAGGACGCGATCGAGCCGCTGCGCCGTATGGGCAAGTGGATTTCGAACCAGACCAACTCACCCGACGCCACCCCGGGCCCGTGGCAGCGCCCGCCCATCGACTGACCGGTTTTCTATCCCCAAGGCCCGGCGCCCGCTCGGGCCAATCCATTCCCTTTTTCTTCTGAACCACATCAAATCATGACCACCTGTCACGGATTCGGCGCCCTCGATGCCCACGCACACCTCACCCCGATGAGCTTCGAGCGCCGCGCATTGCGCGCCGACGATGTCTCGATCGACATCGCCTACTGCGGCGTATGTCACTCGGACGCCCACCAGGTCGACAACGACTGGAACAATACCGTTTTCCCCTGCGTGCCCGGGCACGAGATCGTCGGGCAGGTCTCTGCCGTCGGCAGCGACGTGACGAAATTCAAGGTCGGCGACCGGGTCGCCGTCGGCTGTCTCGTCGACAGTTGCCAGCACTGCGCACCCTGCGAGGAAGGCGAAGAACAACTGTGTACCGAAGGACCCACGCCGACCTACAACGGCCGTGATCGGATCACCGGCGAGACCACTTACGGCGGCTACGCCCAGCACATCATCGTGCGCGACCGGTTCGTGCTGCGCGTGCCCGCCGCACTCGACCCACGCTTCGCCGCACCGCTTCTGTGTGCCGGCATCACGGTATGGACGCCGATGCGCAAGTATGGCGTCGGCGCGCAATCGAAGGTGGCGGTCGTAGGCCTGGGCGGCCTGGGTCACATGGCGGTGAAGCTCGCAGCGGCACTGGGCGCCGAAGTGACCGTGATCACGAGCTCACCGGGCAAGGTCGACGACGCTCGCGCGCTCGGCGCGAACCACGTGTTGCTGTCGAGTGATCCGAAGGCGATGCAGGCAGCGGTCAACTCATTCGATTTCATCCTCGACACGATCCCGATGCGGCACCACGTCAACCCGTATCTGATGCTCCTTGGACGCAACGGCAAGCTGGTGGTGGTCGGCGCAATCGACCTTCTGGAGCCCGTGCACGGCGCTTTGCTGATGCGCAACAATCGCTCGCTGACCGGTTCGCTGATCGGCGGAATCCAGGCTACCCAGGAACTGCTGGACTTCTGCGCGGAACACAAGGTTCTGCCCGACTGCGAGATGATCGACATCAGCGAGATCAACACGGCGTTTCAGCGCATGCGTGCCAATGATGTGAAGTATCGCTTCGTGATCGACATGGCATCGCTCGAGAACGCCGGCGGCGATTGAGTTTCGCCGCGGCGCGGGGGCCTGCGCGAGTTTCGCAGGTCCGCCGTATCGTTACCGTCGCGAGCGTTCTCGCGACGCAACTCAGCGCAGACCCGTCAGTTGACGTCGACCAGCACGCGGCCGCGCACTTTACCCGCCAGCAGGTCTGCCGCGGCACTGGGCACTTCGGTCAGCCGTACCGTTTTCGCCGTGATCGCGTCGAGCACGGACACTGGCAAATCCGTCACGATACGCTGCCACGCTGCGATCCGATTCTTCAACGGAAGCATGACCGAATCGACGCCGATCAAGTTCACGCAACGCAGGATGAACGGCATCACGGTGGTCGGCAAATCGGCGCCGCCCGCCAAACCGCATGCGGCCACCACACCGCCGTAGTTCATCTCGGCCAGCACGCGTGCCAGCACTTTCGAGCCAACGGTGTCGATCGCGGCGGCCCAGCGCTGGCCCTCGAGCGCGCGCGGCGATTCGGCCCATTGCGGACCGTCCACGATCTCGCTGGCGCCGAGGCCCCTCACATAATCATGTTTCTCCGGATTGTGCGTCAGCGCGGACACGGTATAGCCGAGGTGCTTAAGGATCGCTACAGCGATGCTCCCCACCCCGCCGGTCGCGCCAGTGACGAGCACGGGACCGCTTTGTGGCGTGACCCCCGCCGATTCGAGCGCGCTCACGCACAACATGGCCGTCAAGCCCGCCGTGCCGACCATCATCGCCTCACGCGTGCCGAGGCCGTCTGGCAAGGGCACAAGCCAGTCGCCCCGCACCCGTTGATACTGGCTATAGCCGCCCCAGTGCTTTTCGCCGACACCCCATCCCGTCAACACCACTTTCTGGCCCGCGGTGAGCTGGGGATTCGTGGTCTCGACAACGGTCCCCGCGAAGTCGATACCGGGTACCAGCGGCCATGCCTTGACGACCTTGCCGGTGCCCGTGACGGCAAGCGCGTCCTTGTAGTTGATGGTCGAATAGTCGATTTTGACGAGCGTGTCCTCAGCGGGTAGCGCATCGAACGACAAGGTTTCGACCGCCGCCCTCGTCTTCCTGTCTTCCTCGCGCAGCATCAGCGCGTTAAAAGTCTGTTCAACCATTCCGTTCACCTTTAAATGATCCGTCGCGGGAGATTGTGCGCCATCTGCGCCCACACGGCAGTAGTGCCCGCGTCTAGGGTGTGCCCGCCACGCCGTCGAAGACACGTCCAGGATTGAGCACGCCTTTCGGATCCAGCGCTTGCTTGAGCAGGCGCATCACATTCACTTCGGCTGGTGTGCGCGACACACCCAGCCACGGCTTCTTTTCGATCCCGATGCCGTGTTCGGCCGACACGGAGCCGTGCAACGCCTGCAACGGTGAGTAGACCAAGGTGTCGAGTTCGACGCGGCGTTGCGGGTCCAGGTCCGGCACATGCACCGCGAGATGCACGTTGCCATCGCCGAGATGCCCGAAGGCCCACAACCCGGCGCCGGACCAACGCTGCGCGATCTCTGCACGGACGGTTTCGACGTAGTGTCCCGTGTCGGCGAGCCGCAGCGAGATGTCATACGCGACGAGCGGGCCGAAGCGGCGCAGCTGCGCGACATCGTCGCGCAGTCCCCACAGGGCCGCGCATTCGCGCTCGTTCTTCGCGAGTGTCGCATCGACCACGACACCCGCTTCCAGCGCCGCACCGAGCGCATCGTCGAAGCGATCGTCCTGGCTATCGTCATCGACACTCGCCTCCACCAGCACATAGAACGGATGGTCCTGCGGCAATGGCGGCCGCGCGAGCGCGGGCGGCGTGGTCACCACATGGTAGAAGTCCTGCCACATCACTTCGAACGCCGAGAGCCGGCCGTCCATCGCATGATCCAGCTGGCGCAGCAGCGTGCAGACCGCTGCGAAATCGGGCATCGCCACGAGCGCCATGCGTCGCCCGGCAGGCGGCTCGCTAAGACGCAGCACGACCCGCGTCACGATGCCGAGCGTGCCTTCGGAGCCGATGAAGAGGTGTTTCAGATCGTAGCCGGAGTTGTTCTTGAGGAGCTCGTTCATCGAGTCCAGCACGGTGCCGTCCGCCAGTACGACTTCGAGACCGCGCAGGTTCTCGCGCATCATCCCGTAGCGAATCACGCGGTTGCCGCCCGCATTGGTGGCCACCATGCCGCCCAGCGTCGCGCTGCCGCGCGCACCGAGGTCGACCGGCAACAACAGCCCCGCCGCCGCGGCTGCATCCTGCGCTTGCGCGAGTATCACACCCGCCTCGGCGATCAGCACGCGCTGCGTCGTATCGACCGGCTCGATGCGCTGCATGCGCTCCAGCGACAGAATCACTTCATGCGCTTGCGCATCGGCGCCGTGCACGAGGCCCGTCAGCCCGCCTTGCGGTATGACGGGTACCCCCGCCGCGTGGCAGACGGCCAGCACGGCGCTGACTTCGGCGGTGCTGGCGGGACGCACGAGCACCCGCGCTTGTATCCCCTGCCGGCTGGCCACGCCGGCCGGGCGCGCACGCACATCGTCTTCCAGCAAAAGGCCAGCCGGACAGACGATTTCGCGCAGCGCCTCGATCAGTGGTGTCAGCGCGGCGCCGGCGTCAGCGCGTTGCTGTGTGTTACCTGACGTTGTCATGGTTGAATGCCCTCTCGTCAGATCATCAGTTCGATCAGGAACGGGCCCTTGCGCCCATTCGCCATCGCGAAGAGTTCGGCGAAGCGCGCGAGTGTATCGGCGCGCGCGGCCTCCACGCCCATGCCGTTGGCGATCTTGACCCAATCCATATCGGGGCGGCCGATGTCGAGCATGTCCAGCGCGGTTTTGCCCGGCGTCGCGCCGACGCTTGCCAGCTCACCGAGCAGAATCGCGTATTTGCGGTTCGACAGCAGCACCACGGTCACATCGAGACCTTCGCGGGCCATGCTCCAGAGCGCCTGCGGCGTGTACATCGCCGAGCCGTCGGCCTGCAACGCAACGACGCGCCGGCCAGGCGCCGCGACCGCCGCGCCGAGCGCGAGCGGCAGACCATCGCCGATCGCGCCACCGGTCACCTGCAGCCAGTCATGCGGCGCCGCGTGTGCGGTGCCCGGGTAGAACGCATGACCGAAGGTGACACTCTCGTCGACCACGATCGCTTGCTCGGGAAGCTGTGCACACAGAATCTGCGCCACCGACTGCGAGGTGATCGGTCCGTCAGGAATCTCGTGCGCAGCGGCCTGGGCGTCAGGTGCGTCGATGCGCGGCGCGTTCAGTTGCGCCGCGAGCTGCGCCAGCGCATCGGCGAGGTCCTGCTCTGCCCGGGCCAGCACGTGGACCACCGCGTCTTCGGGATACGGGCGCGACGACTTGCCTGGGTACGCGAAAAACGTCGCCGGCGCGGGTGTGCCGACGAGGATCAGATGGCGGATGCCAGCGGTCCTGGCCCGTGCAGGGTCGCCGTAATACGGCAGCCGCTCGATCGGAAAGCGCCCACGGCCGCGCGCCACGCGCGCATTGGCGGTCGTGCACATCAGGCGAGCGCCGGTGGCGGCGGCAATGCCATGCGCGTCGGCCAGCGCGGCTTCGTCGAGCGCGCGGCCCGCGAGCAGCAGCATGGTCGGCTCGCCGGAGCGCAGCACACGCGCGATTTGCTGCACGATATCCGGCGTGACCTTCGGCACAGGGAGCGGGGCCAGTGGCGCAGCCACCTGGCCGCCCTCGTTCCAGCAGACATCGGACGGCAGGATCAGGCTCGCCACCCCGCCCGGTTCTGCACACGCGGCCTGCACCGCGGCGGCCGCAGCGGCGCCGACCGAAGCGGCCTCGGTGGCCGTGCGCGTCCACACCGAGACCGGACGCGCCCAGCCCTCCGTATCGGAGGTAAGGGGGGCATCAAAGGGCCGATGATAAGTCGCCTGGTCGCCGACGATGTTGACCACGGGCGTCTGCGCGCGGCGCGCGTTGTGCAGGTTGGCGAGGCCGTTGGCCAGACCGGGCCCGCAATGCAACAGCGTGGCGGCGGGCTTGCCCGCGATGCGCGCATAGCCATCGGCCGCGCCGGTCACCACGCCCTCGAACAGGCCGAGCACACAGCGCATGCCGGGAATCTGGTCGAGTGCCGCCACGAAATGCATCTCGCTCGTGCCGGGGTTCGCAAAGCAGGTGTCGACGCCACACGCGAGCAACGTTCTCACGAGGCTCTCAGCGCCGCTCATCTGCGCCATCGTGCCGGCCGGCCGGGTTTCGAGCAAACGTGTGGTGTCCTCAAGGTGTTTTTCTACAGTCGACATCGACGATCTCGCATAGGGAAGGGGTGAAACGCACGCCGTCAAGCAGCGGCGGTCTCAGTGACGAAGCGGTTGACGTGCGCGGCTACGGTTTCAGGCACCTCTACCGGAACGAAGTGGCCAACCCCGGGCAATTCTGCATATTGCGCCTGCGGCGCCAGAGCATGCAGCGCTCTCCCCATGGCAATGTTGGCGATGGGGTCCGCATCGCCCCACAGGAACTGAACTCGCGCGCCCTCCGCCTGGACTGCACCGACCCAGCGGTCCGCGTGCAAATACCGTTCGCGCACGTAACTGTAGACATTGGGTATGCGAAGGTTGCCGTCCTTGTGGGCAAGGAGTTCGGTCATGATCAGTGCGTCCTCTGCACTGACGGCCTCGGGTTTGCCCATACACTTCTTCAGGCGCTCAGCGTATCCAGGCACCATGTCGGCCACCATCCGCTTCCCTTCGTCAAGGGTGGCGGGATTCTCAAGCACCTTCTGGATGTTCGTGAGTGTCGCCATCCCCTTGATGATGCTTCCATTCAGAAACGTCGAGCTGTCGATCTCGAAGGAAAGGCGCCCCTCCTGCTTGCGGGCAAGCAACTCCGTATGGACACTCGTGCCCACGTCGTGGCTCACCACGTGCACCGTCTTGACGCCGAGCTTTTTGAGCAATGCTTCGATGACATCGGCTTGCTGGAAGAGCGAGTATCCCCACGCCGCCGGTTTGTCGGAGAGTCCGTAGCCGATCTGATCGAATGCGATGCAATCGAAGTGGCCCGCAAGGCTGGAAACTGTATCTCGCCAATCAAAGCATGAAGTCGGAAAGCCGTGGATGAAGAGAATGGAAGCGCCAACGCCTCGCCGATGGACGAAGACCCGATGCTCTCCAATCTGAACAAAATCGCCCGAATTTTGCCAGGCTGTGGTTGCTGCAGAAAACGAAGATTCAGCTGTCATTTTGTCTTTCCGAGTTTGAGAACGAATTCAGTTCGTGCTGTGACGAACAGGGCGCCTGCACCCATTCGTGGCAGTTCGCGGGCGAACCCGTAAAGGGATGACGAACAGGCAACCAAGGATCATTGCCACCCCGGCCGCGCTGAACGCCAAGGTGAAATTTCCTGTATGTATTCGCACGAGTCCAAAAACGAACGGTCCGACTACGCCGCCCAGGCTGCCAAAGCCATGAATGACGCCAATCCCCACGCCGAGCACGGCTGGCGGCAACACTTCGGATGGCAGCGTCCAGAACGGCCCGAACCGACCCGCCATGGCACCTGTTGCCACAGCAAACAGACAAACCATCGCGAACGCGCTTCCTCCACTGAACTGCATCAGCAATAGCACGCAACCCGCAGTCATCGTCGCGCCAATCATGTGCCACTTGCGCTCACCCCAACGGTCAGAGCTTCTGGCAACCAGCGTCATCGAGAGCATGCTCAAGAGGGCCGGCAAGGTGGCCACCAGTCCAACGACGCCTATTGAAAGCCCCGCCTCTTTGAGAACGGTGGGATACCAGAACTGAATTCCCCACTCCCCGACAAGTGCAAGAAAGTTGTACAGCGCCAGCAAGATGACACATGGATGCCACAGGACCGACAGGAAATGGCCTTGCAGCGCAACCATGTCGCTCGTTTCCGCGTCAAGGGTTCGAATCAGTTGTTCGCGCTCCGCTTCATCCATCCAGGTCGCGTGTCGTGGGTGGTCATCAATGAGGCACCACCAGACGATGCCCCAGAGTAAGCCTGGCAATCCTTCGATGATGAACATCCAACGCCAGGTTGAGTGCGTCAGAATGAGGCCGGAAAGCGGACCCGCGATGATCGGCCCGGCGACCAGACCCAGCAGGAGAATGCCGGTGGCGCGCGCGCGCTCTGCACGAGTAAACCAGGACCGGATCAGGACCAGCACGCAAGTCAGCAAACCGCCTTCTGCGAGTCCCAGCATGAACCGGTTGATCGTCAATCCACGTTCGGTCGTGACAGACGCCGCAGCCAACGCAATGGTGCTCCAGAGCAGCATCAAGACGAAGATTGCCTTCTTGGGGCTCCGTAGACTGGCTATTCGTCCCATCGGTATCTGCAAGATGAGATAGCCCCAGAAATAAGCGCCCGCCGCCAGGCCAATGGCCTTTGGCGACAAGCCGAGATCCTGGCGCATCGAGGGAATGGCCATGCCCAGATTGCCGCGATCGATGAGCGCCAACATGTACATCACCGTAGCGACGCCAAGAATGCGAACCCATCGGTTTCGAAGCGAAAATTTGAGATTCCCAACCGGCATGATGTCTCCGTTTGATCCCGTGTTTCGGGATGCTATTTAGTGCACGACTACTGCCCGTTCCGTACGTTGTCTTGACCACGCTGATCCAGACAGCGCACGGAATTGACGCGTCACTGGCCTGGCGGAATGAAGTCTTCCGAAGCGATGTGCGCGGGCACGGGGGTGTAAGACTTTTCAGTCACCAGATTGGCCATCACCATTTCGGGACCACCCAGGCTTTCGATCAACTCACGTTGCGCAAGGTTGGCGCGCTTATCGACTTCTTCGGGGTCAACGATCGTGTGCAAGATGCGCTCGAGTTCCGAGACCACCGATGCGTAGCGCGTGTCCTCTGCAAGGTTAGTGCCCTCCTCGGGGTCGGCCTCGAGGTCGAACAGTTCTGAAGAAAACTCAACGTAGTGGATAAGCTTGAAGCGGCCTTTGCGGACCATGTAGGACGCGGACGGCGACCCGCCGGCGTGGTATTCGCTGAAGGCGACACGCTCGATGTCGTCCGGCTGGTTTGCAAGATTGAAAAGCGATTTTCCGGGTGTTCCGTCGTTTTCAAAGGGCAACCCGGCGGCATGAAGGATGGACGGATGGACGTCAACCAGCGTGGCGGGCGTGTTGCACACCTTCGCAGCGGGAACATCCGGGCCCGCGACGATGAGCGGAATGGCTGCGGCTTCCTCGTAGTGGTTGGACTTGCCCCACAGGCCGCGAGCACCGGCGTTTTCGCCATGGTCCGAGGTAAAGATGATCCGGGTGGAATCGGTGAGGCCCGCCTGTTGCAACGCTTCCAGCACGCGCCCGACCTGGGCGTCCATGAAACTGCACAGCGCCAGATAGGACGCGAAGGCCTTTTTTTGTTGCTCGACTGTCGCGCGCCCGGAGGCGACGAAGCGCTGCAGCCAGGGGTGAAGCTGGAAGCCTGATGCGGGCGCAAACTTTCCCTCAGGCATCTGGTCGATCGGGTACAGGTCCAGGAATTCCTTGGGTACGCACAATGGATAGTGCGGTGTGACGAAGCTCACGAACAGGACCCAGTTGCCGTCTTTGTCAGCGGCGCGCTTCAGCCAGTCACACGCGACGTCGGCGATCCGCCGGTCGTAGCGGGTGTATTCGCTTTCGCCTTCGGCTGCGGACATGGGGATGCCTGCCACATGGCGCGCCTCGGCCACGAAATCCGGAAATTGCTTGCGGATCGACAGATGCACCATGCCCAGGCCGTCCTTGATATGCATGGGCACATGCTGGCGGTCAAGGCCGACCGGATCGCTTTGCTTGCGATAGTGGAGCTTTCCGATGGACTCCACCGGGATCTTTGCCGCCTGGAGACGATGCCCCCAGCCCTCTACACGACCATCGTAGGCAATGGAATTGTCCCAGTACCCGATTTCATTGACGTAGCGTCCGGTGGCGAAGCTCGCGCGCGCCGGCACGCAGATGGGGGAATTCGTGTAAGCATGGGTAAAGCGGGTTCCGCGTGCCGCCAGCGCATCGAGGTTTGGCGTTTTTGCCAGGGGATGGCCTGCGCACCCAAGCATTCTGGCGTTGTGCTCGTCCGCCATCAGTACCAGTACATTGTTCGGCTTCATTTCGGCTTCGTCTCTCGTTCTGGGTTTGCTACTTAAGCCGAGTCTGTATGATTCGATTCATGGTCGCAATGCGACATCTGGCATAAAGTCATTACCATCAGGAATGCCTCAATGGAAACCCGTGACCTCGAATATGTTCTGGCCATCAACACATATGGCGGGATCGGCCGTGCCGCCACGGCCATGGGCGTCACTCAGCCCGCGTTGACCAAGGCTGTGAAGCGCATCGAAGCGCAGTTAGGCTTACGGTTGTTCGAGCGCAGCGCGCGGGGTATGAGTCCAACTTCGGCAGGGGCACTCTTCATCGATCGAGCTCGGCTTATTCATCGGGACTACGAAGATGTGCTGAAAGAAATGCGGGCGATTCAATCGGGGACGCAGGGCGTTTTGAGCCTGGGTTGTTCGCCCTCGGTCCCCGATGCGATGGTGCTGGATGCCTGTCGACAGTTGGTCATGGATCGCCCCGCGGCCCAGCTTCGTCTGCGTCGGATGCTGGCGCCTGCCCTTTTAGACCTCCTCGCGGAAGGTTCGCTCGATCTGGTCATGGCGCCAGTGCCAAAACAGCGCGCAGCAGATTTTGTGGTGCGGGAGCTTTTCAATGACAGACTCACTGTCATCGCGGACCAGGCGCACCCACTGCTGCGTAAGCGAAAGCCGAAGCTCGCTGATCTGGTGGGCCACGATTGGCTGCTGCCAGGTTCCCACGTCGCCGTGCGGCAACAAGTGGAAGCCGCGTTTCGCAATCAAGGCCTGCCACAGCCTATCTTGCGGATCGAGACAGACTTCAGCAGCCCCTCGTTCGTTCAGCTTGTTCGGGGTACGCAATTGCTGAGCGTCGCAAGTGCGGCGCCAAAGTGGGCGGCGATGGGGATTCGACCGATCAGGCTGGATGCGCAAGAGCTTGATCTGCAAAGGCGCATCGCGATCATGTCAAGAGCCGGAGCCTATTTGTCGCCCTTGGCGCAGCGGATGATTGCCATCGTGGAACAGCGTTCAAAGAAAACCTGGCCGGCCTGACGAGGCCGGTCAAATGCGTATCCGCTTGTCAAAGCACGGGCTGCGCTTGAGGGAACGTCCAGGATCCCTTCAGGACTTCGGCGCGCGGACGATAGAGTCGTACCGTATAGTTCCAGCCAGCCTCGGTGGGCAGGCAATTGGCAATCTTGCCGTCGCACGCTCCGAACTGGACCTCGACGGAATCGTCCCCGGCCTTCTTCGCCGTTACGTTATTAAGCGTATAGGCACCGTATGCGTTCGACTGGATATATCCCGATGCGTTGTACACGCTGACCGACCAGAATCCATCGACGGGCACGTCCTTGACACGTAGACGATACACCGTTGCACCGTCGTTCTTGCCCGGCGTGACGGTCAGATAGACAGCATCCTTATCCGGATTGCCGCCCCAGAGGGTTGCGGCACCGATCAGATGCCGTATCGGCGACACTTCGCCCGGCGGGCCGAACGAGTCCCTCGTGTCAGGAAGCGTCGATCCCAGCACTTTCAGCGCGTCGCGTACTCGCTTCTGACTGACGGCATCCCAATTGGGCATGTCGAAATGGCCGACACTCGCCTGTTTGACCTTGATCCCGTCCTGTAGCGCATGGACCTGTTGCAGATCCGCCGGATCTGACGGGTCCGCCAGCGTGCGCACCGTAACCAACACGTACCGCGTGCCCATCTGCTTCTTCGTCAACGTGTAGCTACCGCCGTCATAGACCACCTCTTGCGCATAGTGATCTTCGTTAATCGCAATCATCGAACGAAAGCGCTTGCCCGCGTCGGGCAGCGTGATCGTCACGGGCCCTGCATCAAGGTCGAACACCGCCGTCGAATAGATCGTGTCGCGATTGACACGTACGACAGTCTGCTTGTCAATCGGCGCCAGATCGCGGTGATGCCCGAACTGTCCGAGGCCGTTCTGCTTGACCATCGCGGTGAACATCATGTCCGACTCCGCGCGAACGAAGTTATCGGCGGTGACAGGAATTGAGAGTGCTGCCGAGCCGGCCGACTGTGCGCACACCGACGCCGTTGCGAGAGCGAGGCTAAGTGCAACGAGAGGCCGCAGTGAAAAGGACATGAAGACTCACTTTAGAAGTAGCTGTTCGACCGGTCAGCCTACTTCGTCACAAGTTGCGGCACACCTGTCCAGACGAGAGGGCGGCCGTTGCTACCGCGCGCGTAGGCATGCCCTCGATTCGTGGGCGGTTTCGGCATCAGACCAGGCATCGCACGCCAGTTGGCTGAGTGCGGACGAAATTGCCTGTCAAACGCCGGGGCCGCCCGGCTGCCAATCAGGATTCGACGCGTTGCGGCTGAGCCAGGTGTCAGCGCCGCCCCACACATCTATGGCATGGATTTTGGCGGTATATAGGGGTCAGGCGTGCCTGCAGCGGAGGTCGCTGCTCACCGGCTACCCTCCTCCTAGATCAGGCTGCGTGCAATGATCAGTTTCTGGATATGGCTCGTGCCTTCGTAGATCTTGGTCACGCGCACATCCCGGTAATAGCGCTCGACCGGGAAGTCGTTGAGATAGCCATAGCCGCCGTGGATCTGCAAGGCATCCGAGCACACCTTCTCCGCCATCTCGCTGGCGAAGAGCTTGGCCATCGAGGCTTCCTTCGCGCAGGGGATGCCGGCTTCGTATAGCCTCGCGGCATGCAGCATGAACTGGTGCGCGACTTCCACCTGGGTTGCCATGTCGGCCAGATCGAAAGCGACGCCTTGCAGCTTGATGATCGGCGCGCCGTAGGCTTCGCGCTCGCTGGCATATTTCACCGCGGCTTCCAACGCGGCGCGCGCGGTGCCGACTGCCACCGCAGCAATCCCAATGCGCCCCTCAGACAGCATGCCCATGATCTTCTTGTAGCCGGAGCCCTCTTCCCCCAGGATGTTTTCAGCCGGTACACGACAGTCTTCCAACTGGATCGCGGCAATATGAGCCGAGCGCTGCCCGAGCTTGTTTTCGACGCGCGCCACGTTATAACCGGGCTGACTGGGATCGATGATGAACATGCTCGACCCATTCTTCCCGGCGGTCTTGTCGGTCACCGCAATGGCAAAGGCTACGGCAGCTTCGCTGCCGTTCGAGATGAACTGCTTGTTGCCATTCAACACATAATGCGATCCGTCACGGCGTGCCGTGGTACGGAAGGCCGCCGTATCCGAACCGGCGTGCGGTTCGGTCAACAGACCCGCGCCGATTTTTTCACCCGAGGCCATCGCCGCCAGGTACGTGCGCTTCTGCTCTTCGCTTCCCATTTTGGCAAGCATGCCGGCCATGGTGTTGTGTACGTGAATGAGCGTCGCAAAACCGGTATCCGCTGCGGAAAACGCTTCGATGGCGAGGCAATAGTCCACAAAAGTTGCGCCGGATCCGCCGTATTCCTCTGGCACCTGCATGCCTAGAAAGCCGAGTTCAGCGACGGTTTTCAATTCGGCGCGCGGCCACGCACAGGTCCGATCGCGCTCGGCTGCCGTTGGCGCGACCACTTCCGCCGCCACCTTCCTGGCCGAATCGCGGATCATGACTTCCTGTTCGCTCAGGAATACCGCTGACGTATCGTTCATTTATCTTGCTTCCCTAATTTGATGTCGGGCCTTACACAAGGCCACGTGAAATGATCAGCTTCTGGATATGGCTTGTGCCTTCGTAGATCTTTGTCACGCGCACGTCCCGGTAGTAGCGTTCGACCGGGAAGTCGTTGACGTAGCCATAGCCGCCGTGGATCTGCAAGGCATCCGAGCACACCTTTTCCGCCATCTCGCTGGCGAAGAGCTTGGCCATCGACGCTTCCTTCGCACAGGGGATGCCGGCTTCGCACAGGCGGGCGGCGTGGATCATGAACTGACGCGCGACTTCCACCTGGGTCGCCATATCGGCGAGATCAAAGGCAACGCCCTGCAGCTTGATGATCGGTGCGCCGTAGGCTTCGCGCTCCCTGGCATATCGCACCGCGGCTTCCAATGCGGCGCGCGCGGTGCCGACAGCCACTGCGCCAATGGCAACCCGCCCCTCCGACAGCAAGCTCATGACCAATTTGTATCCGCCGCCTTCATCGCCCACGCGGTTTTCGATCGGCACACGGCAGTTCTCCAACTGGATTTGTGCGACGTGCGCCGAGCGTTGACCCAGCTTGTGCTCGATACGGGCAACGATATAGCCGGGCTCGCTGGGTTCGGCGAGGAGCAGGCTCATGCCATTCCTGCCAGCGGTTTTGTCGGTGACGGCGAGTACAAAGGCCACACCGGCTTCGCTGCCGTTCGAGATGAACTGCTTGCTGCCATTCACAACGTAATGCGATTCTTCACGGCGTGCCGTGGTACGGAAAGCCGCCGTATCCGATCCCGCGTGCGGCTCAGTGAACAATGTCGCACCGATCTTTTCGCCGGAGGCCAGCGCCGGCAGGTACCTGCGCTTCTGCTCCTCGCTTCCCACTTTGGCAAGCATGCCGGCCATGGTGTTGTGCACGTGAATGAGCGTTGCGAAGCCGGCGTCCGCAGCAGCAAACTCTTCGATGGCGAGACAATAATCCACAAAGCTGGAGCCGGAGCCGCCGTATTCCTCCGGAATGAGCATCCCCAGAAAGCCGAGTTCAGCGACGGCTTTCAATTCGTCGCGTGGCCACGCACAGGTCCGATCGCGCTCGGCTGCCGTTGGCGCGACCACTTCCGCCGCCACTTTTCTCGCCGAATCGCGGATCAAGACTTCCTGCTCACTTAGGAATGCTGCTGATGTATCGCCCATTTTTTCCTCATGAAATGTGACATTCATTTTCCGGATTGAATTGCTTCCGGAGCAATGAATCGATGATGTCGGATCATTCCTTCGCAACGGAAATCATCGGGCCTTGCACCAGTCGTTCAGCACGGCTTCGCCGTGCTCGCCGCGGCTCGGTATGCTGCCCGGCTGCGCCAGGGGGGTGCCGATGAAGCGCGGTGCCGGATTGGCCTGCAGTACGCCATCGATGCGGCTGTACACTGCGCGTGCGGCCATGTGAGGATGCTTCGCCGCCTCGTCGGGGTTCAGAACCGGTGCAAAGCAGGCATCGGTGCCTTCCAGCAACGCACACCATTCGTCACGCGTGCGAGTGGCAAACAAGGCGGCGAAACGCTCGTGCACTTGCGGCCAATGATCGGGGTCATTTTGCTTCACCTCGGCGAGTTCGTCGGCAAGGTTCAGCTTCTCCAGCAGGATGCGGTAAAAGCGCGGTTCCAACGAGCCGACCGAGACAAAGTGACCATCGGCGCAGCGATAGGTACGATACCAATGCGGACCGTCGAGGAGGCTGCGCCCACGCTCATTCACCATCTGGCCAGTCGCCCTCAGGCCCATCAGCAGATTCATCATGTTGGCGCTGCCGTCCACGATCGATGCGTCGATCACCTGCCCCTTGCCTGTTGCACGCGCGCTCATCACGCCGGCCAGCACACCGACGGCCAGATACAACGCGCCGCCGCCGATATCGCCGATCAGGCTGGGCGGCACCATCGGCGCTTCGCCCGGTTGACCGGAATACCAAAGTGCGCCCGACAGCGCCAGATAGTTGATGTCGTGGCCGGCAGCGTTCGCCAACGGTCCCTCCTGCCCCCATCCGGTCATGCGGCCGTACACCAGCCGCGGATTGCGCGCGAGGCAGACGTCGGGACCGAGTCCCAGCCGTTCCATCACGCCGGGACGCATTCCTTCTGTCAGCACATCGCAGTTTTCCACCAGACGCAGCAGCGTTTCCACGCCTTCCGGGGACTTGAGATCGAGAGCGATCGAGCGCTTGCCGCGGTTCATGATTGCGCGCTTGCCGAGATCGTTATCTTCGGCGCCTACCTGCATGCGGTCGACGAGCACAACATCGGCGCCCAGATCGGCCAGATTCATGCCGCAGAACGGGACCGGCCCGATCCCGTAAATTTCCAGGACGCGCAGTCCCGCCAGCGGGCCATTCTGATTTCGACTCATTTCCATTCTCTCGATTAAGGTCGCTTCAACGACTTGAATGTCGCGCTACGACCGCGAAGGGGGTCGCATTGGCGGCTCGCCGCGCGCGCCAGCTAATGCAGTTCATTCACATCGCGCTCGAGTGGTGGCAGCCGTCGATACAATGGATCGGGCGCACTGTGATGTCAGTTGCGATACATGGTGACGACGGCAGCGCCGCCAATACCAATGTTGTGCTGCAGCGCGATGCGCGCGTTCTGCACCTGGCGCTGGCCGGCATTACCGCGCAGTTGCTGCACAAGCTCCGTGCACTGCGCGAGGCCGGTGGCCCCGATAGGGTGGCCTTTCGACAGCAAGCCGCCGGACGGATTGGTCACGTAGCGGCCGCCATACGTGTTGTCGCCATCGTCGACAAACTTTTGCGCGCCACCTTCCGGACACAGGCCGAGCGCTTCGTAAGTCAGCAATTCGTTGTGCGCGAAGCAGTCGTGCAGTTCCACCACGTCGACGTCTTCGGCTCCGATGCCGGCGATCTCGTAGACCTTGTTGGCCGCCGCGCGTGACATGCTGAAACCAGCGATGTTGCGCATGTCGTCGGATTGGAAGGTGTCGAGCCCATCGGTGGCGATGGCTTGCGCTTCGATCCACACGCGCGTGTCGAGTCCGTGCTTCTTCGCATACGCTTCGCTGCACAGCACGACAGCCGCCGCGCCGCAAGTGGGCGGACAGGCCATCAGGCGTGTCATCACGCCCGGCCACAACACTTGATCGGCCATCACTTCTTCGGTGGTTACGATCTTGCGGAACACCGCCATCGGATTGTTGACCGCATGACGGCTAGCCTTGGCACGGATCTTCGCGAAGGTTTCCATCGGCGTCCCGAAGCGCTTCATGTGCGCCAGGCCGCCGCCGCCAAATGTCGTCAAGGCCGTGGGCAGATCCAGTTTGCCCAGCAGTTTTTCCTTTTGCTGCTCAAACAATTCGAGGGGATCCGGCCGGTCATGGAAGTTCGATCCAAGCGCGCCTCGGTTCATCTGCTCGAAGCCGACTGCCAGCACGACGTCCACGTCGCCACTGGCAATCGCCTGGCGCGCCAGATAGATCGCGGAAGAACCACTGGCGCAGTTGTTATTGACGTTGACGATGGGGATGCCGGTCATGCCGACGTCGTACAGCACACGCTGGCCGCAGATCGAATCGCCGTAGATATAGCTCGCAAACGCCTGCTGGATCGATTCATAGCCGACACGGGCGTCAGCCAGCGCGGCGCGCACCGCCTCCGCGCCCATCACCGGGTAGGTTTCGCTCTGGCCCGGCTTCCTGAATGGAATCATGCCGACACCGGCAACGACGACCTTTTGCGTCATGTCCTGCTCCTTTCGTCATTCGAATTGTTCACTGGCAAGCATGCCGACCACGTCGTTCGGGCAAACCCGGATGCGCCTCTTGCCCGAAGTTCATACACGTGAACAATAGGCATAGACGCTTCAGGCAGCACCCCGAATTCAGGGGGGGGCGCGCGCTTTGCACGCCCCCCCCTTTGCCAGTGCGGGTGCGCACGGCGCGTGGCAAACGCACGCGCGATTGCATACACTAGTGCTCCGCGACACATGCCGCGCTGCGAAATAAAGCGCCCCTGGTGCTTCTGGCCGGGACGAGGCGACGGGCTCCGGCAACTGCCGGGAATACCGATCCGTTGCAGCGAGCGCTTGCAAAGCAATCGAGCAGGAATGCCTTCAATGAATATCGATAAGCTGCTTGTGGTGAGCAAGTTTGCGCCGCCACGCATCGACGCCCGTCACATTTTCCGTACGCAGTTACTCGACCCGCTGCGCGAGCCGCAGCACTACGCCCTTGCGCTGGTCACCGGGGGTGCCGGCTTCGGCAAGACCATCCTGCTGGTGCAGCGGCGTCAGGAATTGATGAAGGCGGGAGCCGAAGTCGCGTGGCTGTCACTGAGCCACGACGACAAGCACCTGCCGAACTTTTGCGCCTATCTATTTGCTGCCTTTGAGCGGCTGGGTATCCGGATCGAGAACGACATGCTGCTGGAAGGCGACAGCGGCAAATCGATGAACAGCGTGTTGGCCGTTGTGGCGGATGCAGTTGCCCACATCGCCAAAGAGCTCTATCTCATCATCGACGACTATCACCACGTAGAAGACCCGTGGGCACATAAGCTGATGCAGAAATTGCTCGACCATTGCCCGGCGAACCTGCATTTGATCATTGCCTCGCGCGTTACGCCTCCACTTGGCCTCAGCCGCTTGCGCGTGTCGGGACAAGTCGCAGAGATCGGCTTCGCGGAACTCCCCTTCGACGTGGACGAGACCCGTGTTTTCTTCGAGCGGAACCTCAGTACGATGAAGCTCTCAGCGGATGAAGTGCGATTGATCCACGACCTCACCAATGGTTGGCCGGCCAGTCTGCAACTGATCGCCGTCATGTTGAAAAATAGTCCGGCGAAGCGTGCAAAGCTTCGTTCCTTTCTGCGTAAATCGACCGACCTGCAAGCCTATCTCGCGGAAGATGTGCTCGCCTATTTGCCGCCGGAATCGACAGCGTTCCTCGAAACCATTTCGGTCTGTCGACGCTTCAACGCGGAACTCGCCGCTTTCATCGCTGACAACGCGCACGCGGCCGACTTGATCAAGCGGGCGGAAGACGAGAACCTGCTGATTTATCGGGTGGAGTCGGACGACCCTTCGCCGTGGTACCGCTTTCACCCGCTATTCGGTGACTTTCTCGCGAGTCGGCTGACGCGGCGCGGCCAGCCTGCCGTGGAAGCGCTGCACCGCCTCGCCAGCCGGTGGTTTGCGGGGCAGGAGCTTCTGGCGGAGGCGGTTCATCATGCCAGCCTCGGCGGAGATCTGGAATTTGCTGTCGATGCCATAGAACAGGCGACCCCCACCACCTGGAGCCTGGGTTACATCAGCCCCATGTTGCATCTGCTCGAGCACTTACCCCAGGACACGCTGTTCGCTCATCCCCGGCTTTTTTTTCTCGGTTGCCTGACTTATGCGTTGACCGCGCGCCCGGATCAAGCGGAACAATGGATCGAGCAAATCCGGAAAAGCGATGCCGCAAAAAATCCTGCGATCTCTTCCCAGCTCGCACTGGCGGATGCCGCGATCGCGCTGCAGCGCGACGATACGCAACGGGTCATCGATCTGCTCAAGCACAACGCACCGTCCGACATTCGATTTCTGCGCTACGTCTATTGGTTGTCGGCTCTGGCGGCGGCCTATGCTTCGGTGGGCCGCTACAGCGACGCTCGCAAGCTTCTGGCCGACAACCCGGTTGACGCCGCGGACTGCGACAACGACATGGCACTCGTGGCAGAAGGCACGCGGCCCCTTATCCTGCTGATCGAGGGCAACGTCAAGGAGGCGGCGCGGCTAGGCGCGCCCCTTCTCGCCCGTTCGGAGGCCGCGCATGGGCGCGGATCCCTCTCCGCAAACCTGTGTGCGGGCAGTCTCGGAGACGCGTACTACGAGCTTGACCGGCTCGACGAGGCGCGCGCGGTGCTCGCCAACCGTACCAGCATTCTCCGGTTTTCGTCACCGGAAGTCATGGTGCATGCCACGCTGTGCCATGCGCGGCTGGATCTGTTACAGGAAACGCCGGATGTCGCTTTGGAATTCCTCGAAGCGCATGCAACGCATTTCAATAGCATTGGCCTGGATCGGCCCCTCGCTTACATGCTGGCCGAACAGATCAGGATACTTCTCATCAAAGGCGATCGGGTGCGCGCCGCCGACCTGACGGCCGATTTGCATCAACTGGCGGCACTCCATCGGAACGCGAAAGGCTTCCGCGCCGAAATTCCGGTGATCGCGGCCCAGGCCCAGGCGCGGCTTGCACTCGCCAATTGCGATTATGGGGAAGCCTTGGACGCCCTGTTGGCGGTCGTTAATTTTGCGGAGAAATTCGGTCGTGCCAGATTACTGGTCATGGCCAACGTGCTGGCGGCAACGGCGCTCAGTAGCCTGGAGCGTAAAGAGGAAGCGGCCCAATACCTGATTCACGCGCTGCAAACGGGGGCCCGGCTCGGCCTGATACGCACCTTTCTCGATGAGGGCCAACGTGTCGGGGAGATGCTGGCGCACCTGCAGAACGACGCCGGCATGGATAGCCTTGCAGCGCAATGGCTGCACAACCTGATGGGGAGATTTTCGCCAAGAGGCCCAGCGGAGCAGACAACAAGCGCGTCGTCTTACCAGAAAAAAACCATGCTGCAGGAGGTGATCCTCACGCCGCGCGAACTGGAAATCCTGGGTCTGGTGTCGCAAGCAATGTCCACCAAGCGCATTGCACTGACGCTCAACCTCACGCCCGAAACGGTGAAATGGAATGTCAGGAACATTCTTTCGAAACTAAATATATCGAGTCGTTATGATGGGGTGACGTGGGCGCGCCAACGGGGTCTCATCAAGTGACCCAACGCGCGCAATCAGGTGGCGCATCGGTTGAATCATTCGGCCGTCGTCAATAACGCATGCAACATGCGGGCGAGCAGCAGTGACGTATCCGCCTCCCCCAGGTATGCGGGCTTCTTGAGCGCAATCACTCGAAGCGATGCCAACAGCACCTCGTTGACAAGAAATTGCGCTTTTTCGCGATCGTGCACCAGAATCTCATCTGGAAACCGAGCAAACAGGGCTGGCATCGCTCCGGATGACCAAAAATGTTCCGGCTTGACGAGATCGAGCCGCACCAATTCGTCATAGTAGGCAGATTTGACGTTGAAATCCGGATCGATCTGCGACCATTTATGCAGCGCGGCAATGCCGCTTCGGAGTGCCAACAAGATGCCATCGAACAGCGTGGCGGAGAGCGGCAGCGCTTGAATGTCCTCGAGCAGCAGGCGACGGCATTCGGCGCGGTAGTCTTCGAAAATCGCGCCAATCAACGACTCTATGGTTGGGAAGTATTCGTAGATGGAACTGACTGCTACGCCTGCGCATTCGGAGAGCCGGTAAAGCGACACCGCATCACGCCCTTCTTTCTCCAGAATGTCCCGGCCCGTTTTCTTGAGCGCGTCAACCAGCACGATCGAGCGCGTCTGACGCGGGCGCTTGCGCGGCTTCGCCAGCACTTCGATATGCACTACGTCGTTTGCCGTCTTTCCCGGGGATGGCCTGGTCATCCGTCTCTCTCTTTTCGGTGAAGTGCCAGTCGATGGGCCCGTGCGCGTCTGAACTACGCTGGGAAAAGTGAAAGTCACCCACTACTTCATTCAGCCTTAGGCCGGCCGAACAGCTAAAAGAGTACCCGAAATCGGGCGCTCACTTCGCAGGCAATTGGCGTGGCAGCTTCTCGACGAACACTTCCGGACGCGGCGCCGGCAGCGTCATGAAATACAGAGCCAGCGACTCTCATGACCGGCGCGAATCCGTTATTTTTCTTTTAATTCAATCCATTGGCGTCGTCCCACGCGCCCTCGGAATGCGGAGATGAATTCGCATTTCATCCTCTTATACTGGTTCAGCGCCAACACCGTCGCCGCGTCAACAGCAACATTGTTCCGTCTGTCGCATCGGCGCTCGCCGCCGGATCCTTCATCATTCAATTGCGAAACCTGATCATGACTCTTGCGGACAAGTCTCTCGAGGACAAAACCCGTCTGCTGCTGAATGAACCGGCAGCTCTCGCGAATTACTCGCTCCATAAGTGGAACCATCTGCCACGCGCCGAAGTCGAGGCGCTACAGCTTGCTGCCCTGAAGCAGCGCTTCGCCGCATTGCGCGACCGGATTCCAATGCTAAAGAAGCTCGCCGATGCTGAAGGCGTGGAACGCATCGAGCATGTCGACGATGTGGCGCCGCTGTTATTCAAGCATACCGTCTACAAGTCCTATCCGCCGTCGCTGCTGGAAAAGCGCAACTTCACGCAGATCAACCAATGGCTCGGCAAGCTGGTCACGCCCGAACTCGCCGACGCCATTGCTGCGGTCGATGTCAGCGGCTGCCAAGGGCTGGACGAGTGGTTCGGAAAAATGGACGAAGCAGTCCCACAGCTCACGCTTAGCCACACCTCGGGCACCTCCGGCACGCTGTCGTTCCTGCCGCACGGCACGCGCGAATGGGAAAAGGTCCTGAGCGTGCGGCGCCTGTTCGTATGGAACATGGATGGCCCGGACACGCCGCAGCCCGAACTTCACGTGGCCTACCCTTACTTCCGCTCCGGCTTCATGAGTCACCTGCGCATCAACGACCATGTCGTCAAGACATTGCTGCAGGGCGAGTCCTATTTCCGGGCCGCCTACCCTGGGCTGCTCTCCAGCGACCTGCTGCATCTGAGCGCCAAAGTCCGCGCCGCCCACGCCAAGGGCACGCTTGACCGGCTCGATATCAGCCCGGACATGATGGCGAAGAAAGAAACCTTCGACCGCTTGCAGGCCGACATGCCGCGACACCTGGCGGCCTTCTTCGAGCGGATGGCGACCGAGATCCAGGGCAAGCGGGTTTACATTTCAGCCACCTGGACCAACCTGCACAACATGGCCAAGGCCGGCCTCGCTCGCGGGCTGGAAAGCGTGTTCGACGCCGACTCCTTCATCAATACGTCCGGCGGTGCGAAGGGTATGGTGCAGCCGGAAGGCTGGCGGGAAGACATCCTGCGCTTCACCGGCGCGAGGCGTCTCAACGAGGGATATGCCATGTCCGAGGTGCCGTGCTCGCACATGCGCTGCGAGCACGGTCACTTCCACCTCAACCCCACCGCCATTCCGTACCTGCTCGACCCCAAAACCGGCAAACCGCTGCCGCGCAGCGGCCGGGCCACGGGGCGTGCCGCCTTTTTCGACCTGGGCGCCGAGACACGTTGGGGCGGCTTCGTCAGCGGCGACGAAATCACGATCGAATGGGACGAGCCCTGCGCCTGCGGGCAGCCGAGCGCCTACATCGCCGGTCCCATCCAGCGCTACAGCGAAAAGAATGGCGGCGATGACAAGATCACGTGTGCCGCCACGGAAAGCTCACTCAGCGAAGCGATGGATTTTCTGAATACTCTCGAAGGCTAATGACATGAACAAGCCGATTTCCAATCCGATTGCGCCGATGATCATCCGTGGCGAGGTCATCACCGACAACCTGATCGAAGTAGGCGGCCGCGGCGGCGACCTCGCCTTCCTGACCCCGGACGCGCACAAGTACATCGACAAGCTGCCACTCGGCAATCCCGCCAGACTGGCAGATCTCTACACGCTCAGCTTCGACGACATTCTCGACTATGCCGGCGAGCTGGCGAGGCACCTTGACGTCGCCACCAACCGGCACCTGCAGGAAGCCTGCGAGCTGTCCTATCTGACTGCGCCGACCACCCCCTCGCTGGTCAGGAACAGCTACCTGGGCTTGCCCAACATGCTCGCCCGTGACGCGATCATCGAGGCGGTCGACTCCACCGTTGGCATCAAGTACCTGGAAGGCTGGGTCAAGCAGCGCCTGCTCGACGGCACCGAACTCGAAGTGCGCTGCTTCGGCTCGCGCGCCTTGCATATCGTCGCGGGAAATTCGCCGGGGCTGTCGTTGCTGACCATCATCCGCAACATGGTGCTGCGCAGCGACGCCATTATCAAAGCGCCGTCCAACGATCCCTTCACGGCGCTGGCCATCGCTCGCACCATGATCGACATGGCGCCGGACCACCCGCTCACCCGACATCTCTCTGTCGCCTACTGGAAAGGCGGCGACACGGCTTTCGAAGCGCGTTTGTACCAGCCGCAAAACATTGAAAAAATCGTTGCCTGGGGTGGTTTCGCCTCGCTCAAGCATGTCACCCAATACATCCAGCCCGGGCTGGAGCTGATCTCGCTCGATCCGAAACGCAGCGCGAGCATCATCGGCAAGGACACGTTCGGCAGCGAGGCGAGCATGCGTGAAGCTGCGCTGCGCCTCGCCAGCGACATCGGCGCGATGAACCAGAAGGGTTGCGTCAACGCGCGCGTGGTGTACGTGCAGAGCGGTACCGACGAGGCGGATCTCGCGCAACTCAACACCTTTGGTCAGTATGTCTACGAGGCGTTGATGGGTTTGCCGAACAGCCTGTCCACCGCGCCCAAACGCTACGACGAAGGGCTCAAGGAGCATGTCGATGCACTGCGCCTGGATGACCAGTGGTACAAGGTCATCGGCGGCAAGGACGGCGAAGGCGCAATCATCGTGTCGCAGATCCCTGACGCGGTGTCCTTCTCCACGCTTCTGGATGACCGTACGGCCAACCTGGTGCCGGTCGACACGCTCGACGAAGTCATGGATGCAGTGGACGCCTACACCCAGACGGTGGGCATCTATCCGGAAAACCTGAAAGATGACTTGAAGGACCGCCTGCCCCTGTATGGCGCGCAACGCATCGTGTCGCTCGGATACGCGATCGCAGGCAAGTGGGCCGCCCCGCAGGATGCCATCGAGCCGCTGCGCCGGATGGGCAAATGGATATCCAACCAGATCGCCTCGCCGGAGACCACGCCGGCACCATGGCAACGACCGCCGATCAACTAATGACCGCTCATCAACGGAAGCCGGTACACCGTTGCCGGCGCAGTGACCCCATATAGATCGTCAGCGACTCGCCTGCGCATCGCACCCTCCCCCCTACAAAAGAGGGGGCAATGCGCCGCCGAGTCGATCCATACTGCCAGAAGTCGCTCGACGTGATGGCGCCCTTCGCACGCGGCGCGCGCACTCATGCGGAAACACTCGTTTGGAAGTAACTCGACTGGCAATGGCGCATAGTGGTGTCACAGATGTCAAGAAGATCGACCGGAAAAGCCTGCTTCCCGGCACGTTTCGAACGCGCCTACCGATTTCGCGCCCGCGATTTCCAGCATCCACGCGCCGCGAACGAGGTGGACAACAGGCGCGCCGACCGTCAACCTTTCAAATAGATGTTGAGGCGCTTTGCCGAATTACGCAGGTGTGTCTCAGCGGCGCTCCCGGCTCGATCCGCGTCACCCGCGCTGATCGCCTCGAAGATCTGCTTATGCTCCTGCTGCACCGCCTCGACCAGCTGCGCATACCGGGTCTTCGTGTTGCTGCGCGCCTGCCGGATCAGGCGACGCGCGCCATGCTCGAGATGTTCGCTCAGTGCCTGAAAATGCGGATTATGGGTCGCGTCGACAATCGCCTGATGGAACGCAAAATCCTCTTCGTCTCCGAGGCGATCACTGGCGATTTCATACTCCATACCGATCAGTGCGCGGCGAATCCGTTTCAGATCGTCTGCCGTTCGCCGCAAGGCGGCAAAACGCGTCGCGGCCACCTCGACGGTGATCAGCAACTCCATCACCATCGCGAGAGAGTCCTTCTGTCCGAGTTCCACATCCTGCATGCGGAAAACCTGGCGTTGACTGCCGTCGCTGACATAGACGCCGCTGCCCACTCTCGACGTCACGAGCCCCTCGGATTTCAATTTGGACAGCGCTTCACGCACGACCGCGCGGCTGACAGAAAACTGCTCGCACAGCAGCCTTTCGCTAGGCAACCGATCGCCTGCTATGAATTCCTTTGCGCGGATAGCCTGGGCAAGGTGCTTTGCGATCTCGTCGGGCAAATGCTGCGGAGCGTTCTGGTCGGCCGCCCCGACGGGAATTCGGCCAATCACCGCTCGCGGAGCCGCTCCTGCCTTCGCCGCGTTGCGCTTGTTGAGTGGTTCTGCAGACATGTCTATCCGGTTTTTCAATTGGTCTTACAGGCAAATTTAGCACACTTCGTGTGGTTGGCCAGAAGAGAGACTCGAGTTGACGAGCGGCAGGGTTGCGCCGCATTGACACCGTCACGCCTCTCCACTAACCTCCCAACCTGTCAGACCACTTATATATTCTGACTTACCAGTCATTTTACGTGCGGTTAGGCGTCTGGTAATTCAGATGTTTCGGTTTTGAAGTTGCTTTTGTGGAGAAGCTATGAACACGCTGGACACCGATCTGGCCGAGTTGCACGGTATTGAATCCGATTGGCGTTTCGGACTGCCATTCGACGTTCGCTGGAGCGAACTGGACGCATTTTCACACGTCAGCCATCGTAGTTATTTCACGTGGTGCGAAGAAGCGCGCAATGCCTATTTCGCGTCGCTCGGCGAACCCGCCTTCTCCGTTGAGCGTGCCGGCCCCGTACTGAAGGAAGTCGGATTTACTTACGAGCGTTCGCTGGACCAGGGCAGCCATGTCGTCGTGACCGCGCGTGTTGCATGGATGCGCAACACCAGTTTCCGGATGGAATTCGCTGCCTGGAGTCGGGGACTCGTGGGACGAGGACACGCGATCTGCATCTGGATGCGCAATTCGACTAGCGAGCTGGTCACCGTTCCAGACGACCTGCGCCTGCGGATTACACAGCGTGACGCGCCCCAGGATCTGCGACGCGCGACGTAGCCGCGGACGAGCCCTGTATTGCGTGCGCCAGACAACCGCATGAGAGCCCCGATCAACGAGACACACAATGACAGCCTACTCAGACTACCAACCGCGCACAGCATGGCTCATTGCCGCCTTGCTGACGGGCCTCGCGCTCATCAACTTCCTCGACAAAGTCGTACTGGGCCTGCTAGCGGTGCCCCTCATGGCCGAGTTCAAGTTGTCACCGTCAGAATTCGGTCTGATTGCCGGCAGTTTCTTCTGGCTCTTTTCGACGTCCAGCGTGATCGTCGGTTTTCTTTCCAACCGCTTTTCCACGCGGTGGATCCTCTTTGCAATGGCGCTCAGCTGGTCTCTATTGCAACTCCCGCTGGCCATTGCCGGCGGCGCGCTGACCATTCTCGTCTGCCGTGTCATCCTGGGGGCGGCGGAGGGTCCGGCATCTCCGCTGTCGATGCACGAAGTGTTCAAGTGGTTCCCTGATCAGAAGCGCGGCCTGCCGGTCGCACTGCAACAGCAGGGCGCGGCCTTTGGCCTCGTCGTATCGGGCCTGCTCATTCCGCCAGTCACACGGCATTGGGGTTGGCGCATGAACTTCGTTATGCTCAGCGTCCTCGGTGCTGTCTGGTGCCTGCTCTGGTTGCGCTTTGGGAGAGAGGCCGGACCGCATGAGCCGACCGACCCGGCCCACCGCGCGAAACCCGCCACGGACCCGGCCGCGGCCCAGGTAGCACGCCTGCCGTACCGCGCGATACTGGGTTCTCCCTCGGTCCTGCTGGTCTTCCTGCTCGGGTTCTCGGCGTATTGGACATCGGGCCTGATGCTGACCTGGCTGCCCACCTATCTGGAGAAAGGCCTCGGTTTCGACAGCATCACCTCCGGCCGGGTATTTTCGATGATCCTGCTGTTCACGACACCTTATACGATCGGCCTGAGCTGGCTGTCACAGCGCATGCAGGCGCGGGGAGCCTCGACCCGGCAGTCGCGCGTCCATGTCATGAGTGTGGCTTTTGTAGCCGGTGGCACGATGCTTGTCGCATTGGCGGCCTTTGATCTTCCGCCCATGGCGAAGGTCGTGCTATTCGCTTTAGGCAATGCCCTTCCCTCGATCTGTTTTACCCTGGCGCCGGCTATCCTCGGCGAGCTGGTGCCAGCCAGCCAGCGCGGCTCAATCATGTCGATCTATACGGCTCTCGCCAGTTCGGCGGGTGCGATCGCGCCCGTCGTGATGGGCCGCCTCGTTCAGGCACACGGCACCACCAATTCACATGGCTATGAGACCGGCTTCCTGATCGGCGCCGCGCTCCTGATTGTCGCCGCCGTCGCCAGTGCGCGTTTCCTTCATCCCGAGCGAGCGCGACTGAGGTTGGCGCACACCGCGGCCTCCAGGCTGGCTTGAGCAATGGTGCGACGACCGGCCCTTCGCGCGAGGAAGCAGTCGAATTTCGCGCGCGAGCGTATTCATTCAACACGAGAAGCCTGAAGAGAGCTACAGATATATGTCAGATCATCCAGTTTCCTCACCTGCCGCAGGCTCGTCCGGACATGGCGGCACGCCCGCGGTGGCGGGTTCCAAACCGGCTTTGGGGGCGGCTGCCGTGCGTCTCGTACGCGCCGGGAACGGCGCCATCGTCAACGAGGCGATCCTGGACAACGCGCGCCTGGTCAAACATCAGGACTTCACGCCCTACCAGCTGACCGGGGGGGTTTGGGTCTTGCCGGGCCCTTCGTTGAACGCCGCGGTGATCGAGGGGCCCGACGGGCTGATTGTCTGGGAAACCGGTGAGAACATCGAGCACGGCAAGCGATACCGCGAGCTCATCCGCAGCATCAGCACCAAGCCGATCAAGGCGGTTATCTACAGCCATACCCACTACACGCTGGGCACCTCGGCGATCATCGAAGGCGAGCTCGATGTAAAAGTCATCGGGCATCCAAAGCTCAATGAGAACATGCAGGTGGCCACGCTCGGCTCCTACTTCCCGGAGATCGAACCGCTTCAACGCGCACGCGCCGTTCAGCATGCGCAGATGTTCTTGCCTGAGCAAGGCGAGGACGCGAAGCACGGCTTCTTCATCGAACCGGGGGAGCGCGGCTTCGTTCCCGTCAACACGCCCGTGCAGCACGGCGAGGAACTGACAGTCGCGGGCATACGCCTGCAGTTCTTCACCGAAGGCGGTTCCGATACCGACGACTGCACCACCGTGTGGCTGCCGGAACACAAGGTGGCCCTGAACAACATCCTCTGGCCCTGGCAGCCGAATTTCTATACCCCGCGCGGCGCCAAATTCCGCGATCCGCGTATCTGGTCTGAGGCGCTGCGGCATATCCTCGCGCTGCAACCTGAGTACCTGATCAATCAGCACGGCCGCTCCATCGCCGGTCGGGAAGAGATCGGGCGCACGCTGCGCAACTATCTGGACTTCACAAGCCTCGTGCTCGACCAGACCTTGCGCGGCATCCTGCAGGGCAAGGGCCCTGAAGAGTTGCGCGACTTCATCCGGCTGCCGCGTCATCTGGCGGCCGAGCCATGGCTGTTCGAGTCATACGGACGCATGGACTGGCATGCGCCCTACATCATGAACCACGCGGTGGGTTGGTGGGATGGCGACGCCGCCACGCTCGCCAAACTGCCGCCGCAGCAAATCGCCGAACGCATGGTGCCGCTGCTGGGCGGGCGCGACAAGATACTCGTCGCGGCGCGCGAGGCGCGCGCCAAGGGTGAACTCGCATGGGCGCTCGAGCTGCTCAACTACCCGTTCCGTCTCACGCCGGCTGATGCTGAAATCCGCCAGCTCAAGGCCGACCTGCTGCGCGAAAGCGCGCGAGCCTGCACGGCGAGCATCACGCGCGGTTTCATGCTGAGCCAGGCGCTTGCGCTCGAGGGCAAGATCACGCTGCCGCGCGTGGTGCCTCCCACGCCGCAGCAGATAGCCGCGAATCCCACGACGTTCGTCAACCAGATGCGCGTGCGCGTCGATCCTGTCAAAGCACAGGACACTGATGCGGTCATGCGCTTTGACTTCACGGATGGCACGAGGCAATCGGTGGCGCTCCATTTGCGTCGAGGGGTGACCGAATTCGTCGAGCGGCCGGATCGCCACTACCGGCAGGCCGACATCGTTCTTACGCTTGACGCGCGATGCTTCGCCGCCCTCTTCCTCAGCTCAGAATCGCTAGAGGCGCTGGTGGACCGGCAAGCGGTCGTCATCACCGGCGACAAAGCCGGCGCGTCGGCGTTCCTTGCCTTGTTTGATTCGCTGCGGCCGTAAGCGGACTGGCGTATTCGACGTTCCAAAAGAGACCGACGAAGAGACTGACGAAATGAAACAGGATAGCGAACCTGGCGTGCTCACCGGCAAGGTCGCCGTCGTGACAGGCGGCGGCCGCGGTATCGGGCGCGCCATTGCTGTGGCCTATGCGGCGGCCGGTGCATCGGTCGTCGTGGCGGCGCGAAGTGCGCACGAAATCCAGGCCGTCGCGCAATCGATCAGGCAGACCGGCGGTGACGCGATCGCCTGTGAAGTCGACGTGACAAATCGCGCGAGCGTCGAGACCATGTTCAACCAGGCCGCGGCCCACTTCGGCGGCGTCGACATTGTCATCGCCAACGCCGGCGCAGCGCTCCAGCGCGGCAACATCGAAACCTGCGATCCAGAACTCTGGAAACAGACCGTGGAAGTCAACCTCTTCGGTGCCTTTCACACTGCGCGCGCCGCCATTGCCCACTTGCGCAAGCGGGGCGGCGGCAAGATCGTGATGACAGGTTCGGGTTCCCGATTTCGCCCCTATGCGGGCGGGTCAGCTTATACAAGTTCGAAGCTCGCGCTGTGGATGCTCACGCAGACGTTGGCCATGGAACTCGAAGGCGCCAATATCAGTGTCAATGAGTTGATCCCGGGTCCTGTGAAGACCGCCATGACGGGTTTCGGCGCAACCCCCTTCCCGCCGGGCGAGTGGGTCAAGGAGCCGGAAGATGTCGTGCCGCTGGCGATGTTCCTAGCCACGCAGCCCCTGGTTGGACCTACCGCGCAGAGTTTTAGCCTGATGCGCCGGCCAGGATGAGCGCAGTCTCGCCGCACGCCGACGCGCCGTCGTCGGCCAGCCGTCCGTTTCGCGCGAGCATGTGCAGGCCCATGCTGATTGAACCGGCGACTGCTTCACCTATTTGAAAGAGGATAGACCCCATGCAAGCCCAAGAGCCATCGAATTCTCCCGCCGCGTTCGCTTCCTTAGCGCCATCTCCCGCGGAGCAACGCCCGGCGCTACCGTTCTATCGTGGCGGTCAGGACGACAATAAGGCCACGGCGCCGAACGGCGCCATCATCAACGCCGACTTTCTTCGTTACGCCGCCAACTCGAGAAAGGGCATACGCGTAGAAAACGTTCGGCCGGGCATCCATGTGATCCTGGGCTACCACAGCGTCAACTGTATCGTTGTGGAGGGAGCGACCGGCTTGATCGTCATCGAATCGGGCACCAAGTTCGGCCATGGCCGCGAGCTGCGCCAGATGATTCGCGGCTTCAGTGACAAGCCGATCAAGGCAGTCATCTATTCGCACCATCACTACATTGGCGGCGGTGCCGGCCTGCTCGACGGCGAGAAGATCGCGGACGTCGCGGTCTACGCCCATCCGTTGATGGAACATCTGGACGCCACGACCAACGACCTGCTCGGGCCGATGCAATTGCGCCGCATCGGCATTCAGTTTGGCGCCTATCTGCCGTCGGACGGTCCCGATGCGCGCCTCGGCGAAGGCGACAAATCCTTTGACGAGCCACATCTGAACGCCGCGGCCCCCTTGAAGGTCACGCATGCAGTGGCCGACAAGGAAGTCGTGACTGTCGATGGCGTGAAGATCCGTTTTCATCACATCATCGGCGACACGCGCGACTCACTCGCCATCGAATTCCCCGAACTGGACGCGGTAGTAGCCAACTCGGCGCTCGGGCCGGTGGCCTATCCCCTCTATACGCTGCGCGGCGACTTCTTTCGTACACCGGACGAACTGATCGCCAGCCTCGACCTGTTACGCACCCTCGACCACACCTACGTGATCCCGGTGCATGGCGTCCCGTACACCGACAAGGCGTCGGCACAGGCGGCCCTCACCGCTCATCGCGACGCGTATGCCTTCATCTGGAACCAGAGCCTGCGCGCCATCAACCAGGGCATGACACCCGATGAGATGGTTGCCAGCATTCATCTGCCCGAGCATCTCGCCAACCATCCTCTGCTGTACCCGGGTTATATCGACTGGGAATACGGCATCCGCGGCATCTACCGCGGCATGGTGGGCTGGTATAGCGAAGACGGGGCCGACCTGCATCCACCGGCGCCAGCCGAACTGGGCGAGGCGCTCGTGGAAGGCTTTGGGGGTGCCGACGCCTTCATTGCCCGCGGGCGCCGCGCGATGGATGAACGCAAATACAACCTTGCCGCCAGACTGATGAGCCTGCTGCTTGGCGCCGAACCGGACAACCCGGCAGCGCGCCAGCTCAAGGCCGATGCCCTGCGTGCGATGGCGCAAGCCACCCGTACCGGCGTGCAGACCCGTAACTTCATGCTCACCGAAGCGCTGCATCTCGAGGGCAAAACCGACTGGCGCCGCATTTCGCCGAAGTCGTTCTTCGGGGCGCAGACCGTGGAAACGCTGTCGGCGAAGCCTCCGCAAGATCAGGTCAAGCTGCTCGAACTAAGCGTCGATCCGCAAGCGGCCGCGGGAGTGCGCACCAGCGTGACATTCCGCTTTCCCGGCCACGGTGCTTGCGGGCTGCTGCTACGCCCCGGAATCGCCGAGTTTCGCAGCGAGGCGCCCGGCGAAGCCGCGATCGAAATGAGTCTGAGCGTGCGCACGATGTCGCAATTGACTTTACATCAGACAAGCCTGAGCAAAGCCGTGGCTAGCGGCGACATTCAGGTCACGGGTGATCCTGGCCTGATACCAGTCCTGGAAAAGGTCCTGGCGCTGGCACCACGCCAGGACTGATGGCGATTTGTTGGCGCCAGCCGTATCGGCGCCATGCGTCAGCCGAGTTTCCCGAGATCGACACACAAGGAATCACCCATGTCATCCCAAATCGAACATCACTATGTGACGCTCAACGGATACACCGCGCACTTCGCCAGCTGCGGCGCCTCCGACCGTCCGCTTCTGCTCTTTGTGCACGGGTTTCCCGAAAGCTGGCTGGCCTGGCGCGGGATGCTCCAGTCATTTGGTCAGTATTACCATGCAGTCGCACTGGACACCCGCGGCATCAATGAATCGAGCGGTCCGGAAGACGTGCGCGGGTATCGCGCGGGACAGATGGTGAAAGATCTGGTCGCGCTACTCGATCATCTAGGGCACGAGAAGTGCATCCTGATCGGTCACGACTGGGGCGGTGCGATCGCTTGCGCATTTGCCATCGCGTATCCGCAGCGACTGCACGGCCTCGTCATGATCAACGCCGTACATCCGGCCGTGTACCGTCGCGAGCTGACCGAAAACGCTGCGCAAAAGGCAGCGAGTGCCTACATGAACTTTTTTATCGGCGATGGTGCGGAAGCGGCGCTCAGCGCCCACAACCATGCTTATCTGCGCTCGATGTTCACCGAGGGCGGACAGTCCGATGCCCTGCCGCCCTGGTTCGACGCCGCGGCGCAGGAGGAGTACCAGCGCACGTGGTCACAGCCGGGCTCGATCCGGGCCGGGCTTTCATACTACCGAGCCTCGCCGCTGCATCCTGCTAGCGGCGAGGACCCCGGTGCACAAGCCGTGATCTTCGATGATGCCGCGATGACGGTGAGCGTGCGCACACTGGTGATCTGGGGAGAGCGAGATCGCTTCCTGCTGACTGGATGCCTGAATGGCCTGCAAAAGTACATCCCCGATTTGCATATCGAGCGAATCGCCGACGGCAGCCACTGGGTGATCCACGAGCATGAATCCCGCGTGACTCAACTGGTCGCCCAGTTTGTGACGGATCGTATCAACCTGTCGTGAGCGTGGCTTTGCCGGAACGTCGCGCGGTGCCACCGCGCTTTCGGCACATTTCTCACGACGTGCCGTAACGATTCACATCGGCGTTGACGGGCCCTATCTGGTGCCTCTATAGTTAACCTGTCTGACCAATTGTATTTTTGGTCTATCCAATTTATGAAAATTTCGCCGGCGGTTCAGTGCTCAACAAGCATCCCGGCTTGCTCGCCGCTATGAACATGTTAGTCATCCGTATTTCATGCCCTGCACGGCCGAACGGCAACGAAGGCGAGCCTGTGCAACGCGAATCCAATACTCAACTGATGAAGGACCGGTTAGCTGCATGAACCCCTCCCCGTATAAAACGTCGCAGACGGCACAAGCTTTTACGCCAGCCATCTATGCCGGCCTCGCCGGCAAGTCCGTACTCAACACAGGCGGCGCGAGCGGCATAGGCCGTGCGATGGCGCATGGCTTCGCGCGACACGGCGCCCGCCTGACGCTGCTCGACCTGGATGCGGCCGGCCTCGCGGCCACCAAGGCGGAGCTGGAAGCTGCCTATCCGCATATCGAAGTGGAAACCGTCACGGCGTCGATCACTGACCCCGCCGCCGTCGAAGCCGCCTGTGCCGACACCGAAGCCCGCTTCGGGCGCATCGACATCCTGCTCAACAATGCCGGAATTTCCATGAACAAGCCCTCGCTGGAACTGACACCAGACGAGTGGCGCCGTGCCATCGACATCGACCTGTCCGGCGTCTTCTACTGCACGCAGGCTGCCGCCCGTCGCATGGTGCGGCAAGGCGGCGGCTCCATCGTGAGCACCGCGTCGATGTGGGGCCTCGCCTCATCGGCCCGGCGCCTCGCCTACTGTGCCGCCAAGGCCGGCGTCGTGTCGCTCACCCGGTCGCTGGCGGCGGAGTGGGCTGAGCACAACATCCGCGTCAACGCGCTGTGCCCGGGCTACACGAGCACCGCGTTAATGGAATCGCTGCTGGCCCGCAAGGCCATCGACGGCGACGCGCTGCTCGCGCGTACGCCACTGCGGCGCTTCGGCACGCCTGAGGAAATGGCCGAAGTGGCGCTTTTCCTCGCCTCCGACTCGGCCGCGTTCATCACGGGCCACGCGCTGGTATCCGATGGCGGCTGGACCGCCGACGGTTTCTGAACACGCCGCTTCGCGATTTCGACTGGTATTCAAGGATTTCCGCATGTCTGAACGTAGCCTCCTGCACCCCACCGCCGAATGGGTGGAACTGCGCGCCACCGACGATGACTGGGCGCGTGCCGACCCTGCGCTGCTCGGCACAATGCTTAGCCATTTGCACCTGATCCGCGGCTTCGAGGAAGCCGTACTGGAACTCGCGGCAGAGGGACTGGTGCATGGCCCGGCCCATTCGAGCATCGGCCAGGAGGGCGGCGCGGTCGGTTCAATCGTCCCGCTTACCGGCACCGACCAGATCAACGGCTCACACCGCGGCCATCATCAGTTTCTGTCCAAGGCATTGGGTTATCTCGCGCCTGCCGGCATCGATCCTCACGCACCGTTTGCGCCGGCCATTCAGAACCTGCTGCAGCGTACCCTGGCGGAAATCCTCGGTCTGGCTCAGGGTTTCTGCAAGGGCCGCGGCGGCTCGATGCATCTGCAGTGGGCCGAAGCCGGCGCACTGGGCACCAATGCGATCGTGGGTGGCGGCGTACCGATGGCCGCCGGCGCCGCGTGGTCGCATCGACACGCCGGCACCGACGACGTGGCCATCACCTATTTCGGTGATGGCGCGGTGAATATCGGCTCGGTTCTGGAAACCATGAACCTGGCTGCCGCGTGGAAGCTGCCGCTGTGCTTCTTCATCGAAAACAACCGCTACGCCGTCTCCACCACCGTGGAAGAATCCACGGCGGAGCCGCGCCTGTCAGCGCGCGGTATGGGGTTCAACATCCCAAGCTGGAAAGTAGACGGCATGGATCCGCTGGCGGTCTATCTGGCCACCCAGGAAGCGCTCGCGCATATGCGCGCCGGTCTTGGGCCGACCGTGATCGAGGCAGACGTCTATCGCTTTTTCCATCAGAACGGGCCGTTTCCCGGCAGCGCCTTCGGCTATCGCAGCAAAGACGAGGAACAACATTGGCGCACCCGCGATCCGCTCGACCTGATCGCGCGTCGCATGCAGGAGCGCAAGCTGATCGGCGCTGACGAGATTGCCGCGCTGCGCGAGCGTGTGAAGCAGGGAATGCGCGAAGCCATCGAGGCGCTCACCGAAGCCGATCCAGCCAGGCCCGGCAAAAAGCGTATTCGGCCCGACCTGTGGCCGAGCCCGGACTTCCGCGACGTTGGCATCCGCAGCGAGTTGCGTGAGCTCGAGGGCCTGCGCTACGAGGAAGAGGCTGACTTCACCGGCAAGCTGGACACGCGCAAATTTATCGACGTGGTGGCCGACGTCATGCACCGCCGCATGGACACCGACCCATCAATCGTCGTCATGGGCGAGGATGTACACCGCCTCAAGGGCGGGACCAACGGCGCCACCCGTGGCTTGCGTGACAGCTTTCCAGGGCGGGTCCTTGGGACGCCCATCAGCGAGAACGCATTTGTCGGCCTTGGCGGCGGGCTTGCGCTGGATGGCCGTTACAAGCCAGTGGTCGAGTTCATGTATCCGGACTTCATGTGGGTTGCCGCGGACCAGATCTTCAACCAGATCGGCAAGGCCCGCCACATGTTCGGCGGCGAAAGCGATGTGCCGCTGGTCTTGCGCACCAAAGTGGCCATGGGCACCGGCTACGGTTCCCAGCATTCGATGGATCCGGCCGGCATTGTTGCCACCAACCCTGGCTGGCGCATCGTGGCCCCTTCGACACCGTTCGACTATGTGGGTTTGATGAACACGGCACTGGCCTGCAAGGACCCGGTGCTCGTGATCGAGCACGTCGACCTTTACAACGCCACGGGTACGGGCCCAGTCGATGATTTCGACTACCACCTGCCGGTGGGCAAGGCCTCGGTACGCCGCAGCGGCATCGAACTCACGGTGATCACCTATCTGTCGATGGTCGGCCACGCGCTCGAAGCCGTCGAGCAGACCGGGATCGATGCTGAAGTGATCGACCTGCGCTGGCTCGACCGGGCCAGTCTCGATTGGGAAACGATCGGACAGAGTCTCAAGAAAACCAACAACGTGCTGATCGTCGAGCAAGGCGCACGCGGCACATCGTATGGCGGCTGGCTGGCCGACGAAATCCAGCGGCGCTACTTCGACTGGCTGGACCAGCCCGTGCAGCGCGTCACCGGTGCGGAAGCTGCGCCCAGTATCTCCAGGGTGCTGGAACGCGCCGCTGCCGCGCGCACTGAGGAAGTGGCCGAGGGTCTGCGTCAAGTCATGCGCGACAAAGGCGCGGCCTGAGCAGCAGCGCCCGAAAGATATCGAACCGATTGATCGTATTCAAGGAATTCCCATGACGCTGAACATGATTGCTCCGCTGGAGGTTGGCATTGCGGTGCGCGACCTGCCGCGCATGCGCCGTTTCTACGAGCAGGTACTGGGTTTCGCGTTCGTCAGCGAAATCGCCGTGCCTGCCGCCAAGGCTGTGCAGGCGGCCTTACATGAAGCCGGCTACACCGTCGTGCGCCTGCAGACCTCCAATGGCGAACGCATCAAGCTGCTTGCGCCGGAGCAACCACCGGCGCCGCAAGCCGCGCCAGCGTACATCCTGGGTGAGGCCAATGCCACCTACCTGACTTTCATCGTGGACGACATTCAGGCCGTGATCGACAGGCTTCACGCCGCTGGCGTGACCTTCCTGACCGGCGCGCAGCGCGTCGAGGTGCGGCCCGGCACCTACCTGTCGTTCTGCCGCGACCCGGAAGGCAATGTGCTCGAGATTGTCCAGTACGCGGATATCGCGACCTATCGCCCCGAGCTTTGCCAGCCGAGGAACGCCTGACATGCCTATCCTTCTGCGCATGCCCGAGGTAGCGGCCAACGCGACCCAGGCCACGCTGCAAGCGTGGACAAAGAATGAGGGCGATACGATCGCGGTGGGCGACTGCATCGCCGAAATCGAAACCGACAAGGCCGTCGTCGAACTGAACGCCGATAGCGCCGGTGTGCTGGGCCGCTGCCTGATTGCCGCCGGGCAAAGCGTCGAGGTCGGCGCGCCAATCGGGGTACTGTTGATCAATGGCGAAACTTCGGTCGATGTGGATGTAGTGATCGCAGCGGCCGCAAACGGTACGCAAGCGTCTGGGGCAAACGCCGCTCCCGATACAAGCGTCTGTTCGTCCGGGGGTAACGACGCGGCAACGGGCGCGCTCGCATCACAGCCGGTCCGCGTCTTTGCCAGCCCTCTTGCGCGCCGCCTCGCCGGCGAGCGCAAACTGGACCTCGCCAGCCTGATTGGCAGCGGCCCCAAAGGCCGGATCGTCAAGCGCGACGTCGAGGAGGCTGCGGCCATGCTTGCGTCGGGCGAAGCCGCCGCCTTGCCCGTGGTTCGCGAGGCCGCGCAGCCAGTGCAGTCCGCCGGGACGTTCGTCGAAGTCCCGCATAGCAATATGCGCCGCACGATCGCCCGCCGCCTGAGCGAGAGCAAGTCCACTATCCCCCATTTTTATCTCACTGCGAACTGCCGCATGGAGCGGTTGCTTGCGCTACGCACCGAGATCAACGCCGGCGCGGCGCGAAAAATGTCGGTGAACGACTTTATCGTACGCGCCGTGGCGGTCGCCTTGCGCGAGGTGCCGGCGGCCAATGTCGGCTGGACGGACACCGCGATGCGCCAGTACACGCAGGCCGATATCGCGGTGGCGGTTTCGACCGATGCGGGCCTCATTACGCCCATCGTGCGCGCGGCCGATCAGAAGCCGCTTTCCGTCATCAGCGCCGAGATTGCCGAACTGGCAGCGCGTGCGCGCGCCGGACGATTGCGCCCGGACGAATACCAGGGTGGGAGCTTTAGCGTCAGCAACCTCGGTATGTTCGGTGTGGCCGAGTTCGCCGCAATCATCAATCCTCCGCAGGCCGCCATCCTGGCTGTTGGCGCCACCCAGTCCATGCCGGTGGTGGACGGCGGCGAAATCCGCGTCGGGCAGGTCATGCGCTGCACGTTGTCAGCAGACCATCGCGCACTCGACGGCGCGCTCGCGGCGCAATGGCTGGCCGCCTTCACGCGCCTGCTGGAAAACCCGTTGACGATGCTGATCTAAGGAGCAGGAAGTGATGAACGCCTCGTTTGATCTGATCGTTGTCGGGGGTGGCCCCGGCGGCTATGTTGCCGCGATCCGTGCGGCCCAGCTCGGCATGAAGACCGCACTGGTCGAGAAAGCTCAGTTGGGCGGGGTCTGCCTGAACTGGGGCTGCATTCCGACCAAGGCGCTGCTGCGTTCGGCCGACGTGCTCAGGATGGTGAAGCACGCGGCATCCTTCGGTGTACGAACGTCAGCACCTGGCGCCGACCTGCCAGCGATGGTCGCCCGCTCGCGAGCGGTGGCTGCGCAACTGAACAAAGGCGTCGCTCACCTGATGAAGAAGAACGGCGTGACCGTATTTGAAGGTCATGGCCGCCTTGCCGGCAAGCGCGCACTGGAAATCACCGGTTTGAACGACGAAGTGAACACCGTTTCGGCCACCCACATCCTGTTGGCAACGGGAGCACGCGCACGCCAGTTGCCGATGCTTCCCGCCGATGGCGAGACAGTTTGGACCTACCGCGAAGCACTGACACCCCCGATGACGCCCAAACGGATGCTGATCGTTGGCGCGGGTGCGATCGGCGTCGAGTTCGCGAGCTTCTATCACGCGATTGGCGTAGCCGTGACGATCGTCGAGATGGCCGAGCGCATCCTCCCTGCGGAAGACGCCGAGATCGCCGCGCACGTCGCCAGCAGCCTCGGCCAGGAAGGCATCGTGATGCATACGGCTACTCATATCGAGCGCGCGCAGCGCACGGCATCAGGTTGGGCGATTGACCTGCAGGGCGACCAGACGGCCAGCACGAGCGTCGAGGTCGATGTGGTGCTGGTGGCAGCCGGAATCGTCGGCAATGTAGAGAATCTGGGCCTGGAACATAGCGCGGTCAAGGTCGAGAAGACGCACATCGTGACCGACAAATTCGGCTATACCGGCGAGCCCGGCGTCTACGCGATCGGCGACGTGGCCGGCCCGCCGTGGCTGGCGCACAAGGCCAGTCACGAGGGCGTCATCTGCGTGGAGCATATCGCCGGACTGCAACCGCACGCACTCGATCCGGAGCGCATCCCAGCCTGCACCTACAGCCATCCGCAGGTAGCCAGCGTGGGACTTACCGAAGCACAAGCCAGGGCACGCGGGCATCAAGTCAAGGTCGGCAAGTTTCCCTTTGTGGGCAACGGCAAAGCTATTGCCATGGGAGCGACTGCGGGGCTGGTCAAAGTGGTGTTCGACGCGGGCAACGGCGAGCTGCTCGGTGCGCATATGGTGGGAGAGGAAGTCACGGAGATGATTCAGGGCTATGCCATCGCGCAAGCGCTGGAAACCACCGAAGCCGATCTGATTGCGGCCGTCCTGCCGCACCCGACGATGTCCGAGGCCATGCACGAAGCGGTGCTCGCGGCCTACGGGCGTGCACTGCATATCTGAGGGATTCGCAGAGCGCACCCGCACTGACCTCCATGGAAACGATCATGTACAACTTCGAGCAACGCACGCTTCTTCTTACGGGCGCGAATGGCGGCATTGGCCGCGAGACGGCCCGGCTTTTTTTCGCGCATGGCGCGAACCTGGTGCTTGTGGACCTCGACGCAACGGGTCTGACGGCCTTTGCCCGCGAACTGGACCCGGACGGCGCGCGCATCGTCACACTCAGCATGGACGCAGCCAGCCCGGATGATTGCGCGCGCGCCGTCGCACTGGCGCAGGGACGCTTCGGCGGCATCGATTTCCTTGTACCGTCCGCTGGCCTCTACCAGGACCAGCCGGTCGGCGAGATGACCGACGCGCAGTGGAGGCAGACGCTCTCCGTCAATCTCGACGGCGTGTTCTACCTCGTGCGCCGCGCAATACCGGCGTTGCGCGAGAACAGCGCCATTGTCAACCTCACCTCGGTGGCCGCGCATCGAGGCGCTTACTCCAATGCGCACTACTCAGCGTCCAAAGGTGGCCTGCTCAGTTTCACCCGCAGCCTGGCCAGGGAACTCGGTCCACGCACGCGCGTGAATGCGGTGTCCCCCGGCATCATCGAGACACCGATGACCGCGGGTCTGATCCTGAAACGTGGCGCCGATTCAGTCGAGCAGACGCCGCTGAAGCGCCTCGGCCACCCACGCGAAATCGCCACGGCGATCGGCTTCCTATGCAGCGATGCCGCCAGCTTTGTGACCGGAGAAGTGCTGCATGTCAATGGCGGCCTATACATCGCCGGTTGATGGCATGACGCATTGATCGATCCGACGGCAAACCTTGAGACAAGCGCGACTGAAGGCGCCGACTTCCCCATGCTTGCCGTCAAACCCAGATCACAACCCTTTCCCCCGTTGCATCGGAAGCACACCATGATCAAACTTCAGGACCCGTCCCTTCTGCGTGAGCAGTGCTATATCGATGGCCGCTGGATCGATGGCGATCGTCACATCGACGTCACCAATCCCGCCACCGGCGAACACGTCGGCCGGGTGCCGGCGCTCGGCGCCAGCGAGACGCGCCATGCCATCGAGGCCGCCAACCGTGCGCTGCCCGGCTGGCGCTCCCGCACGGCCAAGGAGCGCTCGGTGTTGTTGCGCAAATGGTTCGAACTGCTACTCAGCCACCAGAACGACCTTGCCTGCATCATGACGGCTGAACAGGGCAAGCCTCTCGCGGAAGCGCGTGGCGAAATCGCTTACGCGGCGTCGTTCATCGAATGGTTCGCCGAGGAAGGCAAGCGCGTCTACGGCGAGACCATTCCCGCACCGCTCAGCAATCAGCGCATTGTCGTGACCAAGGAGCCGGTGGGCGTATGTGCTGCGATCACCCCATGGAATTTTCCCGCGGCCATGATCACCCGCAAGGCCGGCCCGGCGCTGGCGGCCGGCTGCACCATGGTACTCAAGCCCGCTTCGCAAACCCCGTTGACAGCCCTCGCGCTGGTGGCGCTGGCCGAACGCGCCGGCATTCCCGCCGGCGTATTGTCTGTGGTAACCGGGTCGGCTGCCGCCATCGGCGGTGAACTCAGCAGCAACCCGCTGGTACGCAAGCTCACCTTCACCGGCTCGACGGAAGTCGGACGCACCCTGATGATGCAGACCGCCTCCACCATCAAGAAGGTATCGATGGAACTGGGCGGCAATGCGCCGTTTATCGTGTTCGACGATGCGGATCTCGATGCCGCAGTCGAAGGCGCGATTGTGTCGAAATACCGCAATGCCGGCCAGACCTGCGTTTGTGCCAACCGCCTCTATGTGCACGCCAGTGTTTACGACGTCTTTGCGCAGAAGCTGGTCGCCGCCGTCAGCGCGCTCAAGGTAGGTGACGGCAACGAAGACGGCGTCCGTGTCGGTCCGTTGATCGACGCAAAAGCGGTCGTCAAGGTTGAGGAACATATCGCGGACGCACTCGCCAAGGGCGCGCGGGTACTTTGCGGCGGCCAGCGCCACGCGCTCGGGCAATCGTTCTTCGAGCCCACCGTTCTGGCTGACGTGAAACCCGGCATGCTGGTGGCGCGCGAGGAAACGTTCGGTCCGCTGGCGCCCCTCTTCCGCTTCGAGACCGAGGACGAAGTGGTCGCAATGGCAAACGATACTGAGTTTGGCCTCGCGAGCTATTTTTATTCGCGCGATCTCGGCCGCGTGTGGCGCGTCTCGGAGCGGCTCGAATACGGCATGGTCGGCGTCAATACCGGTCTGATATCCAATGAGGTTGCGCCGTTCGGCGGCATCAAGCAATCCGGCGTGGGCCGGGAGGGATCGCATTACGGCATCGAGGATTACCTGACCATCAAGTACACGTGCATGGCTGGGCTCTGACAATGAACCTGGCCACCGATTCAGGCGGCGGCCAGGCTCCGGCTCCAGGGAAGCCGTCACCGTCCCCGGACCTCGCCCGCCCTACGCCCCGCTCAACCTCTTCCAGAATGTCGCTATGCAGATAGATGGCAATACCCAGCTCGTCGGCATCATCGCCTCGCCGATCGCACACGTGCGTACTCCCCAGCTCTTCAACGCCGCTGTGGCAAGGCAAGGCTTGAATGCGGTATGTGTGCCGCTCCATGTGGATGCCGCGCAGTTGCCGGCGTTTCTGGCCGGCGCGCAAGCACCGCACAATCTGCTTGGACTGGTGGTCACCATCCCGCACAAGGAAGCCGTGGTCGCCGCATGCGGCGAGTTGACCGACACCGCCCGGCTGGTGGGCTCCGTCAATGCGATGCGCTTTGACCGGACAAAGGGGCATTGGGTCGGCGCAAATTTCGACGGCGACGGCTTCGTCGCCGGCTTGCGCGAACGCGGGCACACGATCAGTGGAAAACGTGTTCTGCAAGTCGGCGCGGGCGGCGCCGGCAAATCCATGGCCTACGCAATTGCCCGCGAGCGGCCGGCCGAACTCGTCATCCATAACCGTTCGGCCAGCAAGGCCGCGGAACTGGCTGCGCAATTGAAAAAGGCACTGCTTGACGTATCGATTCGCAGCGGAGACAACAATCCTGCTGACTTCGATATCGTAGTCAATGCCACTGCCCTCGGCTTGCACGACGGCGATGCGATCCCGGTACAGGCTGAACTGCTGAGCGCTGGCACGCTGGTGTGCGAGGCGGTGGTCCGGGATGAAGATACGTCGTTACTAAAGACGGCGCGCGAGCACGGCTGTCCGGTGCATCACGGGCAATGGATGCTGTATGGACAGATTGTTGAAATTGCCCGGTTCCTTGAGGTCCCGCTGGAACCCCAATACGTTGAGCGCATGCTGGGCCCTTTTGACGACCGCTGATGCCACCGTGGTTCCCAATGCGTCAAAGTTCGACATACAACATCGCTTCGCCCTGGTGAACCAGACGCTGGAATTCCGCTACCCATTGGGAGATTTATCATGAACGCTCGCGACATCCTTCTGACCAAGGAAACACTAGTGCGCCATGCCGATGGCGTCTATACGCTGGGAGGCCAGGGTAATTCACTGGTCGTCGATCTTGGCGACACCCTGCTCCTCGTCGATGCGGGCCCTGGGGACGAGATTACCGAGGCCATGATTCAGGAGCTCAGGGGCAGCCTCGTCAAGCCGGTTGCTTATCTGGTCTACAGCCACGGCCATATGGGCTACAACAACGGCGTGTGCTACTGGCAGGACGATGCGGCGAGGCGCGGCCATCCCGCGCCAATTCTTATTGCACAAGAGAACGTGCCTGCGCGGTACCGCAGATACCGCGAAACAGCAGGGCTCCAGGCATATACGAACGTCCGGCAGTTCCGCAGCGGCTATCCCGCCGACCCGCCGGCACACTGGTTCCAGATGCCCACGCTGACCTATCGCGAACGGCTGGTGGTGCACGGGAGCGAGCGCGAGGTCATCCTGATGCACGTCCCCTCCGAAACCGATGATGGCACCGCAGTATGGATTCCAGATGTCCACACGCTGTTTGCCGCGAACGCCTTCATCAAGACATGCCCGAATGCGGGTTCGCCCTACCGGATCTTTCGCGACCCCATGCGTTGGGCGCAAACCCTCGACCAGCTTGCCGAACTGCGCCCGCAGGTGTTGATCCCGCAGTTTGGCAAGCCGGTGACCGACTGCGCCGACATCCACGAAGCGCTGAGCGTTCCCGCACGCGCCATGCGATATCTGCGCGACGAAGTGCTCAGACGGATGAATCAGGGCATGGAGGAAAACGACATTATTCATGACGTTCCGCTGCCAGACGAGTTGTTTGGCAGCAAATTCATGAAGCCGGCCTACGGGTGCGCAGAGTACCTCATGCACGACATCTGGCGCTCGGAGAATGGATGGTGGAATCGCAATCCGACAGACCTGCACCCGGCCCCGCCGGCGCAGGTCGCCGCAGCCGTGCGGCGCGCGCTGGCCCACCCGGAAAAAGTACTCGCGCGTGCTCGAGAGCTGCAGGCTGCCGGTGAAATCCAGCTTGCGCTGCATGTGATCGACCTGCTTACCGAAGGGGACGCGCGGGACACGCTCGCGAACGAGGCAAGGGCGCTGAAGGCGCAACTCTGCAAGGAGAGAGCCGGCACGGTTACCGCTGCCGTATCGCACAACCTCTATTTGAGCGCCGCAGACGAGTTGCTAGGGTTGCCGGCGGGGGCTGACGACCTCGCCCGCGTCGACTCATACGAGTGGAAATGAGTGGAAGTAGTCAGAATTCGACAGCAGGGGATCAAAACATGCAATCCAATATAAGCAAGGCGATCGACAAGCAGGTTAAGCCAGATGCTGGCCTGGGAATGCCTGCGACCGGCGAACTGCTCGAGAACATCGTGCCGGGGGTTCATACCCTTGGTGGACAGCGCAACACACTTGCCATTGAAACCGCGCGCGGCGTGATCATCGTCGATGCCGGACCCGGTGGCTGCGCCACCGAGGCAATGATTGCGCGGTTACGCGAGCTGACCCCGGCACCCGTGCTGGCTATTGTCTATAGTCATGGCCACGCCGGCTACAACCGGGGCGTGCCGCAGTGGCTGAAGCACGCCGCTTTGCGCGGCGAGCCACGGCCGACCACGATTTCCCACGAGGGCGTGCCAGCAAGCTATCAGCGCCAGCTCCAGGCTGCATCGCTGCAGGCGTGGATCAATAATCGGGAAAACAGAGAGGCGACGCAGCCGTACACCGCGGATGACTGTCCGATGCCCGACCAGACCTTTGGCAGCAAACTGGTGATCGACGGCGCGGATCGCACCGTTGAACTGCTGAGCGCTCCATCCGAAACGGACGACGCGCTCGCCGTCTGGTTGCCCGCCCAGCGATTCCTGTACAGCGGACTTTCGATGAGCCGCGGAATCCCGAACGTTGGCATGCCGCTGCGGACCCTGCGGGACCCCATGCGTTGGGCCACTACACTCGAGCGCCTCCATGCGCTGGCCCCACTCTGCGTATTGCGTGAATCTGGCGCGCCGATCAATGATCCGAAGGACATTGAAGACGCCTTCCTCGTGCCGGTGCGGGCACTACGCTATCTCCGACAGGAAGTGGTCAAGCGGATGAACGCCGGGATGAATGAACGCGAAATTCTGCATGACATGGTGTATCCGGAATCTTTTTTCGATCATCAATTCATGCGGCCGATATTCGGTTCACCGGACTACATCGTGCGTGCGATCTGGCGTACGGAGAACGGCTGGTGGGACCGCAATCCGGCCAACCTGCATCCGGCCAGGCCGGCGGATGCCGCCAACGCAGTACTGTCTGCGCTTCTCGATTCCACGCACATCCTCGACGAAGCCAGGCGGCTACAGGCACAAGGCGAAATTCAACTCGCCATGCATGTGATCGACCTGCTCGCGCTCTCGGGCGAAGATCGTCCAGACGTGAAGGCGGCACGGCAAATCAAGGCGCAGTTGTGCCGGCAGCGGGCCATGCAAGTGTCTTCCGTCGTTTCCCGGCAGATTCTGCTCAGCAGCGCGGAAGAGTTGCTTGGTCTTCCGATTGGGAGCACGAGTGCCGGGGATCCACCCGCATCTTTTTAGTAGTATGCCGTGATGTCGCCGACGCCCCCAGGCGCTGCAAGACTCGATATGCGAAATTGCTTCACCGGGTCAATCTCAGACAACGCGGCATCGACGCGGCACCATGCGAATCGCGCTTTAGTCGGGGGCGCCAGGCTGCCGTCATTTGACGGGTGCCGGATCCTCGTCCATACCGGCCACGGCATTGAGCGCGCCACAATCGAGTACGCGAATCGATGAATACGCCAGGCAAATAAATCCTGCGTTTTCGAGCGCCTTCAGTTCACGGTTGACGGATTGCCGCGACGCGCCCAGCAACGCGGCGAACTCTTCCTGCGATAACTTCAACGTAATGGACACCGTCTCGCCGTGCCGGACCCCGTGGACCGGCAGCAGCGACAGCAGCGCGCGCGCCACCCGCACTCGCAAAGGTGCCAAAGCACTTGCTGCGGCGCTGCCATACAACGCGCGAGACCGCTTGCAAAAGAGCCGCAGGAGCGCCTGTGCCAATCCCGGGTCTTCCCGGACCGCCTGCGCGAACACCGCCCTGGGAATGAGCAATGCCACCGCCTCGCCATGCGAGCGTGCGTCATGGACAGGGCCGCCGCCATCGAGAATGGGGATGAGCCCGAAGATCAATCCAGGCCCGAGATAACCGATTACGAAATGCTTGCCTGAAACGGTGGACAGCCCGACCTCGATCGAACCGCTCAACACCACGACAAGTGCCTCCATCTCACCGCCGGCTACGGCCAGTACGTTTCCATCCAGGTACTTTGCAATCCTGCCGTTTTCGACGAAGCGCTCCAGTGTCTCACTGGCCGCACCGCGCAGGTCATCCGAGCGGGCCAGTAAGCTGCGCGCCAATGCGCGATAAGGGGAATCTGGGAATTGTGTCGTCATTGCGACAGATTGCTGCGGCGCACCACGCTCACACTGTGCAGCACATGAATGAGATCAGACAAGACGTGCCCCCGAGAGACATTAAATGAAGCCAGAGCAAACAACGTTGCCTCCCGACTCCTTCCTTCATACGGCGGACCCGGCCGCAGGCTATCTCGGCCGGATCGGTAAAACGTTGCGGGAGTCTACACCATGGTGGAAGCCCCACAGCCGCGCGCCGCACGGCACACCGAACGTCATCGTGATCTTGCTCGACGATCTTGGCTTTTCGGATTTCGGTTGCTACGGCAGCGAAATCCGCACGCCGAATATCGATGCGCTGGCCAGCGCCGGGCTGAGATTCACAAACTACACCACGGTTCCGATGTGCACGCCGGCGCGTGCAGCGCTGCTGACTGGCAAGAACCCTCATTCGGTTGGCTGTGGCTGGCTGACACACAGCAGCCCCGGCTATCCGGGCTACATGGCGGGCGAAATGTCGGAGGACGCGCCGACCATTCCGGAACTGCTGCGCGAGCGCGGATTTTCGACCTACGCGATCGGCAAATGGCACAACACCGGCGACCATAACGTCTCGCCAACCGGCTCACGAAACTCCTGGCCTTTGCAGCGCGGATTCGACCGGTTTTACGGCTTCCTCTCCGCGGAGACCAACTATTTTGCGCCGGGGCAATTGGTCGAAGGCAACAGTTTCGTCGATACCGACGTCTACCCGGAAGACTACTATTGCAGTGATGACTGGACCGACAAGGCTGTCAGCTGGCTCAAGTCTCATCAAAGCAGCAGCCCCGACAAACCGTTCTTCCTGTACCTCGCGCACAACGCGCCCCACGTGCCACTGCACGCAAAGAAGGACGATATCCAGCGTTATAGCGGCCTGTATGAGAAGGGCTGGGACACGGTCCGGCAAGAGCGTTACGCGCGCCAGATCGAGGCCGGACTGATTCCGCAAGACTGGCGCTTGTCCGGCCGTTCGCCGAATATCGCGGACTGGCATACGCTCGATCAGCCGACCCAGGCGCTCTATGCCAGCTATATGGAGCTCTATGCAGCGATGGTCGACAACATCGACCAGAACGTCGGCCGCCTCACGGATTTTCTCAAAGACGCCGGACTGTTCGATAACACGCTGATCATCCTTACCTCAGATAACGGCGCCTCTTCGATCGGAGGCCCGGAGGGGTCGGCGAACATCTTCGAGAAGCGCGTGGCCGGCGCCGAGACAGCCGGGCTGGCGAGCGAGATGATGCGTAGCGGCAAGCTCGGCGGCATGGAATCGTATGCGGCGTATCCGGTCGGATGGGCCAACGCGTCGAATACGCCATTTCGCTTTTATAAGCGCACGCCGATGAACGGCGGTATCCGCGTGCCCTACATCGCGCACTGGCCGCAAGGCATTCTCGACGGCGGCGCGATACGAACACAGTGGATTCACGTCACCGATACCCTGCCGACGCTACTGGAACTGGTTGATACGCCCTACCCCGCAACCTTCCGCGGTCATGCTACGCGCGGACTCAACGGTCAGTCCTTCGCCGGCATGCTCGACGACCCGCATCAGGTTTCGCGGCGGGACCGGCAACATTACGAGCTGGAGGGCAATCGCGGCTATATCAGAGACAACTGGAAAATCGTCTCGCTGCAGCCGCCCGGCACGCGCATCGATCTGGACAACTGGATGCTCTTCGATCTCGCCAGCGATCCCACCGAGTGCGATGACATCGCCTCATCCCACCCCGAACTGCTGGCGGCGCTCATCGCCGAGTTCGAGGCGCACGCGCAGGCCAACTACGTCTACCCGCTCGATAACCGGGACAGTCGTCGTGGGCTTTGCGTTCCGCCGTTTGCCGAGGCGAGCCTCGGTCAGGCCAGGACCTTTTATCCCGACACGTCCACCGTGCCGGGCACCGTCATCTCACCTCTGATCGCCGACCGGAATTTCGAGCTGGAATGCCGGTTCGAGTACAGCGGCGCCGAGGAAGGCGTCCTGGTGGCTGTCGGCAACGCGTTCGCGGGCTTCACCTTCTTCGTGGATGGCGCGCGATTGCACTTCACGTTTCGCAGCGGCTCGAGCCTGACGGAATTGACCGACATCGTACTGGCTCAAGGCGTCAATCATCTGGTGCTCGAGCACCGTGCAACCGGTGACCGGCGCGGCATCGGCCATCTCAGGCTCAACGAAACCCCGGTAACCCCGGCCTTTGCGATGACCCCCACGATCCTGCGCCTGACTGGAGAAGGTCTCGACGTGGGACGCGACCGCCGCATCCAGGTCAGCGAGCATTATCGGGACCGCGGCGCGTTTCCCTATGCTGGACGAATCCATTTCGCACGTCTGACGCCCGGCGCGCAGGCGCCCGGCAGCATCGCGAACCGGCCTGAACAGTTGGCGCAGCTCGACTAACCCGCCATGCCGCGAAACCGTTCCGCGACACATTGCAAACGAGCGAAGCCACTGGCTCCTTCCTTCTCGCACCGAGACCTATCTTGACTGCCTCTGCCGACTACCGACCACTAGCCGCCTGGTCCATCGCCCTGCTGCTGACGGGTCTCTCGCTGATCAACTTCCTCGACAAGATCGTGCTCGGGATGGTGGCCGTGCCCTTGATGGCCGAGTTCAATCTGTCACCTGCCGCGTTCGGCGTGATCGCCGGCAGCTTCTTCTGGCTTTTTTCGGTGTCAGCGGTCGCCGGTGGCTTTCTCGCCAATCGCATCTCCACGCGCTGGATCTTGCTGGCGATGGCCGTGACCTGGTCATTGCTGCAAGTGCCGCTCGCGTTCGCCGCCGGCGTGCTGCCGATTCTAAGTTGCCGCGTGATCCTCGGCGCGATGGAAGGACCGGCTGCGCCTGTGTCGGTGCACGCGGTATTCAAATGGTTTCCCAACCACAAGCGCAGCCTGCCGGTGGCGGTGATCAACCAGGGCGCCGCCTTGGGCGTGATCGTCGCCGGCCTCGTGATTCCACTTGTCACGCGCGGCTGGGGCTGGCGCATGAATTTTCTGATTCTGGCCGCCATCGGCGCGATCTGGAGCGTTCTCTGGCTGTGCTTCGGGCGGGAAGGACAGTTGCAGGAGGCCGCAGCGTCATATCCCGGCGTGACCAGCGCCGATGGACACGCAACAGCCAAACCGGCGCGGCTGCCGTACCGCACGATACTGAGCTCCCCCTACGTATTGCTCGTCTTCCTGCTGGGATTTGCAGCGTACTGGACATTGGGCCTCGTGCTGACCTGGCTGCCCGCCTACCTGGAAAAGGGGCTCGGCTTCAACGGCATCACGGCCGGCCGGCTGTTCGCAATGGTCGTGCTCTGCAGCACACCGACCACGATCGGCCTGTGCTGGTTGTCGCAACGCCTCCTGACGAGCGGAGCGTCGACCCGAAAGGCGCGCGTCCAGTTAATCAATTTTTGCTTTGTGCTCAGCGGCGCGCTGTTCCTCGCATTGGTCGCATTCGATCTCACACCGATGCAAAAAGTACTGCTGTTCACGTTTGCCAGCGCCCCACCCGCCGTCTGTTTCGCACTGGCCTCGCCGATACTCGCCGAACTGGTGCCGGCGGGGCAGCGTGGGGCCATTTTCGCGATTCATACCGCGCTGTCGAGCCTCGCCGGCGTGATTGCCCCAGCGGTGATGGGTCGGCTGCTTCAAGCGCATGGCACCGCAGACGCACACGGCTATGAAACGGGCTTCCTGATCGGCGCCGTTGTACTGATCGCCAGCGCGCTCGCCAGCCTGTGTTTCCTGCACCCTGAGCGTGCATCGCAGGTGCGCCGCACCCGCGCCACAGAGCCAGCTTGACGATGCTTGCGACGGTCCGATTGCGGTGAACTGCACAACGCATACCCACTGCGACTCGCTCTACCCTGTTCTTTTTACGCCACCGGCTTGCCCCGCAGCAAAAGGAAAACATTCATCATGACGTCCCAGCATTTTCTTGCGCCCGTCACCGCCGACAACTTCGTGCGTGCGGAGTCACATTTCTATTTTGCAACGGCCGTCCGACAGGGCAGTTTCGGCCGGTTCTTTCATCGCCGCGCGCTGGCACCGGTCGAACAGCAAACCATCGTACGCGTCAATCGCGACACGCTTTATTCAACGGCGGTATTCGATCTCGATGCCGGCCCCGTGACAGTCAAGTTGCCCGATGCGGGCGACTGTTTCAGGTCGATGGTCGCAATCAATGAAGACCAGCACGTCGGCACTGTCGTGTACGACGCTGGGGACCATACGTTCTCGAGGGAACAGATCGGCACGCGCTATGTGCTGATTGGCGTGCGCACACTGATCGACCCAACAGACGCCGATCAGGTTCGCCGCGTGCATGCGTTGCAGGACGCGATCGAGGTCGAGCAAAAGGAAGCTGGCCACTTCGACGTGCCGCAATGGGATCCGGTGAGTCAGAAGAAGGTTCGCCTCGCCCTGCAGACATTAGGCGACACACTGCCCGACTCGAGAGGTATGTTCGGCACGCACGACGAGGTCTCGCCGGTGCGGCATCTGATCGGCGCGGCCAGCGCATGGGGCGGCAATCCCGAGCGACATGCGATGTACCTGATGGTCAACCCGGCGCGCAACGATGGCGCCACCTGCTACCGGCTTTCGGTGCGGGACGTGCCGGTCGATAGCTTCTGGTCGATCAGCGTCTATAACGCTGCAGGCTACTTCGAGCCGAATCCGCATGCCGCCTACACGCTCAATAACCTCACGGCGCAAAGAGAGAAAGATGGCTCGATCTGCGTGCAGTTCGGTGGCTACGATGGAAAGACGCCCAATTGCCTGCCGATCACGCCGGACTGGAACTACATGGTGCGGCTTTACCGGCCACGCCCAGCAATCCTGGACGGCAGCTGGAGCTTCCCCGACGCGCAGCCGGTGAACTGATTGAAGCATTGATCGTCGCGCCCTGTACCCGCGTACGCGCTACCGCTAACCAATCCGGCCCGGCCACGCCCTCCTAACGAGGTAAAGACACAATGATTAAACCGCATTCGAATACAGGATCCATCGCCCTTGCGGCTGACGAAAGCAGCGCACCGCCGCTGCCATCGGAGTCGCATGTCCGATCGTTGACGCCGGCGACAGCGCGCGCCATCGCAAAAGAGGCCTACATTTATGGCTTCCCGCTCGTGGACTCGTATCGAATCCAGTATTCGTACTTCGTGGACCGTGACCATCCGGAATACAAAGGGGCGTGGAATCGCGTTCACCACATCGCGCGCGTCTACACGCCGGATGACCAGGCGATCCAGACGCCGAACTCGGACACGCCGTATTCGCACCTTGGCGCGGACTTGCGCACCGAGCCATTGGTGCTCACGGTCCCGGAGGTGGAAAGCGCCCGCTATTACGCGCTCCAGTTCATTGATCTGTACACGTTCAATTTCGCCTATGCCGGCAGCCGGACCTCGGGCAACGGCGCCGCCAGTTTTCTGCTGGCCGGTCCGCACTGGACGGGCGAGAAGCCGGAAGGCATTCATTCCGTGATCCGCGCCGAAACGGATTTCGCTTTCGTGTTCTATCGGACACAGTTGTTCAATCCAGCCGACATCGAAAACGTAAAAACCGTGCAGGCCGGCTATCGGGTACAGACGCTGTCGCAGTATCTCGGCAAGCCGGCTCCGACCGCGCTGCCGGACGTGCGCTTCGTCAAGCCTCTCACGAGGGAACAGGAACGAACGTCGCTCGATTTTTTCAACGTCATGAACTTCGTGCTGGGGCTTTGCCCACCGCATGCATCCGAAGAAGCGCTGCTGGCACGGTTCGCCGAACTGGGCATCGGTGCGGCGCAGCCCTTCGACGCACAAGCGCTCGCCCCGGAAGTTCGCCGCGCGATGGAGGACGGCATCGCGGATGCCTGGCGCGACTACGATGCGCTGGAGAAGCAGATGGCCACCGGCGAACGTACGAGCGGCGACGTATTCGGAAACCGGACCTACCTGCAGAACCATTACCTCTATCGCATGCTGGCAGCGGTGGATGGCATCTATGGAAATTCGAAAGAGGAAGCCATTTATCCCGGCTATCTCATCGACTCCGACGGCCAACGACTGAACGGCGCCCAGCAGCGCTACGCGCTGCGCTTCGCGCCCGGCCAGTTGCCACCGGTTAACGCATTCTGGTCGCTTACGTTGTATGAGGCTCCATCGAGATTCCTGTTCCCCAACCGGCTCAATCGCTATTTGATCAATTCGCCCATGTTGCCGGAGTTGAAGCGCGATCCCGACGGCGGCGTGACGCTCTACGTCCAGCATGCATCGCCTGGCGAAGACAAGGAATCTAACTGGCTACCTGCACCGGCCGGCCTTTTCATCATGGCATTGCGCCTATTCTGGCCGAAGCCCGCAGCACTCGATTGCAGCTGGAAGGCCCCGGCGTTGCACAAGGTTCACTGAGCCGTCCGAACGTCGATCGCGGCGGCGACCGTGCTGCGCGTGTTGACGCCTATGACCTCGCCGGCAGCGCCGACGGCCGTGAGCGTATGAGCGGCGCTGCCGGGGTCACAAGCCGCACCAAGATTTCAAGCAAAAAATATGTAGTGCTACGTTAAATGCGATGTTCGCGATTTAACAGGAATCACTTTCGCCTGGACGTATTGGGGGGCTGGATCGCCGAACGGCGTGTGTGCAGCCAGCCGGCATCTGCTTGAGTTTGCTTCACCCCGTGTCGGTCAGACACGGCAAACACAAAGAGGAGACATGCATGCGTTTTATCAGTCAGGGTATTTGTGGTGCCACATTGATCCTAGCTGCAGGCAGTGCTGCAGCGCAATCAAGTGTGACGCTCTACGGAGTGGCCGATACGTTTGTGCAGTATCAGAACAATGGCGGCGCGCATTCGTTTGCCGAAAAAAGCGGTGGCAGCACGGGTTCCCGGTTCGGTCTCAATGGCAAAGAAGATCTGGGGAACGGTCTGCGCGCAATTTTCGACGTGGAGAGCGGTTTCAATATCGCTAACGGGGGATTCTTCGTTGACAGCACGGCGCTATTCTATCGTCAGGCTTGGGTCGGGCTGTCGGACGAGAAATATGGATCGCTGACCTTTGGTCGCCAATATGCGCCGACCTTTTGGGCCGTTTTCCCGACCGACCCATACCGTGGCGACGAAACCCTCTCGCCGCTCGCAGCCGCTGCGGCGACCGCCGATAGAAAAACGCTGGCCACACAGACCGCATCCGCTCGAACCAGTAATTCAATCGTCTACCAGTCGCCTGTGGTAGGCGGACTGAAGCTTTATGCGATGTATGGCCTGACTGCGACGGTGACCCAGCCGGTGCCGGAGACAGTGGGCAATACACTCGATCTTGCAGCGACGTATTCGGGTTACGGTTTCTACGCAGGTCTGGCCTATCAGAATCAGCATCCGGGGACGGAAACTATCCCTGGGCTGCCGTCTGCGTTGAATCTGTTGGGAACGGAGCATTTCACCGGTGCACTCGCCTATCGGATCGGTATCGTGAACTTCCAGTTCAACTATGCGTATAACCGCTCGAAGGACGCGCCGGCGAAGTCGTTGGCGGCCACGCTTGGCGCGGCGCATTCGTTCAGCGTCGCTGAATTGGGCGCGACGATTCAGGCGACACCCGCCGATACCATCGAGATCGCTGGCATCGAGCGCAACGTGCGCGGCGTGCACGACAATACGCCTGGCATCCAGATCGGCATCGACCACAACCTGTCCAAGCGCACAGAGATTTACATGCGCGCGGGATACATGAAGAACCACGGAAGCGCGACCATGAGCTGGCCGGGCACGACGGTGACCGGGATCGACACGTCGCAGACCATCGTGGCAATAGGGATGGCGCATCGCTTCTAACAGACGTTGGCGCTATTTGCGACGCCACCAGGCGGTGCCGTTGATAGCGCCCGACCCGTGCGAAAACGGGGGTGAGCGAGTGTGCTCGGAATTTCAGGAATTTGACAACAGGAGAATTAAATGAAGACAACTCAGGCAATCAGGCGCGTCGCTGGCGTGCTCGTTGTTATGGCGTCGCTAAACGCTTATGCGCAAAGCAACGGTGAGACCGCCGCACCGGCGGTTTCTGCCGCGTCGGCTACGAACGCGAAGGCGGCCAATCGCGCGTTGCAAAAGAACGTGCTGCGTGCGTTGAGCAAGACCAAGGGACTTAACGTAACCGCCATCACGGTTCGGGCCAAAAACGGCACCGTGATGCTGGAAGGCACCGTGCCGGAACAGACGCAAATCGAGCTGGCGACGCACGCCGCCCAGGATGTGGCTGGCGTCAGTTCGGTGAGGAACGAATTGACTCTCGCGGGCCCGGCAGGAAGCCAGTAATACATCGACGGATTCGACGACTCTGCTGAAGCCTTCGTCAGCAACTGAGCGAGAAGTCTTCGCCATTAGGGGCGGGCAGCCGGTTAGCCGCCTTGTCCGCGCCTGGCGACCGGCTGCACGTAGATCGTCAACGAGCCGTCAGCGCCGTTTTTCAGCGTCCCGCTCCTGGTGCCGGGAGAATCGCCGTTATATCCCTGTCGTCCCCAACGCTGCATGGCTCGATATGCGAATGCACATCGTTTGGTCAACCCATACAACGCGGCATCAGCGCGGCGTCATACGGATCGCGCCATCGAGACGCACGCTCTCGCCATTGAAATAGACGTTGGTCACGATGCTCTCGACCATCGCGGCGAATTCCTCGGGCCGGCCGAACCGCTTGGGAAATGGCACCGATTGCATGAGTGCATGCTGTACGTGGTCAGGCGCACTGCGCATCAGCGGCGTTTCGAAAATCCCTGGCATGATCGTGTTGATGCGAATGCCGTCGTTCATGAGATCACGCGCGATAGGCAACGTCATCCCCACGATACCGGCCTTGGACGCACTGTACGCTGCCTGACCGATCTGTCCGTCCTCAGCCGCCACCGACGCCGTATTGACGATCAGCCCCCGCTCGCCATCGGCGAGCGGGACTAATTCAAGCATGCCCGCGGCAGATTTCGCGATGCAGCGAAACGTGCCGATCAGGTTGATCTGAATCGTGCGCTCGAACCTGTCGAGCGGATAGTGCTTCGCTTCGCCGGTTGTCTTGTCGCGGCTTGCGGTTTTGATTGCATCGCCCGTACCCGCGCAGTTGACCAGAAGACGTTCCTGGCCATGAGCGGCGCGTGCCTTTGCAAACCCTGCATCGACTTGCGCGCCATCGGTCACATCGACTCGGCAGAACACACCGCCGATCTCGCGCGCGAGCGCATTGCCGCGCTCCGCGTCGACGTCGAAAATCGCGACACGCACGCCACGCAACGCGAGACGCTGCGCGGTGGCCGCGCCGAGGCCCGATGCGCCTCCGGTGACTACCGCTGAAACCGTTGAGTCGAGCATCATGACGAATCACGCTCCCTGTCGATGATCACCTTGCTTGAGCGCCGACACGACCGCACGGCACACCGCCGAAGTGGCACGCTGCGCCCTGCGGCTTCGGCGCACCCCGCATCCGATGCACGAGGCCCTGATGCGCTGGCTAGCTCGCCTCGACCACGATGGTCTGACCGAGCTTGGACCACTTCTGCGCCTTCGCCAGATAGCGATCCTCGATAATGCTACGCCTGATCTTGAGGGTCGGCGTCAGGAAACCATTGTCGATCGACCAACTGTCTGCGACGACCACCATATAGCCCAGCTTCTCGTGGTCTTCGAGCATGGCGTTCACGCTATCGAGCAGGCTCTGAAGTTCCGCCGTCAGCGGTTCGCGCGCGTGACGGTCCTGCATTTGCCGCTTCGCATCGGGCGCAAGCATCGCGAGGACGAAGGGCTGCGGATGTCCAGGGCCCGTCACGCACACCGCTTCAACCTTCGGGTGGCTAAGCAAGTTTTCGATCGGCACCGGCGCGACGTATTTTCCCTTGCTGGTCTTGAAGAGCTCCTTGACCCGCCCGGTAATCTTCAGGCGGCCGATCTCGTCCATCTCGCCGCGATCGCCCGTCATGAAAAAGCCGTCCGCGGTCGTGGTTTGCGCCGTCAGTTCCGGATCCTTGAAGTAACCGAGCATCTGAGTGGGTGTTTGGAGCAGGATCTCGCCGTTGTCCGCGATGCGGCATGTCACGCCAGGGAGCGCCTGACCGCTATAGCCGAGCCGAACCTGCCCTGGCCGGCTGTAGTGCGAGTACGAAAAATTCTCCGTCATGCCGTATACATCGAGCAGTTCGAGGCCCAGCTTGCGATACCAGTTCACGATTTCTACTGGCAGCGGCGCGGAGCCGGTGAAGGCAATCCTGACGGCATCGAGTCCCAGCAGCGCAAGGATCTTCTTCTTGATGGCGCCCGAGACGATGGGCAGCGAGAACAGCAGTTTCTGCTTCCATGCCGGGAGCTTCGCGCACGCGCCGATGTAAAACTTGGTCCACAGGCGCGGCATCGAGATGAACAGTGTGGGCCGCGCACGCTGCAAATCCCGCCCAAACGTCTCAAGACTGTCGGAGAAGTAGACGCGGCATCCGTGGCAAAGCGAGTTCGACTCCACGAAGCACCGTTCGGCGCCGTGCGCCAATGGCAGGTAGGACAACAAACGGTCGCCCGTCCCAAACCCGCAAAAGCGGCCGGATTCCAACGCATACGTGATCATGTTGCGAAAGCTGTGCATGACGCCTTTGGGCTTTCCAGTGCTACCTGACGTGTACATGATGGTCGCTAGCTCGTCGGGCTGAGGCAAGCTCACGTCCTGCAACGGTTTCACATTGGCCATGATCTCGTCCCAGTGCGGTACGCCCCCGATCTGGGCCATCGGCAAAGCGACGATCGGCAACTGTGCCGACGCGCCCGAGCGAATCTCATCCCAGCGTTGCGGCGCACCATCGATCCTGCCGGCAAACAGCAGGCGGGTATTGCAGTGCTCGAAGATATAGCGCGCGGAGTCGGCGCTGATGGTGGGATATAACGGCACGGACACATGCCCCGCCAGCCAGATCGCAAGATCGGCCATGATCCAGTGCGCGCTGTTTTTCCCGAGAATCGCGATGTGGCTCTTCGCAGGCAACGCAAGCGAGCGCAGATATGCAGCCATGCGCCTCGCCTGGTCGCCGACTTCCTTCCAGCTATAGTCCACCACCGTTCCATCAGGATGCGGCTGAGTAAAGTAGACAGCGTCTGGCTGAGACTGCTCCCATTGCAGGAAGCGGTGAACCAGACTAATAGAATTCATCTCTTTCATGCTTGTCCCCAAGATTCTTCTGATTTGCTTCATCCGGATGCGAGCCTTGCGAGCAGCAACGTAGGCGAGCGATGGCTGCGGCAGGCGCACGTCATACGTTCCCGATTGACGTGGTATTCACGCCGTTCGAACGAGTCGGCACCAGGCCATCATAGGCAACGTCCTGTCGGGCCGCCCCTTCCTTTTCTAGGGGCGCGGCGCAATGGCAGGCTCTGCAGCGCTGAACATCGAGGTCAGCTCGCAAGAGCGGCCCGATTTGCGCGACAACCACTGCGTGATGGTCAAGTGCCCCCCCGTTTTGGGAGGGCGGAAAGCGCGACGCCTGCGCTATTCTTTTCGGCAAGAAAAAACGCGCGGACAGACCCGCTAAGTTCGCCGAACCGGCCCGGAGACTGAGATGCGGAGTGAGCGCCAATCTTCGGCCCTAAGCAAACAGGCCTTGCGCGTGGTCGGGCCTTTCATCCCGATTGTGTTCGCGTTGATGCTGGCCAGCAGCCTGAGCATCGATCTGCTCTCGTCCGTTCGCGCCTATGTGGGTGGAGAAAGCCTGTGGAGTAAGGGGCAAAAGGACGCGGTGCTCCATTTGATCCGCTATGGCGAGACCCACAATGAAGATGAGTTCCTCGCCTATCAGCGTGCCATCGCCGTACCCCTTGGCGATCGCGTTGCCAGAATCGAACTGCTGCGCGCGCAACCCGACCTGGACAAGGCCGCCGCCGGCCTGATCGCCGGCGGCAACCATCCGGACGATATTCCAGGCATGATCCGCCTCGTTCTGGATTTTCGCCGCCTGCCGCCGCTCGAACATGCCATCACGGTCTGGACCCAGGCGGACGCCGAGGTGAAGTTACTCAGCGACCTCGCGGAGCAATTGCATGCCGCGACGCGCGGCGGCGACCACGGCGCGGCGAACATTGCGCACTTGATGCTTCAGATTCGGGAATCCAATGCCCGCCTCACGCGGCTCGAAGAGGCTTTTTCCTATTCGCTCGGCGAAGTCTCGCGTCTGGTGCGTGACCTGCTGATACCGGGCATTGACGTCGCCTCAATCCTGTTATTGGCCGCGGGGATATTTCTCGCCGTGCGCGGCATGCGCCTGGAACTGAATCTCAGACAGGCACTGTCGCACAGCGAGGAACGGCTCACGCTCGCTATCAGCGGCAGTAACGATGGGCTGTGGGATTGGGACGTGCGCAGCAATGCATTCTATTTTTCGGCGCGCTGCGCACAGATGCTGGGCTATCACGAGTGTGAGTTGCCCCAATCGTTCGCCACCCTGCTCGCGCTCATCCACCCGGACGATTTCGCTTCCCTCGAGTTGAAGCTCCACGGGCATCTGCAGGACAGCCTGCCCTTCGATGCCGAGTTTCGCCTGCGCACCAGGACCAACACCTACTTATGGGTTCGCTCGCGTGGACGCATGGTGCGCGACACCGTCGGTCTCGCGCAACGCATGGCGGGCTCGCTGACCGATATTACCGAGCAAAAGTGTGCAGAGGCGCTGCTGCGCGCAGAGCAGGCGCGCGAGCGGGAGCATGCCGCTCGCCTCGCGCACGATGCGACCCACGACGCGCTGACCGGCCTCATCAATCGCATCGAGTTCGAACGGCGTCTGGCCGACGCCATGCAACGCGGGCAGTCTGAAAACTGCACACATGTCCTGATGTACCTCGATCTCGACCAGTTCAAGGTGGTCAACGATACATGCGGGCATGCAGTGGGCGACGAACTGATTCAGCAACTGGTGTCCGTCATGACAGCGGAGTTGCGCAAGTCCGACATGCTTGCGCGCCTCGGCGGCGACGAATTCGGCGTGTTGCTGGAGGACTGCACCACCGAAGATGGCGAATGCGTAGCGGATTCGCTGCGCGAGGCGATTGCACGCTTTCGCTTCGTGCACCGCACGCGCAGCTTCGCGCTGGGCGCGAGTATCGGCATGATCCGCCTCGACGCGGACGTGTCGCACGTGGCCGAGGCGTTGAGCGCGGCCGATGCCGCCTGTTATCTGGCCAAGCAGCGGGGACGCAACCGCGTGCAGGTGTATCAGCCGCACGACGACGCCGTACGTGTCCTCCACGACGAAATGGAGTGGGTCAGCCGTACGCACGCGGCACTGGCAGACGGACGTTTCGCGCTGCATGCCCAGCAGGTAGTGCCCTTGCAGGCCGACAGCGGAACAGGCCGGCATATCGAGTTGCTGCTGCGCATGGTGGACGAACAGGGCCAGCTGGTGCCACCGATGGCCTTCATCCCTGCGTGCGAGCGCTACAACCTGATGCCCACTCTGGACCGCTGGGTGATCGATGCGGGCTTTGCCGAGCTTGGGCGCTTGCGCCGCGCGAATCAAGCGGATATCGCAGTCTGCGGACTCAATCTTTCTGCCGCTTCGCTGTCCGACGATCAGTTGTCCGAGCATATCCGCGAGCGCGCGGCGCATCACGGCATCCCGCTCGATATCGTCTGCTTCGAGATTACCGAGACCGCGGCAATCAGCAACCTGACCCAGGCGACTTCATTCATCCGCCAACTGCAGGCGATGGGCTGCCGCTTCGCGCTGGATGATTTCGGCGCGGGCATGTCGTCATTTGCCTATCTCAAGCACTTGCCGGCTGAGTACATCAAGATCGACGGCGGCTTCGTGCGCGAGATGTTCGATGATCCGATCAATATGGTTGTGATCGAGGCGATCCAGCGCATCGCCCAGGCCATGGGCATGAAGACCGTTGCCGAATGGGTGGATAGCGATGAGGCGTTGACGCACCTGCGTGAGTTGGGTGTGGACTACGCGCAGGGTTATGGCGTGGCGAGGCCGGTCCATTTTGCAGGCCGGCGCGAAGCCGGCCTGCAAAATGTCGGCAGCGCAGCATGAAACAGGGGCCGTGTGCGTCCCCTGCCGTCCTCCCCGCATTTTTGCGTATACAGATACGTATATTGCGCACACAAATAGAAATTTATTCTTTAATAATCAATCTACTACATGTCATATTCGAGTCCTCTCCTGGCACCAACAGTTGTTCCGGCGCAAGCCGAAGAAGTCCGAGAAACCCCGTAAGATCAACGTCTTACGGGGTTTTTTGTTATTTGCAGCTCCCGTCCGTTCCGCTGATGTCGACGGTTTTTGCGTATACCCGATTCGAGGGCAAAGCCATGCCCAGTCGCGTCGAACCGAAATCGGAGTTGGTGTTCCGCGCCGCCAAAGTGCGCGCCCGTCCCTGTCTCCTTGCGGATGGAAACGGGCTCGCTTTGAGAGTCCAGCCAAACGGCACCAAAACCTGGCTGCTCCGCTATCGACGGCCGGGCACAGGCATGGAGAACTTCCTCAGCCTTGGCCCCTCCCCCGCTATCACGACATTGCCGCCGAGCGGATGAAAATGCAGCACGATCACATCGTGCCATTGCCCAAAATCCCTTGCCGGGCACACGTGATTCGCCGAAAACGAGCCCCCCGCGCGTATCGAGGGACATCATCAGGTTGCGTAGTTCAGGACGTTCTCTTGCGAGAGGCTTTCGATCAAATGCTCTGCGGACATTGGACGGCCAAGCAGGAAACCTTGCAGGGAATCGCAACCAGGCCGGGTCAGGAACGCCTGCCGCTCCGTAGTCTCCACGCCCTCCACGACGATGTTCAGACTCGCATGGCCGAATTGCAGCGCCGGCTAACGGCAAAGATCTCTGCCGAGATATGCAGCGACCGCCTCTGTCAGCGCGATGCCGTGCAATTCCTCCGGCGATGCGAGACGTGCGGCGATAATCTCACGATGATCAAGCCGCAGCTCCGGTATGCAATCGAGGTGCAGTTCATAGAAATGCACCCGGTCTCTTAGCCCGTCCCAAATGCCGCAGGCACTGCCCGCGGGGAGTAACGTGTACGACGACAGACCAATCTCCTCCTCCATTTCGCGCCGCGCCGCTGCATCAGGCGTCTCACCAGGCCGGACGCTCCCGCCGGGAAAATTCCACTCGGCCCGGTACGATGACTTCACAAGCAACAGCGCCCGCCCAACGTAGATTGCGACTAGCGCACCCTCATGACGAGGCCGTCGAAGGTACCACCAGGCGCGAGCGAACCGGAATCCGAGGCGAAGCGCCATGCGCCAGACAGAGTCGATAAGCGTGGCCGGTCGCACTCGTTCAAGGCTCGGCATTGGTTCTCTCCTTTCCTTTCATGGCCAGAGGATCTTCCGGATCAACGCGTTAGTGCGGCTTGGATCATTCAGCGTCTGTCACACCGCTGCCTGGAAACCGTAGTTTAGCCAGCGGCTGCTCTCGCTGGGGATAGTGGCTGTCAACAATTCAAGGGCGTGCGTCGACCGGCCGTTCATGCCCGCACTGCGCCTAACGATGATCGGCCAGTCCGACCCGATGCCGCCGGTCCGGGCAGCGATCCCGGAGGGACCGCCGACGGGCGCGAGGCCGTCGGTCTAATGTCAGAAAAATCGCCGTTCGTTGCACAGATGCCGCAGAGCCTCCGACGCGGCTACATTTCAGAATTTGAATGTCCGGTTCGGCGCTGTTTGCATTACCGTACTGTGTCGGTTGAATGGAGGGCGACGTGAAATGAAGAACCCATCGAGGAAATGGCCGATGCTTCCCGCGTTGGCTTTATTGCTCGCAGGCTGCGCGGCGAGCGGCATGCCGGAAAGCGCCGCGCACCTGACCGCATTGCAGTGCCGCGACCTGGCTGCGCTCAAGGACAACGCGCCGCCGACCCCGGAGCGAAGCCGCAGCGAATTGGCGGCCTTGAGGAAAGCGGGCTACGACCCATCAAGGTGGTTCGACCCGCATTACCCCGAGGATCTGCAGGCGGCACAGCAACTGGTCGACCGTTGGTTTCAGGCGGAGTGCCAGAAGACGCCGCCCGCTTGACGTCAAACTCATTCGAGCTCTGGCGCACCCGGCGCTTTTTGGCCAACCTGGCGAGCGGAAAAGACTGATGCCGACCCGGCAGAGACCTAGCCCCTTCGCCCCATGGCAACCGGCCGGACACGCGGCACGTCCCGACACCGGCCAGTGACGCATTTATTTCGCGGCAGCCGAACCGTTTCCCAGCAAGGCTTTGCGGGCTTCAGTGAGTCGTGCGGCCGCGAAGTGACCCATGTATTGTCGCGATGGGACGAATTCATTGCGGTCTACTGAAACGCACGATCAGGGCGTCCAGCGATAAACGGTGATGCTGGAGCCCTTGACGTTGTTCTTCGTGACCACGTACTCACCCGTCGATCGAAGGTATGCCCTGATGCCGTACATCGAATCGATAGCGCTGCTGGCGTCGACGGTACGGTTACTGGTGTTGACCAGCGTAGCGTCGAGGTTGCCTGTAGCGAGATTGAAGGCGTCGATGTTCGGCAAAGCTTGCCCGCTGCCGAACCAGTAGCCCACGAAGAGATAACGGCCGGCCGCGTCGATCGACTTGGCACCGGCGTGGGTGAGGTTGATCACCGGATTGGGTGCCGTGGTGTTGCCCGCGCTCCAGCCGTGATACACCTCGATCCGTGTGCCTATCGACGTCCAGTCCGTACTCCCGACGATGCCCTGGCCGAGAATCATGGTGTCGCTGTCCGCGAGGTAGACGATGCGCGTCAGCGGCTGGATACTCGCGGGAATGCGGATAGGGATACCGGGTCCCCATGTCGGCTTGCCGCTGGCGTCGAAGCCGGTCAGCGGGTAGTGGTAGATGTAGCCGGTCTTGTCCAGACCGGCCCACACGCCCCCCTTGCTGTCGATGCAGAATCCGTCCCTGACCGATGCAGTCGTTTTGAACGCCGGGCCCGGAAGCGTGGCGTCCGGTATTGCGATGTAGCCATTCGCAGCATTGAAGTGGAAGAAGTAGAAGATATCGGGATTCTGGCCGGACGCCACGAGGATCCGGTTGGCGCCGACGGTGGCAAGTTGACCGAAGTGCTCATCCCGTGAGTGATCGTTCATGTTGATGCGCGGGTCCGACGGGTAGGTGAACGGATCGACAGTGTTCGCGACGAAGGTGCCTCCAGCGCTGCCGCTGTAGATGTTGGTGCCGCCATAGAACAAGGCGCCATCCGTGGCCGGGTCCGGGGCGGCGATGCCTTCGAGGTTGAGGGACTGAAGCGTCCACCGCAGGCTGCCGGCACCGTTATACGCATGAATGTCGGTGCCGCCGTTGCGGCCGAGGTCCCAGCTTCCGCCCCACGGGTTGTTGAGCACATAGAGGTTGCCGGCGGTGTCCTTGCCGATGCCAGCGATGCGGGTGAAGCGCTTCGCGCCAACCTGGCCTTTGATTCCCGTCGTGGTGTCGAGATAACCGCCCTGAATGCCGAATGTCCCGGCCAGCGCCGGCGTGCCGGAGAGCTTGTAGCGCTTGATGTTCATGTCGGGGCCCTCGTCCCCTATCATGAGTTGCCCCGACGACGCATCGAAATAGAGCGCCGACGGCTGCGATCCGCTGGGCATCCGGATGGTGTTCAGCAGGGCGCCAGCTGGACTGAACTCGACGGTCGCGCCTTCACTCTTCTGTGCGACCCAGACGTTGCCTGCGCCATCCAGGGCGAGCGCGCCCGGGCCCGAGACGTTGATGTCCCGCTTCCAGACACCGTCGGTGGTGTAGATCCGGACGCGATTGCCATAGAAGTCGCTCGCATAGAGGAGCGAGCCCGCCGTGGCGAGTCCGGTGATGACGTCGACCCGAGGCTGGTTGCTGAACGCGCTGACCTGAATCAAAAGATCGCGAGTCCTGGTGGCGCGGTTGTATCGACCCACCGCGCCGCTTCCGTACGATCCGCTGGGCTGCAGTGCCGCGAAGATCGATGTCGCGTTGCCCGTGATCGCGCCGCCCTGAAATTCGCCGTGCGTGCCGATCGAGCCGAGGCTCTTGCCGTTCTGGTAGATTGCGACGCCACCCTCGTACTCGTCCCACATGGAAGCCGTATAGATGACGCCTTCCGGCGCGACCCACATGGAGCGCGCGGTGTTGCCCACGTGGGTGGCGAGGGTGCCATAGGTGTTCGCCAGCCAGTCGGTGGTGTTTTGCGCCTGACAGGCCGGCGCAATCGTGGCGATCGCCGCGACGAGGAGCGCAGCATGAATTCGTTTTTTTGCGATCATACTGATGCTCTCCTGAACGCAGCGATCATTCACGTGAATGGTCGGCCAGCCAGATTGCCTGAACGTTTCCCAGAATGCATCGCTTGCGTCGCGAGCCATTTTTTGTCATCTCGACGCTCACCTCATTGCCAGTGAGACGCTCGCAAATGAAATCTGGATTCTCGCGAGACGACACGACCGTAAGCGCTCGCTCGTTGCAAATTGATAAGCTTCCCTGAAACGGATCAAGTTCAATTCGTTCAGCTGCTTTCTTGCCAATGTCGTTGCCCGACTTGCACAGGCGCACGGACAGGGTGACCCGCATATAACATATGCAGTTCATTGCGCTTTTACAAGGCCATCGCGACTTTGGTTGCGCACGTGAATTGCCGGTCTTGAGCGAAGTTCGGCCGTCTTCTGTCGACCCGCTAACAGACTCATGCGAACGGCATACGCAACTCGGCCTCGCGAGGCTCTGATCAGGCGCATGTGACCATTAGAAATCCCTTTGATGACATTTTCGAAGGACCGCTATGCCTGCAAGAACAGCCGCCGTGTCGTGATGGTGATGCTCGTGGGTTTGTCGCGAGCCGGGCAGTCGTTACTGTCCGGCAGTGGCCTGCTGTCAGCCGCTATTGAGGCGTCGGCGCATCCTGCCGGATCAGGTCGCGGCGCTTCAGTTCGGCCCAGAAGGCCGGTGGAATGTCAGCCCGGAAGGTTTGCAGATTGTCTTCCAGCTGTGCAACCGTACGCACGCCGGGAATGTTGGTCGGGATCGCCGGATGGCCGAGAACGAATTGCAGCGCTGCTGCCTTGAGCGGCACCGAGTATTCCTGACATACCTGCTCGATCTTGCGCACGCGCTCAAGGATCGGTTCAGGCGCCAGCGAATAGTTGTACTTCGCGCCCGGCACCGCACCCGTCGCAAGAATGCCGCTGTTGTAGCCGCCACCGAGAATGATCGACACCTGCCGCTCTTCGCACAGCGGCAGAAAGCCATCCAGTGCGTCCTGCTCGAGCAGCGTGTAGCGGCCGGCCAGCAACAGGCAGTCGAAATCTTGCCGGCGAATCGCTTCGTGTGCGACTTGCCATTCGTTGACCCCGAGCCCCACCGCTTTCACAACCCCTTCGTCGCGCAGTTTCAACAGTGCTTTCGACGCCCCCGTCATCGCCGCCTCGAACATCTCGTGCTGACGCTCGCCGTGGGTAAAAACATCGATGTCGTGGATCAGCGCGATATCGATATGCTCCAGCGCCAGCCGCTGCAGACTGTCCTCGATCGAGCGCATCGTGCCGTCATAGCTGTAATCGAAAACGGGTTCGAACGGCAGCCCGTCAACCCACGGCTCGAAGTTGATCTCGGCGCGCCTGCGCGGCTTCAGGATGCGCCCAACCTTGGTGGACAGCACATATTGGTCGCGCGGATACCAGCGCAGCCCTTGCCCGCAACGCGCCTCGCTCAATCCGTGCCCGTACATAGGCGCGGTGTCGAAGTAGCGTACGCCCGCGTCCCATGCCGCCTTGATCAAGGCGGCCGAATCCTCTTCGCTGATCGGCCTGAAAATGTTGCCGATCGGCGCAGCGCCGAAACCCATCACGGTTGTCTCGAGCCCCGACCGCGGCCACCTACGCTTTGCTACCGGATCCATCTTTATCCCCTTTAATCAGTGAAGTTGCGCGTTTCGTAATGGGTTAACACGAAGCCGCTCACTTGACTTTCGCTGCAGCCGCAAGCTTGCGCACGCCCTCTTTCGCATCCTCGTTCGAGTTCATGAAGTTCGTCACAACGTCAGTAATCGCACCAGCGGTAACCGAGGACTGAAGCTCGCCGAAGGCCAACGAAGGCAGGAACCCACCCGACTTAATCGTAGCCAGCTCGTCTGCGCGTGATTTCTTGGCGCAGCTATCGAACTTGTCCATGGGCACATCCAGCCGGACGGGAATGGACCCCTTGTAGAGACTGAACTGCTGCTGGAAATCAACGGACATGATCGTTTTGGCAAGCGCAAGCTGTCCGGGCGTCGCCTCCTTTTTGCCGTTCTGCTGAAAGAACACAAACGCGTCCGCTGTGTACGTATAAGCGTTTGACGTACCGGGCGCGGCCGCGCAGATATAGTCGACATCCGCCTTCCTGTTCGCGTTGGCGAACTCCCCTTTTGCCCAGTCGCCCATGAATTGCATGCCGCCCGAGCCGGAGATCACCATTGCCGTCGCAAGATTCCAGTCACGACCGTGGTAGCCCTTGTCGAAGTAAGTCCGGATCTTCTGGACGGTCTCGAACACCTGCACCATCTGCGGCGAGCTCAGCGTTTTCTGATCGAGATCGATGAGGGCTTTCCGGTAAAAGTCCGCGCCCTGTGAGAGCACGACTGTCTCCCAGATGGTCATGTCTTGCCAGGGTTGACCACCGTGCGCGACGGGCGTGATGCCCGCTGCGCGAAACTTGTCGGCAAGCGCGAAGAATTCCGGCCACGTCGTGGGCGGCGTAGCGCCGACTTTGTCCAGGTCGGCTTTGTTGATCCACAACCAGTTGATTCGATGTACCGAGAAAGGTGCAGCCACATAGTGACCGCCTGCCTTCATGGCACTGTCTATTTGCGCTGGGGTGTGCGCTTTCCAATCGGTCGCGGACTGATCGATCGTGACCAGCGACCCCTGCTCGGCCCAATCGTGAATCAGCGGTCCCTTGATCTGCGCGGCCGAAGGTGCGTTGCCCGACATGACTTGCGTCTTCAGCGCCGTCATGGCCGCCGCGCCCGCTCCTCCTGCAATGGCGAAGTCCTTCCACTCGTAGCCCTGTTTGTTCATATCGTCCTTCAGCACCCGAATCGCTTTCGATTCGCCACCGGAGGTCCACCAGTGCAGAACAGAAAGCTGTTCGGCGGCAAATGCGGCATGGGTTCCAGCCATGAGCAGCGCAGCGGCTGTCGCAACCGATGTCAGTGATCGTTTCATTGCAGTCTCCGAATTTTTCGTTATGGATCGAGTGAAGCATGCGCGGCCAGAGCGGCCGCGTATGCATGCTCGTTTTCATGCAGGTAATGCGTTCAAATGATTTACAAGTCGAACCCGAGTTGCGCCTTGCCGAGCGCTGTCAGGTCGTCAGCTGTCGCGCGTCCGGTGAAATCCACTTCGAAATGGTCAGTAGGGAAATCAGGCGGGCTTTCACCCTTGAGGAAACTCGGCAACTGGCGCTTCAGATAAGCGTCGTTTTTGGCGCACGCGGGCACCGAGGCGATGTACATCACATTGCTGTAACCCGCGCCCTTATGCTCGTCTTCGACCGCATGGATGACATCGCTGTGCCAGAACACGGTGTCCCCCGCTTCCATTTTGGGAATCGACGACAACGCCTCGAACAATGGCGCATGAAATTCTGGCTTGATCGACAGCGCCCGGCCGGGCATTGCACCACACAGGTCGTCCTCTGCGACATCGTCCTGAAGCGCGCGCAGCAGGATGTACACCATCGAATTGGCGATGGGGACGAGTTGTAGCGTGCCGTCACCCGGGCCTTGCGGCGTCAACGCTGTCCAGCCCTGGAAAGTGCGGAACATCGAACATACGGCGGGTGACGCAATCTCCTCGACGTCAGGTCGGAAAGCCGCATCGAACGCATCGTAGTCGCGCCAGTTCCCAGAAAACACGTGGCGATACACCTTGCGGAAATTGCTCTCGATCCAGCGCTCGACCGACCCACCATCGCAATGCGCCGACAAGCCGAGCGACTCGGAACCTGGCGGCCGGCGACGCAGACGATCGGCATAAACAGGCACACGCTCCGGATCGAAATGAACCTGTCCGTCGCTCTCATTGCGCCAGAGTCTGTTGAGGAACACGCGAGCCGAGGTCAGCGACTCCGACTGACGAGCCAGCACTTGCGGCTTCGACCAGTACACGCCGTAGATCTGCGGCTTGCTGGACGCCAACTGCCCAAAATATTTATCTTCTGCGCGGTTTTCGAGGCGTTTGTCGAGGTTGTTACGCTCGACATAGCTGGCGATATCATCGTCCCAGCTCTGCACCAGCGTGCGCGGCAAGACATTGCGAATCACGCATGCACCCCGCGCCTTGACGACCGCGATCTGGTCCGCGCTCACACGTTGTTCGGTGATATCGGAAAACTGAATCTCGGGAATGACATCCTCCCCACGATCGCGCTGCCCGGCGATTCGCTTCGCCTCGGCACTGATCGCTTCTTCGACTTCGGCAAAGACCTCGCGGTAGTTCGGCAACGCCGCGCGCAATTCCTTTTTTGCTTGCCGGATCGCGCCCGGCAAATCATCGATTCGTAACGCCATGATTGTCTCCGTATGGGTTTGCTATGCCCGAGGATATGACGTGCATGCGTGTCCTGGTGATACTATTCAGGCAATTCATTTGCGTTTTCGGCCATGAAACCAGCCTACGAGCATGTCGAGTTCGGCGAGGATTGTTCGGTCCGGGTTTACCATCGGCGGCTCCCGCGTATTCCGTTCGAGTGGCATCACCACCCGGAGTACGAGTTAACGCTGACGATGAACAGTCATGGCAAGCGCTACATCGGCGACTCCGTCGCCGAATATGAAGCTGAGGATCTTGTCCTCGTGCCGCCGGATCTCCCTCACACCTGGGCGTCGAATCGTTCGATCGATTCATCCTCGCCACAGGTCGCCATCGTCATGTGGTTCGACGGCGGTTGGGCGCGGCGTATGGCGGATTGTTGCCCCGAATATGAACCGCTGCGCAAGCTGTTACGCAGGGCCGCGTGTGGGCTAGCCTTCGAGCCGCCTGCCGGCAACTGGATGCGCGGGCGCCTGGAGCAACTGCTATCGAGCCGGGCGCGCGAGCGCCTTAGCGCTGCCCTCGATATTTTGTGCACGCTCGCCGACGCGCCAGGCCAACCGCTCGCCTCGCCGAGCGCTTTCAACCAGGCGAGCGCCGGCCCATCTGGCCACGAGCCCGAACGGATCAACCGGGTTCTTTCGATGATTGACGCGCGCTTCGCCGAACCATTGCGACTGTCAGAACTCTGCGCGATCGCTAACCTGTCGGAACGCACACTCACGCGTTACTTCGTTCAGCATATCGGTGAGAGCGTCGGTCGGTATATCGCCCGGGTTCGCATTGGCCACGCGTGTCGGATGCTGGCCGACACCTCCTTACCCGTTGCCGTTATTGCTGCTCGTTCAGGCTTCGCGAACGTCGCCAATTTCAATCGGCAGTTCAGGTCCGCAAAGCAAACAACGCCGGCCGAATATCGACGCCTGTTCGCAGCCGCGGGTTCTGCGGAGAAAGACGCGGCGGCTCGCTTGACCGAACGGTCTCCGTCACTCCGAAGGAAGCGCAAGTTGGCTGGTGAGCGAGAGGGCGAAGCGACTGTAGATTAGTACCGCGCGGTGCCCCACGCCGTCAGCGCTGCCGATGTCCGGACTTGACGGGAATGTCTTTGCCCTGCTTTCGTTCTTCCTCCAGAAGACTTCGCTTTCGGTACTGACATTCCTTCCTCGCACTCAACGGCTCTCAGCGGTCCGCATTGAAGCTATTGGGCCTATCGCGCCGCAACGCGACGTCACGCGATCTGCTGAACCCATTGACTCCGCCAGCCCGGGGCCTCGAAGGGATCCGAAAAATACTGGGTCTCGTGAATGACCTTGCCGTCGCAGAACTCCATGATGCTTACCGTGTAAGCCGCTCGCCCCTCATAAGTGATGGTGTATTCCGTGACCCACAGATTACCTTCTCCTTGAATCCGCCTGACGTCGAAACCTGACGGCTTATCTGGATGGTGACTCCGCAGTGCCTGCAAATTGCTTCGCCCGATGATTCGCTCACCTGATTGGGGATAGTCACAGATGGCATCATCATCGTAAATATCGTGTTCCGCGTCGAGATCGCCGGCCGCCGACGCGCTCCAGTGCGCGTCCAGGGCTTCACGTATCTGTTCTTCCTGCATGGCGTGCCTCCGCATACCGTTCACGTCTATCTATTGCGTACGCCGCGGAATAAACCCGGGGCTGCCCGTCTTGACGACTTCGTTGTACCTCTGCCTCGTCTCAATCCGGTTGATCTCGTCGAATGCGTCTGCTGGAAGCGCGGTGATATCGAAATTCTCTCGCGCGCGGGCCGCCGTCTTAGGGGTGGTGAGCAAAGCTCCGCCGCGCTGGATCGCCCAGGCAAGCAGTACCTGCGCCGGCGTCTTTCCAATTCGCGCAGCGATCTGCAAGATGACCGGATCCTCGAGCGGCCCCGGCCTGATTCCGTGACCTAATGGCGCAAAGGCCAAAAACACGATCTCTCTCTCCTTGCAGAATTCCAGAAGTTCCGTTTCCGGAAGATACGGATGAGCTTCGACCTGCACCACCGCCGGCTTGATTCGTGCCGATTCATAGAGAGGCCGCAATTCATTCAAGCCGATGTCGGACAGTCCGATGGCCCGGCATCTTCCATGGTCGACGAGATCTTCCATCGCTCTCCACGTGTCTAGCAAAGTCACGTCTTTGTCGTAGATGACATCGCCGTTTTCATCGCGCGGATCCTGCTCATCCCCCGCTTGAAATGCGAACGGCGTGTGTATCAGATAGAGATCGAGATAGTCGAGCCCGAGTCTTTCAAGACTTGCCTCGAAAGCCGGTTCGACACGCTCGCGCCGATGATTGGAATTCCACAACTTTGTGGTCACGAAGATGTCTTCGCGTGCGATCCCTCCGGCAGCAAGCCCTATCCGCAGAGCCTCGCCCACCTCGCGCTCGTTCCGATATCGCTCGGCACAATCGAAGTGTCGATAGCCGGCTTCCAGGGCGTCGCTGGTCGCACTGGTAGTCGTAGCTGAATCGGGAATCAGCGTGCCGAATCCGAGCGCGGGCATACGGCCACCGCCGTGATTAAGCACCATATTTTTGGTCCGGAAATCGGGAGATTCAATCATATCGACACCTCCGCACTATTTCATGCCCTGCGACGAAGGACCGACGCTTGGGCCCGCAATTGCGGCGCCAGGTCCATGAACAGAAAAAACGTCAACGTACTCGAGTCGGATAACCGCTTCATAGCGATTCCTGGCTGACGAATTCGTGAACTGCTTACACCGGGTCTCTTTGCGTAACAGTATGTGAAGCGCCGCTTCATTGGCAGGCGCGACTTCGTGGCTTTGGCAAAGAAGTCAGAGTCGTCCCGACAACCTAAGCGAGCAGAATGGTGGCCTTGAGGCCCTTCTCTCTCAGGCCGGATTGTGTTGAATGTTCGAAAGTTGAAGCCGTCAAATCTGGTCGCGCTGATTCGCAACTCAGCCGCCGTCATCAGGGTCAACCGAGCGCCAAACAAATCTGCTTGCTGATCAAGTGTAGCAAATGAATCACCGGGCGGCAGCGGAGGGTTCCGGGAAAGTACATCACGCAATTGGTGTGATTGCACTCCATGCAACAAAGCATTCGCACTGTTCAATGCCGGTCAACTGTTGCGTGATCAAGGTCAGCGTGGCGCGCTTATACGGCGATCCTGTTCAAATCCGCACCGTTCGTCACGGGAGAAATCCTGCACGTCGACGGCGGCCAGAGTGCCGGTCGCTGAACGCCAAAGACTTGCCGGGCTCCGCTAGTCGGCGCCTTTTTTGTCGCCGGAAAACAGGATGGCGTCATGCCTATCGTCACGACCCAGGCATCATCGAACCCTCTCTTGACACGTGAGCGCTATGCTCCCCATGCCGGATGTGCATGACGTTCAATCCAAGGACGAACTCGAATGTCCCACACTCGATTCACAAGCAGCAAAGACGAACTTGTCGCCCGTTTTATCCCCTTTCTGCAAGAGGTCAAGGACATGACCACGAGCACCGAGGTCGAGCACTGGCTAAATACGGAATATGGCATTGAAAGCGAGTTGTACAAGGACCTGTCGCGACTGATTACCCTCGGCGTGAAAGAGGGCTGGGCAGCCGACGCCGAAATCGCTGGCCCGCGTTATCGTCGCTCACGACTCGTTGCGCCCTGCGCGGAGACGTTCTTCTTCAGCATCACAGCGGTGTTGATGGACAGCACGGGTAACACCCAGAACAATCCCGAGGGCAGCTCCCGTGGCGACTATCACTCGCACCCGTATGGCGAGTTCAATCTGGTGATACCACTCAATGAAGGCGCTGCGCTCGCAGGTCCGAACGGCTGGTGTTATGGCGGGTGGACGGCACCGGCACCGGGAAGCCACCACTTTCCGGAAACCAGGGGCGGCGCTGTCATCTCACTCACTTTTTTGCCCGCAGGACGGATTGAGTTCGACGTCAAACCGCCTCAGCATCGAAACGCTCCGGGGCGCGCTGTCCAAAAGAAAGACGCCGCTAGCCCTGAACGGCCAGTTGGACTCGAACCACGCGTGTCCGCTTGACCACTACCATGAGACACTCCACGGCCCCCCACAGCCGCGGTGATTGAATCCAGTCTCAAACCTGTCTACGCTTCGACAATGGTCACGTCATAGTTCTCGTCTTCGAATGCGACGAGAAACTCTTCGGGCATCAGCCATGAATCGACGCTCACCATCTTCGCGTCAATGTCGACGTTGACCTTTGCGTCGGCGTCGACGGTCTTCATCGCATGCTCAATCGTTGATACATCGTCTGAACGGATTTCGTTTTTCATCGAGAATTTCATTTGTCACTTCTCCAGTCAACAACACTTGAATAAAGCAGGTTCTATCGATTCATCGGCGTCAGTGGGTCTGCATATTGATTGTACTCACTACCCGTTCGGCGGTCGATGAACCACCGCGTCAGTTGTTGATCCGGACACGCTGTAGCGGCAGCAAACACCCGTGCTGAACCACCGGCGCGACGCGGTTACTTTATCGCCCGGCGATCTCTAAAGCGTGCCACAAAAAATAGCTGCTCGCAGCCACTCCACCTTGCTGAAATTTGTTCTGTTAGCCGAATGGAAAAGAATCCTTTCCAGGTAGGTGCATTGTCCTGTTGCTGTGGTGACTTTGGCCGCATTTGTGAACGGAATGGACTGATACGCGGCCTTTTTAGCTTCGGCAGAGCAGACCCGTCTCCTAGAATGAGATCAACCCATTGCGCGGCAGCGATACGTGAGTGAACCGGCTGGAACGAGTGCAGTAAAAAACTATCAGGTCATCGGGTCGGGCATCTTCGCGGAGCATCCGGGATCTTCGCGAGCACTGGGCGTGACAGGGAGATGTCCCGATGGCATGCCCCATTAAACACTGGTAGCCGGACCCTTATGAACACCGCCAACCCATCGATAACCGGAACGGGAGAACCGAAGCTCGAGCCATCGTCGGCGCCGGTCTCTGTACCCCAGACAGGGACTCCTGCACAGCAGACGTCCACCGAAGCGACAGTACCGAGCCCATCAATGAGCGCGGTTGCCGTGGCGCCGGTAAATGTCTTGAGCGTGTTGAACTGCGCGCGAGCATTTCCATTCGAGCATGCTCGTGGACCACCTGGGCAACAACGCGCTGGTCACGGGCCAGAGCATCGATGCGGTTCACAGCATCGGCGAACTCGCCCACCGGATCCACGAGCAGGCCA
>NZ_JAQQEG010000001.1:0-499906 GCF_046027395.1 Paraburkholderia dipogonis | reverse complement strand
TGATACGCATGGATTGCGCCAGAAACGGCGCGAGGACAACAACAAAATCGGAAGACCAGCGCGAGAAGGACCGAACACCGCGCTACCGATAACGGCCCTGAAAACACAATCAAACAGCCGCGTGTTTAAGCATCACTCGTTCGACCACACCTAAATAGTGATCAAGGTCCGGCGTCGCGCGATTCTCTTCCTTGGCGAGATCGTCCCACCTGCGCAGGCGCGTTGCGTCTTCCGCGTAGGGCTTTTGCAGGAACGCTTCAGCCTCCTCCTTGCTGAAGATGCCACCCTGCAATTCCAGACTTCGCACCGAATCGGCGGAAAGCTGGCCGAAATACGTGTCGTCGATCGCGCACAGGCAGCGCTTGGCGTCGACGTGCAAACGGATCGGCTCCAACACCGCATTCGACAAAACCGGCCGAAGGAACGGTAGCGCGAAATACTGATGCAGATCGTCGATGCCCCGCTCCGTCGGCGTCTCTCCCTGCAGATTGAGCAGGTGGCCGAGGTCGTGCAGAAACGCTGCGGCGACCAGCTCGTCGTCAGCGCCAGCCTCTTCCGCCAACAAGCCACTCTGCAATGCATGTTCGAGCTGCGTCACCGGCTCGCCGCTGTAAGCCATATTGCCGTATTGCTCGAACAGGGAACGGATATCCTTCAAACTCAATGCCACGCTATTACTCCCACGGTAATGAAAAGGTCTTCAGATTGGTGAAGCTCTTCATGGCTTCCTGAACACCTTCCTTATAGCCAAGCCCGGAGTCCTTGATGCCGCCGAACGGTGTCAACTCGATCCGGTAGCCCGGCACTTCCCACACGTTGACCGTCCCCACGCGCAATTCATTGATGAAGCGCGTGATCGCATCCTGCCGGTTCGTGCACACGCCCGACGACAAGCCGAACGCCGTGCCGTTGCTGATGCGGATGGCGTCGTCGAGCGTGTCGAAGGTGATGATCGGCGACACCGGCCCGAAGGTCTCTTCGCGCACCAGCGTCATCGACGGATCGACGCCGTCCAGCACCGTCGGCGCATACAACGCGCCCTTGCGCTGGTTGCCGATCCGCAGACGCGCCCCGCTCGCCACCGCCTCATTCACGCGCGCCTCGAAAAGCTGCGCGGCGGCGACGTCGATCACGGTGCCCATCTGATTCGATGCATCGAACGGATCGCCGAAGGACCAGGCGCGCGTCTTCTCGACGACCAGATCGGTGAAATCCGCGGCCACGCTTTTCTGCACCAGCATCCGCTTGACCGCGGTACAGCGCTGCCCGGAGTTCTTATACGAACCCTGCACGGCGAGCGTCGCCGCGCGTTCGAGATCGGCGTCGTCGAGCACGATCAGCGGATCGTTGCCGCCCAGTTCCAGCACCACGCGCCGGTACGCCGCCTTGCCCGCGATGTATTTGCCGATCGCCACGCCGCCCGTGAACGTGACGAGCTCCGCCAACGGATGCGTGATCAGCTCATCGGCGATTTCGCGCGGATCGCCGGTCAGAACCTGCAGCATCGGCGCGGGCAAGCCGGCTTCGTACAGAACGTCGGCGAGATACAGCGCCGACAGCGGCACCTTTTCCGACTGCTTCAGCACCACGCGATTGTTCGTCGCGATGGCCGGCGCGATCTTGTGCGCGACCTGGTTCATCGGATGGTTGAACGGCGTAATCGCGACGATCACGCCCGCCAGCGGCTCGCGCTGCGAAAACACGCGCCGTTTCTTGCCATGCGGCGTCAGATCGCAGGAGAAGCTCTGCCCGTCGTCACGCAATGCCTCGATCGACGCGAACTTCAACACATCGGCGACGCGGCCGATCTCATAACGCGAGTCCTGCTTCGACAAACCGGACTCGAGCGAAATCAGATCCGACGCCTCTTCCGTCCGCTCGCGCATGAGCGCCGCCGCGCGCTCGAGAATCTGCGAGCGTTCGTAGCGCGTGAGTTGCGCCTGATACGCCGCCGCGTATTCGAACGCGGCGCGCACGTCATCGACGCTCGCCAACGGGACCGTGCCCACGCGCGTTCCCGTATAAGGATCGAACACGTCGAGCGTGCGCGAGCGCGTCACGCGCTCGCCTTTGAGCCGCAGCGCTTCCGCCCGAAAAGCCGGATGGTCCCGCAGCACGGCGTTCATGATGACGACACGCGATTCAAGGCGATGTCGAAGATATCGAAGTTACGCAGCCTCTTGCCACCATTGCCGCCGCTGGACGGCAACGCTTCGACATGCCGGTTGAACAGCAGCGGCACTTCCTGTTCGGAAATCCCGCCATGCGAGCGCAACGGCACGGTCAGTCCGGACAGATCGTGGTCAGCGCGCCGCGTGCCGAGCACGACATGTTTCGTGCTGACCACGACGATATCGCCGACGCGGTCGTTCGGCAGTTCGAAGCGCTCGCACGCCGCCTGGTTGTCCAGCACGGTATCGATTCCCTGCAAGCCGCCGATCCGCTCGATCACCTGCGCGACGCTGACATCGCGCGGCAGATAAATCGTCGCGAACGAGCCGAGCGCGCCGTGATGCACCACATACGGATCCGTGATCGGCAGAATGACGCGCGCGCGGCCGGCGCCGAGCCAGTCGTCCAGCACGTCCTGCAAATAGATCACGTTCGGCTCGCCGGTCTGCGGATCGTGCTTGGCGTTCATGCCGTGGTCGGCGGTCAAGCCGATCACCCAGCCGAGCGCGTCGAGCTTCGCGAGGTAGCCGTCCATCATCGCGTAGAAGGCGTTCGCGCCCTCGGTGCCCGGCGCCCATTTGTGCTGGATGTAGTCGGTCGTCGACAGATACATCAGGTCGAGTTGGCGCGTTTGCGCGAGCCGCACACCAGCGGCGAATACGAATTCGGACAGTCCCGCGCTATACACGTCAGGCACCGGCAAGCCGACCAGATCGAGTACTTCGCCGATGCCGTTTTCCTCGAACGTCACCTTGTCGGCTTTCTCCGCCGAGAAGCAGATGCCCTTCAACTGCCAGCCGAGCAGCCGGCGCAACTTGTCTTTCGCGGTGACCACAGCGACCGCGGCGCCGGCTTCGGCGGCAGCAGCGAGCAAGGTGCCCGCGCGCAGATAAGCGGGGTCGTTCATCATCACTTCCGCGCCCTCGCCGCCGTTCGCGTCCGGATCCCAGAAGTAGTTACCGCAGATGCCGTGCACCGAAGGCGGCACACCGCACACGATCGACAGATTGTTCGGGTTGGTGAAAGACGGGATCACGCAGTCACCCTTGAAGGCGCCGCCGCCCTTGAGTATCTTGCCGATGAACGGCGCGACGCCCGCCGCGACCGCAGCTTCAAGATAATCGAATTCGCAACCGTCGACGCACACCACCACCGTCGGTTGCGAGGGCAGCCGGTAGCTGCGGCCGTTGACTTCGATCGTACGTTCGCTCGTGCTCATGTTTGTATTCACCATCGTTACCTTCCATGCGTGCCGGGCACGCGCGTTGTAGTCAGTTCGTTGCAACCATCTCAATCGTTCGACGCCGCCGGCATCCGCACGACGCTCAACGGCCCCGCCGGTTCGCACGCCGCGTGAGCGCGCTGCAAGCCGCCGTTCACGTGCGCCTGCATCAGCGCCGCGGCATGTGGGGCGTCGCGCGAAGCCAGCGCCGTCAAGATCGCGCGATGCTCGGCGAGCGAGCGCTCCATCGCATCGGCATGCACCACCAGCGCGGCACGTCGAAACAGGCTCAATTCGCACACCAGCCTGCGGTACGTCTCATACAGCTTCGAATTGCCCGATGCCGCCACCAGCGCGTCGTGAAACGCCACATTCGCGCGTGCATAAGCATCGTGATCCTGGGCGTCGAGCGCCGCGCGCATCGCGTCGAGCCAGTCGCGCAACACCGCGAGCTTGCGGGCATCGATACTCGCCGCCAGCATCCGGCACGCCGCCTCTTCGAGCACCGCGCGCACCGCGTAAATCTCGTCCGCCTCCGCCAGCGACACCGTCCGCACGAACACGCCGCGGTTCTTCTCGGTACGCACGAGGCCGGCCTGCTCCAGCGCGCGAAACGCCTCGCGCACCGGACCGCGCGACACCTGCAGACGCGTCGCCCAGTCGGCTTCGTTGAGCTTGTCGCCGGGCGCGAGCGCCCCCTCGATGATGTGCCGTTCGATTTCGTCGCGAACCAGCGTCGTCAGCGAATGCCTGCGCACAACCTCAATCGGATCGACAGAAGCAGTTTGCATATATTCGGTCATTTTGACAAATTTTGCCACATCGATATGGGCAGGCGCGCCGCCACGGCATGCCTGCACAGGCATCAGAAGTTGCGCGTCAGTCCACCCGACGGCGCGGGACGCGCGCGGCGATCAGCAGCAGCGCAGCGAGCGAAACCAGCAGAAGAATCAGCGACAGCGCGGAGGCCGGCAGGTAATAGCCGCGCTCCACCTGGCCGACGACCACGATCGGCACCGTCGCGAAGCCCGGCGGATACACCGTGAGCGTGGCGCCGAGCTCACCGAGCGAGAGCGCGAAGCCGAGCGCAAGACTCGCGCGAATCGCCGGCACCAGTTGTGGCAGCACGACGCGGCGCAACACCATCGAAGGCGGCGCACCGAGACTCGCCGCCGCTTCGCGCAAAATCGTCAGCTCCGGGCGCAACGCGGCGGCCGCGCACCGGTAGCAGAACGGCAGCACCAGCGCGAGTTGCACGAACACGACGATCGCCGCGGAGCTCGACAGATCGAACGGCCGCTTGTGATACGCGATCAGCACCGCGAGCCCGAGCACCACGCTCGGCACGCCGTTGGGCATCATCGCAATGGTGTCGACGATGGCGCCGAGCCCGCGGCGGTCGCGCCCTTCCAGCGCCAGCGCGAGCCACAGGCCGAGAATCGTGCCGAGCACCGCGACGCCCATGCCGATTTCGAGGCTCGTGGCGATTGCATCGAAGTCGCTCGAACCGAGACGCTCGAACCAGCGCATGCTGAAGCCGTCGGGCAGGATCGTGCCGGACCAGTGCGCAGCCACGCTCGACAGTGCGACGACCAGCACCGGCAACACGAACAGCCAGAAGCACAGCAACGCGGAAAAACCGAGAAACGCGCCGCCGAGCATGCGCACCACCAGACTGCGGCGCACCGGCCGCGCTTTCTTGTGCATGACCGGCAAAACGGTCGGGTCGAGTTCAACGGCCATGGCCCGCTCCTTTCACCTTGCGACGGTTGACCTGGCGGTACAACGCGTACAGCGACAAAGACATGATCAGCATCACGACCGCGCCGGCGGCGGCGGTCGGCAGATCGAGATCGACGGTGGCGGAACTGTAGATCGCCACCGGCAGCGTGATCAGATGCGCGCTGCCGAGCACGAGCAGAATGCCGAACTCATTGAGCGTCAGCAGAAAACACAGGATCGTGCCCGCGGCGATGCCCGGCCACGCGAGCGGCAGGATCACCTTGAACGCGACCATCCAGCCGCTCGCGCCGAGACTGCGGGCGGCTTCGATCAGTCGCATGTCGAGCGTGGCGAACGAAGCCAGCGTGGGACGCACGACGAACGGCGCGTAGAAAACCACTTCCGCGAGAATCACGCCGCCCACGCCGAACAGGAAATCGAGCGGCGGCGCCTGCAGATGAAAGAGCCGCTGCAAGCCGATGCTGACGGAACCTTGCGAGCCGTACAGAAAGATCAGCGTGAACGCGACCAGAAACGACGGGAACGCGACGAACAGTTCGAGAAAGCGCGTGATCATCCGCGCGCCGGGAAACGGCTTGAAGAACAGGATCGACGCCAGCGCGACGCCGAGCAGCGACGCGAGCCCGGCGCTGGCAAACAGGATCCACAGGGTCGTGCCGATCACGCCGCTGGTTTCCGGATTGCCGAAGAACGCCGAATAAGCGTGCAGGCTCAAGCCATGCGGACCGGTCAGACTCAGCAGCACGAGACGCACGAGCGGATAGACGACCAGCGGCCCGAGCACCACCACGGCGAGGAACAGCAGATGCCATTGCGCAACGCGTTCGCGGCGCTTCACCGCGGCCGTATGCGAGGCGGCGCTGGCGCTGCGGCGCGCGTCGGCGGCGGACGCGCCGAGCGGATTGGGCGTATCAGGGGTTGATAAGGACGACATCGTCAGCCTCGTAACGCAGGGAAATACGCGCGCCCCTCTCCGGCATCATGCCGTGGCCGCGCTGCATGGTGACGTGCACCGGTTCGTTGGGCATCGCGTCCAATACGACGGATACCGACAACACCGCGCCATACCATTCGACCGAGGTGATCGCGCCATGCAACTGCCCTTCGCCGAGCGGCACGATACGCAGCGCCTCCGGACGCAGACAGGCCACGCGATCGCGTTCGTTGTAGCGTGCGTCGCCCATGCTGAAGGCGACCTGCGGCGGCAGCAGATTGGCCGCGCCCAGATAACGCGCGACGAAGCCATCGGCCGGCGTGTCGTACAACTGTTGCGGCGTGCCGAGTTGGGCAATGCGGCCTTCGCGCATCAGCAGCGTGCGGTCGGACAGCACCAGCGCGTCGTCCTGATCGTGCGTCACGCAGACGATCGTCAGATTCGGCAGGCGCTCATGCAAGGACTTGAGTTCGGAACGCACCGATGCGCGCAGATTGGCGTCGAGTGCGGAAAGCGGTTCGTCGAGCAGCAGCACGTCGGGCTCGATCACGAGGGCGCGCGCGAGCGCCACGCGCTGCTGCATGCCGCCCGACAACTGCGCGGGCATCACGTGGCCGGCGTCGCCGAGTTGCACCAGCTTCAACGCGTCGGCGACGCGTCGCGCGACATCCTTGGACGGCGTGCGGCGCGCGCGCAATCCGAAAGCCACGTTCTCGAACACCGACAGATGGGGAAACAGCGCATAGCTCTGGAACAGCAGACCGAGATTGCGCTTGTGCGGCGGCACGTGCGTGAGATCGTGACCGGCCACGGTCAGCGTGCCGGCCAGTCCGTCGGCTTCGATAAACCCGGCGATGAAACGCAACAACGTCGTCTTGCCGCAACCGCTGCGGCCGAGCACGGTGAGCAATTCGCCGCGCTGGATGGTCAACGACAGATCGTCGAGCACCGTGCGCGAACCGAAGCGCACCGTCAGATGATCGATCTGCACGCCGCCCGGCGTAGTCGAACGCGCGGCATCGAGCGCGTCCGGTGAGGCGCCGAGCGCGCCTGGTTGAGCAAGACTGGCGGTATTCACCGGGTTCATCCTCCAACTGGATTAATGCTGATGCAGCGCCTCGGAGAGTCCCGCAGGCGCCGCCTGATTCCGTGACGTCACCCAGTTACCTGACTGAGTGAAGTCAATGACGCTACGAACGACGGCTTACTTCGGCTTGACCACTTCGAGCTGCTTGCCCGACGAACCGATCACGTCATTCTTCCAGCGCGCCGTCCAGTCGGCTTTCTTCGCCATCACCTGATTCCAGTCCACCGGAATCAGCTTCACGCCCGCGATAGCCTGCTTGACCGCTTCGCCGTTCTTGCCAGTGAGCGGCACGTCGGTGCGGCCCGGAATACCGAAGATGTCCGGCACCTTCGCCTGCACTTCCTTCGACATCAGGTAGTCGATCAGCTTCTTGCCTTCAGCCTGGTTCGGGCCATTCTTGATCAGGCCGATTGCGTACGGCAGTTGGAACGTGGTCGGCTGGCCGCCTTCGTGCGCGAGGAAAATCGGCTTGAGCGACAGGCCGCCGTTGGCCGCGTCGTCCAGGTCCATTTGCAGGTCGCCGTTGGCGACCGCGATTTCGTTGCGCGAGAGCAGCACGTCGAGGTAGCCCGTGCCCTTGGTGTGGAACTTGGCGCTGTTTTCGAGCTTCTTCAGATAGTCGAACGCCTTGTCCTCGCCCATCAGCGACGAGGTCAGGATGATCACCGCCATGCCGTCGCCCGCCGTGGCCGGGTTTGAGTAGGCGACCTTGCCGCTAAAGTCGGGGTGCAGCAGGTCGGCGAAGGTCTTCGGCTGGGTCTTGGTGACTTCCGGGTTGATCGCGAACGAGAAATAGTTGTTCACGAACGTCGCCCACGCGCCGTTCGACGCCTTGGCGATCGCCGGCACGTTCTTGTAGTTGGCGCTCTGATAAGCCTGCAGCAGGCCGCTCTGGTCGGCTTGCTGGATGAACGGCGGCAGCGTGACGAGCACGTCGGCCTTCGGCTGATCCTTTTCGATGGTGGCGCGGTTCACCACTTCGCCGCTACCCGCCGTGACGATGTTGACCTTCACGCCTTCCTTCTTTTCGAAGGCCGGCAGCACATCCTTATAGAGGTTCTCGAGGCCGTCGGCGGTGTACAGCACCACTGCGTCGGCCGCGTGCGCCTGCATGGCCGTGGCGCCGAATGCTGCCGCGGCGACCAGTGCCGGCAGCAGTTTGCGTACGAGGCCGGCCGTGGCGTGAAGGGAATTCGTCTTTGTCATGTCGCTTTCTCCGAAAGGCAAAAAACCAGACGGTCGGGAGATCCCGATACCTGTTGTGATTGAACGGCGGTAGCGCCGCGCCGCTTGCGTGTTGCCCGCATCAAGCTGTCGTGCAGATTCATGCGGATTGCAGATTGCCAACAACTTTGCTGCCTCTTATTGCCTCTTTTCCAGCCTGACTCACAGCCCGGCTACGTCACTCGCGCTGCCGGCCATGCGTGAATGGGCACGGCAAGGATCACAGGTTTCCGTGACAACGCCATGACGATTCTGCAGAGTTCCAAAAAATGACACAATTCGCCAATAATATCCAAATCAATCTTTTCGTCGTCCGGTCTGGGCGGCGCTCGTTCAGATAACGACGGAGGCTCGTGTGATCCTTGGAAACGACCCAATCCTGTTGACCCCGGGGCCGCTCACCACCTCACCCCGGACGCGCGAAGCGATGCTGCGCGACTGGGGTTCGTGGGACGCCGCGTTCAACCGCATGACCGACAGCGTGTGCGCCGACCTCCTGACGATCGTACATGGCGAAAATGACTATGTATGCGTCCCGCTTCAAGGCAGCGGGACGTTCGCGGTCGAAGCGGCCCTCGGCACGCTGGTGCCGCGCCAAGGCTGTGTGCTGGTTCCGAACAACGGCGCGTATTGTGCCCGGCTGATCAAAATATTGCAGCGAATGGGCATCGCCTACATCGAATTGGCGTTGCGCGAGGACGAACCGGTGAGCGCCGCCGCCATCGAAGGCGCCTTCAATCTCGATTCGTGCATCAGCCACGTCGCGCAAGTGCATCTGGAAACGAGCGCCGGCCTGCTCAATCCGCTCGACGATATCGCCGCGGTATGTCAGCGACACGGCAAGAGCCTGATTGTCGACGCCATGAGTTCGTTCGGCGCGTTGCCGATCGACCTGCGCCGCGGCGGCATCGACGCGCTGATCTCGGCGAGCGGCAAGTGCCTCGAAGGCGTGCCGGGCATGGGCTTCGTGATTGTCCGGCGCAGCGTGCTGGAGGACAGCGAAGGCCGCTCGCCGTCGCTCGCGCTCGATCTGCACGACCAATACGTCTATATGCAGAAGACGACGCAGTGGCGCTTCACGCCACCGACCCATGTGTTGGCCGCGTTGCGCGAAGCACTCGACCAGTTCAGCGCCGAGGGCGGCCAGCCGGCGCGTGGCGCGCGTTACGCGCGCAACTGCGCGGCGTTGGTCAGCGGAATGAAAGCGCTCGGCTTCGAGCCGTTTCTGAAGCCCGAGGTGCAGGCGCCGGTGATCGTCACCTTCCACGCGCCGCGCGATCCGGCGTGGCAATTCGCGGCGTTCTATGCCGCCGTGCGCGAGGCCGGCTACGTGCTGTATCCGGGCAAGCTGACGCAAGTGGAAACGTTTCGCGTGGGTTGCATCGGCGCGATCGACGCGAACGAACTTCACAACGCGGTGGCCGCGATCGGCCGCACGCTCGAGCGGCTGGGCATCCGTGTGAAATAGTCGGGCAAGCCGGGGCGCGCTCAGGCGATCAGGATTTCCGGGCCATGCGCCGTGATCGCCTTGCCGAGCGTGCGCTCGGGAGCCAGCTCGGTCACCAGATAACGCGCCGACTCGATCCCGTTGATGCGCACCGGCGTCACGCGGCCAAACTTCGAATGATCGGCGACGACCACCACCATGTCCGCCGCGGCGATCATGCGGCTGCGCACCTCGGCGGCCATGCGGCTGTAGTCGGTCAGATAGCCGTCCGGCGAAATCCCGCCCGCGCCGATGAAGGCGAAGTCCGCGTGGTACTGCGTCAATTGATGGACCGTATCGAGCCCGAAGGTGGCGTCTTCGATGTCGGACAGCTCGCCGCCCAACAGCGTGATGCGGTTGTCGTTGCGGCGGCCGAGCAGCAGCGCGATCCGCCAGTCGTTCGTGTACACCGACAGACGATGCCGGTCGAGCAACGCCCGCGCCACCGCCTGCGTGGTGCTGCCCGAATCGATGATCAGGGACGCGCCGTCCGGCACGAACTCCGCTGCGCGTTCGCCGATGGCGCGTTTCGCGCCGGCATTGGCGGCTTCGCGGGTATCGAGGTCGGGCTCGCGCCGGTCGCTCGACAGCGCGCCGCCGTGCGTGGTGACCAGCAGGCCGCGCCCGGCCAGCGCGTTCAGATCACGGCGAATGGTCTCGCGCGACACGTTCAGTTCGCGCACCAGCTCCGCGACCGAGAGCGCGCCGGTTTTGGCGACTTGCGCCAGGATGTATTGGTGACGTTGTTCTGCGAGCATCGATGAAAGGCCGGAAGCCGGCACGCTTGGGTTTCGCCACGGTTGGAGAAGGCCGGCGTATTGTATTACGCGTGGCGCGGCAATGCTCCTCTTGGCGCGCTTACCTGCTAACCTGAACGCCCTGGCCGTGCGTGAATGTCCTCCGATAGTTGTGGACGCCACATGGCCCGTCAACCGAACTGCCGATGCCGCCACTGTTTCGCCGTCTACTGTTGCTGTTCCACGCGCTGCGTTACGGCGCGCGCCTGATCTGGCTTGCCGCGCCGGCAGACCACAAACTGCACTGGATGATCGAGCTGGTCGGCCGTTTGCACGCGGCCGAACGTAGTGGCAAGAGCCTGAGCGGTGTGCTGCCGGCGCTCGGGCCGCTGGCGGGCCGCTTCGCGCAAACGCTGGCCGAACGGCCCGAACTCGCGACCGGCACCTTGCACGACGCCATCGACGCGATCGATCACATGGAAGCCCCGCTGCCGCCGCACGAGTCCGAGCAGGCGCTGGCGCGTGCTTTCGGCAGGCCGCTCGCCACGCTCTTCAGCGCCGTGGATCTGGTGCCGCTGCGCGGCGGCTTCGCCGAACAGACGCATCTCGCGCGGCTGCTGCTGCCGGTGAACGGCCATCACGAGGTAGCAATCAAGCTGGTGCGCGCCGACCAGTTGCAACAGATCGGCGACGAACTCGCGCTGCTGCGCTGGGTCGCGCGCTGGCTGGAGAAGTTCTCCGGTACCGCGCGCCGCCTGCAACTGCGCACGCTGGCGCAGACCTTCACGGACGACATCCTGCGCCGCTTCGATCTGCGCGCCGAAGCCGCCAATCTTAGCCAGACCGGCCATCATTTCGACAGCGACAAGCGCATCGTCGTGCCGGACGTAATCTGGGACCTCTGCACCCAGTACACGCTGACGATGCAACGCGTCAGCACCTTGTCGGCGAGCGATCTGCCCGGCCTGCACGCACATCACATCAAGCTCGCGCCGCTGGCCGCACATATCGTCGAAGTGGTGACCGAGCAGGCGTTCGAGCATGGCTTCTTTCACGCCACGCTCGACGCCCGCCGCGTGCGCGTGAGCATCGAACCGGACACGCTCGGGCGCCTCGTGCTGGCGGAATTTTCGATCATGTCGAGCCTCTCGACCGACGAGCGCGAGTTCTTCGTGCACGGCGCGACCGCGCTGTTCGACCAGGACTACGGGCGGCTCGCCGAAATGCATCGCGATGCCGGGCATGTGCCTCACGACACGCGCGCCGAGGTGCTCGAAGCCGAATTGCGCACGCGCGCCGAAGCGCATTTCGCGGCCGAGCCGGAAGACCGTTCGGCGGGTTCGCTGTTTCATCATCTGCTGCATGCGGTGCATCCGTTCGAGGGCGCGGTGCCCGGCCGGCTCGCGACCGCACAGCGCTCGTTTCATCAAGCGGAAACGCTGGCGCGCGCGCTGCATCCCGGCATCGACACGTGGAATATCACCCGCGGCGTGCTGGCGGATATCGCGCGGCGCGACATCGATCACCGCGGCTGGATCAAACGGATCGGGCGCGAGTTGCCGCATCTCGCGCATATGCTGCCGCGTGTGCCGCAACTGGCGGTTCGCTATCTGCAACACGAACATGATCGCACGCGCTCGCCACAGCAGAATGCGCAACTGATGGCGGAGATCGGCCGCGAATACCGGCGCACGCGTGTGCTGCTGTGGGCGTGTGCGGTGTGTGGCGGCGTGCTCGGCGCGGGCACTGTGCTGCTGATGTGGTGATTTGCGTCGGTTCGCGGTTCAAACCACACTCTGCCACCGCGTTCGGCCGATTGCAGCTTCGAGCAAGACGCGCGTTGCGCCTCCCGACAAGATGGCGACTTTTCCCGTAACGCTTTCCGATGCTCGCTTCCTTTATCGCCGCTGTTTTTGTCGTGTTGTGGTCGACCGGTTTCGTGGTCGCCCGCGCGATCACGCCGTACGCGGATCCCAACCTCTTCCTGCTGGCACGCTTCGGCGGCACGGCGCTGATATTCGCGCTCGCCGCGCTGATTGCCCGCGCCACGTGGCCGAGTGGGCGCGACCTCGGCAAACATCTGGTAGCGGGCGCGCTGCTGCAAGGCGTCTATCTCGGCGCCGGTTACTGGGCCGTGGCCCAAGGCTTGAGTGCCGGCGTGATGGCGTTGCTCGGCGCGCTGCAACCGCTTGCGACGGCCGCGGTCGCGGCGCCGCTGTTCGGCGAGCGGCTGTCGCGGCGCGGCTGGACCGGCATGGCGCTCGGCCTTGCCGGCGTCGTGCTGGTGCTCGAACCGAAGCTGACCGCGGCCACGGCGCCGACGCCGCACGGCAGCGCGCCCGCGTGGCTGGTCGTGCTGATCTCGATCGCCGCGATCGGCGCGATTACAGCGGGCACGTTGTTTCAGAAGACTTCGCTGGCCAAGGCCGATATCCGCAGCGCGAGCGCGGTGCAGAACTTCGGCGCCGCGCTCGTCGCGGCCGTGCTTGCGCTGGCGCTCGGCGAACATCGCTGGATTGCGTCTGCCACGCTATGGGGCTCGCTCGCGTGGGGGATCGTGATGCTCTCCGGCATCAGCGTCACGTTGCTGGTGTGGATGGTCAGGCGCGGCGACGCGGCGCGCGCGACCGCGCTGATGTTTCTCGCGCCGCCGCTCGCCGCGCTTCAGGGTTATGTGGGGTTCGGTGAGACGCTGGTGCCGTTGCAGATCGCCGGGTTTGTCGTTGCGTTGCTGGGGGTGTTGCTGGCGCGGTCGTGATGGGTGGCGTGGTCGCGATAAGCGGCGCGCTCGCGATGAGCGGCGCGGTCGTGATGGGTAACGCGCTCACAATAAGCGGCGCCGCCGCGAATCAATCCGCCGTGTCCGCCCCGGCCGGCACTTTGGCGCGCGCCTTGCTGCCGGGCGCGGGCGCCCACGCCGGGCGGCTCTTGCGCGCCGAATCCACCACGGCGATGTAGCGCCCGGCCCACGGCGTCACCTGTCGATCGCTTTTCAACACCCACAGCGATTTACCCGACTCGACGAGCGCCGCATATTCAGCATCGAGAATACCGTAGTGATCGATAAACGAATTGAGCGACGCGGGAATGCGCACGCAGCCCTTCGAATGACGAATGCCGAGCAGCGATTCGAGGCGGTCGGGGTCGGTGGCGTGCATCTGGAAGCGCATCTGCGACATGCCGCCCTTGCCCCAGCCGCGCTCGCCCTGGGCCCAGCCGAGGTCGAAGATCCGCATGTCGCGCTTGCCGTAGCCGCGAATACGGTTTTCGTTCTGCGTGCCTTCCGAACGAAAATCCATGTTGGCCGGCGTATGTTCGAACACGCCGAGCGGCGTGATGAAGTGATCGTACTCGCCTGGCCGCCCCGTCGAAACCGGCGACGCGCCGATCATCTGCCAGCTATCGGCCGGCGCGGCGCGAAAATAGATGAAGAGCGCCTGCACGTTGGCATTGCGATCGACCAGCACGACATACTCGCCCGACAGATCGCCGAGCGTGTGTGCGCTGAGCGCGGCTTGCAGCAGACCCGCATAGACTCGCTGATCCGCCGCGGACACTTTCAGCTTGCGCGTGACGTTTTGCGCGAACACGTCGCGCAGCAGGAACGCGCGACGCGGATCGACTACGCCGGCGGCATCGGGCGCCGCGACAGCGGACGCATTGACGTCGGCCATCGCGCGACTCGCCGGCTTTGGCGCCGATGCCGCAACGGGTGTCGAGGCTGCGATCGCCGCACCGCATGACAACATGCAAAACGCGGCGCTCAACGCACGAGTCAAACGGCGAAAAGAAGGCAATGCGCGTGCGATGCTCCGCACGGAAAGTCGATACGACAGATACGACATGTCGCGCGGACGATTGACCGACGCGAAAGTCAGACGGTCCAGTACAGGCTGGCCAGGCCGGTTGCGGTGGTTCATCGCGTGTTTGAGCAAACCTGATTATTATTGACTGCTCGCCGGCTCATGCGGCGCTCTCGGAACGAGGATGTTACTAAGCACATTGCGATCTGTCGATGAACATTGGACGATTCATTGATATCGTCGTAATAACCGGGCACCTTTGCCGATCAATGCGGCAGATTGAAAGCGGCGCAGAGGTGAATTGAACCCACGCCGGTAACGGTTCGACATTTGCGCGAGCGCGCAAGGAGTAAAGAGCAATCATGACGCAACAGGATCCAGTCGCACGCCAGGCAAGCATTTCTGAAGAAATGCACATCAGCGCCGAGTTCGACGCTGCGTATGAAATCGAGCGCCGGGTCGCTTTTCTCGCGAACTATCTGCGCAGCAGCGGCCTGAAAACGTATGTGCTCGGAATCAGCGGCGGCGTCGACTCGACGACTGCCGGCCGGCTTGCGCAACTCGCGGTCGAACGGTTGCGCGCCGAACATTACGACGCGCACTTCGTCGCAATACGTCTGCCTTACGGTGAACAGAAAGACGAAGCCGACGCGCAGCAGGCATTGCGCTTTATTCGCGCGGACGAAAATCTCGCCATCGATATCAAACCCGCGGCCGATGCCATGCTCGCCGCGCTGGATCATAGCGGCGTGCCATACAAGGACGAATCGCAACAGGACTTCGTGCACGGCAATATCAAGGCGCGACAGCGCATGATCGCGCAATACGCGGTGGCCAGTGCGCGGGCCGGCGTGGTGATCGGCACGGATCACGCGGCCGAATCGGTGATGGGCTTCTTCACGAAGTTCGGCGACGGCGGCGCCGATGTGCTGCCGCTCGCCGGACTCAACAAGCGTCGCGTGCGCGCCGTGGCCAAAGCGCTGGGCGCACCGGAAGCATTAGCGCACAAGGTGCCGACCGCCGACCTCGAAATGTTGCGTCCGCAACGGCCCGATGAGGATGCCTATGGCATTCCGTACGATGCCATCGATGACTTTCTGGAGCGCAAACCCGTGGGCGATGCGGCACGCGCGACCATCTTGCGCTTTTACGACGTCACGCGTCACAAGCGCGCGTTGCCGTACACGCCGTTCGATTGGCCGGTGCAGGCAAGCGGAGATTGAGGAAGGGATGGGTGCGCAGATGATGCGCTGAATGCGGCGACGTCGGCGCGTCGGCAATGCACAGCTCGGGCGCGCTCTTGTCACGCGCCGCGTACGGGGTGAATCGACAGCGTCAGGTTACTGAGCCGCCGGCGGTTCGTCGGTGAACAGATCGGCGCTGGCTTCCAGCGTCTGCCCGCCTAACTGCTTGCCGTGAATCTGCCGCGCGATCACGTCGCCCACATAGGGCACCTCGGCGTCCAGTTCGACCGTGGCGTAGGCGCTGGGCTTACCGGCGTCGACCACCTCGATGTTTTTCGCGTAATGTCCAAGTTCGTGCTTCAGGAATTCCCGCACTTCCTGCTCGCTGCACGATTCCGCGATATTGCGCACGATCAGGTTCATGCGGCCTACCCTTTGCGCGCGTTGCGGCCTGTGCCGCGATCCGCGGATTGCACGCGCACAGGGCGCAATGCGGCACGCTGTTTCGCCTGCGCGGCAGCGAGTTGGCGGATCAATGCAGCGCCGGCGGCGCCCAAAGCGGCCAATGACAAATAGAAGGCGATCATTTAATTCTCCCCTGCGAATTTCGTCCTGTACTCAGGATAGCCACAAACGACAATAAAAGCGATGCAACACAGTATCGTCAAAAAACGGACTTAAATATCTCCGTTAATGCACTGTACCTGATTAAGCGGCGTCAAAAATAGCAAAACAGCTGTTCATTTCCCGCTACAGGCCCGGCAAACGCATCAAACGCGGACGCTGGACGCAGAAACCGGGCCGCGACAGACATCGCCACGGCATCCTGCGGGGGACCCGCGCGAGAGGCGGACGGGTCGTCGCGATCAGTCTGCCGCTTGCACGTTGGCCGAACTCACCCACCATGCGTTCTTGCCCCGCGGCAGCTGAACCAGCACCGCGGACGGATCGTCGACGCCGTCGTCGGCGACTTCGCATACCGCGAGACCGTCGGGCAGGCGCTTGACCTCGCCGGCCGACTGGAACAGCGCAACACGTTGCGCGCTCAACGGCCGCAACTGGCGGTACACGTCGAAGCTGATGGCCGCGGGCACATCGCCGCGAATCTTCAGCGTGTCGGCCTGGCCGCAGCGCACCGGCTCCGCGGCGAACCCGGCGGTGCTGCCGAACAGGCAGCCGATAGAAAGCGCCATCGCGGCAAGACGTGAATGGATCATGATGATTCTCCGAAAACTAGATGGGGCCACGGCCTGCGAGTTGCAAGCCGCGCGACTGAATAGATGCAAATGAACGAAGCAGGCGCCACAGACGAGGCAGCGGGCTTCACGGCGGGTTGTCGCGGCCGGCGCCGTGGCCGTTGTCGCCACCGGTGGCCACGTCGAGCCGGCTCACATCGCAAGACGTTTGACTGAAGCCCGAATAAACCACCGACCAGTTGCCGACAATCGCGGCTTGCGCTTCGGCGAGGCTCAGTTTGCCTTCGCAGACGCAGCGTTTGAGCATGACCGCCGCGCGCGCCTTGCGGCGCTCGCCCTGGTGGCCCGCCCACGGCAGAAGATCGAGATTGGCGGGAGCGTCCGGCGAACCGCCGAGCACGATCGGCACACGCCGGTCGAGCGCGAAGGCAGCGCCGTTGTCCGCATCGATGCCGCGCGCGGCGAGCATGCGGTCTTTGTGCGCCATCAGTTCGTCGAACGGCGGCGCAACGGTGTCCGCGTAACCGGGGCGGCAAATCGTGTCCCCCACCGATTGCTGCGTGACCCGCTCGTCGAGCATGCCGAGGTCCTGCGCGTGGGCGTCGCCCATGCGCAACGTGAGCAGCGCCGTGAAGCCGAGCGCGAGCGCAAAGCGCGTATTGCCGAGGGGACGCGCAACGCCGCACCGGCGCGCGAGCGCCGGCGGAGCCGTGTCATACGTACTGCTGGTCGGGTCGCTGGAATGGTCGGTGCGACGCCTGTCTGCAATGCCTGCGTTCATTCGTCGGCGCGCCGGGAGCGGCACGCAATAGTTCAATTCGCAGACTAATTAAAACACATTCAATATGCTTAAGTAAAAAAAGCCTGCCTATGCGCGCCACGCGCATAGGCCGCATTTGGCGGATTTCCCAGGCTGCGGGAACCGGCGACGCCACGACTCAGACGTCGCCAATCCCAATGCCGCCCTACGCACCCTGCCCGCTGACCCCGCGATGCCCGGCATTCCGCGCGCGTCCCGTCTGCAACGCGACGCGTCAATCCGCCGCTACTCTCGGCACGCGCGCCTGCAGAGCGCGGATCCGGAATAGCGCCTGCGTGTTGGACACCGTCGTGTCGTACATCTTCGCGAGATCGGCCTTCAGCGCGGTGCGCGATCCGCCGTCGAGATAGATCATATGGCCCGACGGATAAAAGCGCGCCGACAGGTTCTGCCGGACCTGCTGGCTGAGCAGCGGCATTTGCTGCAGATCGAGCACGGTCTGATAAAACGGCGTCACGTAATCGAAGAAGCCGTTCGCCGACAGCACCTTCAGATCGGGATTGAGCGCCATCACGGCGGCCAGGTCGCCGGCGGTGTACAGAATGATGTTGCCCTTCGAGTCGACGCCCTTCTGCGCGCCGGTCGGATCGATGTGGCTGAAGTCCCAGTACTGGAAAGCCTGGTCGTTCAGATCCGTGAACGACGAATTCGACGTGTACTTCAACTGCTCGTTCAGATACACGTTCCACATCGTCGTGTAGACGCCGGTCACCGCCGTCATGGTCGGGTCGTTGCCGCCGGAATTCGGGTCGATCTTGCCGGCAATGCCCGTGCCGATCGCTGTGACGCGACCGTCATACTCGCCGAGCGCCAGACCTTTGGATTTCAGCAGCGTGGTCAGGAAGAGCGAATTGCCCCGGCTGTCGTACGACGCGATATCCAGACTCCACGCGAGCAAGGTCGTTTTGTCGATGCCGGTGTATTCACTGAGCTTTTCGACCGTTGCCGTGTCGGTGGTCGGAAATTTGCGCAGCGCGGCCAGATAGTCGGTGCGCGCGAACTGCGCCACTTCTTCGGCGAACGTGCCGAGATCGGTCGGCCGCGGCGCGATGCCTAGCTTCTTGTGATACCACGCGTCCGCGGCCGCCGTGGGCAGCGCGCCGACCGGGTTGCCGGCCTGCGTGTAATCGAGAATCGACGATTGCAGCGTGATGCCGTTCAAATCCACGCCGTCTTCGTGCAAGCGGTACGCCAGCACGCAACTGCGCGCCGTGCCATACGACTCGCCGAACAGGTACTTCGGCGAATTCCAGCGGTTGTTCTTCGTCAGGAAGCGCTTGATGAACTGCTTGATCGAGTCCGCGTCCTGGTCGACGCCCCAGAAGTTGCGGTTCTTCTTCGGCGCGATCGCCGCCGAGTAGCCAGTGCCGACCGGGTTGATGAAGACGAGGTCGCTCTTGTCGAGCAGACTGTCCGGATTGTCTTCCATCGAATACGGCGCGGGCGGCGTGAAGCTCGGCATCGACGTCTTGATGCGGCGCGGCGCGAACGAGCCGAGCAGCACGAACACCGACGACGACCCCGGCCCGCCGTTATAGAAGAACGTCACCGGCCGGGCTTCTTCCTTTTGCTTGTCCTGCGTGAACGCCACGTAGAACATCCGGGCTTCCGGCTGCGAACTGCTCGGGTCGACGATGACGAGGTGGCCCGCCGTCGCCGTGTAGTTGATCTTGTGCCCGCCGATGGTGATCGAGTGATGCGTGATCGCGGCGCTTTCATCGGTTGCGGTGACGGAATCGTCCGGCCCGTTGCCGTAGGCGACTGGATCGAAGAACGGCTGATCGCCGGCTTTGTGCGGCGCGCTGGCGGGCGCTGGCGTGGCTGCCGGTGCGCCCGAAGCATGAGAATTGTGCGACGGCTGCGGACTAACAGAAGCTGAGTCGGTATTTGTCATGATCGCTCCATGGGTTCGTTCACGTCTTCGTTCACGTCTTTTATGCCGCCCCGAAGGGGATTTCCTGCGGGGCGTGTGTTGCAGACTATAGTGCGGCCGCGACCTTCTGACCATTGGGACTGCCGAGCCCCGTGCACGCATCCCAGCCCGCGGATGCCGCGAAACTGCCGTTGTTGCCTTGCGTGATGTCGTTGCACGCGCCGCTCGCCTTGTACAGCTTGGGGTTGATAAAGCCGGCGGGCTGCCCTTTCGCCGCATTGATGCGCGCGATCAGCGCGGCCCACAGCGGCGCGACCGCGCTGGTGCCGCCGACCACCGTCTGCGTGCCGTCGATCAATACACTGTAGCCGGTCACCGGCGAAGCGTCGCCCGCCACGTCCGGCACGCCGCGCCCGCTGAGCGCCTTCTTGCCGCCGCTCGTCGAGGTGGCGGACAAGCCCTTCTGCCACACCGGCACCGGGAAGGCCTGGCTCACGCCGCCACCGGTCGCGCCGCCCTGTGCACCGTCGTTCCAGACCGCCTCATGCGAGATCGAGGTGCCCGACGCAGTGAGGCTCGTGCCGCCGCAGGCTAGTACATACGGACTCGACGCCGGGAAGTCGACCTGGTCGCCGCTGCCCACGCCGTCGCTCGAACCGCTGTCGCCCGACGCCGCGCAGACCGTCACGCCGAGGGTCGCCGCCGACTGCAGCACGCTGTTGAAGGCCTGCAACGACTGGCTGGTCCAGTTCGACTCCGGGCCGCCCCAACTGATCGAAATCACCGATGGCTTGTTGGTCGTGTCGTGCACCGCACGGCTCACCGCGTCGATGAAGCCGGCGTCGCTGTTCTGCGTGAAATACACCGCGATGTTCGCGCCGGGCGCGATCGCGCCGACGATTTCGATGTCGAGCGTCACTTCGCCGTCCGGCCCGTTCGGATCGCCGGTCGGCTGGTTGCTGCCTTGATCGACGCCGACCGACTTCACCTTGGGCGATGCGACGCCGAGGCTTGCGAAGTAGGACTTGAGGTCGTTGGTGTTATACCCGCCGCCCAGTTCGATGATGCCGACGCACTGACCGCCGCCGTCACCTTGCGGAAAGTGGTAGAGCGACGCGAGCTGCGGCGGCGTGAACGACACCTGATGCCCGCGGGCCGGCTGGAATGGCGGCCGGATGCGAAAGTGCGGACGCGCCTGCGGGCGGTTATCGAGGCCGAGCACGGCTTGCACCACGCCGTGCAGATCGTCGGGCACGCTGATCGTGCCCGTGCGGCCGCGGAACTGGCCGGCCGAGTGATGTTCGTAGTGCTCCAGCTTGACGGCGAACGCGTCCTGGAACTGGGCGATCGTGCCGCTCAGCAGCACCGTGCGCGCGGCCGGATCTTCGCGCACCACCGTCAAACCGTGTGCGGTGGCGAAGGCCTTGACCTTGGCGATGTCGTCGGGCGCGGCGCCGTAATCTTTGGCCAGCGTCTCGCGCGACAGCGGCTTGACGCCGGGATCGCCGGCTTCGATCTTGCTCATCAGCGCGTCGAACTGCGCCTGCTGCTGACGGCGCAGCATGACAAACACTTCGATCCGCTGCGCCGGATCGCATTGCCCCACGACTTTCGAACCCTGTTCCACTGTGCGTTCACTGCCAGGCAGCGGGTGCTTATTGACCATGGTGTCGATTCTCCGGTTAGCGTGGCGGCGCGCTCCACGGGGTGGAAGCAGCATGCCACGCGCCTGCACAACCTCATTGCCTGAAGCCGGCGGCAAGTTTGCTGACCAAGGACGTCAAACTGTCCGACCAATCCATTCAAACACAGTTCCGGCGCGCGTGGCAGTTGTCCGAATGGCTAACATGCGCATCCTTTATCGTTGGCGCTATGATGCTGCAGCGGCAATCCAGCCGTTACGTTGCCTCGCGCGCCATCCGCGTGCACGATCAAAAGAATCAGAGGAAGCCCCATGTCAATTTCGATGTATCAAGCATCACTGCCCGTGTTGATCCGCGGCCTGACCAACCTGCAGGTCATTCTGGGCAAAGCCGAAGCCCACGCCGCCGCGAAACAGATCGAGCCCACGGTGTTCACCACCGGCCGGCTCGCACCGGACATGCTGCCGCTGACGCGCCAGGTCTATATCGCGAGCGACACCGCGAAGGGCTGCGCCGCGCGTCTGGCCGGCGTCGAAGCGCCGAAGTACGAAGACGTCGAACAGACTTTTGAAGAACTGATTGCCCGCCTTCAAAAGACGATCGATTATCTGAAGGAATTCAATGCGGAGCAGATCGACGGCTCGGAAGAACGCGCGATCACGCTGAAAATGCGCACGGGCCCGATCGAGTTCACGGGCCTGTCGTATCTGCTCGGTTTCGTGTTGCCGAACTTCTATTTTCACGTCACGACGGCGTATGACATTCTGCGTCACAACGGTGTCGAACTCGGCAAGCTCGACTATCTCGGCGGCATCAAGTAAAGGGCGTGCCTGCGTGGGCTCGAGGTTGGCGCGGATGCGGCAATGAGCACTCAGAAAGAGATGCATTTGGGAGCGGCAAAAATCCGCGCCCCGGTCCGTTCAAACGCGCGGCTGGAATGCGATGATTGCCATGCCCGCCAGTGTAAAGGCCACGCCGGCGGCGTCCCACAGCGTGGGCCGCACCTTGTCGACGCACCATAGCCAGGCTATCGCCACCGCCACATACACACCGCCGTAAGCCGCATACACGCGGCCTGCGGCGGTGCCGTGCAGGGTCAGGAGCCAGGCGAACAGCGCGAGGCTGAGCGCGCCCGGCACCAGTAGCCAGATCGAACCGCCCTCTTTCAGCCACCGCCACGGCAAATAGCAACCGACGATTTCAGCAATGGCGGTCACGGCATAGAGCAGAAAAGTTTTCATTGAGAGTGAAAGCAGGTGATTGTGTTGCCACGAATAAGGTGTGGCTCTCTATTGGCTTTATTAACACAATCACTTTGCGTGCGGGCATGGCCCATGCGAGAGTCCTCGCATTGACTTTAATTGCCATTCGCCATGAGCATCGCGTCACCCTGCATCGACATCTGCAAGTTCGACAGCAAAACCGGCTTTTGCATCGGCTGCCTGCGCACACGCGACGAATGCAAAAGCTGGAAGAAGACGAAAGACAAGCATCGCAGGAAAATCATCGAAGACCGCTCGCGGCGCGAGCATAAGCTGAGCAAGTAAGCGGTCCCTCTTGCGCGGTTGGCCGCGTGGCGGTCTTAAAGACCCGCCGCGCCGTATCCGGCCAGAATCAGTCCAGCGAGAGCCGCAGCGCGAAGCCGATCAGCGCCGCCGAGAAAGTCCAGCGCTGCAGCGTTTGCGCGAGCGGATGGGCTCGCATCCAGCCAGCGATCCGCGCGGCGCCGATTGCATACATCACGTCGAAACAGGCGCCGATAGCGAGCAGCACCAGACCGAGCTCGACCATCTGCAAGGCCACCGGCCCCGCCTCCGGGCGCACGAACTGCGGCAGCAGCACCGAGCAGAACAGCAGCGCTTTCGGGTTCAGCAAGTTGGTCAGCAGGCCTTTGACAAAAGCGGCCCGCAGCGGGCGTGACTCGATGCTCGCGGTAGCACCCGCAGTCGAGCCATCCGGCAGCGCGAACACCGGTGAACGAAAAATCTGAATACCCACCCACGCGAGATAGACCGCGCCGCCATAGCGCACCACGTCGTACAGCCAGGGCGCGCTGCGCAACAGCGCGGCCACCCCGCATGCCGAGAGCGTGACGTGCGTCGCGCGCGCGAGACCGAGGCCGCCGGCAGCCGCGAAACCACTGCGCACGCCGCGTCCGATACTGGTTTGCAGCACCAGTGCCATGTCCGGTCCGGGCACGGCATAGACGACGAAAAGCGCTGCGATATACACGGCCAGCAGATGTGCGGAAATCATGAAGGTCTCCTGTTTTCAAGGCTCTATCTTGCTATCGTCGGCGGAGGGTTTGCTGGCGATTTACCGGCCTCTTGACTTCATGTTTGGAGGAATGCGCTAACATTGCGGCTTCAGCCTATGCTTTCCTCCAATCCGCGATCAGCACCACTGAGCCATGTCAACCGACCTCGATAAAACAGACCGCGCGATCCTCGCCGCGCTGCAGAAAGATGGTCGCATGTCGAACGCGCGGCTGGCCGAAACGGTCGGCTTGAGCGAAACGCCGTGCGCGCGCCGTCTCAAGCGCCTCGAAAACGACGGCTATATCGACCAATACCGCGCGATGCTGTCACGCTCCGCGCTCGGCTTCGGCGTGGTCGCGTTCGTCTACGTGCGTTTTGCCGTGCACGACCGCACGGTGGCGACGCGCTTCGAGCGCGAGGTGCAGGCCATCCCGCGAATCCTTGCGTGTCACAACGTGTCGGGCAGCGCCGATTACATCCTGCAGGTGGTGGCACGCGACCTCGACGACTACGGCACCTTCATGCGCGACGAGATGCGCAGCCTGCCAGGCGTGACGTCGGTGGAATCGGCGCTTTCATTGCGCGAAATAAAGGCCAATGGCGGCTTGCCGCTGTCCTGAACGCGAACGTGGCATAGTCACCCCTTTGAAAACGGCGCGAGCCGACCAGACGAATACGGAGTTCTCATGGATCACGAACAGGCGCGAGCCGAAGAAACCGCGGCGATGCAACGCGTATTGACCGCGACGCAGCGGGTGCAGTCGGCGTTCGCGTCGCTGCAATCGCAATTCCCGCCGGCCGGCAGCGGCAAGCCTTCGCAGTTCGCGCTGCAAACGTTCGACGCCGCGCTGCAGGAACTCGAAGACGCGCAAGCCGCGTTCGACGAACTGCTTGGCGATCTGCTCGACGGCAATCGTTGAGACACCGCGAAGCCAGCTTCGCGGTGTAGCAAGGGCGAAGCGCGCCCGAAGATCGACTCCATCGACTGGGCACGCTCGCGTGGAGCCGCGAGTCACAAACGCGCGGCGACCGCCTCGTGTTTATTGCCAGTGCGGGCGTCGGACCAGGCCGAGTTGCACATGGAACCCGGCCCGTGATATCAGCCCAACCCGCTCTGCGGCGGCGGCGAAAAACACACCCTTCATTAACCTTTCTTTCCTGTCGCAACTGAAAGACAGGATGCCTCCGGCAACCACAACGTGGCCTACCCCACGCCCCATAAAAGAATATTTGCTTCGCTTAACGAAGCATGTTGACTTCCTCTTGCCGGAGTGCCTAAAATTCGCCGTCTTCACAAACGGGGCTCATGCCTTGGACACCAGCAGTAGTCGACTTTCGAACAGCTTCACTGCCTGACCGGCCCGACGCCCGCGCTCTCTTTTTCTCAGCCGCCGTCTTGCCAGCAGGCAGACGGTGCGCGCCGCAGTAACCCTCTCCGTGCATCTTGATTAGCGCCATCCGGCCGCGTCGTGCTTGCGCACGTGCGTCTCGCCGAATGGCATCGCGTCGCGAGCCTCGGCTTGCGGCAGCGTTCGCTCGCGCCGTTTCGATTCGTTCGATGCGGCGCGGCCGGGCGCGTGGACAAACACGTGCGTACTGAACGCCGATAAGGAGCCGCCATGGACAGTGACAGTTATCCCATATGCCGCTTAAGTGCCGCTCAGTCACGACCGAGCTGGCACGCAAAGCTTTATTTGCCTAAGGAAAGCAGTTAGACGTCCTTCGCCGCGCGCCTGATGCGCCGCGCTCCGTGTCTGCTGGCTTTCCGCAATCCGCGTCAAGCCATACGCCCGGAGAAATAACATGTACTTCGCCATCCTCGTACCGCCCCTGCAGCAAACCCACACCCACAGCGACGCCGCTCTCGCGCTGCACGGCGTCAAGCCGCACTGGCTCGCCGTAGCCTGGCAACGCCTCAAGGCGCTCGCGTCGCGCCGCGCTTCACAGCCCGCTTCACAGCCCGCGTCGCATCCCGCTTCACAGCCCGCGTCACATTCCGTTTCGCACACCGCTTCGTAACTACGCACGCCCAGCTCAGCGCGCCTTCGCGATCCGCCTGCGCCACCGTCATTCGACCGCGCACGCCCTGCGAATCCAGAAGGCGCACCGCTCAATCCAATCAAACCTACTCAGGCGGCTAGCATGTCCACTCCAATCAACGTCTCACCACCGCGCAGCGCCGTTCTCGACGACGCGCACCTCGGCGACATCAAGGGCGCGCTCGGCACCATCGCCCATCACGACACGGGTGCGCGCAACAGTTGGTGGGCCCGCGTGCGCACGCTACTCGCGATTCTCGGGCCCGGCCTCATCGTGATGGTCGGCGATAACGATGCCGGCGCCTTCGGCACCTACACGCAAGCGGGACAGAACTACGGCACCACCTTGTTGTGGACCATGCTGCTGCTCGTGCCCGTGCTGTTCGTCAATCAGGAGATGGTGCTGCGTCTGGGAGCCGTGACCGGCGTCGGTCACGCACGGCTGATCTTCGAGCGCTTCGGCAAGTTCTGGGGCGCCTTCAGCGTCGTGGATCTGTTCATCCTGAACGCGCTCACGATCGTGACCGAGTTCATCGGCATTACATTCGTGCTGCAGTTTTTCGGCATTTCGAAAGTGGCCGGCGTTTGCATCGCCGCGGCGGTGACCATGGCTGCGGTCAGCACGGGCAACTTCCGGCGCTTCGAACGCTTCGCTGTGGTGCTGTGCCTGATGAGCCTGTTGCTGGTGCCCGTGCTGGTGTCGATTCACCCGCCGGCCGCCCAGATGGCGCACGACTTTCTGATTCCGGGCTGGCCCGCCCATTCGAAACTAAGCGACGTGATGCTGCTCGTGATCGGCATTGTCGGCACCACCGTCGCGCCGTGGCAGTTGTTTTTCCAGCAGAGCTACATCGTCGATAAACGCATCACGCCGCGCTTCATGAAGTACGAAAAAGCCGACCTGTGGATCGGTATCGTCTTCGTGATGATCGGCGCCGTGGCCATGATCTCGTTCTGCGCGGCGCTTTACGCGGGCAAGCCGGAATCCGGCAATTTCACCGATGCGGGCGGCGTGATCGCCGACCTCGAAAGATATGCCGGCCGCACGCCCGCCGTGCTGTTCGCCGTGGCGCTGCTCGACGCGTGCATCATCGGCGCGGCGGCGGTGTCGTTGTCCACCGCCTACGCGATCGGCGACGTATTCAAGATTCGCCACTCGCTGCATCGCGGTGTGTCGGACGCGAAGGGCTTCTACCTCGTCTACTTCGGCATCGTGGCGGCCGCGGCGACGCTGGTGCTGATTCCGGGCAGCCCGCTCGGTCTTCTGACGGAAGCCGTGCAGACGCTCGCAGGCGTGCTGCTGCCGAGCGCGACCGTGTTTCTGCTGCTGTTGTGTAACGACCGCGCGGTCCTCGGACCGTGGGTGAACTCGAAGAAGCTCAACGTCTTTACAGGCGCAGTGGTCTGGGTGCTCGTCATGCTATCCATCATTCTCACGGCATCGGTGATGTATCCGGACATCACGGGCGAAGCGATTCTTGAAGTGCTCGCAGGCGGCACGCTGATGGCCGTGGCAGGCTACGCGGCCACCGTCGTGGTCCGCAAGCTGCGGCAGCACTCAGAGAACTCTGTGGCTCATGAAAGCGAGTTCAGCCTGTCGAAGGAAACCCGCGCTGCCTGGCGCATGCCGCCTCTGGACGAACTGCCTGCGCCGCAATTGACGATGTCCAAGCGTGTCTGGATGGGCGTGCTGCGTGGCTATCTGATCGTGGCAGTCGTGCTGGTGATCGTGAAGGTCGTGCAGATGACGCTGCTGCATTGAATCGATGGCGCGGCGCTGCCGCCCGCTCCTCCGGCGAGCGGCGGCCGGGGCGTGCCTCGCTCATTGCGTATCCGTTTCGATGACCGGCTCGCACAGAATCGGAAAATTGACCGAGTTCGCGATATAACATTTCTCGTGCGCGACGTGATGCAAGTGCGCAGCGAGTTCGACATCGCCGCCCGCTCGAATCACGACGCGCGGACGCAGAACGATCTGTGAAAAACGGCCTTGCTTCGGATCGTCGAGCATGGTGCCTTCGGCGTCGTCGCGATACGCGGTCACCACGATGCCGGCATCCGCGCATAGATGCAGATACCAGAGTTTGTGGCAGGCGCTGGCCGAGGCGACCAGCAGATCTTCCGGATTCCAGCGATTGGCTTCGCCGAGAAAGGCCGCATCCGATGAACCTGGAATTTCGGGTTTGCCGCCCGCGGCAATCACATGATCGCGCCCGTAGTCGCGGTAGCCGGAAGTGCCGCTTCCGCGATTGCCGGTCCACTGCACGGATACCTTGTATTTGTGCTCGCCGTACGCCATACCCATCTCCTTGCTGTCGAATCGGATCCGCCTGCCGAGCCGTGCATTTTATACGCGGCCATCACGCGATGGACGCGCGCGGCTTGCTGACTAATTCCGCGGCGGCATGCCCTTGCCGGCGAGATTCGGCACGCGCGGGTCCGGGTTCATGTTCAGGCTCGTGCCGTTTGCGCGCATGGTGTTGAGCGCGGGACCGCCGCCCGCGCCGCCCATCGTTCCCACGCCCGCTGTCGGACTCGTGCCGGCCCCCGTCCCCAGCCCCGTACCTGCCGCGGCGCCCATGTTATTGATCCCGCCGGACTGCACGCCATTCACGCCACCCGCGCCGGTATTGCCCGGCTGACCGACCGACTGCCCATACGCCGCCGCGGCAACACCCATCACGAGTGCCGACGCCGCGATACTGCCCTTTACGATCTTCATAGCCCACTCCGTTACATCGTCGAATTGCGCGGCCGCGGTGTCCGCATTGCAGGCCGCTCAAATAGTATGACGACGCCCGGCCCGCTTCGTTCACCGCCGCCAAACCAGAACTCGACGAACGATGCGCGATAATCGACGGCTTTCTTCACAGACTGCACCGATGACACAAGCCGCCTTCGCCCCCTTTCAGGATCTGGCCCGCACCCTCCTGCCGCACGCCGACGACGACAACGGCGACGGTTCGCACGACACCTCGCATCTGCAACGCGTCTGGAAAAACGCCGCGGCCATTCAGGCGGAAGAAGGTGGCGACGCGCAGGTGCTGTTCGCCGCCACGCTGCTGCACGATTGCGTAGCGGTCGAAAAAAACTCGCCGCTGCGCGCGCAGGCGTCGCGCCTGTCCGCGGACAAAGCGGCACGCGTGCTGGCCTCGCTCGGCTGGCCGCAAGCGCAAGTCGAAGCCGCGGCTCACGCAATCGAGGCGCACAGTTTTTCAGCCGGTGTCACGCCGACCACGCTCGAAGCGAAAACGCTGCAGGACGCCGACCGGCTCGACGCGCTCGGCATGCTGGGCGTGGCGCGCTGCTTCTACGTCGCCGGACGCATGGGCCGCGCCTTGTACGACCCGGCCGATCCGCACGCAACACAGCGTCCGTTGGATGACACGCGCTACACGCTCGACCATTTCCACACCAAGCTGCTGAAACTGTCCGCGGGTTTTCAGACGGCGACCGGCGCGCGTCTGGCTAGCCTCCGCCATGACCGCCTGCAACGTTTCCTCGACGAATTCAGCGACGAGATCTGAACGTGTGACTCAACCATCAGACGCAACCGGCGGTACAGATCGGCGAACACATTCACGTCTGCGGCGATTCGCTTAGCGCTTCGTGAACATGCCGCCGCTGCCCAAAAAGGAATAAGACGGCTCCCTCGCGCGTTATGATCAATCGTTACGCCAGAACGGCTGATCGCGCACGATGGAGCACGCCTACATCCACCTCTTGCATCTGTTAGCCGGTCATCCCGGCTGGACGCTCACGGTCATCTTCCTGGCGGCCTTTCTGGAGTCTCTCGCCGTCATCGGCACTTTCATTCCGGGCAGCACCGCCATGTTCCTCGCCGGCGCGCTGATCGGCACCGGCTCGCTGAGTCTCGGCTGGGCACTCGTGTGGGCGATCGCGGGCGCCATCGCCGGCGACGGCATGAGCTTCTGGATCGGCAGCCGCTACAAGGACCGGATCGTCCAGTTCTGGCCGTTCTGCAAACATCCCGAAGTGCTCGAGGCAGGCCACCGCTTCTTCCGCAAACATGGCGCGAAGAGTGTCGTGCTGGCGCGCTTCATCGGCCCCTTGCGGGCGATCGTGCCGGTGGTGGCGGGCATGCTGGGCATGTCGCCGCTGCGCTTCTACGCGATGAACGTGCTGTCGGCGCTGATCTGGGCGCCCGCCCATATCCTGCCGGGCATGATATTCGGCGCCTCCGTGCTGCTGGCCGGCGCGGTCTCGTTCCGGCTCGTCGTCATCATCGCGCTGCTGGTGGGGATCGTCTGGCTGAGCTTTCGCGCCGCGCGCTTTCTGCTCTCGCATGCGAATGCGTGGTCGAGCGCGGCGGGCCGCCAGGTGGGCAGCTGGGCCTGCGGCCATCCGGGGCCGTTCGGCCGTTTCGCGCGCAAGATGCTCGACCCCGGCACACCCGACGCCAGCAGCATCCTGCTGACGTCGCTGGTCGTACTCGTGTCGGGCGCGCTTTTTTTCGGCGTGCTCGACGACGTCATCAGCGGCGATCCGCTGACGCAAGTGGACCTCTCCGTCTATCACTTCCTGCAATCGGTACGCACGCCCTGGAGCGACACCGTTCTCGCCGGGCTCTCGACGCTCGGCAGCAGCTTCACGCTCGCGGCGCTGGTCGTGACGGTCGCGGTGTGGATGCTGCTGGAGCGGCGCTGGCGCACCGTCGGCTACTGGCTCGCGGCGGTGGTGTTTTCCCAATTGTTGATCTACGTGCTGCAGTTCGCGATGCGCCGCGCGCCGCCCAATGCGTTGATGGTCGGCGCCTATGTGTTTCCGAGCAATCACGTCGCCGCGACCGTCATCGTGTACGGTTTCCTCGCGTTTCTGCTGGCGCGCCGGGTCGGCAGGCTGGAGGGGGTGCTGGTGGCGGCCGCGAGTGCAATCGTGGTGATCGTGGTCGCGCTCGCCGGACTGTACTTCGGCAGGTACTGGGTGTCCGACGCGATCGGCGGCGCCGCGCTCGCCTACATCTGGGTGGCGATCGTCGCGTTGACCGCGATGTGGCGGCACCCGGAAGCGCCGCCCGAACGCGCATTCATGCCCGTCGTGGTGCTGGTGGTCGTGCTGGTCAGCGTGGGCACGCAGGTCAGCTTCGACATGCCCACTCCGCCGCCGGACAGCGCGCTGCGTCCGCCACCCGTGCTGGTCACGCAATCGGAGTGGGCGCTCTCGGTGTGGAAGCGCCTGCCGTGCTACCGCTCGGACATGGGCGGCGACCGCAAGGAGCCGCTCACGCTGCAGTGGGTCTCGAACCTCGATTCGATCCGCGGACAGTTGCGCGCCCAGGGGTGGGTCGAGGGCACGGACGTCTCGGCGCACAGCCTGCTCTCGCTGGCCTCGCCCAACGTGGCCGCCGTGTCGCTGCCGGTTTTGCCGAAGCTCAACAACGGCGTGCCTTCCTCGGTGGTCTTCATGCGTCCGGGCGACACGCGCGACGAACGCGACGTGCTGCGTTTCTGGCCCAGCGGTTACGCGGTGGCGAACGGCATGTCCGTCACACCGTTATGGGTCGGCGCTTTCGCGCACGAACGGCTGTCCCGGCGGTCGTGGCCCATCAACATTCTGCGGGTCGACCGGGAGATGACCTCGTTCGATGCGCACGAGAAGTCGAGTGCGGGCCTGGACGCGGCGCTCGTCGCCCGGGTCAGTTGCCATGGCGTGCCAGTGTCGTTGCTCGCCTCGCCGATGGAGTGAGCGCGTTCGCTGCTCCCGCGAAGAAATCCTTCTGCACTCAATCAGTTATCTCGCTTGGCCAGGACTTGTCCACAGGGTTGCGAACATTTTCTGTGGATAAGGTCTGCGCCCGCTCATTGCCACCCGCCATTCGGCAGGCGACCGTGATACGGCGTATCCCGGCAATGACCCCACGGGCCCAGCCAGTAGCCGGGAGGGCATTTCCACTTGACGCGCGCCGAAAATTTAGGCAATATCTTTCCAATGTAAACATATCGACATCTGGCTTCGCATGGCCGCCATGCGCAGTCCGCGTTATGCGAAACGCGCGGCCGGCTGTCATCACGCGAACCTCTCCTTACTCTGGAGTCCACGATGAATCTCTTACTGAGCTTTGCCCCATTCCTGGCCTTTGCGGTAATCGAACGCCTTGCCGGCGCGCAGGCGGGACTGATTGCCGGTGCGCTCGTCGCCGCCGCGCTGCTGGCGCGCGATTTCGTGAGCCCGGCGCGCCACGTCAAGCTGCTGGAAGTCGGTACCGTCCTGCTATTTGGGGCGTTGGCCATCTATGCGCTGACCAGTGACGTGCACTGGTCGATCGCCGCGGTTCGGCTGCGCGTGGACGCGGGGCTTGCGCTGATCGTGCTCACATCGATCGCATTGCGGCGCCCATTCACGCTGCAATACGCACGCGAGAGCGTCGGTCGCGAGCATTGGAACAGCGCGCGTTTCATCCACGTCAACTATGTGATCAGCGCGGCCTGGGCGCTCGCGTTCGGCATGCTGGTGCTCGCGGATATCGTGATGGTGTATGCGCCGGCGCTGCCGCATTCGGTGGGCGTGATGGCGACCGTGGCCGCGCTGATCGCCGCGGTCAAGTTCACGTCGTGGTATCCGGAGCAGCACGCGGCCGGGCAGGCATCGCGCTAGCAGCGGCGTTTCGCGGCGCTGCGCTTCTCCATCGCGGCGCTCGGAACATCGACTAATTTCACGCTAATTCACGAGGATCACGATGACTCTGTACCGCACGGAAAGACCCTTTCGGATCTCCGCAGATGCGGTTCGATCATCACGAGGATTAGCATCATGGACACGCAAACCGCCCTTTCCACCCAGTCCGACGACACCGCCAACGCAACCGCTGACGCATCCGGCGTAGCGCTGGAGCCGCCGCTGTCGAACGAAGACCTGCTGCCGTTCTATCTGCTCGCCATGGCCGGCGCTTATTGACGAGGCCGCGAGACGCCACAGCGTCACGTGGCGGCTCGATCCGCCACCCGCGCCAGCGGGATTTGGGCACGCCACGAGTCCCGGCCACCCATCGCTGTGCGCGCAGTAGAGTCTTCGAATCGTCCCAAGTCCACGATTGCGTCGGCACGCGCAAGCCTCCTCATTCGTTCGAGCAGATCGGCACGCCGGATCATGCCACCGCGCGTGCGTCGGTTATCATTCAATCGCTCGCCTACCGTGGCCCGGCCACGCACCCGCGAGCTGCGAGTCAGGCATAACCTGACTGCTGCCGACAGGACGATCATGAGAATTCTCCTCGTTGAAGACGACCTGCAGATTGGTCAAAGTCTGCTGCGTGCGCTCAAGGACGCCGACTATAGCGTCGACTGGGTCAGGGACGGCATCGCCGGGCGCGACGCCATCGCCAACGCCGAATATACCGTCGTGCTGCTCGATCTGGGCTTGCCCGGCTTGAGCGGCATCGAGTTGCTGAAGTCGTCGCGCGCGGCCGGCAACGCGGTTCCCGTGCTGATCCTGACCGCCCGCGACGATCTCGATTCGCGCGTACAGGGTCTCGATGTCGGCGCCGACGATTACCTGCTCAAGCCTTTCGACGTCCCCGAACTGCTCGCCCGCATCCGTGCAGTGATCCGCCGCAAGGCCGGCTACGCGTCGTCGCGTCTGGGCGACGAATCGCTCAGCCTCGATCTCGACAAACGCACGCTGACCTGCAACGGCACCACGACCGTGCTCTCCGCGCGCGAATTCGCGTTGATGCTCGCGTTTCTCGAACGCCCCGGCACGATCCTGTCGCGCGAACAGCTCGAAGACCGTTTGTACGGCTGGGGCAAAGAGGTCGAAAGCAATGCGGTGGACGTGCTGATCCATTCGGTGCGCAAGAAGTTCGGGCTCACCGTGATTCGCAACGTGCGAGGACTTGGCTGGACCGTCATGCTCGGCGAAGCCGGCAAAGGACCGGCTTCATGACACGTCTGCGCAGTCTCATCGCGGCGACTTCGCTGCTGGCGCTATTTGGCGCCACGCAGGCCGCGCTCGTCGAAGCGAAAACCGTCCACTACGCGAACGAGAAAGCCTGCCCTGTCGTTGCCGATCGCCCGGACCACAAGCCGTCGATTCGCGAGCAGATCGCGCATACGGTGAACGGCGATATCGCGTACTACCGTTTCGGCCACGGCACGCCGATCGTGCTGCAAACCGGTTTTCGCGCGACGATCGCCGAATGGGACGCGGCCTTTCTGACCGATCTCGCCAGGCGGCACGAAGTGATCGTCTTCGACAACCGCGGCATCGGCCGCTCCGAACCGGCGGCGTCCAGTTTTTCCGCGCGGGACATGACGCTCGACGCGGCCGCGCTGATCGACACACTGCGGCTCTCCGACGTCACCTTCGTCGGCTGGTCGATGGGCGGCGCCATTGCCCAGCAACTCGCGTTCGACCCGCCGCTCGCCGTGCGGCGCATCGTGCTCATGAGCGCGCCCGCGCCGGGATCGCTCGGCGTGCCGGTGACGCCCGACGTCGAAGCCACCCTGTCCGGCAAACCGGGCACGACCTTCGTGGACGTCATGCGCGTTCTGTTTCCGCCCGCTGCCGTGGACGCAGCGCAACGGTGCTTCCGCAAGAATATGTTCCAGCCGGCCGGCTATCAGTCGCCCGCCATTTCGGCGACGGTAACCGAAGGCCAGTCCGCGCTGCTGCACGATTGGGCCGGCGACGAGGCCGCCGCAGCAGCGCTGAAAAACGGGCGCCTCGCTACCCTGGTCCTGACGGGCGCCGACGATCAGGTCTTGCCGAAGCAGAACTCGGAAGCGCTTGCCGAGCAAATTCCGCATGCGCAACTGCTCGTCGTGCGCTCGGCGGGCCACGCGATGATGTATCAGTACCCGCACGCGCTCGCCGCCGCGATCAACACGTTCATCGCAACGTCGCGCCCGCCCAACAGCGGCGAATAAATCGCGAAGCCTCGGCCAGCGCCGCACGCGCTTCCGGCACGAACGGCGAGAAGCACTGCCACGCGTGCGGCATGGCATGCCATTGCGCGAACTCCACTGCATTGCCTGCGCGTTGCAGTCTTGCCGCGAGCTCGCGCGCGTCGACGCTCAGCGCCTCGGCGTCGCTGGTCTGTACGTGAATGGGCGGCAAGCCATGCAGCTTCGCGCGCGCGGGCGACGCCAGCGGCTCGAAGCGCCTGACGTTGCGCAGATACATGTCGGCGGCCGCTTCCATCGCGGTGCGGTTCATTGACAACGCGTTGTGGCTCGCGCGCCAGATCGTCGTCAGATCCGCCCAGGGCGAGAACAGCACGGCCCCGGCGGGCAGCGGCTCGCCCGCGTCGCGCAACGCGACCAGCGCGGCGAGCGCGAGCCCGGCGCCCGCGGAGTCGCCGGCGAACACGATCGAACGCGGCGCGATGCGGCGCGCCAGCAGCGCCCGATAGGCGCGCAAGGTGTCCTCCAGCGCGGCGGGAAACGGATGTTCGGGCGCGAGGCTGTAGTCCAGCGCGAACACGGCCGATTGCGTCGAGTGAGCCAGTTCGACGGTCAACGCACGGTGCGTCGCGGGGGAGCCGAAATAGTACGCGCCGCCATGCAGGTAGAGCACGACTGTCTGCTCCGACTCCTGTGAAGCGCCGCGCGGACGAATCCATTCGCCCTTCAGTTCGGCATCGGCGTGACGGCGCATACGCGGATAAAGGCATGCCGCGGCGAGCCGGCCAGGCAAGGCGTAGCGATGCGCGCGCAAGCGCAGCGCATGCACGTCGGGCGCCGGGCGGCGGCTCGAACTGAAATGCAGCGCCATCACCAGCGGAATCGCGCGTCGCACCCAGGCGGCCTGCCAGCTTTCGGCACATGGTCGCGTAAGCGTGTCGAGCGGCACGCCATGATCGGTCGAAGTGGGTTGGGTTGGCTGAACGTTCATGATGATGATCTGATCGGAAAGAAATAGCCGATGCCATGGTCAGCGCGAATCGGCGATGCGAGCGGGGCTGTTTACCGCGTCGCCATTTCGGCGGAGACCTGCATCTCGGCGCGAGCCTGCTGCATTAAAGCAATCGCCCGGCCGGCATGGCCGCCCATGTCGTAGCCGTTGGCGCGCTGCGCGGCGCGCATCCGCTCGATCGCCTGCTGCGCGTTGAAGTCCGCGGCTTCGATGTTCGGATGACGACTCATGTAGTAGCTGTAGCCGTAACCATCGTCGGCGACGGCACAACCGGATACGAGTGAAAGCGCCAGCGCGGTAGCGGCGACAAAAGCCAATTGACGTTGCTTCATGACTGAAAATCCTCTTGATGGTTGATTGCTGGTTCGTGGTACTGCCGGTTCAGGCCCGCGCCTCAACGGCGCCAGTAGCCATAGCCGTAACCCCAGCCGCCGTAATAGCGCGGATACTGCGGATGCCCGTAGTACCCGATCACGACAGGCGCCGTGTACACCGGCGGCGGAGGTGGCGGCGGTGGTGCGTAGTAGACCGGCGGCGGCACGTAAGCCGGTACTACCGGCATCACCGGAAACGCCGGCGCACCGACACCTACGCCCACACCGACAAACACATGCGCTTCGGCGCAACTCACCAAGCCGACGCCGAGCGCCGCAGCGACTACCAGATGGCGAATGACTTTCATTTTCTGTTCCCCTTATCGATCGGTGCGAGTCGGTTGGCTGCATCGAATGACTGCATTGTGGTCACGCAGAATGAGGGGGAAATTAGCGGCGTGTCAGTTCGAAATTCGCGCCATGTCGAAGTGTGAATCGCCGGTTTCGAGCGCTCATTTCCGGCTCATTCTTCGCGCCTAAGCTTCATTCCATCGACGGGCAACGCCGGCTCCCACAGCCGGACCGAAGCAGCTCGTTGCAATACGGACTGGAGAAAATCATGTTTGCTGAACTTACGAAGAAATTGGGCGCCTTGCTGATCAACACCGAGGCATGAAAGTCGTCGAAACGCATGCGGATCCGGCACGCTGGTATGTGTCCAGCACGCCGCATGAATGGAGGATTTGAAGCGCGTGTTCCCGCCCACGCAGGAATGCGTGGCTCGTACAAACGTTGCCAATGCTTGTGGATCGACAAGCTCGCGTGCTCCGGCGTAACACGCCGTGCACACGGGCTATTGGCGCGCCGCCACCCAGTTGCCGTGAAAACCGTTCGGCACGCGGTGCGGAATTTCCACCGTTGCAAGCGGCCCCGCCGCGAGCTGCAACGCGTCGAACACCAGCAGGTCGCTGCGCTGCCCAGCGCCGCGGTAGACCACGACGAGAATCCATCCGTCGCCCTCGGCGGCATCGATCGTGCGCGGTACGAAGACCGGCTCCGATGTCGCGTCGCCGTCCGCAAGCCGATAGATGTCGAGCGCTCGCGAGTTCGCATGATCGACATGGGCGATTTGCGAGAAGGGTTCGCCGCCGTCGTCCGGATGCGCGGCCAGCCATCCATGACGATACGGCGCACCGGCGAAACGCTCGTCGATGCGGGGAAATTCGCCGCTCACAACGGCAATGATCCCGCTCGTGAAGACGCGCTCACGGCCGCGCCGGTCGAGCGTCCAGCGGCACAGGCGCGCGTGGCCCGCGCCGTCGATCGCGCGGCCGTCGGGCCAGGTGAAGTTCGGCGGGACGTCGAACTGCATTACGTCGATGTAAATGCAATCGTCGTCCTCCCATGCGTTCATCACGTGAAAGACAAAGCACGCCGGTCCTTTCCACCAGTCGACTTCACCACTGCCGTCGCGCCGCAAGACACCGACGAAGCTGCCAAATTGCGGCTCCCAGGCATAGGGCGGCAAGCCCGCGAGCATCCGCGCCTTGCTTGCCGTGAGCGGCGTCACCGGAAAGAGCAGATGCCCTGCGCTAAACGCGAAGTCGTGGATCATGCTCGCGTAGGGCGCATCGAAGCGCTTCAGATGCGTCACGCGCCCACCCGTATCGATGCTGCCGGCCGTCATGCCCGCCCCCAAACCATCGGGCCCGCCATAGCCGAAAAACAGCAGCTCGCCGGTATCCGGATCGACCTTGGGATGCGCGGTGAACGCACCCTGCAACTCGCCGCCGAAGTCGACCTGGCCGAGCGTGTCCAGCGTCCGCGCGTGCAACTCCACCGGCAGATGCGCCTCCTCCAGTGCAAGCAGGCGGTTGCCGTGCATCAGCACATTGGTATTGGCGACGCCGTCATCGCCCGGCATCTCTTTCTCCGGCCGCGCGCCGAAGGCGGTGACGTCGGCGGCCACGCCTGCCCGTTCGGCAAGCCAGCGCTGCGTGCGTACCCAGCGGTTCCGGTATGTCACGCCGCCGTTCGCGAACTCGAAGCAATGGACCATGCCATGCCCCGCAAACCAGTGTTGCGCCGGATCGGGATGAAGCGGGTTGGGGCCGTTGCGGACCAGCACGCCCGCAAGCCCGGATGGCAACTCGCCGCGCACAGGCAGCGGGCCGCAGTCGACTTCGAAATCAATCGGCGCCAGGTTGGCGCGGTACCCATTCATGTTCAAACGTTCGTTCATACGCCCGCCTAAAATTTTTCCAATGGAAAGATTTTGACTTCAGCGACCCGTTTGGTCAACCCATCTTCTCATTGGGAATATCTGCCAGATCGATGGGCTGTCATGCGAGACGCGGCTGGCGTGCTGGCGCACCCTGTCGCCAGCGGCGCTCGGCCGACCGTCAAGAAGCCGAATGCACATGCAACCGTGTTCGACCTGGTCGCGAGACGGCTCCCATTCTCGGCAATGCGAACCAACAGACGGGCACATCGCATCAGTTTTCTCTAGAGTTGAAGGGTCGACCATCCAACACGCCGGTCGGCCTTGTCGCGCTAATCGTTCAGCGTGAGTTTCAATCAAAGGGAAAATCAAATGAGAACTTCTGTTCACCACGAAGTAATGACCTATTCCGACGAGCAAACCGGGGTTCGTCAACTTCAAACGGGCGCCCCCTTGGCACTTAAACACATCATCAGCCCGGACGAGATCCGGGATAACCTGCCCGCCGGTCAAGGCGGCGTCGGGTTTTTATTTCACGCTACCGACTGGGAGACACTTTCCTTTTCATTTCACAATGTGAAGCATCGAAACGCGTCATTCGAAGAAGAACTTTGGAACACCAAGCCTTTCATTGCCTCACCGATCTATTCGGGCTCCCAGATCATCGGGGCCAATATTGCCTGCCCGGTTCCGCTCGAGCTGTGGCTCGGCAGCCCGCGCGGCATCAAGCGATTCCGCGAGACGCAATTTTTCCCGGCACTGGAGCTGGCAAGACAGGCAGGCCTGAATATGGTGGCAATGGGCGCCTCCACGCCTTACGCCTGCAACTACGGAGCACTGCCGCGCGATACCAAGCCGCCGCATATCACCACGGGTCACGCCGCGACCGCTGCGATGCTGAAAGACTGGGCCATGCACTGCTGCAATGAACTCGATCTCGAGTTCGGCAAGACCAAGCTTGCTCTATTCGGCGCGGCCGGCCGGCTCGGCACGACGGTGGCCAAATACGCGCTCTACAAAGATGCACCGCGCGAGCTTGTTCTGATCGATCTGCCCGACAAGGTGAACCTGCTCACGGAGCAAGCCAGGGAGTTGATGGCGTCGGACCTGCTCGGTAAAACCCGGGTTTCCGTGCACACCTTCAGTCCGAACACCCCATTGCCGGACTTCGATGGCGCCATTCTGGCGAGCAGCACCAGCGTGCCCTACCTCACCGCGGCCGACCTCAAGCGCGCGCAGTTCTGGATCGACGACTCGCACCCCCGGGCGGCGAGCGTCGAGGCTGAACTCGCGTCACGCGGTCATACGCTATATATTGAGTGCTTCGCGCGTGGCCCGGCCGGACTCAATACCACCTTCCCGTTCCGGCTGCCGACCACGCGCGATTGCTATACCTGTTTCGCCGAAGGCTACTCCGCCTGGCAGGAAGGCATTGCGTCCGACTTCATTATCGGCAGCCCGCCCGTGTGGTCCGTCTCCTACACGCACAGCCTGCTGAAGAAGTACGGCTTTGCGGTCGGCCCTTTTCATGGGAAAAACGGCTCGCCGATCGAGCTGGACGCACAACTTCGCGGCAAGCGAGAATTGATGGGCTCGTAAACGGCATTGGAGGCCTGATGGTAATACCGCGCGAGAGCATGCGGGACGTGCTGGAACGAAGCCGGTTTGCAATACGATGGGGCGGCGCGCTGGGCCTCCTGTGCCACCCCATCTACTACGTAGTCTGGACCTATGTCCTGCCGCAACCTTACGACAACCTCTCCCTTCGATTGAGTGCGGCGCTCGTCTGCATTCCATTGATTTTCCAGGCGCATTGGCCGAAGCGATTCAACCACTACCTGCTGATTTATTGGCATTGCTGCCTGATCTACGTACTGCCATTCGTTTGCACATTTCTCGCGATCAGAAATTCATTCTCCACCATGTGGATGATGACCGAGGTCATGATGATCTTCATCATGGCGCTGTGCATCGACAATCCGCTATTGCTGATGGGCTGCATCGGCATTGGCGTGTTTTCCGGGGCGCTCGCCGCGGTGATCAGCTCGCCGGTTCCGATTGTCGTGACCGCGGCCGATCAATCGAATCTCGCCTTGCTGCCGGTCGTCGTCCTGTGCAGCATGGCCTTCAGCCATGCGATCAGCAAAGGGCGCATCTTCGTCGAAAAGAACCGCGCGTTGCAGGCTCTCGCGGGGTCGATCGCTCACGAAATGCGCAACCCCCTCAGCCAGTTGCGCTACGTGCTGGACCGCGTGGAAGAAGCCCTGCCCGCGACGATGGGATCCAGCCGGCCGCTGGCACTCACGCACGACAGGCACGATAAAAACGATAGGAACGACAGGAACGAGAGCACCGCGGGGCTTTATCGTCATCTTGCCCAAGGGCAGTTGTCGATCGAGCGTGGCCTGCGCATCATCGCCATGACACTCGACGAAGTCAGCGCCAAACCCATCCGCCCGGATTGCCTCACTTATCTGAGTGCGACGAGTACCACGCGTAAGGCGCTGGAAGAATACGGCTTCGGCGACGAAAAGGAACGCGACAAGGTCAGGCTCGTGGTGCGGGAAGACTTCACCTTCAAGGTCGACGAAACCGTCTATCTGTTCACCCTGTTCAACCTGATCAAGAACGCGCTGCATCATATCGCCACGCACCCGGCGGCCACGCTTACACTGACCATCGAGCAGCAGTCGGTCATGGTTCGCGACACCGGTCCCGGCATTGCGCCCGACATGCTGTCGCATCTGTTCGAGCCCTTCCGTACAGCGGGCAACTCGGACGGCACGGGACTCGGACTCGCCTATTGCCAGCGCGCGATGCGCGCCTTCGGCGGCAGCATCAGTTGCCGTTCGGAAGTCGGCAAATTCACGGAATTCACGCTGCAATTTCCCGTCGTCCCGAAGAGCGAAATCGTGGACCACGAGCGGCAGATTTTTGAACGCGCCACGCCTGTCTTCAAGGACAAACGCATTCTCATCGTGGACGACGACGCGGGCCAGCGCGCGCGAGCCTGTCGCGCGTTGTCGAAAGTGGGCGCATACCTGAACGAAGCGGAAAACGGCGCGATCGCATTGACCGTACTCCGGGAATCGGCTCCCTACGACCTCGTGTTGATGGACATCAACATGCCGGTTCTGGATGGCTACGCGACGGCCGAGGAAATTCGCGCGGGTCACGATTATCCGAGCTGGAATGTCCTGATTGCCGCCTATACGGCCGAGCCCGGAACGGTGGTGCGCGTGCTCGCCCGACGCGCCGGCATGGACGAAATCATCAGTAAATCCTGCAGCGTGCTCGAATTGATCACGACGCTCCAGGCGCTCTTCGAAAACGGCAACCGGCACCATCTGAGCCAGCAATCCGACGCGTTCTCCGGCAAATCGATCCTGGTCGCGGACGACGACACCTACAGCCGGCTGGTGGCCAAAGCCTATCTGGAGCGATGCGGAGCGAGCGTCGTCGAGGCCGAGCATGGGCAGGCCGTGCTCGCGCATCTGCAGGCGGACGGCGTGATCGACGCCATCGTCATGGATATGAAGATGCCGGGAATGGGTGGCCTGGAAACGACCGCGTCGATTCGCGCCCGCGCCGACTCGTACGCCGCCGTGCCGATCATCGCCTTGACCAGCCAGTCCGATATCAAGGCAGTCCAGACCTGCCTGGCTGTGGGCATGAACGAAGTCATGATCAAACCCGTGCAAGCCAGTTCTCTCTATGCGTGCCTTGCGAGACAGTTTGCACAGCAACGCGGCTCGACCGTGGCGACGACGGCCGGTCTGCCGCCGTCGCCGCCGACCACGCCGGCCGGCAGGCTGCCCATCGTGACGGAAAGCGAACTGCTCGACGAGAAACACCTCGAAGAACTGGCGTCGCTCGATCTGCTCGACGAATCGTTCCTCAAAGGCATCGAGCAGATTCGCCAGCTCGTGGCGCGGCTGGCGACCAGTGTCGCGGCCGCCGACCTCGAATCGACGCACGGCGCGCTGCACCTCCTGCTTGGCGTCAGCGGCAATATCGGCGCACGAGCGCTGCATCAGTTCGCGCGGCAAATCTATCCGCGCGTGGTGGAAGGCGAATGGCCGGTGGAAACCGATTGGCTCGCGCGCATCAGCATATTGAGCGAGCGTTCAACCGATGCGCTGCAGACGTATTTCGCCACGGCCAAGGCACGCCGCGATCATCGGGATTTTCTGAGCGACTAGCGGTGATACACGCGACCATGCAAGCGGCCATGCAGGCCACGCGATTTCATCGCGAGGCCACCTGACTGTCGGACGGTTCTTCGTCGTCAGCGGTGTGCATGTGGCTATTGAAACTCGGAAAGCCCATGGTCACCGTGGTCCCCGCGCCGACCGTGGATTCGATCCGCAGGCATCCGCCGAACGACTGCATGATGCGGTTGCAGAAGATCATGCCCATGCCGTGGCCGCCGGCGCCCGCGTAAGTGGTGACCGGATCCTGCAGCAGACGCGCTTTGACCTCGGGCGCGATCCCCGGGCCATTGTCGCGAATGCGGATCTCGGGCTCAGGGAACGCCACCACTTCGAGGCGCAACGAAGGCGCGCTGCTGCCGTCGAGCGCGCGCAGCGCGTTGGACAACAGCGAAGACAACACGAGCGCCACGCAATTGGGCATGGCGTGCACGACAAAATCCCCTTCCACGTCGACCTTGACCCAATCGCGCTGCGACGCGACAAACGGATAGGTGTCGAGCAGCGTGGCGATCAACCGCGTCGCTCTGACCGCGCGCGTGCCGCCGCCCGAGGCGGACTTCTGGCCGCCGCTCTTGTGCACCGTCGCCCAGAAAGACGAGATCAGCGTCAGGCAATACTGCGCGTTATTCAGCATCGACTTTGCCGCGAGGCCGATCTCTCTTTGACGCTCCGGATCGTATTGCTCGGCCACGTCGTTCTCGACGGAGCGCGCGAATAGCGAAATCGTGGCCAACGGCGTATTCAGCTCGTGGGCGAGAAAAGCAAGTGTCTCGTCCATCGCCAGCAGCCGCTGTTGGCGCGTTTCCCGCTCCGTGTAGCGCGCGGTTGCCAGTTGCAGGACCTCGCGCACCATGTCCGTTCGCAGCGGCTTTTCGATAATACGGAACACGTCGCCCGTATTGACCGTTTGCAACAGCATGTCCTTGTCGGCATAGGCGGTCACGAGAATGCGCACGATTTGCGGATACTCCTGCGCCACCTGGCGCAGCAGATCGTCGCCGTCGCGTCCCGGCATGCGGAAGTCCGTCACCAGCACGGCAATCTCCGAAGCGTGCTTGCCCAGCACCGTCATCGCCTCATCGGCGCTTTGGGCGACATACACTTTGTAATCGGCACTCATCGCGCGCGCGAAGTGGTTGCGCGACATCTCGTCGTCGTCGACGAAGAGAATGGAAAACGGCGGCTGCATAGGATCACTCATCGCATTCCCAGCGGATGGCGGCGGGTCGACATTGCACGGATCCCACGTTGCGGATGATAAAAACGGCTTGCCGGTGACACGCGCCGGACCGTTTTGGAGTTTGGAAGTATAGGGTATCGCGTCAGACAAAAAACGGGGAAACACCGCACGCCCTTACCCAATATGCATCGCCGCCGTCAGACCGGCTCGCTGCTTGCGAAGGCACGCCGCTTGCGTGCTGCCGGAACCGGACTTCTCGACTGTCGGCTGCCTGTCGGGGCGGCACAGCATGGACGCCCGACTCCTTCCACCTGGGCAAGCGCTGTCATGGAACTGATCAAGGATGCCGACACCGGCCGGGCCGGGCGCGTGCGCAGGCGGCGGCAGTCCCGTGTGCTGTCCCGCTACGCCGGGCGGCCCCTGCGGCTGATCTGGCGTTACGTGGCCCGTCACAAGCTGGCGCACGCCATCGTGCTGGCCAGCGTCGTGGCGGCGGTCGGCTGCGCGCTGGGTTCGCAATATGGGATCCGCAATCTGATCGACGCGTTGCCGGGGGGCCGCGCCCATCCGCAACACGTGATTCATGCGTTTGCCGTGCTCGTCGCGCTGATCCTCGCCGACAATCTCTTCTGGCGCATTGCCGGCTGGATTTCGGCGCGCACGTTCGTGGCCGTGACGGGCGACATCCGGCGCGAGATGTTCGACTATCTCACCGTGCACGCCCCCACCTTCTTCGCCGACAAGCAACCCGGCGTCCTGTCGAGCCGGATATCGGCGACGGCCAACGCGGTCTACGTGATCGAAAACACGGTGGCGTGGACGGCCTTTCCACCGTGCCTGACCGTGGTCGGGGCGATCGTCATGGTCGGCGCGGTCAGCGTTCCCATGAGCCTGACGCTGGTCGCCATTTCCGCCGCGCTGGCGTTCTGCCTGTTCCTGCTGGCACGCAAAGGCACCGCCCGGCACGAGACGTTCGCCGCCCAGGCTGCCTCGGTCGATGGCGAACTCGTGGACGTCATCGGCAATATGGGGCTGGTCCGCGCCTTCTGCTCCGTGGTGATCGAGCGGCGGCGCTTCGACGCGCTGCTCGCCGCCGAAGGCGACGCCCGCAAGCGCAGCCTGCTTTATCTCGAGAAACTGCGCCTGTTGCACGCGTTCGCCACCTGCATTCTGTCCGCTTGCGTGCTCGGGTGGACCGTGTGGCTGTGGAGCGTCGGCCGTGCGACCACCGGCGACGTCGTTCTGGTCGGCTCGCTGGGTTTCTCGATCCTGCACGGCTCGCGCGACATTGCCGTGGCGTTCGTCGACCTGACCCAGCACGTCGCCCGGCTTGGCGAAGCGTCGGAGACACTGCTGATCCCGCACGCCATGCCCGAACCGACCAGGGCGACGCCGCTCGAAGTCCGGCAGGCCACCGTGGACTTCGAAGACGTGACGTTCGCGTATCCGGGCCGCCGCCCGGTGTTGACCGGACTGAACCTGCATATCGGCGCGGGCGAGCGCGTCGGTCTCGTCGGCCCCTCGGGGGCGGGGAAATCGACCATCCTCGCGCTCCTTCAGCACTTCTACGAGCCGGGCTCCGGCTGCGTGCGGATTGCGGGCCAGGATATCGCGCATGTCACGTTGCAAAGCTTGCAAGGCGCCATCTCGGTCGTGCCGCAGGACGCGTCGCTATTTCACCGCTCGCTGCTGGACAACATCCGCTACGGCTGTCCCGACGCGAACGAGGCCGACGTGCGCCGCGCGTGCGAGGACGCCTATTGCCTCGATTTCATCAACGCGATGCCCGAAGGGCTCAACACCGTTGCGGGCGATCGCGGCACCAAACTCTCCGGCGGACAGCGGCAGCGCATCGCGATCGCCCGGGCCATTCTGAAAGACTCGCCGATCCTGCTGCTCGACGAAGCGACGTCGGCGCTCGATACCGCATCCGAGATCGCCATTCAGGCGGCGCTCGAACGGCTCATGAAACATCGCACTGTCGTCGCGATCGCTCACCGGTTGTCGACCTTGCAGTCCTTCGACCGGATCGTGGTGCTCAACCGCGGCCGCGTCGTTCAGCAAGGCACGCCGGCCGAACTGGCCGCCGTGCCGGGCATCTATCGTGACACGCTGGCGCGGCAGATCAGACGCACGCCTGCCCCGCGCCCCGATCTCATGTGATTCGCGACGCAGGCGGCGGCGCCAGGGAATCCGCTCACGCGCCGTCGCGGTCGCCGTCGCCAAACAGCCGGCGCACGAGTTCACGGCCCCGGCTGGTCAGCCGCAGCGTCGACGTGCCGCCCACTATCACGCCCTCCTCGCGCCGGTCGATTTCGATCAGGTCGTATCGGCTCAGCGCGAGCACCTCGGGATCGATGGCCTCCGGACGCCGCCCGGTGCCCGCGAGACGCAGCAGTGTCGCGAGTTCATGATGGCTCAGCATCGGTTACCTCGTCGGTTGAGACTGGACAATGCCGTCATGCTAGTGCGCGAGTCCGACATTCAGGCTACGGTTCTGTTGCGTCAAGTTACGCGGTTACATGTCGGCGCAGCGCGCGTGATTCCCCTGCTCCGCGATGACAGCCCACGTCGTCGCTACTTTTTTCCGTATGGCCGCGCTCGCGCCTGGACAGACGGCAAGGCGCCACCGCCCGGCCGATCGTAACAAATCGAAACGCCCGTCAAGGTACTGTCGTGAGAATTAGCTCCACAGTCGGATAGACTCTGCTAGTGATTGTCTGGATTCCTGTCGCCGGCGACGGCGATGCCCCATCCTGGGAGTTCGTATGACGCTCTTCGACAGCAATTGGCCGGGCCGTCCTTCGACGGCGTTCGCCGGGTGCCACGGATCCGGCGGGAGACCGTCATGAGCGAAGCGTCGTCAAGCCCGGTCAAGCGTCCGCGGCGTGGCCGCATCGTGTTCGCGCTCGTGGTGCTGGCGCTGATCGCGCTGGTGGTGTTCCATCTGTTGCGTTCGAAGCCGGCCAAGCCCAGCGTGGCGCCCCAGGTCGTGACGGTCGCCACCGCCACCACGGGACCGATGCCGGAGACGCTGAGCGAACTGGGCACCGTGACACCCGTCGCCACCGTCACCGTGCTGCCGCAACTGAGCGGCTACCTGACCGCCGTCGGCTATCGCGAAGGCCAGGATGTTCAGAAAGGCCAATTCCTCGCGCAGATCGATCCGCGCCAGTACGAAATCAGCAAGCGGCAGGCCGAGGCGCAACTCGCCAAGGACAAGGCGGCGCTCGCCCAGGCGCACGCCGATCTCGCGCGCTTTACGCAACTCAACGAGCGCAAGTCGATCGCCGAACAGACCTATGCGGATCAGCAGTTTCTCGTCCAGCAGGACGAAGCGGCGGTCAAGGCCGACGAAGCCAACGTCGCGCAATTCGTTCTCGACCTGATCTACTGCCATATCACCGCGCCGGTGTCGGGCCGGGTCGGATTGCGCCTCGTCGATCCGGGCAACTACGTGACCGCGTCGAGTCAACCGGGCATTGCGGTGATCACGACGATGAAGCCGACCACCGTCGAATTCACCGTGCCACAAACCGCGCTCGACAAGGTGCTGCAGCGCGTCAACGTCGGCGCGCAGCTACCGGTCGCCGTATTCAGCAGCGACAATTCCCGGCAAATCGCGACCGGCACGCTGTACGCGATCAACAACCAGATGGCGACCGCGACCGGCACCGTCACGCTGCGCGCAACCGTCCCCAACGACGACGAGGCGCTCTTCCCCAACGAGTTCGTCAACGTCAAGCTGCTGGTCGATACGCTGCAAAACGCGGTGCTGGTGCCGACACCCGCGGTGCAGAGCGGCGCGCCTGGCGACTATGTCTATCTCGTCAACGCCGACAATACCGTATCGGTGCGCAAGGTCACGCTGGGACCGGGCGACGGCCAGCATACGGTGATCACGTCGGGGCTCGCCGCGGGCAACGTGGTCGTTACCGACGGTATGGACCGCTTGAGCGACGGCGTCAAGATCAAGGCGTCGGCGACGCGGCCGGGGTCGGGTGCCGCGGGCGCGTCCGGCGCGTCGGCTGCGACGCCGGCGGCACCGCCCGCCTCCGCGTCCACTGCGCGGCGCACGCCTCCCGCGTCCGCGCCCAACACGGCTTCCACGGCCTCATAGCAGGCCGCCCCGTCGATGAACTTCTCCCGCCTGTTCATCCTGAGACCCGTGGCGACGTCGCTGCTGATGGTCGCGCTCGTGCTCGTCGGCCTGGTCGCGGTGCGCTTCCTGCCGGTGTCTTCGCTGCCCGACGTCGACTATCCGACCATCCAGGTCCAGACCTTCTATCCTGGCGCGAGCCCGAACGTGATGGCGACTACGGTCACCGCGCCGCTCGAGGTGCAGCTCGGCGAGATTCCTGGCCTGCAGCAGATGGTGTCTTACAGTTCGGAAGGCGCGTCGGTGATCACGCTGCAATTCGATCTCTCGCTGAATCTCGACATCGCCGAACAGAACGTGCAGCAGGCGATCAACGCCGCCAACAGCTTCCTGCCGGCTGGCCTGCCCGCGCCGCCGACCTACGCCAAGGTCAACCCGGCCGATCAGCCGATCCTCACGCTCGCGGTCACGTCGAAGTCCATGTCGCTGACGCAGTTGCAGGACACCGCCAACAATCGCCTCGCCACGAAGATTTCCGAAGTCCCTGGCGTCGGTCTCGTGACAACCGCCGGCGGCAACGTACCGGCCGTGCGTGTCGAAGCGGACCCGCAAAAGCTCGCCGCCTACGGCCTGAATCTCGACGATCTGCGCACGCTGCTCGCCAATGTCAACGTCAGCCAGCCGAAAGGTAATTTCGACGGACCGGAGCTCGACTACACGATCAACGCGAACGATCAGATTGTCGATCCGCAAGACTATCTGGCCACCGTGATCGCCTATCAGAACGGCGCGCCGGTCTATCTGCGCGATGTCGCGCGCGTGAGTCAGGCCGCGCAGGACGTGGAACGCGGCGCGTGGTACAACCGCACGCCGGCCATCGTGCTGAATGTGCAGCGTCAGCCGGGCGCGAACGTGATCGCCACTGTCAATCAAATCATGAAGCAGTTGCCAGCGCTCGAATCGACGCTGCCCGCCGGCCTGCAGGTCACGGTGGTGGCGAACACCACCGGCGTGATCCGCTCGTCGGTTTCGGACGCCGCGTTCGAACTGGTGCTCGCCGTCGTGCTGGTCGTGCTGGTGATTTTCGTGTTCCTGCGCAATGTGCCCGCCACCATCATTCCGAGCATCTCCGTACCAGTGTCGCTGATCGGCACGCTCGCCGTGATGTACCAGCTCAACTATTCGATCGACAACCTCTCGCTGATGGCGCTGATCATCGCGACAGGTTTCGTCGTGGACGACTCGATCGTGATGATCGAGAACATCGTGCGCTATCTGGAGGAAGGCAAGACGCCGCTCGAAGCCGCGCTCGAAGGCGCCGGGCAGATCGGCTTCACGATCCTCTCGCTGACGGTCTCGCTGATCGCGGTGCTGATTCCGCTGCTGTTCATGGGCGGCGTGATCGGCCGGCTCTTCAGCGAATTCGCGATCACGCTCGCGGTGACGATCGTGATCTCGGCGGTGGTCTCGCTGACCGTCGTGCCGATGCTGTGCGCGCGTCTGTTGCGCGCGCAGGCGCAGCGCCATCCGAGCCGCTTCGAGCGCATCAGCGAAGGCCTGTTCGACAAGACGCTCGCCGCATACGAACGCGGCCTGCGCTGGGTACTCGATCACCAGATGCTGACGCTGGTGGTCGCGCTGATCACCGTCGCGCTCACCGCGATTCTGTACATCGTGATCCCAAAGGGCCTGTTCCCGGTGCAGGACGTCGGCGTGATTCAGGGCATCAGCGTGGCCGACAACTCGGTGTCGTACACGGCGATGGTCCGGCGTCAAAGCGCCCTCGCCGACGCGATTCTGAAAGATCCCGACGTGGTGTCGCTCACCTCGTATGTCGGCATCGACGGCACCAATCCGACGCTGAACAACGGCCGCTTCCTGATCAATCTGCGCCCGCGCGACGACCGCTCGGTCACCGCCGAGGAAATCGGCCGACGCATCCAGCAGGAAGTCGCCGACGTGCCCGGCATTCGTCTCTATCTGCAGCCCGAGCAGGACCTGACGCTCGACACGTCGATCTCGCGCAACCAGTACAACTTCGTGCTGCGCGGGCCGAACCAGCAGGCCTTCAACCAGTACGTGCCCGCGCTGATTGCGCGCATGAAGCAGATTCCCGCGATCACGGACGTCACCAGCGATCTGAACACCAACGGCCTGAGCGTGAACGTCGAAGTGAACCGCCAGCTTGCCGCGCGCTACGGCATCACGGCGGCCACGATCGACAACGCGCTGTACGACGCGCTCGGCCAGCGCATCGTCTCGACCATCTTCCAGCAGTCCGACCAATACCGCGTGATTCTGGTGGCGAAGCCCGAGACGATTCCCACGGTGCAGTCGATCGGCAATCTGTATTTGCCGAGCCAGACCAGCAGCACCGGCCAGGTGCCGCTGTCGGGCATCGCGAAGATCAGCATCACGCAATCGCCGCTGTTGATCAGCCATCTCGCGCAGTTCCCTTCCGTCACGATCTCGTTCAACCTCGCGCAGGACGCGTCGCTCAGCGCAGCCGTTGCGCAGATCCGCGACGCCGAGAAAGCGGTGGATCTGCCGCCTTCCATCACGACGTCGTTCCAGGGCGCGGCCCAGGCGTTCGAAGATTCGCTTTCCAGCGAAGTGTATCTGCTGATCGCCGCGCTGGTCGCGGTGTATATCGTGCTCGGCGTACTGTACGAAAGCTACATCCACCCGGTGACGATTCTCTCGACGCTGCCGTCGGCCGGTATCGGCGCTCTGCTTGCGTTGATGATCGCGGGCAGCGACCTCGACGTGATCGGCATCATCGGCATCGTGCTGCTGATCGGCATCGTCAAGAAAAACGCGATCATGATGGTCGACTTCGCGCTCGAGGCGGAGCGCGTGCACGGCAAGCCGGCGCGCGAAGCGATCTTCGAAGCGTCGCTGCTGCGCTTCCGGCCGATCCTGATGACCACGCTCGCCGCCATGCTCGGCGCGCTGCCGATGCTGCTCGGCACCGGCACCGGTTCGGAACTGCGCCGGCCGCTCGGTCTCGCGATCATCGGCGGGCTCACGCTCAGCCAGGTGCTGACGCTGTTCACGACGCCGGTGATCTATCTGTTCTTCGACCGCGCCGCGCAGCGCGTGAAGAACCGGCGCCGCGCCGCGAATGACGGCGCCGCCGCGCCGCCGGAGAACGCACCGTGAACATCTCGGCGCTCTTCATCCGGCGTCCGGTCGCGACCGCGCTGCTGGCGGTCGCGATCCTGATCTCCGGCGCGCTCTCGTATTTCCGGCTGCCGGTCGCGCCGCTGCCGAATATTGCCTTTCCGGTGATCGCGTTGCAGGCGAACATGGCGGGCGCGAGTCCGGAAATCATGGCCGCCACGGTCGCCGAGCCGCTGGAGCGGCGCCTCGCCACCATCGCCGACGTCAGCCAGCTCACCTCGATCAGTTACGTGGGTTCGTCGCTGATCATCGTCGTGTTCGGCCTGAACCGCGATATCAACGGCGCGGCGCGCGACGTGCAGGCCGCCATCCAGGCCGCGCGCGCCGATCTGCCGACCACGCTGCGCAGCAACCCGACGTATCGGCAGTACAACCCGGCCGGCGCGCCGATCATGGTGCTCGCGCTGACCTCCGACACGCTGACCAAAGCGCAACTCTACGACTCCGCCGATTCGGTGATCCAGCAGCAGTTGTCGCAGATCGACGGCGTCGGGCAAATCACGCTCGGTGGCGGCGCGTTGCCCTCGGTGCGCGTCGAACTGGAGCCGGGCAAGCTGAACAGTTACGGCATCGGCCTCGAGGACGTGCGCGCGGCGATCGGCGCGGCGAACGCGAACAGCGCGAAAGGCCATATCGACCAGGGCGAGCAGCGCTACGTGGTGACGTCGAACGATCAGATCAGCAAGGCCGCGCCGTATCGCGACGTGGTGATCGCCTATCGCGACGGCGCGCCCGTCCTGCTGCGCGACGTCGCCCAGGTGCGCGACTCGAACGAGAATATCCGCAATGCCGGGCTCTATAACGGCAAGTCGGCGGTGCTCGTGATCGTCTATCCGACGCCGGGCAGCAACGTGGTGCAGACAGTTGGGCAGATCCGCGCGCGCCTGCCGATCATCGAAGCCGCGTTACCGAGCGCGATACACGTGAACGTCGCCATCGACCGCTCGGAGTCGGTGCGCTCCTCGGTGGCCGATACCGAGCGCACGCTGTTCATCGCGGTGCTGCTGGTGGTGGGCGTGGTGTTCGTGTTCCTGCTGTCGCCACGCGCCACGCTGATTCCGGCGGTCGCGCTGCCGCTCTCGATCGTCGGCACCTTCGGACCGATGTATCTGCTCGGCTATAGCATCGACAATCTCTCACTGATGGCGCTGACCATCGGCACCGGCTTCGTGGTCGACGACGCCGTGGTGGTGCTGGAGAACATCGTGCGTCATCTCGAGGCCGGTCTCGAGCCGAAGGAAGCCGCGCTGCGCGGCAGCGCCGAGGTCGGCTTCACGGTGATCTCGATGAGCCTCTCGCTGATCGCCGTGTTTCTGCCGATCCTGCTGATGCCCGGCATTGTCGGGCTGCTGTTTCACGAGTTCGCCGTCACGCTCTCGATCGCGATCCTGCTGTCGCTGCTCATCTCGCTGACGATCACGCCGGTCATGTGCGCCTACCTGCTCAGCCGCGAGCGCGCGATGCATTCGCCGTCGCGCTGGGCACGCTGGGTCGAGGTGCAGTTCGAGCGCTTCAAGCAGGCGTATTCGCGTTCGCTTTCGACCGCGCTCGATCACGCGCTCGCGGTCGTCCTTCTGCTGATCGGCCTGCTCGTGCTCAACGTGTTCCTGGCCCGGTTCCTGTCCGCGACGTTCTTTCCGGAGCAGGACACCGGCATTCTGATCGGGCAGATCATCGCCGATCAGAGTGTCTCGTTCAACGCCATGGAAAAGAAGCTCGCGCAATTGCAGGCGATCGTGAAGCAGGACCCGGCGGTGGCGTCGGTCGCGGGCTTCACCGGCGGACGCGCGCTGAACACCGCCAACGTGTTCATCGAACTCAAACCGCTTGCGCAACGGCACCTGTCGGCGACGGAAGTGGTCAACCGCCTGCGACCGAAGCTCAATGCCGTTTCGGGCGCGCGGCTCTTCCTGCAGGCGCAGCAGGATCTGCAGATCGGCGGACGCCAGGCCGCTGCCGAATACCAGTACACGCTCACCAGCGACGATGCGAACGCGCTCTTCACGTGGGCGCCGAAACTCGTGACCGAACTCGGCAAATACCGCGGCAAGCTGGAGGACGTGAACTCGGACCTGCAGCAGAACGGCTTGCAGACCTACGTGAACTTGAGCCGCGCGACCGCCACGCGCTATGGTTTTCAGCCGAACCAGATCGACAATGTGCTGTACGACGCCTTCGGCCAGCGCACCGTGTCGACCATCTACAACCCGCTCAATCAGTACTTTGTCGTGATGGAAGTCGCGCCGGCCTACTGGCAGTATCCGCAAGCGCTCAACCAGATTTACCTGAGCACGGCCGCCGGCAACGCGAACGGCACGCAGCAGACGCAGATGTCGAGCGCCACGGTCAAAGCCGTACAACAGGCGGCGGCGGTCAGCAGCGCGTCGAGCACCAGCGCAAATACGAACTCGCTGAACGCCGATGCGGAAGCGAACCAGCAGACCAACAGCATTTCGAACAGCAAGGGCGGCAACTCCAGCGGCAGCGCGGACAGCACCGCCGCCGAAACCATGGTCCCACTCTCCGCGCTGATGACCTTCTCGAACAGCCACACCGCGACGCAGGTGAACCACCAGAGCGGCCTCGTGGCCGGCACCATCTCGTTCAATCTGCCGGCCGGCGGATCGCTCAGCGAGGCCGGCGAGATCATTGCGCAGGCCGAGCGCGACATCGGCATGCCCGCGTCGGTGCACGGCGCGTTCGCGGGCGCCGCGCAAGCGTATGCGCAGTCGATGGGCGCCGTGCCGTTGCTGATTCTCGCCGCGCTGGTGGTGGTCTACCTCGTGCTCGGCGTGCTGTACGAGAACACGGTACACCCGCTCACGATTCTGTCGACGCTGCCGTCCGCGGGCATCGGCGCGACGCTGGCCTTGCTGATTTTCGGCACGCCCTTTTCGGTGATCGCGATGATCGGCATCATTCTCCTGATCGGCATCGTCAAGAAAAACGGCATCATGATGGTCGATGTCGCGATCCAGTTGCAGCGCCATGACGGCATGAATGCACGCGATGCGATTCACGAGGCCGCGGTGGTGCGGCTGCGCCCGATCATGATGACGACCGCGGCCGCCGTGCTGGGCGCGGTGCCGCTGGCGATCGGCATCGGCCAGGGCGCGTCGCTGCGCCAACCGCTCGGCGTGACGGTCATGGGCGGGTTGCTCGTGAGCCAGGTTTTTACGTTGTACACGACGCCGGTGATTTATCTGTACCTCGACCGGCTGCGCGCGCGACTCGCGAAATGGTCAGCGCGCCTGCCGTGGAATCGCCGCGGCGAAGCACCGGATACGAGCGCATGATGAAGACGATCTCCCCCACCCGACTGGCTGGCGCGATGCTGGCCTTATCGACTGTGTTGACAGGCGGCTGCACGGTCGGCCCCGACTATCATCGGCCGCCCGTCGCGACGCCCGCCACGTGGAAGGAACTGCCCGGCTGGACCGAAGCGCAGCCCGCCGCCGAGCGTCCAAAGGGCGACTGGTGGACGGGCTTCAACGACCCGCTCATCAATGAGTTCGAGCCGCTCGTGTCGGTGTCGAATCAGACTGTGCGCCAGGACTATGCGAACTACCAGGAGGCGCTCGCCGAAGTGCGGCTTGCGCGTAGCGCCCTGTTCCCGACGATCGGCGTGACCGGGTCGGTGACCCGCGCACGGTCGTCGACCGGCAATTTCAATAGCAGTTCATTCGGCGGCGCTGCGGGCGCGAGCAGTTTCCAGCGCGTGAACAACGCCGGCTCGCTCGAAGCCAATGCGAGTTGGGCACCCGACCTGTGGGGCCTCGTGCGACGCAACATCGAGGAGAGCGCCGCCACCGCGCAGGCCAGCCAGGCGACGCTCGCGAACGCCACGCTCTCCGAGCAGATCGCGCTGGCGAACGCCGTCATCGATCTGCGCGTGACGGATGCGAATATCGACTTGCTCACTCACACCGTCGATGCGTTCGAGCAATCATTGCGCGTCGTCGCCGAGCAGGACAAGGCGGGCACTGTGCCGCCTTCCGATCTGGTGACCGCGCAGACGCAACTGGAGTCGGCGCAATCGAGTCTGATTGCGCTGGGCGTGGCGCGGGCTCAAAACGTTCATGCGATTGCCGTGCTGGTCGGCAAGAATCCGGAAGAGCTGGACATCCCCCCGAACACCACGCTGCCGACGCTGCCATCCATTCCGGTCAGCGTGCCGTCCACGCTGCTGGAGCGCCGGCCCGACATTGCCGCCGCCGAGCGTCAGATGGCGGCGCAAAACGCCGCGATCGGCGTGGCCGTTGCCGCGTATTACCCGACGATTTCGCTGTCGGCGCTGGACGGCTTCACGCAGTCGCCGTTGGCCGGCCTGCTGCACATCGGCAACTATGTCTGGTCGTTGGGCGGCCAGGCGAGCGAAACGCTTTTCGATGGCGGGCAGCGCAGCGCGCAGGTCGACGCGGCAAGAGCGTCTTACGAAGCGGCCGTGGCCAATTATCGCGGCACCGTTTTGACTGCGTTCCAGGGTGTGGAGAACGACCTTGCCGGCTTGCGGATCCTCGCGCAGCAAGCCGAGGTGCTGGAGCGCGCCGTACGCGATGCGACGCGCGGCACCGAGATCGCGCGCAATGAATATCAGGCGGGGACGGTGGACTTTACGACGGTCGCGACGGCGCAAGCCACTCAGTTGAATCTTCAGCAGACCGCATTGAACGTGCAGCAAACACGGCTGCTCGATGCGGCGTCGTTGATCGGCGACCTCGGAGGCGGCTGGTCCGCGAGCGAACTGAGTGATCCGCGCAAGACAGGGCAACAGAACGCGTCGCCCTAAGGCTGCCTCGTCGGCCCATTGATGTATGGTGCTAGTCGTTGGCTTTCGCCACCACCGCGCCGGTGATCCGATGCCGCGCCAGCGACGCCGTGACGAAGCCGGACGCTTTCATGTCCTCGACGAATGTCGACAGGTATGCGGCCGCGTCGTCGCCTTTCGCTTTAGGTACGCCCATCGCCTGACGGATCACCATGAAGCGCTGGTCCAGTATGCGCACTCCGCCTGTTTTGGCGGCGTCCTTTTCGAGCTGCTGCTTGACGCCAGCGGCCACGTCCAGATGCTGATCGAGAAAGCCTTGCACAACAGCAGGAGAAGTTGGAATCCGCACGAGCGTCGCGTGGTGTAGTTCGCGGGTCAGAAACAGATCGTAGGCGCTGCCTTTGCCGACCGCGACCGTCACGCCGGGTTGATCGACCTGCTCGTTGGTGGCGATCGGCGATGCGGCGCGCACGAGATAAAAACCTTCTATCAGCACATACGGCTTCGTGAATGCAATTTCCTGTCCGCGCTTCGGATCGACCGCGAAGAAACCGATGTCGGCCTTGTCCTGCTCGACGTTCTCAACCGCGGCGCCCGCCGACTTCACCGCGACGAGTTGCAGCGGCACGCCGAGCCGTTTGGCGAATTCGGTGGCGAGATCGACGGACACGCCGACCGGCTTACCCGTTGCCGGATCGAGCGCCGCCAGCACGGGATTGCCGAGATTGATCGACGCGCGCAACGTGCCGCTCGGCGCGAACACAGCGGCCATCGTGGCGCTTGCTGGTCTCGACGTTGTGGCTTGCGGGGCGCTCGCGTCGTTGGGTTGCGCGAATGCGGGCAAGACCGCGCTGGATACCAGGAAGGATGCCAACGTCGTGAACACACCGCTGTGTCGTTTCATGATTGAAAGCTTCTTCGTCGTGGATGGTGTTTGATCAGCGTACCAGAGTTATGCAAGCGCTCGGCCTGCCGCGCATCTTTCCGAATTCAACATTGCAACCGTCGCTGATCTGCCCGTGGGAAATCGGCTGCAGGACCACCCGTTTTTCTACAACGTCTACGCACTCAAGCGTGAAGCAAATTCGATGAAGCCCGCCGCCGGCGCGTTGGTGTGGACACGCTCCCAGAGCGCGGCGCCAGGCGATCTCGATCTGCACATCTCGGGCACGCATCTGATCGACCCAAAGGTCAGCCCCACCGGCGGCGCGATCGTTCTGGCCTGTGCGGTGACGCTGCCGAAGTCAGTCGGTCGGTTGCGACTCTCGAGCCGCGATCCACGCGCTGAACCGGATATTCGCTACAACTTTTTCGATGACCAGAATGATCTCGACCGCCTGGTCGAAGCCGTGCAACTGTCCCGCCGGATTGGCCGAAGCGCACCGTTGCTGGACGTGATCGATCACGAGATGGCGCCGGGCAATACCGTAGACGATGGCAAAGCGCTCAGGGCGAACATCGTTTCGAATGCCGCCGCATATCTGCACCCGACTTCGACCGTGCCGATGGGCGCCGACTCCGATCCCACCGCTGTGGTCGACGCGTGGGGCAAGGTACGCGGCGTCGAAGCGCTGCGGGTCGTCGACGCATCGATCATTCCCGACATCCCGTCGGCTGCGACGAACGTCACCACCATCATGGTGGCCGAACGCATCGCCGCGAAATTGTCCGCGTGAGTCAGCGCGGATTCCAGCTATGACAGCATCCTGGAGAACTAAACATGAGGACCCAAGCATTGCTCGCGCCGACAGAAGGCCCGAGGCTACGTTCAACACCGAATGCGTGGCGCCAGCGCCCCACATCTCCCTCAGGATAGCGAAGCAAGCATGTTCGACAGCCGTCTGATGTGAGCCTTGAAGGCGTCGCTCGCCTCACGATCGGTGGTGGGATTCAGATGCGACGTCTCAGCGAATTGAGCCTGCTCGTGGAAATCGTTAGCGACCGCGCGTCGCACGTCCGAAGGCAACGACCGTACGATCGAGACCAGTAATGCCTCTTCGGCGTGAATCATGCCCAGAATCGAATGCGTGTCCATGAAAACACCTCCGTTGATGGCGCGATAAGTCAAATCTAGCATGGTCCGCGCCGAGTATTCCGGTTACTTCCGCATACCTCTCGTTACAAACCGCCAGCGGGCGGTTGGTTATGATGTGCGATCGCATCGCTCTGAGCACCCGTTGGCTAATTATGAGGAATATCGGAAAAGCATTGGTAGTCGGCCTGGTGCTTGCAGAGGTCGCATTCGCTGTTTATCTACTGTCCCCAAAAAGCGACCCGTCGACGCGCGCGCCCGGCGCCGTTACAGACGGCTCCCCAGCGTTGGCCGCAGATAAGGTGCAAACCGGCACCCTGCATGTGACCGCCGACAACGCAGCCGGCACGCTGCCGCGCAGCGCAAGCACGGACGACTCCGCTCGCGTCCCGATGCAATCTGTGGAGGGACACATCGCGCCTGCGCCCGAACCGTCGACCCAGCACGCCGCAGAAGTGCCGCGGCAAGAAGCACAGCCGCATCCGCAAACCCCGCAAACCCCGCAAACGCCCGCATTGGCCGCGGCCCCTGCCCCCGCCGATTCAAAAGCAGCCGCCGTGCAACAGACCGGACACGGCCGTGACGGTCTGCACCGCCGCGATTCGAGTTCAGTCTCTTCCGCGGCGACGGACGAACTCGTCAAGGAATCCGCCAAGCTCGATCCGGCTCTCCCGCCGCCTGAGCCATTTGTGCACGATGATCAGCCACATCGCAGCTCGAACGCCGTCGCGGCCGCGATGACGCAACAGCTCGTTAAAGAGTCCGCCAAGCTCGATCCGGCATTGCCGCCGCCGAACCCGTCGGGCATGCACTGAACGGGTGAACCGCCGCGCGCGCGATCGCGGTGATCATGGTGATCACCGCGATCGCGCGCGCCGGATGCTGAAGCGATCATGCGTTCGATTGCGCCGTAGTCTACGATGTAGTTCAGATCCATGCGCTCCGGCAGCGGCACGATGGCTACCTCAGCGCGGGCTTGGACGCATTCCCATCGCGGCGAACCTTGATGGAGGACGAGCATGGCCAACGACTCCCCCGACAAAGCAGAACGCGGCGCAGGCTGGATCGACCAGCCCGAAGACGCAAAGGTCATCGCCATCCTCGTCGAGAAAATCAAGGCGCAGCAGGCGGCGATTGCAGCCAGTAGCAACACTCATCTGGACGGCCGCATCGACCGCGGTCAGCATCAGAAGCAAACGCTCGGCGCCTTCGGCACGCTGCGGATCTTCGAAACGATACCCACTGCGCTCAAGCATGGCCCCTTTGCGAAACAGGACGATCTGGCGCCGTCGCTTTGCTACCGGGTCGCCTGCCGCTTTTCTAACGGGCAGCCCTGTCCTTTCTCCGACCAGGCCGCCGACGTTCGCGGTGTCGCCATCAAGTTCTTCACCCCGCAAGGCATTGAAACCGATCTCCTCATGACCAATGAGGGCGGCCGCTCGCATGCGAGAAACGCGGTGCAATTCATGGACTTCGCCGATATCCTCGTCGCCCAGATCGCCAAAGGCGCGCTTGGGGCACTGGAGCAGGCGTCGATGGAAGTGCTGAGCGGCAAACTGGGGCCCGTCGAGACAGCCCGCATCATCGCGATCGTCGCCAAGGAGACGACCCTGCACTCCGTCGAGAGTCTCACGACCGAGCGGTTCTGGGGCTCGGTCGTCAAGCTGGGCGCCGCGGCCATCAAGTACTCGCTTCAGCCCGAAGATACAACCGTGCAAGGGACGAACGGCGACCGCCACGGCGACGACTATCTGCGCGAAGACCTGCTGAACCGCTTAAAAACCGGCCCGCTCAAATGGCAACTCTGCGTGCAGTTCTTCGTGGATGAAGAAAGCACGCCGGTCAACGATGCATCGGTCGTATGGACGGGGACGCCGATTGCGATAGGCGTGCTGGAGATTGCGTCACTGCCCTCCGCCGACGAGGAAGCGCGCATCAACCAGATGGCATTCAACCCGGGCAGCGGCTTCGAACCGCTCGGCATCACGCACGCACGCAAGGACGTGTACGCGGCCAGCGCCGCGAACCGCAAGGACCGCGGCGTATTGTCGAGCGATGAGGCGCGCCGATATATAGAACCCATGTGAAGTTCGAGTTCGAGCATAGCGACGCCCTGCGACCGCTCACTGCCGCTCGACCCAACTTGCGAATGGCGGCGGCCTCAGCACGTTTCTACTCATTGACGCATCTCCTCTCATTTGTTTAAGTAGAGCTTACGAGAACAATATCCCGATGTCCGTGACATCGAATCGAACCGCTGACTTAAGCGTCTTTTTTTGTTGAGTCGAAGGACCGCTGCTGCGCACGGTAGCCGAGGTTCATCGAGGAGAAGTGTGGCATGACAACAGTACCAACCGACGGCGACAAGCCCGTCTGGATCCTGCAGGGCAGCTTCGGCCGGGCAACGGTGAATTTCATCAGCCGTCCGCTTGTGGCTCACGCGCATTCTCAATACCAGTTCCTCTTCAAACTCGGCGGAAGCGATTGCGTGTTCCGCATCGGCGCTCAAGACCGCACGCTGAGCGCCGAACGCGCGATCTGCCTGAACCCGTGGGTCGAACATGCAAAGGGCGGCAGCGACGACCAGCCGTCGTTGATACTCTCGCTCGTTATCGAGGCGCCGTGGCTGCGCGCGCGATTGCAGCTCGGTGAACACGGTACGGCGAACATCTTTCCGGAACCGCTCGTCGTGGTGACGCCCGACGTTCACCATCACGTCGAACGCCTGGCCGCTGCGATCACCAATCATCTGGTGGCTCAGGACGACGGCTGCATGAGCATTCTCGAAGATCTGATTACCGCGCTTGGGCGTGACTTCGCAGACCCGGCCCTGACCGCCGGCATCACGCCGTCGGGCCGGCCGGTCGACTTCCGGATCCACAAAGCGCTGAACTTCATCAAACACACTTCGCTCGCCAATCCAACGGTGGCAGAGGTTGCCGCACAGGTCGGATTGTCGCGTTCGCGCTTCTTCGAGCAGTTCCGCCGCTGCATGGGCGTTTCTCCGCAACACTACATCGACTGGGTTCGTATGTCGCACGCAATCCAGCTGCTCGGCACGAGCGATAAACCGCTGTCCGACATCGCCGCGGAACTCGGCTTCGAAGAGCATAGTCACTTCACGCGCTTCTTCTCGCAGCATATGGGCGTCCCGCCCAGCGAGTTCCGCAGACGCTCGGTAACGCTTAACGTGCACGCCGGTTAATCATTCAGACTCATCGGCATCCGACGGCGCGCCGCTGGCGCCCAACGCGCCGACCAGATGACCGTCGATGAAGATCGGCAGCGCACCTCTTCAGTTCAAGCGTACGCTGGCAACTGAAGGGCACCGTGATCAAAAGGCCCACGGATTTACCACTGAGTCCGATAATTTTTTCGATGCGCCATTGAGCGTCGGCTCGCGCAACGGCGAGCCCAGCCTCTTTCTGTTATCGATGCCGCATCGCGTGCCATGATGTTCGTGTGAGCTACGCCAGCTAGCGGGCTCAATTCAGGCGGCGGCCACCGTCGACGACTATGGTCACGCCCGTGCTGAACGTCAGATGCGTCGCGCACGCCTCGATTGCGGAAGCCACATCGTCCGGCGTGCCGATGCGGCGAAGCGGTGTCGTCGCCGCGACTTTCTCATTGAAGTCGGCGCCGCGCCCGGGCACGAAAGTCGTATCGACCGCTCCCGGAGAAACGTTCAATACCCGAATGCGCGGCGCCAGCGCGCGGCCCAATGAAGCCGCCATCACGTCGAGCCCCGCTTTGGCGGCACAATAGGCGATATTGCTGCCCTGTGGTGCCCGAGATGGACGAGACGTTGACCACCAGTCCGTCGCCGCTTGCATCGAGTAACGCACGGAAAGCGCGGATCGCCGCAAACTGCGCTCGCCAGTTCACGGCAAATATCTGGTCGATCAACTCGTCCGTGAGTGCGTCGAGATTCGCGTGCGGCACCGCCTGCGTGATGCCGGCCGTATTGACCAGCACATCCGTGCGCCCATATTCGGCTTGCACTTTCGCGGCCAGATCGTTGAGCGCGCTACTGTCGGTGATCGAAACCGCCGCGGCGAGATGGCCGCTCCCCGGCAGCGAGCCGGCAACCCCTTGCGCCTTCTGCAAATCCCCATGACTGGTCACGACGATCCGCGCGCCCAGTGCCGCCAGGCGCCTCGCCGTCGCACTGCCGATACCGCCGGAACCGCCGATTATCACGCAGACCTTCCCTTCCAGAGACTGTGCCATGTCAACGCCTACGCATGATTGGAATACCCATTGTCACGCCGTACGAGCGACGCCGTAACGACAGCGTCAGTGGGGCCCTCTAGAATGGTACCGTTTCCCGAAAAGTACGCCTGACAACCACTTTCGAAATTCGGACATTCCTTGGGCTGGGCCGCGCACGCCTGGGTCGTCAGAAGCTGGTACGCAAACCGACGCGCGCAAGCGTCTGCGACCGGTTGCTCGCTGCGCCGTCCGGTTGCAGCAAACCGTTGATCCATGCCCGCGTCACAGCCGCGTCGCCACTGGCGCGCTGATAGATCGCTTCGACATAGGCGGTGGTGCGTTTCGAAAAGCTGTACTGCAACGCGGTGGTGACCTGTTGCGCCTTGTTGTTCAGCAGCACATCGTTGCCCTTCATGTACGCGTAGTCGAGACCGAGTGTCCACGGACCTGATATCGTCCACGACGCGCCGCCCTTGTAGACGTCGATCTTCGCGCCGCTCGCGGTGTTTTTCGTGTTGGTGTAGAGCAGCATCCCCAGCACGCTGCCGAAGTTGTAGTGCGCGCCGAAGCCGAAATTACGAATGCCGTCGTGACCGTCGCCCAGTTGCGGATACTTCACCTCGACATACGCCGCGCCGACGCCCAACGGACCGCTCGCATAGTTCGCGCCGAAGCTCATCGTCGAGTCCGACGAGAACGAGCCGGGCACGCCACCGAATCCATAGAGCGCACCGAACGTGAACCCCGCGATGTCGGGACTGCGATACTTGACCGAGTTCCCTACGCGTGTCGTGCCCGCCATGCGGTCGAAATCGAATGAACCGGTCGGATTGTTCGGCACGCCCAGCGCGGTAAACGGCCCCTGGCGAAAATCGTAGATGCCGCCGAACAGGAACGCGCCGTCATACAGGCCGAGCGTCAGCGTCTCGAACATGAAGTCGTACTGGTTGCCGAAGGTAAGCGAGCCGAAGCGGTCATTAGTGAGCCCGACCAGCGCCGTGCGGTTGAAAATCTGTCCGGCGCCCGGAATCGTCGCGCCGCTGCCCAGATCGAACTGCGACGTGAGTTCGAAAATCGCCTTGTTGCCGCCGCCCAGATCTTCGCTGCCTTTGAACGTCAGCAGGTCCGGCGAGAGCACGCCGCTGTCGAACAGCGTCGCGGCGCCGCCATGCTGGTTATTCACATACGTGACGCCCGCATCGATCACGCCTTGCAGCGTGACACTGCTTTGCGCGCCGGCAATGGCTGGCGCAATGCATGCGAACGTGCAGCCTGCGATCGCGAGGCGCTTCGGCCTTTTGCCTTTCATGTTTGCCTCCTCCAGTCGTTGTTGAATATCTTTCGTTGTTCGATGCGGATGTCGACCGGCGTGAGCGACGCGCCCTCGCACGGTCCATCGACGCACACACCGTCCTCGAAGCGAAACATCGCGCTGTGATGCGCGCACATCAGCAGTTCGGCGTCGTAGGCCCAGAACGTGTTCGGTTCGTAATTCAGCGGAATCGAAAAATGCGGGCACACGTTGCGGTAAGCCCACGCGTCTTCGCCGCGACGCAGAACCACGACGCCTGGTGCGCCGGCCTGGTCAGCGGAGATTTCAAGCGCGCCGCCATCGGGAACATCGTCGAGCGCGCAGAGAAAGCCTTGGTGAGGTTCGGGATTCGCCGCGTTCATCGCCTCGCCTCCTCATGCGTGCCGCGCAGACAGCACGAAGTCGCGCTGCACTTCGAAGAACGGACTCGGCAGCGCCCACTCGTTGGCGGCGGCCGCGTCGTGATTCGGCACGTAGTCGATCACGAGCGACGGCTTCGAGCCGAACACTGCATCGGAGTGGACATAGGGATCGCCCTCGGAGTAAAGCGCTGTTGTCAGCGTCTCGTAGCCCGGCGCAACGATCAGGAAATGGATATGGGCAGGCCGCATCGGATGACGGCCGGTCGCCATCAGCATCTGTCCGACCGGGCCGTCAGTCGGGATGGGATAGCTGGTCGGTTTGATGGTCCTGAATGCGTATTCGCCGTTCGGCCCCGAGCGGAATTTGCCACGCAGGTTGCTCTCGGGCTGATCGGGATCCTGGCCTTCATACATGCCGTTGTTCGCCGTTTCCCACACCTCGATCAAGGCACCGGCCACCGGCGCGCCGCGCTCGTCGACGAGGCGGCCATGAATCAGCGTCGGCTCGCCTTCCGTGCGGGCGATGTTGGCGCCGAATTCTTCTTCCTTCGCGCCTTCGCGATAGAACGGACCGAGCAGGCTGCTTTCGGTGGTGACGCCGCCGCGCCCGTGATTGATGGCATCGATCATGATCGACAGGCCGAGCGTGTCCGAGAGCAGAATGAATTCCTGGCGGATGCCGTTACACATCTTGCCGGTGGCCGTCAGGAATTCGATGCCACGGCGCCATTCGTCGCCGGTCAGTTCGACTTCGCTGGCGAATGCATGCAGGTGTGTGACCAGCGCGGTCATGATCCGCTTGAGGCGTGGATCGGTGCAATCGGCAAACGTATCGAGCACGTTCTGAGTTAGCTGGTGGATGGTTTTATCGTTCATGGTTGGCCTCATGCGCGGTGGGCCGCCGAGTCCGCGTCGAGCGAATCGGTCGCGCCGTCCGGCGAGCGTTGTTGAGACGGACCGGCGTCGCGAAACACGACGCGCCGGCCCACGGGAAACAATTGCAGGCCGTAGCGGTGCGACACGAAGCCCCACAGTCCCTGCGGAAAGAACATCGTCACGACGATCGCCAGCGCGCCGAGGCCGATCAGATACCAGGTGCCGAAATCGGACAGGAACTGATTCAACAGGAAGAAAATCAGCGCGCCGACAATCGGCCCTTCGAGCGTGCCGAGGCCGCCGATCATCACGATGAAAATGCCGAACGCGCTCCAGTTCACCGAGAACGCGGCGTCGGGCGAAATGCGCAGGTTGCCGACGAAGTACAGGCCGCCCGCCAGCGCGGTGCCGCACGCCGACACCAGATAGACGATCAGGCGCGCGCGCTTCACGTCGACACCCTGGCTGCTCGCCGCCACCGCGTTGTCGCGCATCGCGGTCAACGCGAGACCGGCTTTCGAGCGCAAAAACAGATACAGCAGTCCGATCGCCGCCGCGACGATGGCCAGCGCCAGCCACAGCGTCAGCGACTCGCGCAGCGCACGCGGCACGTCCTGCAATGCGGTGAGACTCGTCCCGGAACCGCCGCCGAGCACCGAGACGTTCGCCACCGTCAGCCGGAAAACTTCGGCGATCACCCAGGTGCCGATCGCGAAGTAGCCGCCTTCGAGCCGGAACGCCACCATCGACACAGGAATCGCCACCACCGTCGCAATCACGGCAGCAATCGGCACCGCGATGAACGGCGAGATGCCGCAATAGTTGGCGAGAATCAGCATCCCATAGCCGCCGATGCCGAAGAATGCCTGCTGGCCGATCGACACCATCCCGCCATAACCGGCCAGCAGGTTCCACATCAACGCGAATACCAGGTAGGACGCCAGTTGCACGAAGTCGCGCATGGCATCGCGTCCGGCCCACCACGGCGCGCTCGCCACCGCCAGCGCGACGATCAGCAGCACGATCACCGCCACGCGGCTTGCACGGGTCGCGCGCCGCACTTCGAAGCCCGCTGCGGGCTGGTTCAATTGCATGGTCATGTCGAAGCCTCTATGCGGTTTTGGGCAGCAAGCCCTGCGGCCGTGCCACCAGCACGCCGAGAAACACCACGTGGCCAAGCCAGATGCCCCAGCCAGGGTCGAAGTAAAAGCCCACCTGCTGCGCAATGCCGAGCGCCATGCCGCCGACGAAGGTGCCCCAGAACGACCCCATTCCGCCGATGATCACCGCCTCGAACGCATACAGCAGCAGCGCCGGGCCATCGGTCGGCGACACCGCCGTGCGCATCGAATAGAGCGCCGCGGCCACCGCGATCAGCACGAAGGCGATACCCATCGCCAGCGCATAGGTGCGCCGGTACGAGACACCCATCAGTTGCACGATCTCGCGATCGTCCGAGGTGGCGCGAAACGCGCGGCCGAGCGGCGTGCGGCCGAACAGCCACTGCATCGCGAAGGCGAGCGCCACGGTTGCCACCAGCGTGACGAGCGGCAGATAGCCGAGCGTGATGCCGCCCGCGAGCGTGATGCTCTGCGATTCGAAACTGCCGGTGGCGATGGAACGCGGGTCCGCGGAGAACATCTGCTGCAACACGTTCTGGATCACGATCGACAAGCCGAACGTGACGATCAGCGACGGCAGCGGATCGCGGCTGCTGACGCGGTTCAGAAGCGCGAACTGCACGGCATACCCCGCGCCGAACGCGATCACGAGCAACAGCACGAGCGCGACGGCGAGCGGCAAATGAGCGAAGCTCGTCAAGGCGAACAGCACGAACACCAGCAGCACAATGAAGTCGCCATGCGCGGTATTGGTGAGCCGCATCACGCCGAACACCAGTGACTGACCCATCGCGAAGAGCCCGTAAAGCGCGCCCAACAGCACGCCCTGTACGACGATTTGGATGAACGTGTTCATGCGGCCACTCCAAAATACGCCTGCGTGATCGCCTCGTCCGACACTTCGGCGGACACGCCTGTCAACGACACGCGCCCTTCCTGCAGGCAATAGAAACGCGACGACACGCGGCGCGCCAGTTGCACGTCCTGCTCGACGACGATCGCGCTCATGCCATGCGAGACGATCTCAGGCAAAGCCGCGTAGATTTCGCGCACGATGACCGGCGCGAGGCCGAGCGAGAGTTCGTCGCACATCAGCAGATCGGGGTTGCTCATCAACGCGCGGCCGATCGCCACCATCTGTTGCTGACCGCCAGATAACGCCGTGGCCGCGTGATGACGGCGCTCCTGCAATGCCGGGAAGAGCGCATAGACGCTTTGCAGATTCCAGCGCCCCGGCCTTTTGCTGAACGCGCCGAGCAACAGGTTCTCTTCGACGGTCAAACTTGCGAAGAGACGCCGCCCTTCCGGCACCAGCGCAATGCCCATGCCGACGATGCTCGCCGCCGCAGCAGCGCCGATCGGCTCGCCGCGATACAGGATCTGATCGGCATTGCGCGGGCGCAGCAGCCCCGCCACCGATTTCAGAAAGGTCGATTTACCCGCGCCGTTCGATCCGATCAGCGCGATCACTTCGCCCGGCGCCACCGTCACGTCGATGCCGAATAGCGCCTGGAAGTCGCCGTAAAACGCGCTCAGCGCGCGAGTCTCCAATAGTGCCGACATGCTCAAGCCTCCAGTCCGAGATACACGCGCCGCACTTCGGGGTCGTCCATCACGGCGGCGGGCAGGCCCTCCGCGAGCCGCTTGCCGAAGTTGATGACCAGCAGACGGTCGGCCACCGCGAGCAGCGCATGCACGACATGTTCGATCCACACGATCGTCACGCCACGCTCCTTGACGCGGCGAATCTCGTCGACGAGCGCGTGCGTTTCGGGTTCGGTGAGGCCGCCGGCGATCTCGTCGAGCAGCAGCAATTGCGGCTGCGTGGCGAGCGCGCGAGCCAGTTCGAGCCGCTTGCGGTCGAGCAGTCCCAGCGTGCCGGCCAACTGGTTGGCACGGGCTTTGAGGCCGGTGCGTTCGAGCACGTCGACGCAGACGTCGTAGGCGGCGTGGCCAGTCAGTTCGCCGCCGAACGTGGCGCCGACCAGGAGGTTCTCGAACACCGTCATCCCGCCGAATGGCCGCGGCACCTGATACGAGCGGCCGATCCCCGCCGCGCAACGTCGATGCGGCGGCAAGTGATTCACATCCGCGCCGTCGAATTCGACGCTGCCCTGATCGGGCCGCACGTCGCCGCTGACGAGGTTGAACAGCGTGGTCTTGCCGGCGCCATTTGGGCCGAGAATGCCGTAGGTTTCGCCGCGTTCGACCGCGAAGCTGATGTCGTCGGTTACCTGTAGCGCGCCGTAACGCTTCGACACGCCGGTGAGTCTGAGCACTGGGTTCATCACTGCTCTCCGCGTTGATTTCAGACGATCAGCTTCAGCGGGCCGGATAGCGGCACGCTCGGCGCGAGCTGGTTGTTGACGATTGCGAGATCGAAAGGATGCTTCTGACCTTTCACCCATTGGCCGCCGACAAGTGGCGTCTTGGCGACGTTTTTCACCGGGCCGCTGCCCCACGCGACATGGCCGACCAGCGTATCGAGCTTCGTCGAGGCCACCGCGTCGCGGATCGCTTCGTTCGAGTCGACGTCTTTCGCGCGCTTTAACGAATCGACGGCGATTTCGAATAGCGCGTGAGCGAAGCCGATCGGTTGGGTCCATTGCTTCGAGGTGACGCGCTCGTAGTCGTCGGCGACTTGCCGCGCGCTTTGCCCTGTCAACGACGATTTGAACGGATGCGAAGGCGACCACCACACCTCGGTGGAGAGTCCGTCGCCGAGATCGCCGAGCGCTTCGATCGAGGTCGGAAACAGCAGCGCCTTGCCGATTGAAATGACCTTGGGCTTCAGACCTTGTTGACGCGCCTGAACGAGAAAGTTCTTGGCGTCAGGCGGAATCACGACGCCGGTGACGATCTGCGCATTCGACTGCTTGAACGACGAAATCTGCGCGGAGAAGTCCTGGGTCATGCTCTGGAAGCGGCCCGGGTCCTTCAGCGTGAAGCCCTTCTGCGCGAGTACGGGTGGAAAGCCGAGCTTCGCGTCGCCCCAGGCGTTGCCGTCGCCATCGTTGGGAAAGAGGCCGCCTACGCTGTGATTGGTCTGCACCGATTGCCACATGCCGGTGTAGACGGTGATCACATCTTCCAGTCCCCAGAAGAAGTGATACGTGAAGCGAAAGCCCTTCTTCGGATCGCCCTTTCTGCCGAAGAACCACGGCTGCCACGGCACCACCGTCGAGACGCACGGCATCTCGTTCAACTCGCACGCGTCGCTCACCGGATTGGCCGTCTCCGGCGTGCCGGACACCAGCATGATGTCGACCTTGTCCTTGAGGATCAGGTCGTTGGCGACTTCGCCGGCGCGGTTCGGATTCGACTGGCTGTCCTTGACGGCAATCGACACCGGATACGATTTGCCGCCGATCACGATGCCGTTTTTCAGCGCCGTCTGCATCTGCTGGATCGTGAAGCGATCCGCTTCGCCGAACGGCGCGAGCGGCCCGGTTTGCGGCGATACGTAGCCGATTTTCAGCGTACGCGGGCCGGCCGAGAAGACGAGCGGCGAGAACGCCGAAGTCGTGGCGGCAAGCGCGCCGCCTGCCGCGAGGCTGACAAAGCGGCGGCGTCTCGCATCGAAGGTATGTGAGTCCATGGTTGTCTCCTGAATTTTTTTGTATGAATGAAGTGGGCGCACTAGTCCGGGCGCCGCCCGTCGAAGGCGGCTTCGAGCAAAGCACGCAGCGGTATTCGTTCGACCGGCCGCGGATTCCAGTACGGGTTCTTAAACGCGAGATCGAGTGCGACATCGAGATCGGCTGATGTCAGTCCGATGTCTTTCAGCGCAGTAGGCGCGCCGTGGTCGTGTGCGAGATCGAACACGGCTTGCGCGGCGTCGTCGGCGTGCAATGCGTGCGCGATACGCTTCATCGCTTCGGGGGCGGCTGCACGGTTATAGGCGAGCACATGCGGCAATACGATGGTGTGCGTCTCAGCGTGCGGCAGATTGAAGGTGCCGCCGAGCGTATGGCACAGCTTGTGATGCAAGGCCATGCCGACACTGCCGAGCACCGCGCCGCATAGCCAGGCGCCGTACAGGCAATCGCCGCGCGCCGCGAGATCGCCTGGTTGTTGCATCACGCGAGGCAGCCCCTGGCCGAGCGCGCGGATGCCCTCTTCCGCCATCAGGCTGATGATCGGATTCGCGTCCTGTGCGTAGAGCCCTTCCGCCGCGTGGGCGATGGCGTTGATCCCGCTCGTCAGCGACAACGTGGGCGGCAGCGAGGTCGTCAATGCCGGGTCGTAGATCACCGTCTTCGGCAGCACACGCAGATCGCGGCCGGTCTTTTTGACGCCGCCCTCGGTGAGGCCGTAAATCGGCGTCATCTCGGAGCCTGCATACGTGGTCGGAATTGCGATGATCGGCAGCGAGGTTTCGAGCGCGATCGCCTTGCCGAGTCCCGTCGTGGAACCGCCGCCTATAGCGATCGCGCAATCGGCGCCGACGCTTGCGGCGAAGTCCCGTGCCGCGCGCGCGGTTTCGACCGGCACGTGCATCACGGCTTCGGCGTAGACGCCTGCCGCCCGCGAGCCGAGACTTGCCGCGAGCGCTTCGGCCTGCGCGCGCTGTTGTGGCGTGGACAGCACGATCGCCCGCGTGGCGCCGAGCAGGCCGATCTCGCGATCGAGCTGGTCGAGACTGCCCGCGCCGAAGATCACGCGTGACGGCAGGCCGTTATAGATGAACGGTTCCATGGCGGTTCAGCGCGGGTAGTAAGGCGGAATCTGCGCATCCACGTTGACCCAGACCGACTTGGGCTGCGTGTATTCGCGCATCGCTTCAAAACCCATTTCGCGGCCGTAGCCGCTTGCGCCGACGCCGCCGAATGGCGACGCGGGGCTCACGCGCTTGTAGCAGTTGATCCACACCATGCCGGCACGAATCTCGCGCGCTACAAGGTGCGCGCGTTGCAGATCGCGTGTCCAGAGACCCGCGCCGAGACCGTATTCGGTGCCGTTCGCGATGGCGAGCGCTTCTTCGTCGGTGCGGAATGTCGTGACCGTCATGAACGGCCCGAACACCTCTTCCTGCGAGACCCGATGCTCCGGCTTCGCTTCGACGATAGTCGGCTCGACATAGCAGCCGTTGGCCAGCGCGGCATTGTCCGGCGCTTTGCCGCCCGCCAGCACGCGGCCACCCTGTTCACGGGCGATATCGACGAATGAGAGCACGCGGTCGCGGTGCTGACGCGAAGTGAGCGGTCCCATCTCGGTCGACGGATCGAGCGGATCGCCGATTTTGATCGTGCGGCTCAACGCGGCGAACTTTTCGAGCACTTCATCGGCGATCGACTCATGCACGATCATCCGCGAACCGGCGATGCAGGCCTGCCCCTGGTTGTGGAAGATCGCGAACGCCGAGCCTTGCACGACCGCATCGATATTCGCGTCGCCGAATACGATGTTCGCGCCCTTGCCGCCGAGTTCGAGTTGCACCTTCTTCAGATTGCCGCTCGACGCCTGCACGACCTTGCGACCCACCGCGGTCGAGCCGGTGAAGGCGACCTTGCTGATCTCCGGATGTTCGGCGATGTACTGACCCGTCACGTGACCCAAACCCGGCAGAATGTTGACCACGCCTTCAGGGAAACCCACTTCGGCCATCAGCTCCGCAATCGCGAGACTCGACAGCGGCGTGAGTTCGGCGGGCTTCATGATCACGCAGTTGCCCGCGGCGAGCGCCGGCGCCATCTTCCAGCTCGTGAACATGAGCGGGAAATTCCACGGCACCACCTGCCCGACAATGCCGACCGGCTCGCGTGTCAGGTAGTTCAGAAAGCCCTGCTCGACCGGAATCACCGAGCCTTCGAACTTGTCGGCCATGCCGCCGAAATAGCGGAACGTGGCCGCGGTGCGTGGCACGTCGAGATTGCGTGTATCGCGGATCGGGTGGCCAGTATCGAGCGATTCGAGGCGTGCGAGCTGGTCGGCATTCGCTTCGATCGCGTCGGCCAGCTTCAGGAGCAGGCGCCCGCGCTCCATCGCGGCGAGATTGCTCCACTTCGGAAACGCCGCCTTTGCCGCCGCGACGGCGCGATCGACATCGGCCGGGCCCGCCATCGCGACATCGGCGATTACCGAGTTGTCGTGCGGATTGAGGGAGGCGAGCGTTTCGCCGTTTGCAGCCGGCACGAAGCGGCCGCCGATGAAGAGTTGCGTTTGCATGTCAGTCCTGTGCAAATAAAACCTGGACGCGACTTTCCCCGCGGCGCCAGCGGTCTGGCGCCGTTCGATCGACGATCGGGGGGAATGCCGATGAGTTACATCTGGATCGGATACGGCGGCAGTTCACCGCTTTCGTAGCGCTTGGGCAGATCGGGCGTCGCGTTCTCCCACACCAGCAGCATTGAACGCTTCTGCGAGTAGCCCTTGTGACGGATATCAGCCGGCATCGCGGCGATATCACCCGCGTTCATGGTGATGCGTGCGCGCGGCTCGCCGCTGTCCTTGTCGGCGACGTCCCAGATGATCTGGTCGGACAGTTGCAGGAACCACTCGACGCGGTCGTTGCCATGAAACACCGGCAGCACGAATTCCTCGGTGGTCGGGCAGAACAGGCTCTGCTGGCACACCGACGTGACCGATGGATTCCACGTCACGTCCGAGCGCGACAGGTATTTGAAAAGACTGAACGCATGCAGCGCGCCTTCGAAGCCCGGCTCCGCGTGAATCTCGGGTTCGTCCTGACCGACGTCGGCAAACTGGCGATTGACGGGCAGATCGTCGCGTAACGGCGAGTCGCCTTCGAGGCCCGGCATGCGCTTGGTGGCAATCCGCGTGCGCTCGATCGCGGCGATGTTGTCGCCGTGTTTCGTGCCGAACGCGGAGCCGGTTTCTTCCGGCGCGGCGAATGGGTCGAAGCCTTCGTTGACCCAGTCCTTCAGGATCGCCTTGAAGGTCGCCATGATGAGCGGCGTGTCGAACTGCTGGATATGATCGACGCCGGCGTCCTTGAAGCTCGCGTTATACGCACCGGCGTACATGTCGACCTTGCCGTAGTGATTGCGCGTGCCGATCACTTCGTCGAAGTTGACCCAGCCGTAGAAGAAGCCCCACGCCACGTCGCGCATCATCGCGCGCAGGAAGTCGTCGGCATGCATCTGGTGCGAGCGGATCTGGCCTTTGGCCGGCCATCTGACGGTAGCGAAATAAGCGTCGCGGCTGAATTCGAAGTCGCCGAGGCAGAACGTGCGATAACCGGTGACCGCGTCGGCCTCGCTCGCGGTGACGTTTTGCAGGGTGCTGAGTTTGTCCATGATGGGCTCCGGAAGATCGATCGTGTAGAGGGATTCAGTGGATGCAGATGTCGGCCCACTTCTCGACCGAATAGCGTCCGAGGATCGTCTGCACGAGCAGCACGCCTTTTGTCTTCGCTTCGAAGCGATAGGCGGCGCCGGCGGGCAGCAGTGCCTGATGACCGCGGCGCAGCCGCACATGGCCCATCGACTGGCCTGACGGCTGGCCTTCGAGGCGCACGCTGCCTTCGGTCTGCGCGTCGACCAGCGGGCCGTCCGACGGCTTGATGAAATAGATGTCGATCTCGCCGTCGAGCACGACCGCGAACTCATCGTGCGACGCAGCAAACCACGGCGACGAACCTTCCGCGCGCAGCGTCTCGATCACGTACTTGAGATTCTTGCCGACGACGACTTTCTCATAGGGCTCAGCACGGCTCGCCACGTCGAACACGTTCGACATCGCGTAGTGCTCCGGTTTGCCCTTGATGATTTCGATGGAGCCTTTCCGAAAGTTGTCCAGGCTGCCGAACCAGGTTTGTTGCATGTCTGCCTCCAGTTGATCCACGAATGCGTTGCTTGCATCGAAGATTAAGCGGCGACAGGCGCTACAGCAATGTTCTGAGGGTCGGGAAACGCGAACCCTGGGTGCTCCAAAATCGCGCCAGGGAAACTACCTGGTGGCGAACCCTCATCGGCCTCGAGCGAGCGTCAGCTGTCGGACAGTTCCTCGCCGACGCTTTTCGTTTCGTCGTCCGGCGGCGCAATGCCGAGCGCCCTGTCCCACTGCGGTTCGCGCAGATAGCGCGCGCGCAGGAAGTCAACGAAGGCCTTGACCTTGGTGGTCGAGCGGTGCGAGGCTGGATACACCGCCGACAGCCACAGCGGCGGCGCCGCGTACTCCGGCAGCACGCGCTCCAGCCGGCGTTCGAGCAGATCGGCGGCGGCGACCATGGTCGGCAGATAGACGACGCCCGCGCCGGCCCGCGCGAATTCGAGCAGCAGATGCACGCTATTGGTTTTGAGCACCGGATTCAGCGCGATTTCGAAGCACTCGTTGCCGCGCATCAGCGGCCACTTGTCGCCCCAAGGGTAGTACGAATAGCGGGCGAAATCGTGCCGCAGCAGATCGAGCGGTGTCTCGATCAGCGGTTCTTCCTTCAGATAGCCCGGCGCCGCACAGAGCACGCCGCGCACCGGGAAGAGACGCCGCTCGACCAGCAGGTTCGACGCCGGCGGATAGATTTGCAGCGCCAGATCGAAGCCTTCCTGAACCGGATCGATGACCCGGTCGTTGACGGTCACGACGAACTCCACGCGTGGGTACGCGGCGCGGAATTCGATCAGCGTCTGCGAAAAATGGCCGAGCGCGAAGCCCGGCAGGACGTGGATATTGAGCGTGCCAGCGAGCGCCTGCGGGTCGCCGCGCGAGCGGCCGGACAGATCCTGGACCCTGGTGACCAGTTCGGCGCACTCGCGGTAGTAGGTCTCGCCGAGTTCGGACAGGCGCACCGCCCGGGTCGAACGATGAAAGAGCGGCACGCCGAAATGGTCTTCGAGCTGCTTGACGCGCGAGGTCACCACCGATTTGGCGACGCCTAGCTGGCGCGCCGCGCCGGCGAAGCTCTGCGCTTCCGCGGCGCGGACGAACGCTTCCATCGACGTGAATAGGTCCATGCTGTCTCCTGTGTCGACCGGAGTTAGCGCTTTAGCGCTTACTCCGGTCCCATGCAAAGCTGTCGACCGGAGTTAGCGCTTTAGCGCTTGCTGCGGTCCCATGCAAAGCTGTCGACCGGAGTTAGCGCTTTAGCGCTTGCTCCGGTCCCATGCAACGCTGTCGACCTCAGTTAGCGCTTTAGCGCTTACTGCGTGGCCAGCGCTCCGCCGTCGGCCTCATCCGGTCTGTACCGAGATCCTATCGCGAATTCGCCGGCTTCATTTTGTACCGCTCGTGCCCAGCGTCCAGATTTCTTATTCCTTCTGTATGATATGGATTCCTACCGACATCCACCCGCGGCGTAATCGATGAATTCCACTATCATCCCGGGCACTTCAAACACCCCGGCTTCGACCGCCGCGAGCGCATCTCCGCCATCTCCAACTGCTCGCCCTTTCCCTGCGATCGTCGCCGTGCTGCTCGGCGCGATGATTTCGACGCTGACATCCCGCATCACATCGCTTGGACTCGCCGATATCCGCGGTGCGCTCGGCGTCGGATTCGATGAAGGTGCGTGGATCAATACAGCCTTTACCGCTTCGCAAATGTTCATTGGGCCTATTGCGGTGTGGGCCGCCTTCGTCCTTGGAACCAGGCGGGTATTGCTGGCCGGCGCGGTCGTCTTCATGGCCGCCGAAACGCTTCTGCCCCTCAGTACTAACTTTGCGTGCTTCATCTTTTTCCAGGCGCTTGCGGGCCTCGCTTCCGGCGTATTCGTGCCGGTTACCGTCGGCTTCATTGTCCGCAGCCTTCCACCCAAGCTTATTCCTTTTGGCATTGCGGCATACGCGATGAACCTGGAAATGTCGCTGAACATCTCCGCCACGCTCGAAGGATGGTATAGCGAACATCTCAGTTGGCACTGGTTGTTCTGGCAAAATGCCGCGCTTACCATCCCCTTCATCCTCTGCCTGCTCATGTCGGTGCCGAACGAAGCAATCCGGCAAACTCCCGCGCGCAGCGACCATGCCGGCATGCTGCTCGGCGCGAGCGGCTTCGTTTGCCTGTTCGTCGCGCTGGATCAGGGTGAACGTCTGTTCTGGTTTCAATCGCTGTTCATCACGGGCATGTTCTACGTCGGTGCCGTATTGCTGGCGGCCTTCGTGCTACTTGAACTGGTGACGGAAGCGCCCGGCATTGCACTTTCATACCTGCTGAAGCCTAACGTCGCGCTCCTGGTGGTGCTGGTCGGATTGATCCGCTTCACGGTCCTGAACACAAGCTTCATTCCATCCATTTTTCTTGCCAGCGTGCACGGATTGCGGCCGCTCGAGGTCGGCAATACGCTTCGCTGGGTGGCCGTTCCGCAAATCCTGTTCGCTCCGTGCGTGGCGTTCATGCTTCTCCACTTCGACGCACGCCGCGTCATCGCGATTGGCTTTGCCACGGTCGCCCTCGCCTTCGGTCTCGGCACGCAACTCACACCCGACTGGGCAGAAGGCAACTTCATTCCGTCGCAACTGCTGCAGGCGCTCGGTCAGACAATGGCACTCACTTCGATCATCTACTTCTTTGCCAAACACGTCACTGCCGAACACGCGCTGACGTTCGGTGCGGTTGTGCAAACCACCCGCCTCTTCAGCGGCCAACTGGGCACGACGTCCATTGCAGTGACCCAGCGCGTCATGGAGCAGATCCACTCGAACCTGCTCGGCCTGCATGTCAATCTGTTCAGCAGCGAGACCCTGGAACGGTTGACCGCACACAGCTCGCTATTCGGCGTGACGTTGAACGGCAATACCGCTGACGTGCCGGCCGGGGCGATCGCCCTGCTGGATCGAGCCGTTCGCGTTCAGGCAACAACCCTTTCACTCGCGGACAATTACCGGCTCGCGGCGGCTTGCGCAATGTGCGGCATTGCGTTGACGCTACTGCTACGACGGGCACCCGCGCCTTGATGCCATCTGCAACGGGTTGAAACCAAACCACCCGATGCTACCGCCTCACGACAGCAAATACATTGCATGTCGCTGAATTTTTCTTAAACGGCCAATGAGTCGAGGTCATGCGATCCAGTGCCGTTTCGGGCCACGCCGCAGAGTAGCCCGGCGGCGCAAGACCAACGGATTTAAGCTTTCTTCAGGCCTCCATCAGGACATTTAGCGACGGTCTCGATATGCTTTGTCCAATCGCCATGACGCGACAGCGCAAGAGCGAAAGCCTCGTCGGCGCTCGTCGTGCTAGCTGAAAAAGTTGGCTCGATTTTCACCATAATTTATCGATCGAACATTTATAGTAGAATCAAAACAGCGCACGCACATCCGTGCGTTTGAGCGTCGGGCATCCCTGACGACATCGAAAGGATTCTTTTTGCGGAAGGTGCTGCGATGACTCGCAAGCCGATCATTTTCGCGGCCATTGCCGCAGTTGTCGTGGCGTGCGCCGTTGCGGCCGGCATCATGTGGGAGCCCAGCCTCGCCGAGGTGCGTCCCCCTGCTGCTTCCTCGTTCGACCGCCAACTCAAGCTCGACGGCGCCCGCGTCGTGGCGCTCGGCGACTGCGCGGTGTGCCACACTGCCAAGGGCGGCAAGCCGTTTGCCGGCGGCTTGCCGCTTGCCACGCCATTCGGGACGATCTACGCGACCAATATCACGCCGGACCCTGAAACGGGCATCGGCGCATGGTCGCAGGAAGCCTTCGCACGGGCGCTGCGCCACGGCATCGCACGCGACGGCCACCCACTGTACCCTGCCTTTCCGTACATCCACTTCACCCGAATGTCGGACCACGACATCGCGGCGGCCTATGCATACCTGATGAGCCGCGATCCGGTCAACGCAACCACGCCCGACAACAAGCTGATCTTCCCGCTCAATTTCAGACCCTTGGTGGCGTTCTGGAATGTGCTGTTTCTGCGGCCCGGCGAGCGCGCGGCGGACGCATCGCAGAGCGCGGAATGGAACCGGGGGCATTTGCTGGTGGATGGATTGGGACATTGCGCCGCCTGCCATTCTCCGTTGAACGCAATCGGCGGTGAGAAATCCGGCCAGGCGTTCGATGGCGGCCAGGTCGATGGCTGGGAGGCACCGCCCCTCAACCAGTTGGGCGATGCCGTGAAACCGTGGAGCAGGGAACAGTTGGTGACGTACCTGAGGACCGGCCGCGCGAGCGAGCACGGCGCCGCCGCCGGCCCGATGCTGCCGGTCACGCACGACCTGGCCACGGTGCCGCAAGAAGACGTCGAAGCCATCGCCACCTATCTTCTTTCGATTCAGAAACCGGCCGTGATGACAGTCGTGAAGACAGCCTCCGAGTCGATGCAGGATGCCCAGTCAGCGAGCGTTCAGCGCGGCGCGATCCTGTTCAACGGCTCGTGTGCGTCCTGTCACGGCAGCGGCTCGCCGATGCAAACCATCGGCACACGGCCCAGTCTTGCCTTCAGTACCGCGGTCAACGCAACCACCCCGCGCAATGCGATCCAGATGATGGCCGGCGGCGTGCCCTGGCACGGCGAGGATGCAGTGAACTACATGCCGCCGTTCGGCGATGTATTCAGCGACGACCAGCTCGCCGATCTGGCGGCCTATCTACGCTCGAGCTACTCGACGCGCATTCGATGGGACGCGGTCAGCGACACCGCATCAAAGGTGAGAAAGGAGAACGAGACGCGATGATCCAGCTCTCAGTAAATGGGGTGCAGCACGCCCTGGATATCGATCCATCCACGCCATTACTCTACGCGCTGCGCAATGACTTGCAATTGCATGGGGCCAAGTTCGGCTGCGGGCTCGGACAATGCGGCGCATGCACGGTCATTGTGGGCGATCGCGCGGTATTTTCCTGCTTGTTGCCCGTATCGGCGATTGGCAATCGCGCGGTTCGAACCATCGAGAGCCTGGGCACGATTGAACATCCGGGCGCCTTGCAAAAGGCCTTTGTTGAACACCAGGCTGCGCAATGTGGCTACTGTATCGCGGGCATGATCATGCGCGCCCAGGCGCTGCTCGATCGCACGCCGCATCCCACCGAAGCGCAACTGCGCGAACACATGGAACCGAACCTTTGTCGTTGCGGCACCCACATGCGCATTCTGGCGGCGATCCGGCAAGTGGCCGGCCTACCCGAAGGCGGCGGTGCCGATGCCTCGACCGGCGTGGCATCGGGCAAAGGAGTCACGCAATGAGCGCACACGACGATCACGTCGACGAAGGGCGCCGCCGCTTCATGCTGTCCGGCGCTCTCGTGGTCGGTTTCAGCCTGGTTCCCGGTGTGAATGCACTCGCCCAGGAAGTCATCGCGGATGAAGGCAAAGCCGTGCAGATCGGCAAGCAAACCGAAGCGCTCGCTGGCAGCCTGAAGACCAATCCGTTGCTCGACGCGTGGATCAAGATTTCGCCCAACGGCAAGGTGACGGTCTTCACCGGCAAGGTGGAACTCGGCACGGGCGTACGCACGGCCTTACTGCAGGTGGCTGCGGAAGAACTGAACATGGCGCCGTCGCTCATCACGTTCCTCACCGCCGACACGGGCCTCTCGCCGGACGAAGGTTTGACGGCCGGCAGCCATACGATTGCCGACAGCGGCACCGCACTGCTCAATGCCGCCGCCCAGGTGCGCGGCATTCTCGTCGACGCGGCCGCGCAACGCCTCGGTGTCGATAGCGCGACGCTCGTCGTCAAAGACGCCGTGATCGCCGCGCCGGACGGGCGCCGCGTGACCTATGGCGAGGCCGTGCAAACCGTCGATCTGCATCGGATGGCGACGCCCACTTCGCCGTTAAAAGATCCGCACTCTTTCAAGGTGATCGGCACGTCGCTGCCGCGTCTGGACATTCCAGGCAAGCTCACCGGCGGTGCGAGCTATGTGCAGGACATGCACCTGCCCAACATGGTTCACGCGCGCGTGGTGCTGCCGCCTGCCTATCAGGCTCACCTGTTGGACACCAATGAAGCCGAGGTCATGAAGATGCCCGGCGTAGTCAAGGTCGTCAAAAACGGCAACATGCTGGCCGTAGTGGCAAGGGGCGAATGGCAAGCGGTCCTCGCGCAAAGGGCCCTCTCGGCCGGCAGCAAATGGAGCGCCGGCCGCCCACTGCCTGATCCCAACACCGTCCACAGCGAACTCAAGAAAATCGCCACGCAACAGATCGAGATCGCCAATGCTCATTCGCCCGCGGCCGCGCCGGTCAAGACGCTGAGCGCGACCTATATCAAGCGCTATCTGTTGCACGGTTCGATCGGCCCGTCATGTTCAGTCGCCACGTTCGAGAACGACACGCTGACGGTATGGACCCACTCGCAAGGCGTCTATCCATTGCGCGACGGGTTGGCGGAAATGCTCTCGATGCCGAAGGAAAAGATCCGCTGCATCCACACTGAAGGCTCCGGCTGCTATGGGCACAACGGCGCCGACGATGCGGCCGCGCACGCGGCGCTGATCGCGATGACGTTGCCCGGACAGCCGGTTCGCGTGCAATGGATGCGTGACCAGGAGCATACGTGGGACCATTTCACGCCCGCGATGGTCACCGAGGTCAGCGCATCGCTCGACGCGCAAAACAATATCGTCAACTGGGACTACGCGCTATGGAGCAGCTCTCATAACGAGCGGATCGTCAACGCGGGACGGTTAATGCCGGCCACCTTGCTGGCGAAGCCATTCGTATCCGCGCCCTCCACGCCGATGGTGCAGCCCGAGGGCGGCGGGGATCGCAATGCAATCCCGCTCTACACGCTGCCGAACGTGCACGTCATGAACAACTTCTCGCCGACGATGCCGCTGCCCACCTCGGCCATGCGTTCGTTAGGCGCGCATACCAACGTGTTTGCAATTGAAAGCTTCATGGATGAGTTGGCGTTTGCCGCACGGATGGATCCTGTCGAGTTTCGCCTGAAGCACCTTCAGGATGCGCGTGCGCAGGATGTGATCCGGCTCGCGGCGAAGCAATTCGGCTGGCCGCGGCCGCCGCGTCAAGCTGGGCGCGGCGTGGGGTTTGCGTTCGGCAAGTATAAGAACCTCATGGCCTATGTCGCGATTGCGGTCGAGCTTTCGGTCGAGCGTGAAACGGGCCTGGTGCGCGTCGAGCATGCCGTCGCCGCGGTCGATTGTGGTCAGATCGTCAATCCGGACGGTGTCCGCAATCAGATTGAAGGCGGCATCATCCAGTCTTCGAGCTGGACGCTATACGAAGAACTGCAATTCGATACGAAGCAGATCCGCAGCTTTGACTGGAGCAGCTATCCGATCATGCGCTTCCCGGCGGTACCGGCGAGCGTGAAGGTGCATTTGATCGACCGGCCCGGCATGCCGTTTCTAGGTAGCGCCGAAGCCTCGATGGGGCCAACCGCGGGTGCGCTCGCCAATGCGTTGTTCGATGCAACCGGCAAGCGTCTGCGTCAGATGCCCTTGGGTGGCGAAAACTTGCGCAGACAGATCGAGGTTTGATCGAAGTGACAAAGCCTCTCTGACTGCGCCCGGCTCTCAGCCTTCCAGCGAGGTGTGAAGCCGCGCTTCGAGAAACTGAACGAGGGCCCGCACTTTGCTGGAGTGGCGGCGATTAGGCAGATACGCTGCGTAGACGATTGCATCGCTGCTATGAGGAGTCGCGTCGAAGTTCTCGAAGAGGCGCATCAGGCGTCCCGCGCGAATCTCGGCGGCGACCAGCCACTCGGGTAGCAACGCGATGCCGCGTCCCGCAAGCACGGCTTCGAGCAGGATGTCGAGACTGTTCGACAGCAAATGGCCGCGCACTTCGACGCGAGCCTCAGTGTGTTGCCCCACAGCCTCGCGGCGGAAGGTCCAGATCTGGCGAGTCCGATAGCCGCCGCCGTACGCCACGCGCAGGCACTCGTGTGTATCGAGCGCTTGCGGCGTTTGCGGCGTGCCGCCGCGTTCGAGGTAGTCGTGGCTCGCCACCACGTAGCGTGGATTGTCCGCGAGCTTTCTGACGACCAGGTTGGCGTCGCGATTGGGCAGGCCGATTCGTATCGCAACGTCGATTCTGTCGAGCGCGAGATCGGCAAAGTGATCCGCGACGACAACATCGAGAAACACCCGGGGATTGTCGGACAGGAAAGCCGCGAGATGCGGACCGAGCCGTAACCTGCTGTAGGTCGACGGCACCGCGATGCGCAGCGCGCCGACCGGCGACGCGCCGCTATCGAATACGCTCTCGTCCGCTTCGGCCAGATCGTCGAGCACCTTGCCGACCTGTTCGACGTACGCAATGCCTGCGTCCGTGAGACTGACCTTTCTCGGTGTCCGGGTCAGAAGCGCAGTACCCAATGAGGCTTCCAGCGAGTCCATCAAACGCGTAACCGACGAAGTGGCCACACCCAGACGCTGGGCGGCTTTCGAAAAGCCGCCGGCATCAGCCACCTCCAGCAACGTATTCAGGGCGAGGAGCTTGTCCAATGTATGGCCTCAACGATGACTGGGTTGCGCCCGACGCAACGTGGGATTGCATTTTAGCCCCATTCATAAAATTTCTCGCAACGCCTATGCTGTGTGCGTTACCTAGTGAGGGATGCAACATGCAAGCCATTCAGGTCGAGGTCAATTACGACTTCATATGTCCGTGGTGCTGGATCGGTCAACGAAATCTCGCCGCGGCGCTCGCCGATTCCGGTGTCGGCGCGGCCGTTTCGATCCGTTACGTGCCGTTCGAGTTGAACCCGTCGATGCCGCCCGAAGGTGCGGACCGGCGCAGCTATCGAACTCAAAAATTCGGAAGCTGGGCACGCTCGCAAAGCATGGACGCGCAGGTCGCTGCCGCCGGACTGACAGCAGGCGCCCAGTTCAACTACGACAAGGTGCTGCGCACGCCGAACACGCGTCTCGCGCATCGTCTGATGCAGTTCGCTCAAGATCGTCACGAGCCGCAGAAGACCGCTGCGCTCTATCAAGCCATCTACGCGGCTTATTTCTCGGAAGGCCGCGACATTGGTTCGCTCGATACGCTGGCCGCCATCGCTGCCGAACATGCTTTCGATTCGGACCAGGTTCGTGCGTATCTGCTGAGCGCTTCAGGCAATCAGGAAATCGATGCGGCGCGCGCCCAGGCGGACGTACTCGGCATTCAGGCGGTTCCCGCCATCGTGGTTGCAGGTGAGTTCATTAGCGGCGCGCAACCGCCCGCTGTATTTGCGCATGCACTGCGTTCGGCCGCGCAACGGAACGCCGCGTGAGAGCGCTCGAAAACGACGCGCCGTCGTGGTCGGCGGCTCGTTGAGCTCACATCCGAATCCACGTTTATCCATTTTTGATTTCAGGGAGTTTTCATGTCAACCCAGTCGTCCACCACTGCCGGCAGCGCAAGTCCGGCAAAGATGACAAGCGGCCTGATCGCGCTGTTCGCTTTCTGTTGCGGTGCCATCGTCGCGAATCTCTACTACGCGCAACCCATTACCGAGCTGATCGCGCCTGCCATCCACATGTCCGGCGGCACCGCGAGCCTGATTGTTTCATTGACGCAGATCGGCTACGCATTCGGCCTGTTCTTTCTCGTACCGCTGGGTGACCTGCTGGAGAACCGTAAGCTGATGATCACCACCGCGCTGGTGTCGATCGTGAGCCTCACCGCGGCGGCCTTCGCGCATCAGCCGGGTTGGTTCCTCGTGATCTCGCTGCTCGTCGGGTTCAGCTCGGTGGCCGTGCAAATTCTGATTCCGCTCGCCGCTCATCTCGCGCCGGACGAAAGCCGCGGCAAAGTGGTCGGCACCATCATGAGCGGACTGCTGCTCGGCATTCTGCTGTCACGGCCGATTTCAAGCATGGTCGCCGGACATTTCGGCTGGCGCGCGGTGTTCGGCTCCGCCGCTGTCGTGATGACAATCGTCACCACCGTGCTCGCGCTGACCATTCCGCGCCGACAGCCGGATCACAAGGCGACCTACTTCGAGTTGATCGGTTCGCTCGGCCACCTGGTCCGCACCATGCCGGTTCTGCGCCATCGGTCCTTGTATCAGGCGCTGATGTTCGCTTCGTTCAGTCTCTTCTGGACCGCGATCCCCGTCGAGTTGATCCGGCATTTCGGGCTCTCGCAAAACGCCATCGCCATCTTCGCGCTGGTCGGTGCGATCGGCGCAACCTCGGCACCGGTTGCGGGGCGTCTGGCCGACGCAGGTCATACAGTGCGCGCGACCTTGATTGCGCTCGTGGTGGGTGCGCTCGCCTACACGCCTGCATTGATCCATCCGGCCTGGGGCGTGGCGGGGCTCGTCGCGACCGGCATCGTCCTCGATTTCGCCGTGCAGATGAACATGGTATTGGGACAACGGGAAATCTATGCGTTACATGCCGCGAGCAGAAACCGTCTGAACGCGCTGTATATGACCAGCATTTTTGTAGGCGGTGCCTTCGGCTCTGCGCTCGCAAGCCCGCTCTATGAGCACGGTGGCTGGCCGCTGGTCGCCGGGGTCGCCACCGCTTTCCCGCTGATTGCGCTGGCTCACTATCTGGCGATCGGCCGCCCGCACGCCGCTCGCAACGCTTGAACAATCGGTCTAGCCATGAAACCGGCCGCGAATGTGGCTCGGTTTCATGTCGTTGCGTCACTATCGCAGGTTCTGAAACCCGCCGCCCGGCAAGGACGAATCTTTCATTCGCATTTCTATTTCATTCGTTAACCATTGAATGAAATAGAAAAATACGCCGTGTCGTTCCACACGCATCACGCTTCAGAATAAAACGGGGCACCATTTCGGCTCCGATCTACTATGCTGCCAGTGCGCCACACCGTCGATTGCGGTCATTAGTCTGTCAAATCGCATGCCTCGCTCCGGGAGATCACCATGCCCTCGGTTTTCAGCCTTGACTCTGTGCCGGTCAACCAACGATTTTCGGCTTACCGCGATCAGGTGGAAACATACTATGTTCCAGTCAGCGTGAAATGCGATCACCCGGAGCGGTTCAATGCCTGGATCAACGGCACTAACCTTGGCGCAGTCACCGCCGGTACGTCCCTTCTAGGTGAGCAAGACGTTGATAGAAGAACAGAGCATATTGCACGCTCCGAGGACGACCGGATAAAACTCATCGTGCCGCTGTCGGGTGCAATCTACGTCGCTCAGGATTCCAAACATACGCTCATCCGTCCGGGTGAGTTTTATGTCACTGATCCCGCCAGACCTTACCAGGAAAGTATCGTTGAAGACTTGACGTTCATTTTCTTCCTCCTCCCGCGCAACCTGCTGACGTCGAAGATCAGTCGAATAGAAGACATCACGGCGATCGGCTTTGATCGTGAACGCCCTTACGCACGACTTGCGGTCGATTTCGCCCATAGTCTCTCCATCGTCCTTGACGCTATTGAGCAAGCAGCGGCGAGCCAAGCCGGCATCATCGCTTCCGATCTTTTCGTCATGGCATTGTGGGAACGCATGGACGAGGTGCAGACTCATGCTACGGTTCATCGAACCGCGCAGTTTCGTCTAGCCAGGGCATTTATCGACAGGCATCTCGCGGACGTGAATCTCGATCTCGGGAAAGTCGCAACCGCGATGCAGTTTTCGACTCGTTATCTGCACGGACTGCTTTCGGAAGGCGGCCTAAACTACCGCCAGTATGTGCTCGAGCGAAGACTCACACAATGTGCCAAGGATCTGACCACCGCTGGCAACGCGGATCTCTCCATTGCGGAAATCGCGTCTAGATGGGGCTTTTCTGACAACGCGCACTTCAGCCGGTCGTTCAAGTCGTTCTACGGAATGTCGCCTCGCGACTACCGTGCGTCCAATCAGTCTCGCTAGTTTTGCCTGTCGCTTCTCGCCGATGCTTGCCGGCATCTCATGTCCGCAGTCATCGCACGCGTTGATCGTCGGGATAGTCGACGCTTATCTGGTCTTCCAGGCTGACTGCATCATCATAATTTTTCAATCCTGTTTAAGGACAGCGTCCAGTTCGAACCGTACACTCCGCCTCGTATCTGGAATACCCCGGTCGTGGGTCGCCCCTGCCGGAAACCATCTTGTCGGAGCGAGATAAGGCAATTGATCGAACCAGGATGGCATGAAACAAATCGCCCGATTCGCGCGGGTTGTCATTGCGACGACCATGATCCGGTTGCTCTCGCTCTCCACTGGCGTCCATGCGCAAACCGTTGGAGCCGACTGCACCAGATACGACCGTCTAAACACCAGAGCATTGCAGACAGAAACCAGTACGCCAGCGTGCGAAACCATGTTTCCTGAACTCGGCGGCGCACGCGTATGGCTGGCCGACAAAGGGGTTGGGTTTTCCGTCGGGACGTTTGGCCCTAGCTATGAATATGACGTGCTGGGTCACAACCACACCCCTCAGTTGTACGGCGGTCAGGATCCGAACTGGAGCCAGCTCATATACGGAACGCTCACGTATGATCTGTCGCGGGTCGGTTTCTCAAGTGATGCCCAATTCACCATCCGTGGCGTCTGGGAGACCTCGAATTATCCCGCGAACAATCCTCACTTTTTCTCGGTCAACATCTTCGCAATCAACCAGCGCTTTCTCGACGGCCGGATTGAAGTTCAATACGGCTACTATCCCGTCATCGGCCAGTTTTACGGGGTCGTGCTGGGCGGCAATGCTTCGCAGGCCGCGCTAGGGCCAGTCAGCGTCATCCCCGTTGAAGTCGGGATGTCGTACTACGAGCCCACACCTGCGGTCGACCTGACGGTCAGGGACTCGAGCAAGCGCTGGTACGATCATTTCTCCATTACACGTAGCACGACACCCGCGGGTGTGATAGCGGACGTAGCCGACAATCCGACGGGCTTTCGACTGACGGTTATGGGAGCACGGGCAATGTTCGTCAACGAGTTTGGTTATCAAACAGAAGCATCGGCCACTAGCCATGCGATGTGGTTTCGCGCCGGTGGAATTTATAACACCAGTCATTACACCGACTACTCAACGGGCGGGGTGAGCAGCAACAACTATGGTGCGTATCTGGCCGCAACTGTGCAGATAACCAATCCGCACGGCGACCCACGCGGACTGTACGGAGATGTCAAAGTCGACTACGCGCCGCAGGACCGCAACGTATTCACCAAGGACTATCAAGTGACTCTGTACTACCTGGGTCCCTTTGAAAACCGCCCCGGCGACATGATCGCAATCGGCTTGACACGCGACTACTTCAGCAGCGACGCCCAGGCGCTCGAGCGTAGTTTCGGCGTCTCGCCGGCAGCGGCATCACTTGCGCTTTCCGTTTCATATGCCGCCCGGGTGACACGTGGCCTCTACGCGGTGTCGGGTATCACATTTCAGAAGAATCCGGCATTCGCCCCAGTCCAGCCAAACGCCTTGCTGATTCAGGAAAATCTTTACTTCTCGTTTTGAACGACCTCGAGCAGGCTGCGCTGTGTGCGGATGCCACAATAGAGCATCGGATCTCACAGACCCGTCGAGGCGTTTCGCAACCGGTAGTCGTCGGGAGATATGTCGTACGCCGTTTCGAACGCTTTGCGAAAGCAGCCGACATGCAGCCAGCCACCCATCTTGCTGATATCCCGTACGCTGCAAGCGGCGAAGCGTGGATCCGACAGGATATGAAAGCATCGCGCCAGCCTGCGTGCCTGCACGAAATCTTCAAACCCGAGACCGGCATCTATTGTCAGCCGCTGCACTTGTTGTGTCGAAAGGCCGAGTCCTGCCGCGACTGTCTCTGCAGATAAACTGCGATCCGCCAGGCGCTCGTCGATAAAGAGCCTGATCCACAGCAACAGCTCCGACGAATCCGTGTCGCTCGTGAGAGGCGCCGCATGGGTATACGCGTTAAACGCAAACGCTAAAAGGCCCAGCGCATGCGCCGCTACCTGTTCGGATTGGGGAGCGGCAAGTTCATCCCACACGGTGGACAGACTGTGAATGAATTCGATTGCGAGACGCGCATGCGGCTGATCGACGGAGTGAGCGAGGCCCGTCACCTTTTGCGTCGAGCCGATTCGAGCGACGACGTCCTGCCGGGGCACCTGCATCCATAGGAAATTGCAGTTCCTGAGCGTCAACTCTTCGTAAGGACGCGCGGGATCTACGACAGCAAGTTGCCCTGGCCCAATCAGCGCCTCCTTGCCATCCTGTCTGAGATGGATTCCGCCGGTTAGAGGCATCCAGATCCCGATGGGATCCACCGTGGAACGGCCGATATGATACGAAGTGCGGGACACACGCTGCGCTTCACTGAGAAACGCAGAGCCTACGAAGAGCCGTCCGAGTAGACGTCCGTCCCACTTCGCTGTGAAGGTGTCTGTCTCTTCGCAACTGACAGACACGGGCACATGCAAGCTTTCCGACACATCCCGCCAGTACTCATAGCGCTCGGAGACCGGAAGATCGTCAAGATCAAATGTCGATCGCATGGACTGAGTCTCCGTGCTGTGAAGTATCGGTGCATGGAGGGGCGATGTGTTTCACACGCCAATAGAACGGTTCATTCCCACGGGACGAAAGGATCATTTTCCTTACGCGGCGCAATTCCGCAAGAAGCCAACGCTCGCCGGTCACGTCGCCATGCTTGATTACCTGATCGACAGCTTTCAATGCATTCATCGCGTCGCCACACTTCGCAAGCGCCAAGGCATAGCGGTACAACAGGAACGTCAGCGGCGCACGAAAACCAGTTTGCGCGAGACGCTCAATAGCGATCGAAAAGACCCGCAACCGAGCCGGGTTTGGCGATGCCATTGCCGCAACGCATTGTTCATAACACGCGCAAACCTCAATCCATATCGGGAAGGACATACGGAAGGCTCTCTCGTGCAGCTCAGTGATCGCATGCCGTGCTCGCACGACATCATCCGCCAGGATTGCCAGCGGAATAGCCGCTTCGACGAGCACGTAGCAAGTGATCATCTCATTGTCGTAATCGATCGCAGCCTGGAGAGTCGACTGGGCCAATTCCAGAGCGCATTGCGTCGCGCCCTGGACCCACAGTACCCGGGAGAGCGCCGCGCGTGCCACGATTCCATGTTTGATACCGAACCGGTTCGCGCTCGAGCGATCCGCTGGTTGATCGCAGGCGGCCAGCATTTCTTCGAGCCTCGCGCGGGCCTGCGGTTGATCGCCGAGATAATGCAGCGTGATCCCTTCGATGCCCAGGCCAAGCAGAGATTGCATCACATCATCCCGCCCACGCGCGAGGTCGCTGAAGCGCTGGGCCATCGGCAATGCGGCCTTGGGTTCACCGCTAAACTGATGCGCATTCCAAAGTCCCCATAGCGCGCGGGCCTCATATTCCGAGTTACTTTGCAACACCGCCTCGGCATAGAGGTTCATCCATTCCTGCCGGGCTTCATGGCTGGGGCCGTTCGTATAGACAAGTCCGGCAGCCAATGAGGCGCGCAATTTCAGCACGGCGTCTGATGGAATCTCGCTATCCATTGTCGAGTTATAAACTGCCAGCGCCTGCCTTGCACGGCTGCAACATTCACTCAGCAGTGACTGATCGAAGAGATACGGCACAGTTGCCGACGCGAGCGCAACGCCCACCGATGGATCGCCCGATGATGAAAACGACCACTCGAGCGCTGCGCGGATGTTGTCGAGTTCACAGGTGAAATCCGCGAGCCTTCTTTCGTCGGTTCGCTCGGCTCCTCCTACCGGCGCTTCGCCTAACAATGTGAGCAAATACCGCGCGTGCATGGCCAAAGCCGCATTTCGCTCGCCGTTGTCGTCCAGCTGCTGCAGAGCGTAGTCGCGGGTAGTTTCGAGAAGGCGGTAGCGTCGGCTATTGCCATCGAGTTGAGCGGCGACCATCGATTTACTCACCAGACCGCAGAACGCGTCGAGCGTCTCCCAGGCGGACGCGTGGAGGTCGACTGTGAGGAAGCAAATAGCATCGAATGTAAAGCCGCCAACGAATACGCCCAGGCGACGCAACATGGACCGTTCGATATCACTCAACAACCGGTAACTCCAATCTAGCGTCGCCCTCATCGTCTGATGCCGTGGCGGCGCAGTCCGGCAACCGCCCGTCAGAATCCGTAGACGGTCGTTGAGGCGATTGCCGATTACCTCCATGCCAAGTAAGGCGGCTCTCGCAGCAGCGAGTTCGATTGCCAGCGGGATGCCGTCGAGCGCGCGACACACGGCACCAATCAGAAGAACAGTTTTCTTGTCCACCGTGAATTCGGGGGAGACGCCCTTCACTCGAGCGAGGAAGAGCTGTGCCGCACCGGTTAGCATCACGGCATCTTCCGTGCTTACCGCATCAGGTACAACAAGCGGCGGCACGGGATACAACGTCTCGTCGGGTATTCGTAGCGGCTCGCGGCTCGTCGCCAAAATGGCGTGGCCCGAATTTCTCAATGCCAACGCAATGCTCGCTGCGGTGCCGACAACGTGTTCGCAGTTATCCAACACAATGAGCAACCGCTTACCGCGCGCCGCGTCGACGATCGTGTTGATTGAAAGTGGTCCACTCGAGTTTTTCATGCGCAGCCCGGCGGCCGCCGCGTCGAGAGCAAATCGCTCATCCGTCACCGATGAGAACGGTATCAACACCACACCGTCGGGAAACGCGGAGCCGGCTTTTCTCGCGGCTTCGATCGCGAGACGTGTCTTGCCGATCCCGCCGGTACCCACTAACGTCACCATTTCATGGTGTTTCAACACAGTCAGAACTTCCGCCAACGTGAGATCGCGGCCGAAGAGGTCTACGGCGCCGCCATTCGAAGTAACCAGTGCGTCGTCAACGGACGTGCCCCGAGCACCGTCGGGCAGCGTATCGCCTGCACACTCCGCCCGGACCGCGCTGGTGCATTGCAATAATTTATAGCCACGACCGGATACGGTTCTGATCAATTGGCTGCTGGCGCCAAAGACCTTTCTCAAGGCGGAAATCTGCACCTGCAGATTGTTTTCTTCCACTACGGTTCTCGGCCAGACGACGCGCAGTATCTCGTCTTTCGACACCAATTCGCCGTTGGCGTTGTTCAGAAGTTCCAGAATATCGAAAGCGCGCGAGCCGACTCGAAGCGGAGTGCCGTTGCGACGCACTTCACGTAGTACGAAGTCGATCTCCAGATCACCAATGCATAACACGGCAACCTCCTGTCTCTCAGACATACGCATACGCGGTGGCCAAAGAGACGTGACTGACGGCACCCTGTCAGACTCGCCGGTCACCCAATCCGGCGTCAGTGAAGTTGCGCGGAATCCGGCTCGCCATCGTCTCAGTGGCTGGAATGCAAACCGGTTTGTTGCACCGGTCGTGTGCATTTTAACGAGCTGGGTCCACGTTGACTTGTATCGAGTTCCACGGAAAGTTGATTCAGCCGGAACAGTTGCAAGGCACGCATGTACCGACGCGGCCATCTGCAACGCTGAAGAATTTTGGACGCGCTTAAATACACTCGTCGACAGTGGCACTAGCGTGAGTGCCACCATGCTTCAGCATGTTCACCGAGTTTGCGCTGCCTGTCAGCAATGAGTTGACCAGTGAGTTGGCCAATGAGTTGGCCAGTACCGCCGTCTGGAGGGGATAAGCATCCGCTCAAATCCACATGAAGGACGCCGTCGCGGCGAACGACGCCGGCTGCACGCTCGCGGGTTCCGGGCTCGCGAAAACGTCAAAATAGCTTCACACGCCGAACCGGCATCCGCCCAGGAAGCTGACGCGCGCCAGACCGCGGCGCGCGTCCGATTACTGAGCGCCTTCTTCTTCCAGCACAAGTCGATTATCGACCGACTGCACCTGGGGAACCCGTTTCGCGGCATCACCCGCGAGTTGGATCTGCGAGCTGTCCGGCACCGTCCCAACCAAAGAAACTACACCCCCTTTAACCAGTACGGCGATATTGCTGGAAGTCAAACCTTTCGTCGCATAGAGCGCATGGCGGACAGCCTTCGACAGTTGCCGGTTCTGTGCGCGGATCGCAGATTTGCTGGTGTTTGCAGTCGATTGCGGCGCGTTGGCATCGCTGGCAGTCTGGGCGAAAACCAGATCCGTGCTGAGCAATGCAATGAGGCCGCACGTCACGGTAAAGATGGAAAGTCGCATGATATTTCCCTGAAAGCGTTGACCGCTAAAAGTGGCTCGCAGAAAACCTGTGCTAGACAATGGCACAGACTGCGCATGAAATGGTCGTAGGGATTCCATCCCCACACCACTTAAATCTTATTAAAAAATTTGGCGCTTTTTCATTGATCTACCGGGTCGATGAGTGCCCCACGTCTTCACATTGTTATTGCGCGCCGGTTTCCGCCTCGCGCTCAAAAGAAATGAATCATGCCGGTAACGATCGAGCGCTGGTTGATGCCGGGGCTAGCCGGTGAGGTGCTTGAGATGCCAAGCGTACCTTGAGCGTTGTTTCTGGAAAGTCCCGCCTCCGTGTACAGATCCGTCGATTTCGACAGCAGGTAGTGAACGCCCAGTTTGAAGAAAGCACCATTGCGCTCGGAGTTCACACGGTCGGCCAGATACGTATAGTCCGAAACGAGCCTGAACGCCGGCGTAATATCGTACCGGCCACCGACCGAGTAGTAGTCCTGGCTGCTTCCGGTTGCGGGATCCTTGAAGTTCTGGAAATTCAGACTGACCTTGAACACGCTGCCGGTATACGCCAGGAATACGGTGTAGGCCCGCGCCACTGTGTGATCGGTTACCCCGGTCGGGTCGTTGCCGGAGATATAACCGGCGCTCGCGGAGACGGGCCCCAGCGCGTAGTAGAGCGCAGCCGACACCTCCCGTTGGTTCTGAAAATCGCCCGCGGTCCCGCCAAAGCTGTTCAACACGCTGGCACTCAGACCGTAGATCGTCGGTGTTTGATATTTGACAGAGTTGTTGGCCCATGTATATTGAAACCCGTTGAAACCTGTACGGGTCTGAAAGACCGTGTTTGCCACCGAGCCGAAATTCTCAAAGCCACTCGCATCCGTGCGATAAAGCACTTCGACGAACGGGGTGTAGTGGCGTCCAAACGAGATCGTCCCGAAGTCGTCTTTTCTCAACCCCACCCACGCGCCACGGTCGAACAGGAAACTGCCCGCCGAAGTCGGCTGGCCCGAGTTGGTGCTCTTACCGGCGCCCGGCAGGAAACCCGACTCCAGTCTGAACAGAGTCGCCATCCCTCCGCCCAGATCCTCCACCCCTGAGAAGATCAGCCGGCTGACGACCAGATTCGCCTGACCGTATGCCCACTGATTCTTATCAGTTGCGCCCACGCCATTCGTGAAACTGATGCCGCCGTCGATGATCCCGCTCAAGGTGACACTCGACTGCGCGTGAGCCTCGCCCATCACTAGAGAAACGGCTAAAACTGCCAAAATCTTCTTGTACATTCATGGTCTCCAATGTTCTGCCAATCGCACAGTCCCACGACTGGCTAGATTCGCAATACTAATCATTATGATTCGGACAGCGACCATCGAAAAGTTCTTCGCCAGGTCGACCGAACCCTGTTCCATGCGTCTCGCGCGATCTGGAAAGAGTCCTCTGGGCGCTGTTGCTGGGCTAAGAGGCGTTGCTAACGCGCGTAGCGCATCAGGAAATCCCGCAGCGCCGGATTGACCAGCTCAGCGTGAGTCAGGTTGGGGGTATGTCCCGCTTTGTCGACGAGGACAAAGCCCTTGCAGTTCGGCAAGCCGGCGGCAATCGATTCACCGCACAGCGGGCTGATGGCGATATCGTCGCTGCCGTGAAATACAATGGTCGAGTGCGTGATTTCGCGGAGCCGGGACGTAATATCGTCCCTTGAAATCAGCGCATTCACTGGATGCTCAAAATGCTCGGCGCCAATCCGCATCCATTTTTCGATCCATGCCGGTGAGGCCTCGTAGTCATCGCCGAGCAGGAATGCGGATAGATTCCGCGCCACGTGAGTGGCGCCGTTTCTGGCCCACTCTCCCCTGAGTTTTTCGAACGATTGTTGAACGTCCTCGGAGTCGATATCGCTGCGTGTCGATATCAGTGCGAGCGCGCGAAAACGATCAGGTTCGAGCAACGCCGCCCGCATCGACAGAAAGCCGCCTTGCGACATGCCGACAAGCGATGCCGAAGCAATCTCCAGGTGATCGAGCAGCGCGATCAGGTCCCTTGCCGAGTCCCAGTAGCTAAACGCGCTGGTGGTTGGACCCGTTGCGCCAAACCCGCGTTGGTCCCAGACAATGCATCGGAACGCATTGCTGAGTTCGGTGATGTTCGGCTGAAACATCTCCCCGTCCATCAGAAAGCCATGGCTGAAAACCACCACCGGCGCTCCCACTGGGCCCGATTCGTCGTATGCGAAGCGGATTCCTTCGCGCTCAAAATACCGCATGCGTCCCCTCCTGATGTAACTGACTGCTGCCGCATGGCCGTCGCCGATTCCGGACGCGACCCGCGGGTCTATTCGGTGCCGCTGGCTGGTCTAACCAACCAGCCGCAGTCTCCTGATAAAAACATCGAACCTGTAGACTTGCGACGGGGCCGCATTGGTCTGCCGGCATTCGCGGACCCTATCTCTTCGCCGCGCGTGCTTTTCGTGTCACTCACTATACGTCCAACATATGCAGGAGCCCTGATCAAACGGATCGCCGGCTTGCCGGATCGTCCGGATTTTTTATTGCTTCAGCGCCGCCACATATGCGGAAACAGCGGCAATCTCGTCCTCGCTCAGCAGCGGAACGATCAGGCTCATCAGCTTTCCCTTGCCTCCGCGCGCTCCGCTCTTCCATGCGTGGAGTTGCGTTTGGACATACTCCTCATGCTGACCGGTGATGCGCGGGAAGTCAGGCTCGATACCGCTTCCCGCTGGCCGGTGACAGGCAATGCACGCTGGCGCGCCGTTCGCGCCGCCGTGTGTATAGACCAGCTTGCCGGCATCGACGAGCGCGGCGTTTGAAGCCGCACCCGGCGTGGGCTTTTGCGCGGCATAGAAAGCCGCGAGCGCTTTCATCTCGTCCGGCGAGAGGTCTTTCACCATCGCCTGCATGATTTCGTTGTGCCGCAACGGCGGCACGCCAGGACCGCCCTTGAACTGCGTGAGCTGCTTGTACAGATACTCCGGATACTGGCCAGCAAGGCGCGGATAGATGCCGACCGTGCTGTTTCCGTCGACGCCGTGACAGGCCGCGCAGCGTTGTGTCGTTAGTTTTCCGACGCGCGCGGTCAGATCGGCGGCCTGCGCGCTCGCCGCGGCGCACAGCAGGGCAGCGGCGATCAGCGCGCCCCGCGCCGACGCGCCCGCCACGCTTCGTGCGAAAGCGTTTCCAGCCATTGCGTGTCTCCTCGCATTGGGTAATGGCGTTGTGTTGCTACCGCGCGCCTACGGAGTAGGACGTGTCGGTAATCACCGGGTTGCGTAGCACGCCGAGACCGTCGATCTCAACCTCGACACAGTCGCCAGGTCGCATGTGAACGAGGCCGGGCGTGGGAAAAGGCCCATATTGACGACTGAGATCCTTGCCTTCCTTGTCCTCGGGTTGCGGCTTCAGCGCGCCGGGCGTGCCCATTGCGATGAAATCGCCCGGCCGCAAACGGTAGCCCTCGCTGAGATAGCTAACGACCTTGGCCACATCCAGCAACATGTCATCCAGCGGCGCTCGTTGGCGCACGACTCCGTTGATGCGTGTGAGGACCGAGTGCGTCGCAGGGTCGCCGAACTCATCGCTTGTCATCAGCCACGGCCCATACGAACCGGATGCTTCAAAATTTTTGCCGAGACCGAACTGGCGGTTGTGCATCTGATACTCGCGCACCGATCCTTCGTTGATGCACGTGTAACCGGCCACGTGCTCCATCGCCCGCTCGACCGGGATGAAGCGGCCAGGCTTGCCGATTACGACGCCGAGTTCGCCTTCATAGTCGAAGGCGCGCGCCACTGCTTCCGGTGGCGCGACGATCGCTTCATTCGCGCCCACATACGAGGCGGCCGTGCGCATGAACAGGTGGGGAAACTCCATCGAGGTTTGCAGTCCGGTCTCCGCGATATGGCTTTTGAAGTTCAGCGCGAGTGCCCACATTGCATTCGGCCGGTCGAGGAACGGCCTGAGCGTGACGTCGGCCAGCGCGCGGTCTCCGTCGCGGCCTCGGACTGCTTGCCGAAGTCGCGCGAGGCCATCCTCATGTTCGAGAATCGCAATCAGACTGGCGGGCAATTCGGGCGCGATATCGGCAACGGCCAGGAAGTGAGTTGGGCTGGTGACAACGCCCAGCGCGATACGGCCGGCTTCGGCGTAAGCGATGATTTTCATGATCGAGGTTTATCCGTGAGATGAAATCAGGAAATAGAAGCTTGGATTGGACGAGCCTGCTTTCCGACAAGCGCAATAAGCGCCTCGCAGACATGGCCGCCCCCACCGCCGGCGGCGTGGCAGCGGGATACTGAATCGGAATCGCGGCAGACGGCTTAGTGCTCTGTCACAGTGTTACTGACGAACCCGCGTGCGCTTCGGCGACCGGCCAACGCCAGCGCGCCGAGCAGGAGAATCGCAGCCGCCGCGGGCAGCACCGCGGTCAGCACGATGTCGCGTGCGGGCCACCCGATCGACAGCAACGCACCGCCAATCGCTGGGCCGACGAAGGACCCGACGCGCCCGATCGCATGGCCCCAGCCCACGCCGGTCGCGCGTATTTCTGTGGGGTAGAAGGAAACCGCCAGTGCGGTCTGGCCCATGATGCCGTTGACGAGCCCTGCCCCGATCACCGCGATGAGCACGAGCGCAATGCCAGGCGCTACAGTGATTTGACTCAGCACGCCGATGCTCAGGATCATGAGCACGCCGCCGAGCGCCAGCGCCGACTTCAATCGGAGCCTGCCAGCGATTGTCATCATCGCGACCGCCACGGTCATCAGGACGTTGCCGGCCAATCCGCCGACGCTGAAGGCTGCCATGCCAACCGATGCATGATCCGACGTAAAACCGAACGTGGGCAGCAGTGTAGGCAGCCAGAACAGCAGCGCGTAGACGTCCGTAAAGATCAGGAAAGAAAATGCCCACAACAGACAGGTGTAGAGGCCGAGCCCATCCTTGAACAGCAACTTGAACGGATTGGCCGTTCGCACGGCTTCGCCGCTGACGGCGGCCTTACCCTCGGCCGGCAGAATCCTGAAAAATACCGGCACGAGGACGAACGGCAACGCACCGCCGACGACGAAGATGGACTGCCAACCGAACTCGCTCATCAACGGGCCGCCCGTCACCCCGCCTATTACCGCGCCCACCGACATCCCGGTTGTCACCAGCAACGACGCCGCCACTTTGTGTTTCGGCCCGATGATGCTGGCCGACGCGGTAATGGCGATCGGCAGCGCGCCACCCAGGCCGATCGCAGCGATCAGGCGCGTGGCGGACAGGCTGACGACGTCGGCGGCGAACATCGTCACGAGCGTGCCCCCGCCGAATAGCACGACACTGGTGAGCCCGACGACGCGGTTGCCGAACCGCTGCGCAAGCGGTCCGCTGATCATGAAGCCGATTGCCGCGCCGATATTCGTTGCCACGAACACCGGTGTGAAGCGCGCGGGCGCGAGGCCCCAATCGCCAGCCAGTCTCGGCACGACGAAGGAAATCGACGTGGTGTTGAAGCCGTCCAGCACGATCACCAGAAAACACACAACGAGGGCCCACAACCAGCCGTAATCTCGCGTCTGCCCGAGGTCGTTGCCGCTCATGGCCCGCTTGTCTTTCGCATCCATCAAATCATCTCCTTGCAACACGCGCGCACTGCCCACGAGCCGCGCTGGACCATCGGCGGCGCGCCGGAATCAACCGATTCCAGGTCCGGAATGAACCGCTCAGGTTCGCGTGAACGTCGAGATACGCTGCTGCAGGGTCGTCGAAAAAATATTCTTCGGCAGCATGCAGTGAATGCCCTTCGGAGGAATCGTCGCGTATACGGTGGCGGTCTGGTTTGCGTATTGCGTGACGCGGAAACTGCCCGCCACGCTGAAGATGCCGTAGCAGTCCTCCGGCGCAATGCCGGTCGCCGCGGAGAGCCAACCGATCATCTGACGCAGACACGCCACCAGCGAATTGTCGAGCGAGTCGGCAAAGCCGAAGCCGATCCAGTGGCCGGGTGTTTCCGCCATCGGAACATTCAGCGCCGCGCGCTTGTGCAGCACGTATTGAATGCGCATTTCTTCGAAGGCCGTTTCGATCGACGTTTGATCCACGTTGCCTTCTCCCGACGCGCCCATCGATCCTCCGGTCCACACGCGCCCGCCCGCCATGTGGACGGGCAGCAGGATCGACGTGCCGACGCCGAGCACCGCGCAATCCAGATTGCCGCCGTAGTTACCCGCGAGGTTCGCGCTCACCGGCTTGTCGCCCACCGGTTGCGTGCCGATATACGCCTGAAACGGCTTCAACGGAATATTGACGCCAGGCACATACGCGGCCGCGCTGCGTTCCTTGTCGAACTTCAGATAGCGCAGGTAGGGCTTGAAATCGTGCGGCAACGCGCCGACGCCGGGAGGCGCCGAATTCCATCCCCAATCGATCGGGCGCATGCTCAGCATCCGGCATTCGATCAGGTCGCCCGCCTCGGCGCCCTCCACCACTACCGGACCGATCAGCGAGAACGCGCCGTTCGGATACTTCTTGCGGATCGGCTCGCGCTCCTTGAACGTCATGCCGTACTTCGCCTCGTTGCCCCAATTGGTCCACGTGCCGTCGTACCACACGGTGTCGCCTGATTTGACCGCGGCGGCGACCGGCGTATCCGGCTCCATCTGGCCCACGCATACGGTCTCTTGCGAAGGCACGAGCCTGACGAGTGCACCGTCCGGCGATGCCAGTCCACCGGCCTGCCCCGGCGCGGCCGTGCTTTGCGCACTAACCGCGCGCGACAATCCGAATGCACCGGCGGCCAGCGTACCGAAGCCGAGCTTCAGCATCGTGCGACGGCAAAGGGCGGTTGCATCCAGCGTCGTCGCGCTACCTTGCTCCAGTGCGCTCTCTTTGATGACGGATTGGGGATCCTGCTGTGTCTCGTTTTTCATAGGTATTCCTGATCTGTTCTCGATGGACCGGCCGGATTCACCGAGCGGTCGATGCACCGATCGATTCGATTGCGCCCTTGACCATCTGTTCATCTATATCCGAAGGCGCCCCGCTCGCGCCCAGCGCGCCCAGCAGGTGTCCGCCGGAAAAGATCGGCAGGACGCCACGCCCCGGCAGAAACGGCGCGTAGTAGCCAGCGCTGGACACGTTGCTGTATTCCGACGGGTCGTCCTTGAAACGTTGCTCCAGCGTCGCGCCCGACTGCCCGCCAAGCGCGACCGATGCGAAGGCCTTGCCGCGCGCGAAGTCGAGACTCGCAAAAGGCGCCCCGTCCATGCGCGCCGCGGCGATCAGATGACCGCCCGGATCCACCACGGCGAAGCTCAGCGCAAGATGGTGCGCACGAGCCTCAGCGGTGCCGGTGTCGATAAGCTTCATCGCCTGAGTCAAGCTCAGCGAATAGGTCCTGACAGCCGCAGTGAGTTCCGGCGTCGAGGTGAGATCGGCCGCGTCGGCTCTCTGCACGCCGGCGACGCATAGCGAACAAAGCGACGCGACCGCTGCCGCCTTGATCAACCGGAATGGACTATTGAACTTCACACTCGTCTCCTCTTTGTTACCGCGCGGCATGACTGCGCGGCTCGTCTTGAACTGAAGCGTACGTCTGCACCGTTCGAGAGTCGTAACCGGAAAGCCCGCACATTTACCGCTGAGTCCGATTAGTTTCATCGCGCTCGAACCAGTCACGTACAACACGATATGAGCCGCCCCGAACGATTTGCACGCTATGCAGGCACACACTGGATCTCTCAATACGGATCAGCCGATGGAGCGCCGGTTTTGTCGCCAGGTGGGGATGAATCGATACAGGAGGTGCCCGCCGCCGCGGAACTCCCGCCGCAGAATTAGACGGACATCGTCAAACACGGCACGGCGCATCGGCACGCGCCGGTCGTCAATCGCTCAACCCACCCGGCGATGAAAACGATGAATTCTGACTTCGTCCCAGACCCCAGCTGCGAAGAGCGGGTCATTGCGATTGAATGCCTCGACTTCGCCGCGCGTCTGCGCTTCCACAAGAAAGAAACTGCCGATCTTGTTCTCGCCGGCGTCGTCCACCAATGGACCGGATGTGACAAGCGTGATCGGCCCGCTCTCCAGATAGGCGCGATGTTTCGGGGTATTGGCATCGCGAAGGGCCAGAGCACCAGGCTTATCGGTGCAGAAAACGATCCAATGCATGATCTTCAGTTCCTGGCAAAGTCGGACGGGATTGGTATGCGCCTGCTGAGCGGCACAAAGAATCCCGTGGGTTGGTTCGCACGGGCAGCCTTTCGCGGTGCCTTGCGAATCTGAATAAGCTGTATGGCTGGAAAACTGATGCAGTATCGGTCCATCGCGGCGTAACCGGATGCGCTGCACGTCCTGTGACTTACCGAATGGTCCGATTTTTTTGACGTTGGGTAGGCCGACTTGCGCTGTGCCTGCATCCGTTCAGAATGATTTAGGTTTTTTAGCGCGCCGGACGAAATGCTTTCGAATATGCTCGATGGACTGTTCGTGAGTGTCCGGTCGTATGCGCCGCGGTCGAGCTATCTCCCCACGCGTAAACTGAATGAAAGTGCGCTGCCGGTTTGAACGGCAATGGATCGGCAAGCAGGCGGCGTGAACCACCAGTCCGCCGTCAAACGGCGACCACTTGCGCAGGCAGATCGCGGCCTAACGCCTCGACATTGAGCAGATACCCGATATGAAGATTGCAATCGCAGGCGGTTCGATTTCGGGGCTTGCAGCAGCCCTCACGCTGAATTGCAGCGGGCACGACGTGCTCGTCTACGAACGCTCTGCGCATGCGCTGCGTGGTCGGGGCGGTGGCGTGGTGGTGCTGCGGCGCATGCTGCGCTTCCTCGAGAATCACGGCCACTACTGCCGCGACATGATCAGCGTGCCCACGCATCGCCGCCGCTGGATCGATGTCAGCGGTTCCGTCACGCGCGACGAACCCGAGATGCTGCCCTTCTCGTCATGGGACGCGGTCTATCGCTCCCTGTGCAGCATGCTGCCGGCGGAGCGAATTCGCTACGGGTGCGAAGTGGCAGGCTTTGACCAGGACGCGCACGGCGTCGACGTTCATTTCGACGATGGCCAGACAGAACATGCGGACATCCTGATCGCCGCTGACGGTACCGGCTCACGCCTGCGCGCCCTGCTCTTTCCCGACTATCACGCGTCGTTCGCAGGCTATATCGCGTGGCGCGGCATTGTCGACGAAGCCACCTTTAACGCCACGGATATCGCCACTCTCGTCGAAAACATGACGCTGCACCGGCAGCCCGGCGAACTCTTCATGGCGTTCCTGATCCCCGCTCTCGACGGCTCGCTGGCGCCGGGCAAGCGGCGCTTCAACTGGCTGTGGTATCGCAACGAACCTGACGCCGAAAAGCTGCGACGGCATTTGACCGACTCCACCGGGCGCAAGCATCACGCCTCCGTCAGCGCGGGACAGTTGGCAGCAGCGTCGCTGGCCGACCTCAACAGTCTCGCCGCACAGCGTTTACCCGCCGTTTTGGCACAACTGGTCCTCGCAACGCCAGCGCCGTTCGTGCAAGCCATTTTCGATGCGTTGAGCCCCGCCTTCGTCGACGGACGGGTAGCGCTGGTCGGCGACGCGGCCTGCACGCTTCGCCCGCACACAGGCTCAGGCACGTCGAAAGCAGCAGACGACGCAGTGTCCCTTGCCGAGTTCTTGCCCCCAGACAGCGACGATGTTGCTCGACACCTCACGGACTGGGCCGCGGCCCGGCGCATCGCGGTCGCGCCCTTGCTTCAGAAAGGCCCGCAGCTCGCGGCCGTATTCGGACTTGGCAGCCCACTTCCAGAGTGACGTAAGCATCTGCGCCCGGGCGCCGGAGGAAACCCTGGAATTTAACAAGCTTTAATTTGGGTAACACTGTGCTATCGATCAAACTTGTTGGAGGTCAACACGCGTCGTGTCCGACACACATGTCTGAGGTAGCGATGAAACTCGACGACCCAAAGAGTCAGGACGGAACGCCGGCGTTCGAGTCCTATTTCATTCAGAGTGCGGACTTATCTAGTCAAGCCAGGAAACCGATGCATCTAACGTGGCCGATCCGGATTCTGGTCGCCGCCATCTGCCTTTTCTCTCTTGTCGAAATCCCGCTGGAATTGGATCCCGCGGGAGGCGCGACAGCCACGCTGGCGCTGGTCACGGCAAACGCAATATGGCTTGGTCTGGGTGCCGCGGCTTTGCGGGGGGTTCGCCGCGCCTTCGGCATTTTCATGATTCTGTGTGGGATCAGCCTTGTGGCGATCGTCCCCGGACTGCCCGACGAATATCGTCATTCCACGTTGATTTTCGTGCTGTCTTGTCTCGAGTGTCTATTGAAGGCGAGTCTGCTGTTTGCGTGGGCCGCATTCTCTGGTAAGCCCTGACGTCCTCAATCGTTGCGGGCGGCTTTCTCCATTCCTGGAGGTGCTTCGCTAGCAGGCGTCCATCCACCTCCAATCGCCCGTACCAAAGTGACGATGGCGACCGCCTGCGCCTGGCGGCTATGAATCAACTCACGTTGAATCGACAGCGCCTCGCGATCGGAATCGACAACCTCGAAATAGTCGACGTAACCGTGTTCGTAGCGGCTGCGCGACAGCCGGGCTGCTTGCGACGACGTCGAGGCCGCCTTCTCATAGGCGGCAATGCGCAGGCGCTGCGCCGCGACATCGTTCAGCGCATCCTGGACCTGCCGCAGGGCATCGAGCATGAGCGCTTTGGAATTGGCGTCCGCGATCATATAACCCGCTTGCGCGGACTCGATCTCGGCGCGTCGGCGGCCGCCGTCGATCAGCGTCAACGCCGCGCTAATGGCGAGGCCCCACACCGAGCTGTTACGGTCGAGGAACGAACTCAGATCGCGGCTTGCAAAGCCGCCGTCCGCCGTAAGCGTCAGGGTCGGCAGATACGCGGTCCTGGCAATGCCGATCTGCAAGGATGCTGCGTCCAGCCTGCGTTGCGCGGCATAGATGTCCGGGCGCTGTTCGAGCAGCGCCGACGGCAAGCCGACCGGGATATCGGGCAACTCGACGGGAGCAAGTCCCGCGCCGATCGTCAGATCAGTAACGGAGCGCCCTGTGAGCACCGCGAGCGCATCGACGAGATTGTCTCGTTCACGCTCGCTCTCGGCGAGGTCCGCGTTGGCCGTGTTCAACTCGGTGGCTGCGCGCAGGGCGTCGAGGTCGCTGGCGGCGCCCGCCTTGACGCGGCGCTGCACCAGTTGCAGCGCGGCCTGCCGGAGTTCAATGGTCTGCCGCAACTCCGCACTATCCTGTTCGACAAAGCGCAAGGTCAGATAGTCGCTCGCCACTTCCGTCGCAACGCGCAGGCGCACCGCGGCCGCATCCGCCTGCACCGCTAACGCATCCTCACGCGCCACATCGGCTTGGCCTTTGAGACGTCCCCACAGGTCGACCTCGTACGTGGCATCGACGGGTAGCGCCCATGTGCGCAGCATCCGCTTCGGCAACGCATCGTCCACTGTGCCGGAGACGCGGTTGCGCGAAAGCGATGGTCTGATTCCGACCGTCGGCACCTGGTAGGCGTCGCTGGCCATGACCAGCGCACGTGCCTGGGCAATGCGTGCGTTGGCCGATGCAATTTCGTAGTTGTTCGCCAACGCGGCATCGATCAGGCTGCCCAGCAGCGGATCGGCGAACAGTGCGGGCCACGCGCCGTCGGAGATGGCGGGCACATGGGTCGACGCAGCGTGGCGAAATGGCGCGTCGCTCAATGCAAGCGGCGTGCTTGATCGCGGTGTGACGCTGCATGCCGTGAGCGCGCAAACCGTCAGCAGCATGACGCGCCCGCTCATCGCGAGTTTCCCCGCGGCGCAAGCGTTGCCGTGACTGACAACCCCGGTCTGATCCGGTAGTCCGGGTCTTTCAGGCCATCAAAGCGTATCTTCACGGGCACCCGTTGGACCACTTTCGTGAAGTTGCCCGTCGCGTTGTCGGGCGGCAACAGAGCAAACTGCGCACCGGTGGCCGGTGCGAAGCTGTCGACGTGCCCGTGGAAAGGCGTGTCCGGCACCGCGTCGATGTGCAGATCCACGGCATCGCCGACCTCGACATGCCTGAGCTGCGTCTCCCGGAAGTTCGCCACGACCCAGACGTCTGCCTCGACCACCGTCAACAGCGGCTGCCCCGGCACAAGGCGCTGGCCCGTTTCGACAGTTTTCTTTCCCACGTATCCATCGGTGGGCGCGATGATATTGGTGTACGTCAATTGCAGCGACGCGTCGCGCAAGTTGGCAGTGCTCTGCGACTCCAGTGCCCGCGCCGCCAGCAAACCCGCCTGCGCCGCTTCGAGCTGAGCGGTGGCCTGGCGCACGCGCGCATGCGCTGTTGTGCGCGCGGCATCCGCCGCGTCGAAATCCTGCTGCGAGAGGCCCCGTGGTGCTTCTGCAGTCAGCTCGCGGGCCCGCACGAAATTCAGGTCGCCCTTGCGCGCGTCGGCAGTGGCGGCGGCAATGGCGGCTTCAGTCTGACTGATTTGCGCACGCGCGCTGTCCTGGTCCGATCTGGACTGCTCCACCCTCGAGCGTTGCAATGCGACCTGCACGTCAAAGTCACGTGTGTCCAGACGCACCAACACCTGACCAGCATGGACAAACTGGTTGTCGTCGACCAGCACCTCCTGCACCGTGCCGCTCACCCGGGATGAAATAGTGTGCAGGTGACCGGTCACATAGGCGTCGTCTGTACTGCGCTCACCCTTCACAAATGCAAAGGCCAGAACCGCGGCTAGCAGCAGCGCAAACGCCACTAGCGCGAGAATTGCCATTACCTTTGGCCGCGCGGACGATGTCGGCTCTTCACTGGTCTTGTCCAAAGTGAAATGGCTCCTCTGACTTGCGGGATTGCCTTGCTCACGACCATGCCGAACGCTGCGATTCGTGGTGAGCCGAACCGCAGCGACGCTGCCGGCGTTCTGATCGGCGCAAGTGGTTTTACTGCGTTCTTCGTCGCGCAGGGCTGAGGAGAGCGCCTGCCCTGTTTATGTGCCTCCAATACTACCGGGTTGTGCCATGAAAAAGCCTTGCCCAAAGCTTAATTTCCCTTAAGGAAACGATACCAGGTTCACGCTATGTGGCGGCATGGCACGCAATACGGTGTCTTCACTGACGACCAACTCGCGTGTGGGTGGCGATTGCCGACAGGCACAATGAATTTGAAAGACCTTAGCTGCACAAATTGGGAGGCGCAAGCGTCAGAAAGGACGTTGACGTTGTGCGCGCTTCTTCAGAACAATTAACCTTGCCGACCTCACCTGCTTCTGCCGGCCGAGGCATACACTGGGCCTATGCAGTCGGGCTTTTGTAGACGGCCGAGGAAAGCCAATCAGACGAGCGACTCGCCTTATAGCCCCCAACAAGACCATCAGGAGCGCGATATGGGCCATGCCGCCCAACCCCGGGCCGCCATCATCGGCGGCTCGCTTAGCGGCCTGTTCACCGCGACTGCGCTTCGTGCGGTCGGCTGGGAGGTCGAACTCTTTGAGCAGTCCCCTAACGAACTCGACAGCCGGGGCGGCGGAATCGTACTGCAGCCGGACGTCATGGAAGCCTTCAGGTTCGGCGGGGTCGCACTGCCCGCCCCTCCCGGCGTGGACTCCGGCGAGCGCATCTATCTCGACCAGTCCGACCGCATTATCGAGCGGTTCGACATGCCGCAGACGCAGACCTCCTGGAACCTGATTTACAGCACGATGAGACGTGCGTTACCGCCCGAAGTCATTCACCCGGGCGAGCGCTTCACCCATTTAGAGCAGATCGGCGAAACGGTCACCGCGCATTTCGAAAGCGGCCGCGTGCAACACGCGGATCTACTGGTCGGCGCCGATGGTGCGCGCTCTACGGTCCGCGCCCAGTTGCTGCCTGGCCTCGAACCCTCCTATGCAGGCTATATCGCGTGGCGCGGCCTCGTCGAAGAAAATGATCTGCCCGCCGAAGCCGCGGACATTCTGCGTGACCGCTTCACCTTCCAGCAGGGCGAAGCGCATCTGATACTGATCTATCTCGTACCGGGAGAAGACGGTGCGGCCGAGCCTGGCAGGCGCCGCTGGAACTGGGTCTGGTATCGGCCAATGTCGCCCGACAACCTGAAGACACTGATGCTCGACCGGCACGGCAAGCAACGCAGTACCTCTTTGCCGCCCGGCGCCACGAAGGATGACGATATCGTCGAGTTGCGCACGGCCGCCAGCAGGCTGCTTGCCCCAACTCTACAACTCCTCGTGAAAGCGACGGCCGAACCGTTCGTTCAGGCAATTCAGGATCTTCGGGTGGAACAGATGGTGTTCGGCCGGGCCGTCCTGCTCGGTGATGCCGCATATGTCCCACGTCCACACACCGCTGGCAGCACCGCCAAGGCGGCCGCGAATGCGGTTGCGCTAGCTCGTACCCTCTCGGCCGGCGACACCCGCTTGCAGTCCGCCCTGTCCCGTTGGGAACTATCGCAAAGACGGCTAGGGATCAGCATGTCGGAACTCGGCATCTCCCTGGGCGACCGCATTATGAAGCCTCGCGGTTAGCGCCTGACCGGAATGGTGAAGACCGTCGCGGCGGCAACCGCAGCGCCGCCGCTGGTGATCAAGGCTTAGAAACGGTGGGCCAGTCCTATCGTGTCCACCACCTGCTGGTTTCTCGCAGACGGCGTCAGTCCCGCGATCGACGCCACCGCGCTTTGTCCCAGCGAGTTCGTTCCGGAGGCACGCTGATAGGCGGCGACCATATAGACGTCCGTGCGTTTGGAGAAAAAGTAATGGGCACCGACCGTCACCTGCTGATAGCGGGCACTCTGATCATTGGGACCATCGTCCTTGGTGAACGAATACGACAATCCCAGTGTCACGGGTACCGAAACCTGATACTGCAGGTTCGCTTCAACCGTATTGAAGGTAGAGCTGCCCGCGTACGACAGCGGATTGGGTCCCGAAGACGAACCCAGTCCGGCAAATCGCGTGTTGGTATAGACGAGGCCCAGCGTCGCCGGGCCAGCCATGTATGAGCCGCCCGCACCAAAGATCTGCTCGCGGTGCGCCGACGCGTAACCCGCGATGATCGGGTTTCGTTGTGCGGTTGTCGCCGACCCCAGGGATCCAAAATTGTTCGTTGCGGCGCCGCCCGCCGTGGGCGTTGCTCCATACATCGAGATATTGGGTTCAAACGCGTCCACAAACGCGATGCCCAGACGGACTGCGCCGCCGGTATAGCCCATCCCGACGGACCAGATCTGATTCTCCGAAAAACTACCCGCGACACCGCCGGCAGCATACAGTGCGTTGGCAGTGATGCCGTTCCACGTGGGCGAGGTGTATTTGAGCGAGTTGTTCTGCCGATTCGTACCGCCGATGTTGTCGAGATCATCGGGATGGGATCCGATATAGCCGGCCCACTGCGTAATGACCGCGAGGGGAGACACGAAATCCCACATCGACGAATACTGGCGGCCGAACGTGACACGCCCAACCGGCGCCGATAAGCCGACAAACGCCTGCCGGCCGAACAACAGCCCGCCTTGGCCCAACGTGCCATTCGCCGCACTAAATCCGTTTTCGAGCGTGAACAGCGCGGTCATCCCCCCACCGAGATCCTCCACTCCCTTCAGGCCGAAGCGGCTGCCGAAGTAGGCGGATGTCGTTGCGTCCATCATGGAGTATTGTTGCCGCCCTGTCAGTTGACCCGCCGAGCGGCCCGTCTGTGCATTGTTCACGAAAACAATGTCCGGATCGACCACCCCGTACAACGTGATGCTGCTTTGCGCGTGGACCGCGGAAATAGACATCGTCAGCAGCGCAATTGAAGCCCCTATCTTTTTCACTGAAAGATCCCCTCTTGATGTAGTCGAAATTTTTTCGACATGAGTAGTAGTCCAACCTAAGCGGGTTCGATCCCGGCGCACATGATCATCGTCAGCGAACGGCGCCTGTCGGTCCGCATGTCGTCGCTTTGTTCCTTGCGGCAAAATATAAATGATCGATTGATAACTTGCAACGCGCCGCGTGTTGGGGTATTGCCTGATTTCGTCCCCACATGCCCGTGTGTTTTAATTGTTCGACTGATAATCAGAGCACGTTCGATCACGACCGGGTCCTGATTCGCTTGCAACGTCAGGTCGCCGACCAGACAGGCGTTTCCACATCCGAACGATCGCCTGGTCTGAGGATATTTCGTGGAGACTGCATGGCGGCGCTAATCCGTTGGCGCGGCCATCGCAATAGCAGCACGCCGGATGGAACAAGTTATGGACAAGCTATCGGCTCTGCGGGCATTCGTGGAAGTCGCCGAGGCGGGCGGTTTTTCGAGTGCGGCACGACGCCTCGATCTGGCGACGTCCTCGGTCATGCGCTCCGTCGATTCGCTCGAGAAGCAGCTCGGCGCCGTACTGCTCAATCGAAGCACCCGCCAGGTCACCCTTTCCGACGCGGGGACTTCCTACTACGCCAAGGCCAAAAAACTCCTTGAGGATATGGCTGACGCGGATGCGTCAGTTTCGGACAGAAGCGGTGAGCCATCGGGCCCACTCCGCGTTTCCGTGCCGGTCGCATTCGGCTCCCGACGCATCGCACCTGCCCTCGCGGCGTTTCTGCGGAAATACCCAAAGCTCCAACTGGACATCAAACTAAGCGACGCTTTTGTCGATCTGGTGAGCGAGCGAATCGACGTCGCTATTCGCCTCGGTGAGGTGGCGCCCATGGCCGAGGTTGTCAGCAAGCGCGTGGGCATCTTCGCTCGTTATCTCGTCGCGAGTAGCGAATACCTCGATCGAGCAGGCTATCCCGCGTCGCCCGACGAATTGGCAAACCACGAATGCCTTCGATTCACCTACACGACAGAGCCTCAAGTCTGGACGTTTTCGAGTGGTAACGAAGAAAAGCGTGTGCCCGTGGGCGGCCGGCTCAAGGCAAACAGCTCCGAAGTTCTGCGCGAAGCGGCGCTGGATGGGATGGGTATCGCGCTCCTTCCCGACTGGCTGGTGGAATCCGACGTTCAGTCAGGAGCCCTCACGCGGCTGTTCGCCGAATTCGAGGCGGGCCCCAACGACGCACGGGCTGTTGTGAGCGCGCTCTACCTTCCCAATCAACGCGGATCGCACAGAGTGAAAGCGTTCATCGATTTCGTGTCCGAACTGGCCAACGGGTCTGAGTGACCGCTCGCGTCAATCAATAGCAGCCGGCGTTCGGCCGCTGCTGGCCAATGCCGCCACGCCGGCAACACCTTCCTCGAGCTTTGCATGCCACGCAATGCTGCGTGGCGCGCCGTTGGGATTCCGCCCAAGTCCGGTCTCACCTACCCTTACATGCATCGACCAACCGCACAGACCGGTAGCGCCGGCGCATGACGGTCAACCGCGACCGCCAGTCGCGCGGCGATAAGCGGAGCTGCGAAATGCAAACGGCGGGTCTGCACGGCACACTTCACATCCTTGACGGAGCTACACCATGACGAAGCACCTCTTCAATCCGATCAAACTCGGCCGGCTCTCCCTCGGCCACCGCATCGCGATGGCGCCCCTTACGCGCTCGCGTGCAGGCCGATCGGGCAATGTGCCGACCGACCTGAACGTCGAATACTATCGGCAACGCGCCAGCGCGGCGCTGATCGTGAGTGAAGCGACGCAGATTTCACAGCAAGGCCAAGGCTATGCGTGGACGCCGGGTATCCACACAGAAGAACAGATTGAAGGCTGGCGTGCCGTCAGCAAGGCTGTGCACGAAGAGGGCGGTCACATGTTTCTTCAATTGTGGCACGTCGGCCGTGTGTCACACCCCGTGTTCCAGCCCAATGGCGGCCTGCCCGTTGCACCGACCGCCATGCCGGTGCCCGGAAAGACGTTCATTCTCGATGAAGCCGGCAACGGCGTGTGGGGCGACGTACCGGTTCCGCAGGAACTGACCGTCGAAGGCATTCGGGACATCGTCGCCGACTATCGGCGCGCCGCAAGCAATGCGATCGCGGCCGGCATGGACGGCGTCGAAATTCACGCGGGGAACGGCTATTTGCTGGACCAATTCATCAACAGCAGCAGCAATCATCGGCAGGACAGCTACGGCGGCAGCATCGAAAATCGCGCAAGGCTGCTGCTCGAAGTCGTCGCTGCGGTCAGCAACGAAGCGGGTCCGCAGAACGTCGCTGTTCGCCTGACACCGATGGGACGGTTCATGGGTATGAGTGACGAAACGCCTGAGGCAACGTTCGGCTATATCGTGCGAAAGCTCAATGACTATGGCCTCGCCTATCTGCATCTGGTCGAGCCGGCGATGGTGGGCACGGAGAAGGACGAGAACTTCGATCCGCGTTGGGACGCCATCATCAAACTGCTGCGAGACGAATACAAGGGCGTGTTGATGATCGCCGGCGGCTATGATCGTGAGACCGCGGAAAAAGCGATCGCCAGCGGGCGGGCTGATATTGTCGCGTTTGGACGACCCTTTATCGCGAACCCGGATCTGCCGGCCCGCCTGCGCAGCGGCCACCCGCTGAATGCCGCCGACAGTAGCAGCTTCTTCGGTGGCGATGCGGCCGGCTACATAGACTACCCTGCCATGACTTGAGCGGGAACTTTCGCACCAGGCCACGGTGGGCGAAACGAGTACCGATACCGGGCCGGTCTAACTGGCCCGTGTGCGGCGCCCACTGGTTTGAGATCGCCTCTTCGAACCTGCTATATTTCCCTCTCCAGTGATCATCCGATAAGGGAACGAGGGAAGAGGATGCCAAAGCCGAAGCGCCCAATCAAGCACCCCAAAGGGCAAGTCGAAGAGGGGCTCGCCCATGCTTCGCGAGACCTGGCGGAGGCGCCGGTAACCGCCACGCGGCGCATGCTGCCGGAAGACCGCGAACAGCAGATCGTCGAAAAAGCGATCGAGCATTTCGCCACCCACGGCTTTTCCGGCAGTACCCGCGAACTGGCCAAGCAGATCGGCGTGACACAGCCCCTGCTCTATCGTTATTTCCCTAGCAAGGAAGCGCTGATCGACCGCGTCTACAACGAGATCTACCGTTGGGATCCGCAATGGGAAAGCCTGATCGCCGATCGTTCGATTCCTCTTCAGGAACGCTTGTGCACGCTCTACAAAGCGTATTCACGGGTGATCCTGCAGCGCGAATGGATTCGCACTTTCATTTTCGCCGGCCTGACTCGGGAGGGCATCAACACCCGCTATCTCGACAAGCTGCGTGAACGCGTGTTCGGACCGGTGATGCGGGAGTTGCGCGCCGCCTATGGCATTCCGGCACCACGTACGCGCGCCGCGCAGGAAGCCGAACTCGAACTGATCTGGAGCCTGCATGCGGGCATCTTTTATATCGGCATGCGCAAGTGGGTATACGGCCTCCCCGTACCCAAGGATCTCGACGCGCACGTCGAGCGCATGGTCGACGTCTTTTTGAACGGTACACCAGCCGTGTTGACGAAGATGACGACCGCTGGCGCCACGCGCGTACGCTCAGCCTCGTAGAGTCTGCTGACGCTTTCGTCGTCACCGCTCGCGTGACGTGAAGCGGCGTCGGCAACCGCTGGTGCCGCGACGACGGCTGGTTCCGACGCCATGGCAATCCGCATGGAGACCGCAACGGCTCGCCTGCCCGATGCGGCCCAATTTCCCCGCACTTAACTTACGATTGCGCCCGAGCTGCCACCACCCAGCAAAACAGTAGGGTAAACACCGGCGCATCATTGCTTTCTCCCAAAGACACGTTGACCTACAATTTATCAACCGATCACTAATCGATCGATAAATTGCAGGAGGCCTCATGGCGATCACCAAGCTAGCCCATTACTCGATTCGTACAACCGACCTCGAAAAATCGCGCCGCTTCTATGAACGGGTTCTCGGCTTCAAACAGGGATACCGGCCGCCCTTCGATTTTCCGGGCCTTTGGCTCTACAAGGGCGGAGACGAAGCCGACTTCGGCACGGTGCATATCATCGGCGTCGATCCGGAAAATCCGGAAGGACTGACAGCATACCTGGGCGACAAGGAACTCCCAGCCACCGGCACCGGTACCGTCGATCACATCGCCTTCCTTGCGACCGGCGTCGAGGACATGTGGAAAACGCTGGAAGCGGAAAACGTCGCGTGGCGCGATCGCACCGTGCCAAGCCTCGGACTGCACCAGATTTTCATCGAAGACCCCTCGGGCGTCACGATCGAGCTGAACTTTCCCGCCGCAGAAGTGGCGCATCTCGCGATCCCACATCCGGGCGCCGCTAAAGAAGCAGCAAACACAGGAGATTGAACATGATGAACGCTGCTAGCAAACCTAAAGCCATCGTGGTCGGCGGTTCCTTGGGTGGACTCTTCGCCGCGAACCTTCTCACGCGCAACGGCTGGGACGTCGACGTATTCGAGCGGATTCCCGAGGAGCTCGCGAGTCGCGGAGCCGGGATCGTGACTCATCCTGAACTGTTTGAAGCCCTGAGCGCAGCCGGCGTCCAGATCGACGACTCGATCGGCGTCAAGGTGCAAGCGCGGGTGACGTTCGACCAGCAGGGTGCCGTGCTCTCGGAACGGGCAATGCCCCAGACACTCACCGCGTGGGGCAAGATGTATCACGTCCTGCGCTCTGCCCTGCCTGACGTTCACTACCATTCAGGAGGCACCGTCGTGGCTGTCGAAGACGGCCCCGATCATGCGACGGTGAAGCTCGGCGACGGAACGGTCCATCGGGCCGACATCGTCATCGCCGCCGACGGATTCAAATCCGCCATCCGGGAGCAGTTTCTACCCGAAGTCAAGTTGGAATACGCCGGCTACGTGGCGTGGCGCGGGCTCGTCGACGAGATGAGCTTGTCGCAGCAAACCCGCGACGCGCTGTTCGAGAAGTTCGCGTTCTGTCTGCCGCCACGCGAGCAGATCCTCGGCTATCCCGTGGCCGGTCAAGGGAACAGCACTGTGCCCGGCGAACGCCGCTATAACTTTGTCTGGTACCGGGCCACCAGCGAGGACGTCGACCTGCCGAACCTGCTGACCGACGCGACCGGAAAACGCTGGACCGGAGGGATTCCGCCAACGCTGATCCGCCCGGATGTCCTTTCGGATATGGAAGAAGCCGCAGTTACGCTGCTCGCACCGCAGTTTGCCGAGGTCGTGACACGCGCGACGCAGCCGCTCTTCCAACCCATCTTCGACCTCGAGGTGCCGCGCATGGCGTTCGGCCGAGTCGCATTGTTGGGCGACGCGGCGTTCGTCGCTCGCCCGCACTGCGGCATGGGTGTCACCAAGGCGGCGAGCGACGCCATGGCGCTGGTCGCGGCCCTCACCGCCACCGCCGACGTTCGCGGCGCACTGGCCGAATACAGCCGCGTGCGCACCCAGGTGGGCGCAGCCATCGTCCAGCATGCGCGTCACCTCGGTGCCTATATGCAGGCACAACTCAAGAACGACACCGATCGTTTGATGGCTGAGCGCTATCGCACCCCAGAGGCCGTCATGCGTGAAACAGCCGTATCCGCGCGCTTCTGATTGCTTTGCACAGAACAGCCCGGCCCTCGGGCCGGCTCATTCGCTCAGACAGATAAAGGGCGATTCGAAAGGAGACATCATGGAGCACACCGTCCCAACCTACCAGGCCGCCGAGCGGCATGGCGCCGCGGATCGGGCCGTCACGGCCAATCCCTTGCTGAACGATCCACGCTTCAAGGCGCTGGTGCGTGCGCGCCGGGCGTTCTCATGGACGCTTACGCTTCTCATGCTGACCGTCTACTTCACTTTCATCCTGACGCTCGCCTTCTCGCCCACGCTGCTCGGCCACCCGGTCGCCCAAGGTTATTCGACGACCTGGGGTATCCCCATCGGTTTCGGCATGTTCGTTTTTACTTTCGTCCTCGTAGCCGTGTACGTCGCACGTGCAAACTCGTCTTACGATCGCGCCATTAGCGAGATCAGGAACGGAGTCCGACCATGAAGCGCCTGACTGCTTTAGCAAGCCTGTTGCTCACAAACTTTCCCGCATGGGCCGCGGGTTCATCGGGCGTCGCGCAGGGACACAATCCCATTGCGATCGGCATGTTCCTCGTGTTCGTCGCATCCACGCTTCTGATTACCCGTTGGGCGGCCCGCAAGAATCACAGCGTTTCCGACCACTACGCCGCGGGCGGCAAGATCACGGCTTTCCAGAACGGCTGGGCCATTGCCGGCGACTACATGTCCGCAGCGTCATTGCTCGGCATTTCGGCCCTCGTCTTTACGAGCGGTTATGACGGTTTGATCTACTCGATCGGCTTTCTCGCCAGCTGGCCAATCATCCTCTTTCTGATTGCCGAGCCGCTACGCAACCTCGGGCGCTATACCCTGGCCGACGTCGTATCGTACCGCCTGCAACAAGGCCCAATACGCGCATTTGCGGCGTCGAGTTCGATCGTGATCGTTCTGCTCTATCTGGTTTCGCAGATGGTGGGAGCAGGCAAGCTCGTCGAGTTGCTGTTTGGCTTCAACTACACGATTGCAGTGGTAATCGTCGGGGTGTTGATGGTCGTGTATGTGTTCTTTGGCGGCATGTTGGCCACCACGTGGATCCAGATCATCAAGGCGGTCCTGCTTCTGGCAGGCGCCGCCTTCATGGCGTTCATAGTCCTTGACCGCTTTGGGTTCAGCCTCAATGCGCTCTTTTCGCAAGCCATTCTCGCGCATCCCAGGCATCTGGCGATCATGAGTCCGGGCGGTCTCGTGTCGGATCCGGTTTCCGCGGTGTCGCTGGGCCTCGCGTTGATCTTCGGCACTGCCGGATTACCCCACATCCTGATGAGATTCTTTACGGTGGGTAACGTCAAGGCTGCCCGCAAAAGCATTCTTTACGCGACCGGCATTGTTGGCATCGGCTATGCCCTGATCATCATCATCGGCTTCGGCACGATTGCATTGGTCGCGATGGATCCGAGGTATCACACGTCGTCGGGTTCCGTGATTGGTGGCGCGAATATGGTTGCGATCCATCTCGCCCACGCGGTAGGTGGCAATATCTTTCTCGGCTTCATCTGCGCGGTGGCTTTCTCGACCATCCTGGCTGTGGTCGCGGGCCTGACGCTGGCCGGCTCGTCGGCCATCTCGCATGACCTGTACGCGAATGTGATCCGCAAAGGCAAAGCTTCGGATCACGAAGAAATGCGTGTTTCAAGGATAACAACGCTCGTGCTTGGCGTACTGGCCATCCTGCTCGGCATCGCGTTCGAAAAGCAGAATATCGCGTTCATCGTGAGTCTTACCTTCTCGATCGCCGCCAGCTCCAATTTTCCCGTGCTCCTGCTTTCCATCTATTGGCGAGGATTGACAACGCGCGGTGCTGTGCTCGGCGGCTCGCTAGGGCTCGTAACGGCCGTCGCACTGACCATCCTCAGTCCGACTGTTTGGGTTCAGGTGCTTGGACATGCCCATGCCATCTACCCGTATGAATACCCTGCGCTCTTCTCCATGATCGTTGCATTCGCCGGTATTTTCGTCTTCTCCCTCACCGACAGGTCGGCACATGCCGCTCGGGAGCGCAGTCTGTACGACAATCAACTCGTCAACTGCGAACTTGGCATGGTGGAACAGGGCTAGTCCCACGTCAGCACATATATATAAAAAGGCAGACAGCTTCTTGGGTTGTGCTTGCGGCCGGCGACATGGCGGCTCGTTCGTGAACGCGCCTCTCCCTGACAGAACGCTTTCGAGCCACACGAATTGGATTCTGCGCCGTTCCTGCTGGGTGTTTGGTTGCGCACTTGCATATGGCGCGCTGGCTGATGCGCGCTACAACGGCTACAGTGCAATGGAGATGACACGTGTGTGTGGTCTGGTGTGCGCCGCGCAGCGCTGCGCGGCATTTGCCGCAGCCTGCGCGGGACGCCGCCGAATCCGTACCGATCGTTGAATCAGGCACCGGGCCGCCAGGCATGACGACCATATGGCGTGCCGCATGAGGAGAAGATAATGGGCGCAAGCATGAATCTCGACGAGGTTCCCGTCAGTCGGCGCTTCAGTTACTGGCGGGACATGGCCGAAGAACTGTATGTCCCGGTCAGCCTCTCGTGCAGTTCGCCGAAGACATTCCGCTTTCAGTGGGACAGTCGTTTCGTGGGCGATACATGGGCCGGCACATCGTTGATGACGCCGTTGCATGTTAGCCGGACACGTCAGCATATTGCCCGCTCCGAAAACGACGCAATCAAGGTGATCGTGCCCTTGTCGGGTGCGATCTCGGTCAGTCAGGACGGCCATGAAGCGCAGGTGCGCGCGGGGCAGTTCTTCGTCATCGATCCAGCAAAGCCCTATGAGGAATCGATCACCGAAGACCTCCACTTCATCTGGCTGCACGTGCCCCGCGCGTCGGTCACAGCACAGATCGGACGGATCGAAGCGGTCACAGCCACCGCCCTTGGCAACGAGACTCCTTACGCTCGACTTTCAATGAACTATGTGCTGAGCTTGTCGAAAGTCTGGGACGACATGACGGGCGATGCCGGCGCTCACGCGAATTCAGTGGCGCTGGATCTCCTGACCATGGCGTTCTGGGAACGGACGCAGCAGGTGCGTCTCCACACGAGCGTCCATCGCACCGCGCTGTTCCAGCGAGCAAAGTCGTTTATCGATGAACATCTGGCAGACCCATCGCTAACGCTTGCCGGCGTCGCGGCAGCACTGGATATCTCCACGCGACACGTGCGGGAACTGCTGGCGGAGGGTGGCGTGTCGTATCGGCGATATGTGCTCGAACAGCGGCTTGCGCGTTGCGCAAAGGACCTTGCCGATCCATGCATGGCACACCGAACCGTGACGGATATCGGGTACTCATGGGCATTCTTCGACTCCGCACATTTCAGTAAGGCATTCAAGGCGGCATATGGCATATCGCCGCGCGACTATCGCTCGATCGCTTATCGGCTTTGAACCGGCGGTATGCGCCATATGGCCGCGATGGACTGGACTGCTGTTGTATCGCCGCACCTCATGGACTCGGATCAACAATCGCCGCCTGCAAGCTTCCCTGCTTGTTGTTGACCGATACCGCGACAAGCAATGCGATGGCTGCGACCAATGCGGGCGCGGCCATCGACGTCAAAATGGCGATCATGCTGTAGCCGGCAGCAGAAAGCGCTCCGCCACCAAGCGCGCCGAGAATGCCTCCCAAGCGCCCGATGCCCAGCATCCACGCAACGCCGGACGCGCGCCCGTGTGTAGGATAGAAAAGCGCCGCGAGGGCCAGCATCGACATTTGCGCGCCCGTCATGCAGACACCCGCCACGAAGGTCGCGATTCCAAGCGAATGGACATTGGCCGTGCCTTGTCCCATCGCGCAGACAGCGGCGCCCAGCAACAGAAATGCGAGGGCGACCACTCGCCATGGATTGAAGCGGTCCATCAACCAGCCACAACCCAATGCGCCGATTACGCCTCCCGCCGGAAACAGTGCCGACACCAACGACGCCTGGCGCAAGGTGAACCCCGCGTCATGGATCATCGTCGGCATCCAGCTCGTCAGCATGTAGTAGACAAGCAGGCCCATGAAGTACGCCAGCCACAGCATCAACGTGCCGAACCTGTAACGAGTAGAAAGGATGAGAGCAAGCGGCGCGTTTTCCTTCTCCCCTACCCGGTCAGATACGGAGAACTTTGAAACAGTCACCAGCTCACCATTGGCAATTCTTCGAAGTACCCGGCGAATCCGATCATCCGGCCAACCCTTGATCACCATGAATCGCACCGACTCCGGCAGCGCAACAAGGGCACATGCAAGTAGGACGGGCGCAATGCCGCCCGCGAGGAAGATCGAGCGCCATCCGAAGTCAGGTATCAATGCAGCCGACACGACACCACCGGCCGATGCGCCTAAGGTGAATCCGCAGAACATGACGTTTAGCAGCAAGGATCGAGATCTCGCCGGCACATATTCCGACAATAACGTCGTCGAGTTGGGAAGTGCGGCGCCAAGCCCAATTCCGGTTAAAAAGCGAAAGACCGACAGTTGCCAAACACCCGACGCGAACACGCAGGCAATCGTCCACACGCCGAAAAAGCAGACTGATCCGATCAAAACCTTGCGACGCCCGATCCTGTCGGCAACAGGCCCTGCCAGCAGCGCACCGATTGCGAGACCCACGAGCGCCGCGCTCAGTACGGGTCCAAGCGCCATTTTTGTTACTCCCCACTCTTTCGCGATCGCCGGCGCAACGAAGCCGATCGCGCTGGTATCGAGTCCGTCCAGCGCGACGATCAGAAAACAGCAAAACAAAATCAGCCACTGATAGGGTGAGAACCTACGTTCGTCAATGAACTGTTCGACGTTGAGTATCTTCTGCTCGCCGATATCGTGTGTGCTCATGCAAACTCCGTGATCAAGCGGGCGGAGTGTTCGCCAGAACACTGTCCGCCCGCCTTGGTTGATGATTGCCCTGCGGATTCACGGAACACGATGCCCATCGCTTCTATCGGGCAACTCGCGCGCCGTCCTGGTGCCCAGTTAGAACAGGTGCCGAATCCCTGCCATCGCACCGAACTGACCCATGCCCGCCGCCGGCGTTGTGCCCCCGCCGCCCACGCTCGCAGAAAAACGCGCCTTGGCGCTGTTCCACAAATACGTACCGCCGATATAGACAGCAGTGGCTTTCGACAGGAAATAAGTGGCGCGAAGCGTTGTCATCGTTGCGCGCGCATCCTGCTCCCGGACCACGATCCGAAAGCCTTCGCCATCGATCACAAAGCTCGGTGTCACGAAATACTCGGCGCCTACGAAGTAGAGATTCGACCGTACATCGGGCGCCGCAGGGGAGTTCGTCTCGACATGTCTTCCGAGCCATCCCGCTCCGACCTTCAACCCGGCAAATTTCACGTAACCGTTCGCCGCGATACGCGTGTCCTTGTCCGCACCTGACGCGGTGGGAAAAGTGCCGATGCCGTCAAAGAAATTAGCGGCGGCGTTTGCACCGCCTCGCTGTTCGTCGTACGCAGTTGCAACGCCAAAGCTTGCCGCGTCGTACTTGAGCATGGCACTCCACTCGCGACATGGATTGAACTGGCCTGGAACCTGACCGGCGCATGTGCCCTGTCCCGGCGAATTGCCGGTGCCGGCCGCATCGCGCCCGAACGAATACGAGGCGCCGACTGTCACCCCTTTGTAGGTGGCTTTGTAGACAATACTGTTATCGCTCCGCGCATTGGGCAGATAGTTGTCCAGCGCGCCAATCGCGTGGACATCGGGGCCCAGCATGTCCGCATCTGACAAAGCCCAGTAAACCATGTTGTACTGGCGCCCGAAGGTCAGCGCCCCCCACGGCCCTTCAAGGCCTACCCACGCCTGGCGCCCAAAGAGCCGTCCTCCTTGCCCAATGTCTCCAGCTCTTGTATTGAAACCATTCTCAAGGGTAAAGATGGCCTTCCAGCCGCCCCCGAGGTCCTCGGCTCCGCGGATCCCCCACCGGGACGGCAATTCCCCACTGATGGCCGGCATCCGAACGACGTGGTCGCCGGCGGAATTTGCATGAGACACGTACTCGACGCCGGTATCGATCAAACCATACAGTGTGACGCTGCTTTGTGCGAAGGCCGATGCACTCAACATCCCGAGACCGAACGCTGCTACCCTTCCACGTTTCATACTCCTCCCAATGATTGGTTAGTCGCTTCGTTATCCAAAGTACTTTATCTGACACGGATCATTGGTCCGGAGCTTATGTTTGCAAATAAAAAGCAACAACACGGTGAAACACGGGGCGACGGAAATCCGAACCGCATCTGCCGAACGTTTGGAAAATTTAAATTCTCTTGTCAGGACCCAGACGAATGTACTTTTCTTTTCGCGGCGTGATCATCGGTGTTTTTCATGCACTAACTTCCTTAAGAGAGAACCACTGGACGCCTCGAATATCGAAATGAATTGTGTTCATATGCCTATTGAACGCAGCAACTCGTAGCATCCGCGGTGTCCCGACCGGTTTCCATTCAGTAGGCGGCACTTGAACATCATTCAATGTGGTATTGAAAACTCTCCCCTTCGTCATCGAGCAACGATGTGGCATCGTGACCGCAGCGGTGAGCGCCCAGTTGTTATGCGTCGACGGGCAAAGCCCACCATCTTCGACGCGGCGTCGTCGATTCGGACTGCACAGGCAGCCCTTCAGACCAGTGAGGACCAATTTGTCACAAGCTAATAAACCAAGCAGTAGAGATGAACTGATAGCGAAATGTCTGCCTTTTCTTGAGGAGGTCAAGGATCTGACTACGGGCAATGAGGTCGAACAGTGGCTCAATGAAAAATACGGCACATCGAGCGAGTTCTATAAAGATATCAAGCGCCTGATCACGATTGGCGTAGTGGAAGAAGGCTGGGCGGCCAACGTTGAAATATCCGGACGCCGTTATCGGCGAGCACGTCTTGTCGACCCTTCAGAAGAGACCTTTGGATTCAGCATCACGGCTGTCTATATGGACAGCACCGGCAATGACCAGAACAATCCTGAAGGAAGCTTCCGGGGCGATTACCACGCGCATCCCTACGGCGAATTCAACATGGTGGTGTCGCTAAATGAAGGCGCGGCCCTCGCCGGTCCGAACGGCTGGTGTTATGGCGGCTGGACCGCGCCGGCGCCGGGCAGTCATCACTATCCGGAAGCAAAGGGCGGTGCAATTATCGCTTTGTTTTTCCTGCCTGCAGGGCGCATTGCGTACAACGTCAAGGCGCCTGACGCAAACTGATCACGCGCAGGACCCGTCGGTAACGGCGTGTTCTGCGCTTGCGTCGCTTCGACACTGGTTTTACTTCAATCCGGAAGCTGGAGCGCCAGAACTGCATCACGCCGGGCGCGTTGAATTGCGCCCGGGCACTGACAATCAGTTGGTGGTCAGTTGCCTTGTTACGCCAACGAGGCCAAGACCGATACGTCGCACTTCGGCGTCCGCCTTCTCATCGACGAGTGCGCCGTTCTCTGCAAATGCCTGATGGGCAGAACCCAGCGAGAACCCTTGAGGAATCAGGATCGCGCCCAGCTTCTCAAGCACACCCCGCATTCCGAGCATTGCACGAATACCGCCCATCGGCCCCGGTGACGCCGAAACAACCGCTGCGACCTTACCGGCGAAAAGTGTCAGGCCGGAACTTCCGGTCGTGGTCGGCCTGCTTACCCAGTCCAGCATGTTTTTGAGCACAGCGGTGTAGCCACCGTTATGCTCAGGCGAAGCGACTAACAGCGCGTCATGTCTGGCGAACAATTCCTGCAGTGCTCGAACCCGCTCAGGGACACCATGCGCACTCTCGACATCAGCGTCATAAATCGGCAAGGGAAAGTCAGCGAGTGTGATAAACGTCACCTCCGCGCCATCCGTTTGCGCCGCAAACGCGGCTATTTCCAACAGTTTTCGATTAAGGGAATCACGGCGGGAACTCCCACAAAAGGCAAGGATCTTTACGGTCATATTCTGACAAGTAGTGGAGTCAAAAAAAGATTGAGGTGAACCGATTGAACAATTGCTGGCTGATCCATATCGTGTGTTCAGCTGAACCGCGATCGTGTCGCATACACAGTTTGGGACGCCCGCCCGGTGCGTATGGCTCGCGGATTATTCGGCAATGCGAATGCGCGCAGCGCAACCGCAACGTACGTGGATTCTGAAATGGAGAACGACTGGTTTACCGGTCGAACAACAACAGCCTTCGGCTCTACGCCTCTTCATCGAAGCCGACGAACGTTGTAAATCTTTCGACCGTCTCGCGCGGAATTGCGAGTCTGTTGACCACTGAATCGTGGTCTGCGTAACCCAGCGACATACCACACACCACGTCAAAGCCCGGCTCGAGTGAGAGATGCTCGGCGATGACCGTCTGATAGCGTACAAACGACACTTGCGGGCACGTATCAAGGCCTCGTGCGCGAGCTGCGAGCATGAGCGTCTGCAGAAAAAGACCATAGTCGAGCCAACTGTACTTTTTCAGTCTCGCGTCGATAGTGAAGATCAGGCCGACCGGTGCCCCAAAAAAACCAAAGTTTCGGCCTGTGGCGCGGGCGCGACCGGCAACGTCCGCCTTGTCGATACCAAGGGCACCGTAGTATCGCGCGCCGAACTCCTCCTGCATCGGGCGATAAGCCTCCGGCATGGGGTCTGGAATATGCTGTAGCGGCGGATGCAAATCCGCGACATGGGCGCGCACAAGCGCCTCGCTCAGCGACTCCTTACTTCGTCCGCGCAGCACGTGAACCCGCCACGGTTGCATGTTCGAGTTGCTTGGCGCTGTGCGAGCGACATCGAGAATGTCGATGATGTCTTTCTGTGAGACTGCATCGGGACGGAAAACGCGAACGGCTTTCCGTGACCGGATAACCGAATCGACGATTTGAGCGTCCGAATGCATTTGATGACCGGTCTCCGCGGCGTTAGGGATATCTATATGCATAGTGTCCCCATGATGGCATAGCCAGAACATCAAGCGCGGTGAAAAGACTGCAAGATGATCTTGAAGGAAACGGGACCGCTAGCTTCGAACCTGCCTGCCGATGTCGAGTATCTGCGCCCGCAGCCACTGCAACGCCGGGTCGTGGGCGTTCCGCGCATGCCACACCGCTCTGACCGCGGACTCCGGAGGCGGGTACGGCGTCGCTCGCGTTTTCAGCTCGCCGTAGCGCTCGAACTCGCGTCCCAATGGGGAGGGTACGATGGCGAACATCTCACTGTGACGCAGCAACGCAGGGATCGCCAGCGAATGGGCCACAGCGACCCTCAGCCGCGGTCGCGCCGATTCCTCTGGAAAGGCATCTTCCAACGCCTGCCGATCGAACATTTCCGACTGTCGCGCCAAACCCCGCTCGACGATAAAGCCGCCAACAGCGCCCTCTTCCGCGCCACCGAGCGAGACAGCGACAAGTGGGTAGCTCAACAGGTCGTCGTGAGTGACCGTGCGCTCGCCAATGGGGTGATCCTGACGCATCACCAGCACATCTCTCTGCTGCCACACCATCATCGACTGGAAGCGCGGAGGCACCTCCGCAAAAATTCCAATGGCGATGTCGATCCGGCCAATGTCAATCTGCCCGGCGAGATCCAACCGCGTGGAAGGCCGTATCACAAGATTGACCATCGGAGCTTCGGCGGCAAGTCTCTGACTGAGACGGCCGAGAAGAAGCATCGTGATGTAGTCGTTCGCCGCGACGACAAACTCACGTTCAGCAACGTCGGGCCGGAACGGCTCGTCGCCCAGCGCCACTTGAATCTGGTGGAGTGCGTTGCGCAAGGGGGCTGCCATCGCGACTGCACGCGCTGTCGGCTCCATTCCTTTCGAGGTCCGGACGAACAGGTCGTCCTCCAGTGCGTCCCGCAACCGCCCCAGCGCGTGGCTCACGGCGGACTGGCTAAGATTCAACCGCTTTCCGGCAAGGACCAGATTGCGGTCCTCGAATACTGCGTCGAATACACGCAAGAGATTAAGGTCGATCCGGCCGAGGTTCATATTTTTGACTGGTTGGCGTTGCAGTCGGATCATTTTACTCGCGGTAACTCGTGCTTCGGCGACTGCACTGCGAAGGCATCGACAGGAGGATATAGGACGCGTCGGTGACGGCTAAACTAGCTCTGAAAATCGTGCCAGGTCGAAGCGTCGCGGGTTTCCATAAAACCAACATCGCAACGAAACGCGGCAAGCTGCTTCAGGCGACGCTGAACCAGACGTCTAATCAGTCTGTACGACAATCCGAGTACGTGAGAGGCGTGTTGGTGTCGGATGTCACCGCGCCAACGAACATGTCGGATTCGAAAGATCTGCTTATGTTGCTGAAACCTTTGTTTGACGATAACCAGGTTGCACAGAACAGCGACACGTGGCAATAGACGCTTTCGGGCATACACGCGATGATTTTGCTAAACGCGTGTACAAGCTGAGATAGCCCGCCACAATGAGGGTTCGGTCGCAGAACGCTGGCTGATCCGCGCCCCGCGACCGGGCTTATCAATTGCCGCGATACATCAAGCCGACGCTGTCAGCCGGGGCAGGCCCTCCCGACTGCGACCTGACCGATTCGTTACCGCCGACGCCACTACTGTTTTCGTCAACCATGCTTCCCGGGCCTACTTCCGCGGCCATCGTCTGAGCGCTTTGACTGCGTTGCGCTGCTGGCTCGCCGACGTCCGGGCGATAGAAGGGTGCGGGGCCGTAACCGCTCGCGAACGCGGGAGCAGCCAGCGAGGCAGAGCTCGCGACTAATAGAGCGACGAGAAATTTCGACTTCATAAGGACTCCAGTAATAAGGTTGCTGAATACTCGAATGCACCCGGATCGGTCCATTTTCGGCGCGCAATTCAACGTTGATGGGAAGAGGCAAAGGGTCTGCCGCGCGCTGACAAAGAGGCTCAAACGAACAACGCATTTCCCCTGGAATGTGAGCAATATTGCTGACGCCGCGGCGAAAGCACAAACCGGTCGTCGTTGCGCCCGCAGCTACAAATGCACGGGTTATGCCAAGCCCGATCCATCCACCCTCTCACCGATCCTAACCACCTGAAAATAAAAACGATTTGACTTCAACCACCAGGACATCTTGTGAGAATGAAGAGCGGCGATGTCTGACTGTATCGAACGCTTTGTCGAACCGCTGTTTGCGGCAAACCAACTAGGCAAGGTCAATCGTCGCGAGCGTATGCGTGGGCCGAGAACGAGCGATGGCTGCCTTTTAGGCACGCGCATGCAACGTTCACAACTTGCATTGGCTATGAAGGCGGCCGCAGATCTTTTGTCAGATGTTCCTGGCCGCAGGCAGACCACTTCGATTTGATCCGTGTGCGAAAAAACCCGTACTTCACGGCTCGATATATCGCCATCAGGTTGCGCAGAAAGGTCGAGATATACCAAGCCAACAAAGGCGAAGAATTTTCGACTCATTTGCATCTGCGACGGCCTGAAGTTAGAACCGTCAGTCCCTGCTATCGCGCCACTTTCTCTTTCTACGGCGTTCGATGCGAGTCGGTCTGGAGAGCATTCGGCGCGCGCAAGTGTCAGAATTAAGCGACAGAAATTTTGTTTTTGCTTCGGTATCCCAGGGTGTGGGGTTACGCTCAACTTCGCAACAGCAACCTAACCGTCTGCGTGGAGAAATCGATGAAACGAATCGCTCTATCTACCGTTTCGCTTGCACTGCTCAGCGCAACCGGCGCAGTACATGCACAAAGCAGCGTTACCCTATACGGCGTCATCGATGAAGCGTTCCAGTTCGTGCACAACGCCGATCCGGCGGGCAAGAATCTGTACCAGCTGGCTGGCGGCAACCTGCAGGGCAACCGCTGGGGCCTGAAGGGTACAGAAGATCTCGGTGGCGGCCTGAAGGCAATCTTCCAGTTGGAAAATGGCTTTGATATCAACAATGGCCAGTTGGCCCAGGGCGGTCGTATGTTCGGCCGTCAGGCATACGTCGGCCTGGCGCATGAGGCATACGGTACCGTGACGCTTGGCCGTCAATATGACCCGCTCGTCGACCTGGTTCAGCCGCTAACGGCCGACAACTATTTCGGCAGCACGTTCACGACTCCGGGCGACGTCGACAACAACGACAACAGCTCGCGCACGAACAGCGCGGTCAAGTACACCTCGCCAACGTGGGCTGGCTTCCAGTTCGAAGGCATGTACGCGTTCGGCGGCGTGGCAGGCCAGACGGGTTCGCAGCAAACGTGGTCGGGTGCGGCAACCTACGGAACGGGTCCGTTTAGCGTGGCAGCAGGCTACATCCGCATGAACAATGCCAGCTCGAGCGTGGTACGGCCGAACAACGCCTTCACGAGCACGTCTGACGGCACGATCGATTCGATCGTCAACGGGGCATACGCAACGGCGAAGTCGATCGGGATCGCTTCGGTTGCCGTGCAATTCGTCACCGGCCCATTCACGGCCAGCGTGCGTTACAGCAATGCGCAATACAAGCCTGACGGAGCGTCGACGTTCGTCTCGACCGAGCGCTACAACGTGGCCGGCGGCTATTTTGGTTACCAGGTGACGCCAGCTGCGTTGTTGGGTCTCGGCTATACCTACACGCACGGTTCAGGCGACACGTCGGCATCGTACAACCAGGTTTCGCTGGGTGCGGACTACAACTTGTCGAAGCGCACGGACCTTTACCTGGTAGGCGCGTGGCAGCGCGCGAGCGGCACGCAGCGCAATCCGCGCAGCACTCCACCGCAGCAACTACAACCCGCAGTTGCTTCGGTGGCCGACTACGGCTTCACGGGAGACTCGCACACGCAAGAAATCGTCAGCCTCGGTATTCGTCACAAGTTCTAGTCAGAACTCGTTGCGCAGCTGAAGCGAGACGCTGTCAAAGACCAGCGACAGGCGCAAGCCGGTGGCTGGTCTTTTTTTCTTGAGTGAAACGTCTTGCTGCCTCACCCGTCGAGAAACCGCGTCAATGAAGCGCGCGACCGTGAAATGCGCCACCAACGAGATATAGAACGGCGCCAACCCGCCAAACAGCATGACGGAGGAGTTATACGAAATGGCCACACCGGTGGAACGCCCCTGCACGGTGAATATCTTGACCAGCATCCCCGGATGCGCGGCGCCTTGCTGCGTCACGAACAGCGTGCCGATGAGTTGCACGATCATCAGACGGCTGGCCGTGGGTTCAGCCAGCAAATACCAGAACAGCGGAAAGACGCACGTCAACCAGCTTACGTTAAAGAAGCAGAACAACTCATAGCGCCGACACGGTCCGCCAGCATGCCGAACGCCTGCGCACCGGCTAATTCTCCGCTCATTTTGCAAACGCACAATGCTTCACAGCACAGCCTGATTCGCACATCGAATCACGCATCACTGGAGCGAAGCAATCATGCAAAACGACGGGAATGCAGCCTTTCGGCCCTATGTTGACGCCTTACTCGACCAACTGGAAAACCAATCTGATCGTGCGGTCTTGCGCTATCTCGATCATGACGTAACGGGCAGGACCCTGCGAAGTACAATATTTCGCTATGCGCGGGCGCTTGCCGCGCTTGGCATCGGCCGGAGCTGCCTGGTTGCACTGCTCGCCCCCAATTGCCCGGACGCGCTAGCGATTCGCTACGCAGCAAACCTCCTTGGTTCGGCCACGATGTTCGTGCCTGGGTCTGCGAATGCCGAACGGCGCGCAGCCCTGCTGGCCCGCGTCCAACCGACGCTTCTCGTAGCCTTCCCGGAAACCCTTCACCACATTCCCGTTGCGGTCGAGGGCCACGTGGTCTTCGTCGGCGTCGGTCCCGCATCTTCACGCCTCGACAAGCTCGCGCAAGTGCAGTCGGACCTGCCATTGCGCAGACGACTAAGGGCCGATGACCTCGCGGTCGTCGTCTCATCGGGCGGCACGACGGGTGTGCCCAAATGCAGCCGACGGTCCTTCGCGACATATTCGTCGATGGTCGGCGCAGCGAACGACCAGAACCGGCGTCAGCTTATCAATGGCCCGCTCGCCTACCTGTCGCAAGTGCTCGTCGACACCACGCTCATCGGCGGCGGTACGGTTGTGCTGAAGCGTCGGTACGATCCCGCGGAGACGCTCGCGACGATCGAATCAGAACGCATCACCGACGTGCTTCTCGTCGAGCCTCAGTTGTTCGAAACAACGGACCACCCGGACGTCGGCCGGCGCGACCTGTCGTCGCTGCGCTCCATTGCGCACATCGGCGGGTCAGCGCCCGCGGTACTGCGGCAACGCGCGATCGCGCGTCTGGGTCCTGTGCTCACTCATATGTACGGTGCAAGCGAAACCGGTCTCGTCAGCATTCTGCCGCCGTCCGCATACGAGGCGAATCCGGACCTGCTGGCTTGCGCGGGCCGCATTCGACCTGGTGTCGAAGTACGTTTGCGTCGCGCCGATGGAACCCTGGCGTGCGCGGGACAATGCGGAACCATTGAAGTCAGGTCGGCCGCTGTGGCAGACGGTTACTACCATCAGCCGGTCGAGGAGGCACAAAAGTTTCAGGACGGCTGGTGCCTGACCGGCGACGCCGGCTTCATCGACGAGGCAGCCAATCTGCACGTTCTCGGCCGCGCGGCCGATGTCGCGGAGATCGACGGACTGGCGATTGGCCCCACCCAGATCGAAGACGCCCTGTGCCGCTTGCCTGATGTTCGCTACGCCGTGGCGCTGGCCGCAAACCAGTCTGCCGGCAAATATGGATGGAACGCGCTGATCGAACCGTGGGTCGCCGGGCAGACGGACGTCGCGCAATGCATGCGCAAGCTCGAAATCGCGCTCGGCCCGTTGGCCGCCAAACGGATCCGTATCGTCGTGGCAGATCGCGTGCCGCTTACTGAACAGGGGAAAGCAGACCGCACCGCAATCGAAATGATTCTGCGAGACGACCCGCTGTCGCGCCACGCCTCGCTCCAATCGGTCGGCCGTCTCGTCGCTGACGGGCGGTTGGGCGGCCGCCAGAATGCCTCCGCCAATAAACCCCAGCGCGCCGCATGACACACCCATCATTTCGTTTTCCTCGGTTAGCGAACGCGTGAGGTGAACTGAATTGTCACGGCGATTCACCTGGAACATCTCAGGATTCATTTCGCCGATTTGTTCTTGCCGATATAGAGAGGAGTAGCAAATGCGTCACTATCAATGTAACAGTCCCGAGGCAGCGGGCCGTATCCTGGCGGCATGCCTGCTATCCGATGGACACCTCAGCATCACAGAACTCGAGGCGCTCGATCGCTGCGGCATGGAAAGGCGCCTGTTGTTGAATCGACACCGTCTGCTCTCGATCGTGCAAACGCTGTACGAAGACCTGACGCGCTCCGGGTACCTGAACTGGAGCGACGTATGTCACGTCGATCCCACGACGCTCGCCTGGCTCGCGGCCGATGTGCAGGACCGACGGCTCCAGCGCGACATCATGGAGTTGTGCAGCGAGGCCGTCATGGCGGACCGTGGCCACTGCGATCGCGAAGCCGAGTTCCTGAGACTGCTGCGCGACGCGTGGCAACTTCCGGCCCGTCCTGTTCGGCAAGATGTGTCAACGGGCACATCCGCTTCGCACCGTGCAAGACTCAGCAGCAGATGACGGGCCGTTCCGCGTCATCCCGGCTGACGTGACCTCCTGGAAGCCCGGATCAGCCGCCCATTCGGATCCACCAGGCCGCGCGCCGGAAAACGCATGGCCTCTCGCGCCGCCAGCCATATAATCTGCAGCATGGCTGCGAGGATGACACGACGTCAGTGTCATCACCCGCGCGATCGACGGAGGCCGGTTCCACATGGATCACGATGTCTTTTCTGCCGTTGTGCTTGCGCTCATTGTTTCGGATGCGGCGCTCGGGTCGCATGTGCGCCAAGCCTGGCAGATCACCGTTGCTCGGAAGACTCGCATACCACGATGCGGCAATGCCGCGGGACTATGTCCCTCGCGCTGGCGGTACGAGACTGCGGCGGCATAGATGACGCTCTTCGGCACGCTTGCTCAGATCTGCAGGACGGCTCTATTCGGGCTCGGGCGTGAACTGGCGGCCTGGAAGCCTTCCGGAGCGCGCGCGACATTCGGCGCCGAGGCGATGCTCTCGGTCGCACTCTCTGTCGCGCTTGCAAACGCGTTGAATCTGTCAGACACGTGGTGGGCCGCAATCAGCGGCTTCGCCGTCATGCAAACGAGTTTTGCCGGCTCCGTGCAGCGTGCCGCACACCGCATCATGGGCACGGTGGCAGGCGCCGCGCTGGGAACCATGGCAGGGCCCTGGATTGGTGACCGACCGTGGCTGTTTGTGCCCGCGTTAGGGGCGATCGGCGCTGTCGCGGTGTATCGAGCCAACGGGTCCAAAGCGGCCTACGCCTGGATTCTGGGCGGCGTGACTGCCTTGATGGTGACGTACGAAGCGCACAAGTTCGCATCCGTCCGCGCGACCGCATTATTTGCGGCGCTGCGAGTCGCCGAGGTCGCGGTCGGAACACTGGCTTGCCTGCTGGTGGCAAGCGTGTTTCATTTCGGGCCGAAGTGGTACCGAAAGAACAGGACGCCATTGGCGGCTTCAGTCGCTCGTGCAACGGGCGATTCGGGCGTGCCTTCCGCCGCGGTTCTGACGCCGCCATTGGAATCGGCGCGCTCGACCCGCGTGCTGCTGTGCGTGCAGGCCGCGCTGTCCATCACAATCCTTGCATCCCTGACTTACGTTCTGCATCTGCCGGGCTTCGCGCAAGCCATGGTCACGGCGATCGCGGTGCTGATCGTGCCGCCGGGCCTGGCAGCAGACAGAACGCGGCAGCCGGTCATGGAAAAGATGGTGCAGCGCGTGGCCGGCTGCCTGCTGGCCGGCGTGATCGGCGTGGCGCTACTCCCTCTGATGCAGGGGCAAGCAATGCTGTGCATGCTCGCGCTGTCCATCGGCGTGTGGGCAGGATGTCACGTGCAAACGGGACGAGAGGGAGCAAGCTACGTGGGCCGGCAATTCACCATCGCGTTCATCATGGTGTTTGTCCAGGATCATCATTGGTCATCTGATCCGTTGCCAGCGCTCATGCGGCTGTCCGGCATTCTCGCCGGGATAATTGTGTTGGCAGCGGTGATGCTCGTGACCAGCCGGCTGTATATTCCGCCCATGCCCCAGGATGCAAGCCGCTAAGACCCGTCGAGAGTGATGCGTTCATTGCCGCGCGTTCAACTCGAGCAGTAGCGAAGGAACACAATCGAACAGGTCGCCAACCAGACCGTAGTCCGCGACGCTGAAAATCGGCGCCTCTTCGTCCTTGTTGATCGCGACAATGACCTTCGAGTCTTTCATGCCGGCCAGGTGCTGGATCGCACCTGAAATGCCTACCGCGACGTACAACTGTGGCGCGACGATCTTGCCCGTCTGACCGACCTGATAGTCGTTCGGCGCATAGCCGGCGTCGACAGCCGCACGCGATGCGCCTATCGCCGCACCGAGTTTGTCCGCCAGCGGTTCCAGCACCTCCCTGTAGTTCTCGCCGCTGCCCAGACCACGCCCCCCCGACACGATGATGCTCGCCGACGTCAATTCCGGACGATCCAGCTTCGTCACTTCGCGGCTCACGAATTGCGAAATACCGGCATCCGCGGCGGCCGCGATCACCTCGATCGACGCGCTGCCCCCGTCTGATGCGACCGGGTCAAAGCCCGTTGTACGGACCGTGACCACTTTCACCGGATTATCCGACTCCACCAATGCTATGGCGTTACCCGCGTAGATTGGCCGCTCAAACGTGTTCCCGGCAACGACAGAGATGATGTCGCTGATCTGTGCGACGTCGAGCCGCGCCGCATGCCCTGCGGAGGCCGACGACGCGAGAGAGCAACGCGAGGCCGGCATTCGGGATCACACCATGACCTAACTCAGGCGCGGAAAACCACGCCGACTCGATGTCGAACTCGTCTGAATGAGATGTCGAGCGTGTGGGAATACGCTCACCGCGCACCGGCCAGGCAACCGTGAATCTGCGCCACCACGGCCGCGCCCTCACCCACTGCCGACGCGACACGCTTGGTCGATCCTGAACGAACGTCGCCGATGGCAAAGACACCCTCGACGCTCGTCTGCAACGGCATCGAATGGACGCCCGCTTCCCCAAGATCGGTCCCCGTCAATACAAACCCCTTGCTGTCGAGCGACACGCTGCATGTCTTGAGCCATTCAGTATTCGGTTCCGCGCCAATGAATACGAACAGATGATGTGCCGTCATGCTCCCTTCAATGCCGCCAGCACCGCGGTAGTGCACGCGCTCGAGGCGCGCCGCCCCCTCGAGCGCGGTCAGTTCGATGCGCGTATGAAGCGTCACGTTCGGCAGCGATGCGACACGTTCGGCCAGATAGTGCGACATGCTGTGCTCGAGGCTCGCGCCGCGAATGAACATATGCACATGCTCGGCGTGTGATGCCAGAAACACCGCCGCCTGCCCCGCGGAATTGCCGCCACCGACCAGCAACACCGGCTCCTTGCGGCACAGCCTTGCTTCGATCGGCGTAGCCCAGTAATAAACGCCACAGCGTTCGAAGCGCGGGAGGTCCTCGACATCAGGTCGCCGATACTCTGCACCACTGGCGATGACCACAGTGCGCGTGGTAATGCGGCGGCCATCGGCAAGCTCTATGACAGGCGGTTGCTTGTGGCAATACAACGCCTTGACCTCGCACGGGATGCCGATATGTGCACCGAACTTCTGCGCCTGGACGAACGCGCGGCCCGCGAGAGCCTGACCGGTGATGCCGGTGGGAAAGCCCAGATAGTTCTCGATGCGCGCACTCGTACCGGCCTGGCCGCCGGGTGCGCGACAGTCGAGCGCCGCGACCGACAGTCCCTCGGATGCCGCGTAGACGGCCGCCGCGAGTCCCGCCGGGCCTGCGCCGACGATCGCCACATCGTAGACGTGCGTCGGATCGAACTCGGGAATCAGTCCGAGGCAAGATGCGAGCTGCCCCTCGTCGGGATTTCGCAGCACCGTACCGTTCGGACAAACGACAAGCGGAAAGTCATCGGGCTGCGGCGTCAGGCGCTCGAGCAGTGCAATGGCTTCGGCATCCTGCTCTGCATCGAGCGTCATGTTCGGAAAAGCATTGCGGCGCAGGAAATTCTGCAACGCGAGGAGTTGTGGATGATTGGATGAGCCGACCAGAATCACCCCTTGTCCGCGCTCGATCACGAGGACACGCCGGAGAATCAGTGCGCGCATGATCTTTTCGCCAAGATCTGCTTCACTGATCATCATGGCGCTGAGTTCGTCGGGCCGTACCAACACCACTTCGACATCTTCGACGACATGCGCGTCGACAACCGCAGGCTTGCTCGAGAGCTGGGTGACATCCGAGGTGAACTCGCCGCGCTGCGTATAGGTGTGAATGACCCGTTCGTGGCCAAGCCCATCACGGCCGACTATCCGGACTTTGCCCGACAGCAGGACGAACATTCCGGGGCAAAGACTTCCCGCACGGTAGAGCAAATCGCCTTTGACGTAGCGGGACAAGCTGCCGAATCGGCGCAGCTTGTCGACTTCCGCATCGGTGAGAACCGGAAACATCTGTTGGTATCGCGGGTGATCGCGCACGGTCGGGTCATCGGCGTGCGCGTCGTCGATACGGCTTTCGTCCGTGGACGGCTGAGGGATGGGTGTACCGCCTACCAGCCCTGACTCGTTGCTCATCGCCGCTTCTCCTCCAATGCGTGATGGACGCCGCCGTCGCCTGGTCGACTGCCGCCGATGGCTCCGACGCGTCAATCAATGGAAACGGCTGCCGAATATGTCCGCTCGCCTTCCATCGACAGTCACCAGTGCGCGGGGGCGATGACGGGGCGCGATGGCCACCTGCGCAATTGCAATGAAAAGAGTAATCGAGTTATCGCCGACGGCCAAGAATTCTTGTATTCGTTCCCTGCGGCCGCTTCGGGCTTGATGGATGAGCGCCCTGCGGAAACCCAGGGCGGGATGCCGTAACGTCCGCGCCCTGGTACCAGAAGGAGGACTATCACCGCTCAGCGGCTATACATTGCATTCCAGTCCGCAGCCGACACGCCACCACCCGACTGGGATGTGCTGCTCGACGCGCCACCGTAGTTGATCGCCGATCCATCGTGTGCCGCCACCTTCGCTTCGGCGGCCTGGATTGCATCAGGATAGTGCGTCGGATCGCCGTCACCGACGTGATAACCCACGCTCTCCAGTTGCACGAGTTCTGCGCGGACCTGCGCACGTGTCGTGTGCTCCGTCGATTGAGCGAACGACACAGCGGGAATCACAAGAGCGCTGGCAATAAGGACTCCACGGATAATTGATTTCATGGCAAACACCTCGATAAATGTTGGACCTGCCTGCAACAAACTCAGTTGTTTGAAGCGGTGAATGAAGTCTATGCTTCAACCTTGTCGGGGTTAACCCCAGATCAATCAAGACATCGTTTACCGGGTGCGCGTGAATGCACGCAACGACTGGCTCGCAATGCACGAATGAGCGTCCCGACTACATCAATTGCGATCTGATTGCGCCACCGCGCGCGTCATCGATCGACATTGCTTTTCTGCGGTAGCATCATCACCACACCCCGGAGGCTCGAAATGACTGCGAAACCGCTGACGCTTGGCATCGATCACATCGGCTTGACCGTTCGCGATCTGAATCTCACTCGCGACTTTTTCATCAATTGTTTGGGATGGACGCAAATTGGAGAGAAGCCGGATTATCCGGCTGCATTCGTCTCCGACGGGCACGTGATGCTGACGCTGTGGGAAGTGCAGAATCAAGCGGGCCGTGTGGAATTCGACCGCAAAACGAACGTCGGCCTGCACCATCTGGCCCTGCGCGTCGGCAGTGAAGCAGCGCTCGAGGACGTGTTCTCGAAGGTGTCCAAGTGGCCCGGTGTCGAAGTTCAATTCGCACCCGAACTCCTGGGTGCCGGCCCAAAGCGGCACACGATGATTTTTGAACCGGGCGGGATTCGGCTCGAGTTCGACTTCGATCCGCGAGTCCCGGCCGCCTGAGCGCGCCGCGTTACCGGGCAGCAGGCTCAGCGCGGTAAGCGGTCCGCAACTTTCGCTACACCCGCCGCAGCGCACACTTCGTCCTTGTCTCCGCCGGGTGCGCCGCCGATACCGAGCGCGCCCACTATCTCTCCGTTCACCTTGAACGCTACCGCGCCCGGCAACGCCATGACGTTGTGCACGGTCGCAAGTTGCGGTGCGTACGGACTCGTCTTCATCAATTCGAAAAAGCCACTCGACCGGTCAAAGCCGAATTCGGGCCCTAGCGTCACGACGGTGAAGGCTTTACGCATGCTCGATTCAGCGGTATGTACCGTGCTCCTGTCTCCGCGCAGTACCACTTGCGGGACGCCATCCATATCGAGCACCGTGGCGGTCACCCAGTAATGCTTCGTTTCGCACACGCGAATCGCTTCTTTCGCCGCGTCGAGAGCGACGTCGAGCGGCAATGTGTAGTGGTAGCCGGGCGTCTGCGGTTCTTGCGCCTGAATAGCCGGCGACATGAGCGACGCAACGCATAGTGACGCGGTCAGACTAAGACGTTTCATGATTACACCGTGCCGCGCCGCCACGACGCCGTTTGAACAGATCGGTAAAGCGCAGTAGTGCGCACAGGGAGCCTGGGTACATATTGGCTGATAAAACCGGCATGCGGTCCAAGCGAACTATAGGAGTCACGGCGGCTGTTTGGCACGACATCTCGCTGAACAACAGTTTTTCCTTGCTGGAATAAATGCTTCCAGGAGGACGTATTGGTTGTTTGCGTACGCCGGATGGAAAAGGTCTTGTGAACACGGTTGTTGACTCCGTGTATCAAGTGTTGTTTGTATGGCTGCGTTTTTCCTGGACGAGAAAGTGCGTAACCTCGCACCACGCTTTGAGGAAACGCCATGGACATGTCCGTCACACCTGCCCGCACCGACGCAACCGCAGCCACGATTCGACTGGAGTCGCAGCCGGGATACAGCCGCGTATTCCAGCCGCACGAACTCACTGTCGGGCTGATTCTGCCGTTGGAAACGCACCCTGGCATGCCGCACCCTACGATGCGCGACCACATTTCGATGGCGCAACGCGCGGAGAGTCTGGGCGTCGCGGCATTATGGGCACGCGACATCCCGTTCTTCGATCCCGCTTACGGCGACGCCGGGCAGATCTTCGAGCCGCTGATCTATCTCGCGCAACTCGCTGCCGCCACGCACAACATCACGCTCGGCACGACGGGCATCGTGCTGCCGATGCGCGAGCCGCTGCTGTTGGCGAAACAGGTCAATTCGCTCGATCAACTGACGGGCGGACGCGTTGTGATCGGCATGTCGAGCGGTGACCGGCCGTCTGAGTATCCCGTCTTCGGCATCGACTTCGAGACGCGCGGCGAACGGTTCAGAGACGCCTACGGCATTTATCGGAATGTCAGCGAACGCGCGTTCCCGCAGTTCGCCTCAGCGCGCTTCGGACAGTCGGCGGGTGGGCTGGATATGCTTCCCAAGCCGCCGTACGGCCGAACGCCCGCCATTGCCGTCGGCCGTTCGCAGCAAACGTTGCAGTGGATCGCCGAGAACATGGATGGTTACCTCGGGTTCGTGCCGGATCCATCTGAGTTGCGCAGCTTCGCAGAAGAATGGCGAAGCCTCACACGGTCCGCCACCAACACGGCTGCATTCAAACCACTCGCCTTTGGCGGATTCCTTTATTTGCATCCGAAGCCTGATCATCCGTTTACACGAATTCGCGGCGGGTTCGCCATAGGCAGCCGTGCGTTGAGAGACTTCCTCGAGCAGGCGCGAGACGCCGGTGTCAATCATGTCGCACTCAACCCTCGGGTCACGCCGCGCCCGTATGTCGAGATACTCGATGAACTCGGCTCGATCGTGCTCTCCGCTTTCCCTCCTCAATGACGGCACCGAGGTGTCCGTAACGTCGTCGCTATTCAACTCCGGCACCGTACCGCGCCGTTCTTCAGGATATAGCGGCGATCTACGCCTTGATGGGCATCGTCCCGAAAGCAGCCTCGTCGGCGCTTAGCGCTTGTGCGATCGACTCGCGCAAGAAATCAATCCATGTTCTGATCTTCGCGTCGAGGTACTGGCGCGATGCATAGACCGCGTAAATATTCAGAAGCTGAAGATGATAGTCGGGTAGCACTCTAATCAAGAAGCCGGACTTGAACGCGGATCTTATCGTCAACGTCGGCAGCGCACCGATGCCCATGCCTTCGTGCAAGGCGGCCGCCATCGCATCGGGTACGTTGACCTTGAAGCGGGCGTTCTGCAGCCGGAATTCACGCTCCCCATCCGGACCGACCAGCAGCCAGCGTTCAGCCGGAAAAATAGGCATCGCCTTCGAGTTCGGAGACCGAACGTGACACATAACCTGTCGTCGCATCGAGTTGCTGTGCGGCGGCCGTAAAGCTGCCGGCTTCAGCGACCTCGACGAAAATCTTCATGTTACGGAACGTGTCGATACGTGCGACTCCACCGACGAGTTAAGGCTGCATTTGCCATCTTATCGCCAGGCGCGCCGACCCATGGACTGTTCTTAAGCTGCTGGGCGACGCTGTGCCCGCCGGTGCCGCAAGCATTGGCACGGCGCATCCGCTATCACCGCCATGAATAAAGACTGAAAATTTCGCGGAGTTTGCCGCCTTGAAGATTCGCAGCATGTTGCCTACGAAAGTCGTTCGAGGCGAACTCAGTACTTGCGTCGATCGCGTCGGCCAGGAGACCCTCGCCGAGCGGGGCAGACCCGTGCCGCCATCTCCCGGTCATTGCGGCACAGGCAGGCTGAGCCGCCACATCAGATTGCCCCGCGCCTTCGTTTCGCAGCGGGCACGGAAAAAATCGGTGTGATAGATGCGCGGACGTGTCAGCAGGTTGCCCAGAATCGTCCGTTCGTGCATGTCGTAGGCGCGGTCGTCGAGGTCGGGACGTTCCGCTCTCAGGCGCACCCCGTCCTCGCGAAAACGGCTGCGTCTAGCGCCCAGCACCGCGAGATCGATATCGCAGGCAAAGCGATCGTCCAATCCGGACGGCACACGCTTATGCTTCGTCGCCAGGATCATTTCGCCAATGCGCTCGCCCGCGGCGATACGGTCATCCGCCCATTGCCGGAACCAGTCCGCGCTGCGTTGCTCGTTGTCCCGTGCGCCGGGAACGTAAATCACGTCGTGACACCACAGCGCAAGTTCCACGTCATCGGGATGAGGAATCGCGCCACGCGCCTGGTCGAGATCGCGCAGACAGCGGCGGACATGACGCAGGGTGTGGTAATGACGCGTCGGCTCGGCATACAGCCGCGCCAGATCGGCATAGGCGGCCTCGCCGCGCAAACCTCCGCTGCGTGACCACAATGCGATGAAGCGCGCCTGCGTCTGGCTCATTCCAGCCCCTTTGCACCGTGCACGGTGTGAGCGTCCGGCGCCGCACCCGTCATGACCCCGTTGCTTTGCGCCGATCGACTCGCAATCCTCAAAGAAACTCCTCGCGAATGTCGATACTCGAGCGTTGCCCAACGTTCCGGTAGTGATGCGTGAGCCAGGCATCGGCCTCGCTCCGCCCGTTATCGCGTAGTCCACAAAGGAAATCCCAATCGGCGTTGTACTTGCTGGACACGCTGAGCGCGCACATTGCCTCGTCGGATCGAATGGAATGGATCAGCATCTCCTTCATCTCGCCACCATCCACTTTGTTTTGCTGGATCAGGTCGGTGACGAAGGCGATCGCGCGCATCTCACGCATCAGCGACGAATTGAAGCTGATTTCGCTGACGCGGTTGAGAATGTCGGCAGCCGTAATCGGCACGCCCCGGCGAACAAGCGGGTTGATGTGGACGATCACGACGTCGCGCGTCTTGCAGTGGTAAATCAACGGGTAGATGGCCGGATTTCCCATGTAGCCGCCGTCCCAGTAGTGTTCGCCATCGATGCTGATCGCCTGGAACAGCGTCGGCACGCACGCGGATGCGAGCACGGCGTCCGCACAGACATCCTCGCCCGTGAAGAGGCGTATTTTCCCCGTCTCGACGTTGGTCGCGCACAGATACAGATGGATGGGACATCGCTTTCGCAACTCGGTGAAATCGACCTGACTGTCCAGCACCTCGCGCAGCGGATTGAGGTTGTTCGGATTGAACTGGTAGGGCGAAAAAATGCGCAGCGCCATGTCGGCGAACGCATATAGCGGCGAATGATCGAACCCGAAGCTGTGCGTCCCTTTCAGCCACGGCATCCAGCGCAATGGGTTGTAACGCTCGGCGGATTGCGCCACGGCGTACCAGAAGTCGTGCAGCGCCTGCCGTGCGCCGTCCTCGCCTCCTTTCAGCAGCCCATACGCGAGCACCGCGGCATTCATCGAGCCGGCGCTGGTTGCACTCACCCCTTCAATCGCGAGCCTGCCGTCCTCGAGCAACCGGTCGAGCACGCCCCACGTGAACGCGCCGTGCATCCCGCCTCCCTGCAAAGCCAGCGCGACCGGCTTGTGCTCGTCACGGCCGCGACGTCCTGGATTCTTCGTCGTCATTTCCCGTCTCCTCGCTCACTGCGGATCGGTAGCACGCGCCCGGCGCAGCGCGCCGGTCAATCACGCGCCGGGCGGCGGCACGCCGATGCGCGAGTCAGCGCCATCGATCTCCGATCGTTCACCTCTTGCACAACGACAACGCATCGAGCAAGGCTTTCGCCTCTCGCATGTCGGCGGTGTCAAAGCCTTCTGCGAGGCCGCCGTACACCTCAGACAACGCCTGGCGCCCGTCCGCCGTTTTGCCCTGGCATTGCCACAGACGGGCGAGGCTCGATACGGCCCGCAATTCGAACGACCTGGCGCCCTGATGGCGGGCCACTTTGATCGCCTGATGAAAGCAGGCCTCGGCTTCTTCCGCACGGGTGGCATCGTCGATGCGATCGCCCGGCGCGCCGAGCAGCAGATGCCCCTTGATCCGATGTAACTCCGCCTCGTAGCAGTGCTCGCCTGAACGACTCACCATCGCCATCGCTTCGTCGATCGCGCCGAGGCCCGCCTCCGTCTCTCCCGCTCGCCGGTAGCTGTCGGCAAGCAGCGCCAAAAAGTACGAGTAGCCCATTTCGGCCCCGGTCGCCCGGTAGCCGGCCAAGCCCTCGCGTATCTGCGCAATCCCCTCCTGGAGGCTTCCCTGCTGGTTCAGCACGCAGCCGCGCAGAATCGTTCCCCACGCGAGCCAGAACGGCATCCCCTGCTCGGCCGCGAGCGACATGACGGCCTCCGCGTACTGGCGGGTCAGCGTCGCATCACCGCGAAACTGATGCAGTTGCGCCGTGTAGGCCAATGTCAGCGCCAGGCTCGAGCCGCCGCTGTATTTCCGGCCCAGTGCAAGCCCCTCCTGACTCCGCTTGCTTGACTGATCGGGGTATCCCTGATGCCACAAGATCCAGGCCATAAAGTTCAGCGCGCGCACGCCCGGATCGATCACGTGGTCGTAGACCTGCTCCTCGTGCCTTTCCTGGAGATAGAAAACCAGAGCCTGTTCCTGGTGGACACGGGCAGCGTCGAGATCGCCCTGGAAGAACAGGCTTGCCCCGAGCGCAAGATGCGCCTCCACGAGCACGGCCGGTTTCCCGGTCTGGCGTCCCATGCGCAGCAGCCGTTCTCCCAGCTCGATCACGGTACGGTACTCAGCGCGCAACTGGTAATAAGTCCTCAGTCCCAATTGCACCGAAAAGATCTTCGATGTCTCGCCGATCCGTTCGCACAACGCCAGCGCGCGCGTGTACGCCGCCACGACCTCCGGCGCGCCATAGCCGCGGACGGCCATCAAGGCGGGCCCCAGCGAGAGCAGCAGCGTCAGTTCCTGCTGAGCGCGTTCGGGCGTGTCAGGCAGATGCTCGAGCAGTTCCCGCGCCGCGCCGAGATGACGCATCGCGTCCAGATGGGCGGAATGCTCGAGCGCCTGTTGCCCGGTGCGGTGCAGGTATTCCACGGCCTTCGGGACATTGCCGCTCAGCCGGTAGTGATGCGCCAACTCGCTCCAGTAATCCGCGATGCGGGCGGAGAACAGCGCCTCGATGGCCTGCGCCGCACGCTCATGCAACGCGCTACGGCGCTCTGTCAGCAGCGAGCGGCCGGCGACTTCCTGGGTCAGCGCGTGCTTGAACGAATACTTGACCTCTGGAAACGCCGGACGCTCGTAAATGAACTCCGCGGCTTCCAGCCGGGCCAGCAGCTCCCGCAACGCGTCATCGGTCGGGGCGCCCGGCCCATCGCAGATGCGCTGGACCAGACTGAACGAAAACTCCTTGCCGAGGACCGCAAGTGCCTGCAGCAAGTCCTTCTCCGCGACAGGCAGCCGGTCGATGCGAGCGGCGAGCACACCTTGCACGGTGGTCGGAATATGCAGCGCAGCCGGGATATGCTCGATCCGGAAACGGCCGGGTTCGCCGAGCAGCGATTTCTCTTCGACCAGCGTCTGGACCACTTCCTCCATGAAGAACGGGTTGCCCTCCGTCTTCTCCAGGACGAGCTGTTTGAGCGGCACGAGGGTGGGATCGTCCCCAAGCAGCGCCGAGAGCAATCCCTGGGCCTCCGCCGGACCCAGCGGTTCGAGTCGCAACTGGCTGCAATGGCCCACGCGTTCCCAGACAGGCTGATACTCCGGCCGGTAGTTCACCAGGAGCAGGATCCTTGAATTCGCCACGCGGTCGATGAGGCTCAAGAGGAATGCTTCGGTCTCGCGGTCCAGCCATTGCAGATCCTCGAACAACAACTCGATCGGCTGATCGCGGCTTTCCCGCGTCAGAAGCTCGATGATCGCGTCAATGGTCCGGTCACGCCGGATCTGCGGATCCATTTCCGCGAGCGCCGATCCTCGCTCGCCGATGCCGAGAAGATAGAGAAGGTAAGGCACAAGATCCTCGAAGCTTCGCTCGAGGGTCAGCGCCTTGCCCGTGACCTTTTCCCGGCACTGCCGCTCGTCGTCCCGAGCGGTGATCTGGAAATAGTTCTTCAATAGCTCGATGAGCGGCAAATAGGCGAAGGCCTTGCCGTGCGAAACCGAAAACGTCTCCAGCAACACACGATTGCCCTGAGAGCGCTCCTTGAACTCATGGAACAGGCGCGACTTCCCGACCCCGGCCTCGCCTGCCACCGCGACGACCCGTCCGCGCCCCTCGTTTGCCTGCTCCAGCGCCGCATGCAAATGGTCCAGTTCGATCTGGCGGCCCACGAATCGGGCAAGGCCGCGATATGCCGACAGTTGCAGGCGCGTGCGCAACGCGCCGGGGCCCAATACCTCGTACACGACGAGCGGTTCGGGGACCCCTTTGACCTGCGTGGCCCCCAGCGCCTTGAACTCAAAATAGCCCGTGGCGAGTTTGTGCGTACATTCGCTCACCAGAATCGACGAGGGGGCGGCGATCCCTTCCATCCGGGACGCAATGTGGATCGTGTGTCCGACCGGATCGTAATCGGTATGCAGGTCGTCCGTGCGGATCGAACGCACGACGACCTCACCGGTGTGGATACCGACGCGAATTTGCAGCGGAATCCCTTTTTCCAGACGAATCCTGTCCCCGTGGCGGCGCATTGCATGCTGCATCCGCAGCGCCGCATACAGCGCGCGCTGCGGATGGTCCTCGTGGGCGATGGGTGCGCCGAACAATGCCAGGATGCCGTCGCCAAGCGATTTGGCGACATAGCCCTCGTAGTAGTGGACGGCTTCCATCATCAGCGCGACGACTGGCTCGATCAGGCGCTGGGCTTCTTCCGGGTCCAGGTCGTGAACCAGCGCCGTGGACCCCGCCATGTCGGCAAATAGCGCCGTGACGGTCTTGCGCTCGCCGGCGATCTCGCCCCGGGCTTCCATGGCCGCCTGCTCGGCGCGGATGCGCTCGGCAAGGTGGTGTGGCGTGTAATGGACAGGCGCCGGAGACGGCTCTGAAACGGACCGGGAAGGCAGGGGCGACCCTGCGGGCCCATCAGCCAGTGGCGCGCCGCACTCGCTGCAAAACTTGGCGGAAGACCCTGCCGCTTGTCCACAGCGCGGACATGTGCGTGCCAGCATGGCACGGCATGCTTCACAGAAGCTGGCCCGAGCGGGATTCTCGAATCCGCAGTTTGTGCAACGCATACGATCCCTTCCCTTGTCCGGTGCCTGCTTCTAAACATTAGGCGCAGGACCCGGTTGCGACAAGAGCGCCCTCCAGACCGTATCGTGAATTAGCCGACTCAGGACTTCTTTCAGGAAGGCGCCATTGACGCTAGCAATATTCCCGTTAGCCATTTGCAACAGGTCTGGGGCTAGCCTATCTTGAATCACTGAACAGGATTGGTTGCGTGGGTTAAGTCAAAGACCAATAGAAGCATCAACCGGTCATTTCGAGCGCAGAGAGTCAGCCTTCGAGTGCCAACGGGAAGCGTTGAGAACAACTGGGAGACGCGGCTATGACGACACCGCTGCATGGACAGATGATGGACGTGCCGCTGACGGTTTCTTCGTTGTTGGCGCATGCGTCACGCTACTTCGGCACGACGGAGATTGTGTCGAAGCGGATCGAGGGCGACGTGCATCGCTACACGTATCGCGACTGCGAGCGGCGCGCGAAGCAACTGGCGCAGGCGCTCATCGCGCTTGGCGTCGAAGCGGGTGAGCGAGTCGGCACGCTCGCATGGAACGGCTACCGGCACCTGGAGACGTACTACGGCACGACGGGCTTCGGCGCCGTCTGCCACACGATCAATCCGCGGCTGTTTCCCGACCAGATTGCCTATATCGTCAATCACGGCGACGACAGCTATGTGCTATTCGACCTCACGTTCGCGCCGCTCGTCGACACGCTTGCGCCGCAATGCCCGAACGTGCGCGGCTGGATCGCGATGACGGACGAGGCGCATATGCCGCGCATGTCGACGGACGCATCGTGCTACGAAGCGTTGCTCACGGAGATAGACGGTCAATTCGACTGGCCGCTCATCGACGAGCGAAGCGCATCGAATCTTTGCTACACGTCGGGCACGACGGGCAATCCGAAGGGTGCGCTGTATTCGCATCGCTCCACCGTGCTGCACGCGTTAGGCGCATCGCTTCCCGATGCGATGGGCCTGTCCGCGCGCGATTCCGTGCTGCCCGTCGTACCGATGTTCCATGTGAACGCGTGGGGCATTCCGCACGCCGCGCCGCTGACCGGCGCGAAGCTGGTGTTCCCCGGCAAGGACCTCGACGGCAAATCGCTCTACGAGTTGATGGAGGCCGAGCGCGTCACGTGTTCGGCGGGCGTGCCGACCGTGTGGCTCGGGCTGCTCAACTATGTGCGCGAAGCGGGCGTGCGGTTCTCGTCGCTGGAGCGCACGATAATCGGCGGCTCCGCGTGCCCGCCCGCGATGCTCAGGATGTTCAAGGAAGACTATGGCGTCGAGGCCATCCATGGGTGGGGCATGACGGAGATGTCGCCGCTCGGTACGCTATCGAGACTCAATCGGGAGCAGATGCAGCGCTCGCCCGAAGAGCAACGCAAGCTGCTCGAGAAGCAGGGACACGTGATCTATGGCGTCGACATGAAGATCGTTGGCGACGGCGGGCGCGAATTGCCGTGGGACGGCGTCGCGTTCGGCGATCTGCATGTGCGCGGGCCGTGGGTGATCGACCGCTATTTCCGCCACGATGCGTCGCCGCTCGTCGATGGCTGGTTTCCGACGGGTGACGTTGCCACGATCGATCGCGACGGCTTCATGCGCATCACCGACCGCAGCAAAGACCTGATCAAGTCCGGCTGCGAGTGGATCAGTTCGATCGACATCGAGAACGTGGCCGTCGCACATCCCGCGGTGGCGGAAGCGGCATGTATTGCCTGCGCGCATCCCATGTGGGCGGAGCGGCCGCTGCTGGTGGTCGTCAAGCGTCCCGATACCGATGTGACCCAGGACGAGCTGCGTGGATTCTACGAAGGCAAGGTCGCCAAGTGGTGGATTCCTGACGATGTCGTCTTCGTCGACGAGCTGCCGCACACCGCGACCGGGAAGCTGCACAAGCTGAAGCTGCGCGAGCAGTTCCGCGATTACATATTGCCGTCGGCACGCAAGGTTCAGAACTGTCCGCTGACCGATCCGGTGACGGCGGGCTCCGGGTCAAAGCCTGTACCGGAATGATTGAGACCGGATGCACCGCGCCAGACACGAATGCCGACTGGTAACGAGAAAACAGAAGGCTCGCGAGTCCTCATCGGCGAACAGTGCTTCCGCTGACGGGCGGTTAGTACTAGCCTAGAAGATGGGGTAAAGCGGTGGACTGGCCGGCGCAAATCGCCGAAGTCGCAATCGCCGGTCATCAGTGCGTCTTTACCGGTGTGCTGTCGCAACGGAGCGAGGTCCGATATGCAATTGTCCGCCGTTACAATCGTCAAGCCCGAAACGACTAACTTCATCCTCGGGCAAACCCATTTCATCAAATCCGTCGAGGATATTCACGAGGCAATGGTCGGCACCGTGCCCGGCATCAAGTTCGGACTGGCGTTCTGCGAGGCGTCCGGCAAGCGCCTCGTGCGCCGCTCCGGCACCGAGGAGAGCCTGGTCGAGATGGCTTGCAAAAACGCGATGAGCGTCGCCGCGGGCCACAGCTTCTTTGTTTTTCTGGGGGACGGGTTTTTTCCGGTCAACGTGCTGAACGCGATCAAGGCGGTGCCCGAGGTATGCCGGATCTTCTGTGCGACAGCGAATCCCGTCGAGGTGCTGATCGCAGAAACGGACCAGGGCCGTGGCATCGTCGGCGTGATCGACGGATTCTCGCCGCTCGGCGTCGAAAGCGAGGAAGACGTGCAATGGCGCAAGGATCTGTTGCGCACGATCGGTTACAAGCTTTAGCGGCGATCGATGATCGTGCCCAATGACGAACGTGTCTCCCCTGCAAACATGGAAAATCGATGCCTTCCACCGGGAACCCTATGGCCTGCCATGCTGCGCCAGGCGGAGCACGCGCTGCGTTGCGGCGCGTTGCAACCGGTCGAAACCATCCAGGCGGTGATCGAAAGTGGCGGCATCCGCTTTGTCGTGCGGCAAGTCTCGAGCCTGACCCGCAAGGAACAGCAGCGCCGGCAAACGCAAAAGCTTCATGGCGGGGAGCGCCCATCGGAGAATCCATTCCTTCCCTACGAGCCGGATCTCTTTGTCGCGGATATCTCTGACACGCATCTGGCTTTGCTCAACAAGTTCAATGTCATCGACAATCATCTGCTGATCGTTACCCGTGAGTTCGAACCGCAGGACGCGCTTCTCAACCTCGCCGACTTCGAGTCGCTGATTGCCTGTATGGCCGAGTTCGACGGCATTGGTTTCTACAATGCAGGCGCTGCCGCGGGAGCGAGTCAGGCGCACAAGCATCTGCAAATCATGCCGCTGCCGCTCGGAGACTCTGAACCGCCGGTCCCCGTTGAGCCCATTCTCGCAACCACGCTCCCCGATGGTCTGCCGCAATGCGTACCGGGCCTGCCATTCCGGCATGCGTTTGCGCGCCTGGAACCCGGCGCCGCGATCTCCGTGAATGCGGCGCAGTCTGTCCTCTCCTGCTACCGTGCACTGCTCGAGGCCGCCGGCGTCCGAGCGGTCGAGGCCGGCGGTGAACTTCGTCAATCGGCGCCATACAACCTGCTCGTTACACGCCGATGGATGCTGCTCGTGCCGAGATCGGAAGAGCGTGTCGAGGGCGTATCAATCAACGCGTTGGGATTCGCCGGATCGCTGTTCGTGCGCGACGCGGCGCAGATGAAAGTGATCGAGCGGCTCGGCCCGATGGCCGCGCTGCAGCGGGTCGCGCTACCCGCGACCGGTCTGCGATAGTGCGTCGATGCGGCTATGTGAGAGCCACGCCCAGTACGACCGGTTTCCGATCGGCGGACGCGGCCAACGATCAGGTGCGTTTAGCCAGGTAGGCATCGACCAACTCGACCAGTCGTTCCCGCCCGAAGCTCCCATCGTGTCCAGCGTGGACCACTTGCACGGGCAAATCACGCAAGCGCTTCATCGTGCGCACATAAGTCGGAATGTCAGCACCGCCTATCTCGTCCAGCAGCGGGCCATCGTAGATCGCATCGCCCGAAAACAGTGTGCCGGATGCCGCTTCCCATAGGCCGATGCTGCCCGGTGAGTGGCCGGGTAGATGCAGGACTTCAAAATGCCGGTTGCCGAGATCGACGATGTTCCCTTCCTTGACGATTTCCGTGACGGTTGCGGCGCGCACGCGATAGTCGGACATCGAGTAATCAGCGCTGGGAAGGGCCGTGATCAGATCGCCGTCGAACGGATAACCTGCTTCGCGATACCGGCGAATTGCTTCGTCGCCCAATACCGACGCCAGAAGGGTGCCCGACTCACGCGGCGAGCGCAGGTTGTCTGCCTCCAACTCGTGAACCAGCGTGTGCTCGAACTCATGATGTCCGCCGATATGATCCGAGTGCGTATGCGTGGCAACGGCGGTGACGTCCTTCTGCAGCAGGTGCCTGGCTGCATCCAGCAGACTGACGATACCCATTCCTGTGTCGATCATCAGGTCCCGGTCGCGGCCGCGCACATGCCAGATATTGCAGCGCATCAGCGGCACGACGTGGGGTTCCCAAAGCAGGGTAATGTCGTCGCTGATGCGTTTGAGTTCGAACCATCGGTCGGCAATCGGTAACTGGGTCATGTGGGGTCGCTCACGGTAAGAGTCGCTACTTTGACACACTCCGCAGCACACTTCGAGAGCGTTGAGACTGGCATCGTCGATTTGGTGCGCAAGGCTTAACAATCACTCGCCGGAACAGTCTATCGACGGATGGTTCGGAAGCTTTCTCGCCGACAAGCCGCTCTTCAGCGCAGATCGCGAGTCAGTGCTACTCGCCGGACATGGCGTGTCGCGGCCGGCGGCCGGCTGTCATCGACCTGTTGCGGCTCCCTGCTCTCGCGCGACCTGAACGGCTCCTTTCAAGCTCCTCCAGCCGTTCGCCCATCAGGTCGGGCGGTGGGTGCCGAGTGACGGGCGAAAACCGCCACTTTCGAGGCAACGCCACATGGGTCAGCCGCCACCGTCCGTGACATAGGGCCCCTGCGTGTACTATTCGTGTTGAACACAGCGGACGACTGCTACGGATATAGCATCATCAGCAGTGTAATTGCAGCTCGCTTCGAAAGCGGTCCTGGGAGACGATGAGATGCGCGTACTGATCGTCGATGATCACGAGCTGTTCAGAGCCGGATTGGCGCTGCTGCTGAGAGAGTTCTTTCCGAACATCGAGTTGCTGCACGCGAGTACGTTGTCTCAAGGCGTGAAGCATGCGCTTGGCGAGCTCCTGAACATCGTATTTCTCGATCTCGATCTTCCCGACGGCCACGGTTGCGGCGCGCTTGCCAAACTGAAAGAGTCGCGCCCGTCGTTACCGGTGATCGTGATATCGGCCGATGAGAGCGTGGAAACCATCAGTCGGTGCATCGAACTTCGCGCGATGGGATACGTACCCAAGTCGTCACCTCCTGAAGCGCTTCATGCAGCGATAAGCGCAGTGCTTGCCGGGGGCGTGTTCCTGCCCGCCGCCAGCATCGCGAGGCTCAGGCGTGACATGGGCACGGACGAGGCTCCGGTAAGTGGGCCTGGGAACGCACAGCCGAGCGGTAATTCGGAAATGAGCAGCGCATCCGAGCTGGGACTCACTCCGAGAGAGTTCGAAACGTTGGCGTGGCTGGTGCGCGGGCTTCCGTCGAAGGCGATTGCGCTGAGAATGGGGCTCGAAGACATTACGGTACGAAAATACGTCAGTCATTTGCTCGCGCATTTCAATCTGCGGCGCCGTACGGAGCTCATCGTCATGCTGGCGGATAAAGGGATCAAACTCGGCGCGCCGCCAGTCACGGATCCCGCACATGATCGAAGCCCGTCGGCCATTGGGCAGCAACGAACCGACTGACTTCAGCGAGCGTGCTTTCCGGCGCGGAAGACTTCCGCAACAGCACGAACGGCTCGGCGAAATCGCGAAGTGCGTTCGGAGACACCAGTTCGCCAGTGATGAATGCGACGGGAAGCACGCCCGCCCAGGCGAAATGCTGCCTGATCCGTTCGGCAACCTCAATGCCAGTCGGCCCGTCGCGCAGCCGGATATCGGTGACAATGATGTCGGGTGCGCGGCCATCGTCGGCGAGAATCGCTTCGAATCCCGCCATTGACCCGGCGGTATCCACCAGTGCGCCAGCACTGAGGAATAATCGGCGCAGGCCCTCGAGAACGGTCGGTTCGTCGTCGCAAAGCAGGATGTATCTGCCGTTAAGGATGGACGTGCATGCTGCGTTCGCTTGATCTTCCGTCACGATGACGGGTGCTGATTGCGATATCGGCGCGTACAGGGAGAAGCGTGACCCGCGCCCTTCGACCGACCAGAAACGCATGCTGTGCTTCGGCAGAATTCCGACAACCCGATTGACGATAGACAACCCAAGTCCAAGGCCTTTCGACCGGTCGCGGCCAGGGTTGTTAATCTGATAGTACTCGGCGAATATCGCATCCCGATGCGCGGGCGAGATGCCGATGCCCGTGTCCCATACGTCAATGCGAAGCCGTTCCCCAATCAGCACCCAGCCGATTACGACTCCCCCCGCGGAGGTGTTCTTGATCGCATTCGATACAAGATTGGACAATGCTCGTTTGAACAGGGAGCGGTCGCTTTCAATGGGTGGAGGGTGGCGCCGACGCTCGCTGATTCTGAATTCGATATCTCGCGATCTCGCCGGTTCAAGGTATTGCTCGAAGACCTCCATAAGCACGGTCTGCGTATCGAGTGGCGCCAGGTGCGGAACGTATGAACCCAGTTCGCTATAGTCCTGAATGTCCTTGAACATATCGAGAAGGTCGCGCGCGGTCTCCTCGATGACACCCAGGTCGCGATCCACTGCGTATCCGTCCCTGGTCCTCGTCCGGGCGCTTCGAATGAAGAGGTTGATTGCGGCGAGAGGTTGCTGGATGTCGTGATACGCCGATGAGAAGAACCGCTCTTTCTCCCTGACGAGGTCTCGCATGCGTAGGTTCTGTTCGTTGACTGCGCGTGACGCCGCTTCGACGCGCGCCTTGGCCGCGCGCAAGGTGCGCCGATACATGAATTCGCGCCTCGCGGCACGTTCCAGCGGAATGCTGACTAGCAAACCGACGATATACATCATCGGCACCATCGTGGCATGCGCAATCACCGACTCCACGCGCGCGTCGACGCTCTGGCCACTGGGCTTGAGATAGAGCATGACAAGGTAACTGACGATGCATAGCCCGATCAGCCACGCCGCCGTGATTACTCGAAGCCGGAAGGCCATGAATATCATGAAAAGGGCAAACGTCAGGATCGGGTAAGCTTCCCGCCAGGCCAGGTCGCCCGGATAGATCTGTACCATTCTCAGGACCGCGAACCAGCAACCGATCGTCCAGACACTGAGCAGCCCGACGGCCCAGCGCTCGTCGAGTGCGCGCGGGCTCCATAACAGCACGGGCACCGTCATGCCGATCGTCCCGGCGATTCTCAGGAGAATGAGTTCTTTGTGGTGCAGATGGGAGGGATCGAGTACGTCTAACCGCCCGAAGTCGTGGATGGAAAACACGACCCACAACGCGGTGAAGATTGTGATGGCGAGCCTCCGCTGTCCGAAGAAGCGCCGCGCGTAGTCCATCCGGAACGCGTGTTCCTGAGCCGCCGATCTGAACCTGCGTACTACGAAGCCTGACAATCTCATAAGGCTGCTTGAACAGGAAAGCCGCCGTGGGCGGATAGTGTGCGACGTCGAGAGGCTGTATCGGCGCACCACGGGTAGACAGGTCCCTACCGAACGCGGCTAACGGAGTAAGACAGCACATTCCAGCGAAAGCGGCGCCGGTGGTCATGGGCGCACGACACCATCGTGCGTAACCACATAAAAACAGAATAACAGGTCGCCATTTCTACCATCAGCCACAAATGTATCAACTACGGGATGCGTCCATGCCTGCACTGGAAGGTTCAGCAAGGCGCTCCGCCATCATTGAAGGCGAATAGCTGATACGTCACCGGGATGGGCCAGCGGGAGTGCATACATCTTTCGTCTGCGTTGCTGGTCCGTCGCCTACGCATGTGCGTTGTGACGGCGTTTCGCCTGACCAACAATGAATATGACAGCAACGCTGGAAAGGCATTCGTCGAGTGCATCCAGATCGGTTGATCGTTGCAACGAGCCGAACCTGTCTTTGTTCGTGCGAAGACTGCTGTGGGTCGGCGAAAGATGCACAGGCCGATCTCTTAAACTCCGAGGGAGTACTCCCGTGAAACTTTATCAATCGATCACCGTCTGTCTTGCCCTGATAGCTGGAGTTACAGCAGACGGATGTTTCGCCCAAACGGCGATCAACCAGCAGGGGGCGGTAACGGATGACAACGCCCCGCAGGTTTCAGAGGTCGCGGTTCCGGCCGTCACACCGGCACCCTCCGTGCCCGTTGGAAAAACACGCGCGCAAGTGATGCGCGAGCTGGAAGATTTTCAGAAAAATGGCGGCCCAGCACTGATGCTTGATATTTACCGAGGCGGCGGCTAATGAAGCGTCGTGAGCCAGAAGGGCGTTTCGACCATCGAATGGTTGTCGGCGTGTTCCGACACAGCCGACATTGCAGGACTACGGACCGGCCGATTGCTAAAATCTACCTCGCGGGCGGGACGCGACCAACGTCGGCGGTCCTCTGACAGTCGACCTCCGCTGCGGATCGCAATCGGCTTTCTGATCAGCATCCTTTTCTGGTGGCTGGTCGTCTATCTGCCCGAGCGTCGCCAGCGCGCGAACTGCCTGCCCAACTCTGCGAACATCGCGAACAACCTCATTCCTTTCCCGCTGGTTTGACGATACCTTCCAGCTGATAAAGCTCGATCTTGCGATAAAGGGTGCTGCGCGAAACGCCTAACGCGCGGGCGGCCTGCGCAAGGTTGCCGTGCGCAATGTGCACCGCGCGTGCAATGGCTAAACGCTCCGTTTCTTCGAGACTCGCCCCCTCGTCCCGCAGCAACGGTACGGCCCCGGACGTCGCGATTTCATCGAGCAACTCGGCAGGCAGATCATCGAACGACACAGCGGGTTCGCCGGACGTCAAAAGCATATTCTCGATCACGTTGCGCATTTCCCTTACGTTGCCTGGCCACGAATAGGCGCGCAACACCGCCATGATCTCCGCGCTCAGTTGTCGTTCGGGGACCCCGTGGCGCAAGGCAAGCTTCCGGTTAAAGTGCTCGACGAGCAGATCGATATCAATGTCCCGTTCACGCAGCGGCGGAATACGTATACGCGTAACACTGATCCGGTAGTACAGATCGCGGCGAAAGTGACCGGACTCGACCTCTTCGCGCAGATTACGGTTGGTCATTGCCAGCAGGCGCACATCGACGCGCCGCGGCTGCGTATCGCCAAGCCGGTAAATGATGCCTTCTTCCAGTACACGCAACAGCACAGGTTGCAGTTCGAGCGGCATCTCGCCGATCTCGTCGAGACAGAGCGTCCCACCATGAGCCAGCTCGAAACGGCCGGCCCGCCCTTCCGTTGTCGCGCCAGTAAAAGCGCCGCGCACGTGACCGAACAACTCGCTGGCAATCAGTTCTTTCGACGCCGCCCCGCAGTTGTACGCGACGAACGGGCCGCCTCCGCCTTCTTCGCCATGAATAGCGCGCGCGAACAGTTCCTTGCCAACCCCTGTTTCGCCCTCGATCAGTACCGGTACGCGCCTGCTGGCAAGTTGGCGCCCACGATTGACGGCAGCCAGCATCGCCGCACTTCGCCCCTGGATCTGCGCGAAGCAGTTGCGCAGCGGATCAGCCTCTCCGCCGCGCTCCGCGACCCGCGCATGGATCGGGCGGGTTCGCGCAGGCACGACCAGCATCGCGCCAATCGTGTTGCCGTCAACGACGACAGGATTGAACCATTCGGCGTGCAACCCGGCGGGCAAATGCTGCGTCCAGTCCTCCACGGCAGAAGTCTCGCTCATCCCCGGGAAACGCTCGCCGATGCCAACCGGCAATGCGACTCTGCCCGTGGTATGCACGAGCCGGCCGCTGCGGTCTATCGCAACCATGCCGGTTGCATCCGACGACGACAACCGTTGCAGACAAAAGGCCAACAAACGCATATGCTCGCGCGCGGCCTGCTCGGCGAGGACCATTTCGATCTGGCGCGCCGCGGTCACGGCCAACGTGAGGTTGTTGATCTGATAGGTGGAAGGCGGTCCGGAAATATCGAGTACACCGATCACCGCTCCAGTGCCCGGTTCGCAAATCGGCGCCGCTGCGCAACTCCATGACTTGATGCCTTCACAGAAGTGCTCGGAGCCGTGGATATAGGTCGGCTCGCGGGTCGCCAGCGCGGTGCCGATACCATTCGTGCCAGCTCTGCCCTCGCCCCAGTCGCCACCGATGGTCAAATGGATTTTTTCGCCGGCCGCCCGCGTGCGCAAATCGCCGGCCGCTTTAAGGATTACGCCGTCCTGGTTCGTGAGCAGCAGGATTGAATGTGAATCGGCGAAAAGGTCGGCCGTGACCGTGAACAGGCGGTCGGCCGCTGCCAGCAGGTCCCGATGGCGCCAGCACAGCGCCGCAACCTCGTCGCCGTGTACCGCGATCGGCGCCGAGACCGCAGTCGGACTGACGCCGGACTGCAAGCTGCGTTGCCATGAGTCGATGAGCGCCGGGGGAGCAGACGTCGACGGCTCGCCCGCCAGAAAACGCTCCCACGCGAGCATCGTACCCCGGTCGGAATGACGGAGGTTGGCGCGCTGCGCGTTGGCCACGATGCTGCGCATCGCGGCCTGATCACCTAGACCCAACATGCTGCCAATCTGATGTCTCCTCGCCACAACTTTCCTCCTGGGCGATGGGTTAACGCGGAACCGGGCTCTACGGCTGGCTTCGTCTTGACTAGCTAGGATGTTATGGCTGGGCGTATCGGGCGGACTTCTATTTTTCAAACCCGGCAGCTATCGCGCGTCCAGTATAGGCCTGGATTTTCAACATGTCTTTTGGGGGAAACACGGTCAGCGCACTGGATCGCGCCCCTTTCTTAGCTTCTTTTGCCGTACGCCTGAATTCGTCACGCACGTTCGCCAAACGCGATCATCTGTGCGTGCGCTCGCCGTCGCGCCGCAATTCGCAAGAGCGTCCGTCCAAGCAGGCAAACAGGCATGTCGATTACACCATTGCTTTAATGATCGCACCGGCGACGCCGCGTAAAAACGGAGCGATCGTTGCGCTGACATTGTTGACCAGAATACCTGACCCAAACAGCGTAATGCTCCAGCCCAGTGTGAGCTTGAGCAGGCGCGTCGAAGGCATCGCGCGAAGATACCGGACACTCATCGCAATTGCGCTGAAGTGGCGGGCCGTTCCTGTAGCCATCGTTCGTCTCCTTCTACCGGTAGCCGCCTGGTTCGCGCCGGCAGCGGCCTTGCTGTGCCGGTCCCCGGATACGGAGACCGGCTATGTCGACCTCACGCGTCTACTGGCGGCCGAGCAGTTCGGCGCCTGCGCCTAGCGCCGGTCCGGCGGTCGGATCGATCGTCTCCGGCTTCTTGGCGATCAGCGTCTGGGTGGTGAGAATCAGCCCTGCTACCGATGCCGCATTGCGCACCGCGCTATAACTGACCTTGACCGGATCGATGATGCCGGCCGCGACAAGGTTGACGAATGCGCCGCTACGTGCGTCGAGACCCATGCCGGGTTCTGCACGCACCGCTTCGCTTACGATGGCCGCGCCGTCGAGGCCGCAATTCGTCGCGATGTGAAAGAGCGGCTTCGCCAACGCACGCTGCAAGAGCCGTGCGCCTTGCTGCACGCTGCCGTGGCTACGAGCAATGACGCCCTCCAGTTCGGACGAGACCCGCAACAAGGCCATGCCGCCGCCCGGCACGACGCCTTCGGCAATCGCCGCGCGCGCCGCGTGAATCGCATCGTCGATCAGATGCAGTCGACGTTTCTGTTCAACCGGCGTCGCGCCACCCGCGAGAATCAGCGCGGTGCCGCCCGACAGTTTTGCAAGGCGCACCTGAAACTTGTCACGCTCAACGTTCTCCGGCGCCATCTCATACTGGCGCGCCACCTGCTGACGGCGCGCCGCCACCGCCGACGGATCGCCGCCGCCGGCAGTGATGATGGTCTGGTTCGACGAAATGCGTACCTGCCGCGCGCTACCGAGATCGCGCAATTCAGTGGCCTCCAGCTTCCCGCCCAGGTCGCGCGCGACGACCTTGCCGCCTGTGACGATTGCGATGTCCTCGAGCATCGCCTTGCGCCAGTGTCCATACTCCGGTGGATGAATCGCCGCCACAGGCATGCCGCCGTTGTCGCGCCATGCGAGCAGCGTCATGACACAGGCCGGCGCCACCTCCTCGGCAATGATCAGCAACGGACGTTTACTCCGGGTCGCCAGTGCCTGAAGCGCCGCGACTTCCTCCTGCGATTGCAGCCGCTGGTCGGTCATCAGAATGAGCGGGTTATCCAGCACCACCTGCATTCTCTCGATGTCCGTCACCATGTGGTGTGACAGGTAGCCACGATCGAAAGCCATCCCGTCCACCACCTCCAGACGCGTTTCGACGGTGGTGCCGTATTCCACATCGACGATCCCATCGGCGCCCACCCGCTCCAATGCTTCGGCCACCAGCTTTCCGGTGAATTCGTCGTTGGCTGCCACCACCGCCACGGCGCGCACTTCGTCACCGCTGCGCAGGGGCGTTGCAGCACGCTTGAGCGCGTCGATTGCCTCGTTGACGGCCAGTTCCAGACCTTGCACCAGTTCGACAGGATTGGCGCCTTGCGCGAGGCAGGCGAGGCCGTCCTGGACCAAGGCGTCGGCCAGAACGGTGGCGGTGGTCGTGCCGTCTCCGGCAACTTCGTTGGTCTGCTTGGATACTTCGCGGACGACTTGCGCACCGATATTCTCGAATGGATCTTCGAGCTCGATCTCGTTGGCAATGCTGACACCGTCGCGCGAGATGATCGGCGTGCCGATTGGCCGGTCGATGATCGCGTTCATTCCGCGCGGGCCGAGCGTGCCTCGCACTGCCTTGGCCAGTTTCGCAACGCCTCGACCTAGCGCCATGCGCGCGTCGTCGTCATGCAACATGATATTCGGCATGATCCTGCTCCTCCTGATCCGGTTAGTTCGGATTGCTGTTTTTACTTTGCTGCGTCGCGTGTCTCTCGTGCTGACGCGAACGTACCTCCGGGCTTCGAACCGCCAGTGCGGACGAAATGGACCGGTTTGATCTCGACCGCTGGCGCTGGGGCGCAGCTTTCGCCATAGCGGGCAGCCAGAAGACCGCGGCAAAGCGCGCCGTTGAATTCGGCATTGACGCCTACCCTTCGCAACGCGCGCAGGTATGCACCCAGCCCGTCTGGATTCAGCGGTGCGCCTTCCGCGTCGATAAAAGCCGGTTCATCCGTCTGCTCTGCTTCGTCAATACAGCGCCCCACTACAAAACGCCGCTCGCGATAGCGCGCGACCAGGCGCTGGGTTTTCCCGTCGTCCGCGCTCGTGCTCGCAAGCACCGATAGCTGCGCCATGTTCAAGCGCATCAGCATCGCAGGCTCGTTGCCTTGCGCCAGCAGCCAGCTTAAAAGCGCTTCCTGTCGCCGCTGAAAAGCCTTGACGAGAAAAATGCGCCGCACGTCCTCCACTCCGCCATTCGCTTCGCTGCCAAAGGTTTGCTGGAACGACCGTCCGGCGGCTACGCCTCGATTGATCTCGGCGGCATACATATGCTCGTCGAGTGTGATCGTGATGTCTGTCACCCATGGCAAGGCCGCTATCGCCTGTCGCATGTCGTCCGCCATCAGGTAGGCGAAGTTGGCCGCACACCAGTAGGTCGGCAGGCGAAAGCCGATCGATACGCAGCCGCCGTCGACCCCCACTGCGGTGACGAAACCCAACTCCGTCACCGACTCATCGAGTTCCGGGTCGTCGACCGCCGCCAGCCGGGACCAGACCTCGGCGACCCGATCGGAAGCGCTCTTCGACACGATGACAGCCGGTGCTTGCACAGTGCGCATGGTGCTCATGCGCCGACCGTTGCCGGTTGCCGGACGTCCTCCAGCAACGCCTTTTGCGCCTCGATGTCGATGCCGTACAAGCGCGCCGCGTTGAGCCCAAGAATCTTTTTCTTGGCCGTCAGCGTCAACTGGACGCCGGTTTCCTTACTCACCGACTCGGGCAGTTCGAAGGCCATGAACTTCTCGATCAACCATTTCGGCGACCAGATGCCATAGTCGCTGCCGTAGAGGATCTTGTCCTCGCCAATCCAGAACAGCAGTTCCGAGATTACATGCGCGAAGTACTCAGGCCGTGTATGGATGAACGGCAGCACCACGGCCAGACCACCATAGACATTCGTCTCCTGGGTCGCGATCCAGCAGAAATCGTCAAGCCGTGGCAAGCCACAGTGCTCAACGATGAAATTCAGGTCCTGAAAACTGGTGGCGGCATCGTCTACATCGGCCACGTCGAACGCATCGCGATTCAGCGGCAGAATCGTCGGTCCCTTGTGGACGTGGATGTTCTTGATGCCCAGCTTCTCGCAGCGTTCGAAATAACGCTGCACGCCGGGGTCCGACAGCTTGTAGCCCTTGCTGTCGCCGCGCCATTCCGCCGTGTAAAGCTTGACGCCCTGAATCTTGTAGAGGGACGCAAGCTCCTCGAGACGATCGAGTCCGGCTTCACCATCGCGCGGATCGAATGCGCCGTTGACGATAAAGCGGTGCGGATACTTCTGCTTCACCACGTAGTTGGCTTCGGTCGTGTTGAAGCCGTTCTTGTAGAAGTCCGTCAGATAGGTTGGCTGACAGATCGCCATGTCGTCGTAACCCGTGACGAACAGGTCGTTGTACATCGCTTCTTCGCCGTACTTGTCGAACTTCTCCTTCGGCCACAGATACTCCTTGGGGCTCAGGTTCGAGTGATACGCGTAGAAGCAGTCAATGAATTGCTGACCGTGCACGTTTTTAAGGTTGGCCTTGCTGCCGTCCCATAGATGAACGTGTCCGTCGATGATGAAGATTTCCTCACCGTCCGTGGTTCGATACATGGCACTCGTCTCCTTGGTTGCATGGGCGGCCCGTCGCCCTCGAGGGCACCCGGCCGCCTGATTTGCTGGCGGGGTGTTCGCTCACTCGTAAGCCATCGCATCGTCCATATTGCCGAACAGCACCACCGTCTCGTCGTCGATCATCACCATCCGCCCGTAGTGGGTCGAGGTGGAGATTTCGAACAGATGCGGCGTCATCTCGCGACCGAGCACTTCGCTGATCTCGCCCATCTTGAACTCGATCTTGCCCTGCCCGTCGATACGGATCATCGCGGGCAGATAGGTCACGGTGATGCCGGGCTTGGCGGACATCAGTTCGGCAATCGCCCGGGCCTCGACGCTGTCGTTCATCGTCACGCCACACTGATGCGAAATGGTCTGTTCGAAGCGGACGTCCTTCATCGACTTGAAAATATTGTCGGTATGCACTGACATTGCGTACTCCTCTTCGCGGTTGGTTCGATGGGTTCGAGCAGCGCTCAGGCGCGGATCGACGACGGAAAGTGAACGCCGATTTCTCTCGCGATCATCTCCGCCCGCTCTATCGAACTGTTCAGACAGTCGTTGAACTGGGCCGTCTTCACATGCGGAATCGACCAGATCGGCTGCAACTGCTTTGCTGCCGCCGAGGCCAGCGCACCGTGTTTTTCCAGCCACTCACCGAACAGCTTGCGATTGGCTTCGCCGTGCTGCGGGTCGTTAGCGAGCATATGGAACAGTTCGACGGCATTAGCCAGATTGCGCTCATAGTCGCCTTCCGCCGCGGACACGACAGTCGGAGTCAGAAAATCGTTCTGCGAGGCGGCGACCTGCATGATGAATCCGCTGCGAAACAGATCCGCCACGAGCGGCTCGAATACGACGTTCACGGCGAAGTACTTCTCGAGAAAATCGGTGGCGCCGCCGATGGTCTCTATCGCCCGGCGCGTGTCCTGCCAGATGGGATCGGTAAGCCAATGCTGCTTGCCGGCATCGAGGTCGAGATTGGGCAGGTCCAACGCGATCTCGCCTAAATAAAGCGTCAGGTCCTGAGCAAAGCGCAGCTTGTACGACGCGTTCGTGAGGATGGCGCTGTTGATCATCTGGGTGTAGCCGTAGCGCTGCGCATGCATCGTCGCTGTGCCCAAACCGAACTCCGCATGCTTGTACGCGCCCAGATGCTGTTCCAGCACCTTGATCCAGGTCTTGTCGAAGCGCTTTACCGCCCCTGAGCGCCGCGCGTTCTGGATCGCGCCGGTGATCATGCCGACAATGGTCGACTGGCGCTGGTAATGGGTACGCTCCCACTCTTCGTCCACAGCGCGGAACTGATGCCAGTCCGAGCTTCTGGCCGCCGTCCAGGTTTTCGAATACGTTGGCGTACCGTCAGCGAATGCAAGAATCCAGTCTTGCAGCAGATAACGATTCGGGTCCGGCTGTACATCCACGGTCATGTCTTCGTAGTGGCTCGCCTTGCGCCCCTTCGGCTCGAAGTAGTTGTACTTGCGGCTGTCCCAGCCGGAAAACTGGGCCGCGCCGGCCGCGCCCGACTTCACTGGCGACTGCTCTGCCAACGTACTCATGTTAGTCCTCCATCGTGTTTCGGTTATAGGCACTTCGAATAGGCGTTTTGCCAGATTCGGTCAGCGAACCGCCTGCGTAAACTTGTCGAAATAGAGCCGCTCTGGTGCGACACCCGCCATCTGAAGAACCGGCATCACCGCCTCGATCATCGGGGTAGGACCGCATGTGTAGGCGTCGATCTCGCCAGCAAGCGCCTCCTCGCGCAAGGTGCGGCTGAGCACCTCGTGAATGAAGCCGGTCTCGCCCGTCCAGCCGTCATCTGGTTCGGCATTCGAGAGCGCCGGAATAAAACGGAAATCCGGCAACTTTTGCTCGAGCTCCTCGAACTCGTCGAGATAGAACAGATCGCGACGGCTGCGCGCGCCGTAAAAGAAACGGATCGGTCGCTCTTCACCGCTTTGCACGTGATCGCTGAGAATCGACCACAGCGGCGACATCCCGGACCCTCCGCCCACCAGCACCATCGGTCCGGGTTGGTCCTCGCGCCGGAAACAGGTGCCGTACGGCCCCTTCGCGACCAGCCTGTCGCCAGGACTCAGACCACCGTCCAGTTGCGACGAAAACGCACCGTCGGGATACTTCTTGATGATGAATTTCAGCGTCGATTCGCCGTCAGGCGTATTCGCCATCGAGAAAGATCGCGTGATGCCCGCGCCCGGAATCGTCAGGTCGACATACTGGCCGGCCCAAAAGCGCAGCGGCCTCGACAACCTCACCTCCAGCAGCCTGATGTCGTGCGTGAGCGCGGTGATCTTCGTGAGCGTCGCATCATATTCGTTCACCGCGATCGAGCGGCGCATCAGGTCTTCGTCATAATTCAGTAGCTCGACGGTCAGATCGCTATAGGCGAGCGTGCGGCAAAGCAGGATGTGGCCGGATTCGCGTTCGTAGTCGGGCAACGCGAACGTCGAGTATTTCTTGAGTTCGACATCGCCTTCCACCAGCAGCGACTTGCAGCTGCTGCACTGCCCCTCCTTACATCCATGCATCACCGCAATGCCCTGGCGAAACGCTGCATCGAGCACTGTCTCGCCTTCCGCCACCGACATCTGCACACCGACCGGCTCGAAGTAAACGGTATGGAATACTTTGTCGTCGCCTGTGTCCGTCATCTCGTGCCTCGTCTCTTGCGTGTCGCTCATCTTGTGCTCCTGATCCGTCCGGCGGCGATATAGGCGCCGCCGGATCGGATAGCTTCGTCAATTCACCGGATTGATCTTGAAGCCGGCGCGATACTCGGCAATGTGTTTCTCGCGCTGCTCCGGTGTCATGGCGCGCAGCAGCACGATCGGGCTCTGGATCGTGTTGCCGCGCACGTGGTCGAGCGTCCACATCTGCCTGTCGTCAAAGCGTAGATGCGGTTGCGGCACGAGCGTCTTGCCGTCGCTGCGCACAAAGCCGAGATCCTTGATGCAATCGGCCAGATCCCAGCCGTGGTAGCACTCTTCCCATTGGCGGCGCCCGCTGAAGCGGCCCATAGCCGGGGTCGGTCTGCCCTCGTATTCCGGCGCGAACGCCACCTTGTGCGTCCAGCGGCACAGTTCCGAGCAATACGTGTACAGTTGGCCGTCGACCTCATCGACCACGAAGTCTTCACGGATCAGACAGGGCACCAGACAGCTCCAGCAACGGTGCGGATACACGTAACCGTTCTCCTGGTCGAACAGCATGTTGGTTTCGCCCGGCACGCTCTTTTTCGCGTACCACTTCCAGAAGTCGCCGAATTCGGCGTACCAGCCGGGATACTTGTGTTCGAACCATTCGAAGTCTTTTTCGGTCTGCGCTTCGATGCGCCAGAAGTTGACGGGCCAGCCCACGGAGAAGAACTGTGCGACCTTGTGGACGTAGTTCTGCTTGACAATGCGGTCCCAGGCCGCGGCGACGTCGTCGTGGTGAATCTTGATGCCGTACTTTTCCAGCGGCAGCATGTAGGTGCGGTAGTAATCCTCGTAGATCCACCGGTGCCACAACTCGGCGTACGATTCCTTGTTCTTGTCGCGGTCCGTGGTGCCGTACTCGATGAAGGTGCCAATAGCGGCATCGACGATCGCGTGGTTCTGCCAGAACGCATAGCGCAGGTCGCGCTCGAGCAGTAGATGGTTGTCCGGATCGTTGATGATCGACATCACCAGCGAGTGACCATTGCCGATATGGCGGCTTTCGTCCGACTGCACCGAAAGGAACACAGTCGGCAACGCGTAGTCGCCGTTGCGGGCGGCTTCCGACGGCATCGCGACAAACAGCGTGTTCGTGAACGCCGTTTCGGCCACCACCTGCAGAAACACGTTAGCGGCGGTGACCGCATCGCCGGTCAGGAACCCCTCGGCGAACTGACGGCCGATCGTGGTCGCATAGCACTTGCCAAACGCGGCTTCAGTAATATCGAACCCGGCCGGATCGATATAGTTCTCCATGTACCACTTTTTCAGGTTCATCTGGATCGTCGAGTGCCGGAACTCGTCGACCATCTGCATCGTAAAGCCGGTGCGTAGTTCTTCACCCGGCGCGAGCCGGCCAAGCATCGCCATCGAACGCGCCGCCGAAATCTCGGGGAACGGAATGATAGCGAGGAACAGCTTCATCCATTCCACCCAGCGGGGCTGGACGTTACGGAACATGTCGCCGCGCAATGCCGCGTCGAGTGCACCGTAGACGCGGTTGTCCTTTTCCTCCTGCATCGGAAAATAAGAGCGCAGCACCTGTTTCATCGGGTCACGTGGCGCCTTGCTGATCTTGTAGTCCGTCGGGAAGGTCATGGCCTCCTGGACGTAACTCGGAGTCCAGCCGAGATCGGCAACGCGGCGTGCCGCTTCGCCAATGCTGATCCCGCGCTGGGATGTGATCTTGTTGAGCGTTAATCCATCAGACATTGAGCTCTCCTAGTTCCATTTCGATAACTGTCGCAATGCGACGCTTCGGGCAGGGCCGGCTACCGCCAGGACCAGAGTCAACAACACGGGCGGGCCGTCTCGTTAGCAAGCGAAAAGTTCGGGAGAAGGAACGGAAGGACAAGCCCGCAGGGCCGGTCTTCATAATCGTGTCTCCTGCTGTTTTCGGTTCGCGTTTTGTGACGTCGACGCTTTCGGTTTGACCTGCACTGATAGAGCGATAAGCGTGCCAGAAGGACTCCTTTATTCCGCATCAAGCCTGGTAACGAGCACGGGCTTTTGCTAAAAATTCTTGCAGTGCGCCATGTTGTGTTCTGCGACAACTCCCGCTCACGACGCTGTCCGATATTGGGACGTTCGGATCGGGTAACGGGTGCTGGGTCGATCGCCTATATTCTTTCGGATACCTTATTTTCCATGATGGCTAACGGGTAAACCATGCCACTCTGCTACGTCGCTACGCTGCCGTGCCTTTCGCCTGTAAGAATCACGCTTCGGGCAGCACCGTCAGGCTCTTTTCCTTCAGCGACAAAGCGTGCCGTAAGAATTAGCGCGCCCAGCGCGAAGTCCTTTCCGTACGCCTCGATCATCTCGTCTGCCACGGCGCCAAGGCGCTCGAAGAACTGCTCTTTGGATGTGTGTCCGTTAGTCATGGTTGTCTCCGTTTTGACATGTGATGGGAGCACGGCCCGTTTATCTGCGGCGTCCGAAGCGGAACAGCTCGTCTGGCAGAAACACCAGCGCCACCTCGCCCGCCTCGGTTCCCAGAGCGAGCCGCCCACCGTCCGGCGACCACGCCATCGCGCTGACCGCACTGTCGCCGGACCCCTTGATGAATAAAATGTCGCTACTGCCCGGCTGACACAGCAATACCGCGCCGCTGTGATAACCCACCGCAATCAGAGGATGAACCGGATGGCAGGCCACCTGGCTTACCGGCGCCTTGCCGGGAACGCCGCATTCGTGTGGCTCACCGTTCGCGCCGGGCGGATCGAAGCGCCAGCACACTGCGCGCATGCCGCCGCTGGTGGCAAGAAAGCGGCCGTCAGCCGAGAACGATAGCGAGCGCGGCTGCCCGGGATAGCCGCCCATCTCGATGTCTGCGCCGTCGGGCAGCCGCCAGCCATGCAGCGCGTTCTCCTCCATACCGCTCACGAGATAGCGGCCATCAGGGCTCCACGCCACGTTACGGTGATAGCCCGGCCACGCAAGCTGACGCTCTCGGAGCGTGTCGGCCGCCCAAAGCGTGACCCCACCATGATGCGAGATCGCCAGTTGTGTACCAGCCGGGTCGAAAGCCAGCGATGTTGCCGTTCCGGGCAGCATCAGGCACGCGGGTTTAGCACCAAGCCAATGAACCCGGCGGCCGCTTGCATAGGCTCGACCGCCCGCCTGGCTGGCGGCCACGTGGTCGATCCATGCGCCGGCCTCGTGCGCGACGAGTTCGCTCGTGCCATCGAGGCGCAGACGGACAAGACGGCCGTCATCACCACCGCTCACGAATCCGCCCGCAGGGTCGGCGGCAAGGGCCAGACACGTGCCCTCATGCACGCTGAAGCGCGCGAGCGGCGCGGGTGGCGCTTGCGCCTGCACGACCTCGACGCCGCCGCTCTCGCGTGGTTTGAGTCGAGGGCCGCCGTCCCAGACACCGGTGGCGAGCGCAAGCGTACCGTCGCCAAGGGCGAATCCAGCAGATTGCCCCGCCGCGTCCCACACGACTTCGACGACGGACGCGTCGGTGACCCAACATGCACCAAGCAGTTCGATCAGAACAGGGGGCGCGTTCATGAGTCGATCTCGCAGTACCGGATGCTCTCCCGCAACTCGCGCCGGTCGAGATTGCGGCCGATAAACACCAGGCGGCTGTCACGGTGCTCCCCGGCTCGCCAGGGCCGGTCGAAATCCGTATCCATCGTCATGTGCACGCCCTGAAACACGAAGCGATGCTCCGATCCGGCGAGATCGACGATACCTTTTGCACGCAACAGGTTCTGGCCTTGCTCGACCACCAACTGCTGCAGCCAGGAGAGGAAGCGCGTACGTTCGAGCGGGCGCTCGACGCGCAGCGATACGCTATCGATACCGTGACTATGGCGGCCCTGTTTGACGGGAGCGCCTGCACGAAGCGGCACGTAGTGGTAAGTCCGCTCGCCGCGTGATGATTCACCGGCCTCACCCGCCGATGTGGCAAGCGCCATGCGCGTGAGATCGAACGCCCCGCGATCGAGCAGCGCGGCAAGCGGTATTTCGCAGCGCACACTGGTCCGCGATTCCACAGTCGGGTTGATGCGCCGCACGGCGTCCTGAACCAAAGCGAGACCGGCCGGATCGACGAGGTCGATCTTGTTGACCAGTACGATGTCGGCCTGCGCGAGTTGCTCCGCGGCCTCGCGGCTGTCTGCGAGGCGCGCCTGCAAATGCACAGCATCGGCCACGCAGACTACGCTGTCGAGCCGTGTGCGCTGCCGGATCTCATCGTCGATAAAGAAGGTTTGCACTACCGGCGCGGGGTCAGCCAGACCGGAAGTTTCAATCAGGATCCCGTCGAAGTTATCCTTACGCTTGACCAGGGCCGCCACCACGCGAATCAGATCGCCACGCACCTTGCAACAGACACAGCCGTTGTTCAATTCAATGACCTCGTCTTCCGCGCCGACGACAAGACCACCGTCAATGCCAATCGCGCCGAATTCGTTGACGATCACCGCATAGCGCCGGCCGTGCTGCTCGCGCAGAATGCGATTGAGCAGCGTGGTTTTTCCGGCGCCGAGAAAGCCGGTGAGCACCGTAACCGGAATCCGCTTCATTGCCAGCCCCCTTCTGTCTCAGACGACGCTCGACTGTCCAATCGGGCCAGCTCGTTCGCAAGCTGCTCCCGCTCCGATTCGATCGCCCGCAATGCGCTTTCGGCCTCGCCGAGACGCTCGCGCAATTGCTCGATATGCGACGTTCCTTCTGGCGAGACACCGTCGCGCGCCTCGCAAGCGAGTGCGCACGCCAGTTCGATCTCCGCGCCGGCGCGTCTGCTTTCTCCGCGTAAGTGGCGGGAATTGACTTCGGTCAGTGCAATAACCAGACGCATGCGCTCGAAAAACGAGACTGCGCCACGCTCCATAGTCACGGCGATCTCCACGTTAAGGTCCGCCGGTCGAGGCGTCTACGGAATCAGCACCGCCCGGCCTTTGATCTTGCCGTGGTGCAGATCCTTGAGCGCCTGATTCGCCTCGCTCAGACGGTATTCCCGTGTCGACAGATGGACGAGGCCACGGTCGGCGAGCGCCATCAGTTCGACGAGTTCGGGATAGGTGCCGACCAGGTTGCCGACGATGGTCTTTTCGCTGGTGATCATGTCGATGGTCGGCAACTCGATCTTTCCGCCATAGCCAACGATGTAGTAGAAGCCCGCGTTGCGCGTCATGGCGAGGCCCTTTGCGATTGCGTCGCCTTCGCCGACAAAATCGATTACCGCTTCGGCGCCGTTGCCGCCCGTCAGTTCGAGTACGCGCTCCACTTCGTGACCGTCGCCCTTGACCGTGTGATGCGCGCCGCAATCCTTCGCAAGCTGCAGCGCGACATCAGAGCGGTCGACTACGATGATTTCAGCCGCGCAAAGCGCGTTCAGCACCTGAATGCCGATGTGCCCCAGACCACCGGCGCCAATCACCACGGCAAATTGACCGGGGAGCAAATGGCGCGACGCTTTTTTTGCAGCGCGGTACGCGGTCAAGCCGGCGTCGGTATACGGTGCGACGTCCTTCGGCGCGAGCGATTTCGGCAACTGGATCAGCGAGCGTTCGCCCGTCAGCAGATATTGCGCGTAGCCGCCGTTGGCATTGATACCGGGAAACCGGCTGTCCGTCGCGTGCATATCGTCGCCACGCCGGCAGGCGAGGCAATGTCCGCTCGTCACGAGGGGATGGCAGATGACCGGGTCGCCCACCTTGACACTCTCCACACCGCGGCCCACCTCTTCGACCCAGCCGGCGTTTTCGTGACCCATGATGTAGGGCAACGTCACATCGACCTTGCTGCGCCAGATGCCTTCCACGACGTGCAGATCGGTGCGGCACACGCCGGCGCCGCCAATCCGGACGATGACATCAGTGGGTCGCTCGATCTTCGGATCGTCGACATCTTCGTAGTGCACGAATTCTTCACGAGTCAATGACTCGTCGTACTGATGCAGCACAGCAGCTTTCACTTTTTGTCTCCTCCGTTTATGTATGGCCGGCCAATGCACGAACCGTAAGAGCGGTGCTTTTGCGAGCGGCCAAACCAGACTAGGCAATGTCCATGCCAAAGGAGGAGAAAGCAATCACGCCACCCTGAGAAGGCTCGTGAGTATGCAGCAGCGGCGTTATCCGCAGTGACCAGACGGCTCGCGTGCTGGAGTACTGTCGCAAAATCGGACGCTTGGTTTGGTGAGGACCGCCGGCGTGTCCGAAAATGGGACGCATCGGGCGTGAAGGCTTCGCGCGTCCGACGGTCACGACCTCTCGCATGATCCATACAGAAACCTGCGGGTCTGCGGATTTTTACGGCTCGGTCCAATCGGATTGCGATAGACGCAGTTGCGCCAGATAGCACGCCGCCGAACGGCATTTCCGGCGACGGCGTGGCCGGCTGGTTGATCCACAGCATGCCGACTTCCCGTTGCTGCAACAGCAGACGCCGTAGCTTTTGAAACAGTAAGACTAGAACTTATGTCGGAATCCGATACGAGCGACCGCTTGACGGCGATTCGAAGAAGGCGGCAAATCGGCGATGTTCGCGACCGCCGTGTGCCCGGTCGAGTCGTTTCCGCTAACCGTCTGCCATGCGCCTGAAAGATAGACATCGGTGCGCTTGGACAGCGAGTGATTCACACCGGCGGAGATCTGATTGTATTTGGCGCCCCCAATGCTTTGAGTCACGGCGTTCCCTTTCAGAAAGTTATAGGCCGCCCCGACCGACCAATCCGGGGCAATCAGGTACTGCAGGCTGGCTTCCGCGTCATTGAAATCCGCACTGCTTCCACTAAGCGCGGCAATGTTCGAATAGCGAATGTTCGAATAGGTCGCGCCCATGACGACACGTCCGAACCTGTATGAACCGCCGGCCGCTACTACCTGGTAGGTTCTTGCCGACGCATAGCCGCTGTAGATCGGGCTTGCGGTCAGCCCGTTCGACGTCGCGGTATCGGTTGGGTTGCTCCCGAACAAGGACGCCGCCGGATTGTTGACGTGTGAATATGCCACGGACATGCCAAGCGGGCCCCTCACGAAATGGGCTCCGAAAGAGTACGCCTGGTTGGTTGCAAGCGAGCCCGGCACACCGCCGAAGCTATAGAGACTTTCGAAACTCAAACCGCCGAAGTTGGGACTCTGATACTTGACTGAATTGTTCTGGCGACGTGTGAAGTTGAAATTGTCGAGGTCGCCGGGATGTGCCGCGTGATCCGAGCCAAGATTTGAATCACCGAACTCGTATATTCCTACGTAGTCGACGATGGGATCATATTGCCGCCCGAGCGTCAGGGTGCCATACCGGTCATTCGACAATCCGACAAAAGCCTGACGGCCAAATTCATCTCCGCCTTGCGCGAGATTTCCGGTATTGAGTTCAAAGCCGTTCTCGAGCGTGAAGATCGCCTTGAGGCCGCCGCCGAGATCTTCGGATCCTTTGAGTCCCCAACGGGACCCATTCAGCCCGTTGTTGGCATCGAGTCGGAACAGTCTGCCGCCGCTTTTGCTGCCGGCAACAGGCGCATTGCTGATTGCTTCGAAGCCCTCGTCAATGATGCCGTATAAGGTAATGCTGCTTTGCGCGTGCGCGGCAGGGACAGACACAACAAAAGCACATGTCACTATGACTTTTTTCATTAGCAAACTCGCAGGATTTCGGCGTCGCCCGCAGCGCGTGGAAAGCGCAAGCAGGTCCGACGATGCCGAAGCGGAAGAAAGAAGACAATTCAAAGCCAATGGACGAAACGAACGCCGGCCCGTTTTATTCCTCTGACTTTCAGAAAACGAATTCGCGAGAGTTCTTGCAGCTCCGCATAACGTGGGCGACTGCGGCTGAACAAGCGCTAGCAGAGATGTGTTATCGGGAGGATATCGATGGGCGACCTGTACGGCTCGCCTTCATGCAGCGAGACCGCCAGGTACATGTCTTTCTTGTCCCGCGAGATGGACACCTGGATCGAGTCAATGCTGAACTCGGTAAGCACGGCTCAGCTAGTACGCGCTCATCAGTAGTTCTCCCGAACTGTCAAGACCGAGCTGGCTGGCGACTAAACGCATGCGTATCGTCGCCGGTCGAACGCCTCGTACGGGGCAATAGGGTCGCGAGAAAGTCCAATCGCCGGCACTAGTGAAAGGAGGTTCATCGCCGGCGTCGGCCCGCTGTTGCAGGTAACCCGCGTGAGAGGTACTGGACGCGTGGAAGTTGAGATTGAACCGCGCATTACGGCCTCGTTTCGGCGTCTTACACCCGTGTAAATTGGGGTTGATGTTGAGGATCATGCCGCGGATGAAAATGGCGTTCCGGTTGCGCCGGCAATCGTACACGCCATTCAGACTCACGACGCTTCCTCGCAGATCGATCCCACGGCCCGGGCGATGCGCGTGAGTTGCGACAGCGCTTCGCGCAACAGCGGTGATGCATCGCGATTGTGCGTGGCCGAACGGCGACGAGGGTTCGGTAGTACCCCACGCGCGCCTGCAACTTAACGATCCAGCGGGAGAGCCGATGGTTGCGTCGGGGCGCGGTGGGGACCGCGGAGCGCGCGCCCTGGAACAGGAGCGTGCGCAGATAGTCGTTACCCTGTCTGGTGATCCGCCCGAGCCGCTGCTTGCCACCGTTGCGATTTTGTTTGGGAACGGGACAAAAGCTACCTTCGCTCGCTCAATAGCCGCCCGCGCTAGTGCCCATGCTGCTACCCATGCTACTGCCCATATTGCTGCTACCAGAATCACTCATATCTCCTGGCGATGCGCATCCAGTCATTAGCACCGACAGCGCAAGCGAAATACCCATCAGAACCGCCGAAAGAATTCGGAACTTCTTCATCTCAATCTCCTGTTGGCAATCGGGGCATCAAGGCGGCAGCCACTTACGTCACGCGTCAGGACACGCTTCGAACCCGGTTAAAAAAAGCGCCCGCAGTGCGGGCTGTACGGGCGGCGCCATATGTCGTCGCGCCATCACGTTACTGTCCATAACGATGGTGGGTCCTGGTTTATTCCAATGCGTTGACCTTTTTATTCGGTCCTTTACTGTCGTCGAAAGCGGCCACTACTGCCCCGATTCGAGCCGGAGTAACACTTCGATGGGGGATCACAATCCGCCCGCAGTCGCTCCGTTTCAATCTTGACATGTCGACAGAGTCGGTTCGCACCGGCTTTGCGCTCCACTACAGCTGCTTGAATGGGACCGCTCGCCGTCTCTGGCGCCACGCTTGACGATCCCACATCGAGCGCCTGGATCTTCAGCCGGCTACATCGACGAATCTATGCGACCATACACACCCGTCGTCGCCGTCGGACCTGCCGCGAAAAACAGCGTGTTGGAAGGCTGGTTGTCGACGTTGTTGCCGAACGCCAGACCCCAGAGTCCTGGCTGCGTCACCTTCGAACCATCGGCCTGCGTGAGCGGCCCTTTGGACTCGCCAGTCGCAGGATCGAACGCGTTGATGGTGCCGTCGCCGAAGTTGCCGATCAACAGGTCGTTGCTGAACGCGCCGAAATTGGCCGGCGCCATGGCGATCCCCCACGGCGAATTGAGCGGCCCGTTTGACGCGACGCGCCTGATCAGGTGGCCGGCGGTATCGAATGCATCCACCACGCCGTTGCCCGCACCGCTTTGATCTCTGTGACCATCGGGCCCAAGCTTCGCATACACCACATAAATCGTATTGCCGACGGCCTGGATGCCGAACGGATTAAAACCCGCAGGTACGTTCGGATCGCTGAAGGCGCCGGCAGCCGAGACTTTCGTGAAAGTCTTGTCGAACATATCAACTTTGCCGTTATGGAAATCGGCGGCGTACAGCATGCTTGCGCCGGCGTTGCTGGCGATTGCAAGGCCTGTGTATTCGGCTGCGCCCGCGCCGTCGTCGTGAACGGTGACAGCCTGCGTCGGCAGCACCTTAGGCGACCAGGCCGCGATCGTGCCGGCGAGTGTGGCAAAAATGAATGCCGCGTTACCGGTTGCGCCATTCGCGGTGACGGCAAAGTCCGTAGTACCGTTGAAAACGATGCCGGTCGGACTCGCGGGTTGACCGCTTGCGGCCGGCGGTAGTGTGACGACGAGCGATTGCACCACGCCATTGCCGTCATACAGCGACGACTTCTGTGTGTTGTTGTCCGATACCCAAACGGGGGTGGTCGGACCGAACGCGATGCCCCAGCCGTTTTGCAGATTGGGGTCGACGTGCGGCGCGGCGACGCTGCCGTCGGACACGAGAATGGTCGACTTGAATGCACCGGCGGTCGCTGTGGGCATGTTGTTGTTCGAATTGCCGCCGCACGCAGCAAGTGCGAGCGTGGCCGCTCCAGCAAGCGAGAGAACAGTTGCAAGTTTATGCATGGCACCTCCTGATCCTTGAATGATTTGCTTATAGTCTCCGCGCGGCACGAACACTGGCAACGCGCGTCGACCCTTTTCTGTTCTGAACGAGCGCACCAACCCGCGGCGGCATCGATGGCATTCTTGCCCGCGACCTTCGCGTCGGTGGTGCGACGTCATTGCGCATTGAACGATCAAGCACGCGTGTTTATTCCGTGCGATCCGTATTTGAGTCACCTGAGGTTCAGATTGTGGGGCGGTGGTGCGCACGGACGTTGATATCTACTCGCGGTGCCCAGATGGCAATTGACTTTCAACGGCAGCTACAGATCGGCTTGACTGGCTCACCTTGAAAGCACGCGCATCCTCAGAGGCAGACGGGTTAGTAAGTCGGCCACCCCCGCGCGCGAACCCGCGTTATAGAGTGCCAACCGGTTGCGCACATGGGTTCAGCTGCGCGAACACCCCAATGCCGCCTATGAGGGATGGCATGGCCCCTTCCTGCTATGCCCGAGAGGCATGCCCCCCTGCTTACAAGGTCTTTGTTGCACCTTCGACGGAAACCTATAGTCGTTGCACCACCATGGTCAAAGAGTGGCGTAAGAAGCTCTTTTTTGATTGCTGAAATCCTCGCAGGCCAGGGCCGTACCGCCGTCTACACCAGGAAGCGCGCGAAGGTGGTCTTCGCCGATCTTCGCGATGGCGGGGAGCCGAGAAGGGGCACATTCAAAAAATTCCCGGGCAAGGATAACAGTCAATGAATCATTAACTCGATCAGTGACGCGGTGAATCGCTCACGGAAACTTTAGGAAATCACATGTCTGAGTTAGCCCAAAAAGTGGCACTGGTTACCGGTGGCTCACGGGGTATCGGTGCGGCAATCGCGAAACGTCTGGCCGCGGATGGAGCGAGCGTGGCCTTTACATACGCGAAGGACGCCAGCGCGGCTTCGGCCGTGGTCAAAGAGATCGAACTCAATGGCGGAAAGGCTATTGCGATCCAGGCGGATGCTGCTGACGTCAAAGCTGTCGAGGCCGCGGTCGAAAAAACTTTTGCGACCTTCGGCCGGCTGGATGTGCTGGTGAACAATGCCGGCACGGCCATTCCGAAACCGTTCGAAGACACGACGTTGGAGGAAATGGATAGAGTGATCGACATCAACATCCGCGGCGTATTCGCTACGACCAAGGCTGCGCTGAAGCACCTGAGTGATGGTGGCCGCATCATCATGATCGGATCGGCGGTGGGCGAGCGTGCCATTGCGCCCGGGCTGGTGCCCTACGCAGCCACGAAAGCAGCCGTCCGGATGTTCACCCAGGCGCTGTCCAGAGAGTTGGGAGGCCGGGGCATCACGGTCAACAACGTCCAGCCGGGTCCGATCGATACAGACCTGAATCCCGCCTCAGGCGATTGGGCGGTGCCGCAGAAAGCCGCCACCGTACTCGGCCGCTATGGGCGCGTTGAAGAGATCGCCGCCATGGTAGCTTTCGTCGCCGGCCCAGAGGCCTCGTACATTACCGGCGCGAATCTTACGGTCGATGGCGGGATGAATGCCTGAGCTTGGGGACATATTCGGCCGGCTGATTTGAAGGGTACGGCGACGACATGACACACGCCGGAAGCAACAGCGTGTTTCGGCAACCCGGAGGAGACCAGAGGACGTTCCTAGCTGCGCGCGCGGACCCGTTTGTCCACTGCATCGACATGACGGGCGGGATCGCCGTGCGAAGCGCCGCGCCCTCCACCGTCCGCATCCTCATAGCATGCGAACAACTGGCAGACAGCTCGCGGGTCTAGACAGCCATGCAGCAACGCGCGGAACCGGTGGTCGCAGAAACGCTGCGCGACATCAGCCAGCAATCGCAGATGCGTGTTGTTTGCCCATTCCGGGACGAGCAGAATGACCACGTCGCTCACCGGTTTGCCATCTGGTGCATCAAACGGAATCGGCTTTGCGGGACGAACGTAAAAAGCCATGGCCTGGCGCAGCGTTCGTATTTGACCGTGCGGAACGGCTACGCTCTGGCCGAGGCCAGTCGAGCCTAGCGCTTCGCGTGCTGTGAGTCCCGCCGTCACGGTCGTTGCCGGCAGCCCATAGTGCTGTTCGAAGAAGCGGCCGAACTGCGCGAAAAGTGTCTCCCGGTCAGCCACGTCCAGACCAAGCAGAACATGATGCGGTGAAAGCAGTTGCGCCAGGGCGGCCCCTTTTTCATCCGTTTCAACGCCACCGGCGCACGACAGCGGCTCGCCATCCATCAAGTCCCGCCAGGCGTGCGTCGGCGCGTCGGGGATTTCAAGCAGCCGCCCTACCTCAGCGGCCGGCGCCAGATGCGCGAGCCGTTGAATTGCCCCGTTGACCGCGTCCTTGGGCAGATAGAGCGATAACCTCACGCGACCCGTTCCGTGCAGAGGCGCGACGCGAATGGTCCATTGCTGATCACCACAGTCGCGGATCAGCGCCTGGCGCAACGGCGTGGCGTGCTGGGCGTCCAGGGTGACGCGCATCATCACGTTGCGGCCTCGCGTGGCTTGCGATCGGCCATGGGGTGGGGTTTTATCCAGTCCAAGAAGAGTCCGTAGACCATCCAGCGCGCGAGTCATGGCGGCTCCTGTGCGTTATCTCCTATCAGGTTAGCTAAATCGCCATTAACTTGGCGTAAAAATCGCTGCCAGCCGCAAACAGATCAAAGCGTTGTGGACAAGTGCGCCTCTTGTCGTTTTGCACGACGCCGTTCGCGAATCCGTTAGCGAGTGACTCGAAGTGGCCCGACTCGGGCCGACGGCGATCCGCCGCGTTCTCATGGTCGATCTCGATCGAAGTTCAAACGGACGTTGTGACCCATTCCTGTGTAGTGGGCAACCTCAAGTTTTTCGCAAACGTTCCGATAAAGCACGAGCGGACGAATAATTGGTAACGCCTCTTGAATGGAATGATTGATGCGACGCATGTCGAAACTCCTGAACCTTGGCGCGATCGCGGCGCTCACCGCCCTCGTGGGTTGCGCGGCAGGACCGCGCGCTGAGGTCGATACAGGAAAGCTTCGTTCGGTTCACACGGTGACGGTCGTGTACCCCGGGAAGGCGGTATATAGCGGCGGCCGCGCTCAGACGCCGCTTCTGTTGACTGGCGGCGGCCTGATCGGTGCGGCGCTCACGGGCGCTGTAACTGGCCTTGCGAATGCTAGCACCGCCAAACAGGATCCACTCGCGTTTGACGATGTTGTCACGGCAAAACTAGGCGACACAAAACTGAACCGCCGCTTCACTGACGGCATTGAAGCGGCTCTGCGTTCCCACGGCTATGTTGTCAACGAAGTCGACGTCTCCACGCCCACACTCCCTACCTTTTCGCGTGACGATCATAACCGGTGGCACGCAAGCGGCCCGGTCTACCGGGAGAGCGACGCGGTACTCTTGATTCGCGTGTCGCCAGCGTATAGCTCTGGCGGGCCAATGAGCGCCTATACGCGTCTGATCGTCGGCGAAATCGATATGTTCACAAGCGATACGCACGAAGCGGTTTTTAGACAACCCGTCCATTGGATGAAGACTATCGATCCGTATACCTACCACTTCATGGATGCGATCGTAGCCGATCTTCCTCACGCAATCAGCGGACTCGACGAGAGCCTGATGGCGCAGGTGGACCTCTTCGATAAGTCGTTAGACAGTATCCAGCATTGACGTCGGGAGTCGAGCCAGAGCTTGTGGACGCCGGGCTCGACACTGAATTTCCGTAGGCGACCTGGCAGGTCAGGTCCAGTGCCCTTTTCCTCGCTATTCGAAGCACTGGCATGTCGCCTTGCCGCAGAATAAAGGACTCGCATCGCGCAATAGACGCCACCGCGTTTTTTTTTGGCCAGCCATTCCTGCGCTTTAATCGAGCATCTACAGAAACAAGATATAACGTTTTATTCGGCCGAGACATTGCATGTTTATGTAATCGGAGATCTTCAGGGCGACGAAAACGCTTCACGTCTGCCCTGGGTCAACCAGATCCCGACCAGCAAAGCAGGCAGAGCCGCACCGACAACGCACGTCAACAGCCATCCGTGCATGGCGAACGCGATACTTGCAAGAGACGATCCCACAGATGCACCGATAAAACCCGCTGCGATAAAGACCGTAGTGACTCTTCCGCGCGCTTGCGGAGCAAGTCTGTAGATGACCGACTGATGTGTGACCTGCAGACCCATGACACCGATGTCGAGAATTACAATCCCGATCAGCAACGCGGCGAGCGAATGCGATCCCGCCAGAATGAAGCCCCACGCAGCAAGCGTCGCAATCGCAAGGGTCCACGTCGCCGTGAAGGCGTAACCACGGTCGGCAAGCCGTCCGGCACCGCTGGCAGCCATCGCGCCGGCGGCGCCGGCGAGACCGAACAGGCCGATCGTCGATTCAGAATAGTGATAAGGCGGACCGCTCAGAAGAAACGTGAGGCACGTCCAGAGCACGCTGAACGTGCCCAACCCAAGTGCGGAGAACAGCGCTCGCTGGCGCAACAGCGGCTCGTCCTTGATGAGCTGCACGAGCGATGCGAGGAGCGCGCGATAGCGCATCTCACCATGCCGCTCTTCGGCGGGCAACTGCGTCCATAGCACCGCGAGCAGGCATGACACGAGTCCCGCAGCGATCAGGTATATCGCGCGCCAGCTACCAGCCCATTGCACCACGAATCCTGCAACCGTTCGAGCAAGCAGAATGCCGAGCAGCAAACCAGTCATCACAGTGCCGAGATATTTCCCGCGAACCTTTTCGGGCGCGTACGATGCAACCGTCGCCAGCAGAACCATGACCGCACTGGAGCTCACGCCGATGCAAAGGCTGGCGGCGGCGAACATCGGGAACGTATGGCTCACGCTTGCAAGCAGCAATGAGACCACATTGCAGGCCAGCATCGCGGCAACCAGGCGCCGGTGATTGACGACATCGCTCAACGGAACAATAAATACGACGCCAATCACATATCCAAACTGAATCGCCGACACGAGATACCCCGCCCACGTGAGCTGGACGGCAAACGACGAGGCCAGCAACGCGGTAAGCGGTTGCAGGTAGTACAGGTTCGCAGTCAGCGCTGCACAGCAGAAAGCAAACAACAAGACGCGCATGGGCGTCACGACCTGCGCGTTACTGACTTCATTCGACATAACGATCGACCGGTTTTATCAAATTACTGTATTGGCGGCCGGATTCATGATTACCCGTTCGGGATCGGCATCCGTACCGAATCCTCACCGCAGACATATCCGGGAAAGCGGCTAAATTTCCTTAATTCCGCTTACAAAGCCTTGATGCGCTTCGTCATTCTGGCACCGTAAGTCAGGAACGCGATACTGCATATTCATGTATATCCGCGACAATAGTTTGTGGACTCACATGACGAAACATCAGTGCCACGGGGGTGCAAGCATTGATGCAGCGGCTGCTACTGGAATTGTGAAATCCATATATCTCCAGTACTACGCACGAATTGGCATGCTACGTATGCGCCAGTTAGAGGCAGCACTCAACAGACTTCCCCACGGATTGCACAAAGTTGCTGGCTTCAGGCCACGTTGATGGCATCTTTACGCGTCGAGCCGGATCTTTTTCGGCGCCTTGATGCCGCATTTGTTGAAATGAAAGCGCGCAAACGATATCGAAGGGTAATGACATGTTACGTTTGCTGATTCCGAGCCGCACGCAGAGCAAGGCCGAATGTCCGCAACTCCATTTCCCCCGTGCCTTGCGCCAGCAGCAGAAGCTGCGCGATGCCGAGCGCGCTGAAACAGAACAGCGCAATCCTTTACGACGCGTGCGTCCCCTATCGCTGGACACGCCACGCGTATTCGCCCCGGTGACGTAGACGATCGCCGTGCGCGCCGGCGCGAAACACCCAGATGTTGTGAGCACCCCGCAGCGCATCTGATCGTGTTTTGTCGGTGCGAAGGCTGTTGCATCGCAGAATCCATCCGACTTTCAGGAACGCGCTATGACAGCGCGATCATGAGTGCGCCAGCGGTTTTCTCAGTACGGTTGACAAACAAAGGAAATCAATGAAGAAGGTTCTCAAAAAACTGTTGTTGTGCAGTGTGCTGGGCACCGCGACGGTTGCGACGATGAGTTCAGCCGTCAGTGCGACAGCGGACACCAAACCGCTAATCAAGATCGGCTATGTCGAAGGTTGGGACGACAGCGTCGCAACGTCGAACGTGGCCGCACGCATTATCGAGAAGCGACTGGGCTATCCGGTTCAACTCGTGCCTGTGGCAGCAGGGGTCATGTGGCAGGGCGTCGCGCGGGGCGATCTTGATGCGACGCTGTCGGCATGGCTGCCGGCAACACATGGCGCGCACTGGGAACAGGTCAAAGGGAAGGTGATCGACCTTGGCACCAATTTCCAGGATGCGAAGATTGGTTTGGTCGTGCCGGCTCGCTTGCCCGAAAATAGTGTTGCCGAACTCGAAGCGCACAAAGCGGATTTCAACGGTCGTATCGTAGGGATCGATGCCGGTGCGGGCGTGATGAAGAAAGCGGACGACGCCATCAAGGCTTATAACCTGAGTCTGACGTTGATGCCGAGCTCGGGCAGCGCAATGACGGCGGAGCTCGCTCGACAGATGAATGGGGACAAGCCGGTTGTTGTGACCGGCTGGGCGCCGCACTGGATGTTTGCCAGGTGGAAACTCAAATTTCTGGATGATCCCAAGAAGGTATTTGGCGGCGCCGAGCACGTTGATAACGTGATCAACCCACCGCTTGAGACGAAGGCCGCACCCGTGGTTGCGTTTCTTACTAAATTCCAGTGGAAACCGGGTGAAATCGATAGCGTGATGCTGGCGACCGAGAATGGTAGCAAGCCTGAGGCCGCGGCCGATGCGTGGATTGCGGCGCACGCGAATCGCGTCGATAGCTGGCTCGCTGAGAAGAAATAACGCTTCCAGGTTTCGTAGCGCCTACCTGATGTCGGTGCGGGATCTACCTGCTCTTTGGCGTGTTTCCCGCATTCCCTCAGATAAAAGTAGACGTGCGTCCCATTCAAATCGTGGTGGTTTGATTCAAGGAATTCCGCCACAAGGACATGCAATCAATGGGTTCCCCAAAAGTCGTAGTCGAAGGTCTCTGCAAGGTATTTGGAAACAATCCCAACGCAGCTGCGGACTTGCTCGCGCGCGGTGCCACCAAGGACGAGATATTTGCCAGAACAGGCCAGGTGGTCGGTGTCCACAATGCCTCTTTCGACGTGCAGGAAGGCGAGATCTTCGTACTGATGGGCTTGTCCGGTTCCGGCAAATCCACGTTGATCCGTCTGATCAACCGGCTCGTCGAACCGACGGCGGGCAAGGTCGTCATCAACGGCCGCGACATCGCCGCCGTGCGACGCTCCGAGCTCATATCGCTCCGGCGCACCGATATGAGCATGGTGTTCCAATCGTTCGCGTTGATGCCGCAACGCACGGTGCTGTCAAATGCAGCATTCGGCCTTGAGGTGGGTGGCATGGGCCGCAAGCAGCGCGAAAAACGCGCGCTCGACGTGCTCGAGCAAGTGGGGCTCGCCACGTTCGCGCATAAGCTGCCAGCGGAACTGTCGGGTGGCATGCAGCAGCGTGTCGGCCTCGCGCGCGCGCTGGCAGTCAATCCTTCGCTGATGCTCATGGATGAGGCGTTCTCCGCACTCGATCCGCTCAAGCGCAAGGAAATGCAGAACGTGCTGCTGGAACTGCAAAAGAACCAGCGCCGAACGATTATGTTCGTGTCGCACGATCTCGAAGAGGCGCTGCGCATCGGCAACCGCATCGCGATCATGGAAGGCGGCCGCGTCGTGCAAATCGGTACGCCGCAAGACATCATCGCGAGCCCCGCCGACGACTACGTGCGTGCATTCTTCGAAGGCGTCGATACAAGCCAGTATCTGACGGCCGGCGATGTGATGCAGACAAACGGCGTGCCGCTCGTGCGCAATCTCGACCAGTCGAGCGTCGAAGCATCGTTGAACGGCAGCGCCGAATACGCGTTCGTGGTCGATGCGGAGCGCCGCATTCGCGGCTTCGTCACGCGCGATGCGATCGGCAATGCGTCGCCGTCGCTGCGCAAGGTCGAATGCATTTCGCGCAGCGCTTCGCTCGACCACGTGGTGTCGCGCGTGTGCGTGAGCTCGACCGCGTTGCCGGTGGTCGACGATGAAGACCGCTATTGCGGCTCCGTCGATCGGACGGATGTTCTGCAGGTACTGACGCGCAACCGGGACGCCCATGTCTGAGATCATTCCACTTGGCCGCTGGGTCGATCAATCGGTTCACTATCTGCTCGATCACGATGCAAATACCTTCGATGCGATCGGCAAGACGATTGAAAGCTTTGCTGCGCTGATTGAGCACGGCCTGCAGGCCATTCCGATGTGGGCGCTGATGGCGTTCTTCATCGGCATCGGTCTGTGGCGCGTGGGCTGGCGCTTTGCGATCTTCGCGATGCTATCGCTATTGCTGATCTATGCGACCGGGTTCTGGGATCAGACCGTCATCACACTAGGTCTGACGTTGTCGTCGACACTGATCAGCCTCGTGGTCGGCGTGCCGCTCGGCATCTGGACCGCGAAGAACAGGCACGTCGCGATGGTCATGCGGCCGATCCTCGACCTGATGCAGACGATGCCCGCTTTCGTCTATCTGATTCCGGCTGCGATGCTGTTCGGCCTGGGCCGCGTGCCAGGCATTCTGTCGACAGTGATTTTCGCGATGCCGCCCGCCGTGCGTCTGACGAGCCTCGGTATCCGTCACGTGAATCGCGAGATCGTCGAAGCGGGGCAAGCGTTCGGCTGCACGCCGTGGCAATTGCTCTACAAGGTGCAATTCCCGAACGCGCTGCCGTCGATCATGCAGGGCGTGAACCAGACGATCATGCTGGCGCTGTCGATGGTGATCATCGCGTCGATGGTCGGCGCGGGCGGCCTCGGGAATGACGTGCTCGCGAGCATCCAGCGTCTGGATATCGGTCTCGGCTTCGAAAGCGGTCTGTCCGTCGTCCTGCTCGCGATCATTCTGGACCGTATCACTGAGAGCTTCGGCCGCACCCCCGGCACAGCAAGTGCGCCGCGCTTCGCAGGCCTGCGCAGTGTGATTCGCGTACGACGGGCGCGGCCGGCCGCACAGAACTGAACAGGTAGAGAGCACCACGCCGCCGCGAAAGCCACCAACTTCCGCACCCGCCAGACCTACCGTTAGCATCATGGAGAGTGTCGTGACGTCAGCCACGCATGAATTATCGTTGTCGAGCCTTACGCATTTTAGCTTTCTCACGCTGCCCGGCTTTTCGATGATCGCGTTCATAAGCGCGATCGAGGTGTTGCGCATGGCGAATCACGCAGGCCGCGCGCAGCACTATCGATGGTCGATCATTACGCCCGATGGCATACCAGCGCGCGCCAGCAACGGTATCACGCTCAAGCCCGCGTGCACGCTTGAAGAAGCGGGCAGACCGGATGTGCTGATCGTCTGCGGCGGCACGCAGATCCGCAGTGCGGTGGATAACAGCGTCAGGAAGTTCCTCGGCGATGTCGCGCAGCAGGGCATACCGCTCGGTGGCATGTGCACCGGTGCATATGCGCTGATGTCGGTGGGATTGCTCAACGACTACTGCTGCACTGTGGATTGGGAAGACCTGCACGCGTTGCGCAAGGAGTTTCCGCGAGTACATTTTACAGACGAACTGTTCGTGATCGACCGCGATCGCCTGACGTGCGCCGGAGGTACCGCGCCGCTTGATCTGATGCTCAAACTGGTCGGCAGCCGGCTCGGGCAGAAGGTCGCCGAACAGGTATCGCTCGAGTTGCAACATTCTGCGAAGGCGTCTGCGTGATATCGCCGTGAGGTCGCAACATAATCATGTAATTACGGTGTCGAACCCGGCTTGCTACCATGGTTGCATCGAACAGCAATTTTTGATGCACTCAGGGCTGCATGGACGCCAGCAACAATAACCGAAGTGGACCGGCCCTGAACGGGACAGGCCATCACATGGCCCCGGCCGATGTTGATTTCTCGTTGGTTCGCGGCGTCGAATCGCGCCTCGTGAGAGCGCGCGCTGCCCTGCTGAAGGAATCGGATCAGGCTTTCAGCGGTCTTGCCGTCAGCACGAATGAAGCCGCTGTCCTGACGGCCATCGGTAAAAGTGTTGCCAACAGCCCTACGGGATTGTCTGAGGTGTTAGGCGTCAACTCGGGATTTATGAGCCGGTTGTTGAACCGACTGGAGAATAAGTCGCTGCTGCAGCGCTCCCAAAGCACGGGAGACCGAAGAGTAGTGAAAATCGCGCTAACGGAAGCGGGTGCCCGCATGTACATCCGCCTCGAGCAGATTATGCCCAATTTATTGAATCGGCGATTTGGCAGACTCTCGCATGTGGAACTGGTCGAATTGAACGGCCTGCTTGAAAGACTTATTGGCGAGTGACGCACCGGATGGACGCGTAACGCACTGGACGAGATCGACCTACTTCCGAATTGCACTTTGACATCTTTGTGCTGATACCATTTCCGCAGGTCTATCTGGAGCGCTGACCGATCCCGTGTGCCGCTTGCGTCATCGCGGCGCACCACTTCATGTTCAACTATCTTCGGCTTGCCTTTCCATGACTCGCGTATATTCGCGCCAATGAAGAAAAGGAGAATTAGTTTCCAGGCAACCACGAAGGTAATCCGGGCAAGCACTAAAGACGTCATCGCCCGCGACAGGGTCTCCGAGCTTGCTCCAGTTGAGAACCTCTCCGCGCCAAACCACCATGTTCAACAGCCGTAGAAAGACAATATGACCTCAACCATCAACCCCATCGTCCATCACACGCTCCGGGCGAACGGCATTCGCCAGCATTATCTGGATTCGGGTAACGGCCCGGTCGTCGTTTTGCTCCATGGTTTTCCCGAAACCCAGCTTTGCGTGACGTTTTCAAATCCCGGTTCTAGCGAACAAATTTCGCGTTATCGCGCCCGACCTTCGGGGGTATGGCGAAACCGACAAGCCGGCAACTGGGTACGACAAGCGCAATATGGCGCAGGATCTGATTGCCCTGCTCGACGAACTCGGCATCGGCATCGGCATCGGCATCGGCAAGATTGCATTGGTCAGTCACGACCGGGGCGCTCGCGTCGCCACGCGATTCGCCAAAGATTACCCACGGCGTCTCGACCGGCTAGTGGTGATGGACAACGTACCGACACGAGTCGTGGCTCAGAACATGAACGCGCAGACTGCACGTGCCTACTGGTTCTTCCTGTTTCATCTCGTCCCGGACCTGCCGGAAACTTTGATTAGCGGTAAGGAAGCGGAGTGGCTTCAGCATTTTTTCGCGGACTGGTGCTACAACCCGCATGCGATCGACGGAGCGGACTTCGACACTTATGTCAGGGCTTATAAACGGCCGGGCGCCGTGCGCGGAGCGATGTCCGACTATCGGGCGAATGCCGAGGATCGTATCAAGCATCCTTTCCGCTGTGACACTCAGTCTCACGATATTCCTACTGAAGCACTTCTGAAACCGGGTTGATTCCAGTTTCATGTAATAGCCGCCCTTCGCCGCGCCAACTATCACCAAAAATATCTTGCGGCTTCGGTGTCGCAGATAGTTCTTTGGCGCCGACCGCTGGTTTTCCGATCCCCTCGCGATGATCGACGAGATCGCTGCCCGGCGGTGCACAGTCAACAAGCTTCGCCGCGCACCGGCTGCCAAGGACCGCGGTTCGAATAAAGCCGTTGATCTGACCTATCAGCGCGGACAGCGTCGCTTCGGTCGATTGATTCAAGCGCTCGTCTGCGTCAGGAAGCGGTCGCTCTTTCATCTTGATTCTCCGCTTAGCATTGGGATTGAACGTACCGGGATACTGCGCCCCGGAATCGTTACGGTGGGCACTGCGCCTACGCAAAGTCACCAGACGGATTGCCGATTTCTTCGGAGGCGGTGATACGATTTTTAGGCCAGCTATTCCCGCGCTTTGATCAAGCGCCACAGAAACAGCATATATCGTTGTGCCCAGCCGATACATTGCATATCTATGTAATCCGAAGCACCTAAGTGCGACTGCCCCCATGGAGCTTTCTGTTGCCGTCCGTGTCAGTTGCCTGATCTCCTGTTTGTCTAATGAGAATCGAGGAACCGCATCATGCAAGCTCCCTTTGAAGAAGACAGAACGTGGCAATCAACGATGGCTCTCCTCTCGAGCGAAGGTGAAACGCATCTGCCCATTGTGTCCAGCCACGTCCGCCCGATGCGCACTTGCTGCCGCTTTAACAGTCTTACATTAGCTAATCTATGGACACGATTAGCAGTTTTTAAGGACTTCAACAGTATTTCAAGTACATGCAGCACCGATTGCCCGCGCGGCCTGTTAGCGTCCCGGGCTCACTCGCCTGGTAGCGAGCAAGCCTCAACCGCGCAGCGCCACAGTAACCACAACGAGAGCCGAGAAGATCAGCGCCGGGACGAGATGCCGGAACGACTCCCGGTTTCGTAGCAACGTGAAGAGCACGACGACCAAAATCGCACCGGCCAGAGTTAGGCCCAGGACTCTGGTTTGTTGTCCAAAAAGAAGTGCCGCACACAACAGCTCAAGAGCGCCACAGAGCAAATGAAACCATGCCGGGTAACCCCAGCGCGCGAAGTCGCGCTTCACCGCGCCGCGTCCTGTGAGATTGACCACCCCAGCAACCGCGAACAGAACCGCTACGATCATCGCGAGAATCGATTCGAAAGATGCACTGTTCCCCGCCATGGTCATGCTCCGTTGATTTGCTGAAAGTACTTTTGTACGGAGAGGTCCGCAATCAGGCCGGGGCCATGGGGCTTCCACGCAAGAACTCGCCGGGCATGCTGGCCGCTTACTGTCTGGTCGAGCGCCAGTGCGTCAGCGAACGGTCCAAGCGATTTGCGAGCATCGTCGAGCGGCCAGGGTTCGACGCAATCGGCGCCGACCGAGGCCCGAATCGCTTCACCCATTTCGGCAACCGCAACGGCCTCTTCCGCGACCACGTTGAAGATCTGTCCCGTGATTCGACCGTCCCCGCTTGCCGCCCGTTCCACCGCGCTCAGGTACGCCGCGGCGAGATCATCGACGTGCACGGCAGGCCAGTGGTTGCGACCATCGCCGACAACCCTCACACTGCCGGTCTGACGGACCATGCCGGCAAGCATGCCGAAGATGCCGCCGCCGTAGCCGTGCACCATCGCCGGCCTGAGGATTACTGCGGCAATCGAGCGGCGTGCTGCTAGCGCCAGCACCTGTTGCTCCACTGCGGGCCGCCAGGCGACGAGTGGTGTCGGGTTCAGCGCCGATGTTTCAGTCGCGGGCTCTCCCTCCGTATTGCCGTAGACCCAAGTGCCCGACGTATAGACAAACGCCGCGCCCGGACGCAAATGCGAAAGCATCGCTGCAGTCGCGGCCTCATCAGCAGCAGCGGCGGAAGCATCGTTGGTCGACGCCGCGTGCACCACGCCATCAGCGGCACCGGCAGTCGCAGCGAAAGACTGTGGCTCGCGCAGGTCGCCGGAATGCAGCGTCACACCGAGACGTGCCAGTGCGCTGGCGGCCGCCGAGCTGTCGTCGCGCACCAGCGCCGTCACCTCATGGCCGAGGCTGATTGCCTTGCGCGTGACCGCTTGCCCGATAAAGCCAGTACCACCTGTAATGAACAGTTTCAAAGCGTTCTCCAATGAGTGGCTGCGAAGTTGAATAGTCTTACAAACGAGACTCATCGGTCTCGTTTTGATCAATCTAAACGAGACTGACCAGTCTTGTCAACTACTCGACGATCTGTTATTTATCTCGCATGGACACTTCTTCTCTCCCCGGCCTGAGCCCGCTGCAATGCCGCAAGCGGTCTGCAATCCTCGATGGCGCGAAAACCGTTTTCTTACGCGAGGGTTTCGGTTTGGCAACGATGGATGATGTCGCCTCGGCCGCCGGCGTCGGCAAACAGACGGTCTACCGCCACTTCAAGTCGAAGGAGGCGCTCTTCGTTGGTCTGGTGAGCGCGATGTGCGCTCAGGTGGGCGCGGTGCTTGCCGGCGCTCAGGGCGAGCAATCCGATGGCGCACCCGAAGTCGAGTTGCGCGAGTTGGGATGGTTGCTGGCACGAAGCCTCATTACGCCGGATAGTCTGGGGCTTTACCGGGCCATCGTTGCTGAGGCCGCGCGCTTTCCGGAACTCGGCCAGGTGTTTTACGAAAATGGTGCAAAGGTCGTGCGTGCCTTCGCCGCAAAAATTCTGCGAAGACGATTTGACGAATCGACTGCTGCATTGCGGGCAGCGACATTCGTTCAGTTGGTGCTTGGCGATGCGCATCTGGAACTGACACTTGGCTACACGGTTCCCGATGTTGAAGCACGCTTTGCGCTGCAGATCGACGAGGCGGTAGCGGCTGCACTTCGCTAAGGAGCGGCGCATAAGATGTCGAGCCGCTGCATGCAAAACGCAACAGCGTGTGGCGCAGGAAGCAAGACAGCGCGTGTCCGATTCCGAACGCAGTCGCGCACCGGTTTCCGTACGATCCAGGCGAGTTTCTAAAATTGTGAGTGTCGTTTTGTGGCCGGTCACTGTCTGCCGCCGATCGACGGCACGCGACCCTCACCGGCCGCTCGCCCAAGTATGAACGCTACGACGGGTTCCAAGCTATAACGGTCATTCACGCGGCCATCTCTGCGCGTACGCTCGACACCGGACAGACCATCGCACCGCAGCCGAAAATATCCATTGAGCCTCAAGCAGACGCCTACCCACGATATCGCTCAGTTACGGCCGCATCCCGCCCGCACGACCGTCTACTCAACTCTGTCGCTCAGGAAGAGCACTGACGCAGTTCGCGCGCTTCACGTGGCCACCCGCAAAGATAAATCGTGGATGCCCTGGAACCAGTATGGTCTGTTGTGGATTACCAAACGATGTGGATGACGCCAACCTCTTCCACGAACGCCAACAAGTGATCTGACGAAGCAACCCGGGCGAGTTTGTTGCCCATTCAACTCCAGCATTCATGTGAGTTCAGTCTTCCGTATGCGCCCAGGGCACGCTCGCAAGACATTCGCCGAGATAGGCCAGCATCGCTGTCACCCGCGCCGGCCTGAAACCGCCAGGCGGTGTGACAAGGTTGAGATGAACTCTCGCAATCTGCCAGTCTGGTAAGACTTCCTCCAGTTCGCCGCTGCACAGCGCATCCCAGACGACGAACTCCGGTTGCAGCGCCAGACCCTGTCCCGCAAGCAGTGCCGGAATGATGGCCTCGGCATTGTTGCTGCTGATTCTCCCCTTCACGGGCACCACGCACTCGTCTCCGGACGCATGACGGAAGCGCCATTGGCCGGGCGTCGGCAGATTGGTGTAGATCAGGCAGGCATGGTCCGCGAGTTCCCGTGGATGCGTCAGGCGGCCGTTGCGGGAAAGATAGTCCGTGCTTGCGACGAGCGGCCGGCGCACCTCGCAGAGCTTGCGCGAGCGCAGCGACGAGTCCGGCAGCTCGGCGATGCGCAGTGCCACATCGTACCCTTCGGCGACGACATCGATCACAGTATCCGTCAACGACAGGTCGATGTTGACGTCGGGATAGCGGTTGAGAAATTCGGGAATCAGCGGCGTCAGATATTTGAGGCCAAACGACATCGGCGCACTGACGCGCACCGTGCCGTGCGGCGTGAGCGCTTGCGCCGACGCCTCGGCTTCGACGGCTTCACCTTCGTTCAGGATGCGGACCGCGCGTTCGAGGGCCATGCAGCCAGTCGGGGTTAACGACAGCCGGCGCGATGTCCGATATAGCAGCGCTGTGCCGAGCCGTTGCTCCAGGCGGGCAATCGCCTTCGATACGGTGGGCTGCGACATGCCGAGCGACTCGGCCGCTTTGGCAAACGAGCCGAGATCGGAAACACGGGCAAATATGGCCCAAGCTTGAAGATCGGGAAGAGAAGGCATGAAAAAAACGGAATGGAACCCATTCGTTCCATTCTATTTATCAGGTTGAGAAGGTCAATTACTATCGCTCCTTCGAAATCGTTCCTGCGGGCGCTCTCATCCATGTCGATGGAACTCTCAGCGCGGACGGTCTTCATCACGCGATATCAGGTTTGCTGAATCAACCTGGAGAACACGATGCTCCAAGCTCAGCCAAGCCTGGAAAACTGCTGCTTTCGCCGGCCGATCACACGCTGATCCTGATCGACAAAGTCGCAAATGCGTTCGCCACGAAGTCGATCGATCCGGTTCTGCTGCGCAACAATGCCGCGCAGGTTGCGAAGGTGAAGGATTTCTCCGTTTCGACGATCCTGACCACGGTGGCATTGAAGACCTTCTCGGGTCCGATCCGTCATCCGGAAACACCGAGCGGATCTCGTCGAAGAGGGTTGCGACGATTGTGGATGGGTCGATAGTACGCGTTGGCCGCTAAGGCAAGCAGACATTTAAAACCGTTAGTCCGACAAGGAAGGGCTTTCACCTAACGATAGAGAGGTTCTATGGAATCCGCGAGCGAACTAGTCTACGTGGTCGACGACGACGGGCGCGTGCGAGAAGCACTCGCTGCGCTGTTGCGCGCAAACGGAAGAGACGTCCAGACATTCGACTCTGGCGAGGAGTTCCTGGACACGCCGCATCAAAATGTCGTCGCATGCCTGATACTGGATATGAGAATGCCAGGCATGAGTGGCCTGGAAGTCCAGAGGCTTGTCCGCATGGACTCTCCGATTCCCGTCATTTTCATTACCGGAAGGGCAGATGTGCCGTCCACGGTCCTGGCCATGAAGGGCGGGGCTGTTGACTTCCTCACAAAGCCACTCGATGAAGACGCGCTGATGCGCGCGGTCGATGCGGCACTCGCCAGGGCGCACGTTCTTCGCAAGGAGGCGGAAGATACAGCGGCGCTCCAGGCTCTCCACCAATCGCTGACGCCTCGTGAGCAGGAGCTGTTGCCGTTACTCGCAAGCGGCCGGCTCAACAAGCAGGCGGCGGCAGTCCTTGGTATCACCGAATACACCGTGCAGGTGCATCGCGGCAACATCATGAGAAAAATGCAGGCGGATTCATTTGCCACGCTCGTCAGGCAGGCAAGCAGACTGCAGCTTGAAACATCGTCGACGACGCGACGAACGGCGTCACCAGCCGAGCGGCTGTTTCGAGAGCGAAGCTGACGCACGAATGTCCGGTTGCGCCGACGGGCAAATGACGCCTTCTGGCCGGGCACGGCCTGACGCGATGGGCTCGAGTCGACCCAACCAGGGAAGTTCGCCGGATTATCCGCAGCCTTCTGCATCAGCAACGAGAGCCAGTACTCCGAACTTAATTTAGCATTGAGAAAACATTTTCGCGGCGATTCGCTCTAATGACCTCGGTTCAGGCTGGCCTCCGCTTACGTCCGTCTGTAGCCCGTTTCCGCGCAGCATTTCATCTTGTGGAAGCGGGGACTGCGTTCTTTGTTGTGCGAATCAAAGTCACCGCCGGAAGTACAGACTTATTTGTGCATCCCCACCTATCACCCCCATTATCAGTAGTGCCTTCGTGCATATCGTAAAAATCCGATATATGATTCGTGTTGTAGCGATGCAGCCGTGAGGGCGCTAACCGGCGCCCTCAGCTGCCTGTTGTTTGTTGAAGACCCTGAAACCCACCCAATGACGCTCGACATCGACGCGATTCACAAAGCGCTTGCCAACCCTGTTCGCCGGGAGATTCTCGGCTGGCTGCGCGAGCCGTACGCGCATTTCGGCGACCAGGAACTGCCGCTCGATTACGGCGTGTGCGCGGGCAAGATCGACGGACACTGCGGCTTGTCGCAGTCCACCGTGTCGGCCCATCTCGCGGCCTTACAGCGCGCGGGTCTCGTCACGTCGAAGCGGGTGGGTCAATGGGTGTTTTTCAAACGCAACGAGGCCGTCATCCAGGCGTTCCTCGAGCACATGAACTCCCAGCTCTAGGCGCTGTTATTCGCATCGCCGCGCTTCTTTTATCAAGCAGTTTTTTCAGGCTCGGGCCGCGCGCCCTCGGTCAAAGGTGAACTCATATGCCGACTCTTTTCGATCCGCTGCAAATTGGCGACATCACGCTGTCGAACCGCATCATCATGGCGCCGCTCACGCGCCAGCGCGCCGAAGAAATCCGCGTGCCGAATGCGCTGATGGCGAAGTACTACGCTGAACGCGCGAGCGCCGGGCTGATCATCAGCGAAGCGACTTCTGTCACGCCGCAGGGCGTGGGCTATGCCGAGACGCCGGGCATCTGGTCGCAGGAGCAGGTCGAAGGATGGAAACTCGTCACGAGCGCCGTGCACGCCGCCGGCGGCAAGATCTTTCTGCAACTGTGGCACGTCGGCCGTATTTCGGACCCTCTGTTCCTGAACGGCGAACTGCCGGTCGCGCCGAGCGCGATCGCGGCACAAGGCCACGTGAGCCTGGTGCGTCCGGAGCGTCCCTACGTGACGCCGCGCGCCCTGGAACTCGATGAAATCGCCGGCGTAGTTGAAGCCTTCCGCAAAGGCGCGGCAAACGCGAAGGCAGCTGGTTTCGACGGCGTCGAAGTGCACGGCGCGAACGGCTATCTGCTCGACCAGTTCCTGCAGGACAGCACCAACAAGCGTACTGACGCCTACGGCGGCCCGATCGAAAACCGCGCGCGTCTGCTGCTCGAAATCACCGACGCCTGTATCGACGTGTGGGGCGCGAACCGTGTCGGCGTGCACCTCGCGCCGCGCCGCGACGCGCACGCCATGGGCGATTCCGATCCGGCCGGCACCTTCGGCTATGTGGCCCGCGAACTGGGCAAGCGCAAGATCGCATTCATCGCCGCACGTGAAGCGCTCGGCGACGACCGTCTCGGCCCGCAACTGAAGAAAGCCTTCGGCGGCCCATACATCGCGAACGAAAAGTTCACCAAGGAAACCGCGCAACAGGTGCTCGATGCCGGTGAAGCGGACGCGGTGGCGTGGGGTCAACTGTTCATCGCGAATCCGGATCTGGTGCGCCGCTTCGCGACCAATGCGCCGTTGAACAAGCCGAACCCGGCGACGTACTATGCACGCGGCGAAACTGGCTACGTCGATTATCCGACGCTGGAAACCGTGGAATAAGTCTTGAAGCAAGCTGCAAAAAAAGGCGAAGCTATGCGGTGAGTCGACGGAGGTGAAGCCGCTGAATCAAGCGGCACATGCATGGCAGTACGCTAGAAAACCGCGCGGCGGGTGTGACATGAACGATATGTTCCGGTCACACCCGCCGCGTTTTTATGCCCGCAAAGAAGCACGCATATCACGCAAGATCACGCCTCATGAACACCCGCTTCGATTCGTCGAGTCCTCGCGCGATATGCGCGTCGCGACGCGCGATCAACGCCGCGTCGAGTTCGGCTTCTTCGATATCGCGAAACCCGAGCCGCCGATAATACGGCGCATTCCACGGCACCTCGCGAAACGTCGACAGAATCAGTTGCGTGAGTCGTTGCGCGCGCGCAGTGTGCGCGACCTGCTCGATCAGCGCCGCGCCGATACGCTGCCCCGCGTGCGAGGTGAGCACATCGAGTTCCTGCACGTAGATGCGCGCGGGCTGCGGCTCGAACATCACGAAACCGGCACACGTTGCATCGGCGGCCACGGCAACGATGATTTCCCGCGCCGCGATCTTGCGCTCGACAAGTTCCAGATCCATCGGCGGTGCATCCGCAATACCCGCCATATCGACGCTGAGGAAGCGCTGCCCCGCTTCGAATTCGATCGTGCGGATTGCGTTCGCATCGTGCGGCTCGGCAAAGCGGAAGGTGACGGCGGTAGCGTGTTGCATGGGCGTTTTCGTAGGTGTGTACTGGTGGTTATTCTCGACGACACGCCCCGATATTGACATCACCCCCGAGAAATAGACAAGTCAGCACGCCGCAGCGGGACTAAACTCCTGAAGATCCGAATTCCCCTTCGACCCAAGATGGATCTGATGCATGTGCTGCAGGTCGCCCTGCACTTCGACCAGCACCTGAGCGGCCTGATCGTGCAATACGGCACCGCCGTCTACGCGATGCTGTTTCTCGTCGTGTTCGTCGAGATCGGTTTTCTGCCGCTGTTCTTCCTGCCCGGCGATCCGCTGATTTTCATTTGCGGCGGTCTCGCGGCCACCGGCGCGCTGAACGTCTGGCTCGTGATTCCCGTGCTGTTCTCCGCGACGGTGGCCGGCAGCATCGTCGACTACGCGATCGGGCGTGCAATCGGCGAAAAAGTCTATACCGCCGACTATCGCTGGCTCGACAAGAACGCGTTGCGCAAAGCGCACGCGTTTTACGAAGCGCGCGGCGGACTCACCTTTCTGCTGTCGCCGTTCATCGCCGTGGTGCGCACCTTCGCGCCGTTCGTCGCGGGCGTTTCGCGCATGACGTTCGCGCGGTTTGTGTCGTTCGTCACGGCGGGCGCGGCGCTGTGGATCGTCTCGCTGGTGGCGGCCGGCTATCTGTTCGGCAATGTGCCGCTGGTGCGCGATCATATGAGTTCGATCGTGCTGCTGGGCGTCGCGCTCGGCGTCGGCTCGCTGCTCGTGAGCGCCGTGTGGCGCTTCGTCAACCGGCGCTTGCGCGCGCACTGAAATTCGTGGAGATCGTCATGACGCTGTCTGCCCTGCTCGTTTTCGCCCTCGCGTTGATCGTCGGGGCCGGCACGCCGGGACCGAGTATCGCCGCGTTGGTCGCGCGCGTGCTGACCAATGGCTTTCGCGACGTGCTGCCCTTTCTCGCCGCCATGTGGATCGGCGAGGCGCTCTGGCTCACGTGCGCGGTGGCGGGACTTGCGGTGATCGCGCGCAGCTTCGGCGTGGTGTTCGTGGTGCTCAAATTCATCGGCGTGGCATATCTGCTGTTTCTCGCCTGGAAGATGTGGCGCGCGCCTGCCGATGTGCAAGGCAGCGAGTTGCCGAGCGGCCGGTCGCCGTGGCGCATGTTCGTGGCGGGTCTGCTCGTCACGCTCGGCAACCCGAAGATCATGATGTTCTACCTCGCGTTGTTGCCGACCATCATCGACCTCTCCCGCATCGGCACCATCGCGTGGTTCGAGCTCACGCTCACCATGCTGATCGTGCTGATGGCCGTCGACTTCGGCTGGGCGCTGCTTGCCACGCGTGCGCGCAAGCTGCTCACGACCCGGCGCGCCGTGAAGATCGCCAACCGCGCAAGCGCGACGGTGATGGCGGGCGTCGCAGCCGCGCTCGCCACGCGCTGAGGGTTTCCTCGCCCGGACGCCCTGGCGCTCCTCAGCCGGTCGGTCCGGACGCCCGCACCGCGGTTCGCAGCGAAGCCAGCAACGCCTGCCACCATTCGCCGTGCCGCAGCAGAAACACGCGATCAGGGAAATGGTGGCGGGCTACATGGTCCTGCGGCACCGTGTCCCAGCCACGATGCTCGACGGTCACTCGCGTTTCCTCGCCCACCGATTCGAAACGCACTTCGACGTGCGTGTGCTGCGCGTCGGTGAAACTGGCCTGACGCCAGCCGAAGGCGAGGCGCTCGCCCGGCTCCCAAACCGTGATGCGGCCAATCTCGAAGACGCTGCCGTCCGCCTGCGTCTCGATCAGACGGCCCTGCCCGCCCACTTGCTCGGCCGCTTCGAACGACAACACGCCGGCGCTTTGCGGCGTGAACTGAAAGAGCTGATTGGGCCGCCACCACGCGCCGATCTCGCGCGTGAAAATGTCGAACGCGCGTTGCGGCGAGGCGGCCACGCGCAACGACACCTGCACGCGCGAACTCATCCCGGTGCCTCCAGATGCGCTTTGAACGACAGCAATTGCCCGGCCCACATGGCCTCGGTCTGTTCGAGCCACGCTTTCAGCTCGCCCATCGGCGTCGAGCGCAACACGTAAAGGCGCACGCGCGCGTCGACGCCGTCATGCGATTCTTCGATCAACTGGCTCGAGCGCAGCACGCGCAAGTGCCGGCTCATCGCTTGAGGCGACAGGCCGGTGGCTTGCGCGAGTTCGCCGGCGCGCATCGGCTGACGGCTAAGCAGATCGACCACCTGACGCCGGTTCGGATCGGCTAGCGCGGCCAGCGTGCGGTCGAGCGAGGCGCTGGCAGGCAGGGCCATGCGTTACACCCATCCTTCGATCTTCAGACCGCTGACGCGCTCGGCTTCCTCGCGCGACACGGCGCGAACCGTCTGGCCGAAGCTCCACACATGGCCTTCCGGGTCGCGGGCGGCGTAGACGCGGTCGCCGTAAAACTGATCCTCCGGTTCGCGCGTAATCACCGCGCCCGCGGCGCGCGCGCGGGCGCAATGTTCGTCGATGCCGTCACGCAATTGCACGTGCACCGACTGCGTGTTCTTGCCGCCGATCGATGCCGGGCTGGCCGCGTTTTCCGACCATTCACGGCAGACCATCAGGTAGCTGTCGCCGAAACGCATTTCCGAGTGGCCCAGTTGGCCGTCGTTGTCCGTGATGACCATCTGGCGCTCGAAACCGAACGCCCGTTCGAGCCAATCGAGCGCGGCGAACGGATCCTTGTAGTACACCGCGGATCCCAACGAAGGGCGATGAAGCGGCTCGTTCATGATTGTCTCCTTTTGTAAACCTGACGGTTGATATTTAACACTATAGTTAAACAAATGGGGAAAGCAAGGACAATATGGATAACACTGCTAGTTGATCATCTCCTCTACCTTGACTCCAGCCAGATGTGAAGGTAACCTTTGTAGGTAACCTTCACATCTGTCATGGCATGAGCAAGAGCGATCTACCGGCTGATACCGAAACCCTGCACACCATGGCGGAAGACCTGCGCGTGCTGATCGGCAAACTGCGCCGCCGCTTGCGCGAAGAGTCGCATCTGGGCGATTTCACGCCGTCACAGGTGCAGGTCCTCGGCTTGCTGGAGCGCGAAGGTCCGGCAACGGTCACCGCGCTCGCGCGCGCTCACGGCATGCGTCCGCAATCCATGGGCGAGACGCTTTCGGTTCTGAAAGCCGCCGGGCTCGTCAGCGGCACGCCCGATCCGAACGACGGCCGGCAAACGGTCCTCTCCCTCACACCCGCCTTTCGCAAGAAGATCAAGGCAAGCCGCGCGGCGCGCGAGGACTGGCTGTTCCGCACCATCCAGACGCGCTTCTCGGCGGCCGAGCAACGACAACTCGCTACCGGCGTCGACTTACTCAAACGCCTCATCGACTCGTAACTCTCAGGAGCACCTCATGGCACTCACCACGCTCGACGCAAAGACCGCACTGGTCGTCATCGATTTGCAGCAAGGCATTGTCGCGCTGCCCACCGCGCATCCCACCGGCGAAGTCGTCAAGCGCTCGGCCGTCATCGCCGACGCGTTTCGGCGCCACGGCCTGCCCGTGGTGCTCGTCAACGTGGCCGGCGGCGCGCCGGGCCGCGCGGAACAGGCGCGCCACACCGGCGACTTCCCCGCCGGCTTCGCGGACCTCGTGCCCGAGATAAACGCGCAGCCGTCGGATCATCGGGTCACCAAGCGCACCTGGGGCGCGTTCACGAACACCGATCTCGAAGCGTATCTGCGCGAGCAGGGCGTCACGCAAGTGGTGCTCGTAGGCGTGGCCACCAGCATCGGTGTCGAATCCACCGCGCGCTACGCCAACGAACTCGGCTTTAACGTCACGCTCATCGTCGACGCCATGACCGACCTCAATGCGGACGCTCACACCAACAGCATCACGCGCATCTTCCCGCGTCTCGGCGAAACCGGCACGACGCAGGAAGTCCTCGAGTTGCTCGAGCGCTCGCGCGCATGATGCCGAGTTCAACGACACCTGAAAGTCTGCGCACCGGCCTAACCCCGCGCATGGAAACAGTCCGGTGAACGGCACTTTCCGTTCGCTGCGCAATTTCAATTACCGGGTCTGGGCGAGCGGCGCGATCGTCTCCAACGTCGGTACGTGGATGCAGCGCACGGCGCAGGACTGGCTCGTCCTCACGGAACTCACGCGTCACAATGCGACCTCCGTGGGGATTGTCATGTCGCTGCAGTTCGGCCCGCAAATGCTGCTGTTGCCGCTCACCGGTTACGCGGCCGACCATTTCGACCGTCGCAAGCTGCTGTTCGCCACTCAGGCAGCCATGGGTACTTGCGCACTGGGCCTCGGCATTCTCACCGTCACCGGGCTCGTGCAGTTGTGGCACGTCTATGTGTTCGCGGGGCTGCTCGGCTGCGTCACCGCGTTCGACTCGCCGGTGCGCCAGACCTTCGTGTCCGATCTGGTTGGCGAAGAGGATCTGTCGAACGCGGTCGGATTGAATTCCACCTCGTTCAACGCCGCGCGCATGATCGGGCCCGCGGTCGCGGGACTGCTGATCGCCTCGGTCGGCACTGGCTGGGTGTTTCTCATCAACGCACTGTCTTTCGTCGCCGTGCTCGGGTCGCTGCGCATGCTGCGGCTGAACGAACTGCATCTGAGACCGCGCGCGGTGCGCTCACGCGGCAGTTTCGCGGAAGGCTTCAGGTATGTCTGGAAGCGTCCCGATCTTAAGGCCGCGCTGTTGATGCTGTTCCTGATCGGCACGTTCGGCCTGAACTTCCCGATCTTCATTTCGACGATGTCGGTCACGGCGTTTCATGCGGGCGCCAGCGAATACGGCGTGCTGAGTTCGACCATGGCGATCGGCTCCGTGACCGGCGCGCTGCTCGCCGCGCGCCGTGCGAAACCGCGCATGGCGCTGCTGCTCAGCGCGGCGGCCATGTTCGGCGTGGGCTGTACGCTAGCTTCGCTGATGCCGAGCACCGCGTTATTCGGCCTGACACTCATCGCGATCGGTGTCTCGACGCAGACCTTCTCGACGTCCACCAACAGTCTCGTACAGATCACCACCGAGCCTGCCATGCGCGGCCGGGTGATCGCGATTCTGCTGGCTATTTTAATGGGCGGTACGCCGCTCGGCGCGCCGGTCGTCGGCTGGGTCGCGGACCGTTTCGGCCCGCGTTGGGCGCTCGGGGTAGGCGCGGCTTCGGGATTCGCGGCGGCGGTCGTCGGCTTGCTTTATTTCGTGAAGTACCGCCAGTTGCGCGTGTATATCGAAGGGGGGCGTCTGCGCTACAGCGTCGACGATCCGCGTCAGGCGCCTGCTTACGTCAGCCCCGCAGTCGCCGTGCAAAATGCCGTGTTGAGCGAAGCGGAAGAGGATTCCTCTGCGGGCGTTTAACGCGCCTGAGTTGAGGCCTCACGCAAAAAAGCCGCGCCTGATTCAGGCGCGGCTTTCTCATTGCAACCAACCCACCGATAACTTACTTCGCCACCGGCATCGTAAATTCAGCCCCCTTCGCGATGCTATCCGGCCAGCGCTGCATGATGCTCTTGTAGCGCGTATAGAAGCGCACACCCTCTTCGCCGTAAGCGTGATGGTCGCCGAATAGCGAACGCTTCCAGCCGCCGAACGAATGCCATGCCATCGGCACCGGAATCGGCACGTTGATGCCGACCATGCCCACCTGAATCTGCCGGCCGAACGCACGCGCCACACCGCCGTCCGATGTGAAGAGCGACACGCCGTTACCGAACTCGTGCGCGTTGATCAGCGCCACGGCGCTCGCGAAATCGGGCACTCGCACCACCGCCAGCACCGGCCCGAAGATCTCTTCCTTGTAGATCTTCATGTCCGTGCCGACATTGTCGAACAGCGTACCGCCGATAAAGAAGCCGTCTTCGCTCGCCACCGGATGCGCGCGGCCGTCGACGATCAGCTTCGCGCCTTCGGCCTCGCCCGAGGCGATATAACCGGCCACCTTGGCCTTATGTTCGGCGGTAACCAGCGGGCCCATTTCCGCGTCGAGATGTTCGCCGTTCTTGATCACGAGCGATTTGACGCGCGGCACCAGCTTGTCGATCAGCTTGTCGGCCACGTTGCCGACCGCCACCGCGACCGAGATCGCCATGCAGCGTTCGCCCGCCGAACCGTAGGCCGCGCCGATCAGTGCGTCGACCGCCTGGTCCAGATCGGCGTCCGGCATCACGACCAGATGATTCTTCGCGCCGCCGAGCGCCTGCACGCGCTTGCCGCGCTTCGACGCTTCCGTATGAATGTATTCGGCGATCGGTGTCGAGCCCACGAACGACAGCGCCGCGACGTCCGGGTGATCGATCAGCGCATCCACGGCCACCTTGTCGCCGTTGACGACGTTGAACACGCCGTCCGGCAGACCGGCTTCCTTCAGCAATTCGGCAATCCGCAGCGACGCCGACGGGTCACGTTCCGACGGCTTCAGCACGAACGTGTTGCCGCAGGCGAGCGCGACCGGGAACATCCACATCGGCACCATGACCGGGAAGTTGAACGGCGTAATGCCCGCGACCACGCCCAGCGCCTGGCGCAGATTCCAGTTGTCGATGCCGCCGCCGATCTGGTCGGTGAAATCGGTCTTCAGCAGGTTCGGAATGCCGCACGCGAACTCGACCACTTCGATGCCGCGCACTACTTCGCCTTGCGCGTCCGTGAACACCTTGCCGTGTTCGCGCGTGATCAGCATCGCCAGTTCGTCATGCTGCTGGTTCAGCAGCTCCTTGAACTTGAACAGAATGCGCGCGCGCTTGATCGGCGCGGTTTCGCTCCAGGCGGGAAAGGCAGCCTTGGCGGCCTGCACCGCCGCATCCACTTCCTCGACCGACGCCAGCGCCACCGAACCGGTCACCTTGCCGGTGGCGGGATTGAACACGTCCTTGAAGCGGCCGCTGGTCGGCGCGGCCGGCGCGCCGCCGATGTAGTGGCCCAACTGCTGCACCGACAGCTTCGCTTGTTCGTTCACTGCATTCATGTCCTTACCTCGTATTCGGGATAAACCGCGGCGCGTCACCACCGGGCCATAGGCAAAAAATCGGGCTACGTCGCACAGCGCCAGAGCGGCGATCCGCTCGTCGGCAGGCTCCATCGAGACCCGCCAACTGTATCGACGGCGCCGGTCATATTCCCGATACAGCCAGATAAAACCGCGCCTCACTGTATTGTTTTTTGCGTGGCAACTGTATTGGAACGCGAACCCCGTCCGGGCTTCCGCCGCGCCGCCGCGCAACGCCGTCAAAACCCGCCCACGCCGCGCGTCACCAGCGCATATGGCCCGTTCGTCAACTGTTCCCGGAGAAATTCGATGCACACCTGGATCTTCGCCGACGACGACAAACGCTCCGCGGTCACCGCCCACACGTCGGCAGACTGCATGTAGTCAGGCAGCACGCGCACCAGTTCGCCGGCGCGCAGGCTCTCCGCCACGTCCCAGATCGACACCATCACCACCCCGTAGCCGTCCTTGGCCCACTGCACGACGATATCGCTGAGATTGGACGCGACGGTGCCCGTCACCTTCACGCTCTTTTCGCCGTTCGGGCCGCTCAGACGCCAGACGCCGAAACGGTCGTCGCGTCCGCGAAACAGCAGGCAGTCGTGCTGGGCCAGTTCAGCCAACTCGAGCGGCACGCCACGCCGCTCCAGATAATCCGGCGACGCGCAGAGTATCCGCGTGCTCTCCACCATCTTGTGCGCGATCAGGTGCGGCTCATGCACTTCGCCCACGCGAATGTCGATATCGAAGTTCTCGCCGACGAGATCGGCGCGCCGGTCCAGCAATTCCAGCCAGATCTCGAGATTCGGATGACGCTGGCGCAACAAGGCCAGAATCGGCGACACATGCTTGCGGCCGAGCCGCAGGCTCGTGCTGATGCGCAGCAAGCCGCGCAACTCAGTGCGGCGATCGGCGAACGCGTCTGCCATGCCTTGCACGTCGTCGAGGATTTTCTGCGCCCACTGCAAAGCGGCTTCACCGTCGCTCGTCACGCTGACCCGGCGCGTGGTGCGCTGAAAGAGCTTCACGCCGAGACCGGCTTCCAGCATGGCAATGCGCTTACTGACATGCGAGGGCGACAAACCCATTTCCGTCGACGCCGCCACGAAACTGCCCCGGCGGGCGATGTTGCAGAACAACTGCAGGTCGCGCAGAAAAGACTCATTGCTGGCTGTGAGCGCATTCTGATTTTCCATTTGGCCGCATTGTGTCCGTGCAGAACCACATTACCCTAGCCTTAACGAGCCGATCGGGCAAGCCACGCCGGTCGGACGAAATACTCGGGACACCCAGGCACTGGTTAACCCTGTAGCGCCATTCGATTGGTGCGCTGCACAGCAACATTCGAGCATCCGGAAACAGACCACGCAGGCCGCGTCCCAGGAAAGTCCTGGCTTGCATAGTTTTGCTTTCAGGACGCCAATGAATCAGCCGTAGAAGCTGATCCAAACATTTCTGTTCAGGAGACAACATGGAAACGAATACATCGGCAGGCGGCCACGAACGCCGCTCGCAGGCTCGCAAAGCAACCGCCAGCGGTTGGATCGGCTCGGCACTCGAGTACTACGACTTCTTTATCTACGCCCAGGCGGCCGCCCTTATCTTTCCACAGTTGTTCTTTCCCTCGGGCAATCCGAAGATCGCTATCGTGGCTTCGCTCGCCACCTACGGCGTGGGTTACGTCGCGCGGCCGATCGGCGCGGTGGTGCTCGGGCATTGGGGCGACACCCACGGCCGCAAGAACGTTCTGCTCGTCTGTATGTTCCTGATGGGCTTCTCGACGATGGCAGTTGCCTTTCTGCCTACCTATCACAGCGTCGGGCTGCTCGCGCCCGCCCTGCTGGTGGTGCTGCGCCTGATCCAGGGCTTCGCCGTGGCCGGTGAAATCTCGGGCGCGAGTTCGATGATTCTCGAACACGCACCATTCGGGCGGCGCGGTTACTACGCCAGTTTTACCCTGCAAGGCGTGCAGGCGGGCCAGATTCTCGCCGCCGCCGTGTTCCTGCCGCTCGCCTACTTCATGGAAGAGAGCTCGTTCAATTCGTGGGGCTGGCGCATCCCGTTCCTGATGAGTGCCGTGGTGCTGATCGCGGGCTACTACATTCGCCGCGAAGTCCATGAAACACCCGCCTTCGCCAAGGAAGACGCGAGCGGCAACGTGCCCAAATCGCCGATTGTCGAAGCTTTCCGCTACAACTGGCCCGATATGGTGCGCGTGATTCTCTGCTCGTTGATGAACGTGATCCCGGTCGTCGCCACCATCTTCGGCGCGGCCTATGCGGTGCAAGCGTCGTACGGCATCGGTTTTTCCAAGAGCGTCTATCTGTGGATTCCGGTGATCGGCAACATCGTCGCCGTGCTGGTGATTCCCTATGTGGGCAATCTGTCCGACCGGATCGGCCGGCGCCTGCCCATCGTCGTCGGCGCGCTCGGCGCGGGTCTGCTGTCGTTCGGCTACCTGTACGCGATCAGCATCCGCAACGTGCCGCTCGCCATGGTGATGTCGATCCTCATGTGGGGCATCATCTATCAAGGCTATAACGCGATCTTCCCGAGCTTCTATCCGGAGTTGTTCCCGACCCGCTCACGCGTCTCCGCCATGGCCATCGGCCAGAACATCGGCACGACGATCACCGCCCTGCTGCCCGCGCTGTTCGCCTATGTCGCGCCGCCCGGATCGACCAATGTGCCGCTCATCATCGGCACGATCACGTTCGCCATCACCATCGTTGCCGCGGTGACCGCATGGACCGCCCGCGAGAACTACCGCGTCAAGTTGAGCGATCTGGGCGAACCCAATGCGGTGCCGATCGATAAGGTCAGCTACGACCGGATGCGGGCCGAGACCATGGCTGAAACCAAAAAAGCCCTCGCGTAATCCATTTCGATCGAATTTCGAAGGAATCGATCCATGAACAGGACCCGGATCGCCGTGGCCGGCGCGGGCTACATCGGCCACGCTCACATGGCTGTCGCGCAGCAGAGCGGCACGTGCACGCTGTCGGCGATCGTCGACCCGTCGCCGGCGGCACAGGCGCTCGCTAGCCAAGCCGGCGTGCCGCTTTACCGGACGCTCGAAGAACTGCTCGAACGGGACCGCCCGGACGGCGTGATTCTGGCCACGCCGAACCCGTTGCATGTGGAGCACGCGCTGACCTGTCTCGCGGCCGGCGTGCCGACGCTGCTCGAAAAGCCGATCGCATCCACGGTCGGCGAAGCGGAAACACTGGTCACCGAAGTCGAGCGCTGCGGTGTGCCGTTGCTGATCGGGCATCACCGCGCGCACAGTCCGATCATGGCCCGCGCCAGGCAACTGATCAACGAAGGCCGGCTCGGCAAACTGGTCGCGGTGATGGGCAGCGCGGTCTTTTTCAAACCGGATGAATACTACGCCGACGCCCCCTGGCGGCGCGAGCCAGGCGGCGGCCCGATCCTGCTGAACATGATCCACGAGGTGCACAACCTGCGCATGCTGTGCGGCGATATCGTGGCCGTGCAGGCGTTTTCGTCGCACGCCACACGCGGCTTTCCGGTCGAAGACACGGTGGCGATCAACCTGCGCTTCGCGAGCGGCGCGCTCGGCAGCTTCATGCTGTCGGACACGGCCTCGAGCGCGCGTAGCTGGGAGCAGACGTCGCAGGAGAACAAGGCTTATCCGACGTATCCGGATGAAGATTGTTACGTCATCGCGGGCACCTTCGGCTCGCTCGCGGTGCCCACCATGCGCCTGAAAACCTATGGCAAGGCCGAGGACCGTTCCTGGTGGAAGCCGTTCCAGGTCGGCGTTGCCGAGATGACTCGCGATGATCCGCTCAAGCTTCAGCTCGAACATTTCGTGCGCGTCATTCGAAAAGAAGTGGCACCGCTCGTGAGCGCCCACGACGGCCTGCAGAATCTGCGCATTACCGAGGCGATCGTCGAAGCGGCCAATGCCGGCTCCGTAGTCAACACGACGCCCACGCTCGCAGCGGCGCATTGATATCGCATCGCCTTTACTGAATCCATTACTCCAGGGACGCCCCATGAAAACGTTCGTGATGCTTCACGGCATCAACCACAATATGTTCGGCAAGCGCGACCCCGCGCAATACGGCACCGTGACGCTCGCCGAAATCGACAGCAGCCTGCAGGCATTGGGCAAGGAACTGGGCGTGCAGGTCGAGAGCTTTCAGACCAACAGCGAAGCCGCCATGTGCGAGCGCATCCACCAGGCTTTCACGGACAATGCCGACGGCGTCATGATCAACGCCGGAGCGTGGACGCACTACAGCTACGGCATTCGCGATGCGCTGGCGATCCTGACGGTGCCGGTGGTGGAAATCCACATGTCGAACATCCACGCGCGCGAAGCGTTCCGGCATGTTTCCGTGTTTGCGGAAGTCGTCAAAGGGCAGATTTGCGGCTTTGGTGTCGAGAGTTATCTGCTGGGGCTGCGAGCGGCTGTATCGGCGGCGGCCGCTTAAACAACGGTGATTTTGCATCGCCGCGTCCGGGGTCGTCCACCGTGCGCGGTGAATGCTCCATCAGCGCCATGCATCAGTCAACTCGTTGGCCAGCACCATCTTCTCGCGGATCACTTCGGCAAAGGCGGCGTCTGCGCCACCTTGTGCCTTGAGGAATTTGAGCGCGGCGGAATGCACGGTGCGCATCGCCCGTCCGTCGATTCCGCTCATGCGCGCCGCGCCGCGACGCGTCTCCTCCACCAGATCGCGCGCGCTGCTGAAGTCGGGCGACAAACCGCTCTGCGTTTCGAACCCGGCGCGCAGATCCGCCGCGTAATCGCGCGAACCGCCAAGCCGGTCCATATCGATCAGCAGATCGACACCCTCCGCCATGCGCAACGCACACAGAATCCACAACGCGACGAATGCCCGATACGCGTTATTGCCTTCCGCCGTGCGCGCATAGTGCTCACAAGCCATCGCATAAGCGTCGTCCGAAGTGGGCGCCACGGGCGGCAAGCTCACGCCGCAGATCTCGATGGCCTGCCTGACTAGCGGGTCCGATTGATTCAGCCCGAGCACGCGAAACGGCGCGGCCACGAAAAACGGATTGCTCCATTGCTGACTGAGCAGCCACCCCGAAGCGAACTGCGAGGCCGGATTGCGCAACACGCCCACATGCATGGCCTGCGGAAAAGCCTGCTTCAGCCACGGCAACCGGCCGGACGAGCGGCAAAACTTGAAGACCGGCACGCTGCCTTGTTCGGCGGTGCGCTCGCACAGATTGCGTAGATAGGCCTGCAATGCGGCAAATTCCGCATCCGGTACGCTAGCGAAGCGATCGAGGCTGAAACCCCTGCGGTATCCGTCCACACCACGAGCGCCTTCGCGCAGAAACGGACGATATTCGTCGAAATACGGCGCGTCAAGCGGCGGGTGGCCCGACGTCAGCGTGGGACGCGACGCGGACACATCGGCAACGCTCAGGTCCGCGAGCACGTTGCTGAGCGGCTCATAGAAGCCGGTCACGCTGTCGAGTTCGCGCAGACGCGACCAGACCCACGTTCCCGCGCTACGCCAGCCCGTGTGCAGAAACACCGCCTGTTTCAAGGCGCTGTTCCGCGCGGCATCGTTTGACGGGCCATTCGACGGCCCATTGGACAACGGCATGTGGACTTCTCTTCAAATGAAAGCATCAGGTGATCGGCGCAAATGCATACTTTAGCGGCTCGCGCCGCCGACTGCATGACAGAAGCATCACTTTACCTTGCAAGCCGCACTGCATTTGTCGGCGCGCGTGCCAGGCAGAACTGGAACCGCGCATCCAAACGCTTTAAGCTGCCAGACTTCCGAACTCAAACGTCGCTCACATGAACGATTCGGCCGATATCCGTTTCCTGTTGACGCTACGCGAAAGCGGCAGCCTGATCGCCGCTGCGCGAAAGCTGGGCTTGTCGCCCTCCGCGGTCACGCAGCGCCTTCAGCAACTGGAAAAGAAACTGGGCGCGCAACTGGTGAACCGCACCGCGCGCCGCCTGCAATTCACGGAAGAAGGCACGCTGCTGTGCGAACGGGGCGCCGACCTCGTCCAGCAGTTCGACGCGCTGTTCGAAGACCTGCAGATGCGTCGCGGCGGACTCGTCGGCACGCTGAAAATCAATGCGCCGCTGGGGTTCGGGCGGCGGCACCTCGCGCCCGCGATTGCCGAATTCCAGCAGCAGAATCCGGACATCGACGTCGCGCTTACGCTATCCGACAAGCCGCTGACCGAGACGATGGACCGCTTCGATATCGTCGTGCATATCGGCGAGCTGCCGGTGTCGAATCTGATCGGCTACGCGATTGCACCGAATGCGCGTTTCGTCTGCGCGGCGCCCGCGCTGGTCAAGCGGATCGGCACTCCGGATTCTCCGGATGAATTGAGCAAGCTGCCCTGCATCGTGCTGCGCGAGAACAACGAAGATGTCTCGCTGTGGCAGTTCAGCAAAGGCCGTACGCGCCGCAGCGTGCGCGTGTCTGCTCATTTGAGTTGCAACGATGGCGATGTGATCCGCCAGTGGGCATGCGAAGGACGCGGCGTGATCCTGCGTTCCGAATGGGACGTGGCTGACGACATCGCGAATGGCAAACTCGTCCGTTTGCTGTCGGGGTGGAAAGCGCCCGATGCCGACGTCATGGCGCTCACGCATCAACGCACGGGCCTGCCGGCGCGCACCCGCCATTTCATGCAGTATTTGCAAAGCAGGTTCAGGCCGCAGCCGCCCTGGCGGCGATGAATGTTAAAACCCGCTTGCGCGCAGGTCACAAAATCAATCATTCAATCAGACTGAATCTATGAGTTAATCCCTTTGAACGTTGCGCCGCTGATGAAACTTTATAATCAGCTCACCGTCCGTTGCTGGTCAAATCAATCATGACTCTCGCCCTCGTGCCTGCCGCCTACCCCAAAGCGGTCCTGTTCGATCTCCTGACCGCCCTGCTCGACTCGTGGACCTCATGGAATCGCGCGGCCGGTTCCGAACAGCGGGGCCGTGAATGGCGCGCCGCCTATCTGCGGCTGACCTACGGCTGCGGCTCATACATCGCATACGAACAACTGGTGCGCGAAGCCGCCGCACAAGTCGGCCTGCCCGAATCCGCCGCGCTCGCGCTCGAAGCGGACTGGCTGACGCTCACGCCGTGGAGCGGAGCCGTCGACGCGTTGCAAACGCTCGCGCCGCATTGCAAACTGGCGGTCGTCACCAACTGCTCCACGCGTCTCGGCACACAGGCGGCACATCTGCTGCCGGTCCGCTGGGACGCGATCGTCACCGCAGAAGAAGCCGGCGTGTACAAACCGGACCCGCTGCCATACCGCCTCGCGCTCGACAAACTCGGCGTGCAAGCTCATGAAGCCGCGTTCGTGGCCGGCTCCAGCTACGACATGTTCGGCACCGCCGCCGTCGGCTTGCGGACGTATTGGCACAACCGCGTCGGCCTGCCACTCGTAGACGGCGCGCAGCCGCCCGAGATCCAATCACCGACGCTCGACAAGCTCGTTCCGTGGCTCGCTCACTTCGGCACGAACCAGCATGACCCCGCATGACTCCATTTCCCGGTGAAAGCATGAAACTCGACCAGATTGAAACCCCAGCCGCGTTGATCGACATCGCACGGATGCAAAGGAACATCGCGCGAATGCAAGGACATATGAACACGCTCGGCGTCGCGTTTCGTCCGCACGTGAAGACCACCAAATGCATCGACGTGGTCCGCGCGCAGATTGCCGCCGGCGCGAGCGGTGTCACGGTGTCCACGTTGAAAGAAGCGGAGGCGTTCTTCGCCGCCGGTGTCGACGACATTCTTTACGCCGTCAGCATGGCCCCGTCGAAGCTGCCGAGAGCGCTCGCGCTGCGCCGCCAGGGCTGCAATCTGACGCTCGTGGTGGACAATCCGACCGCCGCCTCGGCCATCGCCGCGTTCGGCGATCAGCACGGCGAAACCTTCGAGGTGTGGATCGAAGTGGATACGGACGGGCACCGCTCAGGCATCACACCGGAACAGGACACGCTGCTCGAAGTCGGCCGGATTCTGCATGAGAACGGCGTCAAGGTGGGCGGCGTGATGACCCATGCCGGTTCGAGCTACGAGCTCGATACACCGGAAGCGCTCGCCGCGCTCGCTGAGCAGGAACGCGCGGGCTGCGTGCGCGCGGCGCAGCGGTTGCGCGAAGCCGGCATTGCATGCCCGGTGGTCAGCGTCGGCTCGACGCCGACTGCCCTCGCCGCCACGCAGTTAGAGGGCGTAACGGAGGTGCGCGCCGGTGTGTACGTGCTGTTCGACCTCGTCATGCACAACGTCGGCGTGTGCGCGCTCGACGACATCGCGCTCAGCGTGCTCGCCACCGTGATCGGTCATCAGGCGGACAAGGGCTGGGCGATTCTCGACGCGGGCTGGATGGCGATGAGCCGGGATCGCGGCACGTCGAAGCAGTCGCACGATTTCGGCTACGGCCAGCCATGTCTGCTGAACGGCACGCCGCTGCCCGGTTACGTGGTCAGCGGAGCCAATCAGGAGCACGGCATTCTCTCTCCGACAACAGAAAACGCGGACACCGGCGACGATGTCACGCAGCGCTTCCCGATCGGCATGAAACTGCGCATCCTGCCGAATCACGCGTGCTCCACCGGCGCGCAGTTTCCCGAGTATCACGCGGTGGCGCCGGACGACAACAGTGTGGAGTGGCGGCGCTTTCACGGCTGGTGAAGCGAGCGGCGTCAGAGCCTGACGACAACGCAGCGAGCACCGCGAACGTCGCGGCAGCCGACGCGGGCCCCTGACCCGCTACATCACTCGTCCTCTTCCTCCAGACCCGCCAGCAGATCGTCCACGGCGCGATACACGCGCTCGACGATCTCCGGCCCCACCTTGCGCTCCAGTTCGCGGTAATGCGCTTCGAGATCCTTCGAAATCACGCGCACCAATTCCGCGCTCGTGTCCGTCAGCGACACCAGCACGCGCCGCTGGTCTTCGGCGAAACGCTCCTTGGTCACCAGTTCCATGCTCTCCATGCGCGCGAGCACGCCGGCCATGCTCGGGCTCGAAATCGTGCAGATATCGGAGATGTGGCGCGGCTCCATCGGACCGTGCTCGTTGAGGGCTCGAATCACGCGCCACTGCTGTTCGGTCAATCCATGCGCAGTAATCAACGGACGAAACCGCTCCATCATTTTCTCTCTGGCGCGCAGCAACAACATCGGCAGATTGCGGTGCAAAACTCGGGTCGAGGCAGAAGCGGACATGTTGGAAGATGATTTAAAAAGCAGCCGTCGAAGCTTAAGGGAAAACCCGCGATCAGCCGACAGGCTATTGACCATGGATGATATCAAGCGCAATACTACTAACATGTTAGTGTTTTTGCCGAGAGACAGCGAATTTATGTTTGCACTAGCCGATCATCTGCTGCATCCCGAAGGCGAAGCGTTGCCGCGCGACGTGGATGCGCGCACCGCGGCCGCGCTGCTCGCACGCGGCATGGCCTGCCGCGCGCCGGTTGGCGGCGCTGTCTATGGAACCTTGCTGAACGACCGCGCCGCGCTCCAGGCGCTAGGCGACGCGGTGCACGCCGCGCCATATAAAGCGCCGCCGAAAGCGCCGGTGCTCTATCTGAAGCCGCGCAATACGCTCGCCGGGCATCGCGCGCGGGTCGTCGTGCCGGACGATGCGTTGGGCGTGGAAGTCGGCGCGTCGCTCGGCATCGTGATCGGCCGCACTGCAACATGCGTCGGCGTCGAGCAGGCGTTCGATTACATCGCCGGCTATACGCTGGTCGCCGATCTCAGCGTGCCGCATGCAAGCGTGTACCGGCCGTCGGTACGATTCCGGGCGCGCGACGGTTTCTGCGTCGTCGGGCCGGCCGTGGTTGCGGCGCGTCATGTTGCGACGCCGGACAATCTGACAATCCGGGTTCAACTCGGGTCGCGAGACGCGTTCACGGCGAACACCGCGTCGTCGGTACGCAACGTTGCACAACTGCTGGCGGACGTCACCGATTTCATGACGCTCAGCGCGGGCGACGTCATCACGCTTGGCGTGCCGCACGGTTCGCCTGTCGCGCATATCGGCGACACGGCCATGCTGTCGATCGGCGCCATGCCGCCGCTCACGGTGTCGTTCGTCGGCGCCGAAGAACAAGAAGGGGAACAGCCATGATGCGCGGCCGCGTTGCGTATGCAGGCGCGATTCACGAAGCCTATCCCGACGCCAATGGCGTGCGTCTCGCGGATGGCCGCGTGCGTCGCGAGGATGAAGTGGTGTGGCTCGCGCCGATCGAAGTCGGCACGATCTTCGCGCTCGGCTTGAACTACGCCGAGCATGCGAAGGAATTGCAGTTCAACAAGCAGGAAGAGCCGCTCGTGTTTCTCAAGGGACCGGGCACGGTGGTCGGACATCGCGGCTTTACACGCCGCCCTGCCGACGTCACCTTCATGCACTACGAGTGCGAACTGGCGGTGGTGATCGGGCAAACCGCGAAAACCGTGAAGCGCGACAACGCCATGCAGCATGTGGCGGGCTACATGATCGCCAACGACTACGCCATCCGCGACTACCTCGAAAACTACTACCGTCCGAACCTGCGCGTGAAGAATCGGGACGGCGGCACAGTGCTCGGCCCCTGGTTCGTCGACGCCGCCGACGTCGAAGACGTCACGCAACTCGAATTGCGCACGTTCGTGAACGGCACGCGTCAGCAACACGGCAACACGCGCGATCTCGTCACCGACATCCCGGCGCTGATCGAATACCTGAGCAGCTTCATGACCCTCGCGCCCGGCGACGTGATCCTCACCGGTACGCCGGAAGGCATCGTCAACGTCAACGCGGGCGACGAAGTGGTCTGTGAAATCGACGGCCTGGGCCGTCTCGTCAATACGATTGCATCCGACGCGGACTTCGACCGCGCCTGATCGGGGTGCGGTGCATGGGACCGGAGTAAGTGCTGAAGCACTAACTCCGGCTCGACACGGTGCATGGGATCGAAAAAGAGAAAGGACAAGGCAATGCGAATCGAACATCTGATCAACGGCAAGGCAGGCGCGGCGAAAGACTACTTTGAAACGGTCAATCCGGCCACACAGGAAGTGCTCGCCGAAGTCGCGCGAGGCGGTGCGGAAGAAGTCGACGCCGCCGTGCGCGCCGCCAAAGACGCGTTTCCCGCATGGGCCGGCAAGCCCGCCGCGGAACGCGCGAAACGGGTGCGCAAGCTCGGCGAACTGATCGCGAAGAACGTGCCGGAGATCTCGGAGACCGAAACGAAGGACACCGGCCAGACGATCTCGCAGACGCGCAAGCAGCTCGTGCCGCGCGCCGCCGACAACTTCAGCTACTTCGCCGAGATGTGCACGCGTGTCGACGGCCATACGTATCCGACCGATACGCATCTGAACTACACGCTGTTCCATCCGGTCGGCGTGTGCGCACTGATCTCGCCGTGGAACGTGCCGTTCATGACGGCCACCTGGAAAGTCGCGCCCTGTCTCGCGTTCGGCAATACCGCGGTGCTGAAGATGAGCGAACTGTCGCCGCTCACGGCTTCGATGCTCGGCAACCTCGCGCTCGAAGCGGGTATTCCGGCCGGCGTGCTGAACGTGGTGCACGGCTTCGGCAAGGAAACCGGCGAACCGCTGGTCGCGCATCCGGACGTGCATGCGGTGTCGTTCACCGGATCGACGTCAACTGGCAATCGCATCGTGCAAACCGCGGGGCTGAAGAAGTTTTCGATGGAACTCGGCGGCAAGTCACCGTTCGTCATTTTCGACGACGCCGATTTCGAGCGTGCGCTCGACGCCGCCGTGTTCATGATCTTCTCGAACAACGGCGAACGCTGCACGGCGGGTTCGCGCATTCTCGTGCAGCGCTCTATTTACGCGCGCTTTGCCGAGCGCTTCATCGAGCGTGCGAAGCGGTTGAGCGTGGGCGATCCGCTGTCCGACAGCACCCTTGTCGGCCCCATGATCAGTCAGGGCCATCTGGCGAAGGTGCGCAGCTACATCGAACTCGGCCCGAAAGAAGGCGCGACGCTCGCGTGCGGCGGCCTCGACATGCCGGACCTGCCCGACGCCATGCGCAAAGGCAACTTCGTGCAACCCACCGTATTCGTCGATGTCGATAACCGCATGCGCATCGCGCAGGAAGAAATCTTCGGCCCGGTCGCCTGCCTGATTCCGTTCGACGACGAGGCCGACGCGATCAAACTCGCCAACGATATCTCCTACGGCTTGTCGAGCTACATCTGGACCGAGAGCAGCGGCCGCGCATTGCGCGTCGCCGCCGCGGTCGAAGCCGGCATGTGCTTCGTCAACAGCCAGAACGTGCGTGATCTGCGTCAGCCGTTCGGCGGCACCAAGGCATCGGGCGTGGGCCGCGAAGGCGGCACATGGAGTTATGAAGTGTTCCTCGAACCGAAGAATGTTTGCGTGTCGCTAGGCTCACATCACATACCGCGCTGGGGCGTTTGAACCATCGGTGCCGGCGCGTGAAGCGCCGGTGTGTTTTCAGCGCGAGCGCCTCATGCGCCGCGCGGCAACAGAACTGGAGACCGCGATGGGCAAACTCGCATTAGCAGCAAAAGTCACACACGTCCCGTCGTTATATCTGTCCGAACTCGACGGTCCGCATAAAGGCTGCCGTCAGCCGGCGATCGACGGCCATCATGAAATCGGCCGACGCTGCCGCGAACTGGGCGTGGATACGATCGTCGTGTTCGACGTGCATTGGCTGGTGAACAGCGAATACCACATCAATTGCGCGCCGCAGTTCGAAGGCGTCTACACGAGCAACGAACTGCCGCATTTCATCAAGAACATGCCGTACGCGTATCCGGGCAATGTCGGACTCGGCAATCTGATCGCGGAAGTCGCCAACGAAATGGGCGTGAAAAGCCGCGCGCACAGCGAGACCACGCTCGAACTCGAGTACGGCACGCTCGTGCCGATGCGCTACATGAATGGCGATCAGCATTTCAAGACCGTGTCGGTAGCCGGCTGGTGCATGTGGCACGACCTCGATACCAGCGCGCGCTTCGGCCTCGCGGTACGCAAGGCCATTGAAGAACGTTACGAAGGCACCGTGGCGATTCTGGCGAGCGGGTCGCTCAGCCATCACTTCGCCAACAACGGCACAGCCGAGCAGTTCATGCACAAGGTATGGAGTCCGTTTCTCGAGCAGATGGACCGCAGGGTGGTCGAGTTGTGGGAAGCCGGCGACTGGAAGACCTTCTGCGGAATGCTGCCGCTCTACAACGAAAAATGCTGGGGCGAAGGCGGCATGCACGACACCGCCATGCTGCTCGGCGCACTCGGCTGGGACCGTTACGACGGCAAGGTGGAAGTCGTCACGCCGTACTTCGGCAGTTCGGGTACAGGCCAGATCAACGCGATTTTCCCGGTTACGCCCCTGCCCGCCTGAGACGCAAGGAGTCGAACGTGCCACATCTGACATTGGAATACAGCGCCAACCTCGCCGCTGAAGAGAGCATCGGGCAACTCTGCAAGACGCTCGCACAGTGCCTCGACACGCAACGCGAGAACGAACAGCGCATCTATCCCCCTGGCGGCATCCGCGTGCGCGCGTTGCGCTGCGAACAGTACTGCATCGCCGACGGACGCGCCGACGCCGCGTTCCTCCATGCGAACCTGAAGATCGGCGCGGGCCGCTCCGAGGCCGCGAAAAAGGCCACCGGCGATGCGCTATTCGCGCTGATCAAGCAGCACTTCGCCACTGAATTCGCACAGCACGGTCTGGCCTTGTCGCTGGAGATCAATGAATTCAGCGAAGCCGGTACGTGGAAACATAACAACTTGCACGCGCGCCTGAAGGCTGAATAGCGGGCGCCGAGAGAATCCATCATGCTAGACGAACAGATTATTCGCGACCTCGCGGCGCAACTCGACCACGCGGAGAAAACGCGCACGCAACTGCGCCACTTCTCCGCCAGGTTTCCGCAGATGACCGTGCAGGACGGTTACGCGATTCAACGCGAATGGGTCAAGCTCAAGCTCGCCGAAGGCCACGTGATCAAGGGCCGCAAAATCGGCCTCACCTCGCGCGCGATGCAGCGTTCGTCGCAGATCGACGAACCCGACTACGCGCCGCTGCTCGACAGCATGTTCATCGAAAACGGCCAGGATATTCGCACGGACCGCTTCATTGCGCCGCGCGTGGAAGTGGAACTGGCATTCGTGTTGAGCAAGCCGTTGAAGGGCCCCGGCGTCACGCTATTCGATGTGCTGGACGCGACCGCTTACGTGACGCCAGCCGTGGAGATCATCGACGCGCGCATCGAACAGTTCGACCGCGAAACCAAGGCACCGCGCAAGGTCTACGACACGATCTCCGACTTCGCGGCGAATGCGGGCATCGTGCTGGGCGGGCGTCCGGTGCGTCCGTTGGACGTCGACTTACGCTGGGTCGGCGCGTTGCTCTACAAGAACGGCGCGGTCGAAGAAAGCGGCCTCGCGGCCGCCGTGCTGAATCATCCGGCCACGGGCGTGGCCTGGCTCGCCAACAAGATCGCCCCGTATGACGAAACGCTCAACGCGAACGACGTGATTCTAAGCGGCTCATTCACCAGCCCGATCGTCGCTCGCGCCGGCGACACCTTCCACGTCGACTACGGCCCGCTCGGCGGCATCGGTTTGAATTTCATCTGAGCTCATTTGAGTCGACACGACATGTCTCTACCGCAAAACACATTCAAACGCGCTCTTGCAGAGGGCAAGCCGCAATTCGGCCTGTGGGCCGCGCTCGCCGACGCCTACGTGACCGAACTGCTGGCCACCGCCGGCTTCGACTGGCTGCTGATCGACAACGAGCATGCGCCGAACGACGTTCGCAGCACGCTCGCGCAATTGCAGGCGGTGGCCGCGTATGCATCGCATCCGGTGGTGCGTCCGGTGCGCAGCGACAGTGCGTTGATCAAGCAATTGCTCGACATCAGCGCGCAGACTCTGTTGCTGCCGATGATCGACACCGCCGAACAGGCCGCCGACGCGGTCGCGGCCACGCGTTATCCGCCGCAAGGCATGCGTGGCGTGGGCAGTGCGTTGGCGCGCGCGTCGCGCTGGAACCGGATACCGGATTACCTGAACACGGCGGCCGACGAGTTGTGCGTGCTGGTGCAGGTGGAAACCGTGCAGGGCATGGAGAATCTGCCGGCGATCGCGGCGGTGGACGGCGTCGACGGCGTGTTTTTCGGTCCGTCGGACCTGAGCGCGTCGATGGGACTGCTGGGCAAACCCGGTGATCCCAGCGTGCGCGAAGCGATTCGCCACGGCATCCGAACGGTGCGAGACGCGGGCAAAGCGGCAGGCGTACTGGCACCTGACCGGGAGATTGCAAGCGACTATCTGGCAGTTGGCGCCACGTTCGTTGCCGTCGGCACGGACACAGGCCTGCTGAGCCGGGCAGCGGCGGAGCTGGCGGCGTCGTACAAAACGACCGCGGCGCCGGCTGCGGCGCCCAAGGGTGGGTACTGACCGAATCCGTTCAGCGCAAACACGCGGACCCGCTGCGTGCGAAAAGGCACGCCCTATTCCCCCGCGGGCCATGGCAAGCCCGACGCCGACCAGTCCAGTTCCACGCCGATCACGGATCGCTCGGCGGCGAACTGCAGCGCCAGCGTGACCGCGATGCATGGCCTGCCGCTGGCCAGCGAGAGATAAGGATTACTCGACACCGCCACGCCCGGCAACAACACCGCATTGCGGAAATACGGCCGATGATCCCAGCGCGCATCGCGCGGATTCGCCACGGGTTGCAGCGACGCCCCGTCGGTACTCCAGGCCGGCCCCTGCACCTCGTGACCAATCTGCCTGCCCGCGTCGTCGAGAATGAAACAACTGATGCAGCGATCGAACCTCGCCAGCGAAGCGAACGCTTCTTCCATCGCCACGCCGGCCAGCAACGCGTCGGCCGCGAGCCGCAAGGCGACCCGGTAAGGCTCCACTTCGGTTTCGAACAACGCATGCTGATGCGCCCGCCCCTGGGCGATCACATCGAAAGCCTCGTCGATGCGCCGATGCACCGACTCCGGCGGCGCGATCTCTTTAGCCGGCCGCCCCAGCAGGTAGCCCTGCGCGAAATCCACATTCGATTCCACTGCGAGAATCAGTTCCTCCGTGGTCTCCACACCTTCCACGACCACCAGCATCCCCGCCAGGTGCAGCAGCGACACGAGCTTCGGCAGAATCGGCTGCCCGGTGCCGTGGCCCGTCGCGCGAATCAGTTCGCCGTCGAGCTTGACGAGGTCCGGGCGAATCCTGAACAGGCGGTCGAGATTCGACTGGCCGGCGCCGAAATCGTCGACGGCGATCAGGAAGCCGTGCTTGCGATAAAGCGCCGCCGCCCGCGACATGTCGTCGACGCTGCCGCCATGCGATTCGAGAATCTCCAGAATCACGCGCTCAGGTTCGAGTCCCACGGCCCGCACGATCGTCGCCAGTTGATCGGCGTAGCCTTCGGCAATGAACGTGGCCGGCAGAATGTTGAGGAAAAGCCACGCGTCGTCCGGCAGCGACTTGCGCGCATGGGCCAGATGCACGACGTGACTCGCGCGGTCGAGCGCGCCTTCGTCGCTCGAGGGCCTGGGGGCGAACAGCACCGCGGGCGGCACCAGCGTGCCGTCGTCCTGCTCGCCGCGCAGCAAGGCCTCGAAGCCCACCTGCTTCTGATGCGACAAACTGTAGAGCGGCTGGAAATGCGAGGTGAGGTAGTACTCCTCCCAGCGATGCCGCCGCACTGCCGCGCCGCTCTCGCCGGATCCGTCGTCGGCCAGCAGTTGCAGCGCTTCGCGTGGCAGCGCGCGCTCGGCGCACACCCGGTTTCGGCCGGAGTGCTTGGCGCGCAGCAGGGCTTCGTCGGCGCGATCGAGCAGCACCATGATGCTTTCGCCGTTGCGGTGCTCGGCCACGCCGAAGCTCGCGGTCAGACGGCCGTCCGGCCGCTCGATCGCGGCAATCGCCTGGCGCAGCCGCTCGGCCACATGAAGCGCGCCGGTGAGACCGTCGCGCAGCAGAAGCGCGAATTCCTCGCCGCCGATCCGGCTCACGCTGTCGTCCACGGAAACCTCTTCCATCAGCACCTGGGCGACCTGGTAGAGCGCGTGGTCGCCGATCGCATGGCCGAAGCGGTCGTTCAAGGATTTGAAGTTGTCGATGTCGAGAAAGATCGCGCTGATCCGCGTATCCGGCGAGACGGTGTCGAGGCGGCGCTCGGCCTGCTTGACGAACGCACGACGGTTTTGCAGGCCGGTCAGCGGGTCGGTCGCGGCGAGTTGCGCGAGCTGGCTCTCCAGCAGAAAGTGGTTGCGGCGAAACCGGTAGAAGCCGAAATGAAACACCGCGGAAGTCGGCACGCCGATCGCCACGATCCACATCCACACGACGGTCTCGACGTCATGCGTCAGCGGCGTGCCGAACAGCAGCGCGAACGCCGTCGTATAGAAGAGCACGCTGCCCGTGATGAAGTGCGTCGGCGTGAGCCACAGCGGCGCGGCGCAGATCGGTATTACCACCATCGCGGGCAGCGTCCACAGCAGCGGCTGCGCGACGCCGGCAATGTTCACCGCCAGGCCCGCCACCAGCACCTGCGAGTAAGCGACGCCGATCAGACCGAAGAGCCACGTCGACTTTGCGCGCGGGATCGCCAGCACCAGCAAGGCGAGCAGCAGCGCGCACGCGAGCCGGTAGGCGAGCGGCGCGGCCGGGCCGCCGACCAGGTTGCGCGCCCCGATGAAGCACAGGAACGCGACCACGGTGAATGCCATGGTCACGGTGGACAGCGGACGCTGGTGTTCGAGCGAGCGCCGGTGGAAGCGATCGCGCAAACCGGTGTCGGACGGGTGCTGCGTTGAGGTGGAAAGCATATTGATAGATATCAGGCTGGTTCCGGTCACTCTGCCAATGGATATCGGCAAATGTCTGATAAATATTTATGCCTTCCCCACAAATAGAACGAAGAATGCTCCTTCGCGGCCTCCGCCCTACGCCGCCATCACGCGGTTGCGGCCCGACGCCTTCGCGGCATACAGCGCGCCGTCCGCGCGCGCCATCAGTTGGGCGAGCGATTCGTCGCGCCGAAGCTGGTCCACGCCAACGCTGAAGGTGTACCGCAGCCCACGCGGCAATTCGTCCGGCGCGGCCCCGGCCAGCCCGGCCCGCAGACGGTCGAGCAGGCTCACCGCTTCGGCGGTGGTGGTGGCCGGGCACAGCACGCCGAATTCCTCGCCGCCCAGTCGGCCGAACACATCGCCGACCCGCAGGTTGCGGGCGACGAACGTGGCGAAGTGGTTCAACACCTGGTCGCCGGCGGCGTGGCCGTAGTTGTCGTTGACCGCCTTGAAGGAGTCGATGTCGATGATCGCCAACGCCACCGGCGAGCGGGTTCGCAGCGACGCGTTCAGCAGCGCGTCGCCGATCGCGAGAAACGCGCGGCGCGACAGCGCGCCGGTCAGGTCGTCGACATTGGCCAGCCGTTCGAGGCGTTCGGCGAGGCGGTCGTGTGCCAGCATCACCACCCCGATCGAAAGACAGGGCGGCGCAAGAATGCCGAGCGCGAGAAAAATGATGTTGGACGGCGACACTTGCAGAAGGCCGGTCTGGGTCAACAAACCGAGGCCGTACATGAGCCCGCGCGAGGTATGTCCGGCGCATAGCAGGACGGCTGCCACCGCGAGGAAGTAATAGCTGTAGCGCGGCCGGTTCGCAGGACGGCCGCGCAGCATGATCACGGCAAGCGCGGCGTAGAGGCCTGCGTGAAATGCCGACACCAGCGCGACGCGCGCGTTGAAGTCCGGCGCGGCGAAGGTCCAGTACGAGATGCCGAACAACACGACGACGAGGCCGACGTAAGCCGGCCACGGCCGCGCGCGGCGCCCCAGAAAACGCAAGCAGCCTTCGACCACCAGCAGCAGCGAAGCCGCCAGTAACGCGTTGGACGCCACGAAGGTCAGCCAGCGTGACGCGTGGCCTTGCAAGGCGAAAGCGAGCAGCGCGACGATCGCGACCGCGTTGGCAGAGATCCAGTAACCGACGCCGGGAATCGCCGCGCGCCACAACGAGCCGAGCACGGCCATCGCCATGGCGCTCGACAACACGGTGACCAGAAGAATACTGAGTGGATTGAGCATTGCAGTGAATGAATCAAATGGCATCGTGAACATGCGCCACGCACGCACGTGCTTTTTTGTACGCAACCCGATGCAAGTTCGCAAGCTTAGCGGCTCGGGCAAAAGTTGGGGATGCGAGGCCCCCGAAAGATTTAGAAAGACTTACCGGCGACCGTGATCGCGCTGCTTGAGCGCAATCGCGAAGCGTTGCATTTATGACGAAACGAAAGCGCTCAATCAATTGACGTAGCCAGCCGTTAATCGAGCCATGACCGACGCATTCTTACCGGACAGTCATGATGGGTAAGCGAACGGGCGATTCAGGCAGCAAAAATTACTTAATCGAAAATGCATCCATTGCAATCGATTGCGCGTATAAACAGACGAATGGAAAGTGGCTAAAAGTTAATGTCTTAAGTAGACTGCTTCGAAGTGTGGTGGACAGACTAGACAACCCGGTAAAACTAACCTAGGCCGCGTGCAATACGCGATTTCCCGCACACTTTTTCTTTGCACCCGGCCGTGGGCCTCCGATTTTTTAAGCGGCTGAAGCAACAGCCATTTCCCGGAAAACATGGTCCCAATTCTCGATTACCTGCTGGAACGCCAAATCTCGCCGCAGTGGCGCGGCATGCTCACCGCGTTGGCCACCGAGTTCGAAGCGCAGATCGGCCCCGACGAACTGCGTCAATTGATGCACCGCGTCGGCAGCCGGTTTGCGGCGGCGCATCCGCTGCCCGCCTGCGACTCGACCGCCGAACTCGCGCGGACCTTGAACCTGTACTGGCATGACATGGAATGGGGCTACGTCGAATTGGCGGACGAACCCGAGTCACTGCGCATCGTTCACTACTGCGCGCCGTTGCAGGCATTCGGCGGCACGGCGCTTGCGTGGACGCCGGCGTTTCTCGAAGGCGTGTATCAGACCTGGTTGAGCGCGTTGGGCGCGCAAGGCTTGTCGGTCGCGCAAACGAGCGGGTACAGCGAGGACACCGCGATCGAATTTCGTCTGGGCCGTCATCCTGTTTGAACGCCGCACGTTGATGAACATGTGGCCCGGATAGGTGGGCCGCGTTTGTGAATGGACACAGTAGCAACGAGTCGTAGAGGAACGCGCCAGACCGGTGCGCGTGAAGTAGCAGTGAAGCAGCAGCGTTTCAGGGCCGCGAACGCAAGTCAGGATCGGGGCAAGGGTAGGCATGAATAAGACGGCGGCACTATGAGCTCATCGAGCGACATCGAAAAACTTTTCGATCATTTTGGCGGTGACGCCAACGCGTACCAGGAAATCGGCCGCGAAAACGAAGCGCGTTCGGCGCGCACCCGCTGGCCGCTATTAGTGACGCTCGATCTGACCCAGCCGACCATTCCCGCAATCGGGCAGCGTCGCGAGGCCAAGCCTCAGTCGCACGCGGTCGAGGCGCCGGTGGCCGTCGATCGTCAGGACACCACGCCAAAAGACGCGGCTTCCGTCACGCGAGCGAAGGCGCCGCTGTTCACCCGTTCGCATCGGCGCGACATTCCGCCGGTCGCCGTGGCCGCGCCGGCGACCGTGCCGAAAGGCGCGTCGCGCTTTGGCGAACTCGAAGCGAAAGATGCCGCGATGTCGCAAGCGGGAGCGAGCGCTGTCCGTGGGGAGGCCGCGGCGCCGGTGGTTGCGCAAGCCGCGCCGATCGCTGCTCCGGCTCAGTTCGCGCCGGCTGATGCTCCGGCTGCTGTGCCGACTCGATCCGCGCCGCTTGCTCCCGCAAATCAATCCGCGCAGGCCGCATCCGTGCCGCCCGCCATTCCTTTACGTCCGCCAGTGACGCAAACGTTTTCGTCCGCCGCTCCCAGTTGGGCGCCGGCGCCGGCGCCTGCTTACACGACCGCACCGCCCTCACCCGCCGTGCCGGCGCAACCCGCTTCGATCCTCGGCAAGCTCTTTGCGCCGGAACCCGCATCCGCACCTACGCCGCCGCAAGCGGCCGCGACCCGCGGCGAATCCGCGCCGTTGCAAGCGGTCTTCGACCGCCTGCGCGGCACGCCCGCCCAAGCAGCCGCAGCACCGGCCGGCGCCACCCGCGCCGTCACGCCCGCCACCTCCAACTCGTGGCTGATCAACGGCCCGCGTCGCTCATGAAAGTCATCGCGGTGGTGTCCGCCAAAGGCGGGGTCGGCAAGACCACCCTCGCCGCCAATCTCGCTTCCGTGCTGGCCGCCGGCGGCCGGCGTGTGATCGCGCTCGATCTCGACCCGCAGAACGCGCTGCGTCTGCACTTCGGCGTGCCGCTCGACAGCATCGACGGTTTGTCGCGCGCCACGCTGACGGGTGATCCGTGGCAATCCGTGATGTTCGACGGCGTCGACGGCGTGACCGTGCTGCCCTACGGCGCGTTGCTCGAAGACGACCGCCGCCGCTTCGAAGCGCATATCGACCAGGAGCCGCGCTGGCTCGCGCAGTCGTTGCAGAATCTGCGCCTCGACGCATCCGACATCGTGATTATCGACACGCCGCCGGGTTCTTCCGCATATGTCCGCACCGCCCTGTGCGCGGCCACCTTCACGCTGAACGTCGTACTCGCCGACGCCGCGTCGTACGCCGCGATTCCGCAGATGGAGCGGCTGATCGAAACTTACGCGGCGCCACGCGCCGAGTTCGGCGGCGAAGGCTATGTGATCAACCAGATCGATCAGTCGCGCCAGCTGACCAAGGACGTCCTCAAGGTGTTGCGCCAGATGCTCGGCGCGAAGCTGTTCCCCGGCGTCATCCATCTCGACGAAGGCGTGAGCGAGGCGCTCGCGTGCGACACCACGCTGATTCACTACGATCCACTCAGCCAGGCGGCCGCCGATTTCCGCGCGTGCGGCACGTGGCTGGCGGCGGCGCTCGACGCGATCGCCGTCTCGCCGAGGAACGTCGCATGAGCACGACTCCATCGCCGGGCCTCGAACCCGCCGAGCCGTCGCGGCTCGAACGCTTCGTCGACGCGCGTTTCTGGAACAGCCGCATCGTCACCGGACTCGTCACGCTGTTCGCGCTGGTGATGCTGTACTTCGTGTTCACCGTACCGCTCGCCTTCTACGAACAGTTGACGTTCGCGACCTGCTGCTTCGTGACCGCGCTGATGTTCCGCCGCCTGCAAGGCCGGTACGCGACGATGGTGATGATCATGCTGTCGGTGGTGACTTCGGGCCGCTATATGTACTGGCGGCTGACCGCGACCACGTACTGGGAGCATCCGCTCGACGCCGGCTGGGGTCTGCTGCTGGTCGCCGCCGAAGTCTATTCGACCATCGTGCTGCTGCTCGGCTACTTCCAGACCGCCTGGCCGCTCAAGCGCACGCCGATGCCGCTGCCCGCCTCGCGTGACCAATGGCCGACCGTCGACGTGTTCATTCCGACCTACAACGAGCCGCTCTCGGTGGTGAAGCCGACCATCTACGCCGCGCTCGCGCTCGACTATCCCGCCGAGAAGATCTCTATCCACGTGCTCGACGACGGCCGCCGCCCCGAGTTCAAGGCGTTCTGCGAAGAGGTCGGCGTCAACTGGACCATTCGCACGCACAACCGCCACGCCAAGGCCGGCAACATCAATGAAGCGTTGAAGATCACCAGCGGTGAATTCCTCGCCATCTTCGACTGCGATCACATTCCGACCCGCTCGTTCCTGCAGATCGGCCTCGGCTGGTTCCTGCGCGACAAGCTGCTGTCGATGCTGCAAACGCCGCACCACTTCTTCTCCGCCGATCCGTTCGAACGCAATCTCGGCACCTTCCGCAAGGTGCCGAACGAAGGCGAACTGTTCTACGGCCTCGTGCAGGATGGCAACGATCTGTGGAACGCCACGTTCTTCTGCGGCTCGTGCGCGTTGCTGCGCCGGACCATGGTCGAGGAGATCGGCGGCATCGCGGTCGAGACCGTGACCGAAGACGCACACACCGCTTTGAAGCTGCACCGTCTTGGCTACACCACCGCGTATCTGGCGATTCCGCAAGCCGCGGGGCTCGCCACGGAAAGTCTCTCCGGCCACATCGGCCAGCGGATTCGCTGGGCGCGCGGCATGACGCAGATTTTCCGGATCGACAATCCGCTCACCGGCAAGGGCCTGAAACTTGGCCAGCGCCTGTGCTATCTGAACGCGATGATGCATTTCTTCTACGGCATCCCGCGTCTGGTGTTCCTGACCGCGCCGCTGTCGTACCTGTTCTTCGGCGCGCATGTGATCGAAGCCGCCGCCGGCACGATCGCGATCTACGCACTACCGCACATGATGCACGCGAGCATCACCAACTCGCGTATGCAGCGCTCGTTCCGCCATTCGTTCTGGGCCGAAGTGTATGAATCGGTGCTGGCCTCGTACATCACCGCGCCGACCCTGCTCGCGCTGATCAACCCGAAGCTCGGCAAGTTCAACGTGACGGCCAAGGGCGGCCAGATCGAGAAGAACTACTTCGACTGGGCGATCTCGCGGCCGTATCTGTTCCTGCTGTTGCTGAACCTGATCGGCTTCTGTGTGGGCGTCGTGCATATCTACTTCAACTGGCATGTGCGCAGCGTGGTGCAGACCACCATCCTCAACCTCGGCTGGACCACCTACAACATGCTGATTCTCGGCGCGAGCGTGGCCGCCGCGAGCGAACGCCGGCAAATTCGCGCGGTGCACCGCGTGGCGATGCAGATGCCCGTGATGCTGAAATTTTCGACCGGCCGCACGCTCGCCTGCGAAACCATCGACTACTCGGAAGGCGGCGTCGGCGTGGCGCTGCCCGCCGCGATCCAGGTGCCGATGCACGAACGCGTGACCGTCTCTCTCTTTCGCGGGGACGAGGAATACGCGTTTCCGGCGACGGTCGGCTTCACCGCGCCGGGCCGCGTGGGCCTGCGCTTCTCGGCGATGACGCGCGAGCAGGAGTACGAGTTCGTCAAGACCACCTTTGCACGCGCCGACGCCTGGACCGGCTGGGCGGAAGGACGGCAGCAGGACACGCCCCTGCGCGGCCTGTCGCATGTGCTGACGGTCGGCGCGCGCGGCATCGCGGGGCTGTTCGAGCATCTCTACGCCGACCTTCGCAGTTCGATGAAAAGCCGTCCAATGGACGTCAAGAAGCTAAAAACGAAAGACTGATCTATGCGCAACCGGATGGCGAAGGGCAACATCGAACGCTCGAATCACGAGCGCAGTGGGACCGGATTGAGCATGCATCGCGTTGCACGTTCCGGCTCGCAACGGCTGATACGCGGCCTCGCGTGCTGGCTCGCGTTGCAGACGGCGCTGACCGCGCCGCTGGCGTCGGCGGCTGAGGTCGTGGCGGCGGCCCGCGGCGGCGCGAGTTCGGCGGGCGCTGTTCAAAGCGCCGGTGCAACTCCAGGCGCTCCGGCTGCGACCGGCGTCGGCAGCGTGAGCGCGCCGACTCCGGCGGTGCCCTACGATCCGAACGCGATGGCGCAACCCCAACTGGCGACACCGACGCCGGCGCTCGCCGCGTCGTCGGTGAAAGCGTTGGGCATCAGGACGCCGACCACCGCCGAGCCGGGCACGCTGGTGCCGGGCGGCCGCCGTCAAACGCTGACCTTCGCCGACCTCGGCGCGCTCGATCCGCTGCAATTGCGCGGCACCGATGGCCAGAACGGCGTGGCGTTCTCCGTGCGCGGCGACGAAGTGGTGACGGGCGCGGTCCTGCATCTGGTGTACAGCTACTCGCCCGCGCTGCTCGCGAATCTCTCGCAGCTCAAGGTGCTGGTGAACGGCGAAGTCGCTGCCACCCTGCCCGTGCCGCACGAACAGGCCGGCATGCTGGTGGCGCGCGACGTCTCGATCGATCCGCGCTTCATCACCGAGTTCAACCATCTGAACGTGCAGTTGATCGGCCACTACACGACGAGTTGCGAAGACCCGGCGAACTCCTCGCTGTGGGCCACTGTCAGCAATGCGAGTTCGCTCGATCTGACCTATGCGTCGCTCGCCAGCAAGCCGGATCTGGCTGCGCTGCCGCAGCCGTTCTTCGACCGACGCGACGTGCGTCGGCTGGAGTTACCGTTCGTGTTCGCGCAAAAGCCGGGCAACGCCACGCTCGAAGCGGGCGGCATCGTGGCGTCGTGGTTCGGCGCGCTCGCCGGTTATCGCGGCGCGGTGTTTCCGGCGCAACTGGATAACGCGCCGCTGTCGGGTAACGCCGTCGTGTTCGCGACTTCCGATCAACGTCCGGCCGGCATCAACATCCCGGCGATCTCCGGCCCGACCATCGCGGTGGTCGATCGCGAGGCGCCGGCGCGCGGCAAGCTGCTGCTCGTGCTCGGGCGCACCGAAGCCGAACTGAAAACCGCCGCGAAGTCGCTCGGCATCGGCCAGAACACGCTGACGGGCCAGAGCGCGACCATCACGCAACTCAACGAACTCGCGCCGCGCGCGCCGTACGACGCGCCGAACTGGTTGCCGACCAACCGTCCGGTGCGCTTCGGCGAACTCGCCGATCCGCGCGATCTGACCGTGTCCGGTTACGACGCCGACGCCGTGCGCGTGAATCTGCGTGTGCCGCCCGATCTGTTCATGTGGCACACCAAGGGCGCGCCGATCGATCTGCGCTACCGCTACACGGTGCGGCCGCTACGCGACCGCTCGTCGCTCAACGTGAGCGTGAACAACGGCTTCGTGCAGGCGCTGCCGATTCCGGCCGAATCCGCTTCCGTGTTCGATCTGAGCCATTACTTCGCCACCGTGCTGCCGGACAAGACCGCCGAAGCGCGCCGCACCCTGCACATTCCGCCGCTGCTGCTGACGCCGCGCGCGCAGGTGCGCCTGCACTTCTACTACGACATTCCGAATACCGGCGAATGTCACGGACGTCTGCTCGACAACGTGGTCGGCGCGATCGATCCGAACTCGACCATCGACCTCTCGTCGTTCCCGCACTACATGGCGCTGCCCGATCTGGCCGCGTTCGCCAATAGCGGCTTCCCGTTCACGCGCATGGCGGACCTCTCCGAGACCGCCGCGATCCTGCCGAACGACGCCGATTCGAGCGACTACAGCCTGTATCTGCTGACGATGGGCCGCATGGGCACCTCGACCGGTTATCCGGTCACGGGTGTGTCGGTCGGCACCGCCGACGACGCCGACAAGTTCGCCAGCAAGGACCTGCTGATTTTCGGCGCGCCGGGCAAGCAGCCGTTGTTGCAACGCTGGGCCAAGTCGATGCCGTTCTCCAGCGACGGCGACTCGCGCACCTTCCAGCTCACCGACATCGTCTTCAAACTCGAGGACTGGTGGCATGGCGAACGCGGCGTCGAGCGCACGCCCGCACGCGCCGATCTGACGCTGGTGAGTTCGAACGGCGACGCGCTCCTGACCGGTTTCGAATCGCCGCTGCAAAAGAACCGCAGCGCCGTCGCGCTGGTGAGCGCGGCCGGCCAGTCGGACGCCGACCTGTCCGCGGCGCTGCTCGACTCCGACGTGCTGCCGCAGATTCAAGGCGCGATGGCCGTGATCCACGGCCGCACCGTCACCATCACCTCGAACGGCGAGGCGTATTACGTCGGCCATCTGTCGCCGCAGGAGTATCTGCGCTGGGCGCTGTCGTCGCATCCGCTGCTGTTGATGCTGGGCGGCGTGCTTGCCGCGCTGATCATCGCGGGCCTGTTCTACCGGACGCTGCGCTCGATCGCCGCGCGCCGCCTGAGGGACTAATAGGACTGATATGCGGGTTCGAATCAACAAGAAAATCGGCGTGGCGCTGACGCTCGGACTGGCGGCGTCCACGAGTTTCGCCAATCTCGTCAAGGTGGCGCAGACCACCGCCGCACCCGGCGCCTGCGGCGACTGGAGCGGCTATCGCGCGTTCGTCGAACGCTTCGTGCAGGCCGACGGCCGCGTAATCGACTACTCCACGCCGGCGCAGCAAACCACCTCCGAAGGCCAGTCGTACGCGCTCTTCTTTGCGCTGGTCGCGAACGACCGCGCGACCTTCGACCGGCTGCTCGGCTGGACGCGCACCAATCTCGCGGGCAATCAGTTCGACGCGCAGAACATGCGGCTGCCGTCGTGGCAATGGGGCAGAAAAGCGGACGGCTCGTACGGCGTGCTCGATCCGAATTCCGCCTCGGACTCCGACTTGTGGATCGCTTACGATCTGCTGCAAGCGGGCCGCCTGTGGCATGAAGCGGGTTATACGCAGTTGGGTGAAGCGCTGGCCGCGCAGATCGCGCGTCAGGAAATGACCACCTTGCCGGGCGTCGGGCCGATGCTGCTGCCCGGACCGCAAGGCTTCAAGAGCGGCGGCGTGACACGCCTGAATCCGAGCTATCTGCCACTGCCGGTGCTGCGCTCGCTCGCGCGCGAAATACCGAACGGTCCGTGGGGCAAGCTCGCCGACAGCGCGTACAAGCTCATCAAGACCACCGCGCCGCAGGGCTTCGCGCCCGACTGGGCAGCCTGGCAAAACGGCCAGTTCGTGGTCGATCCGAAAAACGGCGACACCGGCAGCTACGACGCGATCCGCGTCTATCTGTGGGCCGGTCTCGCCTCGGCAGCGGACCCGCTCGCCAAGCCTTGGCTTGCGGCGCTCGGTGGCATGCGCTCACGCGTCGCGCAAACCGGCTTTCCACCGGAGAAGGTTTCGTCGACCACCGGCGCGGCAAGCGGCGAAGGACCGCTGAGCTACTGGGGCGCGCTCGCGCCGTACTTCAAGACGCTCGGCGACGAGCACGGCCTCGGCCTCGCGCGCACGCATCTCGCCGCGCTCGACGCCGGCGTACCGGGCCGCGAACCGGTTTACTACGATCGTGTGCTGGGCTTGTTCGGCACGGGTTTTATCGACGGCCGCTATCGTTTCGACGAAGCCGGACGTCTCGTGCCGAGTTGGAGAAACGCATGCGACTGAGCGCCCTCGCGTTGTCATTGCGCCTCGCGCTGAGCCTCACGGCCGTCTGCTGCGTGGCGACGGTTTCGCCGGACGCGTTGGCGCAGGCGTCGAAAGATCCGCTGAACGTGTTGATCGATCAGGGCAAGTACTGGCAATCGCATCAGCGCGGCGACCTCGCCGAGCAGGCGTGGCAAAAGGTGCTGCGCATCGATCCCAAACAGCCCGACGCGCTCTTCGGCATGGGCATGGTGCTCGCCGACCGCAAGGACGGCGCCGGCGCGCAGCAATATCTGGCGCGCCTGAAAGCGGTCGCGCCGAACTATCCGAATCTGGATGAACTCGGCCGGCGCCTCGGCGAATCGAGCCTGCGCGACCAGACCGTGAACGACGCGCGGCGGCTCGCGCAAAGCGGTCAAAGCGCGAGCGCGGTGCAGGAATACCAGCGCGCGCTGAACGGCAAACCAGCCACGCCTGAATTGCAGCTCGAGTATTACCAGGCGCTCTCCGCAACACCGCAAGGCTGGGATCAGGCACGCCGCGGTCTCGAACAACTCGCGCGCGACAACCCCGACGACCCGCGTTACGCCCTCGCCTACGCGCAGCATCTGACCTATCGCGACGTGACGCGCCGCGACGGCATCGCGCGGCTGCAGAAACTGGCGGGCGACAGCACGGTCGGCGCGTCGGCGAAAAAGAGCTGGCGTCAGGCGCTGTTGTGGCTCGACGCGCGGCCCTCCGATGCCCCGCTCTATCAGGCGTATCTGCTAACCGCCTCCGATGACGCCGCGGTCAAGGCGCGCTTCGATTCGATGGTGCAGCAGGACAGCGCGGCCCGCGCCCGCTCGCAGGAAAACGCTGCCGTGGACGCGCGCGGCCGCACGATCGCTGATGGTTTCGCCGCGCTCGATCGCAACGACGTGGCGACGGCGCGCGCGAAGTTTTCCTCGGTGCTGGCCACCAGCCCGAACGACACCGACGCGCTCGGCGGCATGGGCATCGCCGCATTGAAGCAGGAGCATTTCGCCGAAGCCCGCAACTATCTGGAACGCGCGTCGCGCAACGGCAATCCGGCGCGCTGGAAAACCGCGCTCGACAGCGCGACCTACTGGACCTACACGAGCGACGCGATCGGCGCGCGCAGCAATGGCGAAGTCGCGAAGGCGAAGTCACTGTTCGAGCGCGCGATCGCGCTGAATCCGTCGGACGTCACCGCGCAGGTGCTGCTCGGCGAAATGCTGCTCGCGAACGGCGACCCGAGCGGCGCCGAACAGGCGTACCGGATGGCGCTGCGCCGGCAGGCCGACAACCCCGACGCGGTTCGCGGACTGGTCGGCGCACTCGCCGCGCAAGGCCGCGGCGACGAGGCGCTGCAGTTCGCCAATCAGTTGAACACCGAGCAGCAGTCGAAGGCCGGCGGCATCAACCGTCTGCGTGGCGAAGCGCAGGCGGCGCAAGCGCGCGCCGCCGAAGCGCGCGGCGATCTCGGCAGCGCGCGCAGCCTGTTCGAAGACGCGCTGCTGAACACGCCCGACGATCCGTGGCTGCGCCTCGACCTCGCGCGCATCTACGTGCGCCAGGGCGCGGTCGCCAACGCGCGCAGCATGATGGACGGCCTGCTCGCCGCGCATCCCGACATGACCGACGCGCTGTACGCGAGCGCGTTGCTATCGGCGGAAACACAGGACTGGTCGGCGGGTCTCGCGCAGCTCGACCGCATCCCGGTCGCGCAGCGCACCGACGCGATGACGACCTTGCAGCACCGCTTGTGGGTGCATCAGCAAGCCGATCTCGCCACGCGGATGGCGCGCAACGGGCAGACGCAACAGGCGCTCGCCACGCTGCACGCCGCCGAGCCGGTTGCGGGCAGCAGCCCCGAGTTGATCGGCGTGATCGCCGCCGCTTACAGCCAAGCCGGCGACCCGAACCGCGCGCTCGGACTCGTGCGCGCCGCCATGAACGCGGCGCCTGGCAATACCGATCTGCTGCTGCAATACGCGGGCATTCTGTCCGCCACGCAACAGGAAGCCGAACTCGGCATGGTGATGCGCCGGCTCGCGTCGATGCAATTGACGCCGCAGCAACGCACCGACTTCGGCAACCTGAATCTCGGCATCGTCATCAAGCAGTGCGATGCGGTGCGTCAGCGCGGCGACCTCGCGAGCGCCTACGACGTGATCGCGCCGTGGCTCGCGGCCATGCCCGACAATCCCGATCTGCAAGCGGCGCTCGGCCGCCTCTATTCGAGTGCCGGCGACGATCGCAACGCGCTCGCCAGCTATCGCGTCGCATTGCAACGCAAGCCCGACGATCTGAACCTGTTGCAGGCGACGATCTCCGCCGCGGCCGGCGCGAAACAGTTCAGCTACGCCGAGTCGCTTGCGAAACAGGCCTTGAACGCGGCGCCCGGCGATCCCGGCTTGCTGGCCACGGTCGGCCGCATGTATCGCGCGGAAGGCAAGCTGTCGCTCGCGTCGACTTATCTGCAACGCTCGCTGGTCGCCGCCAACACGCCGCTGATGGCCAACGTCCCGCGCAGCCCGGCGAGCAACGTGCCGCGCGGCTGGGAAGTGGCGATGCGCCGGATCGGCGCGACGCCGCTGCCCGGCACCAATCCCTTCGAAGGCAAAACCGCCGCGGTCACGCCGACCGACGCCGACAACGCCGCGCTTGCCGGCGGCAGCTATAACGCCGCGCGCGCAGCGCTCCCGTATTCGCAGTCCTCCTTGCCGACACAGACCGTGCCGAACTATCCGCCGCCTACGCAGCCCGCGCCTTACGTCGCACCTTATACCGTGCCGGCGCAGCCTTATGCGCCGGGCCCGGCGCCCGCCGCCCTGCCGTACAACGCGCCGCGTCGTGGCGCCGACTCGGGTGGCTACGGCCAGGAGACTTACGGGTCGAGCCAGTCGGGTGCGCCCTTGCAGCCTTATCCGGGGCAAGGACAGCCGACGATGCAGCAGCAGGCGCAGATGCCGCCGATGCAGCAGGCTCCCCAGTACAACCCGGCTTATACCCAGCAAGCGCCATATCCGCAGCAGGCGCAATACGGCGCGCAGGATGGTTATGCGGCCACGCCCTGGCCGATGTCGCCGGCTGCGCGCCAGGCGCAGGCCAATGCCGGTTCGATGCAAGCGCAGCCGTACAGCGCATCGGGCGCAAGCACGAGTTCGAAGCGCTCGACCAGCAGGAAGCCAAGCGCGTCGAAGAATAGCCGCAACGCGCCGGCTTATGCGCAGGCGCCGTATGGGCAACAGCAAGGCTATCCGCAGCAACAGCAGCCCTACTACGGTCAGCCCGCGTATCCCCAACAGCAGCAGGGCTACGCGCAGCAACCTTACCAACCCTATCCGGCGCAACAGCAACAGCCTTACCAGCCGTATCCGCCGCAGCAGCAGGCTTACACGCAACAGCAGCCGTACATTCCGCAGCCGCCCACCGGTTACGCCCAGCCGTACTACCCGGCGCAACCTGGCGCGAACGGCAGTGGCAACACCTACGCGCCGTCGAACGTGGCAAACACGCAAACGCTCGGCGTGGCCGAAGAGTTGGCGCAGGTCAACCGCGAACAGTCGAGCAGCATCTCAGGCGGGATCGTGTTCCGTAACCGCACCGGCGAGGACGGCCTGTCCAACCTCACCGATATCGAAGCGCCGATCCAGGGGCGCATCAAGGCGGGCAACGGCCACGTGGTCGTCACGGCGACGCCCGTCACGCTCGACGCCGGCACTGCCGCCGGCAATGTCTCGACGCTAGCGCGTTTCGGCGCCGGCCTGTCGAACGACGCATCCACCGCGGCTGCCAAGGCGGGCACCAACAACTACGGCAACCAGACGGCGAGCGGCGTGGGCCTGTCGGTCGGCTACGAAGGCCGCAGCATCAGCGGCGATATCGGCGTGACGCCGATCGGTTTCCGCGAGACCAACATCGTGGGCGGCGCGCAATATAACGGCGGCATCACCGACAAGGTGTCGTATTCGCTGGCCGTCGCGCGCCGCGCGGTGACCGACAGTTTGCTGTCCTATGCCGGCGCGCGCGATGCCGGTTCCGGCCTCGAATGGGGCGGCATCACCTCGACGGGCGGCCTTGCCAGCCTCGCATGGGACGACGGCACGAGCGGCCTGTACGTGAACGGGGCGGTTCAGTACTACAAGGGCGACAACGTGCAGGGCAATGTCGCCGTCAAGGGCGGTGGCGGCGTCTACACGCGCCTGCTGAAAGACGCCGATCAGACCTTCACTATCGGCGTGAATACGACGGTGATGGGCTACAACAAGAATCTGTCGTACTTCACGTATGGCCAGGGGGGCTATTTCAGCCCGCAGGAATACGTCATTCTGAACTTGCCGATCGAGTGGACGGGACGTAATGGCGCGTTCACGTACGACGTGAAGGGATCGATCGGGGTGCAGCACTACCGCCAGGATGCGTCGAATTATTTCCCGCTCAATGACGGATCCAACCGGCAGAGTTCGGCGGTAGGCAACGCGGCGCAGTTCGGTACGAGCGTGCAGAGCAACGCGCAGTACCCAAGCCAAAGCAAGACCGGCGTGTCGTATTCGCTCAGCGCGGTGGGCGAATATCAACTCGCGCCGCAACTGGCGTTCGGGGCGACTGCTTCGCTCGGCAATGCTTATGAATATCGCGAGTATCTTGCGGCGGTTTATGTGCGATATAGCTTCAGCAAGCAGACCGGGTTGCAGCCGTTCCCGCCCACGCCGCTTGTTTCGCCGTATCTGTCGTTGTCGAATTGACCTTTGCGTATCTTGCGGCGGCGGCCCGGTTCAGGCTGCCGCCGCCGCGAGCACAACGCATCAAGCGTCATCGCGACCGGTCGCGTAACGCCGGCAATGCTCCAGATAGCCAGCAGCATGGCTGCTCACCAATTCCACGATACCCGTCCATAGCCAGCCTGGCGCATCGAGTGTCTTCGAGCGATTTCTCCGCAGTTCAGTAAGCCACGCCTTGCGCTCGGCGCTATCCATTTGCCGCGCGTGCGCCTTGCCGACCACCATCGCCAGAAAGCGCGCCACCTTCATCGCTTCGTCGCGGGTGAACTGCTCGATGGTCAGTTTCATGTCTTGCGGCAGCAGTTCACGAATCACGACGGCGCGATCCGCCAGACGCGCCGCCCGCATCCGCTCGCCAAGCGACGGCGACAGATGCCGCGCGCCCTCCACCACGCGCTCGGCGTTATCGCGCGGCATCCGCACGCCGGGATAGCGCGGCGCGGCGGCTTGCGCGGCTTCCTTGATATCGATCAGACACAGGTCGTCGCCTTCCACCGCGGCGCCGTCGATGTCGAGCAGCACCGCATAGCGCAACCTGCCGAGCGAGCTGCAGCCTTTCACCCAGTAGGCGGCGTCGAGCACTTCCACGTCGGCCTCGTCGCCCGCGCCGCGCAGCACCGTGGCGAGCCGTGCCAGCGTGCCTTTCTCGAACAGCGCCTCGATCTCGCGACGCTCGCTTTTCGCGAGCGGCCAGAAACGCGGGCCGAGCGGAATGCTCGGTTCGAGATCCTCGATACGCTCCTCCGCCAGATGACGCCACGAACGGCGCACCGCTTCCCTCATCACCACTCGCACCGCCTCGGGCTTTTCCGCGTGGATGTCGGCGTCGCCCGCGGCGTCGTCGAAGGCGCGCTCGTAACCGTCCGCGATCGCTTCCATCATGCGTACGGTCGTCACGCCCGGCAGGTCCGAGCCGCGCGCGGCGGTCGCCAATGACAGGCCGAGGCGAATCAGGTCGTGCGCCGGATTGCCGATCACAGTCTGGTCGAGATCGCGAATCTGTATTTCGACGCGCCCTTGCGCGTCGGCGACGGGTCCGAGATTGCCGGTATGGCAATCGCCGCAAATCCAGATCGCGGGCCCTTCCGGCAAAGCATGACCCTCGATGCCCTCGAGCCATTCGTAGAACTTGCTGGTGTTGCCGCGTACATAAGCGTGCGCTGAGCGCGCCATTCTGGCGTTGCGGCGCGTGATCAACAACGCCTGGCGGGCATCCGCTTTAGGCAGCTTGTTTCGTGTGACGTTTTTCTTTGTCATTGTGCGGTCCGCTTTTGTCGACGTTCAAATTCTCCGTGGTGTCCAGGCCACGGTGCGCCGGTCGGCGCGGGCGAACAAATAGTGACAGCAGGATTCACGCCCGCGTGATGAATGCGATCTGTAAGCGCCATGCGGCAACCCGCATCACGCCGGCCTTATTCGCATGAAATGCCCACCTGTGTGCTTCTTTCCGCTATCCGGGGCACTCGGTTCATCGCCCAGGTAATTCTTGCGAACCCGTTTGCGGACAGGTTCGGCTAAACCCCATAACGCATGCGTGACGGGTCACCGGCCCGGCGTTGTGGCCTACAATTGTCGCAACCGCGTGTCAGCTATCCGCCGGTACGCGGTGCACGGCAGAAGATTCATCCCGCCTCCTGCTGAGAGTGCAAGCGCGTCACGCGCGCCGGCAGAGTGGGGCCACTTTCATCGACGTGACCTCTGTGGAGCGCAGCATGCCATTTCCGGCACAAGACCACGGCTGCCCTGGCTGGCGCGGGGAGATGGCGCAGCGCATCAGCGCATTCGACTGGGCCGCCGCCGGCCTGGGCGCCATCGAAAACTGGCCACGCAGTCTGACTGCCACCGTCCAGTTGCTGCTGGCCTCGCCCGTGCCGCTCGTCCTGCTGTGGGACAAACCCGGCTACATGATCTACAACGACGCCTACGCGATCTTCGCGGGCGGCCGGCATCCCTATCTGCTCGGCTGCCCCGTCGAAAATGGCTGGCCGGAAATCGCCGAATTCAACCGGCATGTCATGACCACCTGTCTCGCGGGCGGCACGCTGTCGTATCGCGACAAGGAGCTGGTGCTGCTGCGCGACGGCAAGCCGGAAGACGTGTGGATGGATCTCTACTACAGCCCGGTCGCCGACGACAGCGGCGCGCCGGCCGGCGTACTGGCAATGGTCGTCGAAACCACCGCGCGCGTGCTCACCGAACGCTGGCGACTGCGCGCCGAGGCCGAACTGCACGAAACCAACGAGCGGCTGCAACTCGCGCTCAATACCGGCACCGTGCTCGGCACATGGGTGCTGGACGTGCGCACGGGCAAGGTCAGCGGCGACGAACGTTTCGCGCGCACCTTTTCCTTTCTGCAAGATGAAGCCGCGAAGGGTGTCGAACGCAATGCCGCCGTCCAGATGCTTCATCCGGACGACCAGGGGCTCAACGAGCAACTGACCTACGAGGCGGTACGCACGGGCCAGCCGTTTCGCGCCGAGTTTCGAATCCGCCGGCCCGATGGCGACTATCTCTGGGTGCAGGCAAACGGCCAGTGCGAATTCGACGAGCATGGCGAACCGACACGCTTTCCCGGCGTGCTGATCGACATTCACGAACGCAAGATCGCCGAACAGTCGCTGCGCCAGTTGACCGAGACGCTCGAACAGCGCGTCGCCGACGCGGTCGCGGCACGCGCTTTGGCCGAAGAACAATTGCGCCAGGCGCAGAAGATGGAAGCGATCGGCAGCCTCACGGGCGGCGTCGCGCACGACTTCAATAACGTGCTGCAGGTGATCAACGGCAACCTGCAAATGCTCGCCGCCGATGCCGGTGGCCACCCGGCCACGTTGCGCCGCCTGTCCGCCGCGACGGACGCCGTCAAACGCGGCGCGAAACTGGCCGCGCATCTGCTTGCCTTCGCGCGGCGCCAGCCGCTCTCGCCGACCGTGCTGAACCCGCGCCGTCTGCTCCGCGGCATGAGCGAGATGCTGCATCGCGCGCTCGGCGAAACCGTCCGGATCGATACGGTCCTGAGCGACGATCTGTGGAACGTGCAGGTCGATCGCAATCAACTGGAAAACGCACTGCTCAATCTCGCGATCAACGCGCGTGACGCGATGCAGGCGGACGGCACGCTCACCGTGCGCGCGGCCAACCGCGTGCTGGATACCGCGTTCTGCCGCGGCAAACCGGAACTCTCACCGGGTGAATACGTGGTGTTTTCCGTCACCGACACCGGGGCCGGCATGCCGCCCGAGATCCTGCAACGCGTGTTCGAACCGTTCTTCACCACCAAACCCGACGGGCACGGCACCGGCCTCGGCCTGAGCATGGTGTTCGGCTTCGTCAGGCAAAGCGGCGGTCACACGTTGATCGACAGCGAAGTGGGACGCGGCACCACCGTCTCGCTGTTTTTCCCGCGCTGCTGCGAAGCCGAAACGTCGGAAGCCGTCGACGAGACCGCGGCGCCGAGCGGCGGCGGCGAAACGGTTCTGGTCGTCGAGGACGATGCCGACGTGCGCCTGACCGCCGTCGAGATGCTCGCGCAACTCGGCTACAAGGTGCTGACCGCGTCGAGCGGCGACGCGGCGATCGAGTTCATCGACAGCGATGTGCCGATCGATCTGCTGTTTACGGACGTGGTCATGCCCGGCAAGGTGAAAAGCGTGGAACTCGCGCAACGTGCCGCGGCGCGCTCGCCCGCGGTGCCGACGCTCTTTACTTCCGGCTATACGCGCGACGAAATCGTCCATCACGGCAAACTCGACGCCGGCATCACGCTGCTCTCGAAGCCGTACCGGCGCGACGATCTCGCCCGCAAGGTGCGCGGCGTGTTGCGCGCCGGCGCGGCCACGGCGGCGGGCGTGTTGCCCGTGTCCGTGGCCGATGGGCAGATCGCCGCCTGCGTGCCACCGGCTGTGTACGACCCTGGCAGGGAGTCGAAGCAGCAAAGCCAGCATGCCGCTGCCGAGGCTGCGCCTCGAAGTCATTCACCCTTGGATGCGCCGCGCTCGCCCGGCACGCCGGCTCGCGTGCTGCTGGTCGAAGACGACATGGATTCACGCGAAGCGTTCAGTGATCTGCTGAACGCCCTCGGCCTCGATTGCACCGCGGTCGCGAGCGCGGAAGAAGCGCTGCCGCTCGTGCCCGCGCAACACTTCGACATCCTCTTCACGGACCTCACGTTGCCCGGCATGTCCGGCGACAGTCTTGCACGCGCCGTGCTGCGCCAGCAGCCGGGTATTCGCGTGCTGCTGGTGTCGGGCTACGGCAAGAGCGCGCAGATCGGCGACGCCATTCCCGGCGCGCGGCTGCTCGGCAAACCGCTCGATATCGCGGAACTGCGGCGCGAACTCGCGGACTGGATCGATCACACCGAAGAAGCGTCCTAGCCGGCGCACGCCACGCATTCAACCGACTTCGCCGATGGACATTCGCTGCGGCACCGCAGGCTGGACCGACAAAACGCTGATTGCCTGCAAGCGCTTTTATCCACGCGGCAGCAGCAGCGCTGAAGCACGTCTGCGTTTTTATGCATCGCAGTTCCCGCTGGTCGAAGTCGATTCGGCTTACTACGCGATGCCTTCGGCGAGCAATGCGCAGTTGTGGTTCGAGCGCACGCCTGAAGGCTTCACGTTCAACTTCAAGGCGTTTCGTCTCTTCACCGGGCATCAGACTTCGCCCGACGCGCTGCCGCGAGACATTGCGATGGCGCTGCCGGAAGGCATCACCGGCCCGCGCAAGAAGAACGTGTACTACCGCGACATGCCGGACGATATCCGCGATGAACTGTGGCGGCGCTATCTGGAAGCGCTCGAACCGCTGCGCGTGAGCGGGCGACTCGGCGCCGTGCTGTTCCAGTTCGCGCCGTGGATCACGCGCGCGCCGGACGGCCTCGCCCTGGTCGAGGAATGCCGGGCGCGGATGGCGGGGTACATGATGGCGGCTGAGTTTCGCAATCAGTCGTGGTTCGATGACGAGCATGCAGCGTGGTCGCTCGAATTTCTGCGCGAGCGCGGCATCGTGCATGTGATCGTAGACGCGCCGCCGGACGTGAGCAATCGCGTACATACCGTGTGGGAGGCGACGAATCCTGAGTTGGCGATGGTGCGTCTGCATGGACGCAATACGCAGACGTGGAGCGCGACAGGCGCGGCGAGCGCCGCGGATCGCTTCGACTATGACTACAACGAGGCGGAACTGACGGAACTGGCCGTCCCGATCCAGGCGATAGCGCGACGGGCGGGGCGCACGCATGTCATTTTCAATAATTGTTTCGAGGATCAGGGGCAGCGGAATGCGCGGACGCTGATGGGCGTTTTGGGGGTGATTGAGAACCTGCTGTGACGAGGTTTGGTTGGTGAAGGCGGCAACCGGCCATAGGCGGTCGTTGGCCATATGCGTCACCGGGACATTAGAATGGCCGCTTCGCTCAAACAGTCGGCGTCAATGGCCGGGCGACGTTGACTGGACCTCGTGCTTTGCGGACGTTCGCGTTTGAGCGACAAGAAGCCAACTTTTTCCGCTTTTAACTTTCTCCTTCGCCGTCGAGTCGGTGTTCATATCTTTACATCGAGTTCAGGCATCTGACGCAACGTAAATCGGCACACGAACGTTGTGCCCATCCGCCATCTCGAACTCTACGCTCGCTTTCCCGGGGAAAATGGCGCTGTGGTCGCCAAAGTAGACTTCGATGGCCTTGCCTTCGTCATACGGGCAAAATTCGAGCTCAGAGAAGGCGGTCAGCGTCTGGGTACTTCCTGTCGCTTGATCGACTGCATTAGTAAAGCGCACGCTGACCACCTCATCCAATCCGGTCCCTGTCCAGGTTGCGCAGACTGCACTACGCGCAACGATTCGGGGAGGTTTTGACTGCGTGTCGACAGATGGCCTTACATGTCCCTCTCCAACGCTTGGAATGCGTAGCGTATAGGTCTCCGCCTCGCCGAATCGCACGAGTATGTATTCGAAGTTATCGACAATAGCTGTCGATATCTCGAATCGATACTCAGTCTTTCCTCGCTTGGTCAATGCTGAAGACTTGCCTTCTACGTAAGCCTGATCTAATTCAACGGTCAGGTGTGCTTGCAACGGCACTGCAATGGCTATTCGAAAGGTTGTTTTTTGGCTGTCGCCCCCTATTCGCATAATCGTCGGGTCGAGAAAGCTCAGCGGTTTTGTCGCTTGGCAATCAGCGCCGCAGAATGGGATGCGTACGGTGACCGACGGGTTTTTGGTAAGCGCTTCGACCGGAATCCACGCCCCAATTCGAACGCAATTTGATGGTTTTGGATGCTTTTGTTGTTGCGAGTTATTCTTTATGGACTCAGTGAAATTGTCATAGTCATAGGGAGGGGCCGCTACGTGGTCTCCGACACATAGAATCAGGTCTGGCATCTGGGTTAGTTTTTCGACGGTGAATTCGACGCTAGTGTTGGCGTAGATTCCCTGAACTACCAGACTAATTCTCTGTTTGTTCAGATTTCTCCTCGGATGAATGGTCGCCTGAACTATCGAGAGAGCGATAGCGCGCTGACTAGCAGGAACCTCGAGTTTCATAGATGGCCCGAACCGTCCACTGAGAACGGCGTCTCCTGATAGCAGCCCGTCAATCGTGGTATTGAATTCAAAGTCCTGATCTGACTTTAAAGTGAGCGTCTTATCACCTTCGCTATAGACTTTGCTGGAGATAAGTACCTTGGTTCCAGAGAAAAAATTGGCGCCTTTTACTATTACGTGACATAATTTTTTCCAAAGTTAACCCATCGAATCTTAATTATTCGCGGCAGCAGCGCTTCTTCAACGCTGACCGTATTTGGAATCTCTAACTTTTGAACATCCGATTCGCGCATGTACGAGCCGTCGACTGCATTCGGGATGAGTCGCCACCTGGGACTGCTGGTTCCATGCCTCCAGCTATAGCGACGCCAATAGCAGCGAGTTTTAACTTCAAGAACGATAGTTTCCGGACTGCTCTGGTCTTCCACAGGCACCGCGACGACAGCAAGCATTTGGCGCATTCCGGATGAGACGGCCCTTTGACCAAGTACGGGCCGAAATTCCCAACCAAAAACAGTTTCCGGCGAAGCTGCTCCGAAAATTTTTGGATTACTGCGATAGTCCCGTTCAAACGCAATTATGTCGGAGTCTCGCTGAATTACCAATTTTCTCGATACGCTCTTGTTTTCGAGCCCGAATTTGAAGAAACGCCGAGTTCCGGAGCCACCGAGCGTTCTTGAAATCGCGTCCACTGATTGCGCATTATAAGATTTTTCGTTAGGTATTAACGCCACGACAGATATTGACTCATTTGAGCCAACTAAACGAACGGCGATTTCTACCACGCCAACGCAGTTCCTCTGACCATCCGACGGCGTGACGGATATCTGAAAACCCAACACCGCCTGAAGCCTCGCACGTCCGTCAATCAACCTGTCCGTCAAAGACCGTTCATATAGCATTTCGAGATTCATGATCTGCGACGCAAGGTTGAGTTGATCCCTCAAAATGTCGCTCGCAGCGAGTCCGATCGTGGATTTTAGTTGTTCAGGCTCGGACTCGCTGTGAGAACGTTTTGTCCGTTCCGGTTCCGAGTTTGCGCCTTGGCGGTCCGCCGGCCTGGAATTCTTGCTTTCGTTGGATGGACCGTCGACGTCAAGCCTCGCCTCCCAGGTTGTTTCTGTGGAGTGCTTTGCCTGTAATGGTGCAACATTTTCAACTAGCTTCTGATTAATCGTCTTGAGTTCTTCTAAACCATGACTCAGTCGCTCGATTCTCAATTGCAGGGATCTGTTATCGAAAGCTTTCGCCAATCCAATAGAAATTCCGTTTTGAAACTTGTCGTACGGACCAAATATTATTCGCGCAAGCTTCTGAGCGAATGTATAAGCAACAGCAGCGGCGATTATCCATATGGCTATCAGGCGCCATTCGATATGCCATAGCCACGCGATCATCTACACACATACTGGTAAACGATGGTGCCGTCTGGGTGGACGGTTTCTTCCCATACCGCTTCGGTGCCATCCGGACATGTATGAGCGCGCCCCGTCGTGTCAATGCGAATCGATTTTATGTCCCCGTCAACGCCAGCCTCACTCAACGCTTCCTTTACCAGATCCAGAACTCGGTCTTTCGTTTGTTTGGGTTCGGTTGACATTGATGTCTCCTCCCTGCGTTATCGTGGTCGGGATAGTGTATTTAAGGATGACCGGCGACGCTCATTCCGGTGAGGCAAATAGGAATGCCGGTATGCCGTGGCATCGTCAAAGCCTGACCGAAAACGTCGCGCAGTGTCTGTTCGGAGCCGCACATTCCACGCCCGCGTGTCTGCCCGGAAGTGGCGTCTTTCGACACGTGCGACCTTCTTGTTTGGCACAGTCCATTCAAGAGGTGACACAGATTTAACTCGCCGGCCTGAGAAAACGTGTGATCGCAAAGGAAGCAAGCGCATAAAGGACGTCGACCGCGTGTCCCATGTTGATGCCGGATCGTCGCATGATGGAGTAGCCGCGAAGCTATGAGAGTTCCGGCGGTCGTGCCTGTGGGCCGCTCCATCGTGTCGAACGCGTCTATCCGCTTTTGGCGATGTCAGCCTTCGCAGTTTTCCCGGGTTTCGATGGTCGGAAGTTGAGCGACAGCTAACGCATCCAGACGGATGCGCAAAAGGTCGGAATGGCCGATGAACCATCGGCAAATTCGACCAGTAAATGACCGCTGCACTTCGGAATGCGACACCGGATTGGTAATGTGATGACCAGCCGCTCAAGGCCAGCTGCCGCTCCAGACACGCCCAAGGCCAACGGATCTTTCGAGCCTTCATCGCAAAAGTTTCTCGAAGCAACTCGACGATAAAACGAGCCTCGCCGCAATCTGCTTGATTTGCATACTTCTCGAACGCCGAGAACCGTGGATCAGCTTGATTGTCGAGTAAAAAATTCCTATTTCCGGCCAAACATTGATTCACTCTGCCATTAGCGATAGCCTTAAATCGTTCATGGTCGTCGAATGCTGGTCAACCAGGAGGCAACCGTTTCGTGAAGCGAGCGTGGGCTTTCTCCTGCATCCTCGTCTTGAACGCGATCCTCGGAGGATGCGGCAAGGGCGGATCGCAGAATACTACTCAGGAACAGGGCGCATCCGCGAGTCAGGCGGCGAGTCTTGGGCCGACCGCGAGCGAAGCATCCGCCGCATCGGGGCCGGTCGCCGTCACCAAGGCGCAGTTGCCGGGGGAAGCAGCCGAAACACTGCGTCTGATCAAAGCGGGCGGTCCCTTCCCTTTTGGCGAGGACGGCGTCCTGTTCCGCAACAGCGCGGGGTTGCTGCCGCAGCATCCGCGCGGCTACTACCACGCATACACAGTTCGCACGCCTGGCTCGGCGGATCGCGGGCAGCGCCGCATCGTATGTGGTGGACTGCGCAAGCAGACCGGCGACTGCTACTACACCGACAACTACTACGCCAGCTTCAAACGCATCGCAGAATAGCCTGAGCCAATGAAAATCGCCCCGGGCCTCCGATAAAGGAGACGCCGGGGCGTTATGTTTTCAGAGACCGGTCAAATCCCTTCAGCCTTGGTCTCATGACGATCACCGCCAGGCACTAACGCCGCCCCCTACCCCGAACCTTGACACCAAGACATCATGACGTCATGATGTCTCACATGACCACCGACCGCAGCAACCAGCTCCCGCTCTACGCCCAAGTCGAAGCCACCCTCGCCGCGCGCATCGCCGACGGCACCTATCCGCCGGGCACCCAGCTACCCAACGAAGCCAGCCTGCTCGCCAGCTTCAACATCAGCCGCACCACCCTGCAGAAGACGGTGCAGAACCTGATCGCGCGCGGCCTGATCGAAATCCGCCGTGGCAAAGGCACCTTCGTCTCGCAACCGCGTCTGACCCAGCCGCTCACCGAACTGAGCGGCTTCGTCGAAGATATGCGCGCGCACGGCCGTCATCCGACCGCCCGGCTGGTCGGCAAGCAGATCGAAAAGGCCAGCGAAGCGGTGGCCGGCAAGCTGTCGCTCGAGCCCGGCACGCCGGTCGTGCACATCCGGCGCGTGCGCATCGCCGACGGCACGCCGCTCTCGTTCGACGAAACCTGGCTGCCGCAAGACATCGGCGAAAAGATCATGGAAGACGATCTGGAGGCCGAGCCGATCTTTACGCTGCTCGAGCAGAAGTACGGCATGCCGCTGATCGAGGCGGAGTACCGCCTCGAAGCAATCGCCGCCGACAAAGCCGTGGCGCGGGCGCTCGACATCGCGCCCGGCAGTCCGATCTTCCTGATCGAGCGCACCTCGTATGGCGACGGCAACCGTCCCGTCGACTACGAAAAGCTCTACTACCGCGGCGACCAGATCCAGTTCGTGACCCGCCTCGCGCGGCGCAGGCCGCGCGGCCAATGACGGGCGCGGCGGCGATGGATCTGCACTACACGTTATGGCTGTTCGCGGTGTCGCTCGGCGCGAGCGCGCTGGGCGGCATGCTCGGCATGGCGAGCGGCATTTTCATCGTGCCGGTCCTGACCATGTTCGGCCACGTCGATATCCACGTCGCGATCGGCGCCAGCATCGTGTCGGTGATCGCCTGTTCGTGCGGCGGCGCGGCGCCCTTCCTGCGCGGACGCCTGACCAACGTCCGGCTCGCGCTCGTGCTGGAAACGGCGACCACGCTCGGCGCGTTGTCCGGCGTGCTGCTGAGCGGGCTGATTCCCGTGCCTGTGCTGTACTTCATCTTCGCCGTAATCCTGCTGTTGTCGGCGCAGCAAATGCTCGCGCGGCGCACCGATCCGGCGACCGCCGCCGCGGCCGCCGACATGCCCGTCGCCGACTCATGGGGCACCTCGTTGCGGCTGGATTCGAGCTATCCGGACCGCGCGCTCGGACGCGACGTCGCGTACCGTGTGCAGCGCGTGCCGCTGGGCTTGTCGCTGATGGTCGGCGCGGGTCTGATTTCGGCGCTGCTCGGCATCGGCAGCGGCGTCCTCAAGATTCCCGCGATGGATACCGCCCTGCGGCTGCCGATCAAGGTCTCGTCGGCGACCTCGAACTTCATGATCGGCGTGACGGCGGCGGCGAGCGCCGGCGCGTACTTCCTGAAGGGCGAGATCGTCACTGCAATCGCCGGTCCGGTGGCCTTGGGCTCGGTGGCCGGCGCGCTGCTCGGCGCGCGGCTGCTCATGCGCGCCTCCAACGACAGACTGCGCGTGCTGTTCGTCACGGTGCTCGCGGTACTTGCCGTGCAGATGCTGCTCGAAGCATTCAACGTGCAACTGTTCGGAGCGTCGGCATGAGCCGTTTCGCGCGCGCCGGCGCGCGGCTCGAGCACTGGCTGGCGGCGCTGCTGCATTACGGCACGTGGGTCGCGACGTGCACGATCGCGCTCGGTCTCGCCATCGCCCTGGCCGCCGCGCGGACCCAGAGCGCTGGTCAATCGACGTCGGTCGGGATGTCTGTCGTGACCGCCGGCATCGCGCTTTTTATCCTGCTGCCGGTAATGCGGCTTATATTGATGTTAGGCGTGTTCCTGCATCAACGGGATTACCGGTTCAGCGCGATTGCCGCACTCGTGCTGGCGATCGTGGCCGCGGGATTGGTGGTCGGCGCGGCGTGAAATGCGCGGCACGCATGCGCCCTGGTATGATGCCCATCGAGCGCCCCTTTCGTGGAGTTCGGTTCACCGGTGCTCCTCACGCTGCTTGTCCTTTCGTCACGAGAACCATCATGCCCGTCCAACCCGACAAAGTCCCCACTGCCAGCACCACGCCGGACAAGGCCCCGCGCAAGGTCATGCCCATCGCCGCGCGCAATCTTCTGATGGTGGCCGTCGGCATCGTGGTCTTCGCGGTCGTGGCGACCGTCGTGCTTTACGGTCCGATTACGTACGGCGACGAGATTCCGAATTTCGGCATCATCCTCATGCTGACCGTTCCGGTGATCGCGGGCGTGGCGTTCCGGGTCGGGCTGGATGCGTGGTTCGACCGGAAGTGAACGAAGAACGCGCAATAGCGGGACGACGCCTCGCAGCATCATCCACGTCTAACGCGTCGAGGCGCTAAGGGGCAACACCACACACACCTCCAGCCCGCCACCCTCGCGCGCATGAAACTCCAGACTGCCGGCATGCAGTCGCGCGATTCGCTCGACGATCGCCAGTCCCAAACCGGTGCCGCCGCTATGCGAACGCGCATTGCGGCCGCGCTGAAACGGTGCTTTCAGTTGCTCCAACTCTTGCGCTGAAAGACCTTTGCCGCGATCGCCGACCGCGACATACACCGCCTCGCCCGTCGCCCAGCTTCGCACCGCCAGTCCGGTCCCGCCGTACACGATCGCGTTCTGCATCAGGTTCATCAGCAGCCGCATCATGCTGATCGGCCGGTACGGCACAGCGGGCAAATTCGCGAGCGACAGCTCGAACTCGTGCCCCAGCCCCGCGAAATCGCCCGCCAGCCGTTCGATCAACGCATTCAGATCGCCGGGCTCGGGCTGTTCGCGCTCACCGCTGCCCGCGTAATCCATGAACTGCTGCAAGATCGTTTCGATCTGGTCCAGATACGATTCGGCGGCGACCACGAAGCTGCTGTCGCTGCCGTTGGGCATGGCCATGGCCATCGAAAGGCGCAGCTTGGTGAGCGGCGTGCGGATGTCGTGCGAGATGCCGGCGAGCATCAGCGCGCGCGTCGCCTCGGCCTGCTGCAACGCCTGCGTCATCTGATTGAAGGCGCCGCTCACCGCGGCGATTTCGGTGGGGCCGTCGGTCGGCAATGGCGCAGGCGTTTCGCCGGCGCTCACGCGGCGCGCCGCCCGCGTCAGTTGCTGGAGCGGCTGGTTCAGGTGGCGCTGGATCACGTAACCGGTCAACGCCGCCAGCGCGCCGAGTCCGAGCGACAGCACGATCGCGGCGTCGAGTCCGTTACCCTGCGCGTCTTCGGGAATCGGCAGCGCGATCCAGTACGGCGCTTGCGGGGCGTCGGCCGGCGCGTGCATGCGGATCCACAGGCGCTGGCCGCCCACCAATTGCCAACGCGTCGGCATGTCAGCGGGCAGATGCGCGCGCAAGCTCTCGAGAAAGACGTTGCGCTGATAGGTGCGATACGCGCGTATGAGATTCGGCGGCGGCGCGGCGGCCGCTTCGTCCGGCGCCTGCGCGCGAGCGTCGAGACGCGCCGTCAATCCTTGACGCGCGTTGGGCGGCGTGGCGGCGAGCAGGTTGTCGAGCGTGGTCACATAAGTGGCGAACACCGCCGCCGCGCGCTCGACGCGCGGCCGCTGCACATAATGCAGCAACACGGCGAGCGAGCACACCTGGCTCAGCATCACGAGCGCAATCAGCAGCGCGATATTGCGCGCCAGCAGGGTTCTGGGCAGCGCCCTTTGCAGCAGCGAGCGCGTCATGAGTCGACGTCCGCGACCAGCATGTAGCCGACACCCCACACGGTCTTGATGAAGCGCGGCTTGGACGGATCGTCCTCGACGATCTGCCTGAGCCGCAGCACCTGCACGTCGATGCTGCGATCGAGCGCATCGTGCTCGCGGCCCCGCGCGCGCGCCAGCAGATTGTCGCGGCTCACCGGCCGGTTCGGCGACGACGCCAGCGCGACCAGCAGCAGCATCTGCGCCGAGTGAATGTCCAGCAACTCGTCCGCGCGCGACAGCTGTTGTTTGGCGACGTCGAGCGAGAAATCGCCGAAGCGCACGCTTTGCGAGGTCACGGTGACCTCGCCCGAGGCGATCTTCTGGCGGCGCAGCAGCGCATTGATACGCGCCACCAGCTCGCGCGGCAGGAACGGTTTGGCGAGATAGTCGTCGGCGCCGGTTTCGAGGCCGACCACCCGGTCGAGCGGATCGCCCTTCGCGGTCAGCATCAGGATCGGCAAGGTCTGGCCCTGCTCACGCAAACGGGCGCAGATGGCGAGGCCGTCCTCTTCGCCGATCATCAGATCGAGCACGAGCAGATCGAACGGCTCGCGCTCCAGATAGCGGTCGAGACGCTTGCCGTCCTCGGCGACTCGCACGTCGAAGCCGTGGCCGCGCAGAAAGCGCTGCAGCATGTTGCGCAATTCGACTTCGTCGTCGAGCACGATGATTTTGGCGGGGCGATCCATGCGAAGGCTCCTCGATTCAGGCTAGGCGTCGGGCGACTTTTGCCGCGCCGCGTGCCGCTCGGCCAGGCGCTGCAACAGCACGTAGAACGACGGAATGAACAGCACGGCGATACAGGTGGAAGCGAGCATCCCCGAAAATACCGCAATCCCGAGCGAACGGCGCGCGCTCGCGCTCGCGCCGGTGGCGATCACGAGCGGCACCACGCCGAGAATAAACGCGAACGAGGTCATCATGATCGGCCGGAACCGCAGGCGCGCGGCTTCGATCGCAGCCTTGGCGATGCTGACGCCCCGCGCGCGCAGGTGCCGCGCGAATTCCACGATCAGGATCGCGTTCTTCGCCGACAGCGCGATCAGCAGCACGAGACCGATCTGCGTGTACAGATTGTTGGCGGCACCGAGCGCGGCGAGCGTGCCGGCCGTGCCGAGCAACGCCAATGGCACCGCCAGCACCACGGCAACGGGCAACAGCCAGCTTTCGTATTGCGCGGCCAGCACGCAGAACACCAGCAACACGCCCACGGCAAACACCCAGTACGCGGAATTGCCGACCAGTTTCTCCTGATACGACATCGCGGTCCACTCGTAGCCGATGCCCGCCGGCAGAATGCGCGCGGCTTCCTGCTCGAACGCGGCGATCGCGTCGCCCGTGCTGTAGCCCGCCGCCGGATTGCCGTTGATGGCCGCGGCCGGCGCGAGGTTGTACAGCGTCGCCACTGCCGGGCCGACACTCGCATGCGCATCGATGAACGTGCCCAACTCGACCATATGGCCGCTATTGCTGCGAATCTGCAGGCGGCGAATGTCGTCGGTTTCACGGCGGAATGCGCCGTCGGCCTGAACGAACACCGGGAACGTATGGTTGAAGGTCGTGAACTGGTTCACGTAGCTCGACCCGACGTAGTCCTGCAGCAGATCGAACACATTGCCGACCGGCACTTGCAACGACTCCGCCTTGGCGCGATCGAGCGTAAGTTCGACGGTCGGCACCGACGCGCGGAACGGGCTGAACACGCGCTGCAATTCGGGCCGCTTCGACACGCTCGCGATCAAGGCATCGGTGGCGTCCTGCAGACGCTGATAGTTCTGCGAGCCGTCGGTCAGCATGACCTGCATCTGCACGCCGCCGCTGTTGCCGAGGCCCTGGATCGGCGGCGGCACGATCACCACGGAGCGGATATCGGGCAGCTTCGCCAGCTCGCTATTCATGCGCAGATAGAGCGAGCGCAGGTCTTCGCCTTTGCCGCGCTTGCTCCAGTCGTCGAGCGTCACGTAGATCAGTGCGGAATTCGGCAGCGAGGCATTGTTATCCAAAGGCGAGATGCCGCCGATCGACACCACGTGGCTCACGCCCGGAATCGCGCCGATACGTTTCTCGATCTGCGTGCTCGCCTCGCGCGTGCGGCCAAGCGAAGCGGCGTCGGCGAGTTGCGCGGCGATCAGCACATAGCCTTGGTCTTCGAGCGGAATGAAGCTGGTGGGGATGCGCGTCAGCAGGAAAGCGGAGCCCGCGCCGAGTACCAGCGCGAGTGTGAGCGCGAGCCCGCAACGCGCGACGAACCACGAAACCACCCGCACGTAGCCCTTTTCGACGCGAGCGTAACCCTTGTCGAACACGCGATACACGATATTCGGCGTGGCCGGCCGCGCGTGCCGCAGCCAGCGCACGCTTTGCACCGGCTTCAGCGTGACCGCGTTGATCGCGCTGATCACTGTCGTTGCGACAACCACCAAGGCAAATTGACGATACATCTGCCCGGTCACGCCACCGAGAAACGCCGACGGCAGAAACACGGAGATCAACACAAGCGTGATGCCGACGATCGGCCCGAGCAATTCATGCATCGCGTCGATGGCGGCCTGCTTCGGCGTCTTGCCCTGCTCGATATGCTGCGTGATGCCTTCGACCACCACGATCGCATCGTCCACCACGATGCCGATGGCCAGCACGATCGCGAACAAGGTCAGCAGGTTGATCGAGAAGCCGAGCATATAGATCGCGCCGAACGTGCCGATGATGGTCACCGGAATCGTCGTGGCCGGCACCAGCATCGCGCGCCAGTTCTGCAAAAACAGCAGGATCACCGCGAGCACGAGCAAGGCCGCTTCGAACAGCGTCTTGTACACGTCGATCACCGATTGCCGCACGAAGGTGGTCGTATCGAACGGCAGCTGGTAGCTGACGCCCTTCGGCATGTCTTTCGCGAGACGCGCCATGGTCGCCTTCACCGCATTGCCGACTTCCAGCGCATTCGCTTCGGGTAACTGATAAATGGCGATGCCCGCCGCCGGCTTGCCGTCGAGATTGAAGAACTGCCCGTAACTCGACGAGCCGAGCTCGGTGTGCCCCACATCGCGAATCCGCACGAAATGGCCGCCGTTGTCCGGATCGGCCTTGACGATGATGTCGTCGAATTCGTGCGGGTCGGAGAGCGCGCCGTGCATCGTCACCGTGAGCTGGAACGCCTGGCCACCCGAGTTCGGCTCGGAACCGAGCTGGCCCGCGCTCACGTCCTTGCTCTGGCTCTGGATCGCCGACATCACGTCGGCGGCGGTCAGATTGCGCTCGCTCAGCTTCTGCGGATCGAGCCACACGCGCATGCTGTACTGCCCGGTGCCGAACACGGTCACGTCGCCTACGCCCGGCAAACGCGCGAGCGTGTCGCGCAGATAGATCACCGCGTAGTTGCTCAGAAACAGTGAATCGTATTTCGGATCCGGCGATTGCAGCGTGTAGAGCTGCAGGATCGCGGTCGAGCGCTTGCGCACGGTCACGCCCTGCTGCTGCACCGCCTGCGGCAGTTGCGCGGTCGCCGCCGACACGCGGTTTTGCACCAGCACCTGCGCCTTGTCGACATCCGTGCCGACGGCGAAGGTGACCGTGAGCGTATAGGTGCCGTCGTTGGTGCTGGTCGACTGCATGTAGAGTGCGTTTTCCACGCCGTTGACCTGCGTTTCGATCGGCAGCGCTACGCGGTCGATCAGCGTCGCGGCGCTGGCGCCGGGAAAGCGCGCCACCACTTGCACGGTCGGCGGCGTGATGGGCGGATATTGCGCGATCGGCAGATTGATCAGCGCCACGGCGCCGAGCAACATCACGATCAGCGCGATCACATTGGCGAGGACCGGCCGCTCGACGAAGAAGCGGATCATGACTGGCCTTGCGTCGCGGCGGACGCCACCTGCACCTTGGTGCCCGGCGCGACCGCCAGCGCGCCGCCCGTCACGACCCGGTCGTCGGCGTTCAGGCCCGACGTGATCGCACGCAGCGAGCCGAACAGCCCGCCGGTCACCACCGCGCGTTTCTCGATCACATTCGCGCCGTTCACGACCAGCAAGAAGGCGCCGGCCTGCTCGCGCAACAACGCGGTATCGGGCACCAGCAACACGTTTTGCGGCGCGCCGGCGGGAATATGCACTTCGACCGACATGCCCGGAATCAGATGCGCGTCCGGATTGGCGATGTCGGCGCGCAGCCTGATCGCGCCACTGTTGGAATCGACCCGCGTATCGACGAATTCGAGCGCGGCGTCCTCGCCCTTGCCGGCCGGCGCGCCGAGCACGTTCACCCGCACCGTGCGCGGTGGCTTCGTGAACAGGCCGATGCGGTTCGCGTCGCGTTCGTTCAGCGTGAAATTCACGTACACCGGCTGGATGCGATCCAGCGTGGCGAGTTTCGTGGAATCGGACGCGCCCACCAGATTGCCGACGTCGAACGAACGCGCGCCGATGCGTCCCGCGAACGGCGCGCGAATCTCCGTATAGCCGAGATTGATGCGCGACATATCGCGTTTGGCGAGCGCCTGGTCGCGCGTGGTCTGCGCTTTCTGCAACGACGACTCAGAGGTCGCGTTGTCGGACGTGAGCTGCTTCTGGCGTGTCAATTCCTGTTCGGCGTTGACGAGTTCGGCCTGGTCGTAGGTGAGCTGCGCGCGGTATGTGTCCGGCTCGATGCGGAACAGCAACTGCCCCTGCTTGACGTTGGCGCCGTCGCTGAAACCGATTTCCTTCAGCATGCCCTGCACGCGCGCCACCAGTGTGACGGTGGCCGAAGGCGCAACCGTGCCGCTCAAGTCGAGTTGCTCACGCACCTCGCGCGGTTGCGGCCGCATCACGCTGACTTGCGGCAAGGGCGCATTCTGGGTGGCCGGCACGTTGCCGTCGCGGCAAGCGGCCAGCGCCATGCCAAGCACGATGCAAATCCCCACCCCGACACGTCTGGTTATCGGGCTCTTATCTGCCATGTTCTTATTTCCCATTCTCCGGCTCGCCTCCGCTCGCGCGCGCCAACGCGGAATTCGCAGGCGGGTTCAACAAGCGGCCCCAATCCGTGCGCCGCGCCATCTGTTCGGCAATCTGTTCGCTCACCACCTGCTGCCCTTGCGCCACTTCCCAGCCTCCGCCGAGCGAGCGATACAGCGCCACCGCGGCAATCGCCGCAAGCCCCTGGTTTTGCGCGAGCGAATCGCCGTCGCGCAGCACGGAACGAGAGGCGTCGAGCACCGTGTCGTAAGTGACCGAGCCCGAGCGATACTGCGCATTGGCGAGCCGCAGCGCACGCTGTGACGCATCCGACGCACGCGAAGACGCGGCCAGCGCGTCGAGCGAGGTGCGCAGTCCGGCAATCGCGTCTTCCACTTCTTTCTGTGCTTGCAGCACCGTGCCCTGATAGTCGAGCACGGCCTCCTGAAAAGTCGCGTCCTGAATCCGCACGGCGTTTTTCAGTTGGCCGCGATCGAGGATCGGCAGCGTAATGCCGGCGGAAAAGAGACCGATGGTCTTGCTGCCCCATTGGGACAGCCCAATGCCGTGCTGTTCGCCCGACGACAGCCCGAACAGGCCCGTCAACGACAAGGACGGATACAGCTTGGCCTTCGCCGCGCCGATCAGCGCCGATTGCGCCGCCGCGTTGAGCGCGGCCTGGCGCACATCGGGCCGGCGCCGCAGCAGATCGGCGGGAATGCCGACATCGATCTGCGTCGGCGGCACGGGGATCGCGCTGCTGCCTTTGAGTTGCGCGTCGACGGCGTCGGGCGGATCGGCGAGCAACACAGCAAGCGTGTCGCGGTCCTGCGCGCGCGCCTTGATGAGCGGTGGAATCTGCGCCTCGGTTTCGGCCACCAGGGTGGCGGCCTGTTCGACATCGAGCTGGCTCGACGCGCCGCGTTTGTAGCGCGCCTGGGTCAGCGCGAGACTCTGCTGGACCGCCTTCAGGTTCTGCTGCGCGACGGCGATGCGTTGTTCGAGTGCACGCAGATCGATATAGGCATTGGCGACGTCGCCGAATAGCGACACCAGCGCGTTGTCATACGCGGCTTCCGACACGCGCAATTGCGCGCGATCCGATTCGATCTGCCGGCGATATTTGCCCCAGAAGTCGATCTCCCAGCCGGCGTTCACGCGCAAATGTTCGGCCCACAGATGGGTCGGCGGAATCGGACCGACGCCGCTCGTGTTGATGTGGTCAGCGCCCACGGACACGCTGCCCGACTGCGGCAGCAGATTCTCCGCGCTGGTCGCGAGTTGCGCGCGCGCCTTGAAGATGTGCAGGCCGGCCACTTGCAGCGACAGGTTGCGCTCATACGCGCGCTGCTCCAGCGCGGTGAGCACGGGATCGTTGAACGCGGTCCACCAGGCGGCTTGCGCGGCAGGCGTGGCATGCGCCTCACCGGGCAAACTTTCGAGCCACTGGTTTTCGAGCGTCGCTTCCGGTTGTTTGAAATCCGGGCCGACGCTCACGCAACCGCTGAGCGCCGCACTGATCGATACAACGATCGACGCGCCGGCGATGCGCAGATGGCGGGACGTGGCAGGTTTCATCGCGCGTTTTTATTGGTTTCAGAGGACGGCTGATGGTTCGGCAGGACGGCTCGCGCGCTGGCGGCACACTGCGCCGCGCCACGGCTTCATGGTCCCGCCGATGCCCGCGCGGCTCAGTGCGCTGCCCCGCGTTCCTGCATGAATGCCTCGATCTGCGCCAGGGTGATGTAGCCCGCCTTCTGCGTATCGATCTCGTCGAAGTGCTTGGCGACCATCGGCATGCCCGCGGCGGCCTGCTCCTTGGTGAGCTTGCCGTCGTGCGTGGTATTGGCATTCGCAAAGCGCGATTGCAATTGCTGGACCATGCGCTCCATGCGCTGCGGGTTGCCGCCTTGAGGCGCGGTTTGAGCAAACGTGACGGTGGATGCGCAGCACAGCAACACGATAGCGATCAACTTCTTCATGACTGACTCCTTCGATTGAGCCACCGAACGTCGCCTGCCGTTTGCCGCGATCCGTTCCGATGACAGGCCGAATTCTTGAGGAAGCGCCGCCCGAAGGCAACGTCAGAATCATGTCGACTTATGTCATGGCTTTCGTGGCATCGCCACGAGCTGCCACGTGTGCCGCCACCGCAAATGCAGCATGCGCTCCATACACATGCGCGCCGCAACACCGCCGCGGCGTGACATCGAATGAAATGAGTTTGCGATGCCGTTTTCACGGCGCTTTGCGTATCTTTCGTCTGCCGGCGCCATCAGCGCCTCGTCGCAACGGCTGAGCTCTCACGTCACCCGAGCCGGCCGGCCCGCCTCTTCAGCCGAAGACGCATCGCATTGCTCAACGCATCAGGAGTACCAATTGACTATCCGTCTCGTCTACGCCTCAACTGTCACCGCCATCGGCCTCGCCTGTTCGTCGACGGCATTCGCCCGTGTGGTCGTCTATCTGCCCGCCGCCGTGGTCTACGCACCGCCGCCGCGCCCGGTCTACTACTCCGTGCCGGTCAATCCCGTGTATGTGGTGGCGCCCCCGCCGGCTCCCCTTCCCTTGGCCGTTCCGGTCGCGGCCACCGTGACAGCGCCGAAGCCCGTTCCCCTGTACACCACCGTCGTCGTACCGGCGCCAACCAACTACGCGATCGTGCCCGCGCCCGCCGTGACCTACGCCCAGCCCGTCATGATGATGCCGCGTTAGGCGCGCTCTGCGTTTTATCAGCCGATGTGCTGATTACAACAAAAGCCGTTGAACCAGCATAGGACATGCCGTTCGCGAGAACGCCTGGTGAATTCCCGTTGTCCTTAAGAAGGTCCGGCGGCGTGCTGCGGAGCGCGAGTCCCTGTTGCAAAACTCCGAACGGACCCTTGGAATAAAGCGGTGGGTTTCGCGGTTATAGAGGGAGGCCAAACGCAGCGCGATTGCGTTCCAGCGGGTGCGGAAGATCGCTTGCTGAATGTCGTTTGTCACGTGGCGCATGTCCATTCGTGGGACATGTCTGTCCAACCATCGGACTCGCGAGCGGCTTCCCGGACAGGTGTCGGGCAAGTCACCACCCTTTTGGGAAACATCAGATGAACTACCAGGAACTCGACAAGGAGATCGCCCACCTCGAACGGGTATTCGGGATGATCTCCACCAACGATCGCATTCCCCTGTCCTATTGGCACAATCGCCTGCAAAATTTGCCCAGGCCGACGTTGATGCCGATACAGCGCGCGCGCATCGCGCGGCTCGAGGAGACGCTGCGTTCGCTGAAAGAAGCGAACGAAGCGTCGTTCGCCGCAGCGCCGCTGCGTCCCACCGGTACGCGGTGGTAACGCGGCGACCTGGAACCCGCCGCCATCCTCGAAGCTGGATTCACGCCTTCAACCGGTCAGAATCCGTGCGCCGAGCGCCAGCACGAGCGCCGGCAACATCACCAGCGCGCCCACCTTCAGAAACTTCATGAAGCTCACGTCTTCGCCCTCGCGGCGAATCGCGTTGAGCCAGAGGATCGTTGCGAGTGAACCGGTGATAGACAGGTTCGGACCGAGGTCGACGCCGATCAGCAGCGCGTCGATCACACGCTCCGGACTGTGCGCCTGCATCACGGTCGAACTGGCGATCAGACCCGCCGGCAAGTTGTTCATCAGATTGCTGCCGAGCGCGATGACGGTGCCCGCCCAGCCCGCCGTGGCCAGTTCGTGCTGTTGCGCGGCGCGCTGCGTGAGTTGGGCCGCCGCCGTGATCACGCCGGTGTGATCCAGCATTTCGACGAGCACGAACAGCGCGGCGACCAGCGGCAGCACGCTCCACGAGATTTCGCGGATCATCGGCAGCGGCGATTTGCGCTCCTGAATCAGCACGACCAGCGCAGTCAGTGCGCCGAGTATCGCGGTTGGCATGCCGAGCGGAACATCGAACGCGGAGACCGTCAGCAGCACGACGGCCGTCACCGCGATGCCCGCGAGCGCCACGCGGCCGCTCGACGACAGCTCGACCGGTTCGAGATTCGCCTCGCAGGCGCCGGCGAGCGCGTCGCGCTGGGTCCAGCGCAGCATCACGTAGGTCGCGACGATCGACAGCAGCGACGGCAGCGTGAAGCGCATCAGCCAGGCGCCGAGTGCGGGCGTGTGATTGCCGTACAGCACGATGTTGGCCGGATTCGAGATCGGCAGCACGAAGCTCGCCGCGTTGGCGATGAACGCGCAGACGAACAGCAAGGGCAGCGGATGCGTCTTCGCCTTTTTGGCGGCGGCGAACACGGCCGGCGTGAGGACGACGGCGGTGGCGTCGTTCGAAAGAAACGCGGTGATCGCCACGCCGACCAGGTAGACCAGCAGGAAGAGCTTGCGCGGCGAACCCTGGGCATGATTGACCGCGAGCACGGCGACCCAGTCGAACAGGCCTTCGCGACGGCCCACTTCCGACAGCAGCATCATGCCGAAGAGGAACAGATAGACGTCGGTGCCCTTGCCGATCGCCTCGAGCGCCAGATGGACCGGCAACAGCCCGAGCGAGACCAGCAGCAGCGCGCCGGCCACGGCCCACACGGCTTCGGGCCATTTGAACGGCCGCGTGATGACGCCCGCCGTGGCGGCGGCGGCGATACCCCAAGACAGGAAAACGGAATTCACTAAGCGAGCCCTGGATGATTGGTGACGCGCGAGCGCGATGTCCGGCATGGCCGGGCGAGCGCACCGATGATGCGGCGGCCGCAGGCGCTCTTACAGCAAGTTACGCGCCCGTGGTTGTGCCGTTGCGCGTGCTCATCGCACGCGGTTCACCGCCGCAATGCAATCGCGGCCGTTGTCCTTCGCGTGGTAGAGCTGCGTATCCACCAGATTGACGAAGGCCACCGGATCGGCCGCCTCGGCCGGAATCGTGGTGCCGACGCCGAAGCTGGCGGTCACCGTTTGCCGGAACGGCGAGCGCTCATGCGCGATCTCTTCGGTCGCAATGCGGTCGCGGCAGCGCTCGGCCACCTGGCGGGCGGCGTCGGCGCCAGTGTTCGGCAGGATCAGCACGAACTCTTCGCCGCCGAAGCGGCCGACAAAGTCGCCCGGCCGAACCGCGCCGCTCAACACGCCGGCGACCCGCTTCAGGCACTCGTCGCCCTGCACGTGACCGTAGTAGTCGTTGTAGGACTTGAAGAAGTCGATATCGACCATGATCAACGAGAGCGGCGCCGCATGACGCAAAGCCGCGCTCCATTCGCGCTGCAAGCCGGCATCGAACGCGCGGCGATTGCCGACGCCCGTCAGGCCGTCCTTGAACGAGAGCGCCTCGAGTTCCCGTTGCAGCGCCGCGAGTTTCTCTTCGGTCTTCTTGCGCTCGCTGATATCGAACATGAAGCCGACCAGCGACTCCACATCGCCGCGCGCGTCGCGCACCACGTGCACCACGTCACGCAGCCAGACGTATTCGCCGCGGCTCGTCAACGCGCGATAGTCCGCTTCGTGATCGGTGCCCGCCTGCGATTGCGCGACACAGAATTCGACCACCTTCTCGCGGTCCTCGGGATGCATGCGCGCGGCCCAGTCCTGCACGGTTTTCCAGCTCGAGGGCGCCCAGCCCAGCAGGGCTTCGATCTGCGGGCCGATATAAGCGAACTCCATGGTCGCCCAATCGATCTTCCACGGAATCGCTTTCGTCGATTCGAGCAACGTGCGGTAGACAGCCGCGTCGTGCTCCATGTAGCCTTCCACCCCGGCTGCGGCAGGTGCCACGGGTGCCATCTCGTGCCGCAGAAAATCCGCGCCTGGCGCGATGTTGTTGTTTTCAATCCTGTTCATCGGTCTCAACTCTCCTGGCGGTTCAGCCGGCAAATTAACACAGCGGACGACCTCCCGGCCCATTACGGGCGCCGCGCCGTTTTATTCCAGCGACATTAGCGTCACGGATACAACAATCTGTTCCCTTCTCCCCGGCTATTCAGTTTTCATTGGCATCCCTATCATTCGCACTCACCTGCAATACCCGATAACCCAAGAACGTCAAAGTATGGATTCCAGCCCTGTCCGTTCAGACCGCTACCACGGCGCCGCCATAGCCTTGCACTGGCTGATCGCGGCGTTGATCATCTGCGGCTTCTATATCGGCTGGATCATGACCGATATCCCCGGATTCACGCCCACCAAGCTGAAGTATTTCTCCTGGCACAAGTGGATCGGCGTGACCGTGTTCATGCTTGCCGTGGCCCGCGTGCTGTGGCGCGCCACCCACCGCGCACCGGCGCTCGACAGCGCCACGCCCGCATGGCAGAAGGCCGCCGCGCATCTGGTGCACGGCGTGCTGTATGTGCTGATGCTGGCGATTCCGCTGTCCGGCTATTTCTATAGTTCCGCCGCAGGCATTCAGGTGGTGTATCTCGGCATCGTGCCGCTGCCTACCATCATCGGCCCGGATCAGGCGCTCAAGGCAAGCCTGCGCACTGTCCACGTGCTGCTCAATTACACGTTGCTTGCACTGGTTGCGATGCATGTGGCGGCAGCGCTCAAGCATCAATTCGTCGACCGCGACGGATTGCTGGCTCGAATGATTCCATTCCTCAAGTAACAGCCGGCGATTGGCTACGGCTTGTTGGCAATCTAATTCCCAGCGGTGTGCAATCAACGCGCGCGGGTTCGATAGGATGCGTACCACCATGAAATCAAACTTTTACCACTCCGTTCAACGTGTGACGCTCGCCGGCATCACGGCTTTGTCGCTGTTCGGCGCGAACCTCGCGCACGCCGATGTCGACACGAGCAAGAGCAGCGTGATCGCCACCACGAAACAGATGAACGTGCCCGTCGACGGCAAGTTCAAAAAGTTCTCGGCGCAACTGAATTTCGATCCGGCCAGGCCGACTGCCGGCAGCGCCAATGTCTCGATCGACACCAGCAGCTACGACCTCGGCGCCGAGGACTACAACAAGCAGGCCCAAGGCAAGGAATGGTTCGACAGCGCCACCTTCCCGGCCGCGACCTTCGTCTCGAGCGCGATCGCGCCGGCGGGCGGCAACCAGTACAAGATCACCGGCAAGCTCACCATCAAGGGCAAGTCGCAAACCGTCGTGGTGCCCGTCACCATCGCCAGCCAGGGCGCCACGCAAACCTTCGACGGCGCGTTGCCGATCAAGCGCTCGCAATTCGACGTCGGCACCGGCGAATGGAAAGACACGTCGGTGGTCGCCGATGAAGTCGTCATCAAATTTCACATCGTCGCTTCGAAGAAATAACTCGACACGAAGCGTCGCAACACTTTCTGAAACCTGGAGAACACCTTGAAGAAACAACTTTTGCTCGCCGCAGGCGCGCTGGCCACCGCATTGTCGTTCAACGCCATGGCAGCCGATACGTATCAGCTCGACCCGACGCACACCTACCCGAGCTTCGAAACCGATCACTTCGGCGGCCTGTCGATCTGGCGCGGCAAGTTCAAGAAGAGCAGCGGCACCGTGGTGCTGGATCGCGCGGCGAAGACCGGCACGGTCGACGTGACGATCGACATGAGCTCGGTGGATATCGGCAACGACAAGCTCGACGCCGAACTGGTCACGGACAAGTTCTTCGACGCCGCGAAGTATCCGACCGCGACCTACAAGGGCACGCAGATCCGCTTCGACGGCGACAAGCCGGTGGAAGTGATCGGCACGCTGACCATGCACGGCATCACCAAGCCGATCAATCTGAAGATCGAATCGTTCAAGTGCATCATGAATCCGATGCTTAAGCGTGAAGTGTGCGGCACGGAATCGACTGCGACGTTCAATCGCGACGACTTCGGCGTCGACTTCGGCAAGACCTACGGCTTCAAGATGCAGACCACGCTGCATATTCAGGCCGAAGGCATCAAGCAGTAAGCCCCTGCCTATCAGGCTTGCGTTTCGCGGTTGCGGCAACCGGTCCCTCGACCATCATGTCGCCGCAACCCGCCCCCTACTCTCCACGCCGTCCCGCGAACTCGCTCAGCCGCTCACCAGCGAGCGGAACGTGTCCACGCTTTCCGTGTAAGTCCCCGTCTGCCCATTCGATGTCACCGTAATGCCGACCGTCGACGCGTCTTTCGGCGTGATGGTCTCGATGGTATCGCTCGTCGACAACTGGATCACGCCGGCCTGCACGTTGCCGCCGCTGATCGTGACCGGCGTCGGCGTCGCGACGTTGAAGGCGATCACCGCGTCGGCCACGTTCACGCTGATGTTGCCGCTGGTAGTGAGCGTGTCCGTGACCGGATCCGTGCCGTGCACGCGCGAGTAATTCAGCGACGTGATCGTGATATTGCCGCTGATATTGCCCGAGCCCGCCGGCTGCGAGCGGCCGAGCGTCACCGTCGGCGCGCTGGCGGTGGTGGTGGTGACGCCCGTCTTCGCGTCGTAGCTCATGGTGAAGCTGACGGTGCCGTTCACCACGGTCGTGCTGTTCGCTGAAACCAGCGTCAACGCGTTGGCGGTTTCAACGGCCGTGTACGACCAGTCGTTCGACGCCTTGCCGACCACGCCCTGCGAGCTTTGAATCTGCACGCTCACCGTGCCGGTAATCGAGGCACTGTCCGATACGCCGGGCGCCTTCACCTGTCCCACGCATTGATTGAAGCTGACGGCGGCGGTTTCGCCGCTCTGCAGGCCGCTCGCGCCGGCGCTTTGCGTTGCCACGCTGATCGAACCGCCAACCGGACAGGCAGTCGTGCTATTGGGCGTACCGGCTGTGACACCGCTCACCAGCGACTGCACCACCGAGGTGTAAATCACCGCCACCCCAGGCCCGGACAGCATGCCGAACGCGCCGGCATAACGCGCGACATGCTCGCTTTGCACCGCCGAAGACAATTTCAGCACGTTGCTGCTGGTGCTGGCGCTACTGCCGCCCGAGCCACCGCATGCGCTCAGTAAAACCGTTGCGGCGACAACCACTGCGGCGCCGAACGATCGTGACGTTTGAGACGAAAACATAACTGCTCCAGATCCAGAAAAGCCGGTCGCGCACACCATCACGACACACGCAAAATGAAGCGCAACGCGCTCTTTTTATCAGACGAATCGACCCGTTTCTCGAGTGCCGTGTGCGTGGCAAACGGGTCTTCTGCGAGAGTCATTATCGAAGCACGCCGTTTGGTTCGATTCACCGAATAGCCCTTTAAAACAGGCCTATTCTGCGCACCATGTGCGATTCAATCGCCGGTTCGGCAGGATTTACAGGTCATAAATTCCGTTTTCTCCCGACCGCAAAACTTGAACGCGAAGAGTCGCCATAACTGCCCGCTATTCATGCATTTGAACCGCATGGTTAAACCGTAAAGTCGCCACACGGAAATAATCCTTGTCGGGGAGATGGTGCGGTGAAACGGGTAAAAAATGCGGCTGTGGTCGCGACGTTGGCGACGGTGATGGTGGGAGCAGCACAGGCGCAGGAGATTTATGTGCATGGCGGCACGCTCGGTGCGGGTGTCGGCGCCGCCTTGCCGCTGAATTCATGGGCAGGCGTGCATGCGGAACTGGAAGGCTTCGGGCTGTCGCATACGGTCCACGCCAACGACAACGAGTACGACGGCCACCTCAAACTCTTGCAGGGCGGCCTGTACCTCGATCTGTTCCCGTTCAGCTCCAGCGGCTTTCGCGTGACGGCCGGCGCACTCATCAACGACGACGAACTGAGCGCGCATGCCGTGCCGAACGCGCAAGGCAACTACAAGATCGGCGACGACTTCGTGCCGGCCGTGGGCGCCGCGCCCTCGGCCACGGTCACGCTGCCGCGCGTCATGCCTTACCTCGGCATTGGTTACGGCCATAAGCCGGTCTCGAAGGGCTTCGGGATGACGTTCGATCTCGGCGTGGCATACGGCCGCCCGCGCGCCTCATACAACGTGCCGGCGATCTATTCGATGTTCACGCCGCAGTCGAACATCGACGAGCAGGAACGCAAGATCAGCGACAAGGTAGAGCGATACAAGCTCTATCCGGTGCTGCAGATCGGGGTGAGCTACCGCTTCTGAGCGGTCCCTGGCCGGGCGGAGCAAGGTACTATTACGGTTTGGCCGTTGTCGTCGGCCGTTTTTTTGCCACCCATGAGTTCTGCCAGCCGCCACATCGCGCACCTCGACATGGACGCGTTCTACGCGTCCGTCGAGCTTTTGCGCTATCCGGAACTGCGTGGCCAGGCGGTGGTGATCGGGGGCGGCCGTAACGGCGTGCCGCAAACACTCGAAGACGGCACGCGCCGCTTCGCGAAGCTGCGCGATTACGCAGGCCGCGGCGTGGTGACCACCTCCACTTATGAAGCCCGCGCGCTCGGCGTGTTCTCGGCCATGGGCATGATGAAGGCCGCCGTGCTCGCGCCGGACGCGATCCTGCTACCCACCGACTTCGACTCCTATCGCCACTATTCGCGCCTGTTCAAGGCGGCGGTCGCCACGTTTACAGACCGCATCGAAGACCGCGGCATCGACGAAATCTATATCGATCTGACTGAACTGCCGGGCGAGCCACAAGAGATCGCCGCGCGCATCAAGCAGGCGGTCAATCAGGCCACCGGCCTCACCTGCTCGATTTGCGTGGCGCCGAACAAGCTGCTCGCGAAGATCGGCTCCGAACTCGACAAACCCGATGGCCTCACCATCCTCACGCCCGCTGACATACCCTTGCGCGTCTGGCCGCTGCCGGTGCGCAAGGTCAACGGTATCGGACCGAAGGCCGCGGAGAAACTGACCGCGCTCGGTCTCGCCACGGTCGGCGATCTGGCGGCGGCGGACGCGGGGCTCTTGCAGGACCACTTCGGGCGCAGCTACTCGGCGTGGCTCATGCAGGTCGCGCAAGGCCACGACGAGCGGCCGGTGGTCGTCGAATCGGAGCCCAAGTCGATGAGCCGCGAGACGACTTTCGAGCGCGATCTGCATCCGCGTCACGACCGGCCGGCGCTGTCCAGTTCGTTTACCGGCTTGTGCGTGCGCGTGGCGGAAGATCTGGTGCGCAAGGGCTACATGGGGCGCACCGTGGGCATCAAATTGCGTTACGACGATTTCCGCACGGTCACGCGCGATCTGACGCTGGACGTGCCGACCGCCGACGCCGCCGAAATCCGGCGCGCCGCGACCGAATGCCTGCGCAGAGTGGAGTTGAACCGCAAGCTGCGGCTCCTCGGCGTGCGCGTCAGCGCGTTGACGCCGGCCAATGCGCTGCTGCCGCCGCGGCGTCTGCCGGTTCAGGCCGACTTGCCTTTCACCAGCGACGAATAACCGCTTCCCTCACCCGCCGCACTCGCGTTCGAGCGCGCCGCCGGCATGCCGGCTTCCATCGGCGAGACTGCCGCGACCGAGAATGCAAACGTATTAATGCCGTGCGCGCTTTGCGCCGACACGGTGCCGCGATGCATCTCCGCAATCGCTTTCACGATCGCGAGACCCAGCCCGTGGTTTTCGCGGCTGTTCGTGCGCGAGACCTCGGCGCGATAGAAGCGGTCGAACAGATGTTCGAGCACATCAGGCGCGATCGGCTCGCCGGGGTTGGCCACCGCGACACGTACCTGATCCTGGTCGCTCACGATCGTCACGCTGATCTGGGCGCCCGGTTCGCAATGCTGGATGGCGTTCATCAACAGATTCGTGCAGGCGCGGCCGAACAGCGAGCGGTTCACCCGCGCCATGGCGTCGCCACGCAGTTGCGCACGCACCCGCGCTTCTTCGAGCGGGATCTCCAGAAACTCCAGCGTATGCGCGACTTCCGCGGCCAGCGACGCGTCGATGAGGCCCGTCGCGCGTTCGCCCTGATCGGCGCGGGCGAGGAACAGCATGTCGTTGATGATCGCCCGCATGCGCTCGAATTCTTCGAGATTCGATTGCAACGTATGGCGCAGATCGTCGACCGAGCGATTGCGTGTCAACGCCACTTCCGTCTGGCCGATCAGAATCGTCACCGGCGTGCGCAGTTCATGGGCCACGTCCGCATTGAACGATTCGAGGCGGCCATACGCGCCGTCAAGCCGCTCGAGCGCACCGTTGAAGGAGTTGGCCAGGTCGTTCAGTTCGAGCGGCAGCGAGGCCGTGTTCAGACGCTGCGAGCGGTTGTTCGGGCTCACGGCGGAAGCGTCGCGCGTGAGGCGCGTGAGCGGCGCGAGGCCGAGCCGCGTGACCGAATAGCTGAGCAGCAGCACGCCGAGACTGCCCAGCGCTGACAGCGCGGCGAGCGCAAAGCCGAACACGCGCATGGTGCGCACGTTGGGCGAATAGCTCGAGGCGACCTGCAATTGCACCGCCGGGCGCGCGCCGTAGGCCGGAATCGTGGCCGTCGAGGTCAGCATGTCCTGCCCGCCGCCGGCCGGCGTCACGCGCGCATAGCCGCCCGCCCAGCTCGTGACCACCGAACCGTCGACCGGCGTGCCGTAATGGAAATACGGATCGGTGCTCGACACCGCGTACACCGTGCTGCCGTCGTGCGGCGTCATGTCGGTGAGCTTTTCGCGTGCCATGCGCCACTTTTCCGGCGTCACGGCGTGATAGACGATGATGCGCGCGATCTGCGTGCGATCGTCGAGCGACTCGCGCAGATGGTGTTCGAGCTGCGTGCGCAGCACCAGAAAGAGCCCCGTGCCGACCAGCGTGAACACGAACAGCGCGACGAACGCGAACATCAACGCGAGGCGCCGGGCAATCGAGCGGTTCATGACTGCTCCGCCTCTTCCCGCACTTCGAGCACGTAACCCATGCCGCGCACGGTATGCAGCAGTTTGGAGGGGAATGGGCCGTCGAGCTTGGCGCGCAATCGTTTGATCGCGGTCTCGACCACGTTCGTATGGCTGTCGAAATTGACGTCCCAAACGAGTTCGGTGATCGCGGTCTTCGACAGAATGTCGCCTTGCCGGCGCGCCAGCACGCTGAGCAACTGGAATTCCTTCGCGGTCAGATCGAGGCGCACGCCGTCACGGGTCGCGCGCCGTCCGATCAGATCGACGAACAGATCGCCGACGGAAATCAGCGTCGACTCCTGTGAGCGCGTGCGGCGCGCGAGAGCATGCAGCCGCTCGACCAGTTCGAGAAACGAAAAGGGTTTGGTGAGGTAGTCGTCGGCGCCTTCGCGCAGGCCACGCACGCGGTCGTTCACATGATCGCGCGCGGTGAGCATGATGACCGGCGTGGACTTGCGCATGCGCAGCGCCTTCAGCACGCTGAAGCCGTCGCGTTTAGGCAGCATCACGTCGAGGACGATCACGTCGTAATCGAATTCGGTGGCCAGATGCATGCCTTCCTCGCCGTCGAGCGCGACGTCGACGACCCACCCCTGTTCTGTCAAACCGGAGCGCAGGTAGTCCACCACCTTGTGCTCGTCTTCAACAATCAGCAATTTCATGCGCGTCCCCTTGTATGTGCATTATACGAAACGCCTTGCATTTCTCTTGCGCACCGCTTGTGTGCCGCTTTGACTGCTTCATGTTCTCCGGTAGCTCACCGCGCGGGAGCCATCGCCTCCTTCGTGTCGTTCGGCTGCGCGCCCGTGGGCGCATTCGACATGTCCGTGCCGACGTCCCAGCCGCCGCCGAGCGCCTTCACGAGCGAAACCGACAGGGTCATCTGCTGGCCATGAATCTGCACGTCCTGGCGCTCGCTGGTGAGCAGCGACTGTTGCGCGGTGATCACGTCGAGGTAAGCAACGAGGCCACCCGAATAGCGGTCGTTGGCGAGCGCGAGCAGATGCTGCGCATCGGTGACGGCCTCGCTCGACTGCTTCGCCGCGCCGTCCAGCACCGAGAGTCCGGTGATGCCGTCCTGCACCTGCTGGAACGCGGTGAGCACGGTCTGCCGGTAGTTCGCCTCGGTGGCCCTGTAGCCTTCGCTCGCGAACTTCACGTTGGCCGCGCGGCGGCCGCCGTCGAACAGCACCTGGCCGACCGCCGCGCCGAGCGTCCACATCAGCGTGGGCGCGCTCAGCAGACTGGCGAACTGCGTGCTTTCCCAGCCGATGCTCGGCGCCAGCGTGAGACTCGGGAAAAACGCCGCCTTGGCGACGCCGATCTGCGCATTCGCCGCGGCCATCGCGCGCTCCGCCGAGGCGACATCGGGCCGCCGCTGCAACACGTCGCTGGGCACGCCGAGCGGGATCGACGGAACCTGCACCGCGAGCACCTTGGGCTCAACCGAGAACTGCGGCGCGGGCACGCCGACCAGCGCGGCGATCGCATGTTCGAACTGCGCGCGCTGATTCAGCAGCAGTTGCGCCTGCACGCGCGTCGAGTCGAGCAGCGATTTCTGCTGCAGCACGTCGAGCCCCGACACTGAGCCGAGATCGTGTTCCGTGGTGACGTAGTCGAGCGCCTTCTGCTGCAGTTTCACCGACTGATTCAGTACGTCGATCTCGGCGTCGAGTTCGCGCAGCGAGAAATAGTCGGTGGCGAGATCGGTGGTGAGCACGAGCCGCGCGTTGGCGAGATCGTCGGCCGATTGCTGCGCGGAAGCCGCCGCGCCTTCCACTTCACGACGTATCCGGCCGAATAGATCGGTGTCGTAGCTGATGGTGGGGCCGAGCTGCACATTGTTCTGCACCGTCGACGTCGTGGGCGTGCCGTAATTCGTCTGCGGACGGTTTTGCGAAATCCGGAAGCGCGATCCCTGCGCCGCGAGATCGACTTCGGGAATCTGCTGCGCGCGGTTGTTCGCGAGCGTCGCCCGCGCCTGCTCGTAATGCGCGCTGGCCGCCACCAACGTCTGATTCTGCGCGAGCGCCTGCGTTTCCAGCGTGGCGAGCGTCGGATCGCTGAACGCGCTCCACCAGTCCGGCGAAATCGGCGCATGAGACGGCACGGCCACGCGCCAGTAGGAATCGGTTTGCCAGGTGGGCGGCACCTCGGCCTGCGGCCGCTGGTAGTCCGGCCCGACCGTGCACGCGGCCAGCAGCGCCGCGCCTGCCAGCGTGGTCAACGCACGGCATGTGGCCACGCGCTTCACGACGCCCCCTTGCCGTTGGCCTGCGGCTGCTGGATCTGCACGTGATCGCCGTCCGCGATCGAATCGCTCGGGTTGATGATGATCTTGTCGTTCGCCTCGATGCCGCTTTCGATTTCGAGCGACTGTCCGAGATCCTGCGCAATCACGATCTTGTGCAACTGCACGTTGCCCTTCGCATCGACTACCGCGACCCGCGGGCCTTCAGCGCGAAACAGCAGGGCGTTGCCCGGCACCATCAATTGCGCGCGCGCGACCGCCGGCACCGCGACCTGGACATAGGCGCCCGGCCGCAGTTTGTCGTCGGGATTCGGCAGCGTCACTTCGACCTGCAGCGAACGCGTCGGCACGTCGATCGCGCCGGAAATGTGCGTGATCGTGCCGTGGAATTGCTGACCCGGCAGTTCGGCCTGCGTCACCACCACCTTCTGTCCCACCGACACGTTTTGCGCATACGCCTGCGGCAGTTGCACATAGACGCGCAGCGGGTCCGACTGCGCGAGCGCGAACAGCGCGCGGCTCGTGCCGCTGCCCGCATCGATCAGGTCGCCGACATCGACATTGCGTTGCGTGACCACGCCCGCGAACGGCGCGACGATCCGCTTGAACGATTCGAGCTGCTGCAGACGCTTGACGTTGGCGTCGGCGGCGGCGAGGTTGGCCACGTCCTGCGTGTACGTGCTCTGCCGTTCGTCGAGTTCCTGCTGCGAGACCGCGTCGCGCTGGCGCAGTTGCTGCCAACGGTCCAGCGAGCTCCTGGCCAGGCCGAGGCTCGAACTGGTTTGCTGGCGCTGCGCCAAAGCCTGCGCGAGTTCCTGATCGATTTCGGGCGTATCGAGATCGGCGAGCAGTTGGCCCTGCTTCACTCGCGTGCCGATATCGGCGTACCAGTGCAGCAGATAGCCGGTGGAGCGCGCGAAAATCGGCGATTCGACGTAGCCGCGCAGCGTACCCGGCAGCAAGGTATTGCCGCCGCCTTCGGTCTGGGTCGGACTCACCACGTTCACATACTGCGTGGCGTTCTGCTTCGTGGTCTCCGCCACCGAATGGTTCTGCATGATGTTGGCGATCACGGTGCGCAACGCCCCGACGGCCAGCAGCGCCAGCACGATCCACATGGCGATTTTGGCGCGTTTCCATTCTTGATGGCGCGGTGGCAAGGCGTGGCCGCCTTCGGTCTCTCGCGCAGGAATCGCTAGCGATGCATGGGTTTTTTCGGTCATCTCAGTCAGCCATCTCAGTCAGCCGTCATTTAACTTTACGCGGGCTTGCCGGCGCCGCCGTGCTCGGGCGCGGGGTCGTCACCGCGGGAACCCGTGTGATTCGCGTCGCCATCGTCACCATCGTCGCGATGGCGGCGTGCGAGGCGGGAGTGAATCGCCGCGAACACCAGCGGCACGAAAAACAGCGTGGACACGGTGGCGAACAGCAAGCCGCCGATCACCGCGCGGCCGAGCGGCGCATTCTGCTCGGCGCCTTCGCCGAGACCGAGCGCCATCGGAATCATGCCGATGATCATCGCGAAGGCGGTCATCAGCACCGGCCTGATCCGGCTTGCACCGGCTTCGAGCGCGGCGGTCAAGGGCGGTGCACCAGCCGAGAGCCGCTGGCGCGCGAACGACACCATCAGAATACTGTTGGCGGTGGCCACGCCCATGGTCATGATCGCGCCCGTCAAAGCCGGTACGCTCAGGTGCGTGCCGGTCAGGAACAGCATCCACACAATGCCCGCCAACGCCGCGGGCAACGCGCTGACGATGATCAGCGGATCGACCCACGACTGGAAATTCACCACGATCAACAGGTACACCAGCACGATCGCCATCGCCACGCCGATGCCCAGACCGAAGAACGAACTGCGCATGGTCTGCACCTGGCCACGCACCGTAATCTGACTGCCGCGCGGCAGCGACGCACGCACGTTGTCCACCAGCTTGTCGACCTGATCCGCCACGCTCCCCAGGTCGCGCTTCTCGACGCTCACATACAGATCGATGACCGGCCTGATGTTGTAGTGCGTGACTTCGGCGAACTGCGTCTGCGGCGCGACCCGCACCAGGTTGCCGAGCAATTGCGTCGGGCCGTTGGCCGAACCCGACACCGGCGTGCGCAACAGTTCATCGATCGACGACACCTGATACTGCGGCGTTTGCACGGCCACGTTGTATTCCACGCCGTTGCGGTTGTTGAACCAGAAACCCGGCGACGTTTGCGAACTGCCCGACAACGAAATGAGCACGTTTTGCGCCACGTTGCTCGCGCTCAGATTGAGTTGCTGAAGGCGCGTGCGATCCATCTGAAGATTGATCGCCGGTTCATCCAGTTTCTGCTGGATGTGGGTGTCCACCGTGCCGGGAATCATGCGCACCTGTTTCAGCAGCTTGCGCGCAATGTCGAAGTTCCCCTCCTGATTCGCGCCGGAAATCTGCACGTCCACGGCAGCAGGCAGGCCGAAGTTGAGAATCTGCGTGACGATGTCGGCGGGCTGAAAGAAAAACTCGACGCCCGGAAAGCGCTGCGGCAGGATCGCGCGCAGTTTGTCCATGTAGATTTGCGTCGGCTTGTGATCTTCATTGAGCGCCACCTGGATCTCGCCGTCAAGCGTGCCGATCGTGCCCGCGTTGCTGTATGAGAGGTTGATACCGCTATAGGGCAAGCCGAGGTTGTCGAGAATGGTGCCGAGTTCTTTTTCCGGCACGACCTCGCGAATCACCTGTTCGACTTGATCCGCGAGACGCGCGGTTTCCTCGATGCGGGTGCCGGTCGGCGCACGCATATGCAGGCGAATATCACCGGCGTCCACGCTAGGGAAGAAGTCTTCGCCGAGCACGAAAATCAGGCCCATCGAGACAACGCAAAAACCGAGGAACACGCTGCCGAACGTACCCCGGCGCACCAGCACGCTGCTGAGAATCATGATGTAGCCGGCGCGCATGCGCTCGAAACCACGATCGAAGCGCTGATAGAGACGCATGAACAGATTCGGCTTCGCGCCCTGCTTCGGCTTGTGCGCGTGACCCATCAGCAGCATCGCGAGAGTCGGCACCAGCGTACGCGAGAGAATGTACGAAGCCAGCATCGCGAACACCACGGCTTCGGCGAGCGGCACGAACAGGTAACGTGCCACGCCGGTCAGGAAAAACATCGGCACGAACACGATACAGATACACAGCGTGGACACCAGCGCCGGGATCGCGATTTCGCCCGCGCCGTCGAGAATCGCATCGTGCAGATTCGTGCCCATATGCAGATGCCGTTCGATGTTCTCGATCGTCACCGTGGCATCGTCCACCAGAATCCCGACCGCCAGCGCGAGACCGCCGAGCGTCATGATATTGATGGTCTGCCCGAGCGCGTGCAGCGCGATCAGCGAGGACAGGATGGACAGCGGAATCGAGATCGCGATGATGCAGGTGCTGCGCCAGTTGCCGAGGAACAGCAGAATCATCGCGGCGGTCAGCGCGGCGGCGACCAGCGCTTCGCGCACCACGCCCTGCACCGCCGCTTTCACGAACACCGACTGATCGAACAATGGCGTGATCTTCAGATCCGGCGGCAACGCGGCTTGTGCATTCGGCAGCAGGCCACGCAGCGTATTGACGATGGAGAGCGTCGACGCGCTGCCGTTCTTGAGCACCGCCATCAGCACGCCGCGATGGCCGTCCTGCCGCACGATATTGGTCTGCGGCGAATAACCGTCACGCACATGCGCGACTTCGCGCAGATACGTGGTCGCGCCGTTGAGCGTGCGCACCGGAATATCGTTGAGCCCTTCCACCGTGGCCGGCGAGCCGTTCATGTTGATCGTGTATTCCTTCGGTCCGATCTTCGCTGTGCCGGTCGGCAGAATCAGGTTTTGCGCGTTGAACGCGCTGACCACATCGGATGGCGTCAGCCCTTTGGCGAGCAAAGCGCGCGTGTCCAGGTCGACCGAGATCAACCGCGACTTGCCGCCATACGGATACGGCACGGACGCGCCGGGAATCGTCACGAGTTGCGGACGCAGGAAGTTCAGCGCCGAGTCGTTGAGCGCCTGTTCGGAGAGCTTCGGGCTCGACAGGCCGAGCTGGATCACCGGAATACTGGAGGCCGAATAGCTGATCACCAGCGGCGGCGTCGCGCCCGGCGGCATCTGCTTGACCTGCGCCTGTTCGACGGCGACCGTCTGCGCGATCGCGGTCTGGATGTTCGCATTCGGCTGCAGGAACACTTTCAGGATCGTGATGCCCGCGAGCGATTGCGATTCGATGTGCTCGATGTCGTTGACCGTGGTGGTCAGACTGCGCTCGTTCACCGACGTGATGCGGTTGGCCATGTCTTCGGCCGACAGGCCCGTGTAGGTCCAGATGATACTGACCACCGGAATATTGATTTCCGGCAACACGTCGACCGGCGTGGTGAACAGCACGAACGGCGTCGCCAGCAAGATCAGAATGGCCATCACGATGAACGTGTATGGCCGTTTAAGCGCAACGTTGACGATCCACATGAAACGCGCCCGAATGAATGCAGGTAAGGGATGGGTGAATCAGCGCTTATGCTAGATCGGTAGCACCAACGCCTGCATGGCGCGAAAATGGCGGAATTGTCAGGAAGGCTAATGTAAGGAAAAGCAGCGCTTGAACTGCGGCGCGGTTTGCTGAAAAACAAACGTTTGATGAGCGAAGATAGCCGAGGTTGAGGCGTCGCTTCAACACGATGTCATGCGAGCGCGTCACAAGACATCGCATCGATCGATTTGCGCAAAGCAAATACTTCATCCACATTCAAAGCTTGGTCGATCACCGTCCATTTGCCAGATCGCTATCTGCGTTACTTCGCAAATAACGCCGACATATCCGCGAACGCCTTGAATTCCAGCGCGTTGCCCGACGGATCGAGGAAGAACATGGTGGCCTGTTCGCCGACTTCGCCTTTGAAACGTACGTGCGGCTCGATGATGAAGTCGATGCCAGCCGCTTGCAGCTTGTCCGCGGCGGCCTGCCATTGCGCCATCGACAGCACCGCGCCGAAGTGACGGACCGGCACGGCGTCGCCGTCGACCTTGCTGGTGTGACGGTGGCCGATTTCCTCAGGCGCGAGGTGCGCGACGATCTGATGGCCGTAGAAATTGAAATCGACCCACGCGTCCGAGCTGCGCCCTTCCGGACAGCCCAGCAGTTCGCCGTAGAACTCGCGCGCGGCGGCAAGGCTGTGAACAGGGAACGCCAGATGGAACGGCGGCAAGACGGTATCGGCAACGCTCATGATGGGGAAACTCGCTGATTGGAATTAGGTTGAACGTGCCAGCGCTTTGAAGGCCACACGCGTGAGGCAAAGTTTAACCATGACTAAAAATGGTGAAAAACGATATATATTTGATCTGACCATCACCAAAATCGATCAATCAATCATGCTGAGCGAACTCAAGACTTTTATCGCCGTGAGCCAGTACGGCACGTTTTCCGGCGCCGGCGCGCGCATCGGCCTGACGCAATCTGCCGTGAGCGCGCAGATGCAGCGGCTCGAAGAGGAACTCGGCTTCGCGCTATTCGACCGTACGGGCCGTTCCGCCACGCTCAACGACGCCGGCCGCGAAACGCTCGCGCTCGCCGAGGAAATGATGACGCTCTACGCGCGGCTCTCCGAACGCGGCGCGGTCGCGGCGGAAAGCGGCATGCTGCGGGTGGGCGCCATCGCGTCGGCGCAAGTGTCGTTTCTCGCCGACGCGCTCGCGCGTTTCCGCGACGACCGCCCCGGCTGGCGCATTCGTGTCGTGCCCGGCGTGTCGCTGGGCTTGTTGGGGCAAGTGGACTCCGGCGAACTGGATCTGGCCGTCATCATCAAACCACCCTTCGCGCTGCCGTCCGAACTCGAATGGCGCACGCTCGTCACCGAGCCGTTCGTGCTGCTCGTGCCCAAGGCGCTCACGCGCGGCAAGGGCGAGGCGCGGTCCTGGCGCGAACTGCTGCGCAGCGAGCCGTTTATCCGCTACGACCGCACCTCGTTCGGCGGCAGGCTGGTCGACCGGTTCCTGCGGCGCTCGCGGCTGAACGTGCACGACGTGATCGAGCTGGACGAATTGCAAGGGATCGTGCAACTGGTCGCGCGCGGCATCGGCGTGGCGCTGCTTCCGAATAGCGCGGGACTCGGCAAGTGGCCGGCCGGCGTCGTCACGCTCGAACTCGGCGAGGCGACGTTTCAGCGGGAAATCGGCCTCGTGCAGCGTCCGCGGCATAGCCGGCAGGCGGTGGCAGGCGCGCTGGCCGACTGCATCGGCGTGGCGGCGGGCGCGTGAGCCGCCGCGCGACTGTATGATCGTGCTGTTGCCGGAAAGGCCAACTGTATCTGTGAGAGTCACCCCGCCGCGCGCGAAAATCCCCTTTCACGCGACGCTTCGTACCCTTTACCCGTGCGCGCACCGAGCCGCACGCCTTGCCCGCCGCCGAGGTCCAGCCCATGATCGCCAGCACCTTCCTCACCGCCGATGTCCTGATCGCCTACAGCGCCTACTTCGTCGGTACGGCGAGCCCCGGGCCGAGCAATCTCGCGATCATGTCACTGGCGATGAGCTCGGGCCGCCGCTCCGCGTTGACCTTCGCGCTCGGCGTGGTGTCGGGTTCGTTCTTCTGGGCGCTACTGGCGTCGCTGGGTTTGTCGGCGATACTCGCCACTTACTCGCAATGTCTGGTGGCGATCAAGATCGCCGGCGGCCTGTATCTGCTGTGGCTCGGCTTCAAATCCGCGCGCTCCGCGTTTCGTCCCAAGGCGCTGCCCACGGGCACGGCGCGTGACAACGAACCACTCAAGCGTCTCTATCTGCGCGGCCTGCTGCTGCATCTCACCAATCCGAAAGCGGTTCTGGTGTGGCTGTCGATCGTCTCGCTGGCCATGTCGCCGGCCGGTGGCGCCTCGCATACCACGCCGGTGGTGCTCGGCTGCATGTGCATCGGCGTATCGGTGTTCAGCAGCTACGCCGTGCTGTTTTCGACCGCTTCCGCACGGCGCATCTACTCGGCGACCCGCCGCTGGCTCGACGGCTCGCTCGCGATCATGTTCGGCATTGCCGGCATCAAGCTGCTGACTTCAAAAACCTGAACGCGCTTCGAGGCGCCCGCTGCTCTGCGATACTGTCGCCGTGACAATTGAAGCGGATAGACGAACACGATGAGCGGCAGCAACGAAGTGAACCCGGCAGCGCAACGCTCGCCCTGGCAGAAGCGGCTCTATATGGCGGGTGTCGCGGCGCTGGTGATCGGCGTGATTCTGGCCGTGATCATCTATGCGACCACGCCGCCGCCGGACAGTGCCGTCTCCATGTACAGCGTGGCCGATCCGCGCTATCAGATCGAATTGCAGCGCATCGGTGGCAACGCGGCGGTGCTGATGGCGCAGCTGCATCAGTGGTTCGACGGACTCTGGCACGGTACGGCGCTCGCTTATACGGTGGCCGTGCTGGGTGCCGTGATCGCGGGTGCCTGCTTCTTAGTCGGTTATTTCTTCGCTGACGAATAACCACAACGCGAAAAGCTCCCCGTCGCCCTTCGCGTAAACCAGCGCTTACGTGGCCTCTTTCACGTGCCGGTCGGGCTTCTCCACCCCGGCGGTGCGCAGCGCCTCGTGCAAAGTGTTGAAAATGCAAGTTTCCTCGACGATCGGCGTGATGCCGTGCCGGTCCATATCCGAACGCAAATAGCGGTTCACGCGCGCGAAGAGCACCTCGATGCCTTCGCTTTTCAACGTCTGGATCAACTCGCCGATCGAGCGCGAAGCCGAATAATCGATGTCGGTGATCGCGCTCGCGTCGATCACGAAGCAGCGCACCTTGCTGGGGGCGAGGTCGATCAGGTGGCGAGCGTCGTCGACGAAAAAGTGGTCGTTCGCGTAAAACAGGTCGGCGCCGAAGCGGTAGACGATCAGGCCCGGCGCGGTCTGAATGCCGGGCACGGCGGGCACCGGAACCCAGACGCCGTCGTCGCCGGGCGCGAGAATCATCGTGTGCGGACGGTAGCTGTGGCGCACGTGCCGCAGCAGCGACAACGCCACCGCCACCAGAATGCCGTGCTCGACGCCGATCAGCACCACCGCCGCCGCGGTGAACACGGCCAGCGCGAATTCACCGGGACTTTCGCGGCGAATCGCAAACAAGGTCTTCAGATTGATCAGCCCGATGGCGATCGTGAACACGATGCTGGCGAGAATGCAGTGCGGCAGATACTGCAAAAAGCGGCTGAAAAACAGCAGCACCGCAACCACCACCGCCGCGAAGACCAGTTGCGCGAACTGGCTGCGCGTGCCCGCGAGATCGGCCATGGCGGTTTGCGTCGGGCTGCCGTTCACCACGAAGGCGCCTGAAAACGCCGCCGCCGCGTTGGCCGCGGCGATGCCCAGCAGGTCGGCGTTGGTATCGACAGGTTCGTGATGACGTTCGGCGAACACGCGGCTCGCGGCGGCGCTTTGCGCGACGATCATCACGAAGCAGGAAGCGGCCACGGGCAGCAAATCGAGCATCTGCTGCCATGTCACCGATGGCATGGAGAGCGGCGGCAAGCCGCCCGCCACCGGACCGAGCACGGCTATACCGTGGGCTGGGAAATGGTACAGATCGCTCGCGGCGATACCCGCGACGACCGCGATCAACGGCACCGGCACGCGAGGCAGAAAGCGTTTGCACGTCAGAATGGCGACGACCACCAGCAGCGAAATGGCGAACGTCGGCCGATTGATCTGTGTGGCTTCGCGCACCACCAGCACGAGCTGATCGACACTGCGCGCGGCTTGCCCGGGCAAGCCGAACATGTCGCCGAGCATCGCAATGCCGACCTGCACGCCGACCCCGGCGAGAAAGCCGACCAGCACGGTGCGCGACAGAAAGTCGGCGAGAAAGCCCAGTTTGAAAATCCGCGCGATGAACAGCAAGGCTGCGGTCAGCAAGGCGACCATTCCGGCGAGCGCGGCATATTCAGCGCTCGACGCCGGCGCCATGGTGGAGAGCCGGCTTGCGAAGATCGTCGCGGTCGCGGAGTCGGCGGCCACGACGAGGTGGCGCGAGGCGCCGAAAAACGCAAAAGCGATGAGTGGCAGAAAGACCGTGTACAGACCCGTGACGGCCGGCATGCCGGCAATACGCGCGTAGCCCAGCACCTGCGGAATATCCATCGACGCAAGCTGTACACCGGCCAGCGCATCGCGCGCCGCCGCGGCACGGTTCAGAGGAAGGATGCCTTTCAGCACGCCGGCGCGCGCCGTGATATTCGCCAGAAAATCTCGCATACGCGATACTGCCCTAATCCAGGTTATCGCGCATCGTGCCGCGCCTCGGCACTCAAAGGCAAGGCTTGTAGCGAAATCGGCTAAATAAGAGAACAACCCGGCACGCGCCCGAATGGCGCTGCGGAAAACACCCAGCCGACGGACTCAACGCTTGAACTGTCCCGTCACCGGATCCACGTGCCGCGCGAAACCAACCAACGCGGCGATGCAGATCGGACAGGCAATGAAGAACACGGCCAACATCTCGCACCCCGTAACATATTGTTACGCCCAAGTTTAAGCGATCGGCATGCGAATTGAATGCGGGAAAACAGCAAATCACTGTGTCGGTGGCTACAACAATCTCGCTTAAGTCCGCGATCGTCCGCGTCGAGATATCAGCGGAAAAGGCGGCATAAACCGTAGCGGAGCGTACGTTCCACGGCACATGCGAAACGCAGACGGTTGCGAGCTCATTCAGCCATCACGATCGAAAATCGGCGTTCCTTTTCACCGTCCAGCAATTAGACGAACGCTTCTAGCGGTTCGAGTGCGGGTTGAAATCATCAGGCGAGAAGCGATCGAGTTCACGGCCCAGGTTATGGCTGTTTCCATGGTGCACGCGGTCTCCCCGTATAATCCCGCATGACCCGAATTCCGCATCACCTGCCCTCGCAACCGGCCGCTTATCGCCGCCGCGCCGCCCACCGCCCTTCGGCGGTCGCATGAAAACCCCGAAACGTCTGCTCCCGCTGGTCGAAGAAGGCCTGATCGACGAAGTCATCTGCCAGTTGATGAGCGGCAAGGAAGCCACCGTCTATGTAGTGCGCAGCGGCGACGCCACGCGCTGCGCGAAAGTCTACAAGGACGCGAAGCAGCGCAGCTTCCGCCAGGCCGCGTCCTACCGCGAAGGCCGCAAGGTCAAGAACAGCCGCCAGCAACGCGCGATGGAAAAAGGCAGCCGCTATGGCCGCGAAGTGCAGGAACAGGCCTGGCAGAACGCCGAAGTCGACGCGCTGTTCCAGCTCGCCAACGCGGGCGTACGCGTGCCGCAGCCTTTCATCTGCACCGACGGCGTATTGCTGATGGAGTTGGTGACCGACGCCGACGGCAATGTCGCGCCGCGTCTGAACGATGTCGAGCTGACGGAAGAACGCGCGCTGGAATTGCATGCGCTGCTGGTGAATCAGGTGGTGCGCATGCTGTGCGCCGGCATGATTCACGGCGATCTGTCCGAATACAACATCCTGCTTGCCGCCGACGGCCCGGTCATCATCGACCTGCCGCAAGCGGTGGACGCCGCCGGCAATCTCGAAGCGCCCGCCATGCTCGAGCGCGATGTGAACAACCTCGCCACGTATTTCGGCCGCTTCGCGCCGGCGCTACTGGAAACCAGCTACGGCAAAGAAATCTGGGCGCTCTATGAAGCGGGCGCGTTGCATGTCGACGCCGCGTTGACCGGCCACGTCGCCTTGGATACCACGCCGATCGATCTCGAAGCCGTGCTCCAGGAACTGGAAGATACGCGGCTCGACGAAGAAGCGCGCCTGCGCTACGAGCAGTCGCTGCGCAGCGGCACCTGAGCCTGAGCCGCAAGTCGAGCTGCGAGCGGCCACCGGAGCAACGCCGCGCCACGAGCCAAAGCTACGACGTGCTGCTCAATCGCGCTGCCTTGACGACGCCGGCCGCCCCACCTTTCGCCGGCCCCACCGACTCACGCATCGTCACGCTCACCGGAAACTCGCGGAAAATCTCCCACGTGGTCCGATAGCACTGGTTGACCAGCCAGCGCACGGCGTTCTGCGTCAGTTCCGCGGTCGGAATATGCACCGAGGTGAGTCCGGGCGCGGCATACGCGGCCGAATAATCGTCGTCGTAACCGATCACCGAGACCTCGTCGGGAACCGCAATCCCCAGCTGATGAAAACGCGCGAGCACGCTCACGGCCATCGTATCGTTCGCGCAGAAAATGCCCGTGAAGCGCCGCTTCGCGTCGAGCAGCTTTTGCGCGGCAGCGTAGCCGCCTTCGGGCGAGAAGTCCGATTCGATCAGCGTGACGTCGTCGCGTGCAATACCCTCGCGCGCCAGTTCGGCGAAGAAGCCATCCAGACGCGTCTGGTTGTCCGACGCAGTGAAAGGCCCGGAAATCACCGCGATGTCGCGGTGCCCGTGATCGAGCAGTGTGCGCGCCGCCAGCTCGCCGCCACGGTGATGGTCGGCGCAAAACGACGCCTCCGGCAACTGATCGAACGCACGGTTCAGAAACACCATTTTCGGGTGCATGCGGTGCAGCATGATCAGGTCTTCGTCGTGCAGATCGTGGCTGATCACCACCACGCCGTCGCAATCGCGGCCGATCAGAAAGCGCACCGCCTCGATGGCCTGCTCGCGCGGCGAGACTTCTCCGCAGCCGGTCGCCACCACCACGTGACGGCGCACCGCGCGCAGTTCGGTATCGGTCTGCTTGAGAATCGTGCCGTAATAGGAGCCGAAGAAAGTCGGCACGAAAATGCCGACCATGCCGAGCGACTGCGTTGCCATGGCCCGGCCGATGGAAGACGGACGAAAGTTCAACTGTTCGATGGCCGCCTTCACGCGCGCGGCGGCATCGGCTGAGATGGGTCCTTTACCCGAAATGGCACGCGAGGCGGTCGACATGCCCACGCCGGCCAGTGCCGCGACATCTTTGAGTGTTGCCACGCGGATCTCCGTCAAGCATGTTGTAATTTCAGTGACGCCGCGTGCCGGCGCTACAAACGCGCGCCGCCCGCTTCGTCGAACAGAGAGACATGGGTACTGTCGAACGAGAACGCCGCGGTGTCCCCTATCGCCAACGGCGTCTTCGTCTGGTCGATCGACGCGACCTGCACTCCATGATAGTCGAGCCAGATGACGCGGTGGTTGCCCATCGGCTCCACCAGCGAAACTTTTGCGTGCTCGCTCGCACCTTCGGCCAACCGCACGTCTTCGGCCCGCACGCCAAGCACGCACGGCAACGCGTTGACCGGCGCGGTCTTGAACGGGTACGCCGACACGTCGAGCCGCCAATGCTCCGTGCAGAAGTGGAGCGCGCCGTCGCGTGTTTCGAGGGTACCCTTGAGTAGATTCATCGCGGGCGTTCCCAGAAACGTCGCGACGAACAGATTGTCGGGGCGCGCGTAGACTTCGGCGGGCGTGCCGAACTGCTGGATCACGCCGCCGCGCATCACCGCCATGCGGGTGGCGAGCGTCATCGCTTCGACCTGATCGTGCGTGACGTAGATCATCGTCGCGCCCAAACGCTGGTGCAGTTGCTTGAGTTCGCGGCGCAGTTCGGTGCGCAATTTGGCGTCGAGATTCGAGAGCGGCTCGTCGAACAGGAACACGTCGGCTTCGCGCACGATTGCCCGGCCGATCGCCACCCGCTGCCGTTGGCCGCCTGAGAGCTGCGCCGGCTTGCGCTTGAGCAGCGGCCCGAGTTGCAACATCTCGGAGGCGCGCGCCACGCGGCGCGCGATCTCCGCCTTCGGCGTGCCGTTGATGCGCAAGGCAAACGACAGGTTGCGCTCCACGCTCATGGTCGGATACAGCGCGTACGACTGGAACACCAGCGCGATACGCCGGTCTTTCGGGTCGGCCCAGGTCATGTCTTCACCGGCAATCTCGATGGTGCCGTCGGTCACGTCGATCAATCCGGCAATGCTGTGCAGCAAGGTGGACTTGCCGCAGCCGGACGGTCCGAGCAGCACGACGAATTCGCCGGCTCGCACGTCGAGATCGAGGTTCTCGATCACCGTGTTCGCCCCCAGCCGGATGGTCAGGTTGCGCACGGCCACGTTGGCCGGATTCGTGAGACCCGCCGCGTCCGCCGCGTCGGGACTGCTCGCCACGCCCGCCATGTCAACGGCGTTTGCCAGATTAGCCACGTTTGTCATTGCCCTATCCCTTGACGGCGCCGGATGCAATGCCGCGCACAAACCAGCGGCCCGAAACGAAGTACACCGCGAGCGGCACCATGGAGGTCAGAATGGTCGCCGCCATATTGACGTTATAGAGGCGCTCCCCGGTTGTCGTATTGATGATGTTGTTCAGTTGCACCGTCATCGGCAGGTTTTTGGTGCCGGCGAACACGAGGCCGAGAATGAAGTCGTTCCAGATGCCCGTGACCTGCATGATGACCGCCACCACGATGATCGGCGTGGACATGGGCAGCATCAGTTGCACGAAGATACGCCAGAAGCCGCCGCCGTCGATGCGCGCCGCCTTGAACAGCTCCTGCGGAATCGACACGTAGTAGTTGCGAAACAGCAGCGTCATCACCGGCATGCCGAAAATGGTGTGAATCACCACGATACCCGGCAGCGAACTGAACAGATGCACGCTCGCCAGCACACGCACGAGCGGATAGACCATCACCTGCACGGGAATGAACGCGCCCATCAGCAGCACGCCGAACAGCAGGCCGGCGCCGCGCGGGCGCCAGAACGACAGCGCATAGCCGTTCACCGCGCCGATCGCGATCGACAGAATCGTGCTCGGCACGACAATGCGCACCGAATTCCAGAAACCGACCTGGATGCCGTTGCAATCGAGCCCGGTGCACGCGGACTGCCACGCGGCGCTCCACGCGCTGAGCGTGAAATGCGCGGGGAACGCCAGCAGATTGCCGAGGCGGATCTCGCTCATCGGTTTGACCGAGGTGACGAGCATCACGTAAAGCGGCAGCAGGAAGAACAGCGCCGCCGTCAGCAGAAACGCGTAGACGCCAAGGCGCGCCGGTGTGAACGCACGATGGCGGCGGCGCTGATGCGCGCGGCCGGGCGTCCCGCCTTTGAGTGGCGAACTGAGCGTGTTCATCACACTTCCTTGCGCAAGACCGCGCGGCTGCGGGCGTAGAAGAACGGCGCGAGAATCGCCAGCACGGTGGCCAGCAACACGATCGACGCCGCCGACGCGAGCCCGATATTGGCGCGGCCGAACAGATAGTCCATGATGAACTTCGCCGGCACTTCGCTCGCCGTGCCGGGGCCGCCTTGCGTCATCGCGACCACGGCGTCATAGAGCTTCACGACCATCACGAACAGCAGCACGAAAGCGGTGGAGATCGACGGTCCGAGCATCGGCACGACGATGCTGGCGTAGACGCGCCAGCGCGGAATGCCGTCGATGCGCGCGGCTTTCCACAACTCGTCGTCGATGCCGCGCAAACCCGCGAGCAACAACGCCATCACCAGACCCGACGCCTGCCATACCGTCGCGATGACGATCGTGTAGATCACCCAGTCCTGATCGACGATCCAGTCGAAGCGTGCGTGCGCGAAACCGAGCTTGTGCAGCACGGCCTGCGCGCCCAGTTGCGGGTTCAGGATCCACTGCCAGACGAGCCCCGTCGCCACGAACGACATCGCATACGGATAGAGAAACACCGTGCGCAACGCGCCTTCCGCGACCACGCGCTGATCGATGAAAATCGCCAGCAACAAACCGATCACCATGCACGCCACGATAAAGCACGCGCCGTAGATCACGATGTTTTGCAGCGACAGCAGCCAGCGGTCGTTATTGAAAAGCCGCGCGTATTGCGTGAAGCCCGCGAAGTCGCCGGAAGGAAACGTGCGCGAATTGCTGAGCGACACGCGCGCGGTCCAGACCATCGTGCCGAGATACGCGAATACGACGGTCAGGACCATCGGCAGCAGTGCCAGCCACGCCGCGAGCGGAAAACGCTTTTTGAACGGCTTCTTCAGCCGCGCTTGACGTGTATTCGACCCGCCGGCCGGCAGCTTGAGCGCATGCATGCTGCGCACCTAACTCTTCAACGCACTGGCGAACGCTTTCTGCGCGTCGTCGACCGACTGGTTCTTGTTCCAGAAGTTGGTGATGACGTCGATCAACGCGCCCTGCGTGTCAGGCGAAAGTAGCATTTCCGGATTCGGCAACTGGCGCGACTTGTCCTTCATGATCGCAATGCCCTCCTTCGCGCAGATGTCGAGACTGCTTGCGTCCACATCGGGACGAATCGGAATCGAGCCTTTCTTCGCGCTGAATGCGACCTGCGCGGCGGGCGATGTCATCACCGTGGCAAGCAGATTCTGCGCCTTGATCGTGGTGGGATTGTCCGTTTTCGGGAACACGAACACGTCGCCCGCGACCAGATACGGCGAATGCGGACCGAAACCCGGGAAGCAGCCGAAGTCCTTGCCCGCGCTCTGATTGGCCGCCGAGAATTCGCCCTTGGCCCAGTCGCCCATGATCTGCACGCCAGCCTTGCCGGAAATCACGAGCGCCGTGGCGTCGTTCCAGTTGCGGCCGGGCGAACCGACATCGACGAAATCGTGCAGGCGCTTGAATGACGCCAGCACTTTCTTGAACGCGTCCGACTTCACGGCGTTCATATCGCGATCGCGGTACACCTTCAGATAAAGATCGGCACCGCCCACATCCGCCAGCACCGCGTCGAAGGTGATTTTCTCCTGCCAGGGCTGGCCGCCGAGCGCGAGCGGAATCACGCCCGCGGCTCTGAGCTTGCCGAGATCGGTGATGAACTCGTCATAGCTTTTCGGCTCGCCGGCAATGCCCGCTTTCTGGAACACCGGCTTCGAGTAGAAGAACCAGGCCGGCATATGGATATCGACGGGCGCAGCGTAGTAATGCCCCTTCACCTTGATGCTGTCGACGATCGACTGCGGAAACACAGCGTTCCAGTTCTCTTTCGCGGCGACGTCGTCGACGTTGTTCAGCAGGCCCTGGTCGATCAGGTCGTGAAACTGCTTGGACGTATTGAACTGCGCGGCCGTGGGTGGATCGCCGCCAACGATCCGGTTGATCGCCGTGGAGCGCGCCTGATCGGCGCCGGCCACCGCATTGTCGACCCATTGGCCGCCGGCCTTGTTATACGCATCGGCAAACTGGCGAATCGCGGCCGACTCGCCGCCCGAAGTCCACCAGTGAATCACGTTGGCCTTCAAAGGCTCCGCCTGCGCGACGACGCCATACAACGCCAGTGCCGCAACCACGCCTCGCAAGACCATTTTTTTGCTGTTCATTCCGTCTCCTCCAGGCTTGGCGCCCGTGTTTCAAGTCGACATGCCAACCAGCTCGCACCCGTTATTCACTGCGTGCTTTGCGCTCCTTCAAAAATTTCGACACCAGTTCCGCACTGCGTTTGATCGTACGCTTCTGGGTAGCGTAATCGACATGTACGACACCAAAGCGACGCTCGTACCCGAAGGCCCACTCGAAGTTGTCCATCAGCGACCAGAGGAAATAGCCGCGAATCTCCACGCCGGCCTTGATCGCCTGGTCGACCGCGGCGAGATGGCGCTTGAGGAACGAGATGCGCTGACTGTCCTCCACCTGGCTGTTGATCACCTTGTCGTCCGACGCCATACCGTTTTCGGTGATGTAGATCGGCGGCAGGTTTGCGTATGTGGCCTTGAATCCCGTCAACAGATCGCGCAGGCCGTCCGGATACACTTCCCAGCCCATCTGCGTGCGCTCCACGCCTTCGAGCGGCACGTCGCTGAAGCCGTGCGCGCCATCGCTTGCGACATTCGTGCGGAAATAATAGTTGATGCCGAGGAAGTCCAGCGGCGCGGCAATGGTTTGCATGTCGCCGTCGAGCACCAGCGGTTCGGTGCCCGGCCACAACTCGAACAGATCCCGCGGGTAGCTGCCCTTGAGAAGCGGATCGAGAATCCACGCGTTGTGCTGCACCTCGAACAGATGCGCCGCACGCTGGTCGGCGGCGCTCTCGCTATTGGCCGTGCCGCGTCCGATGTTGGCGACGATGCCCTTCTGCGACGCCGGATCGTTGGCGCGCAACACCGGCACCGCGAGACCGTGCGCAAGCAGCAGATGATGCATGGCCTGCGTGGCATAGCGCGCGTCGGCCAGACCCGGCGCGTGGTGGCCGTTGCCGTAGCCGAGATAGGCCGAGCACCAAGGTTCGTTGAGCGTCATCCATGCGTCGACGCTGCCGGCCAGTTCGCGGCTCATCAGGTCGGCGTAGTCGGCGAAACGGTAAGCGGTGTCGCGATTGAGCCAGCCGCCGCGATCTTCCAGATGCTGCGGCAAGTCCCAGTGATACAGCGTGACAAAGGTCGTGATGCCCTTCTCTTTCAGCCGTGCCAGCAGACGTTTGTAGAAGTCGAGCCCTTTGCGGTTCGGCGCGCCGCCCGCATCCATCACGCGTGGCCAGGCGATCGAGAGCCGGTAGCCTTCGAGGCCAAGCCCGGCCAGCAGGTCGACGTCCGCTTCCCAGCGATGATAGTGATCGCAGGCCACCGCGCCGGTGTCGCCGGCCAGCACCTTGCCAGGCGTCGCCGAGAACGTGTCCCAGATGGACGGCAGGCGGCCGTCCTCGTTCACCGCGCCTTCGATCTGATATGAAGCGGTGGCTGCGCCAAGCAGGAAGTTCTTGCGCCACAGCGACGAGTCCGCGGGCGGGGTGAAAGGATCGGCGAGTGATGAAGACTGGGGAGAGAGAGCGTCGGATACAGCGGATGCGTCGTTTGCCACGGATTTCTCCTGTCGATCAGAGTTGGCGCTTTAGCGCCTTACTCTGGTCCCATGCAAGTAGTTGCTGCGCTGAGGTCGTTGAACCGGGTATGGGCGGAAGTCCAGGCGCACCCGGGTCAGAGACTCGAGTGGAAGCGCTTCCACAAGACCAGCGAACGATAGCAGCGGCGGATTCAACGCAGCAATCAGGGTTTGTCTGGAGCGGTGGCTGGCACGCGCGGCACCGCGATGCGCCGGGCATGGCGAGAGCGCTGCAAGCGGATGCTGCGAATACTTGAGAAGCACGCCCGGCGCTATACCATGCGCCCCGCACGATGAAACGTCATGGCTTCGCCGTCAAATTGAACGCGCCGCTATCGTAGGCTTCGCAATAGGTTTTCCAGTCCGCCACCACTTGGGCCTCGCACTGCGTCGCGATATCGACCAACGGCAACTGCCAGTCCTTGCGATTGCCGAACGCGATCAACTCATCGGCGATCGACGACTTCTGCCGGCCGCCGCTGCGCAGATGCGCCCACGCACTCAACTCTGCCATGCTGCTGACCACCTCTTTGAGACGCGGCAGCTTGCCGTCCCAGTCGCTCAAGGCCACGCGATCTTCCGAAGGCTGCAGGCTGCGCAGCACATACGAACGCTGGTTGAATTCGACCGCATGCAGAAACGCCTGCGAGACCGCCTGATTGCGCCGCTGAATGTCGACGACACGCTGCGCTTCCGTCTGCCACGCGGGCTGCGGCGTACTCACGTGCGGCGTCACGGCAGAAGGCAGCGCCTCTTTCAGATCGATCAGATAGTTGCCGTCCGGCGAGCCTTTCCCTTCGACGAGGATCACGTAACGATCCACGCCAAGGCTCCCGGTGCCGGCAATCCGCCGCGCGACATCGAGAATGCGGAAGAAGTCGGGGTTGGGCTCGCCCGCGGCGAACTTCCGCATGAACTGCGTGACGGCGGCACGCTGCGCGTCGCTGACGGCCAGCGCTTTCTTGCCGTCCACTTTCAGCATGCGGGTTTTGCCTTTGAGCGTGGTGCGCCGGTCCAGATGCGCAACCCGCGTGCGGCTCGCGAGCGCGACGAACAGGTCGCGCACCATGCCGGTCGCGGTTTCCCCTTCGATCCAACGCGACTTGCCGTACGCGAGCGCCGCGCCATACGCCTCCAGCGCGGTGCGGCAAAGCGCCAGCGCCTGCGCGCGGCTCAGCTTGAGATCGCTCGCGCCGACCAGCACGCTCGTGAGCAGACGCACCAGTTCGTAGAGATTCGGCGCGAGGCAGGCTTCGTCGAAGTCGTTGTTGTCGAAGTAGATCAGCCGATTGTCGGCCTTGTAGCTGCCGAAATTTTCCAGATGCATGTCGCCGCAGATCCACACCGGCGGCGCGTCGTCGAATACTTTGTCGCGCGCTAGACGTTCGTAAAACAGGTGGCACGTGCCGCGCAAGAACACGAACGGTGATGTACGCATGGCCTTGTATTTCATCGCGAGCCGTTCGGGATCGCGACCGGCGTTAAAGCTGGCGATCGTCCTGGCGATATCGAGCATGAGTTTCCTTTGAATGTGGGGCTCAGCGCAGCCTCAACCATCGTTCAATGGGCGCGCATGGACTCCGCAAGCGCATGCAGATTGAGCGGCTTCACGCGAATCACGCCGCCGCGCGGACTGTCGATGTCGGCGATCAGCGTGAATGACAGCGACACCGTCAGCGGCACGATCAGCAGCAAGCCCGCGCCCGCTTTCAAGGCGCGCGCGCCGTAGCCGACCAGCAGATTTGCGCCCATCGCGATCAGCGTCATGAGCGCCCAGGCCGCATAAGGAATGCGATTCCGCCACGCGGCTTGCGTATAGCCCTGCGTGTTGAGCACATCGTTCATTCCCGCGACGGCGAGCGCGACCACGGGCGTGGGCTGCACGGCGGCCGACTGTTTGACGGCAGACCACATCGCGTCCTGCAAGCGTTCGGTCCCGGCATTGACCTTCGCCAGTTCCTGTTCGTCGCGCGTGGTGTAGAACAGCGTGCGTTCGTCGAGATAGGCATTCAGCAGTCTGCGTACCGCCGCCGCGTCGGCTGCGGGCAGCAGTTCCGCGCGAACGTATTCAGTGCCGATCGCGTTCGCCTCTTCTTCCTCGTAGTTCTTGCGCTGGTCGTAGCGCCCCACCGCCATCGAAAAAGTGAAACCGATGATCAGCGCCAGCAGCGTCAGCGTGGCGGCCTGAATCACGCCGAAGTCCTCGCGGGCCTCGTCCTCGATTTTTCTGAAGCGCCGTAAAAGCGCCGCGCCGATCCGCGCCGACAGCCACAGCAACACGAAGGACAGAATGAACACGAACGGCGGGTTATCGAGGATAAGTTGCATGGCGAGCGTTTTTCTCGGGGCGGGTGGACGGGAAACGCTTTCTGACACGGATAGCAGGTGCTCGACCGTTGCATGATAAACGCCGCAGCGCGGCCATGGATAGGTGAGCGGCCCCCTGTCCCCGCGCATGGCCTTCGGCTTGCGGACGGCATCGGATAGTCACGGCCGTCCACGCTCACCACGCGGGCGCGCGCCTAAGCCGTTTCCCGCGCGCCGAACTTCTTGCGATACGCACCTGGACTCGTCAATGCAATGCGCCGGAAATGCCGCCGCAACGATTCTTCGGAACCGAATCCCGCCAGTTCCGCGACGCGCGCCATCGGCAACGGCGCCTGCGCTTCGAGCAGTTCGCGCGCAATGGCCACCCGCTCGCGCACGAGCCACTCATAAGGCGCCATGCCGGTGGCATCGTGAAACTGCCGCTGCAGTGTGCGCGGGCTCATCGCCGCCCGCTCGGCGAGCGAGCGCAACGTGTGTGGCAAAGCGGGATGACCGCGCACCCAGTCCATCAGTTTGGACAGCCGCCCGCTGTCGTCCTGCGGCATGGGGCGCGGGACGAACTGCGCCTGGCCGCCCTCGCGATGCGGCGGCACTACGAGCCGCTGCGCGACCCGGTTCGCCACCGCGCTGCCGTGATCGCGCCGCACCAGATGCAGCAGCATGTCGAGCCCCGCCGCCGAACCTGCCGAGGTGATGATCCGCCCTTCGTCGACATAGAGCGCGTCCGGCTGCACGCGCAATTGCGGATAGCGCTGCTGCAATTTCTCGGCATAGCGCCAGTGCGTCGTGACGGTCTTGCCGTCGAGCACGCCCGCCGCCGCGAGCACGAACACGCCCGAGCAGATCGAACAGAGGCGCGCGCCGCGCGTGTAGGCAGCGCGGATTTTCTTCAGGAGCGGTTCGGGCGGCACTTCATCGGCATCGCGCCAGCCGGGAATGACGATGGTGTCGGCGCGCTCCAGCAGCTTGAGCGTGTAAGGCGCGGCAAGCGTGATGCCGCCCGCGGCCCGAATCGGCCCCGGCTCGCTTGCGCAGACCGCGAAGCGATACCAGTCCACGCCGAGTTCAGGGCGCTCGAGCGCGAACAATTCGGTCACGCAACCGAATTCGAAGGTGCAGAGCCGGTCGTAGGCAAGCGCGACGACAAGATGATTGTGCATGGCGCGATGTTACCGGAGATTGACGATTCCGCCACTTATCCCGCGTGGCGCGCGCCGCCACAATGAAGGCGTCTGAATCGCAACCACCAGGCAACCCACTCACACACCGCGCCCACCGGAACTCACGCCACCATGCCGACCTTGAACGCCGTTACCGCCATTCCCGCCGCCGACAGCCCCGCCGCGCAAGCCCACTTCCAGGCCTCGCTGCAGTTCGAAACCGATTGCGCCGATGTCCACGACGCGCTCGCGAGCGGCGCGCCCGGCTTCGTGCTGCTCGACGTGCGCGGCCCCGCGCTGTTCGCGCGGGGCCATGTGCCGGGCGCGCTCAATCTGCCGCACGGCAAGATCGTGGCTTCGAAGCTCGCCGGCTATCCGCCGGAGACACTCTTCGTCACGTACTGCGCGGGTCCGCATTGCAACGGCGCCGCGCGCGGCGCACTGCGCCTCGCCCAGCTGGGGCGCCCCGTCAAGCTGATGAGCGGCGGCATCAGCGGCTGGCTCGACGAAGGCTTCGCCCTCGCACACGCGGCGCGCGCCGGCGAGACGGCCGAAGCCAATGGCTAACATATTGAAAATCCATTAAATAAAAGCCTCGAACTGTCGATAACAAGTTCAGCCGCTTCCCTCCTGCGGTTGGACTAAACATGCAGAGCTCATACAACCTTTGGCTGGTCACCATCTCATTCGTCGTCGCGACGCTGGCGTCGTACACGGCGCTCGATCTGACCGGCCGCATTTTCCTGCTGGCATCGGCGCGGCTGCGGCACGCCTGGCAGCTGGGCGGCGCCGCCGCGCTCGGCGTCGGCATCTGGTCGATGCACTTCATCGCGATGCTCGCCTTTTCGCTGCCGATTCCGCTCGGCTACGACTTCGCGACGACCGCCGCGTCGCTCGGGCTCGCGATCGGCGCCTCCTATCTGGCCCTGTACGTCACGACCCGTGTGCGGCTCACGGCGGGCCGTCTGCTGGCGGGCGGCGTGGTGATGGGATTCGGCATTGCCGGCATGCACTACACCGGCATGGCGGCGATGCAGATGGCGCCGGGCATCCGCTATCAGCCGGCGTGGTTCGCGGCATCGCTTGCGATCGCGATCGGCGCGTCGACCGCCGCGCTGTGGATGGCCCGCGCGCTCAGCAACGACGACGCGCGCCATGTGGTGCGCAAGCGTCTGGCCGCGGCGCTGGTGATGGGCGTCGCGATCAGCGGCATGCATTACGCCGCCATGGCCGCCGCGGAGTTTCCGCTCGGCGCCGTCTGCGGCGCGGCCAAAGGCGTGAACGCCACGTGGCTCGCGACCTCGGTGATCCTGCTCACCTTTGCCATTCTGATCGTCACGCTGATGCTGTCGCGTTTCGATGCGCGCACAGACTTTCTGGTCGGCGCCGTGTCGAATCTGAACGGCCAGATCGTGCGGCTCGCCACGCTCGACACGCTGACCGGACTGCCGAACCGCACCACGCTGACCGAGCGCATCGAACGCGCGATCCTCAGCGCGCGCCGGCAGCGCACGCTGTTCGCCGTCCTCTTCATGGACCTCGACGGCTTCAAGACCATCAACGATTCGCTCGGCCACTCGGTCGGCGACGAGGTGCTGACGGCGTTCGCGCAGCGCCTGCTGCTATGCGTGCGCGCGAGCGACACCGTGGCGCGGCTGGGCGGTGACGAATTCGTGGTGCTGGCTGAGAACCTCGGCTCACGCGAAGACGCCAGCGCGCTGGCCGAAGGCGTGCTCGAGCGCATGCGCCTCGGCATGTGGACCGACTCGCAACCGCTTCAGGTCATGCCGAGCATCGGCATCGCCCTCTATCCGCACGACGGCGACACCGTCGAGACCCTGCTGAAGCACGCGGATGCGGCCATGTACGAAGCCAAGCGCGCGGGCCGCAGCACCTATCGTTTCTTCGAACGCAGCATGAACGAGGCCGCCCTGCGCACGCTGCAGATTCAGAACGCCTTGCACGACGCGCTCGCCGCCGGTCATTTTTCGCTGCACTTCCAGCCGAAGTTCCATGGCAGCGGCAACTCGCTGGCGGGCGCCGAAGCGCTGATCCGCCTGCATCATCCGCAGCTCGGCGCGCTGACGCCGCTCGAGTTCATTCCGATCGCCGAGCGCTCGGGGCAGATCGTGCAGATCGGCTATTGGGTCGTGCGCGAAACATGCCGGCAGATTCGCCAGTGGATCTCGCAAGGCCTGCCGTCGATCAAAGTGGCGGTCAACCTGTCGCCGCGCCAGTTGCTGCAGCCGAACCTCGTCGAGAGCATGCTCCAGATCGTCAAGGCCGAAGGCGTGGCCTGCGAGCAGATCATGTTCGAGATCACCGAAACGGTGGCCATGCATGACGCGCCCAAAACCATCGAAATGATCCGCGAATTCCAGGCGAGCGGGTTCGAGATCGCGATCGACGACTTCGGCACCGGCTATTCGAGCCTCGCCTATCTGCAGCGCTTTCGCGTCAAACAACTGAAGATCGACCGCTTCTTCACCAACGGCCTCGACGCGCACGGCCCGGAAGGCAGCGCGATCGTATCGGCGATCATCGCGCTCGCGCACTCGCTGGAAATGGATGTGGTGGCCGAGGGCGTCGAAACCGAATCGCAACTCGACATGCTCAGGACGATGATGTGCGACGAGATGCAGGGGTTCCTGCTCGGCAAGCCGCTCAGCGCCGACGACTTCGGCAACCTGCTGCGGGAAAGAATGGTGGCCGCGTGAGCCTGACGGTCGTCTGAGGCGCGCGGCGCGGCACGGCCGTGCGGCTGGTCGCGCCGCAGCCGGCGCCGGATCTCGTTGACGGGTGACCGATAACAGGCAGGCCGGGCGTTGGAGACTTCATGAAACTGGACGTAGCGACGTTTACTTCGTTGTGGTTGATCACGTTTTCGTGCTGCGCCCTGATCACGAACGCGCTGTCGCGCATGTTCACGCGCGTTGCCGCGTTCCGCTTCTGGTCGGTCGGTTTTTATCTGCTCGCCGCGTCCTCGGCCTGCTTCACCTTGCATCTCACCTGGCGTCACGACGTACTGCTGATCGCCACCGCAACGCTCGCGCTGCAAAGCCGCATGCTGATCTGGGCGGGCACACGCGAGCTGTTCGGTGTCTCGGCGCCGTGGCGCGCCTGCCTTGCCGTCACGGCCGTGTTCTGCGCGCTTTATAGCGGCGCGCTGATTTTCAAAGTGCCGACGCTGTTGCGCGCCGTCCTGCTCGCGCTGTTTTTCCTGCCGTGTCGCGCCGCCACGCTCTATGAAGTGTGCCGCCGGCACCGTCCGCACCTCGGGTCCGCACGCCTGATCGCGATGATCGGCGGCACGACCGCCACGCTCAACACCATCGTGCCGCTCGTGCTCGTGCTGCTCGACCGCACCAATCTGTCGCTCCTGCTCGGCAATCCGCAAACCACGTCGGCGCTTTACGCCGTAGTGTTCGCGGGCGACCTGCTGCTGGCGAGCGGCCTGATCGTGCTGGCTTTCAAACTGCAGATCGTCGAGCGGGACATGCTCGCCACGCTCGAGCGCGGCGCCATGGAACGGCTTGCCACGAGCCGCGAAATGCGCGCGGAACGCAATGCCCGTAGCTTGCCCGGCGACATGCTCGGTCACGACACGCCGGCGCAACGCCAGCCGCTGCCGGGAACGATCTGATTCACCACGTGGGCGTCGCGCCGCCTAGCCGGCCTTGCGCTCGTCGAATGCACTGTCGGCGACCGACACCAGATGCGGCGTCGCCGCCTGCGCCGCGTCACGCTTGGTGAGCTTGCCGTCCACCGAGGCGCCGCAATCCATCCGCAGTTGCTGGTAGTAGATGTTGCCGGTCACATGCGCATTGCTCTGCAACTCGACGAAGTGATCGGCAATCACGTCGCCGACGATTCTGCCGTTGACCACGACGTCGTAGCCGTGCACGTTGCCTTCGATCGAGCCGAGGTCGCTCAGGACCAGCAGCGTCTGGCCGTCCGGCTCACCGCTGACGTTGCCCTTCACGTGGCCGTCCATGCGCAGGCCGTCGCTGAACTGCAGGTCGCCGGTGATGCGCACGTCGTGAGCGACCAGGGTGGCGAGCTTGGTCTGCTGGATGCCCGCGGTTTTTTTCTTCTTGAACATTCTGGTTTCCTGGAAATGAAAAGGGTCGTCGCGTGATGCTCGGCGCGGCGACGAGCCGGGGAGTGGCTGGTGCGGTTGCTGGTTTGCTTGCTGTGCTGTCCTTGCTGTCCTTGCTGTCCTTGCTGTGCTTGCTGTGCTTGCTGTGCTTGCTGTGCTTGCTTTGCTTGCTTTGCTTGCTTTGCTTGCTTTGCTTGCTTTGCTCGCTTTGCTTGCTTTGCTCGCTTTGCGCTTTGCGCTTTGCGCTTTGCGGTTTGCGGTTTGCGGTTCGCGGTTCGCGGTTCGCCTTTTCGTCCGGTTAGCGGCGCGGCGCCGCGGCGGGCGCCGCCGTCCGGCCCTTGCTCTGGCCGCGCAGAAACTGCAATTCCGCGTTGAGCCGGGCGACCTCGGCAGCGGCGCTGTCCGCCGCCTTCTGCACCGCGGCGCGCGCCGCCGACTCTTGCGCCAGCGCGAGCCGCGCGCGGGTCAGCACGGCCTGCTTCGTCGTTTCGTCGACGGGCGCCGGGGTGCATTGCTCCTGCGGCGTGCCGGCGCGCCTCGCGTGCCACGCCGTGAGCGTCGCCGCGCCCGCGCAGGCGCAAAGCACGCACACCACGGTCCACACCGTCACGCGAAAAACCAGCGAGCGCGCGGGCCGAAGCGTGTAGGCGCGATGGGTCAGACTGTCCGCGTCGCGCGGAAAGCGTCGGTCAACCATGAGGCGTGGGCGAGAAAAGCGCGAGGTAGGCCACCGGGTTGACCGGCGCGCCGTCGGCGAGGACTTCGAAATGCAGATGCGGACCCGTGGAGCGGCCGGTCGAGCCGACATCGGCGATGTATTGACGCGGCAGCACCAGATCGCCGACATGCACGACGATGCGCGACGCATGGCCGTAGCGAGTCATGAGTCCGTTGCCGTGATCGATTTCGACCGCATTGCCATAGCCCGATTTCTCGCCGGCGAAGACCACGCGGCCGCCCGCCGCCGCCAGAATCGGCGTGCCGGTCCTCGCGACCAGATCGAGGCCCGGATGAAAGCTCAGACGATGCGTGAACGGATCGGTGCGATTGCCGAACGGCGAGCCGAAGCGCGCGCCGTCGGCGGGCAGGCGGCCCGGAAAGGCGGCGTACGCGATAGCGTGATCGGCGGTCTGCTGTTCGAGCGCGGACAGGGTCGCGGCAATGCAGTCCAGTTGCTGGCCGGTGCGTCCGGCATCGGCATGCCGGCCCAATGAAGACGTGAGCTCGCTACAGCGGCGCGGCGGCAAGGAAGGGCCGCCTTCGCCTTCGCTGTCGGTGGCGGAGGTGTCGGGTTCGGAGGCCGCGGACGCCGCACCCGGCGTAGCGGGTGCCGCTGGTGCGCGAGGCGCAGGCCGCGGCGTGTTCAGACGTGCTTCGAAATCGCGCAAATCGCCGACCTGCGCCGTGAGTCGCGCGATGCGCGGTTCGATCTGCGCCACCGAGGCGTTCAGCTTGCCGAGTTGGTCGATCGCGTAGTCGTGCTCGACGCGGACCGCCGCCTGATCGCCGGAACCGTTGCGCGCGGACCAGTGCGTGCCGATCGCGAAGCCCGCGGCGAGCGCCAGCACGGCCGTGCCGCCGGCCGCGCTCAAGGCGAGCGTCAGCGCGGTGCGGCGCGTGACGAAGCTGACCGAGCCGCTGGCAAGCCGGCTGCCGGCGCGAAACACGGAAGCCATCAGCGGCTCCTCGCGCGCGATAGGCTCGCGGCGCGCGCCCGCCCGCGTGCGGCACAACGCATGGTCGAAACCGGCAACGCGTTGAGCGCGCCAGCCGTGCGACGCGTGCCGGGCGATTGCAAACGGGGCAGAAGATCAGCGAACGAGGCTAACTGCATGCGGCATCGACCGGATAAGCACCGGTCGCGATAAGGAACAGAGGCGCCGATTATCCCCTGGCAGCACGAAGCATCATCTCAAATACAGGACGATGGGGCGATGTGTCACGCACGGCGCGTACGCCGTGCCGCGCATGCCCTCTGTTTCGCCATGAGCGCCCCGCTCAAACCGATTCCACGGTCTCCTGCGACTCGCTCCGCTCCCGTTCAGCCAGCGCTTCGAGCCGCTCGATCAATGCACTGCTGGCGGGCGTCATCGGCATGCGCAGTTCGTCGCGTATCAGGCCTTGCACGGCCAGCAAGGCCTTGACCGGGCCGGGATTCGGTTCGGCGAACAGCGCCTGGATGAGCGGCGCGAGCGAGTGGAAAATGCGCCGGCCCTCGGCGAGCCGCCCCGCCGCGAGCGCGCGATACATCTCGACGAAACGCTCGGGCCGCACATGCGCGGACGCCGCAATCGCCCCGCTGCCGCCCAGACACAAGGTATTGAAGATATTGATGTCCTCGCCAGTGAGCACCTGCAGGCGACCGTCGCGAATCAGCGCGAGCGTGGTGTCGAGCGAACCGGCGCAATCCTTCACTGCCTGAATCCGCGGATGCGCCGCGAGCGTGAGCAGCGTGTCGAGTTCGAGCCGCACGCCGGTGCGATACGGAATGTCGTACAGGACGACCGGCTTCTCGCTGGCATCGGCAAGCGCCATGAAATGGCCGACGATCCCCGCCTGCGACGGCCGGATGTAATACGGCGCGGCCATCAGCACGCCGGCAACCGGCAACGTGTTCAATTGCTCGATGCGCTCGCGCATGCTCGCCGTGTGATTGCCCGATACGCCGGCCAGCACCGGCAACGCTCGCCCATTCTGCGCGAGATGGGCGGCGGACTGCGCTTCGTCGAGAATCGTCGACAGCACGGCGTCCTGTTCGGCGGCGTCGAGCGCGGCGGGTTCGCCGGTCGTGCCGAGCGCGACCAGCCCGGCGATGCCCGCGCCGGTATAGCGGCGCACCAGCGTGCGCAAGGCCGCGTGATCGACGGCGCCGTCGGCGAACGGCGTGATGAGCGGAAGCCAGATACCCGAAAAAATAGACATGTCTTTACCTCGATGACGACCGTATCGATTCCGTCAGGCAGTGCGAGGGAGGAAAGACAGGAAAGTGCCCAGGCGGGCGTTGACCGGCTGTTCCGTCGCACATCTGACGGAACAGCGAGCTCCGGTCAGATGAGCGGCTGTTTTTTGGCTTTGGCGCTAACGTTCGAACGACACGCGCGTGCGGCTGCGGCGCTCGCAAAAGCGAGACATACAAAGGTCGACGGGCGGAGTCTGAGCGTTGGGCCGGAATGCATGAGACGCAGTGTAACCGCCACCGGCGCGGCTTGGCAAAGTCCATCGCGAAATTGCTTGACTTCTGCCGCAGGAAAACTAATATACGCACCGCGTACATCAGCCCGCCATCCCCTCTTCCGACAGGTGCCCCATGAGCGTCCCGCAACAAGCCTTCCTACGCGATGCGATGCGTCGCCTGAACATGACGCGCGACACGTTCGCGAGCCGCATCGGTGTGTCGCGCCGGGCGCTCGACACGTGGCTTCTGCCGGACGATTCGCAGGAATCGCGGGCCATGCCGGAGATTGTCGAGCGCTTCGTGTCGGAAATCGTGGTGCACGGCGAGCCAGGCGACAAGTATACGCAAAGCGTAGACTCACAGTCGCTTGCCAGCCAGATGCTGTTCGAGGGCAAGCCGCAGTTGCTGTCGGTGGATCAGTTCTCGCGCGACTCGGTGGAGGCGCTGTTTCGCGTGGCCGACATCATGCAGCCGATCGCCCGGCGCCGCAAAATCTCGCGCGTGCTGGAAGGCGCGGTGCTCGGCAACCTGTTCTTCGAGGCCAGCACGCGCACCCGCGTAAGCTTCGGCGCGGCGTTCTGCCGGCTGGGCGGCTCGGTGTGCGACACCACCGGCTTCACGTTTTCGTCGATGGCCAAGGGCGAGTCGATCTACGACACCAGCCGCGTGATGAGCGGCTACGTGGACGCGCTGGTGATCCGCCACCCCGAGCAAGGCTCGGTGGCCGAATTCGCGCGCGCCACCAACGTGCCGGTGATCAACGGCGGCGACGGCCCGGGCGAACACCCGAGCCAGGCGCTGCTCGATCTGTACACGATTCAGCGCGAGTTCTCGCGCCTCGGCAAGATCGTGGACGGCGCGCATATCGCGCTGGTCGGCGACCTCAAATACGGGCGCACTGTGCACTCGCTGGTCAAGCTGCTGGCGCTGTACCGAGGCATCAAATTCACGCTGATCTCGCCGCCCATGCTGGAAATGCCGAGCTACATCCTCGAGCAGATTTCGCGCAACGACCACGTGATCGAGCAGACTCACGATCTGACCACCGGGCTGCGCGGCGCCGACGTGGTGTACGCCACGCGCATCCAGAAGGAGCGCTTTACCGACGAATCGTTCGAAGGCTACACGCCGGATTTCCAGATCAATCAGGCGCTGGTGGACAGCGTGTGCGGCGCCGATACGCTGATCATGCATCCGCTGCCGCGCGACAGCCGGCCGGGCGCGAACGATCTGAGCGTGGACCTGAATCACGATTCACGGCTGGCGATTTTCCGGCAAACCGACAACGGTATTCCGGTGCGGATGGCGATTTTCGCGGTGCTGCTGGGCGTCGAAAAGCTGGTCCAGCATTCCATGCGCGACGCGGCGTGGCGCCCGCCCGCCTATCTCGGCCCGGACGATGCGGTGTTTCACGGCATCGATTGATGGATGAGTGGGCGGCTTGACACCGCCCCGCCGCGCGAGGGCACGGCCTCAAGCCGCGGCGCTTGGCGCCGTGGCTCCGTTGCGCCTGAATGCCCCGGCAAAAAACAGCACCTGATACTGCACCGCGTTGGCCCAGTACTTCCAGGTGTGGCCGCCGGGCCGCTCCGCGTAATCGTGCGGTACGCCGAGTTCGACCAGGCGCTCATGCAGCGTCCGGTTCGATTGCACTAGCGAATCGTTCACCCCGCAGTCGATCGTCAGCGCGATATGCGCATTGCCGAAACTCTGCGCATTCTCGACGATCGCCTCGTTGTTCCAGAAGTCGGCATGCCGCATCGGATCGCCGAATACCTGGTCGATGCCCGGCTCATCTTCACAACCACGCGGGTCCACCGCGCCGCTGATGCTGCCCGCGGCGCCGAATTCGTCCGGCCGGTCCAGCGCGATATGCAAGGCGCCGAAGCCGCCCATGCTCAAGCCGGTAATGGCGCGCGCCTCGCGCGTCGCGATCGTGCGGAAATGCGCGTCGACGTAGCTCACCACCTCGGTGCCCACATAGGTTTCATAACGGCTGTGCGGATCGACCGGACTGTCGATGTACCAGCTTTCGTGGCCGCCATCGGGCATCACGAGGATCACGTGATAGCGGTCGGCCAGCTTGCCGATCTGCGAATTCGAGGTCCAGTCGGTGTAGTCGCCGCCCGAGCCGTGCAGCAGATAGACGACGGGAAAGCGATCGGCCGCTTTGCCACGCGCGTATTGATCGGGCAGCACGACGGTCGCTTCGAGCGACTTATGCATGGCCGCGCTCGGAATGGTGACGATCCGGGACTGAAACGCCCAGGCAGGCGTCGTAAAAAGCAGCGTCAGAATGAGCCAGAACGCACGAGCTTTATTCATGGTTTGTCGCTCTTCCCTTTCTAGGTGTCCGAAGAACACTGTCCGGCATACGGCGGCAAAATTCTGACGACGACTCTAGCAATGGCGACTTACAACCAAATTTCAGCGAAACATACGAATCCGTCAGCTTGGGGTTGCGGTGAGAGGCGCGCCTCCTTGTATGAAGGACCTACTACGCGCGCCTCATCAGGATCCTATTCGACGTGCGCGGTGAAGCCGAATTTGTCCGGCTCAATATCGGCCCGCAGCGTCAGTTCCGGAATCGTATAGGCGCCGCTGTTCTGCGGCCGGAATGGAATCGGCGCGGTGTTCCAGAGATCGTCCAGACGCTGCCCGAGTGCATCACGCACCTCTGGATAGTTCGTTTCATCGATGCGGCTCGTGCGGTAGATCACATACGGCGGCAACACGTCGAAGCCGGGGTAATACAGAATGCCGTGCTGAATCGGGAACAGTACGTCGTCCATCGGACCATTGATGCCGCGCGGACTGTAATGCGATTCCCAGCCGCCCGTCGTGACCATCAGCATCGCGCGCTTGCCGGCGAGCTTGCCTTCGCCGTAACGCTCGCCCCAGCGCGCATCGGAATGCTCGCCGACGCCGTACGCAAAGCCATACGCATACACGCGCTCCACCCAGCCTTTGAGGATGGCCGGCATGGTGAACCACCAGAGCGGAAACTGCAGGATCACGGCATCCGCCCACATCAACTTCTCCTGCTCGAACTCGATGTCTTTGCTCTGCAGCCCATTCTCGAACGCATGCTTCGAGTCGAGCGCAGGATCAAAGCGCTCACCGGGTTGTTTCGCGAGGCTGTCGTGCGCATCGAGCGATGCTTTCCACTGCATTGCGTACAGGTCGGATACCTGAACGGTGTGTCCGGCATCTTCAAGACGTTTGACCGCAAAGTCCCTGAGCGCCCCATTCAACGACCTGGGTTCCGGGTGCGCATAAACAAGAAGAACGTTCATCACATGGCCTTCATGGCTAAAAGAAACCAAAGATAGACCTCGCTCCGGTATATTGGAAATGAATTGCCAATATGTCAGGTATAGCCATGAATAATCTCAGGAGGCTCGACCTCAACCTGCTCGTCACGCTGGACGTGCTGCTTTCGGAGCACAACGTCACGCGCGCGGCCGAGCGGCTGAACTTCTCCCAGCCGTCGGTCAGCGTGCATCTGGCCAAACTGCGTGATGTCCTCGGCGACCCGCTGTTGCTGCCCGGACCGCGCGGCATGCGGCCCACTGCGCGCGCCGAGGCGTTGCGCGAACCCTTGCGCGAAGCGCTCGAGGCACTCGAGCGCGCGGTGGCGCCGGCGCGCCCTTTCGATCCCGCCGAAGCAACGCAAAGCTGGCGCATTGCCGCGACCGACTACGTCGAATCGACGATCATCCTGCCCGCGCTGGCCGGCTTGCGCGCGGCGGCGCCGGGCACGCGCCTCGCCGTCGTCGAACTGGCTCCGCCGCGTATTGCGCGGCAAGCGGAACGGGGGGAGATCGATCTAGGATTTCATACCAGCGAAGGCGCGCCCGAGGGATTACGCCACCGCGTGCTGTTCGCCGAGCGCTATGTACTGGTGGGCCGCGCGGGTCACCCGCGTCTGAAGCGCCGGCCGACGCTCGCGCAGTTCTGCAAACTGGAGCACGTGATCGTGTCGCCGGACGGCGGCGGGTTTGTCGGCGTGACGGACGAAGTGCTCGCCAAGTCCGGCATGGCACGCCGGGTCGTGCTGTCCGTGCCGCACTTTCTGTTCATGTTGTCGGCGCTCGCGAGTACCGACCTGGTGGGCCTGCTGCCCGCGCGGCTGGTACGCGACAACAGTGCGCTGCGGGTAGTCGAGCCGCCACTGGATGTGCCGGGCTACGAGATCGCGATGCTCTGGCATGAGCGCTCGCACCGCGATCCGGCGCATCAGTGGCTGCGGGAGTACATCGCGAATTCGGTGTGAAATCGCCGTGGCTTGCAATCACGCTTCGCCGCTAGCGCCACCGATCGCATCCAGTTCCGCGCACACCTCGGCGGACAATTTCAATTGCGACGCCTGCAGATTTTCGCGCAGGTGCCCGACGCTCGACGTGCCGGGGATCAGCAGAATGTTAGGTGCCCGCTGCAACAGCCACGCGAGCGCCACTTGCATCGGCGTTGCGCCGAGTGTTTGTGCAATATCCGACAGCGCCGACGATTGAATCGGCGTGAACCCGCCAAGCGGGAAGAACGGCACATACGCGATCCCCTTCCCCGCGAGTTCGTCGATCAATGTGTCGTCTTCCCGGTGCACCAGGTTGTAGTGATTCTGCACGCAGACAATCTCGGCAATGCGCTGCGCCTCCGCTATCTGCGTCGCCGTCACGTTGCTCAAGCCGATATGGCGCACGAGCCCACGTCGCTGAAGTTCGGCAAGCGCCGTGACCTGCTTCTCGATCGAGCCTTCAGCGGGCGCATGCACGTCGCCCATGATCCGCATGTTCACGACCTCGAGCACATCGAGGCCGAGATTGCGCAGATTGTCGTGCACGGCGCGCTCGATATCGTCCGGTTCGAACGCCGGCAGCCACGCGCCGTCGCTGCCGCGCACCGCGCCCACCTTGGTGACGATAACGAGGTCGCCAGGATAAGGATGCAGCGCTTCGCGGATCAACTGGTTGGTAATGTGCGGCCCGTAAAAGTCGCTCGTATCAATGTGGTTGACGCCCGACGCCATCGCTTCGCGCAACACGGCGAGCGCTGCATCGCGATCCTTCGGCGGCCCGAACACGCCGGGGCCGGCGAGTTGCATGGCGCCGTAGCCCATGCGGCGCACCATGCGGCCGGCGAGCGGGAAAGTGTCCGTGGTGATGAGATTCGACATGACGCGCTCCTTGGTGAGTGTTGAACGGAAGTATGGACGCGGTTGCGTTGTTAAATAAAGCCGTTTAACGTGTACGGGTTGTTTAAAATTCTGCACAATCGCCATGGAATTGAACGATCTGGCCGCCTTCGTCTCGGTCGCCCGCGCGGGCGGCTTTCGCGACGCGGCGCGCATCAGCGGCGTGTCGGCGTCGAGTCTGAGCATCGCCGTGCGCCGCCTCGAGGCCAGGCTCGGCCTGCGCCTGCTCAACCGCACCACGCGCAGTGTGGCGCCGACCGAGGCCGGCTTGCGTCTCATTGAGAAGCTGACGCCGCTCTTCAGCGAGATGGAAGCGGCGCTGGACGTGCTGAACGTGTTCAGGGACAAGCCGGCCGGCACGCTCAAACTGAATGTGCCGTCGAGCGCCGCCCGAATCGTCTTGCCGGGCATCATCGCCGCGTTCCTGAAGACGTATCCCGACATCCGCGTCGAGGTCGTCGTCGAGGATGGCTTCGTCGACGTGCTGTCAATCGGCTGCGACGCCGGCATTCGCTATGACGAGCGGCTCGAGCAGGACATGATCGCGATTCCGATCGGGCCGCGCGTGCAACGCTTCGCCACGGCGGCGGCGGCGGGCTATCTGGACGCGCACGGTCGTCCCGATCATCCCAGCGAGTTGCTCTCGCATGCGTGCCTGCGCGGCCAGTTCGCCGGCGGCGCCATGCCGATCTGGTATTTCGAGCGCGACGGCGAAGTGTTGCAGTTGAATCCATCGGGGCCGCTGCTGGTGCGGCCCGGCGCGGCGATCGATCTTGCCGTCAGTGCGGCCGTCGCGGGCGTGGGTGTCATTCACCTGTTCGAAGACATGCTGCGCCCGCATCTCGACAGCGGCGCGTTGGAGCCGATTCTGGAGCCGTGGTGGCAACGTTTTTCAGGCCCGTTTCTTTATTATCCGGGGCGTCGTCATTTGCCGGCGCCGTTGCGCGCATTCGTCGATTTTTTGAAGGTGCTCAATGCGGACTGATGCGAGGTGGAGAAAAATGCGCGGGGCAATATTGCCGGTCATCAACGAGGCGACACGCGCGATTCGGAAGAAACTGCCCGTTGCACGCGAATCCATCAATCGCTAATACCGTTACTTGCACAGTTGCGCGACCGTCGTCAGAAAAAGCTCCGCGCCCACCGGCTTTCTCAGGCAGACATCCCAGTTCCTGGCCGCGCTCTCGGGCGGCGGAACAGCGGTATGCATGAGAATCGGCACGTTGGCGAGTTCCGGTATCGCCTTTAGTCGACGGCACAATTCAGCGCCGTCCATAAGCGGCATCATCCAGTCGGTGATGATCAGGGCGGGAACACGAGTTGCGGCGCGCGCAACCGCCTCCGCGCCGTTGCTCGCGCAACCGACTTCGTAACCTTCGTTCTCGAGTATCAGGCGCCACGCCGCCAGGATTTCCGGCTCGTCGTCCACCAGCAAGATTAAGTGCATCAGGGGCCGCCGGGTTAAACGTTCGAGTTAGCGTTATTGTCGTCTGCCGACAGCGCCGCAAGAGGTGTTCCACAATCCCCGATTGCGGTGTTAATGTTGCGAATAATCGGCTGCAGCGACGCTTTTGAAACACGCGAGGGCGCAGAGCTTGCCAGCCAGGCCTTCAATTGATTCCAGCCGAAAGTACCTGTCCTGTGAGGCACGCCACGCGCCTCCAGTCCGACGCGCCTGGGTGGTTCAAGCCTCTGTACGTTGTAGAAACTTCACCCCAATGCGCCATCATGACCGACACACGCGTTAGCCCGCTACGCAATTTTGCTGACTTCGTTCGCGCGGAACGGACCCGACTCACCGAGCAATGGATGAATGCCGTATTCGGCGACTCCGATCTCGTTGAAGCGGACAAACTCACTTATCAGCAACTCGCGGATCATCTGCCGGAAATTCTCGAAGGACTATGCGCGGCGCTCGATGTCGAAGATCTCGATCGGGTCGAAACGGCCATCGAGCGCGATGCGAGAAAACATGGCAAGGTGCGCTGGCGCCAGGGCTATCGTATCGAGGAGCTCGTGCGCGAACTCGATCTCTTCGATCAGGTTCTGGCCGAAGCGCTCGAGGAATTCGCCAGTCTCGACAGCACGTTCACGCGCCGCCATGAGAGCCGGGCACGGCGCCTGATCGCCGAAACCTTCAGCATGGTCACGCTCACGTCGATCAAGGAAGTGGTGAGTGAACGGGACCGCAAGATCGACGACTACACCGGCCGGCTCGAGCGTGCCAATTACGAGCTGATGCTGAAGCAGCGCCTGGTGAGCGACCTGTATGAGTCGCGCATGCAGATTACACGCAGCGTGGTCCACGATCTGCGCAATTTTCTGAACACGTTTTCCATCGCGCTGCAATTGATCTCGCGCGCGCCTGCAAAAGCCGAAACGGCGTTGACGCTGGCGAACCGCCAGGCCGCCGATATGAAACAACTCGTCGATCAGATGGTCGAGTACTCCGTGGTGCTCGGCGACGGCGCCCCGTTCGCACTCGAACAGGTTGAACTGCGCGAGCTGTACGATGAACTCGTCACCTCGTCGCGTCCTTCGATCGAGGCAAAAGGACTCACGTTGCGCGCGGCATTCGATCCTGCGTTGACGGGCGTCACATCCAATCGTCTCAAGCTCAAACAGGTTGCCGTCAATCTGCTCTCCAACGCGACCAAGTACACGAAGTCGGGGGAAATCGAATTGAACTTCGCGATGGCCGATGCGGAACACTGGTCGATTCGCATCGCGGATACCGGCGTGGGCATCGCGCCATCGGATGCGGACCGCGTGTTCGACGAATTCGAGCGCGCCGCGGGCGAAGATATTCCCGGCACGGGCCTCGGTCTCGCCATCGTCAAGGAACTGTGCCGCGTGTTGAACGGACACATCGATTTCGTCTCGCGCGAAGGTGTGGGGACGACGTTCGAGATCCGTTTCCCGCTGGTGCTAATGGAACCGCAATAGGACCGCACGACCGACGAACACCCATGATCCAGATCACGACCGCCCAATTTCCGCAGCAACTGGAAGCGGTCCGGGCCATCTTCCGCGAATACGCCGAGAGTCTGGGTATCGATCTCAGCTTCCAGAACTTCGAATCCGAACTCGCCGACTTGCCCGGCAAATTCGCTGCACCGCGAGGCCGCGTGCTTCTCGCGCACAACAATGAAGAACTCGTTGGCTGCGTCGCCATGCGGCCTCTCGACGCCACGACGTGCGAAATGAAACGGCTCTATGTCAGCCCAGCGGGACGTGGTCTGCAGACCGGCAGGCAATTGGCGACGCGCATTTGCGATATCGCGAGAGACGCGGGGTATCACCGCATTCGTCTCGACTCGCTGCCGACCATGCGGGCCGCGCTCGATCTTTATGCGTCGCTGGGTTTCGAACGGATTCCGGCTTATGTGTTCAATCCGATTGCCGGCGCGGTATTTCTGGAACGCAATCTGATTCGCCCGGAAAATCAACCGGCATAACCGGACAATCCGCACAGATTAATCATTACGTTTAGCAAACAACAATTTCTATTTTGTAATAAATAATCAGCGAATTATGCGACGTAAAGTCCGAACGCACTCGCTCCCGCACGAAGCCACGTGCAGCTTTCCGAAGCCGTCATTACGGAAATTCGTCGCGTCCTTGACAAAGGACTACGGCGTCACCTATTTTTTATCTGCCGCCAATATACGAATATTCGATTGCGGAAAAACATGCCGGAGATAACCGGATATTCAATCACAATATTTAGTTATTCTACGCATCCTGCATAGCAGGGAAGCGGCTATGCGTATTTAGGCAAGTTGGTCTCCACCGCTGTATTGCGGCGATGCATCCAGAATATTTCGAACTCCGATGCATCTTCATCCGCCATAGCGGCCTTTGTAAAAAGGTATCTGAATCCACCACCGAGGATAGAGATGAAACGAGACGAGCGTCTTCGAGGCGATAGCCCTTTTCGTCAGCGCAAGCTGCCGGCTCCAGGGACTCTGGCAGTGGCAATGGCAGCGGCAGTCCTGCTGCTCGGCGGATGCGGCGGCGGGGACGGCAGTTCGTCCTCCGGCACGGCCGTGAGCATGCAGCAGACCGCTGCGAATCAGCAACTCAGCGCCCAGGCCGCCTCTCAGCCGCAGGCGCCAACCGCCAATCAAACCTATATCGACCCGGTCGCCTATTCGGCCAAGGCCAACGACGGTCTCGCGCCCGCCCAGGCCTCGGAGAAAGCGGCGGTCATGCACTACCAGTGGACGCTCGGCAAGACGCCGATCAACTACACCACCACCACCGGCCATCTGACGGCGGCCGACGCGAACGGCAACCCCGAAGCCACCATGTCGTATGTGGCGTACACCGCGCCGGGCACGAACGGTGCAACACGCCCTGTCACGTTCGTCTACAACGGCGGCCCCGGCTCTTCCTCGATCTGGCTGCGGCTCGGCTCATTCGCGCCGACGCGCGTGGCCACGCCCGACCCGGTGTTCGGCAACTGGCCGAACTATCCGCTCGTGGATAACAAGGAGAGCCTGATCGACACCACGGACATGGTCTTCATCGACCCGCCTGGAACCGGGCTTTCCGAAGCGATTCTGCCGAACACGAACAAGAAGTACTGGACGACCGACGCGGACGTCAACATCATGCGCGACTTTATCCAGCGCTATCTGGCGGTCAACAATCGCAGCAGCTCGCCGATCTATCTGTATGGCGAGTCGTACGGCACGCCGCGTACCGACATGCTGGCGCTGGCGCTCGAATCCGCCGGCGTGCATCTGACCGGCATCGTGCTGCAATCGGCAATCCTGAACTATTTCGCCGATGCGATCGAAGCGGTCGCCATCACGGAGTCGTCGGAAGAGCTGGCGCTCGATACGGATACGCTGGCGGGCTATTTCCCCGGCTATGCGGAGGTCGCGGCGTACTACAACCAGGCGTCGCCGGCGCCGCTCAATCAGGATCTTTACGCGTTGCAGACCACGCTGTTCGTGACGGCGGAATATAAGAAGTTCAGGCGTTACTCGCAGTCATGGGTGCTTAGCCAGCTCGGCATACCCGGCGCGTTGGGCAAGCCCGTCTTCCCCAATGCGAAAACGCTCGAGTCGTGGACCTTGCCATCGGGTTTGACCGTGCAGGCATTGCAAGGCTATTTCAACCGCGATCCGTTCTCGACGAGCCTGCTGCCCGGCACGACGATCGGCCGCTATGACGGGCGCGTGTCGTTGCCGAATTCGGATCCGCGTCTGCAAAGCGATTCCGATCCGTCCGACATCCTGATCTCGCAGCCGTTCACCACGGCGCTCGCCACCCAGATGCCGGACTATCTCGGCTACACGGCGCCGAACGCGACCTATATGCCGTTGAACGACGACATCATCGAGGTGTGGGATTTCTCGCACGACGGGCAGGCCTTGCCCGACACGATCCCCGACCTGCTCGGTGCGTTGACGCTCAATCCGCAGCTCAGGGTGCTCTCGGAAAACGGCTTCCACGATCTCGCCACGCCGTTCCTCAATACCGAGAAACAGTTGGCGCGGTTGCAGACCGTGCCTGGCCTGAATCCTGACTTGCAGGTCAATTTCTTCCAGGGTGGCCACATGATCTATCTCGACGACGTCGCCCGTCCGCTGATGAAGCGCGACCTCGTGTGCTTCTATCGCGGCACGCCGCTGCCCGATGCGCTCGCGCTCTGGACGCTGCCGGCGCCGTGGCGCGACGAAAGTCCCGCCAGCGAGCCGACCGCCACCGCCACGGCACAAGTGACGGCGCCCTGACGGAGCCTTCATGGAACCTCGTTCGCGATACCCTATTCACTCAATCCATGCGAGTCATCATGTCTCTTATCGATAAGTTACGGCGTGTCTCCCCGTTGATTGCTCTCGGCTGCGTGGTCGGCAGTGCGTATGCGTTGCCGCCGCAAGCAGTAGCGCCCGCGACGCCGCCCAACGGCGCACGCGGCGTCGACGGTCCGTTCTTCCCGCAAAACCGGGCGGCGCCGATCGCGCCGTCGACCGGCACGGCATTGCAGCAGCAAGCGCAACAACGGCTCGAGGCGCGTCTCGGGGCGAACTCGGCGCTCAGCAATGGCGCGTCGGTCACGAAGGCGCAGGCGCAAACCCAGGGTCTCGGTTTTGTGGCGAAGCACTTCGATCAGATCGACTCGAGCCATAAAGGCAGCGTGACACTGAGCGACGTCAGGCAGTATTTGCAGCAGCAAGGGCGGTAGCGCAGAAGGCCACTACACCGCGCATGGCAAAAAGCGCTCCCGCTTCTGGGACCGGGAGCGCTTTTTTCGTGGCGTAAGTGGCGCGAGTGGCAACCACAACTCTAATCCGCCTTAACGCTGCCGCCCATCGACAAACATCCGCTCATCGCGCCGCCTCTGTCACTCAGCCCGCGCACGACCACCTCGGATGATTTGCCGTCGCGTCTCGCCAATTCCGCAAGATCGAGCAAGGCGGCGTAGCGAGCGGAGCATTCTTGCGACGATCCACTCGTGCCGCGCGTATCAGCTGGTACCACGAAGCGGCTCATTGCAATCGCCACTCCCACTGCCACCGCCATCGCTGCCAACGTGCCTGCTTGATAAAACCGCCGGGTCGATGAACCATCGAAAGACGATCGGCACACCATGTCCCCACCTTGCGCAACTGTCACGCGGGATTTGACTCGCATGGCCGCGCCCATCAGGCCCAGTGCGCCGGCACCCAGACACGCCCGACCCAGTGGCCCGGCACCCACACGACCGGACGCGGCGCCGGCGCGACATACACGACGCGCGGAGCGACATACACGGCAGGCGGCGGGGGCGGCGGTGCGTAGACAACCGGCGGTGCGACCACGACAGGCTTCGGCGCGACCACCACCGGAGCAGGCGTCACGACAACCGGCGCAGGCGTCACCACGACCGGAGGCGGCGGCACATACACAACCGGCGGCGCAACCACGACCGGCTTCGGCGCGACCACCACCGTGGTGCCGCCCGTCGCGACGACACCCGTGGTCGCCACGACCGTTCCGCTCGACGTCACCGTATTGCCGTGCGTGCCTGTCACGCTCGTCGAAGTCGTCACGACGCCCGGTGCCACACGCGTGGCCGAACCGGAGTGGTTGACGGTCCCGCCATCCGAACCGGTGACGGTGCCCGAACGCGAGCACGTCGAGCCGGCGCAATTCGTCGACGCCGAATGGTTGACCGTGTTGCCGTTAGAACCCGTCACCGATCCCGACGACGAATATTGCCCCGTGCCGGTCTTCGTGACGTCGCCCGAAGTGGTGGCCGTCTTGCCGTCCGGTCCCGTGAGCGTGCCGGTGTGCGAGCACGTGCCGCCGGCGCAGTTGGTGTCGCCTGCATGCTGGACGGAGTTGCCGTAGCGTCCCGTCGCGGTGCCCGCATTCGAGAACTGGCCCGGCGCATTGCGCGTCACCGTGCCGGTGTTGGTCGCGAGGCCGCCGTAAGGGCCGGCGACGCCGCCCGCATGCGAACAGCTGCCGCCGCCACACGAGCCGTAACGCGCGCCGTTATAGGTGCCACGCGAGGTGTACGCCGTGCCGTGTTGCGACCAGGCGAATGCCGATGCGCTGCCGAGCGCGAGCACGGCGACCGTGGCGGAGAGGACGAGCTTGCGCAGCGCGCCGCGGGCGGATGAAGCGGTCGTCACTGAGTCGGTTGCAGAGGCAAAGGCAGAGGCGGCGGCCGGGACGACGAACGAACGATTTTTCACGGTATGTCCTTCTTGAATTCGGGCCACTTCTGTCACTGCTGCGTGGCGACGAAACGGACTATAGAAGGACGCGCCGACATAATCGACAAGGAAGATATGTCACGCTGTTTCACCACGAGGAAGGCCCGTGCGACAAGCGTTCGCGGGCGTTTTCCGCGCTGCGTGACATATTCCGACATAGATTGTTGCAAGCGAAATGGCGGGCCGCACCTGCTTTTAAACGGCGACGGTGCCGCTCCTCGCTGTCGTTTACAACAACGCGCGAGAGCGGCAACCGTTCCTCATATCATTGCGTTGCGCGTGCCATGGCCATATCGGCAATCTGGTCCGCCTGATACGACGAACGCACCAGCGGCCCCGCCACCACTTCGCGAAAGCCCATTTCCAAGCCCGCCTCTCGCCAGGCGTCGAACTGTCGCGGCGTCACATACCGCCGCACCGGCATATGAAAACGTGACGGCGCGAGATACTGCCCGATCGTCAGGATGTCCACGCTATGCGCGCGCAGATCGCGCATCGCGTCGAGCAGTTCTGCATCGGATTCCCCCAATCCGGCCATCAACCCCGATTTGGTCAACATCGCCTCGTTCGCCTCTTTGACACGCGCGAGCAGTTGCAGCGAGCCCTGATAGTCCGAGCCCGCACGCGCGGCACGATAGAGAGCGGGCACCGTCTCGAGGTTGTGATTGAAGACATCCGGCCACGCGACCGAAAGCGCCTGCAACGCCCGCTCGACACGTCCACGAAAATCCGGCGTCAGCACTTCGACCCGAATGCCCGGCACGCGCTCGCGCAGCAACGCGACGCAGCGGGCAAAATGCGCCGCGCCGCCGTCGCGCAGATCATCCCGATCCACCGACGTCACGACGACATAGCGCAAGCCTAGCGCCGCCACGGCATCGGCTAACCGCGCGGGCTCGGCCGCGTCCAGTGGCGCCGGGCGGCCGTGCGCGACGTCGCAGAACGCACAGCGCCGCGTACAGATGCCACCCATGATCATGAACGTCGCGGTGCGCCGCGCAAAACATTCGCCGATGTTCGGACACATCGCCTCCTCACACACTGAATGCAAACGGTGCTCGCGCAGGATCGCCGCAATGCCGGCGACCGTCTCGCTCATCATCGGCTTCGCGCGCAGCCACGGCGGCTTCGGCAAGACCTCGCCGTCCGTGGCCGGCACGATCTTCACCGGAATCCGCGCGAGCTTGTCAGCGCTGCGCTTGCCGTGCTGACCGAGCGCGGTGACGCTGTCGCCATGCAATGCGGCGTCCATCTCAGCCCCCCAGAAAATCGTTGAGCAGACGATTCACTTCGGAGGCCGCCTCCATCTGCACCATATGTCCGTTGCCATCGAGCACATGAACGCGGATGTCGCCTGGCAGACCCTGCGCATGCGCGGCCGGGATGATCTGATCGCCGGCGCCCCAGATCACCAGACTGCGTGGCGCGAGTTCCGCCAGCCGGTCCCGATAGCTCGCGCGTTGCACGTTGCCGTCGAAGGCCGACGCCGCGATCTTGCGCAGCGCCTCGGGCACGCCTTCGAGCCGCTTGTACTTGACGATGTCCTCCACCAGTTGACGTGTCACGAGACTCGGGTCGGCGAAGAGTTTCGCCAACTGCGGCTTGAGCGCATTGCGATTGCTGCCCTCAGTGAAAGCCTGGATGTAGTCGCCGTTGATCTCCGTGCCCAGACCCGCGCCTGAAATCAACGCCAGCGACGCTACACGCCCCGACGCTTTTGCAGCAACGGTCATCGCGATCAGTGCGCCCATCGAGTGTCCGACCAGATGCACTTTGTCGATGCCGCGATCGTCCATGAACGCGATGACGCTGTCCGCGAGTTCGTCGGCACTGCCGGTGTCGAGCGTCTTGCCCGATTCGCCGTGACCCGGCAGGTCCAGCGCCCACACGGCGCGATGCGCGGCAAGGTCGGCGTGATTGAACAACCAGTTGTTCAGATCGCCGCCAAAGCCGTGAATCAGCAGCGCGGGCGTGCCGCCTTCGCCGAGTTTCAGATAGCGCACAGTGCGTCCGCCGATCTGCGTTTTCTCCGGTTGCGGGCCACTGTCGCCATCCGCCGACGTGGCCGGCACGAAGTCGCGCTGGAACGCTTCGACCTCGGCGTCGATCTGGGCATCCGGCGTCTCCGCGTCCGCCACCACTGCCAGCAATGCGCCGATCGGCAGCGTGTCGCCTTCCTGGGCGATCTGCCGGCGCAGGATGCCCTCGAACGCACACTCGACGCCTGACGAGATCTTGTCCGTTTCCACGTCGAGAATCTCGTCGCCTTTCACGACTTTGTCGCCGATGGCCTTGAGCCACCCGTTGACTTGTCCCTGCTCCATCGACAAGCCCCATTTGGGCATCGTGATCATATGGATCGGCATCGCTCAAGCCCTCACTTTCAGTACGGCCGCGGCGATTTGCGCGGCCGACGGGATATACATGTCTTCGAGCACGCCGGCAAACGGCGTGGGCGTATGCGGCGCGGTCACCATTTCGATCGGCGCCTTCAGCGAGTGGAACGCGCGCTGCGCGATCAGCGCGGAAATGTCGGTGGCGATCGAGCAGCGCGGATTCGCTTCGTCGACCACGACCACACGTCCGGTGCGGTTCGCGCTCTCCAGGATCGCTTCCTCGTCCAGTGGCGAGGTCGTCCGCAAGTCGATCACTTCGACCTGGATGCCGTCCTTGGCGAGTTTTTCGGCGGCTTCGGTGGCGTAATGCACCATGCGTCCGTAGGTGATGATCGTCGCGTCGTCGCCGTCGCGCACCACGTTCGCCTCGCCGAACGGAATCGCATACGACTCTTCGGGCACGTCGCCCTCGCGGCTGTACAGCAACTTGTGCTCGCAGAAAATCACCGGATCGTTGTCGCGGATCGCCTGGATCAGTAGTCCCTTGGCGTCATACGGCGTCGACGGGCAGACCACTTTCAGTCCGGGGATGTGCGTGAACAACGAGGTCAGCATCTGCGAATGCTGGGCCGCCGCACGCAAGCCCGCGCCCTGCATCGCGCGAATCACGACCGGCGTGACGGCCTTGCCGCCGAACATGTAGCGGAACTTGGCGGCCTGGTTGAAGATCTGGTCGAAACACACGCCCATGAAATCGATGAACATCAACTCCGCGACCGGGCGCATGCCGCAGGCCGCCGCGCCGACTGCCGCGCCGATATAGCCGCCTTCGGAGAGCGGCGTGTCGAGTACACGGCCCGGATACTTGTGAAACAGTCCCTTCGTAACACCGAGAACGCCGCCCCACGCGTCCTGTTCACCGGGCGATCCGGCGCCGCCCGCGTTGTCCTCACCCATCACGATGACGGTTTCGTCACGGGCCATTTCCTGACTCAGAGCTTCGTTGATTGCCTGAGAGAATGTGATCTTGCGTGCCATGTCTGCCTCCAATCGTTTAGGTATGCAACGCGTTCGTTACGGATAAGACACGTAGACGTCGCTCAACAAATCTTCAGCAGTCGGCAACGGCGCAGCCTTGGCTTCCGTCACCGCACTGTCGATCAGACTCTTGACCTCGGCATCCACACCGCGCAACTGATCCGCGCTCAGCATTTCGGCGCGCACCACGCGCTCTTCGAAACGCTTCAGGCAATCCTTCTCGTCGCGCAGTTTCTGCACTTCGCCGGGCGCGCGATAGGTCTGCGCGTCACCTTCGAAATGGCCGAAATAGCGCGAGAACTTCACTTCGACGAGCGTCGGTCCGCCGCCTTTGCGCGCGCGTTCGATCGCTTCACCGAGGGCTTCATGCACGGCGAAGAAATCGAACCCGTCCACGATCACGCCCGGCATACCGAAGCCGCTCGCGCGGTCCGCGATGTTGTCGGTCGCCACCGACCACGTCGAAGATGTCGCTTCCGCGTAGCCGTTGTTCTCCGCCACGAAAATCGCCGGCAGCCGCCATACCGAGGCGAGGTTCAACGATTCGAAAATCACGCCCTGATTCGACGCGCCGTCGCCGAAGAAGCACACGCCCACGCCACCCGACTTCCTGTACTTCGCCGCCAGCGCCGCGCCGCAAATCAACGGCCCGCCCGCGCCGACGATGCCGTTCGCACCTAACATCCCTTTCGACAGGTCGGCGATATGCATCGAGCCGCCTTTGCCGTGGCACACGCCGGTCTTGCGTCCGTAGATCTCGGCCATCATGCCGCGCACGTCCACGCCCTTGGCGATGCAATGGCCGTGACCGCGGTGCGTGGTCGCTACATAGTCGGCGTCGTTCAGATGCAGCATCGTGCCGACCGCCGACGCTTCTTCGCCCGCGTACAGATGCACGAAGCCGGGAATTTCGCCGGTCGCGAATTCCACGTGCAGACGCTCCTCGAACTCGCGGATCGTGCGCATCATGCGATACGCCTTCAGTAGCGCTTCCTTGCTCAACTCAGTTGAAACCGACATGGTGTGTCTCCTTGGAATGAATGCACTGCCTGCCCACAACCTACTTTTGATGCGCAACCACGTTTGCCACTTCCCGCACCAGTTGACGCGACGCCGCGAAACGCAGCGTGCGTTCGACGTCGACGGTCAGCGGCCCTTCCCAATCCAGCGCGATCTCATAGCGGTCGCCGCGCTCCAGTTCGATTTCGCGCTCGCCGTCGAAGGCGAGCGTGCCGTGTTCGGTTTCGAGCGGCCGCCACACGCCGACTTCGAAGCGTTCGCACGTGCGCATCAGTACGCGCTCGACGCGGCCCGGCGCAATGGGCGCCACCAGCGGCACGCCGGATTCGCCGGGTGCTGCAAAGCGCAGATGCAAACCGTGCGATGCGGTGCGCTCCACGGGCGCCCACGCTCCGCCGATCGACGAAAGTCCGATGCCGTCGGGCGCGGCGAACGTGAGGAAGAGTTCTTCGATATCGGCCGGATCGGAGACGGCCCGCGCGCCGACAAAGCGCTGGCGGCTCACGCAGACATCGACCAGCGCGATCTCCTCGCGGCCGCGATTCGGTCCGGCCGTGCAGCGCACGACGAGCCGCTTGTTGCGCATCAGCGCCACATCCGGCGGCACCGCGCCCGACGCGACGAGCGCGCCGGCAAGGCCGGCCACGGTGGCTTCGCGCAAATCCGGAAAGGCGTTGTTGGTGCCGGTGGACAAGGTCAGCAGCGGCACTCTTGCGCAATGCGCGGCCACCGCGCGGTGCGTGCCGTCGCCGCCCAGCACGGCGATCAGTTCGACGCCTGCCCGCAGCATCGCGGCGACCCCCGCGTGAGTATCGGCGACGCTGTCGGTGATCGGCTGTTCGATGAACTCGACTTCGGGCCAGCGCTGTTGCGCGGCGACGGCATCATGGGTGTCGAGCGCGCGCAGCAGCAGCGCCGCCACGCCGGTTCGGTCGCGCAGACACAGCACGCGTGTTACTCCAAGCATGCCGAGCCCGGCCAGCAAGCGCACCACCATGTTGGCTTTTTCGGAGGTCGGAAACACCGACGCATAGGAAGTGAGACGGCGAATGTCGCGACCCGACGCCGGGTTCGCGATCACGCCGACGGTGATGGGCGATGGCACTGTGCTTGTCTCCTTTCTACGCCGTCGTTGAACGGTGGCGCTTTGTCATGCGCAGGACACTGCAAAGGGTGTGCCAATTTGCTGAAAAATCGCGCCACCTCGCGAAAGTGCCGTGTTTAAAGGCCTTTTCGCATCGACATGCAAGCTGGGATGGTGAGCCGGCCCCACGCGACGCAGCGTTCCAGGCGTCTCACGCTTGCCTCGTGCAACATTCGCAGCCCGGCCGAGCAGTTCGGAGACGCGTCGCAAACCCTTTACCCGCCTCGATCTGCGCCGTTGGGCCAAGCCGTCTCACCTGAGACTGAGACAAACGTCTCACGCGTCTCGCGTGCTGCATTGCAGTGTGATTCATCAACCGGGATGTGATACAAGAACACCCTGATCTCACTGTGTGTCGCTCGCCTGGAGCCGACCATGCCTTACGTCTCGCAGACCCAGCACATCGACCGCGTGCGTGGCGCCATTGAAGGACGCCTGCCCGCGCCCGCCGATTCTCCGCGGCTCGTCTCGTCGTGGCAGCGTTCGTTCGAACAGTACCGGCTCGACCCGGGCGCCGTGATCGGACCGCGCGTGCTGACGTCGGCGGAATTGCGCGAAGTGCAGGGCAAGGAAGAAGCCTTTCTGCGTGCGTCGGGACAATGTCTGACGCGTCTGCACGACATGATTCGCGTCGCCGACTATTGCGTGATGCTCACCGACGCGCACGGCGTCACCATCGACTACCGGATCGATCGCGAACGCCGCAGCGATTTCAAGCATGCGGGCCTGTATATCGGTTCGTGCTGGTCCGAGCGCGAGGAAGGCACGTGCGGTGTGGCGAACGTGTTGACCGATCTCGCGCCGATCATCGTGCACAAGACCGATCATTTCCGCGCGGCGTTCACCACGCTTACCTGCAGTGCGGCGCCGATTTTCGCGCCGACCGGCGAAATGATCGGCGTGCTCGATGCCTCCGCCGTGCAGTCGCCGGATAACCGCGACAGTCAGCGGCTCGTATTTCAACTCGTGCGGCAAAGCGCCGGCCTGATCGAAGACGGTTACTTTCTCAATCAAACGACCCAGCACTGGATTCTGTTCGGTCATTCGAGCCGCAACTTTGTCGAGGCGCAGCCCGAAGTGCTGATCGCCTTCGACGAATGCGGCAATCTCGTCGCCGCCAATCGCAAGGCGCGCGAGTGCATTCCGGCGCTGAACGGTCCGCGTCACATCGACGACGTATTCGACACATCGGGCTCGCACCTGCACGACGTCGCGCGCACGGATGCGATTGTCGGCTTGCGCCTGCGCGCGACCGGGACGACGTTGTATGCGCGCATTCGCGCGCCGCTCAGGCGCGTCTCGCGCTCGGCGTCCACGATGCACGACGGCGCCGCGAGATCGGCGCAAACCGCGTCGCAAAACGATCTGCAACTCGGTGCGCTCGGACGTTTTCTGCACAGCGCGGATCCGCAGATCGCGCACAACGCCGCCGTCGCGTTGCGCGTGATGGGCAAACGTCTGCCGATTCTGATTCTCGGCGAGACTGGCGTCGGCAAGGAAGTGTTCGCGCACGCGGTGCATGATTCGGGCGCGCGGCGCGCGCGACCGTTTATCGCGGTGAATTGCGGTGCGATTCCCGAATCGCTGATCGAAAGCGAATTGTTCGGCTACGCGCCCGGCGCCTTCACCGGCGCACGCAGCCGCGGCGCACGCGGCAAGATTGCGCAGGCGCATACAGGCACGCTGTTTCTCGATGAAATCGGCGACATGCCGCTCGATCTGCAAACACGGCTGCTGCGCGTACTGGCCGAAGGCGAAGTGACGCCGCTCGGCGGCGATGCACCCGTGCGGGTGGACATCGACGTCATTTGCGCCACGCACCGCGATCTCGGGCAGATGGTCGCGGCCGGCACGTTCCGCGAAGACCTGTATTACCGGTTGAGTGGTGCGTCTTTGCCGATACCGCCGCTGCGCGAGCGCGCCGATATCCGCGACGTGATCGACGCGGTCTTCGACGACGAAGCGCAAATGGCCGGCCACGTGCTCACGCTGGACCCACAACTTGCCGAGCGTCTGGTGGGCTTCGCATGGCCGGGCAACATTCGCCAGTTGCGCAATGTGCTGCGCTACGCCTGCGCGATCTGTGACGGCGCACGCGTGGAATTGCGCCATGTTGCTCCGGATATAGCGGCGCTGCTCGCGCCTGAGACCGCGCACAAACCGGCGCTGTTGCGGATCGCTCCGCATGGCGGCCGGCAGCGGGACGCACAGCAGGACCCGCGCGAGGAGCGCGCACGCATCATCGACGCGCTCACACGCCATCAATGGCGGCCGAACGCAGCGGCGCAAGCGCTCGGCATATCACGCGCCACTTTGTATCGACGCATTGCGTCGCTGGGCATCGTCGCGCCGCATCGACGTTGAAGCGCCGGCTGTCAGCGTGATGCGCGACCACGCGCAAAACGCGATGGTCGTCACCAGCACTACGCGTTTTCGTATTCCATCTGGCGTCCCCGTTCGAATGGATTACGATCTTTTCGATTGACAAGACCTGCGGCAAAACGGCACACTCGATCTCATGTTGACGCACATCTCCATCGCGAATGCGATTACACACCCGAAGCGAGCCATCATCGGCTGGCCATTGGGAGTGCGTGCGCGTTAGCAGTCTGAATCTGCGTAACACATCCCCAAGGCCCCGCCGGTAACGGAAGGGGCCTTTTGTTTTGTGGGCGCCTCCGTCAGCCGGCTTGATGACGGAGAATGAGATGGATCAGGCAAGCCCGCAGTGCATGGATGACGAATCGAGTCTGGTGGCGTATCGGCAAGACGAGCGTCTGCCGAAGTTGGTGCTGCATTTTTCAGTCATGCCAGGCGCGACGCTGACCTGGCGCGTCGAAGCCGATAGCACGCTCGCTGTGCAAGGCGCGCGCCTGTGGCTCACACGCGTCAGTTCACCTTACGATCATTGGCTCGATCCGGGCCACACATTCCAGTTGCAACGCGGCGAGCGTGTGTGGCTCAGTACGGATGGCGAATGCGTCGCGCGCGTGTCGTTGAGCTACGCACTACCGGCGCGAGGCGGTCTGCTCAGACGCTGGCTGGGACGGCTCGCGTGGTTGAGTCTGGGGCCGCCTGCGCCGCGTTAGCCGCGCACGTGACAGCACTCGACGCGCGACGCTTTGCGCGCGGCCGTGCCGCGAAAAGCAAACACCCCTGCGGTGAGGGGTGTTTGTGTGGCCTGCCGGCTTGCATGAGGGCGTGATCATGCAAGCCGGCTCGGCTGTGCTCAACGTTGCTTCGGCGTCACCTGCACGGCCGCCGCCGACACGAATACCGCGTGGATCGTATCGCCGATCTTGACGTCCTTCAGATCGACGTCGGGACCGGCTTCGAGCGTTTGCGTCTGATACGCGCCGCGCAGCGTGACCAGACGCTTCTTGCGGTCGATCTTCTGCACGGTGGCGAGCACTTCGATCTGGCGCGCCGATTCGAAGCCGCCCGAGGCCGGAGCATACACCTGCGTGTCGACACGCGCGCGAATGCCCTTATCTTTGCCGGTGACCTTCTCGGCCTTCACGAGGAGCGCATTCTTGTAGAGCACGTCCACCTGATCACCCACTTGCAGGTTGTCGAATCCCTCCACCTGCTGGCTCACGAGCACGACCACCACGTTGCCGCCCGGCCCCTTGAGCGTGAGCGTGCGGCTGCCCGGATCGATACCGACGATCTGCGCCTTCACATGCACCGGCTCCACCGCGCTGACGACGCCTTGCGCGGCACTGGCCATGGCATCTTGCGCCCATGCCGGCTGCGCTGCGGCAAACGCCGCGACCATCAACGCTGCTCCAATCGTCGCTGCCTTCATTTGCATGCTCCTTGAAAAATTGTTTGATCCGGCGTGCCGACGATCTGAAACGGCGGAATGCCGGCTCTTAACGCCATGAGCGCCTGCGTATCTTCAGGATGATAGTTTTCAAAAGGTACGACGCAAACGATTTTACATGCCTTACGACAACCTGCAATTGATTGAATTGTGATTTTCAAATGAATTCGCACAGCATATAGAGCAGCGCGACGTAGCGTCACAGCGGCGTTCCGTCAGTCGGCTGTGTCGGAATAGTTTCGTCGCCACTGATAACGAGCAACGTATTTTAAATGCAGGCTGCATTGAAGGCGTACAGCTTGGCAGTTGAATCGGCAATCGATGTTTTACGTCTTCCGTGGTAATCAGGGACGTCTTTAGACCGGATTATCACCGTACCGATTTGCTGGAACAGCGGCGACCGTTGATGAACTCATGGGCGCGGCATGTTCCTGGCGCTTGATCGTTTGACGAATCGGCCCGCGAGGTTCGCGGATCAAATACGGCGTTTAACGGCGCGACGCCTTGACGCCGCCAGCAACGGAAGCCACCAGAACTAATGCAAACCATAAAGCAAAGAACCGGTTGGCAGCGTCAGGGTTGGTATCGAACAAACTACCTGAAGCTCGAACGATTCCAAACAGGTACAGACCGCCCCACGCAACTGCCGTCACTCCGACAGCGCCCAGTGCGCCCCCAATGATGATTCGGATCAGCTTCATTCGATCGGGAAAAATAGAATCGTCTTCGAATCCCGGAAGTCCGACCAGATTCCAGGAATCACGATGTTCCAACTCACACGCACACCCGTACCAAAGCCCGTCAACTTTCCTCCGTTCCATAAGTCGATATGTCCACCACTGGGATTGTCGTATGGGTTGCCGCTCGGATAGTTATCTCACAGTTCCTGAAAGGACACTGCCGTTAACTGCACTAACTTGATAGAGCCGGGCGTTGAGTCTGTTCTAACCACTGTTTTTGGGTTCGGCATGTGTCAGACTCCTTGGCTTACAAGAGCTTCTTCGCCCCAATGCACGGTGTAAGCGTCGACCCCATCCGTGGTGATACGGGATAGCAGGCCGCTTACCCCGATCCGACCTGAAAAGGTTCGTCCGTCTGCTGTCTCGACAAGGTACGGGTAGCCTTCGAGCGAACCGCTCGGCGCGGCGGCGCAGATCTGTTCGTCATAGGTTGCGACAGATGTGCCGGTCACCACGACGGATTACGCCGCACTCGACGCGTTGCTCGCGCCCGCCGAGCCCTGGTCCGAGTTGAGAAGGTATCCCGGATTGCTACCGGCGATTACCTGATTCTTTCCGCACGGACAGAGTACTGAATCACCGTCGACAACAACCTTGCGCCCCTTGTCGGAGATTCCCTTGCCCGTTCCGAATATACTGTGGGCTCCCTTGCAGTTGCCGCATGTCGCCACGTCGCCGTCCAGCGCGAGTTTTTTGCCGTGATCGAAACATCCCGTTGAAGAACCCATGACACGACCGCCCGTTGTCGTTGGGTCGTCGTCCCTTATCGCCGCCTTACGCATGGTCAGCCTCACTGTCTGCGTCAGTACTCAGGGGCGGCATGTAGGCCGGCTTGAACATTTCGCCCTTCTGCTTTTTTAGCATTCCAAAGTCTCCTTCTAATCGGGGCCGCTCGCACGGGCGCTCGCAGCGTCCAACGGACGGGCGGGCGCCGCGGCTTGGGATACGCCACCCAGGCACGTACCTTTCCCATTATTGTTATGCGTGGGTATCCGAGCAGTCCGAAAAGCAAAGTGGCACTTCAAAACGTTTGAAGGCTCTCAAGCCAACCGCACGACAAGTGCGATCGCTATTGCGCCATCGGCGCATGCAGTTCCCTTCATTCCAACCAGACTCGTGGCGTTTACGCCAGCCGGAAGTACGCCTTCCAACCCAGCACATAAGGCCGTAATCGCATCAAAAAAAACAGCCTCGTCGCGCGAGCGACGAGGCTGTTTCATCTCGCTTCAACCGAAGCGCGGTCCAGGCAGCTAAACCATCACACCCGTTCAATCGCGATCGCAATGCCCTGGCCGACGCCGATACACATCGTGCACAACGCAAAACGGCCTTGCGTGCGATGCAGTTGATACATCGCCGTGGTCACCAGACGCGCGCCGCTCATGCCGAGCGGATGGCCCAGTGCGATCGCGCCGCCGTTCGGATTGACGCGGGCGTCGTCGTCGGCCACGCCGAGTGCGCGCAGCACCGCGATGCCTTGCGAAGCGAAGGCCTCGTTCAGTTCGATCACGTCGAATTGATCGATGGTCATGTTCAGACGCGCCAGCAGTTTTTGCGTGGCGGGCGCCGGGCCAATGCCCATCACGCGCGGCGCGACGCCGGCCGTGGCGATACCCAGCACGCGGGCGCGCGGCGTGAGGCCGAAGCGCTTTGCAGTCTCTTCATTCGCGAGCAGCAGCGCCGCCGCGCCGTCGTTCACGCCCGACGCATTGCCTGCCGTGACCGTGCCGTCCGGACGCACCACGCCCTTGAGCTTGGCGAGCGTTTCGAGGCTCGTCTCACGCGGATGCTCGTCTTGCAGCACCGTGATCGGATCACCCTTCTTCTGCGCGATCGTCACGCCGACGATTTCCTGCGCGAGCGTACCGTCGCGTTGCGCGCGCGCCGCTTTCTGCTGGCTGCGCACGGCGAAAGCGTCCTGATCGGCGCGGCTGATGTTGTAGTCGGTGGCGACGTTCTCGCCCGTTTCCGGCATTGAATCGACGCCGTACATTTTCTTCATCAGCGGGTTGACGAAACGCCAGCCGATGGTCGTGTCGTAGATATCGGCCTGGCGCGAAAACGCGGTGGGCGCCTTGCCCATGACGAACGGCGCGCGGCTCATGCTTTCCACGCCGCCCGCCACCATCAACGCGGCCTCGCCCGATTTGATCGCGCGCGCCGCGATGCCGACCGCGTCCATGCCCGAACCGCACAGGCGATTCACCGTCGTGCCCGGCACGCCCTGCGGCAAGCCGGCCAGCAACAGCGACATGCGCGCGACGTTGCGGTTGTCCTCGCCGGCCTGGTTCGCGCATCCGTAGATCACGTCATCGATCGCGTTCCAGTCGACGTCCTTATTGCGCTCCATCAGCGCCTTGAGCGGCACGGCGCCCAGATCGTCGGCGCGCACCGACGACAGCGAACCCGCATAGCGGCCGATGGGGGTGCGAATCGCGTCGCACAGGAATGCTTCGGTCATGTGATGTCTCCAGTTGATGTGCTGCGTGCGCTGCGCCGCGGCCGGATTGCCGGCGTGGCGCGGACCGCACGCACCGGCAAGCGCGACGGGAAGCGGCTGCAAGGCGGCTGTCGCGTCAGTTCAGCTTAGCGCAGGATGATGAACGATGGGCCCGAGAATGCCGCAATTTGTTCTTGATACGAACATACGGTCATATATCGAACAACTAGACACGATAATAGGCGCGTGGCCGAAACCATGTCAAGCGCGGCCAGGCCTGCACCAGGGAATACGTGCAGGCCACAGCCGTTCTTGCAAAGGATCAGACGAATGACGCGCCCGTGCCCGCGGCCCTGTTTTCAAGGCGCCGGCACGGGGCCAAAGACTGCGTGGGGGTGTTTCTAGCGCAGCTGGATATGCTCGTCCTCGATATAGCTGCGGATCACGTCGGCAAAATTGCGCTCACCGCTCAACCCCAACCCTTCGGCGCGCGACGTATCCCACCGCCCCGGCCAGCTACCCACGATCTTCTCGACTCGCGCATCCGGTTCCCACACGATCCGCCCGGCAACCGCGTCGCCCGCGACCTCGCGCAGCGCGGCGACCATCTCGTCGACGCTCACCGAAATGCCCGGCAAATTCAGCACCCGCTGGTTACCGAGCGCGGCGGAATCGAGTTCGAGTCCGGCGATCAGGCTCCCGATCGCCTTGCGCGGCGACAGCAACCACAAGCGCGTCGAGCCCGCGACCGGGCACACCGCCGCTTCGCCGTTCAACGGCTCGCGAATGATGCCGCTCGCGAACGACGACGCCGCCGCATTCGGCTTGCCCGGCCGCACGCTGATGGTGGGCAGCCGCAGCACGCGGCCGTCGACGAAACCGCGCCGTGCGTAATCGTTGAGCAGCAACTCCGCGATCGCCTTCTGGGCGCCATACGACGATTGCGGATTCAACGCGGTGTCGTTCTGCACGACCGCGGGCAACTCGCCGCCGTAGACCGCCACGGAACTCGTGAACAACACGCGCGGCCGGTGGCCACGCTGCCGGCAAGTCTCCAGCAGCAGCCGCGACGCATCCAGATTGATGCGCATGCCGAGATCGAAATCCGCTTCGGCCTGGCCGCTCACGATCGCGGCCAGATGGAAGATCGCCGAGGTCTGGTCGTCGATCACGCGCTCGAGCACGCTGCGCTCGGCAATGTCGCCCACTTCCGTGCGCACGCGGCTGTCGCCGAAATCGTTGGCTTGCACCACGTCGAGAAGGACCAGTTCGGTGATCGCTTGCGGTGTGCCTTGCGTGTCTTTCAGGGAACCCCGCGCGAGCAGTTCACGCGCGAGACGCTGGCCGAGAAAACCCGCACCGCCGGTAATCAATACTTTCATGATGAGTTTCGTCCTTGTTAGCGGGTCGCGTTCAGATACGGTTTGAACCAGCCGAGGCCGGCCGAGGTGCTCGCACGCGGCCGGTATTCGCAGCCGATGTAGCCGTCGTAGCCGAGCGAGTCGATCAGTTCGAGCAGATAGGGATAGTTCAGCTCGCCCGTGTCGGGTTCATGCCGTTCCGGCACGCCGGCGATCTGGATATGGCCGATGCCGGCCATATCGCGTTTGAGTTTCACCGCGAGGTCGCCTTCGACGATCTGACAGTGGTAGCAATCGAACTGCACCTTGAGGTTCGGCGCGCCGACTTCCGCGCAGATCGCTTGCGCCTCGTCCTGACGGGTCAGAAAGAAGCCCGGCATGTCGCGCGTATTGATCGGCTCGATCACGACGGTGATGCCTTCGGCCTGCGCGGCCTTGGCGGCATGCGCGAGATTGCTCAGGTACACCTCGCGATGTTTGGCGCGCGGCTGATCCGCGCCGATCAGGCCGGCCATCACATGCAGCTTGCGATTGCCGATCACGCGCGTGTAGTCGAGCGCGGTGTCGATGCCGCGACGGAATTCGTCTTCGCGGCCGGGCAGCGAGGCAATGCCGCGCTCGCCGCCGGCCCAGTCGCCGGGCGGCGCATTGAAGAGCGCTTGCGTCAGACCGCTCGCGTCAAGCCGCGCCTTGATCTCGTCGGCGCGGAAATCGTAGGGGAACAGAAACTCGACCGCTTCGAAGCCGTCTTGTGCCGCGGCGGCGAAACGGTCGAGGAAAGCGTGCTCGTTGTACATCATCGTGAGGTTGGCGGCGAAGCGAGGCATGGCAGCGACTCCTTGAAAACGGTTTGATGCGGTGCGCGGCAGCGACCCATGCCGCGCTTGAGTGTCAATTTATCGGTTGACCAGTTTGGGCGGCGTGAGCCATGTGGCGATCGCGCCGATCACCAGCATGCCGGCCAGCACATACATCCCGGTCTGCGTGCTATGCGTGAGGTCCTTCAGATAGCCGATCATGTAAGGGCTCGCGAAACCCGCGAGATTGCCGATCGAATTGATGATCGCGATGCCAGCCGCGGCCGTCGCGCCCGACATGAACGCAGTGGGCAGCGACCAGAAGAGTGGCGCGCAGGTCAGCACACCGGCGGCGGCCAGCGAGAGAAACGCGATCGACACCACCGTGTTGTCCGCGAACGAAGCCGCCACCGCGAAGCCGACCGCGCCGAACAGCGCCGGCACGATCAGATGCCAGCGGCGTTCACGGCGCTTGTCGGCGCTATGCCCCATCAGATTCATCACGACGACCGCGCACAGAAACGGGATCGCGCTCAGCAGGCCGATATTGAATGCACCCGTTACACCCGTCGATTTGACGAGCGTCGGCATCCAGAACGTCAGGCCGTATTGCCCGGTGACGAACGCGAAATAGATCAGCGACATCCACCACGTGCGCGGATCGCGAAACACCGCGCGGAGCGAATGCTTCTGGGTTTTCTCCTGCGGCTGCGCGGCGGCGATTTCATCGGTGAGCAGGCGCTTTTCGCGTTCGCTCAACCACTTCGCGGCGGCGATACCGTTGTCGAGATACAGGATCGTGGCGATGCCGATCGCGATGGCGGGGATCGCTTCGATCAGGAACATCCATTGCCAGCCCGCGAAACCCGAGCTGTTGTGGAACGTCTGCATGATCCAGCCGGACAGCGGATTGCCGAAGATGCCCGACACCGGTATCGCCGACATGAACACCGCGATGATCTTCGCGCGCCGATGCGACGGGAACCAGTAAGTCAGGTACAGGATCACGCCGGGATAGAAACCGGCTTCGGCGAGGCCGAGCAGGAAGCGCAAGATATAGAACTGCATCGGCGTATTCACGAACACGAACACGGCCGACAGCAAGCCCCACGTGATCATGATCCGCGCGATCCAGATGCGCGCGCCGAGCTTGTGCATCAGAATGTTGCTCGGCAATTCGAACAGAAAATAACCGATGAAGAACACGCCGGCGCCGAGACCGAACACCGTTTCGCTGAACGCCAGGTCCTGCGACATTTGCAGTTTCGCGAAGCCGACATTCACGCGGTCCAGATAGGCGACCACATAGCACAGCATCAGAAACGGGACGATGCGCCAGAACACTTTCTTATACGTGCGCTCGACTTCGGCGGCGCCGGGTTGTCCCGCGGCGTCTGCTGCAATGGGGCGGCTGGATGCGGTCTGATACGAACTCATGCATTGTCTCCTTGAATGGATGGCCCGGCGCGGCGCATCGAGCGCAGCCTGGCTTTGTTATGTCGGTTTCCCCTACCAGCGCGCGCCGAACACGGTGCGCAGTTCTTCGAGTGCGGCTTCGTCGAGCGGTGCGGGCCGCGGATTCGTCATCAACCATAAACGCGCGGTCTCTTCGAGTTCTTCGAGCGCATACGCGGCTTGCGCCACTGAACGCTCCCACACCACCGGACCGAGACGTTCGAGCAGCACGGCGCGAACGCTGTCGGCGAGCGCGGCGATCTGTTCGGCGACTTGCGGGTCGCCTGGCCGCTTGTAACGAATCAGGGGGACGTGGCCCACTTTCATCACGTAGTACGGCGTGATGGGCGGCAGCACGTCGGTTTCGCGCCAGACGCCCGCGAGCGTCAGCGCGACCAGATGGGTCGAATGGGTGTGGACGATGCCGCGGGCTTCGCCGCTGCGCGCATAGATGCCGCGATGCAGCGCCAGCGTTTTCGACGGCCGCCCGCCGGACACCGCGTTGCCGTCGAGATCGACCTTGGCGATATCGGCGGGATCGAGCCGGCCGAGGCAGGCATCGGTCGGCGTGATCAGCCAGCCGTCGTCGAGACGCGCGCTGATGTTGCCGGCGGTGCCCACCGTGTAGCCGCGTTGATAGAGACTCGCGCCGGTCACGCAGATTTCCTCGCGGACACGCGCTTCGTCCGTCGTATGGAGTGCGGGCGCGCCGGTCATTGCGCGGCTCCGTTCAGATGACGCAGCGCCTTCTCGAAGAAGTCGGTCGTGCCGAAGTTGCCGGATTTCAGTGCGAGCGCGAGCGGCTCGGCGCCGGTCGTGGCGGTGGCCGGTACGCCGGGATCGATCTGCGCGCCGATGCGCAGCGTGTGCACGTCGAGCGCCTGCACAACCGCGCCCGAGGTCTCGCCGCCCGCCACCACGAACTTGCGCACGCCGCGCTCGCGCAGACCGCGAGCGATCGACGCCAACGTGTTTTCAACCAGGTGCCCTGCTTCATTCACCCCGAGCTGACGTTGTACCGCCTTGACTTCGTCGGGCGTGGCGGTGGCATAGATCAGCATGGGCTCGGCTTTGTCGAGGTGCGGCTGGGCGAAAGCCAGCGCCTGCTCGACGACGTTCTCGCCACGCGCAGCCGCGAGCGGATCGACACGGAACGCGGGCCGTGTCGAGCGCCACTCCGCGACCTGGGCGTTGGTCGCTTTGGACGCGCTGCCGGCCAGCACCGCCGACAATCCGTTCACCTGAGGCAATTGCGCGGCATCGCCCTGCTCCTTCAGCAAACCCGCGCGGCGGAAGTTGGCCGGCAAACCCAGCGCGACGCCGGAACCGCCGGTAATCAGCGTGAGATCGGCGCAGGCTTCGCCGAGTATGTAGAGGTCAGCATCGGACACTGCATCGGCAATCGCCATGCGCACGCCTTCGTTACGCAACGTATCGAAAGAGTCGCGCACAGCCGACACGCCTTGCGCCACGGCGTCATAACGCACGAGCCCGACCTTCGATCGGGTCTGACGTTGCAGCACGCTCACGAGGTTCGCGTCGCGCATCGGCGTAAGCGGATGGTTTTCCATGCCCGACGCGTTGAGCAACGTGTCGCCGACGAACAGATGGCCGCGAAAGATCGTGCGGCCGTTCTCGGGAAAGGCCGGACAGGCTATCGTGAACACGCTGGCGTTGCCGTCCGCGGATAACGCGTCGAGCAATGCATCCGTCACCGGGCCGATATTGCCCGCGTCGGTCGAATCGAAGGTCGAGCAGTATTTGAAGAAGAACTGCCGGCAGCCTTGCGCGCGCAACCAGTCGAGCGCGGCGAGCGATTGCGCGACCGCGTCGTCAGCGGGAATGGTGCGCGATTTCAACGCAACCACTAGCGCGTCAGCCTCGAGCGTTTCGTTCGATGCGGGCACGCCGATAGTCTGCACCGTGCGCATGCCGCCGCGCACCAGCATGTTGGCGAGATCGGTGGCGCCGGTGAAGTCGTCGGCGATGCAGCCGAGCAGCGCGCGTTTCGTGTTTGCCGTCATGGTGCTCTCCTGCTTACTTTGCCGCCGGCACGTCGATGCCGGGGAAAATCTTGATCACCGCGGAATCGTCTTCACCACCGTGACCGGCCGTGGACGCCATCATGAACATCTGATGCGCCGCCGCCGACAGCGGCAGCGGGAATTTCGAGCGACGCGCGGTGTCGAGCACGAGGCCGAGATCCTTGACGAAAATATCGACGGCCGAAAGCGGCGTGTAGTCGCCGTTCAGAATGTGCGGCACGCGGTTTTCGAACATCCACGAATTGCCCGCGCTGTGTGTGATGACCTCATACAGCGCGTCCGGATCCACGCCTTCGCGCAGGCCGAGCGCCATCGCCTCGGCGGCCACCGCGATATGCACGCCGGCCAGCAGCTGATTGATGATTTTCACTTTCGACCCTGCACCATGCTCGGCACCGAGGCGGTACACCTTGCCGGCCATCGCGGCCAGCACGTCCTCGCACGCGGCATAGGCGGCCGCGGGACCGGACGTCATCATGGTCATCTCGCCGGAGGCCGCGCGCGCCGCGCCGCCCGAGACCGGTGCGTCGAGCATCTGCAAACCGGCGGCCTCGATGCGCTTGCCGAGTTCGATCGCGAAGTCCGGCGCCACGGTCGCGCTGGCGATTACCACGCCGCCCTTCTTCATCGCCGCGACCGCGCCCTGCTCGCCGAACAGCACCGCTTCGGTTTGCGCGGCATTCACGACCAGCGTGACGACCACCTCGCACTGCGCGCCGAGTTCGGCTGGCGTCGCGCAACCCACGCCGCCTTCCGCGACGAACGCGTTCAGGACGTCGCTCCGCAGATCGCACGCATGGACCCGCAGGCCCGCGCGCAGCAGCGAGCGCGCGACACCCAGGCCCATTGCACCAAGACCGATGACACCGACATTTCTGGACATGCTTGACCTCTATGAATTCGTTGGGCGCTCGCGCCTGAAGCTGAGCACCGACGCTCAGCAGTAAAGCTCAGCAAATCCCCGCTTCCGCGAGACGCCGTGCCGCGTTGTACATATGAGTTCGCGCCGCATTGCGCGCCGCCATCGGATCGCCTGCGCGAATCGCCGCTGCGATCGCCGCATGCTCTTCGCGCACCTGCCGCGAGAAGTCCTCGCGCAACGCTTCGTTGCGGCGCGTGACGACCGTGCCGGCTTCGAGGTACTGATTCAGAAATGTGAGGGTTTTCAGGAAATACGGATTGCCGGTGGCCGCCGCGATCGCGCGATGGAACGCGACGTCTTCAGCCACGCCGTCCTCGCCTTCGGCCACCGCCTCGTCGATCTTCGCGAGCGCTGCGTCGATCGACATCATGTCGGCGTCGCTGCGGCGCATGGCGGCCTCCGACGCGACTTCCGCTTCAATCGCCCGCCGCAACGCGAGAATCTGCACCACCGAGCCGGGCTCGACCGCTTCCGCGTAGTCGATACGCAGCGGCCGGAACGTGCCGTGCGCGGCGACGAACACGCCGCTGCCCTGACGCGGCTCGACCACGCCTTCGTTCTTCAGCCGCGAGATCGCCTCGCGGATCACCGTGCGGCTCACGCCGAACTGCTGCGCGAGCACAGCCTCGGTCGGCAGCTTGCCGCCGCGCTCGAAGGTGCCTTTGTCGATCTGCTTGAGCAGCTGCTGTGCGACGGTGTCGCTCAACGCTCTCGCAGGAATCTTGTCGAACATCGATGCCTCGATTGATCATGTTATCGGGTCATCATACAAATTTCGGATACCGCCTGCATCCATGCAAACCCTGGGATTTTTGTGCATCCGGCGGCAAAGTTGGCGAAACAGAAGGCTTAAGCTATCGTCACGCCTTTAGCGCGCCGCGCGGGAATTCAAGCGCGGCGCGGTCCGCACCTCCTCGAACGCATCCTTCAAGGCCCATGAGCAAAGCCCTGCCGCCGTCTTCCGCCGTTCCCGTCAGCGCCGAACCGGCCCCGGACAAACCGGGCGACTCATATGTGCAGTCGTTCGCGCGCGGCCTCGCCGTGATCCGCGCGTTCGACGCCACGCGCCCCGAACAGACGCTCACCGACGTCGCCGCCGCCGCCGGCCTGACGCGCGCCGGCGCGCGCCGCATCTTGCTCACCCTGCAGACGCTCGGCTACGTGGAGGCCGAAGGGCGCCTGTTCCGCCTCACGCCGAAAATTCTCGACCTCGGCTTCGCGTATCTGACCTCCATGCCGTTCTGGAATCTCGCCGAGCCGGTCATGGAGCAACTGTCGGCGCAGGTTCACGAGAGCTGCTCGGCGGCCGTGCTCGACCGCACCGAGATCGTCTACGTGCTGCGCGTGCCGACTCACAAGATCATGACCATCAACCTGTCGATCGGCAGCCGCCTGCCGGCCTATTGCACGTCGATGGGCCGCGTGCTGCTCGCCGCGCTCGACGACGAAACGCTCGAGGCGACCTTGAGTTCGACGCCGCTCTACGCGCACACGCCGCGCACGGTCACCGACAAGGAAGAGTTGAAGAAGCTGATCGCGCAGGTGCGCCGCCAGGGCTGGGCGATCGTCGATCAGGAGCTGGAAGGCGGGCTGATTTCGCTGTCCGCGCCGATCCGCAATCGTCAGGGACGCGTGATCGCCGCGATGAACATCAGCGGCAATGCGCAGCGCAATTCGGCCAGGCAGATGGTGAAGGCGTTTCTGGAACCGCTGCAACACGCCGCGCAAACCGTCTCGGAGATGGTGGCACGGCGCGGCTAATCCCGGCGGCGGGCGCCGCGCAATGATGGCGCCCCGTTCGAGCAATCAATCGATCGGCTGATCGGCTGTTTCCTTCAGCATCGAGACCGCGATCAACGACACCACGACGCACGCCGCCACATAACCGGCCGGCGCGAGCTTGCTGCCGGTCAGCTTGATCAGCCACGTCGCGACGAGCTGCGCGGTGCCGCCGAATACACACACGCTCAACGCATACGCGATCGAAATGCCGGTAGCGCGCACGCGCCGCGGAAACGACTCGCACATCAAGGCAAATTCCGACGCCGAGCCCATCGAGTAGAACAGCAGCATCAGCGCGGTCAGCGACATGATGACGGGCAACTGCGGAAAACGGTTGATCAGCATGAAGGCCGGGAACAGCAGCAGCACCAGCACGCCGCGTCCGAACAGGATCGGCCGCTTGCGGCTGCCGATGCGATCCGACAGCATGCCGAACAGCGGGCACGTGATCAGCATCACGAAGCCCGAGGCGACGCCGACCAGCATCGACAGCGACATCGGCAGGCCGAGCGTATGGATCGCGTAGGTCGGCATGTAGAAGGTCAGGATGTAGGTCGAGACCGTGCCGCCCATCACCGTCAGCGTGATCAATATGAGCGGGCGCAAATGGCTAGTGAAGAGTTCGTGCAGCACGCCGCGTTCGATGGCGTGGCTGTGCGCGCTGGCCGCGTCGTCCGCCAGACGGCGGCGCAGATACATGCCGACCGGCGCGATCAGCACGCCGAGCAGGAACGGAATACGCCAACCCCAGCTTTCCAGCGAGTCTTTCGGCAACGCGCCCGACAACGCCGCCGCGATGCCCGAGCCCATCAGCGCCGCGCCGCCTTGCGTGGCGAGTTGCCAGCTCGCGCGAAAGCCGCGCCGCGTGCCGCCGCCCTGTTCGAGCAGCGTGGACGTGGCCGCGCCGAACTCGCCGCCTTGCGAGAAGCCTTGCACGAGACGCGCCAGCACGATCAGCAAAGGCGCGGCGAGACCGATTTGCGCATAGGTCGGCGCGATCGCGATCAGGCCGGTGCTCACCGCCATCAGCATGATGGTCAGGTTGAGCGCGGCTTTGCGGCCCTTGCGGTCCGCGTACACACCGAGCATGACGCTGCCCAGCGGCCGCGTGATGAAGCCCGCCGCGAACGTCGCCACCGACAACAGCAACGAGGTGGTCGGATCCGCCGACGGGAAATACAGCTTGCCGATGATCACGGCAAAAAAGCCGTACACGGTGAAGTCGAAGAACTCGAGCCAGTTGCCGATCACCGCGGCGGCGATCGCGCCGCGGCTGGCGGGCCGGCTCGCCTGAACGGCGTGGCTCGCATTGGTCGTGGTACTCATCGCGTGGTCTTCCTCGTCGTTATGGTTGTGGGGGCTGGCTGACTGCGGCGTGGCTTGCAGGCTCGATCACTGGCCCAGATAGCGCTCCACCAGCCGCGTCCAGAACGCCGCGCCGACTGGCAGATTGCGGTCGTTGAAGTCGTAGTGCGGGTTGTGCACCATGCAGCCGTCTTCGCCCGCCCCGTTGCCGATCCGCAGGAACGTGCCCGGCCGTTTCTGCAGCATGAACGCAAAGTCTTCGCTGCCCATCAGGATGTCGGTCTGCGCGACCACCTTGTCGTCGCCGACCAGTTCGCGGGCCACCTCCACCGCGAAATCCGTTTCGGCATCCGAATTGACCACGACCGGATAGCCTTCGATGTACTCCACCACCGCCTTGCCGCCATAGCTCGCGGCCTGCGATTCGGCGAGCTCGGTAATGCGTTTCTTGAGCAACGCGCGCACTTCGGGGCTGAACGAACGCACGCTCAGCTCCAGCTTCGCGCTGCTCGAAATCACGTTGTTCGCGGTGCCCGCATGCATCGAGCCGACCGTCACCACCGCCGGTTGCGACGGATCGACATTGCGCGCGACGATCGTCTGCAATGCCATCACGATGCTCGCCGCCACCACGACCGGATCGACCGTCAGATGCGGACGCGCCGCGTGGCCGCCGACGCCCTCGATCGTGATGATCGCCTTGTCGCCCGCCGACATGAACGGCCCTTTGCGGAACAGCAGCACGCCCGGCTCTTCACCGGGATGGTTGTGCACGCCGAACACGGCGTCGCAGGGGAAGCGCTCGAACAGGCCGTCGTTGATCATCTTCAGCGCGCCGCTGTCGATGCCGCTCTCCTCGGCCGGCTGGAAGTACAGATGCACCGTGCCCGAAAAATTGCGCGTGGCCGCGAGCCGTTGCGCGGCCCCGAGCAGCATCGTCGTATGGCCGTCGTGGCCGCATGCGTGCATCTTGCCGTGCGTGCCGCTCGCATACGGCAGGCCGGTTTGTTCGATGATCGGCAGCGCGTCCATGTCGGCGCGAATGCCGATGCTGCGCTTGCCGTCGCCCACCTTCAGCGTGCCCACCACGCCCGTCTGGCCGACCCCGCGCGTGACCTGCCAACCCCATTGCTCGAGCTTGTCGGCGACCAGCGCGCTCGTCTGGTGTTCCTCGTAGGCCAGTTCCGGATGGTGGTGGATGTGATGGCGAATCTCGCGCAGGCTCTCGGCGGCGGGCGCCAGGTCGGACACTTCGGTAAAACGCGCGGCTTCGCTCATCTCTAGGGCTCCATGGATTCAGGCCGCATGAAAATGCGGCAAACAGGCGAGCACTATAGCCACGCCGTTTTGTTCGAATAAGATGCTGTTTTTTTCACCCCGATTAACAACCGTTATATACGGGATTACCCCAATGAAGCTGCAGCAGTTGCAAGCGTTCGTCGCCGCCGCCCATCATCGTAGTTTGCGCGCCGCCGCGCGCGAGCTCGGTGTGACGCAACCGGCCGTCACGCATACGATCCGCGAACTCGAAAGCGCGCTGAATGCCGAGTTGATGGTGCGCAGCGTGCGCGGCATCGAATTGACGGCATGCGGGCTCGCTTTGCTGCCGCGCGCCGAGCAGTTGCTGGGCGATATGCGGCGCACGGTCGAAGCCGTCGAACAGGTGAAGGGAGAACTGGCCGGCAAGGTGAGCGTGGGCACCATGCCGTCGATCGCGCTCACGGCGCTACCGCATGCGGTCTCGAAGTTTCGCCGGGCGATGCCGCTCGTCAATCTGCATCTGGAAGAAGTGACGATCCCGGACGCCGTCGCGCGTTTGCGCAACGGCGCGCTGGATATCGCGGCGATCCATCACGTGCAGGCGCTCGACAGCGATCTGGTGCAAGCGCCGCTCTACTCGACGCAGTTTGTCGTGGCCATGCGCGCGGGGCATCCGCTTGCCAATGTGACGCGCCTGCATGAGTTGCTCGACGCGGAGTGGATCGTGACCGTGGGCGCCGATCACTTTCCGCACAGCGTGATGATGGCAATGTTCAACGCGCACGGCTTGCCGGTGCCGAAGCGGCTGGTGCGGGCGCCGTCGTCGTTCGCGGTGACGCTCGGCCTGGTGTCGCAAACCGATGTGATCGGCTGCTTCACGCGGCCGCTTGCGCAGATGGTCGCGCCGCTCGGCATTCGCGTCGCGCAGATCGAGGAGGCGCTGCCGAGCTACGATCTCAGCATCATTTCGCGGCGCGATCTGTTGCCGACGCCGGCCGTGCTGCAGTTCGTGTCCTGTCTACAGGAGGCGACGCGCGAGCACATGGCGGCGGCCGGATAGTACGGCTTACTGAACGTCGGCTTCCGCCTTCAGGAACGCAATCAACGCATGCCCGGCTTCGTCCAGCTCGCCTGAATTGTCGATCGTGGTGCAGCGCACGCCATCCGGCAACGAGAACGGCGCGCGGCGCGCGAGCCGCGCCGCCACCTGTTCCGCCGACTCGCGCGCCCGCGCGCCGAGCCGGGCTTCGAGAATATGCGGCGCGGCGTCCACGTGCACGACCTCCGTGTTCGGATAGCGCGCCAACGTGTGCTGCAAATGCTGGCGCGAGCCATTGACGACCACCGTGCAGCCGCGTGCAAGCCACGCATCGAGTTCGATACCGATGCCATAGCGCAGCGAGTGGCTCGACCATTCGAGCGCGAACAGGCCGAGCACGGAACGCGCCGCGAACTCTTCGACGCTCAATGCCACATGCGCCTCACCATTGCCGCTCGGCCGCGTGATGTAGCGATGCGCGAACAGAATCGGCTCGCCCATCAAGTGCTTGCGCGCGAACTCCAGCAACGAATCCTTGCCCGCGCCGGACGGCCCCATTACGTAGATCAAACGACCTGTCATTGTTATTTCACCTCGTCGGTCCGGAACGGCACACGTTGCCACAATACGAACGGCTCGCCGGGCGCCGGTTCGACGAAGAGCGCGGCGTGATCGACAAGCAACGGCCCGAGCGCGGACATTCGCGCTTGCCACCATGCGACCAGCGTGGCGCGCTCCTGCGCATCGGCGAGCGAACTGGAGAGCGTCATGTGAAAACGGAATTCGTCGAACACGTACGGATAACCCCATTCGATCAGCAGCGCGCGTTGCCGTTCGCTGAGCGGGGCCGCCAAACGGCGCGCCAGGTCGGCCGCGGATTGCCGCGCGCGTAAGGCATCGAGCGTTTGCAACGCACTCGTGGCCACGTCGCGAATGCCGGCTTCGCCTGGCGCATCGGCAGGCCGCAATGCAACGAAATCGCCGAGCGTCGCGGCTTCCACCGGCAACGCGAATGCGCTTTGCGTCTGCGCCCATTCACGCGTGGCTTGCAATACGTGTGCCTGCGTCACGCCGTCGGCGAGTCGAAACGGCGCGACCAGTGTGCCGTGCCAACCGTAGCGGCGCGGCGCTTCGGTGAGTTCTGCGAGGGGACGCGTCAAGTCGGGAGGTTGCGGCGCTTCGCACCGCTCGCCGCTCTCCGCGTCGCGCGCTAGCCACGCCGACCCGGCCTGCCACCACGCCGATTCACGCGACGGCGCGTAATACACAGCGAAACGAGCCTCGGCGCTCCATTCCACGCCGCTCATAAGTCGTGCTCCACCAGCAGTTGCACGCGGTCGGCGGCAAAGTGCGTGAAGCCGTATTTGACCGGCGTGCCTTGCAGATCGACATCGACGTTTTCGACCCACAGCACCGGTTGCTGACGGTTGATATTCAAACGCCGCGCCACCTCCGGCTCGGGCAACACGCTGCCGATACGGCTCCACTTGCGCAGATAGTCGTTCACGCCGAATTCCGCCATGGCCTTGGTGATGCCGCCGGTGCGCTCCAGCACTTCCGGCAGATCCGCGAAACGCGCCGCGGGATACCAGTTGCGCGCGAACGTAAGCGGCACGCCGTCGGATTCATGCAGCGATTCGATCCGATAAACCGAAGCACCGGCGCGCAGACTCAGCGCCTTCGCGACGCTCGGCTCGGCCTTCACGCGCGCGGCCGACAACATCGTGCCCGCCGCCGCGTGATGCTGCTGGCGCAAGTTTTCTGTAAACCGCGTGCGGCGGCCAATCGTATAGTCGATGGCGCCGGGTTGCACGAAGGTGCCGCGCCCCTGCTCGACGCTGACGAGGCCTAGCGCCGCAAGACCCAGCATGGCCCGGCGCACGGTATGCCGGTTCACGTCGAAGCGTTTGGCGAGTTCGCCCTCGCTCGGCAGGCGCCCTTCTTCGCCGAAGCCGCTGGCGGCGATTTCCGCCGCCAGGATCTGCTCGATCTGCCGCCACACGGCAACGCCCGCGCCGCGTTCGAGCATCGTGCCCGGCGTCGCGTTGTCGTTCGATGTCATGGTGCTGTCATTCCCTTGGGTTCAAATATTCGCTATGACGTGCATTGTAGTGCGCAAGCCGTGATGGAAATATGAAACGGCCGTCATGCGCTACACGGCTCGACAAGCATACCCCTAAACGTCTAGACGTTTAGATGAATAGATGGTCAAATGTCTACTCGCTGGATCAACAGGAAATTCGATGAGTGCCACTTCCGCCTCGCCTTCCTCCGCTCCGCCATCGGCTGTCCGGCGCGCATGGATGGCCGTCCTGGCCCGCACGCCGCGCGCCGATCTCGAAGCCGGGTTAGCGCGCGCGCTGCATAACATCCCCACACCGACATATGACTGGCTGCGGCCGCCCGAGATCGGCCTCGCGATGGTGCGCGGGCGCGTCGGCGGCAGCGGCGATCCGTTCAATCTCGGCGAAGCCACGGTAACGCGCGCCACCTTGCGGCTGCGCGCGTCGGGCGACGCTGCCGCGGCGGTCGGCGTGGCGTGTCATCTGGGCCGCGACCGCCGGCGCGCCGAACTGGCTGCGCTCGCGGACGCGCTCCTGCAAATGCCTGAGCATCACGCCGTCTTGCATAAGCAACTGATCGAGCCGTTTGCCGCGCAGCAAGCCGCGAAACGTGCCGGGCGGCAACAGGACGCCGCGGCCACGCGCGTCGAATTCTTTACGATGGTCCGGGGCGACTGATGGAAAACACACAGATTGCATTGTCTACCGCGTTATCCACCTTAGCACCGGGTTTCGCCGACCCGGTGCACGACACCCAGGCGGTGTTCCGCACCCTGCTCGACGCGCTGTCGCGGCCGGGCACGGTCGGCGTGGTCGAGAACGTTCTGCCCGAAGTGCGGGCCACGCGCGCCGAACTCGCCGGCTTCGCCGCGCTGCTCGCACTCTGCGACTACGCGACGCCCGTGTGGCTCGCACAACCCGATACGGCCCTGGGTTCGGCGTTGCGCTTTCATACCGGCGCGCCGCTCGTCGACGAACCGGGACAAGCCGCGTTTGCCTATATCCACGACGCCGGCGCGTTGCCGCCGCTGGAGAGCTTCGCACTCGGCGCCGCGGAATCGCCCGAGCAATCGGTCACGCTGCTGATTCGCGTCGAAGCGCTGACGGGCGGCGCGCCGGTCGTGCTGAGCGGCCCGGGCATCCAGCACACGGCGACGATTGCGCCCGTCGGCCTGCCCGGGCATTTCTGGCGCGAACGTGCCGCGCTCGCGCCGCTCTTTCCTTGCGGTGTCGATTGTTATCTCGTCTGCGGCGCGCGCCTGATCGGCCTGCCGCGCACAACTCAAGCGAAGGTGAACTGATGTACGTTGCCGTCAAGGGTGGAGAACGCGCGATCGAAGCGTCGTGGCGTCTGCTCGACAAGGCTCGCCGCGGGGACACGCGGCTGGCCGAACTCAGCGTCGCGCAGATTCGCGAACAATTGCGCCTCGCAGTGGCGCGTGTGATGACCGAAGGCTCGGTCTACGATGAAGAACTCGCCGCGCTCGCCATCAAGCAAGCCGCAGGCGACCTGGTCGAAGCGATCTTTCTGCTGCGTGCGTATCGCACCACGCTGCCGCGTTTCGGCTACACGCAGCCGATCGATACCGAAGCGATGCAGGTAGAGCGCCGCATTTCGGCGACCTTCAAGGACGTGCCCGGTGGACAGTTGCTGGGCGCGACTTACGATTACACGCAGCGTCTGCTGGATTTCGCGTTGCTCGCTGACGGCCATGCCGATGGAAATGCGGCAGTGAGCGTGGCGCCGTCGTCTTCGAGCCAAACCACCGCGCCTGAATCAGAAGCAATGCCGCGCGTCGTCAGCCTGCTCGACAAGGAAGGGCTGATCGAACAGGAACGTCCCACGCCGAACGCGCCGGAGCCCGGCGACCTGTCGCGCGAGCCGCTCGCCTTTCCCGCGAGCCGCGCCACGCGCCTGCAAAATCTTGCGCGCGGCGACGAAGGCTTTCTGCTTGCGATGGGTTACGCGACGCAGCGCGGCTACGCGCACTCGCATCCGTTCGCGGGCGAGATCCGCTTCGGCACGATCGCCGTGGAAATGGAACTCGACGAGCTAGGCGAAACGGTCGAAATCGGCGACATCGACATTACCGAATGCCAGATGATCAACCAGTTCGCCGGCAGCGGCGATGTCCCGCCGACGTTCACACAAGGCTACGGCCTCGCGTTCGGCCACTCGGAACGCAAGGCAATGGCGATGGCGCTCGTGGATCGCGCGTTGCGCGCCGAAGAACTCGGTGAAACGCTTGCCTCGCCGACGCAGGATATCGAATTCATGCTCTCGCATAGCGACAACGTCGAAGCGTCCGGTTTCGTGCAACATCTGAAGCTGCCGCACTACGTCGACTTTCAGTCGGAGCTGGAACTCGTGCGCCGCTTGCGCGCCGAGCACGCTACGCAGAGTGAGGATCAACCCAACGCTCAGCAGGAGCAGGCAGCATGAACGCGCCCGACACATCTCTCGCCATCGCGTCTACCGCGTCATACGACAGCGCCGCCGATGGCTACAACTTCGCGTACCTCGACGAACAGACCAAGCGCATGCTGCGCCGCGCCTTGCTCAAGGCCGTTGCGGTGCCGGGTTATCAGGTACCGTTCGCCTCGCGTGAAATGCCGCTGCCGTTCGGCTGGGGTACCGGCGGCATTCAGGTGACCGCGGCGATCATCGGCAGGCAGGACACGCTGAAGGTGATCGACCAGGGCTCCGACGAAACCACCAACGCGGTCAACATCCGCCGCTTCTTCGCGCGCACCACCGGCGTGGCGACCACGCGCCGCACGGTCGACGCGACGATCATCCAGACCCGTCACCGCATTCCCGAAGCGCCGCTCACCGACAAGCAGATTCTCGTCTATCAGGTGCCGATGCCCGAGCCGCTCTTTCGCCTGGAACCGCGCGTCGCCGAATGCAAGAAGCTGCATGCGCTCGCCGATTACGGCCTGATCAGCGTGAAGCTCTACGAGGATATCGTGCATCACGGCAGCATCGCGACCACCTACGACTACCCGGTGATCGTCAACCATCGCTACCTCGCTTCGCCCTCGCCGATTCCGAAGTTCGACAACCCGAAGATGCATATGAACCCCGCGCTGCAATTGTTCGGCGCCGGCCGCGAACGGCGCATTCACGCGATTCCACCGTACACGCCGGTGCGCAGCCTCGACTTCGACGATCATCCGTTCGAAGTGCAGAAGTGGCAGCACGCGTGCGCGCTGTGCGGATCGACGGAGAGCTTCCTCGACGAAATGATCGTGGACGACGCCGGCAAACGCATGTTCGTCTGCTCCGATAGCGACTACTGCCACGAACGCCGCGGCGACGCGGACCTCGATCTGCCGTCGCGCGAAGCACGCAAAGGAGAGCCCGCATGACGCCGCTCCTGAGCGCCCGCTCGCTCACCAAACAATACGGCGGCCGCAACGGCTGCAGGAACGTCAGTTTCGATCTGTATCCGGGCGAAGTGCTGTGCATCGTCGGTGAATCCGGCTCGGGCAAGACCACGCTGCTCAACACGCTCGCGCTGAAAACCGCGGCCGACAGCGGCTCGCTTCACTACACGGCCACGCATGGCGACCAGCTCGACCTGCTCGCGCTGTCCGAACCGCGCCGCCGCTTGCTGATGCGCACCGAGTGGGGCTTCGTCCAGCAGAATCCGCGCGACGGACTGCGCAGCGGCGTCTCGGCCGGCGCGAATATCGGCGAGCCGTTAATGGCCGTCGGCGCGCGCCACTATGGCGATATCCGTTACGCGGCCACACAGTGGATGGAGCGCGTCGAACTCGACGCCTCGCGCATCGACGAATTTCCCGGAGCGTTTTCAGGCGGCATGCAGCAACGCCTGCAGATCGCGCGCAATCTCGTCACCAGTCCGCGGCTCGTCTTCATGGACGAGCCCACGGCCGGTCTCGACGTGTCGGTGCAGGCGCGTCTGCTCGATCTGCTGCGCACGCTGACGTCCACGCTGCATCTGTCGGTGCTGATCGTCACGCACGATATCGGCGTCGCGCGTTTGCTCGCGCATCGATTGATGGTCATGCAGGGCGGCGAAGTCGTCGAGGCGGGGTTGACCGATCAGGTGCTCGACGATCCGCAGCACCCGTACACGCAAACGCTGGTTTCCTCGGTTCTGCCGGTTTGAGGCTCACAATGCGATCCATTGAAACAAGCAGTGAAGGGCGCGCCGGCGAGCGCGCGTTCATCGACAACGCGGCGCTGATGCTGCGCGCGGTCGGCATCGGCAAGACGTTTATTTTGCATGGCCAGGGTGGCGTGCAAATCGAAGCGCTCGCGGACGTCTCGCTCGAGGTCGAGCGCGGCGAGTGCGTGGTGCTGGTCGGGCCATCGGGCGCGGGCAAGAGCACGCTGCTGCGCTGCCTGTACGGCAATTATCTGGCGAGCAGCGGCTCGATTGCGATTCGCGATGCGGCGAATGACGGCCAGCCCGTGCCGATCACCGGCGCCGAACCGCACGACGTGTTGCGCCTGCGCCGTGGCGTGGTCGGTTACGTGAGCCAGTTTCTGCGCGTGATTCCGCGCGTGGCGACACTCACGCTCGTCGCCGAGCCGCTGCTCTCGCGCGGCGTGCCGGAAGACGAAGCGCGTTCGCGCGCCGCCGCCTTGCTGGCCAGATTGAACGTGCCGGAACGTCTGTGGTCGCTCGCGCCCGCTACGTTCTCCGGCGGCGAACAGCAGCGCGTGAACATCGCGCGCGGTTTGATCGCGGAGCATCCGCTGCTGTTGCTCGATGAACCGACGGCCTCGCTCGACGCGGAAAACCGCGACGTGGTCGCCGATCTGATCGTCGAAGCGCGTGAGCGCGGTGCGGCGATCGTCGGCATCTTTCACGACGAAGATACGCGCAACAAGGTGGCCACGCGCCGCCTGGAACTGCAGCCGCCGCTGCGTCACTAAGCAACACGAAACAGCACTACACTGACGCATGCGGCGTCAATGCGGAAACACCCACACAGCCACACTCAAGTCTGACTGACTACGGAGCAAGTCGATGTTGATCAGGAACGCTCGCATCGTGACGCGAGACGAAGTATTCACCGGCGTGCTACGCGTCGAAGACGGCGTGATTCGCGACGTCGAGCGCGGCACGACCACCGCGCTTGAAGCCGAAGATTGGGACGGCGACTATCTGTTGCCCGGCCTGATCGAACTGCACACGGACAATCTCGAGAAGCATCTCGCGCCGCGTCCGGGCGTGCAATGGAATACCGATGCCGCCTTCGTGATCCACGACGCGCAGGTGGCCGCGGCCGGCATCACCACCGTGTTCGATGCGCTCGCCATCGGCTCGCGCACGAACGTGGGTCTGCGGGGCCGCGATCTGCAGACGCAGTGCGCCGCATCGCTGACGCGGTTTTCCGAGCGCAAGCTGCTGCGCGCCGAACACTTTCTGCATCTGCGCTGCGAAATCGCCACCGCCGACGTGGTGGAAGTGTTCGACTCGCTGTGCGCGCATCCGTTGCTGCGGCTTGCCTCGGTGATGGATCACACGCCGGGTCAGCGTCAGTGGCACGACCGCGAGCAATGGCGCCGCTTCCAGGAGCGCAACGGCAAGCTGAGCGACGAACATGTCGCGACCGCGCTAGCAGAACTGTCGGTCGAACAGGCGCGTTACGCCGATGCGCACCGCCGCGAGATCGTCGCGCGCTGCAACCGCCTCGGCATTCCGGTGGCCAGCCACGACGACACGCTGATCGAACACGTCGAACAGGCCAAGCAGGAAGGCATCGTGCTCGCCGAATTCCCGACCACCCGCATCGCCGCCGAGGCCGCGCGCGAGCACGGCATTTCCACCATCATGGGCGCGCCAAACATCGTGCGCGGCGGCTCGCATTCGGGCAACGTGTCGGCGCTCGAACTGGCGCGAGCCGGCTTGCTCGATATCCTGTCGTCGGATTACGTGCCGTCGAGCCTGATGACCGCGGTGTTCGAACTGGTCGACAAAGCCGGCTGGAGCTTGCCGCGCGCGATGGCGACGGTCTCCGCCGAGCCGGCGCGCACCGCCGGTTTGCACGACCGCGGCGCGATCGAAGCGGGTTTGCGTGCTGACTTCGTGCGCGTGACGATGCTCGATAAGTTGCCGGTGCCGCGCGCGACATATCGCGGCGGGGCACGAATCGTTTGAAGGCTTTTTTATAGGGCTTTTATCGCTCGCCGGGCGCGCGGTGCGCACCTCGCGAGCATCCTCAAGGCGTGGACGGCAACTGCCCCCACGCCACCAGCACCTTCTGAATTCCACGCGCGTAGGCATCGCGCTGTTTCGGCGTTTCCGAGTGGTACGCGCCGATCGCGCGCCACGTATTGCCGTGCTTGACCATCTTCTGCTTCAGCAGCCAGGCCGCCACGTACACGTTCACGCACGGATCGATCAGCGCGCGATGCGGCACGCCTTCGCGCGCGAGGTCGTCGAAGTGAATCGAGTTGATCTGCAACTGACCTACATCGATCGAGCCATTTGCGTTCTGCCGTATCGCGCTCGCGTCACCCTTCGATTCGTACCACGCAAGCGCTCGCAGCACCCAAGGATTGACGCCTTGATAAGCTGCGGCTTCGTTGAAGCAGTCGTCGGCTGCTTGCGCGACGCCGCACACCGACAGGCAGGCGAGCGCAATAAGGAAGATCTTCAAGGACATGACGCATCCTTCCGCCAGTTAGCGAAAAAGAGTGGCGAGCGTCGGGTCGCCGCCAGATTGACGGGTCAGCGCCTGATCGATCTGTCGTTGCACGGAGTCGAGATAGGCACGTGAGGCGTCCGACACGACGATGCGCACGACCGGGCCCGGCGGACTTCTGTGCTCCTGCGCCTGACCCGTCACATGCGGCTTCTTTCGATGCGTAGCGGGCTTGAGCGGCAAGTCGTCGTCGCCCGCGGCTGGCGGCGGGAGCATCGCGAGCGATGGCAACGGCGGATAAACCTTGTCCGCCGCGGCAGGAAATGCGGCGGGAAATGCGCCGGCGGATTGCGGGTCCGCGCCCGGCTGGCCAGCGAAGGCCGGCGCGCTCAGGAGCGTGGCCAGCGCGAGCAGAATGATACGAACCGTCACGGTGCCCTCCTTCATTGAACCGTCCTGATCGACACGCTATACGGCTGGCCCAAACCGGCGGTGCGGTTCTCGAAGTTCACGCGCGCCGTGCGCTGCGAGGGCACGCCCTTCCACACCGCCTGATTCAGGTACGCAAAGTCCTGCCCCAGCGCGGTCACGAGAACGACCGTTGGCTGCGACTGCGCCGCCGCCAACGCGCCCGCTTTGGCGAGCACGGCGGTGAGTTGCGGATCGCGCGCGCCGAGCGCGTCGGGCGGAATGTCGAAACTGATCACCTCGTTCGGCGCCTTGTCCGTATGGGCCGCAGTCGGCGGAGGCATCTGGGCGCATCCGGCGAACGCGAAAACGGCAGCCAATAACCCTATCTGTCGCTTCACGGAAGTCTCCCGTCAAATCCGTTGCTATATCGGAGTTTTCGGCAGGCACGCGCCAAAGTTGATATGGCGGAAACGCTTCGGCGCAAATCAAAAAGACTTGCCTCAAGATCGGCGCAAACGATTGCTTCGACTCTCGGCGAAGCGGGGATCGAGGCAAAGTTGCCTCGCGATTTTTGGAGGGAGTGAGACGCGGGTGGCCTGATCGGAAAGCCATTTGCAAGCAGGCAGGAAGCTCCTGGTGAGGTTGAAAGCGCGGAACCAGCCGTAGCAAGCGCGCTCGGCGCATCGGCCGCATCGGCCGCATCTGGCGGATCAAGCGGATCAGGCGCATGAGACGCATGCGCCGCCCTCACGCCGTCGGCTCGGCCTCGCGCCCTTCCGTTGCGCCAACGCCTGACTGCGCGTGCGCCTGCTCGAACTGTTCGCGGCGACGCATTTCGAGCACATCGTGATAGCGCATATAGGCGCAGCGTCCGCCGGATTTGGCCGCGTACATCGCGGCGTCGGCGTTGAGCAGCAGTTCTTCGGCCGTGCCGCTGTCGTCGGGGAACTGGCTGATGCCGATGCTCGCGCCCACCGTCATGCCCTGCCCGTCCACCCGCAGTTCTTCGTTCAACGTCACCATGATCCGCGATGCGATCGCGGGCGCCGCCTCCGCCGAACGCGGCCCCTCGATCAACACGATGAACTCGTCGCCGCCCAGACGCGCCACCACGTCCGCGGAACAGAGCAGCTGCTTCAGGCGGCGCGCCACCGCGACAAGCACCTTGTCGCCGACGGCATGGCCGAACTGATCGTTGATCTGCTTGAAGTGGTCCAGGTCGACGAACAGCACGGCCAACCCTTCCTCACGGCGCGTCGCTTCGTCGATTGCGCTTTCGAGCTTCTCCATGAACAGCACGCGGTTCGGCAGTCCGGTCAGCACGTCGTGCGTGGCGAGATGCACGAGTTCGCGCTGCTTGGTGTGCAGCACATCCATCTGCGATTTGATCTCGCGGCGCAGCCGGTCGAAGCAGCGCGCCAGCACGCCGATCTCGTCGGTCCGTTTGAGCGGCAGCGTTTCCATGGCGTGCTCGGCGAACAGATGCGTCGCCGCGTACGCAAGAATGTGCAGCGGCTTGGTCAGCGCGCGCGCGAAGAGAACGGCGAGGAACAGCGCCAGCACACTGAATATCAGCACCATGCGCACGATTCTGTTGCCAAGCAGATTCGCACCGGACAAGACGTCCTCGAGCGGCTTGGCAAGACCGAGCACGATGAAGCGGTTGCCCTCCAGATCGCCGAACGGCCTGCGCACGAAAGCGAGCACCTGGCCGGCGGCCTGCTGTGGCCGCCCAAGGCCGTTGACCAGCACCTCGCTTTGCGTCTGTTCGAAAAGCGGCTTGGTGACGGAGAAACTGTCCTGCATCAGCACGCGCCGGCCGCGATCGAAGCCGAAGGTTTTCGACGCATCTGGATTAACGAGGAAATCGCCCCACTCGTTAGCCAGATAGACCTGATAGTCGCTCGGCAAATCGCTTTGCAGGCGCTTGAACAAACTCGCCAGATCGATGTCGATGACGATCACGCCCACCACCGCGCCATTGGCGTTCGACACCGGCGTGCCGAGCCGCAAGGTCGGCTTGCCCTCCGCGGCATGCGTGCCGTACTCGTGGTTGACGGAGATCGGCGAGGTGTAGATGCGGCCCGGCGAAAACGCCAGCGTGTCGAACACGTACGCGAACTGGCCTTTCTCCTGCAGCTGGTTCCCTTCGACCCGCACGAGGCCGTCCGCGTCGCGGTCGAAGCGAACCAGTTCGAGCCCATAGTGCTGACGCGTGATCAGACGGACCTGCAGGTACTCGGGGTGATGCACCATGAAACTGGAATACACCTGCGCCAGCCGTTCGCGCGCCACGTTCGGGCCGACGCCGTCGTCGGTCTGCGCAACCTCCGCCGTGGACGGCATGCTCGCGAGCACCAGCGCGTCGGCGGCGACATCGTCGATCGAGGTGGAAAAGCGCTGGCCGAGCAATTCCGTCGACGTGAGCAGGCTGCGCTCGGCTTCGTTCACGAGCATCGTGCGGTTGGCGCGATACGCGTAATAGCCGGTCGCGCCGGACGCGAGCACGCCGATGCACGCAAGCAGCACGGATAGTTTGAAGGTCAGCCCCGGGCGTATCATCAAAAACGCTCCGACCGGTCCCCGGACACGATTCTGGCCCACAGCTCCTCGCGCCGCTGAATATCTTCGACCGGGCCGATCCACACGATACGCGCGTTATCGCTGTTTTCCGCAGGCGCCGTCAACGTGTTGGCGAGTCCCTGGCGTTGCGTCAGCAAGGCGCTGACGTCCGGTTCGAGCATGTAATTGATCCACGCGAGCGCCAGCGGCTGGTCGGCCGCCGCGCGCGTCATCGACCAGCAATCCAGCCACGCGAGCGCGCCTTCGTCGGGAATCACGTAGCCGACGTCGGCGCCCGCGCGGCGCAGCAATTCGACCTGCTGGGTGCCGTAGTTGCCGAACATCAGCGCAGCCTTATGCTGGATGAAAAACGCGGTCGCCTCCTCGGGCAACGTGTAATAGGTCAACAGATTGCGGCGCAGATCGACGAGCTTGTGCGCAATCTCGCGCATCTGCCCGGCATCGAGTTGAAAAGGATGGGGGTAGCCCAGCGCCAGCGCCGTGAACGAGAAATTGTGCTGCGCGCTGTTGAAGTCGAGCACCTTGCCGCGGTAGCGCGGATTCCATAATTCGCGCATGGAGCGCGGCGCCACGGCGACCTGCTTGCGGTCGTAGATCAGACCCATCGACGAATACGTGAACGGAATGGCGTACGCCTTGCCGCCCGACGTGAGCCCGCCGATCGACGCGAGCGCCTGAAAGCGCGGCAATTGTTTTTTGGTGTTCGGCAAGCTGGCGAGATCGAGCGGCGCCAGTAGATTCGCCTGCGTGTAGCGCTGGATTTCCGCGGTATTGGCGGCGAGCACGTCGAAAGGCGGCGCGTTTTTGACGTGCATCTGGGCCCACAGCGCCTCGTCGGAATCGACCAGCGTCACTTCCACTTTGGCTTGATAACGCGCCTCGAAATTCCTCACGACGTCGGCGTCCGCGTAACCGGGCCATGCCAGCACGCGCAGAATCTTTTCATCGGCTTTAACCGGCGAGGCCGAAAAAACGCCCAGGCAGATAACCGCGCCGATCAGAAATGTTAAAAATCCCGGACAAACGCCGCGACACGACAACCGTGCGCGCGCCAGGGCGGCAGCGATTCGTGGATGGAAGAATCGTTTACAAAAGCGCTTTTCATCTGCCGTCAACATCATGTGCATAACCAACACCGTTTAGCAGAAGGCCTTTCCGACGAACGCAAACACGCGGACTCGATCCGCGGACGGGGTGCTCGATGACTTTCTTCAGACAGATACGCTCGATGCTGCGTGTAGCGGAGCGCGAGGAGCATCGATGATAGCGCTAAGGAAACCATTTTTGGTTTTTGGCTCAGCCAGAGCCAAAAAAATATCCGGTCGGACGTGATGCAGCAAACCCGCTCATCTGCATTTAACGGCACTTGATGCGGAAACTTTAACTCGCCGCTGATCGATTGAAATGCGCGCAAGCGCTGTAATAGCGCTTGATAGTCCGCGCTTAATATCGCGAATTCGGACGTCGCCAGCGCCGCTTCTAAAGAACCCCCGCGCGGATGCCGATAAACTCTCTTGCCCAGTCCGCCGCCGGCGGTCGACGGCAGCGTCGCCGGATGCCGCGCGGCCTGTCTTCCGGGCAGTCGAAGAGTTGGACAAGAAACAGACAATGCGCTTGAGCAAAACAGAGTGGATGTGGGTGGCCGTCGCGGCCGGATCGATTGCGTGCTTCGGCAGTTGGCTTCAGGGTGAACTGAACCGGGCCGCGCTCGCGCGCACTGAAAGCGAGACGCAGGACATGCGCGGCACCTGCGCGGGCATGTCCGCGCAAGACGCGCAGAGGATGGACAAAGGCGAACTATGGTGCGGCGAGGTCGGCGCCGGGCGCGCGGATCCGCTGGGTAAGGAGTAAATAAGGAGTAAATCGCCGGTTTTTAGTCCGCCCGCGCCCGAGCGCCTTGAATCGCGCATCATTCGGCCGACCACCGTAATACGGACGCAATTAGCCAACTTCATTACTACGCGATTACATTGCGAGGCGCGCGGCCATCCATCCAATACGCATCGCAGCCGCTTTTGAATCTCCACCACATTCGGGCTTTAAAAGCTATCCTCACGCGCCATCCGGTGTTTCACTAGCTACCCAATCTTTTTGAACTGATAAGCTTGGCGCGCGCTGCTGGCCGCCCCGGCTGGCAGCTTCAACCCAAGCCCGGTCGTGAGTCGCGCCGGGTGCCCCGCAGCGGTACAACCGCATGCGGGCGTATTTGAACTACACGAGGAGTTAAACAGTGAAAAAACTGCTAGCGGCTTTGACGGTTGCTCTGCTTGCTACCGTCTCGATTGGCGCACACGCTAAAGATTGGTCGACCGTCCGTTTCGGCGTTGACGCCAGCTACCCTCCGTTTGAGTCGAAGGGCTCGGACGGCAAGCTCGTTGGCTTCGATATCGACCTCGGCAATGAAATCTGCGCGCGCCTGAAGGCCAAGTGCGTGTGGGTCGAAAACGACTTCGACGGCATGATCCCGGCGCTGAAGGCGAAGAAGTTCGACGGCGTGCTGTCGTCGATGTCCATGACGCCGCAACGCGCCGAGCAGATCGCCTTCTCGAACAAGCTGTTCAACACGCCGACGCGCCTCGTGGCGAAGAAGGGTTCGGGCATCCTGCCGACGGCCGACTCGCTCAAGGGCAAGACGGTTGGCGTGGAACAAGGCACGATCCAGGAAACCTACGCGAAGACGTACTGGGAAGCGAAGGGCGCGAAGGTCGTGCCGTATCAGAATCAGGATCAGGTTTATGCCGACTTGCTGTCGGGCCGTCTGGACGCAGCGCTGCAAGACGCGGTGCAAGCTGAAATCGGCTTCCTGAAGACGCCGCGCGGCGCCGGCTTCGAATTCGTCGGCAAGAACCTCGACGATCCGAAGATCCTCGGCAACGGCGCAGGCATCGGCATGCGCAAGGAAGACACCGATCTGAAGGCGAAGGTCGACAAGGCGATCGCCGACATCATCAAGGACGGTACGTACAAGAAGCTCGAGAAGAAGTACTTCGACTTCGACGTGTACGGCGGCTAAGTTGGCAACCAAGCCAGCCATGCGCGTCTGACGACGCGCCTGCCGGTTTGCAGAAACGGGCTCCGCCAGATGCGGAGCCCGTTTCATTTGCGGCGCCGCATAAAACCACACACTGCGTCATATCGGCTAAGATCGTGCGATCGAGGCGCCCAGGAGGCGCCACCCGCCGGCCCCGAGACTGACCGGCCGCCAGCCAAGTTTCCCCACTGTTATCAACGAGATAGCGCGGCATGCCCCACCTGGCCGCGGATTTGAAAACCATGCAAACCCAAACCCATCCGCTGATTGCCCCGACGCTCGGCACCGCCCGCAACCTCATGAGTTTCCATTACGGTCCCGGCGGCGGGCAGAAGATCTACATCCAGTCGTCGCTGCATGCCGACGAGCTGCCCGGCATGCTGGTGTCATGGGCGCTGCGCCGCAAGCTGGGCGCGCTGGAAGCGGCCGGCAAGATTCGCGGCGAAGTCGTGATCGTGCCGGTGGCCAATCCGATCGGCCTGAATCAGCACTTTCTCGGCCATCTGACGGGGCGCTTCGAAACCAACACCGCGCAGAACTTCAACCGCAATTTCCACGATCTGTCGGCGCTGGTGCAGCCGGTGATCGAGTCGCGCCTGACTGACAACGTCGACGCCAACCGCACGGCAATCCGCACCGCCATGCGCGAGGCGCTCGACGCGCAGAAGCCGGCAACCGAACTCGAATCGCAGCGCCTCGCGCTGCAAAAGCTCTCGTACGACGCCGACGTCGTGCTCGATCTGCATTGCGACTGGGAAGCCGCGATGCACCTCTACACGAACCCGGATCTGTGGCCGGAAGTCGAGCCGCTCGCCTGCTACCTGGACGCCAAGGCCTCGCTGCTCGCGCTCAATTCGGTGGGCAACCCGTTCGACGAAATCCACAGCTTCTGCTGGTCGGATCTGCGTGGCCGCTACGGCGACCGCTTCCCGATTCCGAACGGCTCGATCTCGGTGACGATCGAACTGCGCGGCCAGCGCGAAGTGTCGTACGAGTACGCCGAGCATGATGCCCAGGCGATTATCGAATACCTGACCTCGCGTGGCGTGATCGACGGCACGGCCGCCCCGCTGCCGACGCTCGAATTCGCCGCCACGCCGCTTGCCGGCGCCGAGCCGATTGTCGCGCCGATGAGCGGCGTGCTGGTGTATCGCTGCGAAGTGGGCACCTGGGTCGACATCGGCCATGAGATCGCCGATATCGTCGATCCACTCACGGAGCAAGTCGTCACGCTGAAGAGCAGCGTGGCCGGCGTGCTGTACGCCCGGCATTTGACACGCTTTGCGACGGCCGGCCTGGAGTTCGCGCGCATCGCCGGCGCGAAGGCGTTCCGCAGCGGCTCGTTGTTGAGCAACTAAGGCTTGAACCGCGAGCTGTGCCGCGTTATCGCGCAGCGCGGCTGTAAAGCCTTGAACCGAAATGTAAATCGCCCGCTATTCAGCGGGCGATTTACATTGCAACGTCTTGTCGAACGCTGATCAGAAGGCCGGAATGATCGCGCCTTTGAATTGCGTATCGATGTACTTGCGCACTTCGTCAGACTCGTACGCCGCCACCAGCTTCTTCACCCACGGCTGATTCCGGTCCTGCTCGCGCACCGCGATCAGATTCGCGTACGGGCCCTTGAGGTCCTCGATCGCGATCGCGTCTTTGGTCGGCTGCAGGCCGGCCTTGACCGCGTAGTCGGTATTGATCGACGCCGCGTCGAGGTCGCCGAGCGCGCGCGGCAGCTGCGCGGCGTCGAGTTCGACCAGCTTGATCTTCTTCGGATTCTCAGCGATATCCAACGGCGTTGCATTGACGCCGTTCGTGCCGACGCCCGGCTTCAACTTGATCACGCCGTACTTCTGCAGAAGCAGCAACGCACGGTTGCCATTCGAAGGATCGTTCTGGATGCCGACCTTCGCGCCTTCCGGCAAGTCCTTGAGCGACTTCAGTTTCTTCGAATAGAAGCCCATCGGCGACACGTAGGTCAGGCCGACGTTGACGATCTTGTAGCCGCGCTGCTTGATCTGGCTGTCGAGAAACGGCTGGTGCTGAAAACCGTTGGCGTCGAGGTCGCCGGCGTCGAGCGCCGCGTTCGGCTGAATGTAATCGTTGAATTCGATGACCTTGACGTTCAACCCTTCGCGCGCCGCCACTTTCGTCACGACCGACCAGATTTGCGCGTCGGGACCGCTCATCGTGCCGATCTTGAGTTGTTTGTCGTCCGCGTGCGCGAACGTGGCCGTCAGCGAGATGGCCGCGATAGCGAGCAGATTCTGGATGATTGTCCGGCGTTGCATGCGTTGCCCCACGTGGGATTTGTTGGTAGGCGCGCATCGTCGCACGCGAGCGCGGCGCCCGAAACCAATCGTTTTTCACACGCTTATATGCACGATCCGGAAAAAGCTTATACGCGCATGCCCTGCGTGATTTGGGCTGGCGGCGCCATGTGAGTGTCGCGCCAGCGCGACAGATTTCAAAAATAACCCATGCTGTCACATACCTTACTCTGCGTTCCCTTAAATTGCGGGCCATCGCACGACCTTACCGAAGAGTTCGGCGTCGCGATCGCTTAATTTTTAATCGGAGAAAGTCTTGAACAAGAAAGTATTGACCGCCGCTACTCTCGCCGTCTTCGCCACCGCCGCCCACGCGCAAAGCAGCGTCACGCTGTATGGCTTGATCGATGCCGGTATCAGCTACGTGAACAACTCGAAGACCGCAACGGGTCACGACAACCTCTTCAAGTACGACGACGGCGTTGCCCAAGGCAGCCGTTGGGGCCTGCGCGGCACGGAAGATCTGGGTGGCGGCCTGAAGGCGCTGTTCGTGTTGGAAAGCGGCTTTAACAGCGGCAACGGCACGCTCGGCCAGGGCGGCGCGCTGTTCGGCCGTCAAGCGTATGTCGGTCTGTCGAAGGACGGTATCGGCTCGCTGACGTTCGGTCGCCAGTACTCGTTTTCGACGGACTATCTGGGCGGCAACTACTCGACCGGCGGCCAGACCGTCGCGGGTAACTACGCTTACCACATCAACGACGTCGACCAGTTGACCTCGAGCCGTATCAACAACGCCGTCAAGTTCAGCAGCGCGAATTTCGCGGGCCTGACCTTCGGCGCGATGTACGGCTTTTCGAACCAGGCTGGCGCATTCGGCGGCGCACCGGCCACCGGCACGACCGCTGCACCGGTCGCCGGTTCGTCGCGCGCTTATAGCTTCGGCGTGAACTACGCAAACGGCCCGTTCGGCGTCGGCGCAGCGTACACGGACATCCGCTTCCCGGGTCAGTCAACGCCGGCGTTCCCGACGGCCATGGCCAACGTGACGACGGGCACGGTCCGCGATCTGCGCACGTTCGGCGTCGGCGGCCGTTACTCGATCGGCGCAGCGACGCTGTGGGCGTTGTACACGAACACGCGCTTCGAGCCGATCACGGGTGGTTCGACGACGTTCGCCGCCTATGAAGCAGGCGCGAAGTACGCATTCACGCCGGCTCTGACGGCAGGCGCGGGCTACACGTACATGCACCTGAGCAACGCGAACACGGGCCACTGGAACCAGGCGGACCTGAGCGTCGACTACGCGCTGAGCAAGCGTACGGACGTGTATGCACTGGGTATCTACCAGATCGCTTCGGGCCACAACGCGGCAACGGGCGACGTACAGGCGCAGATCGGTTCGAGCACGAGCTTTTTCAACACGTCGGGCACGGGTTCGGACAACCAGTTGGCGTTCCGCGTCGGTATCCGTCACAAGTTCTAAGCGAGTCTCTCTCAGTGGGGAACGCGAGTTTCCTGCTGGATCGAGGTTCTTGAAAAACGCCCTGCGGGGCGTTTTTCTTTTTGGGCGAGTTCTTTTTTATCTGGGATCATTCGCCCCGTCGCTTTCGCTCCCGATAAAGGCACCAGGCGATGCGCGAGCAGGTACGGCCCGACGCAATGGTCCTCGCCGACGATAACGGCGTATTGTTTACCGAAGCCGCGACGCTTGCCCGCCTCGCCGCCGGCGAACACTACGCACGCGACCGCAAGTGCGAACCTCGGAGCCTTTTCAAATGCAAACGACGCAATTACCCGATCCTGCGCTGGAACCGCACGCTGCCCGCAGCACGCGATCCGATAGCGAGCAGCACGTGCGGGAAGAACTGGCCGCGCTTTACCGGCTGGTCGCCCATTTCCGCATGACGGACATGATCGACACGCACATTACCGCCCGTCTGCCGAGCGCGCCGGGTGAGCCGGCCGCCTTCCTGATCAATCGCTATGGTGTCCTGTTCCACGAGATGCGCGCTTCGGATCTGGTGAAGATCGATCATCAGGGCAAGGTCGTCGACGAGCGCGCGCAAACCGAGCCCGCATTGTTCCGTGTGAACGCCGCGGGCTTCACGATTCACTCGGCGATTCACGCCGCGCGGGACGACCTGCATTTCGTGATCCACACGCACACGGCCGCCGGAACCGCCGTATCCGCTCAGGAACAAGGCCTGCTGCCGATCAGCCAGCATGCGTTGAAGTTCTACGGCAAGCTCGGCTACCACGATTACGAAGGCATCGCGCTGGAACTCGGCGAACGCGACCGTCTGGTCCGCGATCTCGGCACCTGCAAGGCGATGATCCTGCGCAATCACGGATTGCTGGCAGCAGGCGCCACGGCCGCCGAAGCATTCCACGAGATCTACTTCCTCGAACGTGCGTGCCAGGCGCAGATTCAGGCGCTGGCCGGCGGCAGCGCCTTGCGCATTCCGCCACGCGAAGTCTGTGAACTGACCGCGAGCCAGTTCGATCGCGAGGATTCGACGGAAATCGCGGAACTGGCATGGCAAGCCGCGCTCCGTCTGATCGACGACCCGAAATCCGATTACCGCCGCTAGCCTGATTTTCCTTGTCATTGCCTTTGCGCTCAGCGCTCGATGCCCGGGCTGAGCACCGCCGACCGCATGCCTTAACTCCGCAACACGCACGCGGCATGAGCGAAGCCGGCTATCAGTGAGGCGCAACAAAATTCAACACCGGGCACCTGGCGAAAATCTGGATTCGATTCGCCGCTGGAAGGCGGCGCGACCGAAACGATTCGCGTCGCGCCGCCCTGCATCGCGAAGTTCACCCGACCAGAAGCGTGGACTTCAAGGGGACGGCATTCGCCAGATTGTAGAAGTTGGGAGAAGTGGCCATGACGGCGTCGTGGATTTCAGCGAACTGTTCCTTGGTGCCGCTGCCCTTGATACGAACGGTGTAACGCAGGCTCTCGTAGCCGTTTGCCACGTTCGGGTCGATCCCAAGAAAGCCTCTAAGGTCGATGTCGCCCTCCGTTTCAATCTCGAGAGATTCGAGCGTGATCCCGCGAACAGCGCACTGCGCCACATAACCCACCGTCATGCAAGCGTTCAGCGCCGCGATCAGATGCTCCTGAGGATTGGCGAACTGGTTCGAGCCGCCGAGTTCGAGAGGCTCATCGATATCGATCGTGAATCGACGCGACACGTCCTGCCCTCCGATCGCGAATCCCTTTACCTCGGAGTGGCTCCGGGCCTGGCCCTGCCAGGTCGTGGCAACGCGCCAACTGGTGGTGGCTTTCGATGCATCGCCCTTGACGCCCTCGATCAGGGAGAACAGGTCGTCGACGTTGAGGCCGTTGACGACATTCGCTTCATGGGTCTGTGCATTGGTATTCATGTTCCATCTCCTGTACAAAACGTGGATTGTTCAGCTTCGGCAATTCTCATTGCGGAGTGGCGAGCGCAGTCTGCATGCGCACGCCCTGGTCTGCGTGATGTCACGATCGCTACCGGCCCAGAACCAGGCGGCTGACCTGGCATTCCGGTGGCTCAAATGTACGATTCGAAGAGTCGGCGTTCTATGATCAGGTCGCCGTAAGATATGACCGAAACGCCTGATCAGATTTGACGTGTGTGAATGAATGTTGCGCCGGGCATGGCACGGAGCATGTCAGCGGTCGTCGAGCGCACTGCCTACGTGATCTCGTGTGCGAGCGCAGCAATCGACCGTGCTAGGCTACGCGTAGCTATCGTCCCGCATGGTAGATTCCGGCGTCAGGCAGGAAAAGAAACACCGAAAGTTCACGTTGCCCGAATATCCGCGTCCGCTCGCTCGTTTAGTCAAAACGCAGGCGATATAAGGTGGATCGATGATCGACGTTAACCAGCGTATTGGCCGGCAGCGGCGCCTGTGCGTCGCGCTATGCGGCTGCGCCGCAGTGGCCGGCTGCATGGTCGGTCCTGACTACCGCTCTCCCCCCGCGCCAGCTACCGACACCTACACTGCCTCGCCGCTGCCTGAACAGACGGCCTCTTCGCCGGGTGCCGCCGGCTTGCCGCAACGCTTCGTGCCGGGACAGGACATTCCCGCCGCCTGGTGGGCGCTCTTTCATTGCGAGCCGCTCGATACGCTGATCCGTCAGGCACTCGTCAACAGTCCGAACATCGCCGCGGCGCAAGCGGCCCTTCGGCAGGCGCGCGAAACCTTCTCCGCGCAAGCGGGCGGCACCCTTCTGCCCAGCGTCGACGCACAACTGGGCGCCACGCGCGAAAAATTCAACGGCGTCACGCTAGGCGAGCCCGGACTCGTCGATGAGTTCAATCTCTACAACGCATCGGTGAACGTCTCGTACAAACTCGACGTGTTCGGCGGCACACGGCGCGAACTCGAAGCGTTGCACGCGCAAGTCGATTACCAGCGCTTCCAGTTGCAGGCCGCCTATCTCGCGATATCAGCAAACATCGTGACCGCGGCCGTCAAGGAAGCGTCACTGCGCGCCCAGATCGAGGCAACCGGGCGGATCGCCGCGCAAGAAGATGAGCAACTCGGCGTACTCGGCAAGCAGTTCGAACTGGGGGGCGTGGGCCGTACGACGGTACTGGCGCAGCAGACCCTGTTGGCGCAGACCCGCGCAACGCTGCCGCCGCTGCAACAACAACTCGACCAGGTGCGCCACCAGCTCGCCGTGCTGGCCGGCAAACTGCCCAGCGACACCGCGTTGCCCGAATTCAGGCTCGAGATGTTTTCGTTACCCGAGACGCTGCCTGTCAGTCTGCCGTCGGCGCTGGTGCAGCAGCGGCCCGACATTCTCGCCGCCGACGCCGTGCTGCATCAGGCCAGCGCGCAAATCGGCGTGGCCACCGCGGCGATGTATCCGCAGATCACGCTGTCCGCCAGCTACGGCGCCGAGGCCTTGACGCCGGCCCAGGTATTCAAGGCGGGCAGCACGATCTGGAGCCTCGGCGCCGGCCTGCTGCAACCGGTCTTCCACGGCGGCCAACTGAGCGCGCAGAAGCGCGCGGCGGAGGCGGCGTACGAGCAGGCCGACGCGCAATACCGCGAAACGGTGCTGCTGGCGTTTCAGAACGTCGCGGACTCGCTGCGCGCGCTCGATCACGACGCGACCGGCCTGAAAGCGCAGACGGATGCCTGGCGTGCCGCCAACGACTCGCTGGAACTGACGCGTGGGCAGTATCGCGTCGGCGGGGTGAGCTACCTGTCGCTTCTCGATGCCCAACGCCAGTACCAGCAAACGGTGGTGAGCCTCGCGCAGGCCCAGGCAGCCCGCTACGCCGACACCGCGGCCCTCTTCCAGGCGCTCGGTGGCGGCTGGTGGAACGCCGCGCCGGCCACCGCCGCAACGACGCATTGACGCATTGACGCATTGACGTACCTTCGACCGGACACTCGCTTCACCGCTCTTTGCAACACGCGCCGTCAGAAACGAAGGAACGAATGGACGAATCGTCCCGCGCTTCGCCCAATGCCGTGCAAGGACATCACGATGACCGAAAGAAAACCGATGACAAAACGGATGGTGATCATGCTGATCTGTGTCGGCCTGCTGCTGGCCGCGCTCGTCGGCTTCAACGTGTTCCGCACGCATATGTTCGCGAAGTTCATGGCGGGCAACTCGGCACCGCCCGCTACCGTCTCGGCAGTCGTCGCCGGTTATCAGCAGTGGCAACCGCAGCTTGCGGCGGTCGGCAGCCTGCGCGCCGTGCGCGGTGTCGATGTCACCACTGAAGTCGCAGGCCTCGTGCGCGAGGTGGCATTCAACTCGGGGCAGGAAGCGAAAGCCGGGCAAGTGCTCGTCAGACTCAACGCCGACAGCGACGTGGCGCTGCTCCAGTCGCTGCAGGCAGCCGCAGAACTCGCGCAGACGGTCTACACGCGCGACAAGGCGCAATACGACATCAGGGCGATCGCCAAGGCGCAGCTCGACGCGGACGCCGCCGACCTGAAGGGCAAGAAGGCGCAGGTCGCGCAACAGGCGGCGCTCGTCGACAAGAAGACCATTCGCGCGCCGTTTGCGGGGCGCCTGGGCATCACCACGATCAATCCGGGGCAGTACCTCAATCCGGGCGATGCGATCGTCACGCTGCAGGCAATCGATCCGATTTACGCGGATTTCTACCTGCCGCAGCAGCAGCTCGGCCAGCTCGCGATCGGCCAGACCATCGTGGTCGATACCAATGCGTACAGCGGGCAAACGTTCGTGGGCAAGATCCAGTCGGTCAGCCCGAAAGTCGACAGCACCACGCGCAACGTGCAGATCGAAGCCAGCGTGGACAACCACGAGCGCAAGCTGCTGCCGGGCATGTACGCGAACGTGAAGATCGACGCGGGCGCCGGACAGCGCTACCTGACGCTGCCGCAAACCGCCATCACCTACAACCCCTATGGCGCGACCGTGTTCGTCGTCAAGCCGGGCACGCAACCCAACGCGCAGGGCAAGGCGCTGCCCGTCGCGCAGCAGGTGTTCGTCACGCCTGGCCCGACGCGCGGCGATCAGGTCGCGATCCTCAAAGGGGTCGACGCCGGCACGCAGGTCGTGACGAGCGGGCAACTCAAGCTCAAGAACGGCACGCCGCTCGTCATCAATAACAGCGTGCAGCCGACGGACAATCCGAACCCGACGCCTCAGGAACAATAGAGAGGCCGCGCGATGACCTTCACCGATCTCTTTATCCGGCGCCCCGTGCTTGCTTCGGTCGTCAGCCTGCTGATCCTCGTGCTCGGGCTGCGCTCGCTCGCCGCTCTGAAAGTCAGCCAGTATCCGCAGACCGAAAACGCCGTCGTGACGATCAGCACGGCCTACTACGGAGCGAATGCCGACACCATTGCCGGCTTCATCACGCAGCCGCTCGAGTCGGCGATCGCTCAGGCGCAAGGCATCGACTACATGTCGTCGACGAGCAGCACCGGCGTCTCGACCATTACCGCAACGCTGCGCCTGAACTACGACGCGAACCGCGCGCTGACCGAGATCAATACGCAGATCGGCTCGGTGCGCAACCAGTTGCCGCCGCAGGCGCAGCAGCCGGTGCTGACGGTACAGACCGGGCAGACCACCGACGCGATGTACATGGGCTTTTACAGCGACGTGCTGCCGAGCAACAACGTCACGGATTATCTGTTGCGTGTCATCAAGCCCAAGCTCGATTCGATCGAAGGCGTGCAGACCGCCGAAATCCTCGGCGGGCGGCAGTTCGCGCTGCGCGCGTGGCTCGATGCGACGCGGCTCGCCGCGCACGGCGTGACGGCCGCCGACGTCTTCACGGCGCTCGGCAACAACAACTATCTCGCGACGCTCGGCACGACGAAGGGGCAAATGGTCAGCGTCGACCTGAACGCGGGCACGGACCTCCATACCGTCGACGACTTCAAGCAACTTGTCGTCAAGCAGAAGAACGGCGCGATCGTGCGCCTCGAAGATGTCGCGAACGTCGTGCTCGGTGCCGACAGCTACGACTTCAACGTGGCGTTCAGCGGCAAGCGTTCGGTGTTCATCGGCATCAAGGTCGCGCCGGACGCCAACATTCTCGATGTCGCCAAGCGCGTGAAGGCCATCTTTCCCGGGCTGCAGAAGCAGTTTCCGACGGGCATGACGGGGGAGATCGTTTATGACGCAACCGATTTCGTCAACACGGCGATCGTCGAAGTCATCAAGACGCTGGTCGAAGCGCTGCTGATCGTCACTGCGGTGATTTTCCTGTTCCTCGGCAGCTTGCGCGCGGTCGTCGTGCCGCTGATCGCGATGCCGTTGTCGCTCATCGGCACGTTCTTCGTGATGCAGTTGCTCGGCTATTCGATCAATCTGCTGACACTGCTCGCGTTGGTGCTCGCGATCGGGCTCGTGGTGGACGACGCGATCATCGTCGTCGAGAACGTCGATCGCCACATGAAGGAGGAAGGCAAGGCGCCTTTCGATGCCGCGCTGATTGCCGCGCGCGAACTCGGCGGACCGATCCTCGCGATGACCGTCGTGCTGATCGCCGTGTATGCGCCGATCGGTTTTCAGGGCGGCCTGACGGGCGCCCTCTTCACCGAGTTCGCCTTCTCGCTGGCCGGCGCGGTGACGGTGTCCGGTGTGATCGCGCTCACGTTGTCGCCGATGATGTGCTCGCGCTTCTTTCGCGCGGAGCAGGAATCGGGGCGTTTCGCGCGCTTCGTCCACCGCCAGTTCGAGCGCGTTCATCGTGGTTACGGCCGGCTTTTGCACGCGACGCTCGACACGTGGCCCGTATTCACCGTGATGGGCGCGCTGCTGCTCGGCGGCACGGTCTACCTGTTCATGACGTCGAAATCGGAACTCGCACCGCAGGAAGATCAGGGGATCGTACTGTCGCAGATCCAGGGGCCGCCGAACGCGACCATCCAGCAGATGCAGACGTACGCGGACCAGGTATTCGACATATCCAAGGCCTTCCCTGAATACTCGCAGATGTTCCAGCTCACCGGCGCACCGACACTCAACCAGGGGATCGGCGGCGTGCTGTTCAAGACGTGGGATCAGCGCAGCAAGGGCGCGACCGCGTTGCAGCAGGAATTGCAGCAAAAATGGAATCAGATTGCCGGCGCGCGCGTCGCGGCGTTCCAGTTTCCGCCGCTGCCGGGCTCGCAGGGCTTGCCGGTGCAGTTCGTCATCAGCACGACCGAGCCTTTCGAGAACCTCAACGAGGTCTCACAGGCAGTTCTGCAACAGGCCCGCGCGAGCGGGATGTTTTTCTTCGTCGACAGCGATCTCAAGCTCGATAAGCCGGAAGCCACGCTCGTCGTCGACCGCGACAAGGTCGCCTCGCTCGGGCTCTCGCAGAGCGACGTCGGACAAGCGCTCGGTTCAGCGCTCGGGGGCGGCTATGTCAACTACTTCTCGATTGCCGGGCGCTCGTACAAGGTGATTCCGCAGGTATTGCAAACCGACCGCCTGAATCCTTCGCAGGTGCTCGATTACTACCTGCGCACGCCGGACGGCAGTGTCATACCGGCTTCGACGATTGCGCATCTCGAACACAACGTCGTGCCGGAATCGATCAACCACTTCCAGCAACTCAACTCGGCGACGATCTCCGGCGTGATCGTGCCGGGCGTGTCACAAGGCGAGGTGCTCGACTTTCTGCGCAAGGCGACCTCGCAGGCCGCGCCAGCAGGCTATTCGGCGGATTACTCGGGGCAATCGCGGCAGTTCGTGCAGGAGTCCGGCGGTTTCGTGATCACGCTGATGTTCGCGACGATCATCGTGTTCCTTGCGCTCGCGGCGCAGTTCGAAAGTTTCCGTGACCCGATCGTGATTCTGATTTCGGTACCGATGGCGCTGTTCGGTGCGCTGATCTTCATCAATATCGGCTTGACGACGCTGAACATCTACACGCAGGTCGGGCTCGTCACGCTGATGGGGCTCGTCAGCAAGCACGGCATTCTGATCGTCCAGTTCGCCAACGAACTGCAACACGCCGGCAGATCGAAGCGCGAAGCCCTGGAAGAAGCAGCCGGCGTGCGGCTGCGCCCGATTCTGATGACGACGGCGGCGATGGTGCTCGGCGTCCTGCCGCTCGTGGTCGCCTCGGGAGCAGGCGCCGCGGGCCGCAATGCGATGGGGCTCGTGATCTTCACGGGGCTGTCGATCGGCACGCTCTTCACGTTGTTCGTGGTGCCCGCGATGTATATGTTTCTCGCCGCCGATCATCATCAGGACGTTGGAGTGCCGAAGGCCGGTCAAGGCAATGCGGCGGATCAAGCTTGACGCCTGGTTGCTGCGGACTCGGGAAGCCGAGAGCGTCCGCCTTCGTCCTCAGCTCCGCGAACCGGCCGCCCACCGGGCTCACTGCCGTGTCGGGGACGGTGCTTCCCGGCGTGACCTGACTCTTGTCCAGTTCTCCGATGCCGGTCACGACCGAAGCGCCAGCGGACGCCGACGCTGCGCACGCCGCGCCGAAGACGCCCTGCGTGACGGCGATAGCAGGCGCGTCGGTGCGTGGCGCGTCCGCCAGATCCAACGCATACGCCAGGTTGACGGTTCCCGGATCGCTTCCCCGCGCGCCGAGCGGGTCAAGTCCGAAGCGCCAGGCAAGCAGTTGAAGGATCGAACTGGGATCGAACGGATAACGCGACACGCTGCAACATCGGAAATACCGGCCTCAAAGGGACTGCCGCGGATGTGCACGGCATACTTGTTGACCGAAGGTACGAGATCCTTGACGAAGGAGCGCGAACATATTTTTATCTCATCGAACGAGCGCGAAACTTCATCGACATGAGGGAATCCTGGCCGATCCTCGATATCAATGCGACAGTCAAGCTATGTTTGCAGTTCGGCGTTAAACATCCCTGCATGAGATCTTCCCCGAGCCATTCAGCTTCGATTTTTTGATCACGGAGTCTGGCACGACTGGACTACATAATTTGTTCTCGGTTTCCGCGTGAAACTCGTTCCCTGCACGCGCGATGAGTCCACGCCGCCAGTGCGCCTGTTCTCTGCCGAGCCGAAGTCATCGTTGCAGCTGGCCGCACTGTCTTTTTCGCAGAAAGCGATGCAATCATCCTTGTGATTAGGGGCGATATTGCTTTTAGCGGCCAAGCTGGCCAATATGAACTTGCTTATGACTTCTATACCACGATCTTCCAGATTCTAAAGGAGGCGTCGCCTGTTACAGGCAAGTTTGCTATCGATTGACCTGTCCGGCAATTCGGGAAATCCGATCCCTTACGACGCCAAGCGCCTGCTTGAGCGCGTACACATCCTGAAAATAGCGTTGCGGTATCCGTATCTGACTGGCGTGTGCATCGATGTCCTCAATTTCGTCGCGCCATTGCGTAATCTGGTCCCGGGTCGGTTGCCTGTTTCTCCATATTTCATCTTCCAGCGATTTGATTTCCCGGTACCAAACCTCCAGCCGCTTCTTTATCCGCGCCTCCGCCATGCGCGGCAACGCCTGCAGCAAGCCCAGCATTAAGGCTATGAACGGCACCAGCACCAGCAGACGTCTTTCGACAAAGCTGGCCAGCCAGAACGGAAGGTAGCGCTGCAGGAACGGAGGACCGGATTTGAAGTAGCGTGTGCTTTCGTCCGAAACGGGAAATTCATCGGTGTTCAGGTTGGGAAACGCGCCGTGCGGCGTAAAGTAATCTTCGGCGCCGTGGACGGTTCTGGCCGCGTCTAGCAGCAGGTAGACCAGTGCGGGATGCAGGGTGTCTTTCGACACGAGCAGAGCGGTTGCGGCTAACAGGGTGACGTCAGCTTGCGGAAGATCATCGACTATGCTGATCGAGGCGCGGGAAAAAACGATTTTGGAGAGAGACGGGAATTTTTGCACCAGCGCGTCGGCCTGGGCAAAACCCATCAGTTTCAGATTGCTGTTGAGTAGTGTGTGCTGCATCGGAGCGTCGGGCCTGCCTATAAAAAAAGCAGCATCCAGCTTGCCGTCTTCAAGGCCTTGATATGCCGTGACGGCATCCATTTGCATCAGCGAGGTATTGTCGCGAGTGACGCCGCTATAGGAGAGCAATACCTGGGCGACGTTGAGCAGTCCGCTGCCGGAGACGCCGATGGCGATCCTTTTGCCGCGCAGTTGCACGAGCCGGTTGACGGTCATGTCGCCACGATAGAACACCCAGATCGGTTCATATGAGACGGCAGCGATGGTCTGCAGATGATCTGTTTCTTTCGGACTGGTGGTGCCTGATTGAATAAAGCCCACCTCGTATTCGCTATCCGGATTCTTCAGCCGTTCACAAGTAGGCCGCCGACAACCGGCTCGGGGCAATCGGCATCGTGACGTCACCCCAGTCCGCTTTTCCGTCGACGCGCAACTTCTGCGCGAGCGTGGCGCCCGCGCCCCGCACCTTGCGACAGCGTTCAGCGATCTACGGGAACGGCGGCGCGAGGTTGGCCCCTTGAGTCGTATGGCAAAACATGCAGTATTGCTCGTCGATCAATTCTGCGACGCCGGCTCCGCCAATGCGCCCCCGGCCGCCGGTTCCAGAACGACGACGGCCGCGCAACCCATGCACCGTGAAACCGTCTCAAGCATCCGATAAGAGACCTCCGTTCAGGCGTCAGTCGACGGTTGTCGGCGGACGGATTCCGGCCGCGATCGCACTGCTCACGGTGGCGAGCGCTCTGCTCCAGGCCACCACTGCCGCATCGTAGCCCGCGCCTGCGCAGGGCTCGCTCGCGATCGTGCGGCCGGTTATCGGCGGCGCTTTGCCGGGTGGCAGCACCGACCACAAGACATCGACAGTCGCGACATCGCCGAGCGAGGCGTCGAAGCGCCGGACATCGATACGCACTCGCCAGGCCGCCGCCGCGTCTCCACCAATCGGCGAAGTCGACACGAGAGGGCTGTTCAGCAACTGCGAGAGATCGGCGACCACTACGCGCGGGATCTGGCTCTTCAACGGCTCCGCCCAGCGGGCGAATTCGTCGATATTCACATGGTTCGCGCCGGCACGAACCACGATCTGCGGCCGGTCGACGAGTTCGGGCACGCTGACCGCCACTACCAGGACAGTGACCGGCGAACCGCGGGTGGCGCTTTCGCGCGGCGCCTCCGCGCTCAATGTGTAGAACTCCGCCTTCGAACTGGCACAACCAGCGAGCGTGATCATCGTCAGCGTAATGGCGAGACATAGGGACAGGCGTATCACTTTTTATCCTCCAGCTTGCCGCGGATAAGCGCCTCCGGATGGCGTTCGAGGTAGTCCGCCAGTGTGCGGAAAGCCGCTGCGGTGCGCGCCAGTTCGGTCATGGCGTCCGAGGTGCTTTGCGCCAGCGGGGAATCGGGCTGTAGTGCGCCGTTCGCGGAGTTCAGCGCCGTCTGCGCGGCGGCGAGCGTGTCGCGTGCCTGCGGTACCACTTCGGTCCTCAACTGCTTCAGCAGGGTATCGGCGTCGGCTAGCGTCTTCTTCGCGTTCTGGCCAATCCCTTCGAACGGAATCTGGTTCAGCTTGGTGAGCAGACTCGTCAACGAATCCTGCAGCGACTGCAGGCCACCAGGTATGGTTGGGAGCTCGGGCGGCGTGGCGGTCCAGTCGACCTTCGTCTTGGGCGCGTTCGGGAAAAAGGCGAGCGTAACGTAGAGTTGCCCGGTCAGCAGGTTTCCGGTGCGCAACTGTCCTCGCAGGCCATGGTCGACCAGCGTTTGCGCAAGTTTCCGAGGATCGTCGCTCATCCTGCCGCTCCCTCCCTTCCTGAAGCGCGACGTGAAACGCTCTGGAAAGAGCCGTATCTCGACCGGGATGCTGAACTGTTTGGTGACGGGATCAAACCGCGTATTGATTGCCGCGACTTCGCCGACCACGATGCCGAAAAAATCGACCGGCGCGCCGACCGCCAGACCCCGCACCGACTCCCTGAAAACCAGCACATAGCTATCGACGATCCGATCGTGTTGCCTCATCGCCTCCGCGCGATCGTGGAACAGCGTGAACTGGGTGTTCGCGGCGGCCTGCACGTCATCGGCCGTTTCGTCCGGCGCCTGGAATGCAAGCCCGCCGATCAGGATGGCCACCAGGGACTCCGTATTGACCTTGACACCCGTTGTATCCAGCGACACGTCGATCCCGCTCGCCTGCCAGAAGCGAGTGTCGACCTTCACGTATCTGTCGTAAGGCGCGTTGACGAAGACATGCATCGTTACGCCCTTTCCATTCGGGTCGAGCTGGTATGAAGTGACCTGTCCGACCTGCAGCCGTCTGTAGAAAATGGGCGAGCCGACATCGAGCGAGCCCATGTCGGCACCTTTCAGTATGAACTCGCGGCCCGGCACGCCGATGGCGAACACGGGCGGTGTCTCCAGGCCTGTGTAATCGCGCCTCGTCTTCGCCGAGCTGCCTACGTCCATGCCAATGAAGGAACCAGATAGCAAGGTGCCAATACCCGATACGGTTCCGCCCGAAATACGCGGACGTACGACCCAGAATCGCGTGTCGTCTACCAGCAGGTTTGTGGCATCTTTGGACAGTTCGGCCGTGGCAATCACGCGGCGGTGATCGCCTGACAACGTGACGCTTTTGACCACACCGATATCGACGTTCTTGAACTTGATCTTGGTCTTGCCCGCGTCGAGCCCCTCGCCGGTCTCGAAGCTGATCGTGACCGTCGGGCCCTGCTCCATGATCGCCTTCACCGCCAGCCACCCGCCAATGAGCACTGCGATCAGCGGTACCAGCCACACGATCTGCATCCGCCAGCGCGAGCGTGGTGTGGCAACCGCTTCAGGAACGTCCGGCGAACCTGGTTGATCGGGGGGTCTAGCCATGATCGGGCTCCGCCGCGTCCCAGATGAGGCGCGGATCGAACGACATTGCAGCGAACATCGTCATCACGACCACGGCGCCGAAAGCTACTGCGGCCGGCCCTGCATGGATGGTCGCGAGCGCATTGAACTGGACGAGTGCGACGAGAATGGTGATCACGTAGATATCGAGCATCGACCAGCGCCCGACCAGTTCCACTACACGGTAGATGCGGGTCCTTTGCTGCAACATGGCGACCGAGCGACGCTGCGTCGAGATAACGAGGAACATGATCGCGATGATCTTGAGCATCGGGACAGCGATGCTCGCGATGAACACGATGACGGCAAGGGGCCACGAGCCCGACGTCCACAGGTACACGACGCCGCTCAGAATCGTGTCCTTCTCCGAGCCGAACAGCGAGCTGGTGTTCATCACCGGCAACATGTTTGCCGGGATGTACAGCACCATCGCGGCGATCAGGAATGCCCATGTCCGTGTGAAGCTCGCCGGCTTGCGATCGTGCAGATGCGCTCCGCAGCGCGGACAGCTGGCTTCGTGCAGGTGCGCGTCCGCCTTCGTCAGCAGCCCGCAGCTATGACAGGTCGTCAACCCGCTCGCCATTGCCGTGCGTGCCCGTGGCGCCTCAAGTGCGTCCGCGTTCACTTCACCCCTGTAGCGGTCGTCAGCGCGCTGCCAGAGTTCGTGTGGATCGAACGCCGCACTGGCCGCCACGAGTATCAGCATCAACGCGCCGAACGTCCAGAGCGCGACGCCCGGCACGACGCTCGCAATATGCGCGAGCTTGACCAGTGCGACCAGCATGCCGAGAATCAGCACCTCCGTCATACCCCAAGGCCGCGACAGATGCAGCAGACGAAAGACGATGTCGGCGCGATAAGGACGGCGATTCAGCCACAGCGGCAACAGGATGTACGCCATGCTGGACATCTGCAGCAACGGCATCAGGAAGGTCGTCACAAGCACGAGTCCCGCGATCGGCCACATGCCGTCCCGGTACAGGATGCGAACCGCGCCCAGCAACGTGGTCTGAACAAGATCGCCATTCACCGACAGACCGACGATCGGATACGCATTGCCGATCGCGAACAGCACGATCGCCGTGAGTGTGAAAGCGAGCGCACGATCAAGGCTGTCCGGATGGTTACGGTACAGCTCCGCACGGCAGCGGCAGCAGCGCATCACGCCCTCGCCCGTCAATGCCGCCTCTCGTTGCAGCAGGTCGCATTCGTGGCAGGCAATGAGGCGCCCGGCGGTCATTTGGGCTGCTCCGCGATGGCCTGGCTGGTTGCGGGAGCCGCAGCCCCGTGCTGCATGACCTGCCCCGTCATGCGCTCGGCTTCGACGACCCAACCGCCGCCCATCGCCTTGTACAAACCAATCAGAGAGCTGAATACCAGGCCGTTGGTCTGCGTGTAGCTGAGTTGCGCGTTGAAGAGACTGCGCTCCGCGTCGAGCACCTCGATGTAGCTCGTGTAGCCGCCCTCGTAGCGCAATCGCGCGAGCCGCGAATAGGTCCGCAACGCTTCCACCTGACGGCCCTGTACAACCAGTTGCTCGCGGGACTTCTGCAGTGCGATCAGCGCGTCGTCGACTTCCTGGAAAGCCACCTGGATCGACTGCTCATACTGGAACAGCGCCTGTTGCTGCTGTGCTTCCGCCTGGCTCACCTGGCCACTGATGCTGCCCGCGGTAAAGATCGGCACCGTCAGCGAGCCTGCGTACGACCAGATCCGTGCCGGCCCGGTGAACAGTTTCGAGAACTGGCCGCTCGCCGTTCCGAACAGGCCCGTCAGTGAAATGGACGGAAAGTAAAGCGCGCGCGCGGCGCCGATCAATGCGTTGGCGGCGATAAGGTTCTGCTCGGCCTGACGCAGATCGGGACGGCGCTGAAGCAGATCGGAAGGCAAGCCTGCCGGCACCGGCGGCACCTCGAGCTCCGTGAGTTCGCGGCCACGCAGAATCGGGCCCGGATTGCGACCGAGCAGCACCGACAACGCGTCTTCCTGCTGGGCGATTTGCGTCTCGATCTGCGGGATTGTCGCGAGCGAGGCTTCGTATTCCGACTCGCTCTGCGCGAGTTCCATCTGCGACACGTCGCCGCCTGAAAAACGCGCCTGAAATACTTTCACCGAGCCGGCACGGCTTTCGGTCGTCGCCTTCGCGATCGAGAGTTGCTGGTCGAGGTCGCGCAAATTGACGTACGACGAGGCAACCGACGCCACCAGCGACAGGATCGTCGCGCGCCGGCCTTCTTCAGTTGCCAGCAGGCTGGCTCGCGCCGACTCGGTCTGACGTCTCACCTTGCCGAAGAAATCGATCTCCCATGCGGCCGACAGCGGCGCCTGAAACTCGTTGAATACGGGGTTGACGCCGGGTGGCAGCGTCGGCAGCCCGGCAATCGATGAGCGTTGACGCGATGCTTCAAAGCCCGCGTTGACCTGCGGAAACAGGGCCGAGCGCGTCGTCACGAACTGGCCAAGAAACTGGTCGACGCGCGCCGCGGCGATTTTCACGTCCTTGTTGTCGGCCAGCGCGGCGGCAATGAGATCGTTCAGCACGGGATCCCCGAATTGCTCCCACCACATCGCGTTGGCAACATCGGCCGCTTCGCCAGGTTCGAAGCGGAAGGTTGCCGGCGTGGGCACCGTGGGCCGCACGTAGTCCGGACCGAGCAGACAGCCGCCCAGACCGAGGCCCAGCCCTGCAAGCAGCAGGGCCGATATCGAACGCATGAGGATCGCGGAGCCGCGCATGTCAGTCGTCCTCGCGCCGGGCGGACGGTTTGGTGGTCGGCACGCCTGAGCCGGACGGCGCGACAGGCGGCGTTCCATCGCTCGAACCAGGCTTCTTCTTGCTGCTTCGTTCCGACATCGTTTCGAGCACGTAGAAGAACATCGGAATGAAGAACACCGCGATCACCGTCGCACCGAGCATGCCGCCGATCACACCCGTGCCGATCGAATGCCGGCTGTTGGCCGACGCACCCGTTGCAATGGCAAGCGGCACACAGCCGAGAATGAACGCGAGCGACGTCATCACGATCGGCCGCAACCGTTCGGTCGCCGCCGTAACGGCGGAGTCGTACACCGACTCGCCGCCTTCGCGGTTCAGCACCGCGAACTCGAAGATCAGGATCGCGTTCTTCGCGGCAAGGGCGACCAGCATCGTCAGGCCGATCTGGAAGTAGACGTCATTCTCGAGGCCGCGCAGCAGGATCGCGAGCAGCGCTCCAAACAACGCGAAAGGCACTGCCATCAATACGCCGACCGGCAGGCTCCATTTCTCGTATTGCGCGGCGAGAATCAGGAACACCATGATGAGACCGAACACGAACACGAGGCTCGACGTGCCCCCTGACTGCTTCGCCTCGTAGGCTTCGCCGCTCCAGCCGACACCGTAATCCGACGTCATCACTTCACCCGCGACATCTTCCAACGTCGAGATGACCTGCCCCGAGCTATAGCCCGGCGCGCCGTTGGCCGTGATCTTCACTGCGGGGAAGTTGTTGAAGCGCGTGATGAGATCGGGACCCGTCACGTACTGGGAGGTCACGACAGCCTTGAGCGGTACCATGCTGTTGGTCTTGCTGCGCACGTAGATCTGGTTCAGATCCTGCGGCGTCAACCGGTACGCTGGTTCAGCCTGAAGGATGACCTGCCACAGGCGGCTCGACCGGTTGAACTGCGATACGTATAGCGAGCCAAACATGGTCTGCATCGCGCTATACACTTCCTCGACCGGAACGCCGAGCGTTTCCGACTTGTCCCGGTCGACGTTGACGAGCAATTGCTGCGACGACGCATTGAAGGTCGATGTCACGCGTGCCAGTTCGGGTCGTTTTTTTGCCTTCTCCAGAAATCTGTCCACCACGTCCGCGAGTTGCGCGGTCGTGCCGTCGCCCTTGCTCTGAATCCACATCTCGGTGCCGCCTGTCGTTCCGAGGCCTGGTATCGACGGCGGATTGACAGGCAGAATGATGCCCTCCTTCACTTTCGACAGGTTCTCGTACGCGCCGATCAGCACCGCCCGTGCGTTCTGCGTGCGGATGTTGGCCCATTTGTAGCGTTCGTCGAAACTCTTGAAGCCGATGAAGAACGTGCTCGCGTTGTTCTTGTTCTGGCTGTCGAGCAGACTGTAACCGTCGACGATCGTCACGCTGCCCACCGCCTCCTGTTTCATGAAGTAGTCGGTGACGTGCTGCGATACTTCGCCCGTGCGATCGAGGCTTGCGGCGTCCGGCATGATGATCGCGCCGAGCAGATAGCCCTGGTCTTCGGGCGGCAGAAACGAAGACGGTATCGAGCGCATCATGACGACCGCGAGCGCGATCATCCCCACAAACAGCAACAGTGCCACGACGAACCGCTTGATGACCAGCTTGACCGCACGCGTATAGCTGTTCGTCATCTTTTCGAAGCTGTTGTCGAACCACCTGAAGAAGCCGCGCTTTTCGTGATGGCCGGGCTTGAGCAGCAATGCGGCCAGCGCCGGCGACAGCGTCAGTGCGACCAGCCCCGAGAACACCACCGAGATCGCAATCGTGATCGCGAACTGCTTGTACAACTGGCCAGTGATGCCGCCGAGGAACGCCACGGGCACGAACACCGCGCACAGCACGAGCACGATCGCGACGACCGGGCCGGAGACTTCGTCCATGGCCCGCTTGGCGGCGTCTTTTGGACTGAGCTTGTGCACGTTCATGTTGCGCTCGACGTTCTCGATCACGACAATCGCGTCGTCCACGACGATGCCGATTGCGAGCACCATGCCGAACAGCGTCAACATGTTGATCGAGAAACCGAGCGCCAGCATGCCCATGAAGGTGCCGACAATCGATACGGGCACCGCCAGCACCGGAATCAGCGTTGCGCGCAGGCTCTGCAGGAACACGAACACGACGATCACGACCAGCACCAGCGCTTCGAAGAAGGTGTGCACGACATCCGAAATCGATGCGCGGGTGAACTCGGTTGTGTCCATCGCGATGCTGTATTCGAGCCCCTCCGGAAACGTCTTCCTCATCTCGGCGAGCGTCGCACGCACCTGCTTCGACACGTCGAGCGCGTTCGCGCCAGGCTGCTGGTAAACGGCCATGACGGTCGCCGGTTTGCCCTGATAGCGGCTGCGGATCGAATAGTCCTTCTGGCCGAGCGCCGCGCGGCCGATGTCCTTCAGACGCACGATCGCCGCGCCGCCGCTCGCCGCGCGAATGATGATGTTCTCGAACTCGGCGGGGTCGGTGAGCCGGCCCGTAGTCGTGACCGCGAACGACTGCTCAACGGGCGAGCCGGTCGGCGACTGCCCGAGGCGGCCGACCGCGAACTGCTGGTTCTGATTCGCGACGGCTCTCTGCACGTCGCCTGCCGTAATACCCAGTTGCGCCATTCGATCGGGCTTTAGCCAGATCCGCATCGCGTAGTCGGGCGTACCGAAGATGGCCGACTGATTGGCGCCCGGAATGCGTTTCAACGCATCGAGCACGTAGATGTTCGCGTAGTTGGCGATGTAGGTCGCGTCGTAGCGATCGCTCGGCGAATAGATCGCGATCACCATCATGAACGCCGACGACTTCTTCTGCACCTGGATGCCTTGCGCCTGCACCGATTGCGGCAACTGCGGTAACGCGAGGTTCACACGGTTTTGCACATCGACCTGCGCAAGTTCCGGGTTGGTGCCGATCTGGAAGTACGCGTTGACGGTCAGGTTGCCGGTCGATGAGCTCGACGAGCTCATGTAGATCATGTTGTCCGCACCGTTCACCTGCTGCTCGATCGGCGCGGCCACATTGTTGGCGACCACGTCGGCGCTCGCACCCGGATAGGTGGCGGAGATCGTGATCTGCGGCGGCGTGATGTCCGGGTACTGCGCGATCGGCAGATTGAACATCGCCACGGCGCCGCCAAGCGTGATGACAATCGATATCACCGACGCAAAGATCGGACGGTCGATGCAGAAGTGGGACAGGTTCATGTCGCTCGCCCGTTTATTTTGCCGCGACCGTACTGGATAGGCGCGCCTTCGAACCGATGCTTCCCTCCTCTGGTGCGTCGACTGCTGCAGCGGGTGCGGGCGATGCCACAATCTTCAGCGGTGTATCGGCGGTAACGCGAAGCGCGCCGTCGACGACGATCCGCTCGCCGGGCTTCAATCCCTGCGTGATGAACCAGTCGTCGCCGTGCCATTCGCCGACCTCGACCACACGCTGATGAGCTTTCGAATCGTTGTCGACGACCCACACGAAGTGACTCTTCGAGCCTTGCAATACCGCGCGCTGCGGCACGAGAATCGCGTTCGGGCGCACCGCACCGGACACGCGTGCACGCACGAACTGTCCGGGCCGCAGAGTGCCTTGAGCATTTGCAAACGACGCTCGAACCAGGAACGTACCCGTTTCCGTGCTGAACGCAGGGTTCGTGAAGTTAATATGGCCCTGATCGGGAAACTGGCTGCCGTCGGCCAGCAGGACAGTCACGATGAAGTCGTTATTAGCGGGAAACCGAAGATCGCCCTTGGTGATCTGGTCGCGATATCTGAGCAACTCGTTCTCGGAGATGCTGAAGTTCACCCACATCGGATCGAGCTGGTAGACATACGTCAGCAAGCCGGCCGGTCCGGCCGTCACATAGCTGCCGTCCTGTTGTCTCGCGAAGCTCGACAGACCGTTGAGCGGCGATTTGATGGTTGTATAGCTGAGGTTGAGCTCTGCCGTCTGCACCTGCCCCTGGGCGGCGATCACGGCCGCTTGCGCGCTCTTCTCGTTGCCAGTGGCGTCGTCCAGATCCTTCTTGCTCAAAGCGTTCTGCGCGGCGAGCGGGATCACGCGCGCGAGGTTCGCCTTCGTCACATAGAGCCGCGCCTGCTGCTGCGCGAGCTGGCCCTTGGCCGTCTGCAGCACGGCTTCAAATGGTTTCGGGTCCATCAGGAAGAGCGTCTGCCCGGCATGGACCAGTTGCCCCTCGGTATAGACCCGCTTATCGAGAAAGCCGTCCACGCGGGCGCGAATCTCCACTTCGCGCGAACTCTGCGTTTGCGCAGTGAATTCGAAGTCCACGGGCGTATCGTGCGGCTCCGCCTTCATCACGGTCACTTCGGCGACTCCAGCCTGCGGCGGCGCAGCCGGCTTGTGACAAGCCGCGCAGAGCGTCAGCGTGGCGAAGACGAACACTCGCCGCAGATCGCACGTCGGACACCGTTGCAGGAATGCGTGAAGCGTTGCGTGTTTCATCGGATCACCCGTCGCAGCTACATGGCGGTGCAAGCACCGAACAGCACCAGGGCGTCTTCACGGTTGACGAGCGTCACGGCTATCGTGCCGTCCTCCCTGTCGAGCACAATCGTCCACCCGAAACTGAATTCGGTCCCTTGCAGGAGAATCTGACTCGCGTCGGTTTGCATGAAGCGGATCGGTGTCACACGTTGGGGACCAGTAACGGTCTTTTTCGCGAAGTCGATGCGCAGGAATTGCGGTGCGCCCAACTCCGACGGCAACGCACGCAGACAGACTTCCCCTGGATCGCAGGCGTGGGCATCGATGGTGGCGCATAGCAGCGGCTTGCTGCCGTCGAATTCGGCAGCGGATAACGTGGCCGAACAGAGCCCGCTCAACACCGCGATAGCCGCCAGGGGAAGACGTACGCATTTTCTGTTCATGGGTGCCTCTCCTGCTGCTTGCGATCTTCTTATTGCACTGTGTACCCACGGCCAGTCATGCACGCAGCCGTCGCGCGGTTATACGTGGCCAACTGCTGGGATACCTGTTGCTGATTCGACTGGCTCTGGGCGGCAGCCGCCTGTTGCGTGCGGTGCCTTCTTATCCCGCCCGCCGCCGTGCCGACAACCGCACCAATCGCCGCGCCCTTTCCCGCATCACCCGCAATCGCCCCACCTACTGCGCCCAGCGCCGCGCCACCCGCCGCGCCTTTCAGCACCTGACCTTGAGGCGGCGGTGCGCCAGGCTGCATGGAAGCCTGCTGCGCGAGCACAACGGGATCGACACCCGTGGTCTGCTTTGCCCATAACTGACAATCGGCAGTGTCGCTCTGTTGACGCTGAGGGCTTTGTCCCTTCGCCGGATAAATGATCGGCTGCTGAGCTTCGACTGAGCCCACCAGCGCCAGCATCACAAGCCCGGCTGAAACTCGCATCAGGGGTTGCATGGCGAAACGCCTCCAAGACAACGCAGTTTCGGCGGCTGCTCACCGGCAATCGATGCCGGCGCGAGCAGTCCCTCGGTCAATCAGGGATTCAGGGGCTGACTTTGGTGATCTTCTGGCCTTGCACGCCAGCACCGGCCATCAGACCGGACTGACCAAAGATGAATGCGTAGACGTCGGATTGCATGGTGGTCGTCGTCAACGACCTCGCCGCACCTTCGTCCAGGACAACGACACTCGGCCCCATGCCGACGGACCAGCCGTCGCTGCTGTTCAGGTAGCTGAGTGCTGCCGGTGTCATCAGGAACATCGCCTGATGGAAGCTTTGGGCCCCAGCCTGAAGGCCGTATGACACGGCCCTCGCGTTGTAATAGCCCAACACCTTGCCGTCCGGGCCGAACATCACGCCGTCTCCTCCCTGCGCGCCAACCAGAAAGCCCGCCTTCAGGATGTCCGGAAACACGAGGACGGCAGTTGCCTTCGTCGCCAGTTCGCCCGCCTTGGGTGTGGTCGCAACCAGCGTCCGATACGCATCGCGTGCTTTCTGTTCCAGCTCGGGACGCCCTGAACTGGACGCGGAAGCAGAGGGGTTCATGCTCGAACAGGAAACTGCCGCGAGCAGGACTGGAATCATTGCCATCAGGCGGACAAACTTGAACATGATCGGACGCTCCATTCAAAAGGAGTCACTACGTGACCGGGTCCCGGAGCGACCTGCGCCGCGCTTCAGGTACCAGTAGTATTGGTAGCAGACCTGTCCGATGACAATTGAACTTTGGTCTAATACCGGGTGGATCCGCACGTGTTCCGACTACGACGGCTCTTCTCCTTCGAGGGCCGCACGTACAGTTCGGATGAACAGATCATCGTTGAACGGCTTGAGAATGAAGGCGACCGCACCGCCTGCAAAGGCGCGTTCGCGCGCGCTGATGTCATCGTGAGCGGTGACGAAAATGACAGGAGTACCACTGCCGGACAGACGCCGCTGGACCTCGAGTCCATCGAGCCCAGGCATCTGCACATCGAGAATGACGCAGTCAGGGCGATATGACGGCATGGACGACAACACGTCGAGAAACGCGTCGCCGCTTGTGAACGTTTCGGCAGCGATGCCGACTGAGCGCAGAAGTCTTTTGATCGCTCGGCACACCGATTCATCGTCATCGACGACGACAACGAATGATTTGAGTTTTCCCATTGCACGTAGTCCGGTGTCCGGGAATGCACGGGGCAGTGCACTCCCCCAAACCATAGACTACGAGTCAGGCGCCAATACCGATAGTGGACCTTGGTGCAATGTGGACGCCAGAAAGCGTCATGGCATCCCCGGACGACGCGGCGTTCGGGCCGCTGGCAACCGCTCAGCGATCCGCATGTGATTCCACGACGCCTGAAAGGCCGACCTTGTCTGCGAAGCGAATGAGTTGGGCCAGCGATGTGGCTTCCATCTTGGCCATCACGCGCCTGCGATGAACCTTGATCGTCTGTTCGACCGTTCCGAGTTCGCTTGCCACCTGCTTGTTCAGAAGGCCGATCACGACGAGTGCCATCACTTCGCGCTCGCGCGGCGTCAACCGCTCGACGCGATCACGAAGAGAGTCGAACTCACGCCGGTTCGCTCGCGTTCGCACCGCGCACGCGAGCGCCTGTTCAATCGCTCGCAGCAAGTCACTATCGGACACGGGTTTGGGCAGAAAATCGGTTGCCCCCGCCTTCATCGCGCCGACACCCATCGCGATGTCACCGTGCCCCGTGATGAAAATGATCGGCAGCGCCGCATTGAGTTCGCGCGCCAGTTCCAGCCCGCTCAGATCCGGCAACTGGATATCCAGCACGAGGCACGCAGGACAGGCATCGGCCGGCATCCTGTCGAGAAATGCGCGTGCCGAACTGAACGTTTCCACCCGATAGCCCGCTGACTTAATCAGACGCGCCAGCGCGCGGCACACGGAATCGTCGTCGTCGACGACGAATACAAGCGAAGCGGAATCTGTCATGGCCTGTATCGCGATTCATTCTGCTCCGTCGCATCCCCAACTGGCAATGCGATGAAGAATGTCGCGCCTCGATCGATGTTGTTTTCGGCCCAGAGTCGCCCGTGGTGCATGTCGATGATGGTGCGGCTAATCGACAATCCCAAACCGAGGCCCTGGGGTTTTGACGTAAAGAATGGCTTAAAGATCTTGTCCAGCTTGTCGGCGGTCAGTCCATGGCCGCGATCCTTGATGGCGATGCAAACCGTATTGCTGCTCTCGCGCATGAGCGTCACGGATACGATGCGATCGACGGACGGCACCTCACTCATCGCGTCGAACGCATTGAGCAGGAGATTGAGCATGACCTGCTGCAACTGCACCTTGTCGCCACGCACGGGCGGCAGATCATCCTCGAGGTCAAGCGTCACGCGCATGCCACGCACGATCGCATCGCTGCGCACCAGCAGGACCACGTCGCGAATAATGCCAGCGAGATCGAGTGATACGACTTCCAGATCGCCTTTCTTGACGACCGCGCGAATGCGACGGATCACTTCGCTCGCGCGATAGTCAGCCTGTACGATGTCGTTCAGAATCTCTCTCACTTCGTCCAGATCGATGGGGTCCGCCGTGAGAAACCGCTGCGCGGCCTGCACGTTGCTCAGGATCGCAGTCAGCGGCTGGTTCAGTTCATGGGCCAGGGATGACGCAAGCTGGCCCACTGTGGACACCCGCGTCAGATGCGCGAGATCCCACCGGTTGCGCTCCAGTTCGTGTCGCTCGGTTGTGTCGATGATGAATGCGAGCGTGACGCTGGCGTCGTCGAAGCGAAACGCATTCAGACTGATCTCCACCTGAAATTCCGTGCCGTTGTTGCGCCGCGCAGACAACTCGCGCAATGGCGTCCTTTCATGAGATTCCGGCAATGTGAACAAGTCGGCTGTGAGCGGAACATCGCTGTCTACATGCAGAGTGGGCACGAGCAGCTCAACTGGCATGCCTATCAACTGGTCGCATTCATATCCAAACAGCCTGGCGGTTTGTGGATTGGCCATCAACATCCGGCCACGCTCGTCGAGCATCAGAATCGAAATAGGCAACAGCGCGAGCGCCTCGCGAAAGTACGTTTCGCCGCGTCCTTTTTCCTTCACGAGCACATCAGAATCGTTCAACCCTGCGGATCGTCCGCCGCTTTCATGAGACTGGCGGCGAACCGATCGTGCGGAAGCCGTTGCATGGACTCTCTCCGTTATTGGACGCTCCGCGCGCGCACATTGACCTGCTTCTGGCGAAATCGCTTCTTCCGCCACTTGATGCGGCTCCACGCGGCTCTCTGCTGACGAAGCGGCTCGCGATACGACGTCGCGCGGACCGGCACCAGCGGACATCGTGAAAACCTGCGGACGCATCGCAGCTACGCGCGTCATCGCGTGCTCGACATAATCCGCAAGCTTTGGCGGTTTAAGACTAGGGATCGCTAGCGCCATTCGCCGGCGCCTCGCAAACACCATCAACAGCAACAAGATGATGGCGGTTTCCAGAACAATGATCGCTGGCATGACGATGCTCATGGCCGGAATTCCTCTCAAAAGCTTGCGCCGAGAGATGGGCTGACGGAAAAGCTCGCTCTGGATTTCGACGAGAGACAACGCGCCCTGACCCGAAGGCTTATTTCGCCGCTGCACGTTGTGTAGCGGGCCAGAAGTCAGGACCGTCATTCGCTTGCCAGCGCGTTTTTTCAGGCAGCGTGTTTGCCGGATTCCCGGTTCGTCACTTTGCAGCGCGTCGTCCTGCGACGATGCAGTGAGATCGGCCGACACAGGACAAAATGCAGGCGTGACCAGCCGTATGACAAGGCAGGTAACTACTACACACGAAAATAGAACTGATCGGCAAATTAATCGTAGTCCTGATGTCAGTAATAGTAAATGTCCAGTTCGTGCATTCTTCGATCGATTCATGGCGATGTTCTGGAACGCTGAACATCAACCGTATTGAACCAAGGGCCAATTGTTCACGCGCGGCGTCGCACGTAGTCTGAATGCGTGAGATTCGAATCGGCAAGGACCTGTGTCGTCCCGGCGTCCGGACGTTACTGGTAAACCTGCATGCGCCGAAATGGGAATAGCAAGTAATTAGCTTCAGTATTGGCGTTACGTGCGGCGACGCTGGTCCCGCTAGCGGCGATTTCAGCCCCACAGAGAACAGGGTGATAAAGGCACGCCGAGCAGGCCGAAACTGGTCGCGCTCTATTGCGCATTGCGAATCAGTCAGCTCGCGCATGCCCGATTCCGCACGGTTGCGCACAGGTATCTTCGACCTGGGACACTCATGACAAATGCCCACCCCGTTGTACATACACTCGCAACCTCGAGCTGAGGCAGGTTCGACCATACGTCGTGGTCCTTCAGGGAGGAGGTGCGTTGGGGGGCCTACCAGGCCGGCATCCATGCGGGCCTGACTGATGCTGGCGTCGCGCCCGACTGGATCGCGGGCGTATCGATTGGCGCGATCGACGCCGCTCTTATCGCGGATATGCGAGCCCGTGCGTTATTTTTGCGAGGACGTGACCGTGAAAGGCGCGCGGGATGGGCCGGCCGCACTTGAGCTGTTCCATCACGCGCTCGCACCGGTTGCGGCTTTGCCTGTGCTTGAAGTGATATCGGGCGTGCACATCCTGACGGACCTGACGCTCGGGTTGGGCACAGTCGTCCATGACTATCTCGCGTAGTAGGACTCGACGTCCCTGTTCGATGATGTCGAAGTAAGTGGATCGCGAGTTCGACGAACCGCTGACACGACGCGGCAAGGTCCGCCGCGTGTTCAAGCGCCTCAAAACCATTGAGTCGTGCCTGCACGCACAGAGCCGCGCATCAGACCGACAGCTATGCAGAGTGGTTTTGCGTCGTGCTGCGCACCATCGCCGACAAGCCGGGCGCCCACCCCGGCGGGTCGAAATGAACCGAACTGCAGAATTCCCAAGCTCTCAACGCGGCTTCCCGATGTTTTGCCGGGCAATGTCCGCTTCGCTGAACGCAGCGAAGCGAAACCGGGACGTTCGGGCACGTGCAACGAGGCAGCGGTTTCCGCACACACATTAGACCAAGGTTCAATATCGGTGCCCGCACTAGTTCCCTAATCTGTCTCTTGAGCACGTGCGTTTGGTTGCCCTTTCCAGGACTCGGCTTGCGTAAATCAGGAACCAGGTCATTGTTGCGAAAGCGGTGATCGCGACGTTTTTTCTCCGCTGATGACCCATTGATGGCTATGTGAGGGCGATGTCATGAACAAGCGTCTCTTATGGTTTGCGATCGTACCGGCGCTGCTGTTCGCGGGAACGGTCGCTGCACAATACCCGGTTCTGGATATGGTTGCCGGCAAGCTCGTTCAAAAATATCAGCAATCGTCATGCGAGCAGTTATGGCAGGAAAAAGCCCAGCAAAAAGGCCGGCCCAAGCCGGAGAAGGAGCAGCAGGCCATAGAACTGCTCCGCAGCGATCCGCAGATGCGCGCCGCGTTCATCGACAAAGTGGCTGCTCCGATTGCCAGCAAGATGTTCGAGTGCGGCATGATTCCGTGATCGTCGCCGGCTTGCGCCCCTGAAATGGACCACCCGTCGAGGCCGCGATGACATACGCGAAATTCCTGTGCTGCCTTACCGTCTCCGCGCTTGGCCTATGCCTGATGGCGACCGGTCATACCCAGCAGCCGGAGAAAACGCAGCACACGGCTAAGGTAGCGGCCAGGCCCGCGAAGGCCGCCGCGCCGGCGTTCCAGCCAGGACTCGAACCGCGCGCGATCGACGTCCTCAAAGCGGCGTGCGCTCGCCTGGCCTCCGCCCGATCGATGACATTCACGGCAGTCGTATCCTATGAGAGTCCGAGCCGCCTCGGTCCTCCCCTCGTCTATTCGACCAGATCGGAGGTGACACTGCAGCGGCCGGACAAGCTTAAGGTCATCACCCTCGGTGACGGGCCACCCTCTGAGTTTTACTACGACGGCAAGGCGATGATGGCGTTCTCACCCACGGATAATCTGGTCGCCGTCGCCGACGCGCCACCGACGATCGACGCCGCGCTGAAGGCCGCCTTCGATTCCGCAGCGATCTATTTTCCGTTTTCCGATGTGATCGTGGCGGATCCGTACAAGGACATCGCCGACGGACTGAAAGTCGCTTTCTATATCGGTCAATCGCGCGTAGTCGGAGACACGACCACGGACATGGTGGCCTATATCACCGGGGACGTGTTCGTGCAGATCTGGATCGGCGCGCAGGACAAGCTGCCGCGCCGCGTCTATGCGGTCTACCTTAACGATCGGGCCCGGCTGCGTCATGTGCTGGAACTGTCCAACTGGCAACTGGATGTGACCATTCCCGCCGACAACTTCGTGCTGGCCAAAGCGGCGGACGCGGCACACATCGCGTTCGCGCGCCCGGATGCCAGTGAGGCGCCCGGAATGAAGCCGCCACCGCGAATGAAGCCGCCGAAGACTCAATGAGGGTAAGCATCATGAAGACCGTCGTCATCCGTCTCCTCAGTGTGCTCATCCCGACGCTCGCAGCCGGCCCGGCGGGCGCGTGGTCGCACGCTAACGCTTATGGTGGCAGCACATCGCACGCGCCCGGTTCGGCGTCGACCACCCGCACCGACTTCGCAGGCGGCAGCGAAACACACACGTATGGACAGGGCACGACCGCGACAGGCCGCTATGGCGATACTGCAACTCATCAGGAAGGGTCGGGACAAACGACCGCTACCAATCGCTACGGCGGGAGTGCGACCCATACGTACGGTCAGGGCACCACCGCTACAAACGCTTACGGGGGCACAGCCACCCACGCTACGGGATCCGGTTATACGACCTACACCAGCTCTTCAGGCGCGACGGCGTACCACAGTCCCTACTATGGCGCGACGTATCCCGCTTACCATCCGCCGACCGTCGTGAATAATTATGGATCGAGCTGTTACAACTGCGGCGGCTGGTCCACAGCGGGCGCAGCCGCGGCAGGCGCGGTAGTCGGCGTAGCAGCCGGTGCGGCCATCGCGTCAGCTAACACGGCCGCAGCGACAACCAACGCATACAACGCCGGCGTGGCAGCCGGCAGCGCTAATGCGTACAACACCGCTGCGGTTGCCAGCACACAGTTCGCGATGGGTTCGGTCTACGCAGCGCTGCCAGCCGGCTGTATCTCGCCCAAGGTTCAGAGTGGCACCTACTATTTGTGCGGCAATACGTGGTTCAAACCGTCCTATGGTGCGAATGGCGTCTACTACCGCGTGATACCGCCACCCTCATGAACTGCCGCCGCTGATCAGTGCAGTCGCGTCTCGCGAAGCATCCGGATAACCCGTGTCGCAACGGCTGTCTGGGAAGAATCGGCGGATCAACATGCTGATGCGCCAGCGGTGGCCATAGCTCTTGCAGCAGAGTGAGTCCGTTGCGATGAGCCGCTCCGCATTCGAATCCGATCTTCTATTTTTAATTGCAACCTTGACTGTTGGCGCTGCGATAGCATGTTTTTCCACTCGGGCTCTTGTAGACACCCTTGCCGTTCTTCGTCTTGGCCTCTCCGCCCTTGCTTGTTTGCGTCGTCGTCACGCCGTTCTGATTCTTTTGAGCCCTCCACGCGTTGCCCGTATTCGCGTTATAGCCGCCGGCCGCCTGTCCGTTGTTGCACTCTGTCACGCCACGAGCGTTGGTAACGCACTCCGAGAACGCGTTCGAAGACAGCACTACACACATCAACATGAATAGAATTTTCATAGTCGCCTCCTGATGTGACCGGCGCAAGATCCTTGCGGCTTCCTCCCGACGGGACGACGCGGCCGGACTGACGCATATTCCAGTTTAGTCGCATTCACGCTCGCGCACATTGCACTTTTGTCGTATTGCGAGCAGCGATGATCTAGCCTTTTATACGTCAGCTTGCACATCGATCCTGGGCGAAACGTCTCCGGCGTTGTCGCAACGAAGCAATGCCGGAACGACACCAAACTACGTAATGAATGCTGCTCACGTCGCTGAACTCCTTGAGCGTCGACCCGAGGCGAAGTGTCGCGAAAATGCCGAAAACATCGATCGACTCCAACCACTTCTTCAGATCTGGCCGCCAGCCGAGGATTAAATTGGTGAAGAGTGCTGTCAGGGACCTTCGAAAGAAAGTTGCCTGCGTCACTTTGCTCTGGCCGGCACTGTCGGTGGCTCAGGAAATGGAGCCGCGCACCTATTCGGCTGCGCCGGTCGGAACGAATTTCGTGGTGCTCAACTACTCACGATCGAGCGGCGATGTCTCGTTCGACCCTTCGTTGCCGATCACCAACGTGCAGGCGAAGATCAATAGCTATGCAATCGGTTATTCCCACAGCTTCGGGATCGCCGGCCATACCGCTAGCGTTGCGATATCGATGCCGTATGCGAGCGCAAACGTGACGGGCGACGTCGAGGGTATGCCCGAGCATGCGTACCGTTCGGGACTGGGCGACGTCCGCTTCAGGTTTGCCGTGAATCTTCTCGGCGATCCGCCGATGACCCCGCAGGAATTCGCGCGGCGCAGCCCCGCCACCATCTTCGGCGCGAGTGTGAGCGTGGTTGCGCCGACAGGCCAGTACGTACCGTCCCGCCTGATCAACGTGGGAGCGAACCGTTGGTCGGTCAAGCCGGAGTTCGGGCTGTCGCAGCCGATCGGCAACTGGTTTGCAGAGGGCGCGGTGGGCGTGTGGCTCTTCACCGACAACAGCGATTTTTTCGGCGGTCGGAGCCGTAGTCAGAATCCAATGCCCGTGTTCCAATTGCATGGCGGCTACAACTGGCGACCCGGACTATGGCTCGCGGCCGACGTGACGTATTTCACAGGGGGCCGGACAAGCGTCAATGGCGTCCAGGATCAGGACCTGCAACGCAGTGTGCGCTACGGCGTCACGCTGTCGGTTCCGCTTGCCGAAAAGTGGTCGGCGAAGCTGGCGTGGTCGCGGGGGTTGATAACACGCGTCGGCGGCAATTTCCAGACGGTCTCGGTCGCGCTCCAGTATCGTTGGTTCAATCGTTGATGAGACTTGAGCAAAGTGACCGGCAGAGCAAACGCCTCCGCGATCGCGCGATTACTGCCCGATTATGGCCAGCGCGGCGCGCATGGGTCCAAGGGAGACTTTGACTATTCCGTCGAGCGGTGAATTCATTTCCAGGATCATGAAAATTGCTCCGGCTGCCGACAGCGCGCCCATGATAAGGACAGTGACAGTCGTACCGTTGCGCGGGGCGAACAAGCCAAACGTGCCAAAAATAATGGCCAGCCACAATACCAGGACGACTAGCATCGGCACCGGCATTGATGCTTTCTCCTGGAGTAAAGCCAGCCAGCGCGCGGTGTAAACCTCATCGATAATCTGCAACGCCTTTGCCTGCAATTGACTTTGCGCCGTGTTGTGCGGCGCGAGGTCTTCCACCTGACGCTGAAAGTCTTCCGCCTTGGCCACCGCCTCGGGGCCAGCCATTCGCGTGACTTGGGCCGGATCGCCGGCAGCGAGTGACGCGATCGACGCCGCAGTGTTGCGTTTAAGCTGGGCACGGATATCGCGTGTCTCCGGCCCATATCTGGCCAGCACGCGATCAAGACGCACGATGTTGACGGCGCTATGCACAATCTCCCCGTTCGTCGTGTCGAAAGAGCCTTTCGCCGATGATATGAGCAGACCAAGGACTAACGCGGCAAGAGTAGCGAGAAGGCCGGTCGTCAGTTTAACCATACTGATCGATTCGTCGCCAAGGTGGTGTTGCGGCAGCACGGCGCGCAGGTAGGAACATGCTAACGCGCTGCCGAAAACAACGATGAATACAATCAGTGCGACGACGAGGTGGTTCATCCTGCAATCCTCCGTCCCGGATAGTACGGGTAAACGCCCCGGTCTTCGAAGCGAAGCGCTTCCCGCGCCCGTGCTCCCGTGGGCCGACGTGCCTCGTGTTTCATGAAGCGCACGACTGACGAAGCTCAGCCATACCCGTCCCCAATCTGCATCTTGCGCGCAGCACCGCAGTATGCAATTGAACCAAGGTCCAATTGCATACTCGCAGTGGTACTCCTATCTTTCTAGGTCTGCGTCACTGACGGCGAAAGCGACCCATCCGCCAGACCCTGTGTACCCGTGTCGGGCAATTCGCATTCCGTCCCTGGCTCTGGTCGTACTGCGGAAATGTCATTGAGGCCGCCAGGAGCGAAACATGGCAACATCCAGACTGCCGGTTCGAGTGTTGATGCTGACATTGGCATTGTCGGCCGTGCAGCCGATCCGCGCCGCGACTCAAGATCCCGGCTGGCCGCGTGAAATTGTCCGGGAGGACGCGACCGTCATCTATTACCAGCCACAGATCGACGACTGGAAAGACTTCAAGGAAGTGACCGGTCGCATTGCGATAAGTGTGACTCCGCGTGGCGGCAAACCGCAGGTAGGCATTGTTGCGCTCCACATGCACACGGATGTTGACGTCGACAGCCGTAACGTACTTCTCAGCAATCCGCAAATTACCAGTACCACCTTTCCCGACACCGACCCCGCGACCGCCAAGAAGCTGGACCAGCTCGTGCGCAAATTTCTCAATCCGCAGGCGTCGCTGACCTTATCGGTTGACCGCCTGGTCGCGAGTGTGGAGAAAAAAAATGCTGCGCCAGTTGCTGCCGTCAAGAACGACCCACCGGCGATCTTCGCGAGTTTCGGACCGGCGGTCCTGCTCTTTGTGGATGGTGAGCCGGTGCTCGCGCCGATTCAGAATTCCGACCTCGCGTTTGTCGTCAACGCAAGCTGGCCGCTCTTCGTCGACAACGCCGCCCACCAGTACTACCTGTTCACCGGTCAGTCATGGATGACGTCGACCGACCTGAAAAGTGGATGGGCAGAAACGAAAACGTTACCCGCCAAGATGTCAAAGGTTCCTGCCGATCCCACCTGGGCAGACCTGAAGCCCTATATCCCGCCTCCCCAAGGACGCAAGGCCAAGGCACCGGGCGTGTTCTTCAGCAGTACCCCCGCTGAACTGATTGTCTTCGACGGGCAACCGGTCTATGCAACGATTCCCGGCACCCAGCTCGTCTTCGCGAAGAATACGGACAGCGATGTGTTCGTCTATTCACCGAACAAGACTTACTACTATCTGACCGCCGGCCGGTGGTTTTCCGCGCCCGGACCCACCGGGCCGTGGACGTTCGCGACGAATCAACTGCCGTCCGATTTCGCGAAGATTCCGCGCGACAGCGCTGCCGCCCGGGTCCTACGTTCCGTACCCGGAACACCTGAAGCGGACGACGCGGTGCTGCTCGCGCAGATCCCGACCACCGTCGAGGTCAACCCGGCCGCGGCGGCCGCTGCAGTCAAAGTTTCGTACAGCGGCGATCCTCAGTTCCAACCGATTCAAGGCACACCACTCTCGTACGCAACGAACACCCCCGACAAAGTGATCAAGGTGGAAAATCGTTACTATGTTTGCTCTCAGGGCGTGTGGTTCGATTCTTCATCACCATCTGGGCCATGGCAAACCACCACATCCGTGCCCAAGGTCATCTATACGATTCCGCCCAGTTCGCCCGTCTATAACGTGACCTACGTCACGCAACAGGTGACCCCGACCGGCGCCGTGCAGGCAAGCTACACGGCGGGGTATCTCGGAGTGTTCATCGCAGGCGCGGCGGTCGGCGCGATCATCGCACAAGGCAACGGGTACTACTATCCACCCTATGTCGGTGTGGGTCGCGGCCCCTATCCAGCCTACTATCCGCGTCCGGCACCCTATGGCTATCGTACTTACAACCCCTATACGGGAGCCAGTGGTGTGAGGGGGGGCGCTTACGGACCCAACGGCAGCGCACAATGGGGCGCATCGTACAACCCTCGCACCGGTACTTATGCACGCGGCGCGACGGCTTCCGGGCGGTATGGAAGCGGCGGCGTTGCGCAGGCTTACAACCCCTATACCGGCGCCTATGCTGCTACGCGTCAAGGGTCGAACGCGTACGGCCAATGGGGAAGTTCGGTTGTCACGAAAGGCAACCAGTGGGCAGCGACGCAGCACGCGACAACGGCCAGGGGCTCGGTCGGTACGTATCAGAATTCCGCAGGCGGCAAGGCAATTGCCGGCACGAATGCCAATGGCCGTGCGGTGGCGGGCAAATCTGCGGGAGGCGACATGTACGCTGGGCGTGACGGAAATGTCTACAAGAACACCAATGGCAGCTGGCAGAAATACGACAATGGCTCCTGGTCCTCGGTCAACAAACCCACGCCACAGGGCTCGCAACCGAAAGCACAAGGCGCTCCACAGCAACGCACGACCGGTGCCCAGACTGCCAACTCCGCCACCGCTCAACAAAGAGCACAGAGCGCCCAACAACAGCGCCCCACTGGCGCCCAGACGGCCAACTCCGCCGCCGCTCAGCAAAGACCACCGAGCGCTCAACAGCAGCGCCCCGCTGGCGCCCAGACGGCCAACTCCACCGCCGCTCAGCAAAGAGCACAGAGTGCTCAACAGCAGCGAACGGCGCCATCGGCTGCGAACAGGCCGGGCGGCGGTAATCCCCAAAATCCTGGGGGTGGCTATAACCGGCCCAGCGGACAGGCCTCCTTTGGTGAGCTTAACCAGGACATGCAGAATCGACAGCGAGGCGCCGCCCAGAGCCAACGCGTCGCCCAGGCCGACCGCGGCGGTGGTGGCGGTCGTGCCGGTGGTGGCGGCGGCTTTCGGCGATAGTGGCCCGCAACGGGGCTTACACGCGCATCACAGCAGGCCACCACATGACCTCCAAGGACATTCGACTCGTGGAACCGCGCGAACCGAAGATGCCCTGGAAGGATTGGCGAAGGTGTCCCGTGAAGTGGCAGCGGAAAACCGTGCGCGAGGACTATAGCGAGTCTGGGGATGCGTGGACCTATTTCAGCCACGATTCCGCTGACTCTTCAATCGGCTGCAGCAGGATGACGTGATGACGATCGATTCCCACTGTCGATGGTGACACTTCAGCGGCCGTTTGTTGCCGCTCGTGTCGAGTGCGCCTCAGCGTGCCGCAGCGAGGCCGCTCGTGTTCGCTTACCCGTTAAAGGTTCAGCATTTCAAAGGAGACGTTAATGAGGAATAGAAAATTTCTGGTCATCGCCGCCCTGGTGGCCATGACAAATGTAGCGTGGGCACAGTCGGAAACCCACGTGGAAGTGACCAAAGCGCCAGGTAAGGCAACCATTAGAGGAACCACCCGGGTGACCGCCACGGTGCAGGAAATCGACCCCGCGACGAGGACGGTCCTGCTGAAAGGCCCTAATGGCAAGCTCGTTGAAGTGGTCGTCGGTGACGAGGCGCGTAACTTTGATCAGATCAAGGTCGGCGATGTCGTTAAGACCGTTTACCGGGAAGCACTCACTCTCAGCCTCAAGAAAGACGGAGACGGCATTCGGTCTGTCGAGGAACAGCCGATGATGGAACGCGCGCCAGCTGGGGGCAAGCCCGGAGGCACCGTGGGCAGGCAGGTGAAAGTCGTAGCCGACGTCGTCAAGGTCAACTCAAAAAGCAAGACCGTCACTCTGAAAGGTCCCAAGGGCAACATGGTAGACCTGAAGGTGGAGGATCCCGCTCAGTTAGCAAATATCAGGAAGGGCGATCAGGTAGAGGCCGTGTACACCGAAGCCGTCGCCATTTCCGTGGAGCCGGCAGTCAAGCAGTAAGGGTCAGGCCGGCCACCTCCGCCGAAGGTGGCCGGCCTGGATCCTACCTGCATCGACCTGACGTCTCACGGTTACGGTGTCAGCGACACAAACTGTGCGATGGCGAGTATGTGCTCAAACGGCATGCCGAGTTTGCGCCGAATCAGTATCGACTGTCGCACGTCAAGGCCGCGTCGCTCACACCAGGGATGGACCTATGCAGCGGCCAATTGTCGCTGTATGTGAAAGCATGAACGCAATGGAAGGCTCTCATGCAGATCCTGCTGTTCGCGGACTGGGTCGCATGGCACTGCGTCGGCCCTTTGTTGACGCGAGCGAGGTTCTGGCGGTGTGTGGCCTTCTCGGATATCAGCGCACTGGCCCTCACGTACCATGCACGCGAACGGCAGCCAGTAGAAACACGACTTTTCCGGCTCGAAGGAGAGCACCCCATGACCAACGAAGCAGAGCAGAACCGGCTTCACGAAGCGCAGACGAATCGCGCGGCCTGGAAAAAGTGGGGGCCGTACCTCAGCGAGCGGCAATGGGGGACTGTGCGCGAGGACTACAGTGACAACGGCGACGCCTGGAACTACTTCACTCATGACCACGCCCGGTCTCGCGCCTACCGGTGGGGCGAGGACGGCCTCGGCGGTATCAGCGATGCCCACCAGACCCTGTGCTTCGCGCTGGCCCTGTGGAATGGGCGCGATCCGATCCTGAAGGAGCGCGCCTTCGGACTGACCAACAGCGAAGGCAATCATGGCGAGGACGTGAAGGAATACTACTTTTATCTCGATTCCACCCCGACGCACTCGTACATGAAGTATCTGTACAAGTATCCGCAGACTGCCTATCCATACACTGACCTCGTCGAGACCAATCGCAGCCGCGGCAAGCATGAGGCCGAGTACGAGCTGCTGGACACCGGCGTGTTCGACGACAACCGGTATTTCGACGTCTTTGTCGAATACGCAAAGGCGGCACCCGATGACGTGCTTGTGCGAATCGGCGTCTTCAACCGCGGGCCGGACTCAGCGCCGCTGCACCTGTTGCCGACCCTCTGGTTTCGAAACACGTGGTCGCAACCGGGGGGCGGTTCGAAGCCGATCCTCGAACGCGTCGAATCCTCCAGGCAAGCGACGGTCCGCGCCCGACACAGTGACCCGCTGTTTCAGGAATCGCTGGGCGAGTATTACCTCTACTGCGACGCCGACGTGCCGCTACTCTTCACCGAGAATGAGACCAACAACGCCCGCCTGTTCGGCACGGGCAATGCGTCGCCTTACGCGAAGGACGGTATCCACAACTTCATCGTGAATGGCGATGCCGCGGCGGTGAATCCCTCGCAGCAGGGAACCAAGGCGGCATTCCACCATCAGCTCAGTGTCGACGGCGGCGCGTCGCAGATTGTCCGGTTGCGTTTGACAACCCAGGCGCCCGGCGGGTCGTCCGCGCTGTTTGATGATTTCGACGCGGTATTCGCGGCCCGGCTTGAAGAGGCCGATGCCTTCTACGCGTCGATTACTCCGCTCGCCGTTCGCGATGACCCCGACCGTGCGAGTGTCATGCGCCAGGCGCTGGCCGGCATGCTCTGGACCAAACAGTATTTCTACTATGACCTCGGGCGCTGGCTTGCCGAGCACGGCGCGGGCAGCCAGTTGCCGCAAGCGGAACGCCGGCGGGTGCGTAACAGCGACTGGGTACACATGTTCAACGACGACATTATCTCGATGCCCGACAAATGGGAGTATCCCTGGTACGCCGCGTGGGATCTGGCCTTTCACATGATTCCACTGAGTATGGTCGACGCCGATTTCGCGAAGGAACAACTCGACCTGATGCTGCGCAACGACTACCTGCATCCGAACGGGCAACTCCCTGCTTACGAGTGGAATTTCGGCGATGTTAATCCGCCCGTGCACGCCTGGGCGACAATGCAACTTTACGTACTCGACAAAGAGCGCCGAAATGGCAGGGGCGATGTCGAGTTCCTCAAGTACGCCTTCTCCAAACTGCTGGTCAACTTTACCTGGTGGGTCAACCGCAAGGACCGCGCCGGCGCCAATGTCTTCGAGGGCGGCTTTCTCGGACTCGACAATATCGGCGTGTTCGACCGCTCTTCGCCACTGCCGACGGGTGGCTACCTGGATCAGGCTGACGGGACAGCGTGGATGGTGTTCTTCAGCCAGCAGATGTTGCGCATCGCAGTCGAACTCGCGCTGCACGAGCCGCACTACGAGGAGTTCGTCGAGAAATTCTTCCAGCACACCTTGTTCATTGCCGGCGCGCTAGACCGCGTCGGTGAGCGGCACGACGAGATGTGGGATGAGGAGGATGGCTTCTTCTATGATGTGCTGCGTCTGCCGGACGGCGGCGCCACGCGCCTCAAGGTGCGCTCGATCGTCGGGCTGCTGCCGCTGGCGGCGGTGGCCGTGTTTGAAGAAGACATTCTCGCGAAACTGCCGAAATTCCGGGAGCGTGCAAGGCTGTTCCTGGGACGCCACCCCGAACTCGCCGCCAACATTCACCTGCCCCAACAGCCCGGCGTAGCCAACCGCCGCATGCTGGCGATCCTTAGCGAGCAGAAGCTGCGCCGCATTCTGGCGCGCATGCTCGACGAAGACGAATTCTTTGGCCCCCATGGCATTCGCGCGCTGTCGCGCTTCCACCTCGAGTATCCCTACGTCTTTCACCACGCGGGACAGGAGCATCGCGTAGCCTACGTGCCGGGTGATTCCGATACTGGCATGTTCGGCGGCAATTCCAACTGGCGCGGGCCGGTGTGGATGCCGATCAACTTTCTGCTCTACACCTCGCTGTTACGTCTTTATGCCTACTTCGGCGAGGACTTCAGGATCGAGTGCCCGACCGGCTCAGGGCAGTTGATGACCCTGCTCGAAGTGGCGAAGGAACTGGGCGAACGGTTGAGCCGGATCTTCCTGCGCGATGGCGACGGCCGAAGGCCGGCGTACGGCGCGGCTCACAAGTTCCGTGACGACCCGCATTGGCGCGACCTGGTGCTGTTTCACGAGTACTTTCACGGCGACACAGGTGCCGGGATCGGCGCCAGTCACCAGACCGGCTGGACAGGCTGTGTCGCACGCATCATTCAGTCGAATGCCGTGCTGTCGAAGGACTTGCTGCTCACGCCGGGGGCAGAGGTGGCGATCTTGCGCGCGCTGAGAACCGAGCACACGGACCCGAAGACTCAATAGATAGGGCATCCTGCCATTCCCGAATGGCGACTTGGGCCGCGACGGCGACGAGCTCAGCGAAGCCCACGTGATGCGGCGCCTGCCAGACAGCTGAACGAAGGAATACATCATGCAGAATTACTACGCCAACAGAAACCTGCCAGAGCCCGCGATCCCGGCTTTGAAGTCGCTGGACTTGCTCAAAGGCCAGACCGCGCTGGTGACGGGTGCCAATTCCGGCATCGGGCGCGCTATCGCTGTCGCGCTCGGCAGGGCTGGCGCCAACGTGATAGTCAACTACGTGGCCAATCCGGCGGACGCCGAGGCGGTGGTAGAAGAGATTCGCGGCGGCGGGCAGCGCGCGATAGCCGCACAGGCCGATGTCGCCGACGAGGCGCAAGTGCAAGCCATGTTCGCCGCGGCGGTGCTTGAGTTTGGCACCGTCGATATCCTGGTCAGTAACGCTGGCATGGAGCGCAACGCGCCGTTCCACGAGATGAGTGTCCGGCAATGGGACGCGGTGATCAACGTCAACCTGCGAGGCGCCTTTCTTTGCGCGCGCGAGGCTGTACGCGAGTTCCTCCGCCGCGGCGTGCGGCCGGGAGTTTCGGTGGCAGCCGGCAAGATCATCTTCACCAGCTCGGTCCACGAGGTGATTCCGTGGGCCGGCCACGTGAATTACGCGGCCTCCAAGGGCGGGCTGATGCTGCTGATGAAGAGCCTGGCGCAGGAGGTCGCCGAGAAGCGCATCCGCGTTAATTCCATAGCGCCTGGCGCGATCCGAACGCCGATCAACTCTGCGGCGTGGTCCACTCCAGAGGCCTATGCCGAACTGATGAAACTTGTGCCCTACAAACGTATCGGCGAGAGCGAGGAGATCGGCCGTGCCGCGGTCTGGCTAGCGTCGGACTTCACGGACTATATCGTCGGCACGACGCTCTTTATCGACGGCGGCATGACGCTGTACCCCGGGTTCGAAACCGGGGGTTGACCGTCGCGCCTGCTATCCGGGTGTACCAGATCACGTAAGCGCTCGTTTCACCACACCTCTATTGCCGAGCTTGATGAAAAGTCCGTCCGAGATCTCCGAGGTACCTGCTGAGCTATTCGGCGCTGTGAACGTCGCCTACGTCCTCCGGCGGACACGCGCGTTCACCAGCAAAAACCGAGGCCTCGGCGTTCGAACCACGCTCGCTATCTGCGACTCCTTATCCCGGGCATCGCGGAGCATCCATCTTCGATAGTTGTAACGGTATAAAAAGGTCTGGGCCGGATAAGCGAGTCAGTACAGGCGTGATTTGACGGCATCGAGCATTTCGGGATTTTCGGCCAATAGATCGAGGATGTTCTGTTATTGCTCACGGCGTGGGTTCGCCTTTCGACTTCAAATTCATGCAGCTGTGAATCGGTCCGGCCGAAGGCCGCCTGCAGTATTTGATGGAGCTTGCGCAGAGTGACGTTGCCATTGAGCTGAGTTCTGTGCCAGACGGGCAGCCATCTGGGACATGCCTCTTTCCACCGAGGCGAAGCGAGACACAGGTCCAATTTGCCCATCGAGAGCTTCAATCACAGAGAAGCGAGGTCTTCCGGATTCCGCACCGGAAAACGCCCGAGCCACTTTGGCGACACAGCTCTGAGAAAGGACACGCGTTCACACCAAATGCCGCATTGGACCAAAGTTCAATTGAATAGGCCTGTCAATGTGACCACAATTATCACAGCGGCATCAGATCACCCGTTCTGAAGCGCAGCTTCCACGTGATGGAGACCATCGATTTCCGTGTGCGATGTATTTAAGTTGCAACGCGAACTACCCAGCCGAGGTAAGTTGCATTGCGGATGGCGCGAACTTCATCGCCGGCGAGCTGCCTCCCCGCACCGGCACGGCCGTTCAGCCAGACTGGCGTGTCGATCGGGCAAGCGAACCGAGGCATTGCCACAGCGCTGAAGACAATGGGCTACGTCACCGGCCAGTTTGGCAGCAACCATCTGGGTGACAAAAACCGAGACGTGACGGGAAACCTGCACACCAAAATTAACGCTTGAAACGCTGTCGGCCGACGCGGCTATCCGTTTCACGCCCCGTTTCCAGACCGCTGGTTAGAACTGGACCGAAAGATGAAGCGGCCAGAGTCAAGCACCGGGGATCCACCTCGGAGCCACAATGGAGGACGATATGAACAGACGAGATTTTGTGTTGAGGACCGCGGCTGCAACTGCTGCTGCAAGTCTGGGGCTCACTGGCTGCACCATGACCCCGGGCAGCGGAAAGAGCCCTGAAACCGATGCCTCGAAGCGCCAGGCAATCGACGCGGACGTGAACGGTACGTTGTCGCGGCTCTTCTCGACGGTAAAGGGCTCGCGGGAGCTCGTATCGAAGGCACAAGGGGTGCTGGTGTTCCCATCGGTGGTTAAGGCGGCCTTCATCGCCGGCGCCGAGTACGGCGAAGGCTCATTGCGTGTTGGGGGCACGACGGCTGGCTATTACAGTACGGCGTCGGGGTCATTTGGATTCCAGGCCGGTGCCCAGTCGACGGCCGTCATCTTTCTCTTCATGACGCAAGACGCGCTCGACAAGTTTCGCAACTCGGCCGGCTGGTCCGTTGGCGGCGACGTGGCGGTTTCGCTCGTGAAAGTGGGTGCGAATGGCACGCTCGATACGACGACGGCCACCTCGCCGGTGGAAGCCATTGTGCTGACCAACACCGGTCTGATGGCGGACGCTTCGCTCGCTGGCACCAAGGTGACACGGCTAAAGCTATAACGTGAAGCCTGGTCTCGTAAAAAAAGAAAGGCAACGGACCGCTCGGCTCCCTGCCTTTCGTGGCTGCCTGGATAGCGCTGTGAAGGTGTTTTGCCAGAGCACGGCGAGGCTACACGCCCCTTGTTTCTGGACAAGCGGGAACACGCCACTCTCCACTCATGTGACACGAGACCAAAGTCCAATGCTTGGCGACCTCATGTTCATCGAGAGTTTTTTCGTGCTGGGTCGTGATTTCTGAAGCAGGATCCGCACTCTGTTCGTCCGAACGGCATAGATAGGGATGACCCTCGACGCGGGTAAACCGGAATTTTCCATCCGATAGAGGATGAGCGAAATGAAGCGGTTCGTTCCCTGTGACAAACGTATGCAAAGCGTTGCTAACGCTCAGATCGTGTCCGCGAACGAAAGCGACAAGGGTCGCATTATTTCACCGTCGACGCTACTGATCAGCACCTTCCTCCTGTTATCTCCGCCCGCCAGCGCACAGGAATTCTCGATGCTGGCCGGCCCTCTCTTCAGCGACAGCGCGAACACCTATTCCTGGAGCGCCAGTTATCGCGAGGGACTCGGGCGCTTCGCCGCGTGGAGCTTTTCCTGGATCAACGAAGGGCACATCCCGGATCATCATCGCGATGGCCAGACCATACAAGCCTGGGGACGCCTGCCACTATGGAACGATCGGCTGGAGTTATCGGCAGGTACCGGGCCATACCGATACTTCGACACAACCGCGGCTCAAGCCGGAGGCGACTATTCGAACACGCACGGTTGGGGCCTCCTGTGGAGCCTACGCGCCGCATATTATTTCGATCGGCGGTGGATTGCCCAGGCGCAGCTGAATCATGTCCAGGTGTTTGGCGGCCCCGACACGACCGCGCTGCTGTTTGGCATCGGCTACCAACTCGAAGCGAAGGGCGAGCCCGGTCCACGGCAACGCGCGGTGCCAAGAACATCGAAGGTGACGAATAACGAACTCGCCATGATGTTCGGCAAGACGATCCTCAACAGCGGCAATTCCGAGTCGGCGAATGCCGGAAGTCTCGAATACCGGCGCGGTTTGTGGCGCTATGTCGATGTGACCGCCTCATACATCCATGAAGGTGGTCAAATCCAGTCGCGCCGGGACGGTATCGCAATGCAGCTTTGGGCCACTCGGGCTTTCTTCGACGACAACCTCGCGCTGTCGGTCGGCGTTGGTCCGTACGTTGCCATCACGCAAAACAGTGACCTTCCTCAGAACCGCACTGGCGACGGCCGCATCTCAGCGCTCTTCGCGATATCAGCGAGTTATCGGCTCAGCAAGCACTGGCTCACGCGCATCACATGGAATCGTGTAATCACGCGCTACAATCGTGACACGGATCTGATCGAAGCCGGAGTCGGCGTGCGCTTTTGAGCGGTATCACCGACGGTCATTGTCTTCGAAGTTGCCCGAAGGCAGATCGAGACGAAATCTTGCCAGATTAGAAATCTCAAACGGTCGACGCTACGCAGCTTTTTGCCTGTGCGACGCTCGCGAGGACGTCTCAGATTTGCCGCTCGCGCGTGACCATCCGACGCACGTCGACCCCGAGCCGACGTTGGCGCGGATACCTGTCAGCGGCGGCTTCCGAGGTGCACCGGTCGCTGACTCACACGGCCCTGCGGGCGGATCAGCAGTGGCATTACCGTTCAGTGTTTTCCGAATCCTGCTAGCAACGGTTAGTTCCGAAAAAATGATCAGCGGGACGAGCCGCAACGAAAAGAATAGGTAGGCAAAGCTCAGTGCGGTCTGTAACACAAAGTGGCAGCGCAATCTCGCCAGCCTTCGCAGTCCGTCCACGAAGTTAAGAGCTATGAGTGCGCATCCTGCTCCGGAAACGAAATAGCCTGCAAACAGGGGATTGTGCATGCCCAAGAGATCGATGGTATCGAAGCGTCTCACCGTCTCGAAGCCTGCCGCGACGATAATCGTGGCAACAACAAGATTTCTGGCGTGATCGAAGATCGCTTGCGAAACAGATTCTGGGACGATTCGGTGGGACGACTGTCTTCTCTCTCAAGACCAGTTTTCAGCCCCTCCAAGGGACAGCGATCCGTGGGAGACAAGCGCGCCGCGCGCGAAGCAAAGCGCCCCCGGACGCCTTCAATGGAGCCCGGGTGATCCGATACGACTACCGCGACGCGTTGTACCAATGCGTGAAGCGCGATATGCGGCTACCGTGGTATCGAAACGCACGTCGATTTGTAAGACTCTGCCTGAAGCAAAAAACCAGCAGCGCTTCAAGTACCCTCCGACAACCGGTTCGGGGATGTTGTAAGTCGCAGTAGGGCAATGCGCACAAAGATCTGCCGCCCAAGCCGAAGAACAAGCGCCGCGGCCATCAGCGTTTCCAGCGTGTCGAGGCTCACGATGTTCTTCTCCAGTTGAGAAATCGGATAGTTAGCCCCGAACGACGGGGTTCCTGGAATGAGCCGACGCAAACCTGAGAAACAGATAACCGGTAACGCCCGATAGCGTTGAGCCCGCGATCACGCCCAGCCGGAGGGCCGTGAAATATTCGGGGCCTTCGAAAGCGAGGGAACCGATAAATAGACTCATGGTGAAGCCGACGCCACACAGTGCGGCGACGCCAACCAACTGAAGCCAGCTTGCGCCCTCGGGAAGCCTGGCCAGACCGAGCCGAACCAGCACGGCGCTTGCCCCGAAGACACCAGCGAGCTTCCCGACGAAAAGACCTGCGGCGATGCCGAGCGGCAGCGGCTCTGCCAACGCCGTGAGCGTGACGCCCGCGAACGAGACGCCGGCATTGGCGAAAGCGAAGATCGGCAGAACGCCGAAGGCTACCCAAGGATGGAGATTGTGTTCAAGCTGGTGCAAAGGAGCATGGCCTTGTGCATCCATCGTCTTCAACGGCACGGCGAAAGCGACTGCAACACCCGCGAGCGTTGCGTGAACGCCGGACTTCAGAACAAATACCCACAGGATCACGCCAACAATAACGTAAGGTGCGATTCGCGTGATTTTCAACAGGTTCAAGGCAATCAGCACCGCGATTGCCACGGCTGCCCCAAATAGCATCGGAATGGAAAGGTCGGCTGTATAAAATAGCGCAATGATGACGATTGCGCCTAGATCGTCGGCAATCGCCACTGCGGTCAGGAATATTTTCAGCGACACCGGCACCCGGTCGCCGAGCAGGGAAAGAATGCCGAGCGCAAATGCAATGTCAGTAGCCGTGGGAATGGCCCAGCCAGTCAAGGCCGCGCCATTTCTGTTGATAAGGAAATAGATGAGTGCGGGCGCTACCATTCCGCCCACCCCGGCAACGACAGGCAGCACGACCTGTGCGGGAGTGGACAGCTCACCTTCAATCACCTCGCGCTTGACCTCCAGTCCGACCAGGAGGAAGAAGACGGCCATCAGACCATCGTTGATCCACAGCAGAAGCGGCTTCGCGATAGCGAACGAGCCAAAGCGCACCTCCACAGGGATCTTCAGCAGATCATCGTACGCGTGTCGAAGCGGCGAGTTGCTGCAAAACAGCGCGAGTACTCCTGCGGCCATGAGCAGCAATCCGCCCGCCGACTCCAGTTTGAGGAAGTCGGCGATGCCATCGGTCGCCTTGCGAATCGCGTTGCCGATCACCACGCCCGCTCTATTGTCTGCACACCCACTCCGGAAGTCTCAGCCGGCGCCAGTGGCTGCGCTGAGTCGGGCGCGGTGGCCCTTCTGCAAATAATAGTGCACGTGCGAAATCATTGACACCCATTTTCCATGAGATCGAAGCCTGCCACTTAACGCCGCGTGACCCGCAAGGCATACGGTCCCTTGCCCGAGTTGCCCGATTGGCCCACTGCGACGGCTGTTATGCCCAAAAGCTGTCGCTCAATTGTGGCCGACCTCAATCCGCCTTAACCTATCACGAACCCCAACCTGGAGCCGCGCGATGCAAGCACATCCTTTGCGTCTTTTTCCCGGCGACGATCTGCGCGTCGCCCTCGAAATTGAGCTGCTTCGGGTCAGGTTGCACGCGGCTTTCGTGATCCAGGGCATAGGCAGCCTCAGCGTTGCCCAATTGCGATTTGCCGGTGACAAGGACTCGACGGAGCTGCGTGACGATCTGGAAATCCTGACGCTGGCTGGGTCCATATCATCTGATGGAGCGCATCTCCACATGTCGGTTGCCGACCCGCGCGGTCGTGTGTTCGGTGGTCATGTGGGACGCGGCTGCATGGTCCGCACAACCGCGGAGATATTGCTGGCTCTTCTTCCCGAACATCGCTTCTCCCGGGAGCGCGATTCAAGTTCAGGGTTCATGGAACTGCTGATACGGAATGAACCACCCGTGGAGTAGGCTCGACGTATACGTCCGGACTGTGTTGACGAATGAGACATATCGACCCATGTGAGCCACTCGCAGGGGAATCGCCGTGGTCCGGTCGCCGGCCAATACTAGACGCTCGCCGCTTTAAAAAATTTCGTTACTCCAGCCTCACCTGATCAAGAGGGCGAAATTGTGTTTGCCCTGTGAGCGGTTCGTAACCTTGTCAACAGGCTTCCTGGCTCAACAAGCCAATCAGTTACGATCCGTACGGACACAAGTCCTCTTTTCGAACCGCCTGCTTATTGCCCGTTATAACTGACCTCCCGCCGGTATTTGAACGCCATCTCCTAATTTCCGGGCCGACAATCGCTGACGCCTCAGTCGCATGGCGACATCGCGCCGCGCTTCAGAACGATACGCCAGCCTCCCGGCACACCAGCACCACATGATGATCGGCCTGCGCGAGGCCAAGCGTGATCCAGGCCCGATCCCGCCGGTCGAGCCCGTCACAACCGAGACTCGCTGCTCAGGCCGAATCATCGAATGCCGCCCCCCCCATTGCGTGCGTCAAAGAACGGCTCGCACTTTGACATCATAGGAGTTCGATTGCGCAAAAGCAGCCTCAGTGGGTCCCAACGGCAGCCGTCAGAACCGCTTTCTGATGCCGATCATCGCCGCCGTCGTATTGGCGCCCGGTGCGACAGGCTGCCCATACTCGATCGACTGATTCATCTTGCCGCGATTGTCCACGTAGCCCACTTGCGCATATAACAACGTAGCCTTGGACAGACTGTAGTTTGCGCCGACCACATATTCGATCGATTTGTTAGCCGAATTATTTTCGTCCTTGATGTAATACACGCCGCTAGTCATTTCAAAAGCCGGTGTGAACCGATAGCCGAAGCCGCCGGAAATCATGTCGAAATTGGTGGTATTCGCGTGCGCCGGATTGCGGCCGTTACTAAACGACGTGCTGACCGTGAAGCCGTTGATCGAGTACAGCGCACCGGCATAGTAGAACCGGTTGTTGTTCAGCCCGGTCGCCACGCTGGTCGGACTGGGATTGGTATCGTGCCCGTTGTAATAGGCCGCGGCGAGTTTCAGTCCGTAGTTGTCGTACTGCAAAACCGCGGATTCGCGCGTGCCGCCTTGAACCTCGCCCGCTACGCCACCCGGCGCGTATTCGAGGCTGGCGGTCACGCCGCCGAAGTTCGGCGATACGTAGACGATGGCGTTGTCGTCGAACACCGCGCCCAGTTGCGCGTTCGTGCTGGTTCCGGGCCAGCCGGCGGCGGAATTCATGCTGACGAGCGCGGTAAAGATACTGCCGAAGTAGCCGCCCTGGCGCACATCGGTGTACGCCATCGCGTAGGTCATTGGAATGATCTGGCGGCCCATGGTGAGTGACCCGTACGGGCCGGCCAGGCCAACCGAAGCCTCCTGATTGAATTGCGCCGCCGCGCCGGCGGTACCGCTCAAACCGAATTTTCCGCTGGTACTGTCGAAGGCGCCCTGCAATTTGAAGTTGGCTCGCCACCCGCCTCCCAGGTCTTCCGTTCCCTTGAACCCGAGCATGCTGGTATAAATGCCCCCGTCCTTCAGCTTGAAAATGTGGCCGGTATTCGGCGCCGCGGGATTGTACGAGGCGGCCGACGTATTCTGATAAAGCAGACCCGTATCCACTGTTCCATACAATGTCACTGTCGATTGCGCGTGAACAGTACTGGCAAGCGTCGTCAACGCAATTGCTGCTGCAAAACCTATTCTCATTTTGTCTCCTTGGATTACCTGATCCGGTGTGCACGTGGCCACCGGACTTTTCTGTGCTGCATCGCTTTCAATGAAATGACAGGCGGTCTGCGCAACTCGTGGTCGGCAGACGGCCCGTCGAACCGCTTGTGTGAGCGGCGCTTACTGCCGAAGCATGTCCATCACGCCATCCGCCGTTTTGCCCTGCCCCAGCAGGCGCGCCATGATGTTCATGGCGGGCGTGATGTGGCGGAAATAGGCTTTGTAGCCGGCGCATAGGTAGTTGAGGCCCGGCTCGCCCTCGGCGGTTTCGATAAACCGGTTCTTGGGGCATTCGCCATGGCAGGCGAAGCGAAATTCGCAGCGCAGGCAATCGGCCGGCAGCGCGGTCTCTTTTGCCATGCCGAAGTCCGTCTGCGCCGGCGAGGTCATCATGCTTTCCAGGTCGTCGGAAAGCAGGTTGCCGAGGCGATATTCCGGGTACATGAAGTGATCGCAGGAGTAGACGCTGCCGTCGTGCTCGACGATCGCGGCCTTGCCGCAACGCGGGCTGAAAATGCAGGCGCCCGCGGGCAGTTGGCACCACGACGCGAGCGCCCATTCGAAGTTCATCACGTGAACGACGCCGACATCGTGACGAATCCATTCATCGAACACGGTGGACAGAAAGGTGCCGTACGCCAGCGCGCTGACCGTGTGCGACGTGACGGTTGCCGGATTTCGCGCCGCGACCTTCGCTTTCGACATGGCCGACGTCGGCGTCACCGCCGGCACGGCAAGCGCCGGGGGCACGGCAAAGTGCAGCCCGATGACCTTTTCCTCAGGCTCGGCCACTCGCTCCACAACCGGGTTGAACTGGATGAAACCCGCGCCCAGCTCCTTCAGGTGACGATAGATTTCCAGGGGCTGGTGCACATTGGCGCTGGACACCGTGACCAGCACGTTGAAATCGACGCCATGACGCGACAGGACGGCGAGACCGCGAAGCGTATCGTCGTAACTCGAGTTGCCGCGCTTGTCGGGCCGTGCCACGTCATTGAGGGCACGCGGACCGTCCAGACTCACGCCGACCAGAAACCGTTCGCGTTGGAGAAACGCACCCCATTCGTCGTCGAGCAAGGTGCCGTTGGTTTGCAAGGTGTTGCGAATCAGCTTGCCGTCGGCGAATTTGTGCTGCAGCGCGACCGCACGTTCGAAGAACGCCAGCCCCAGCAAAGTGGGCTCGCCGCCCTGCCACGTAAATTCGACTTCAGGCGCCGACTGCGCCGCGATATAACGCCGGACATAAGTCTCGAGCACCTCGTCCGACATGCGAAAACGCTCGCGCGGCGGGAATGCGTTCTGTTTCTCGAGGTAAAAACAATAGCCGCAATCCAGATTGCACAATGCGCCGATGGGCTTCGCCATCAGGTGGATGCCAGTCAACGATGCCGTCGCCGCGGTATTCATGCTTGCGCGCGGCCGGCGGCCACCCTGCGTTGCGATATAGAAGTCATGGTTATTACCTCGGACGAACAGACAAACCGCTTGAAATGTGACGAGTCCAACCCGGCGACCCATCGTCTCCCGCTGTTTCGCAGCGATAGCTCATCGTATGAGGCGCACGAATCCGGCGCCTGTCATTGCGGCTAATACAGCGGTCTTTCAGGGTTGTCACGCAATCGCCGGGAAGCGGCGCGCACAGAATCGGCTGCCGCTTCTAGGCGGCAGCGTTGCGCGCGGCGACATCCGCCTCGTAGTGGCGCGAGGCAAGCAGGAATAGAACCGCTGCGAGCAACGACATCAGCGGCGCTACGCTGAGCGCGATACGCAGATTGGCTGCGTCAGACAGGAGACCGACCAGATACGGGCCCGGCGCCGTGCCGAGCAGATTGGCGCCCAAAACCGCGGTGGCCGTGACGGTCGCATGAACGGCGGGGTGCGTGACGTCGATCAGCATCGCCACCGCAGCGCCCCCGTGTGCCGCCGCAAACAGCGCGCCGCCGATGAGCAGCGCGAGCGCCGGCATGCCAGGCGGCAGCGTGAACGCCGCGAACAGCATCAAGGCGGATATCAGCGCGTACGCGGCGGGCACCCGCGCCCGATAGCGCGGCCGCCCTCTGCTCAGCCGATCGGCCACGCCTCCGCCGAATAGCATCCCCACACCGAGTACGAGCACCACCACCGCCGCGATCAGACTGGCCGTCTTCGGGTCGTAGCCGTAGAAGCGATTGAAGTAAGTCGGCACCCAGGCGATCAGAATGGCGGGGATCCCCATCTGCAGACCAAACGCAACGAACGTCAGGTTGCCGGAGCGCGCGCCGAACACCTGTCTGAACACCTCGGTGAAGCGCAGGCGCCGATTGCGCGCCCCACTGGACGCGTCCGTGGGCAAAGCGGGGGCCTGGTAGTCGCGCACAAAGAAGGGGTAAAGGACGGCGAGCAGCAAGCCCGGTGCGCCGACGGCGAAAAAAGCATAGCGCCAGCCGAACTGGGTGGCCACCGCACCGCCGATCACCACGCCCAGGACCGAGCCGAATATGCCGCCCGATTGAAAGGCCCCCAACACTGCGGAGCGCCTGTCATCCGGGAAAGTGTGGGCGAGCAGCGCCGCGCCGGCGGCGGCGTACGCGGCCTCGCCTAGCCCGACCATCGCACGGGCCGCGAGCATCTGCGTGTAGCTGGTCGCAAGGCCGCATGCGATTGTGGCGAAACACCACACGAAGGCCATCAACGTAATGCTTTTGACGCGCCCCCAACGATCCGCGATCAGCGACAACGGAATGGTCATCACGCCCACCACCAGCGAGACGACGCTGACGAGCGCGCCGAGTTGCGAATCGGACACGCCCCATGCCGGTTTGAGGAACGGGAATACGGCGCCGACCGCCTGGCGCGACAGATAGTCGGACAATATCAAGCCGAAGCTCAGTGCGAATACGGTCCACGCGTAGGTTTTCGAACCTTGGTACGCGGCGGCGCCGTCCACCCTGCGGGCGGCGATCACATGAAGGACGCTCATACCGACTCCCGCGTCGTATCTTGCATCGTCGCACAGTCTGGGCGTATCGCATGCGTACATGAAATGTTCAAAGCCGGATCAGGATCTCCCAGCCATAGCTTCGAAATCAGCCGCTGAATGCGCGTGCCGTAAGGCGGCCGAAACAGACCGATCGGGAACCAGCGCTTCATCTTCAACACCGCCTTGGCGTGTGACAGGGCGACGAAGCCCTCGGGTCCCCGCCAGCTTCCTATTCCGGAATTGCCGGTGCCGCCAAACGGCAAGTCGCCCTGGAATACATGCCACGCCCAATCGTTGACCGTCATGCCGCCAGCGTGAACTTCCTGCTCCAGGCGCGCGACTTCACCCGCGTCGTTACCGTAGTAGTACAACGCCAACGGACGGGGACGCACCGTGATGTATCGAATGGCTTCGTCGAGCGAGTCGCAGGCCACCACGGGCAGGATCGGATTGAACAACTCTTCCTGCATGATGCGCATGTCCGGGGTCACGCCGGTGACGATCTGCATCGTCACCACACGCCCACCGTTGTCAGGCCCGCACGCGGTCACCGTGGCGCCCTTCGCCACCGCATCGGCCAGCAATTCGCTTACGCGTTGCGCGTGGCGGTCTGAAGCCATCCAGGTGTAGTTCGGATCGCCGACCGGTTCGGGAACCAACCGTTGGAATGCGCTCACCGCAGCCGCAACGAATTCGCCGATGCGCTCGCGCGGCACCAGCGCGTAGTCCGGCGCCACGCAGGCCTGGCCCGCGTTGAAGGCCTTGCCGTGCGCAATGGAGCGCGCGGCGGCGGCAAGTGACGCCGATGGCGCGACGATCGCGGGCGACTTGCCGCCCAGCTCCAGCGTAACCGGCGTGAGATTGGCGGCCGCCGCGCGCATGATTTCCTTGCCGACGGCGGGCGATCCGGTAAACACGATGTGATCGAACGGCAAGCTGGCGAAAGCCCGCGCCACCTCGACACCACCGCCGAATACCGCCACCTGTTCCTCAGGAAAGATTTCAGCCAGCATCTCGCGCAGCACCGCCGTGCTGCGCGGCGAGTACTCCGACATCTTGATCATCACCCGATTGCCTGCCGCGAGTGCCGTGATCATAGGCCCTACTGCTTCGACGATCGGGAAGTTCCAGGCCGCGATCACGCCGACGACACCCTTGGGCTGATAGACTACCCGCGCGCTGTTGGTGCTGAACAGCCAGTCGGTGCGCCGGCGTTCCGGCTTCATCCAGCGCCGCAGGTTGGCGAGCGCGTGGTCGATCTGCAACGCGGGGAGCATGACGTCCAGCATCTTGCACTCGAACTCGGAGCGTCGTCCGAAGTCCTCGCTCATCGCCGTCGCGAGCTGGTCCTGGTAACGGCTCAGCGACTGCCTCACCTCTTTCAGATCGCGCCTGCGTTGCATCAGTTGAGGATAAGAGCTGACGAGACAGGCTGCACGCTGCCGGGCCAATACGTCCTGCAGATTTTCAATGGCGTCTTTCATGTCGGCATTCCCGTTCACCCTTCTTCTTGACGCGGCTTCGATCCAGCACCTAACCCGCGACCCATTCCACTTCAGCCGGTAAGGCCCGGCGGATCCGTGCAACGCTGCCTACACCGCGCGCCACTGCTCGCCCCAGTACTTTTCCCGAACGTCTTTCTTGAGCAGCTTGCCCACGGCGCTGCGCGGCAAGTCGACCCAGAATTCGACGCTCTTAGGCGTCTTGGTGCTGCCGAGATACTCCTTGCAGAGCGCCATGATCTCTTCTTCGGAAACGGTCAAGCCAGGCTTGCGCTGTACCACCGCCTTCACCGCTTCGCCCCACTTTTCGTCGGGCACGCCGATCACAATGCAATCGAGCACCGCAGGATGGCCCTGAATGATCTTTTCGATTTCGACGGGGAAAACATTGAAGCCGCCGGTCACGATCATGTCCTTCATCCGGTCCACGATGGTGATGTAGCCGCGTGCATCTCGCACGCCGACATCGGTGGTGTGGTGCCAGCCGAATGCTGAAACCGCAGCGGTGTCGTCGGGTTTTTTGTAGTAGCCCTGCATGACCATCGACGAGCGCACGACGATCTCGCCGCGCTCGCCCGCGGGCAGCAGCTTGCCCTCGGCGTCCATGATCGCGAGGCACGCTACATCGACTGCCTTGCCCGCCGCCTTGACCACCTCTTCGTCGAAACTGCCGTCAGGCTTCAGATAATCGGCGGGACCTTTGACCAGGATCGGCACCAGCGTCTCCGTCTGCCCGAAGCTTTCGTACATGACAGGGCCGAACACGCGCACGGCTTCCTTGAACTTGTCAGGTGCGATCGGCGCCGCGCCGACTATGAACGCCTGCAGCGACGAAAAGTCCGTTTCCCGTGTTTTCGGATGGGCCAGCAAACCATAGACGGCAGTGGGCGGCAGATACAGATGAGTGATCTTTTCCGCTTCGATCACTTTCAACAGGACTTCCGGATCGAAGCTCGGCAAGATGACATTGACACCACCTTTGATCGTAAAGCCGAGCGCCAGCAAGCCCGCCGCGTGAGTCAACGGCGCCACGCACAAGTGCCGCGAACCGGCGCCGATGCCGAACGCCGAAGCCAGTCCCAGGCCCATGAACTCGAGGCTGCGATGCGTGTGCACCGCGCCCTTGGACGGCCCGGTCGTGCCGCCGGTGGGCTGCAGGAAAGCGCGCGTGGCCGGGTCTTCGGGTTGATTGGCGAAGGGTGTCCAGCAATCCTTCAGCCACTCGTCCATCGACACCCCATGCTCCGAGGCGCGGTCGATGCACACATACCGCTTAGCTTGCGAGAGCGTCGCCTTCAGCACCGGCATGCTGCTCTCGAAGTAGCTGTGAAAGAACACGATATCCGTGTCGAAGTAGTCGAGCACTTCGGCATTGGTCTCGACCGAGTTGCGAATATGCACGGACAACCACGCCGAGTCGGCGAGGTTGATACCCAGATGCAGCAGACTGACCCGGTAGTCGTTGGGCGCGTAGATTGCCGCGTGCGTACCCATGCCGGCCTCGCGCTCACGCGTCAAGCCGTGAGCCACCGCGTGAACGTATTTCTGCGCCTCGCCGTACGTCATGCGCGTGGCGCCATCCACGAAAGCCAGATTGCCTGGGTGAAGCTGCGCCACCGCGTCGAAATAGTCTGCCAGTCTCATCTTGTTCATCTCCTCCTGCACTAACCTTGAAACGCTGCCGGACCAGCCGGTCCTATTTCGCGCGCATACGTGATGCCGCATCGAGACGAATGGTTTCGCCATTGAGGTAAGCGTTTTCGATGATGAACGCGCAGCAGTGAGCGAACTCGCGCATATCGCCCAAACGCTTGGGCGCTTCCATCTGCTCCTTGAGCATCGTCAGCACTTTCTCGTCGAGGGCGGCCACCATCGCCGTCAGGAACAGGCCTGGGGCGATCGCGTTGACGCGAATGCCAATCGCGCCGAGTTCACGCGCGGCCGGCATGTTCATGCCGATAATCCCGGCCTTGGTCGCCGCGTAGGCGCTCTGGCCGATCTGACCTTCGTAGGCGGCGCCCGAGGAAACGTTGATCACCACGCCGCGCTCTTCGCCCGCCTCGGGATCGTTGCCGGCCATCTGCTCCGCGCATTTGGACATCACGTTGAACACGCCGTTGAGATTGACGGCCGTGGCCTGCGCGAACTTCGCGAGCGGTGCCGCCTTGCCTTCCTTGCCGAGCACCTTGAACGCGGTCGGCACGGCGGCGCCGTTGATGCACACGTGAATCGCGCCGAAGCGGGCCATCACCTCGCCGACCGATTTCTGCACCGACTCTTCGCTGGCGACGTCGGTCTGCACGAACATCGCGCGATCGGCGCCGATATCCGCCACGGCCTTTTCACCAGCTTCGACGTTCAAATCGAAAATGGCGACACGTGCGCCCTTTTCCTGCGTGAGATAGAGCGCGGTGGCGAGGCCGAGACCTGACGCGCCGCCCGTGATAACGACAACCTTGTCCTGGATACGCATGGGAGTTCCGAATGAGAAATTAAAAAAGTGTGGAATGGCGCCTTGGCGCCGCCTGCCATCAGAACGCGTTGACCCCGGTCAGCGCGCGGCCAATGATCAGTTGCTGGATCTGGCTCGTGCCCTCCGGAATCGGCGCGACGATCGCTTCACGCGCGAGTTTCTCGACCAGAAACTCTTTGGTCACGCCATTGCCGCCGTGAATCTGCACCGCCTGGCGGGCGATCGTCACCGCGGCTTCGCAGGCGAAATATTTGGCCATCGCCGCTTCCATCTCGGCCGGCACGCCTGCTTCGATCATCGAGGCGGCGCGCTGCGTCAGCAGCCGGCTCGCGTCGACCTGCGTTGCCATCTCGGCCAGCATGGCGGAGATCAACTGGTGGCCTGCAATCACCTTGCCGTGCTGTTTGCGCTCCGTGGCATAACGCGTCGCTTCCTCCAACGCGCGCCGTGCGATACCGAGCCCCTGGGCCGCAACGAACACGCGCGAGCGTTCGAACATGGTGAGCGTATTCTTCAGCGCTTCCCCTTCATTGCCGAGCATGTTGCTGGCCGGCACGCGGACATCGGTGAGGAAAATCTGCGCGGTGGACTGGCTGTTCCACGCAATCTTGTGAATGTCGCGGACCTCGTACGGATGCTCTTTGCGGTCCAGCAGAAAGTGCGTCAGACCGCGGCGCGGATCGTCACCGGTGCGGCAGGTGCAAATCAGGAAATCCGAATACGCGCCATTGCTGATCCAGGTCTTCTCACCGTTAATGATGAAGTGGTCCCCGTCCCGCCGGGCGCGCGTCTTGATCTCCAGCACGTTCGAGCCAACATCCGGTTCGGAGATGCCCGCGCTGCAAAACAACTCGCCCTTGAGCAGTCCTGGCAGATAGCGCTCGCGCAGATGCGCGGGGGCCAGCTTCGCAACCATCTGTGCGCAGAAGCTATTGATCAGCACCGGCACCGACAGATCGATCGAGGTGGCGGCCACTTCCTCGAACAGCATGATCATCGTGAGCCAGTCGAGTCCGAGGCCGCCGTGCTCTTCGCCGACGACCCCCGAGATCAAGCCGAACTGGCTGAGCTCACGCATGAACTCGCCCATCTGCTCCTTCGGTACGAACCTGTCGCGGTATTCCTTGTTGAACAGCGGGTCGGCCTTGTCTGCCAGATAGCGCCGCAACCCGTCCACCGCGCCTTGTTGCTCTTCCGTTCTGAATACATATCCCATGATTCGGCTTCCTGAGTGACTTACTGTTTGGCGAGGATCGTGACAGCCACCACGGCTTCTTCGATACCGTAGAGACCGCCGCCGTTTTCCTGAATCGCAACGCGGGCGTTGTCCACCTGGCGCTGACCTGCTTCGCCGCGCAACTGGGTGACAAGCTCATGAATCTGGCCGAGGCCGGTTGCGCCGATGGGGTGACCTTTGGATTCGAGTCCGCCCGAGGGGTTGATCGGCATGCTGCCGCCGACCGTGAAGTCGCCCCGCTCGGCGGCAGGACCGCCTTCGCCGAATGGCACCAACATCAGCGACTCGGCATTGAGGATCTCGCCGATCGCGGAAGCGTCGTGCACTTCCGCGACATCAATATCGGCGGGCGCGACGCCGGCCTGCTCGTAGGCCTTCTTGGCCGCAAGGTGCGCCACGATCTTGCGTGGTTCGTCGAGGCCGCGCGTGGTGCCGGTTTGCACGACGCTGGCCAGCACCCGCACCGCGCGGCGAGCCGCACCGTTGAGCTTTTTCAATCCCGCCGCGTTGCACAGCACGACAGCAGCCGCGCCGTCGCTGATGGGCGAGCACATCAACGTGGTCAACGGATAGGCGATCGGCGGCGACGCCAATACCTCGTCGATGCTGAAGGCCTGCTGAAACTGGGCCAGCGGGTTGTGCACGGAATGCCGATGGTTCTTCGCCGCAACCGCAGCGATCTGCCGCTGGGTGGTGCCGTAGCGCAGCATGTGATTGCGGCAAATGGCGGCGTACACGTCCATGAAAACGCTGTACGGGCGCTCCGACATGGTGCCGGGCGGCGGCGTCACGCCTTCGCCCATGGCGAGCAGCGTCGCCTTGTTACGCTCCACCGTCGAGACGTCCCAGCCACCGTCGAAGGCTGCGAACATCTTGGCCTTGTCCGGAATATTCATCTTCTCCGCACCGACGGCGAGCGCGATATCGCAGCTGCCCGAGCGCAATGCCAGCGTCGCCAGATTGAACGCCGAGGAACCGGTCGCGCAGGCGTTTTCCACCGTGAAGACCGGCACGCCTTCAATGCCGAGACGGCGCATCGCAATCGGACCTGGAATCGCGGTTTGGCCTTGGAACTGGCCATTCGTCATGGTTCCGTAGTAAGCCGCGCCGATGTCGGCTGTACCGCAACCGGCATCCTTCAACGCCAGCGTGACCGCTTCTCCGACCAGGTCGTACACGGACTTGTCGAGCAGGCGCCCAAAGGCCGTCATGCCGACGCCGGCTACATAAATATCGCTCATGTTTCTGTTCTCGCTACGGTGTGGTTCAGCGGCCTTGAAACCGGGGGGCGCGCTTTTCGGCGAAGGCTTGCAAGCCTTCGTGGAAGTCGAATGTGCGCATGTGCTGACGCAGCATCACCTGCTCGTGCAGCAAGGCGTCGTCGCGCGTTTTGTCGGCGGAGTGACGCGCCACTTCTTTCATGCGGCGCAACGCGACCGGGCTTTTCTTCGCGATGTGCGCGGCCAGCTTCTGCACGGCGTCGGCAAAGACCGCATCCGCATGCACTTCGCAGACGAGACCGCATGCCTTCATCTCAGCCGAAGACAACGAATTGCCGGTCAGCAGCAGATACATGGCCATGTTCAGGGGAATGAGACGCGGCAGCACGGCGGCGCCGCCCGCGCCCGGATACACACCGAAGTTGGCATGCGCGTCGGCGAGCGTGGCGCTCTCGGTGGCGACCACCAGGTCGGCGCACATGGCGAGCTCCAGACCGCCCGCCATCGTTATGCCGTTCAACGCCGCGATCACGGGCTTCGGGAAATTGCGCAGCCGGCCGAATACCTGATTCGCCCGATCGAGAAAATCCGCTTCGCCGGGGCTGAGGCTTTGGCCCGCCAGCACTTCCTTCAGGTCCGCACCGGCACAGAAGGCCGCGCCCGCACCGGTGAGCACCAGCACGCGCATTTCACTGTCCGCTTCGATCTGGGTCAGTCGGCGATCCAGCTCGGCGAGCATGGCCAGATTCAGCGAATTCATCGCCTTCGGACGATTCAGCGTCAAACGGGCAACGGACCCGTCGGCGTCATACAGCAACACATCTTCGTTCATGACATCTCCGTACTTTTTTGATCAGGACAGTCGACGACTGCGCCGGCGCCACTAAATTGCCGAATGTCCTGATCGTACGGAGAACTGCTGTTTGCAACAGGTCATTGGAATGAAGACGCAGGTCCCGGCGATAGGTCGCGTGATACGACCCCGGCGAGCCTCAGTCAGTGGATAGCAATTGCGCGATGTCGCCTTCGCTCAAACCAAGCGCGCGCAGAATCTCGACGCCGTGCTCGCCAGGTGACGGCACAGCGCCGGCGGAACGGGATGGCGTTGCCGAAAAACGCGGCGCAGGGGCCGCCTGCAAGACGCCGTCGCGCTCGGCGTAAATGCCGCGGGCCGCCATATGCGGATGCGTCATCGCGCCGACGGGGGTCAACACCGGCGCGAAGCACGCATCGCTGCCTTCTAGCAGACCGATCCAGTGCTGCCTGGGCTGGCTGGCGAACACCGCGGCCAGCCGTTCGCGCAAGGCACGCCAATGACGTGGCTGATAGGGTTGCCGGAAGTCCGGATCGTCGGCGAGCCCAAGCTTGCTGAAGAGCAGCGCATTGAATTGCGGCTCCAGCGCCTGCACGCTGACGAAATGGCCGTCGGCACACGCATAGGTGCCACTCCAGTGCGGCCCGTCGAGCAGGCCGCAGCCGCGCTCCATCGGCTGCTGCCCGGCGGCGTGCGCCGACAGCAGCAGGTTCATCAGGTTGGCGCTGCCGTCGACAATCGCCGCGTCCACCACCTGCCCCTGTCCGGTGCCGCGTGCATTCAGGATGCCGGCGAGGATCCCCATGGCGAGATACAGCGCGCCACCGCCCAGATCGCCCAGCAGCGTAGGCGGCGGCATGGGCGGTCTGCCGGGCTCGCCGGCAAACCAGAGTGCGCCGGACAGGGCGATGTAGTTCAGATCGTGGCCCGCGGACTGCGCCAATGGGCCCGTTTGTCCCCATCCGGTCATGCGGCCGTAGACGAGGCCTGGATTGCGCGCCAGACACACTTCGGGACCGAGGCCGAGTCGCTCGAGCACGCCGGGGCGCATGCCTTCGATTAGCGCGTCCGCGCCGCCGATCAGACGCAGGACGGCGTCGATCGCGCGCGAATCCTTGAGATTCAGCGCAATCGACTGCTTGCCGCGATTGACGATGGCGCTCTTGCCGAGATCGAGCATGGCGCCATCGGTGGCGTCGGCGCGCTCGATCAGGATGACCTCGGCGCCCATGTCGGCGAGCAACATGCCGCAAAAGGGCCCCGGCCCGATACCCGCTATTTCCACGATGCGAATGCCGTCGAGAACACCCATGGTTTTGCTCCTTTGAAAATGATGAGGACGAGACGCGGAGCGAACCGTGCAGGACGTCGCTACGGCGCGCTGCAGGCGCGCGTTTTCTTGAGGGGAAGCCAGTGCAGCATGCCGAACAGCATCGTCAGAAACACGCTGAACGCCAACGGCCCGCGGTACAGCCGCACTCGCTCGAACGCGAACACGACCTCGAACGCATGGCTGATCAGGAACACGATTGCCGCGATCCGCGCTGCGTGAAAGAGCCCGCTTGCCAGCTCAGGCATGAGCAGGCTTGCCAGGGCGAATCCATAGATCGCGAGACACGCCACCTTCAGGATGCGCAGCATGTGCCCTCCCGGGTCGCGGCCAGCGCAGCCGCTTTGATCATGTCGGCGGCTTTTTCCGCGATCATGATGGTCGGCGCATTCGTGTTGCCGGAGACGATATTGGGCATGATCGACGCATCGACCACGCGCAAGCCCTGCACGCCTTTCACGCGCAATTGATCGTCGACTACGTCCAGCGTGCCGTTGCCCATGCGGCAGGTGCCGACAGGGTGATAGGCGCAATCAGCGTGGTTGCGAATGAAGGCTTCGATCTGTGCGTCGGTCTGCTCCCGTGCGGAGTGCCGGGACTCCTTGCCGCCAAACTTCGTCAAGGCCGGCTGATGCATGATCCCGCGTGCCAGTTTGAACGCGCGAATCAGCCGCTTCACGTCATCGGGATCGTCGAGAAAATTGGTGTCGATCATCGGCGGCACCAAAGGGTCAGCGCTCGCCAACGAAACGCTGCCACGTGATCGGGGGCGCAATAGCCCGCAGTGAATCGAGTAGCCGTTGCCCCACAAAATCTTGCGGCCGTGGTCGATCAGCTTGGCGACGATAAAAACGAATTGCACATCCGGCCTCGCTTCTTCCGGCAGCGTCTTCACAAAGCCCGTGCCTTCCGCGAAGTTCGACGTCAATATGCCGCGCCGGAATTTCGCCCACGTCAGGGCACCCTTCGCCACCGACCACGCACCCGAGAGCGACAGCCCGAACAGTCCCCTCGGCGCGCCGGCTTCGTAGCTGTGAACGATATCGATATGGTCCTGCAGGTTTTTGCCGACGCCCGGTGAATCGTGGACGACGGCAATGCCGTGCCGCTGCAGTTCCGCAGCAGGTCCGATGCCTGAAAGCATCAGAACCTGCGGCGACTGCAACGCGCCGGCCGACAACAGGACTTCCTGCGTGGCTCGCACCACCTTGATCTCGTCGCCTTGACGATACTCGACGCCCACCGCGCGCTTGCCTTCCATCAGGATCCGCGTGGCCTGCGCACCGGTGATGACTTGCAGGTTCGGCCGGCCGAGGTTCGGCGTAAGGAACGCCTTCGCAGTGCTACAGCGCTCGCCGTTCTTTTGCGTGACCTGGGTCAGCCCGACACCCAATTGATGATCGCCATTGAAGTCTGGATTGGGCAAGTGGCCTGCCTGCAGTCCCGCCTCGACGAACGCCCGCGCATAGACGCTCGGCTCCAAGACGTCCGCCACATTGAGCGGGCCGCCTGCGCCGTGATAATCGCTGCTGCCCCAGAACTCGTTGTTCTCCGACTTCCGGAAGTACGGCAGCACCTCGGCATAACTCCAGCCGGCGTTACCCTCTTCGGCCCATTGGTCGTAGTCGGTACGATCGCCACGGATATACATCATGCCGTTGATCGAACTACTCCCGCCCAGCGCTTTGCCGCGTGGCTGGTAGCCGATCCGGCCGTTGAGCCCGCGATTGGGGACCGTCCTGAAGGCCCAGTTGAAGATGCGGTACGGGATCAGCGCGGCGAGACCCGCCGGGCATTGAATCAACGCGCTCTTATCCGATGCGCCGGCTTCGAGCAGGCACACCCGCACACCCGGATCCTCGCTCAATCGTGCGGCCAGCACACAGCCGGCCGACCCGCCACCGATCACGATGTAGTCGGTCATGGCAGGTAGACGATGTGCACGTCGTCGATCCGGCCGTTGAATCTGAACGGCGCGCGGTCACGATAATCCAGTGTGACCGGGCACCCGAGATCGACGCCGACATTAAAGGTTTCGCTTGCGCTGAAGGCCAGCGGCACGGTGAACGGTGTCGTGCCTCGCGCCACTTCCACGCCGTCGATACTCATCACCAGGCTTGCAGCCGCACCTGGCGCGGGTCCGCTCATGATCGTTTCGAGTTCGAACCGGTGCGAGCCAGGTGCGACCCGTTCCGTCGAACGCAACCGGGTTCTCACCACGCCCAGGAAGTTGTATTCGTAGTGCAGGTAGCCGTCGTCCATATACAGCACCAAACCGCCGGCCACGGCGCCGAGTGAATAGAGCACGCCGCTTGCTTCGGCGCCCACCTCGACGTCCACCGCTACCCGGTTGTTGCGCGCGCGCAGATTGGGCGCACAGAATTCCGGCAGACGGGTGATCTCAGTGTTGAAGTGCCATTCGGTTTGAGTGGTGCCCACGCGCGCATCCGGATTGAGAAGCGGCCCGAGGCCCGCGCCGATCGGATAAACATGGTTGGCACGCGCTTCTTCATCGAATTTCTGCTTCAATTCCGCCAGCTTGTGCGGGTAGTCGCGCGACATATCGTTCGACTGCGAATAGTCGCCGTCGAGTTTGTACAAGGCCCAGACATCGTCGTCCGGATTCCAGTTCGCGTAGGCGGCATAGGCGCCCGGCACCCATGGCACGCGCGGCCCGAATACCGATGCCATCCAGCCTTCCGAATAAATGCCGCGGCTGCCGAACACTTCGAAGTACTGATGCGTTTTCTGGGTGGCGGCCTCGCTGTCGGCGAAGGTGTACGCGAGGCTGACGCCGTCGAGCGGATCCTGCTTCAGGCCGTTGACCGACTCCGGCGGCGTAATGCCGATCACGTCGTAAATGGTCGGCGCAATGTCGTTGACATGGTGAAACTGTCCACGCACCGCGGCATCGGCCTTGATGCCTTTCGGCCAGGACACCGCCATCGGCACACGCGTGCCGCCGAAATATCCAGCCACCAGCTTGGTGCCCTGAAACGGGCTTTCACCCGCCCACGCCCAGCCGGCGTGATACATGTTCGCCACTTTCGGTCCGCCCAACGCGGGCAGGCCGCCGTATTCCTCTTCGAGAATCTTCATCTGCTGCGCGAACGGCATCGGCACGCCGTTGAGCGTCAGCATTTCGTTGATCGTGCCGCTCCAGCCTTCGGAGGACGCGCCGTTATCCGAGAGCACATAGAAGATCAGCGTGTTTTCACGCAGACCGAGGCGCTCCAGTTCGTCCACGACCTTGCCGGCCTGCGTGTCCGCATGTTCGAGGAAGCCGGCGTACACCTCCATCAGGCGCGCCTGAAACCGTTTCTCGTCCGGGCTCAGGCCGTCCCATGCGGGCATCGTGTCCGGGCGCGGGGTCAGGACGCTGTCGGCCGGAATCCAGCCGAGCGCCTTCTGACGTTGGAACGCCTGCGCGCGATAGACATCCCAGCCTTCGTCGAACTGGCCTTTGTACTTGTCCGACCATTCTCCGAACACCTGGTGCGGACCATGCACCGCGCCCGGCGCCCAATACATCAGAAACGGCTTGTCCGGCGCCAATGCACGTTGCTGGCGCAACCAGCTGGTTGCCTGCGCCGCGAGATCTTCGCTCAGGTGATAGCGGGGATCGTCGGGCCGTTCGATCGGCGTGGTATTGCGATACAGACTCGGTTCGTATTGCGACGACTCGGCGCCCATGAACCCGTAGAAGTAATCGAATCCACAACCGGTCGGCCAGCGATCGAAAGGACCCGCGGCCGACACATCCTGGGCCGGCGTGTTGTGCCACTTGCCGAATGCCGCTGTGCTGTAGCCATAGTGCTGCAGCACCTCAGGTATCGTTGCCGATGTTTTGGGAATTTCGCCGGTGTAACCGTCGAAGTCGCTCGCCAGTTCGGTGATGGTCCCGGATTCCACGCGATGGTGGTTGCGCCCTGTCAGCAGCGATGCACGGGTCGCCGAGCAGATGGCGGTGGTGTGAAAGGCGTTGTACCGCACGCCGGAGTCGGCAATGCGGCTGAGCGTCGGCGTATGGATCGCCCCGCCGACCGTATCGGCGTGTGCAAAGCCGACGTCGTCGAGCATGATGATCAGTACATTTGGCGCATCCGCGCGCAAAGGCGTGGCTTTGCTGCGCCAGCGGTGCGTGGACTCGGCCAGCGTACGTTCGGCGACACTTGCCGTCGGTGTTTTAGGAAACGGCAAATCGTGCGATCCGGCGGCAGCCGTGCCCGTCAGATGGCCCGTCTCGGCCGAAGGTGGTTCCGTCATATCGGAAGCGGATGCCGCAGGGTTGATGTCACTGGTCATGATGGTCTCCTGTCATTGACTGAACGTCACGCGAACCGCCGCATGGCGGGTCGGTGGGTCATCGACAAATCGGAGCCATTGTATGAACGGCATTGCGCTTGCCGCTGGTCTTTGAAGACAATCCAACGGTCTTGCGCGTCATGTCCGTGCGACCGTCCCAATGAAGCGGGTAAACACCGAGGCGAACCGCGGCGCACAATGTGGCGCAAGGCCGTTTTCCGTCCCGGAACGGGAGGCTTCGGTGTTACGATGATTAATTCGAATCGCACTTTGGCTAGCGTTTTTTCTCGTCAGGCCGCCGGCTAGCTATCCCAGACCGGCAGCCAATCAATCGCAAACCGATAGCACACCGGCTCAGCAACGACTGCCGTTCATCATGCAGAGAATCACGTCCTCCCGCTTCGACAGCGACTCCGTTCTCACGACTATCGGTGGCTACGCGCTGGCGATTTCACGCGCGCTCGAGCACAACGGCGTGGATAGCGCGCGGATCTTTCAGGCGGCCGGTATTGCGCCGTCGCTGTTGAAGAACGATCCCATGTCGCGCTTGCCGGTCGCCACCATGGCGAGGCTTTTCAAGGTCTGTGTGGACGTGACGCACAATCCCTACTTCGGATTGACCGTTGCAAAGTTCATCCACGTTTCGAATTTGCACGCGCTCGGCTATGCGCTTGCCGCCAGTTCGAACCTGATGGCGTTTTGCCAACGGCTCGAACGCTTCTTCAAGCTCGCGTCCGAGGCGTGCGAGATCACGCTCGTGGCAAACAGCGACGAGGTCGCGCTGCGCATGCGGCTGCTGGTGCCGGTATGCGCCGAGACAGAAGATGCATTGATGGGTTTTGTCGTGTTATCCATGCGCCAGCTTTACCACGCGAATTTCGCTCCCGTGCGTGTGGTGTTTTCGCATGCGATGCCGCGTGAAGGCAGTGGCCCCTACGAGAAGCTTTTCAGGGCGCCCGTCGAATTCGATCAGGCCCAGCCGGAAATCGTATTCCCGAGGGCGGATCTGGAACAGCCCCTGACGGGCGCATGCGCCGAACTGGCGCAACTGCACGACAACCTCGCCGTCAGCTACATTGCCCGGCTCGATAAAAACGACGTGGTGAGCGCAGTGCGGCAGAAGATCATCGAGTATCTTCCCAACGGTGACTGTTCGAGAGACAAAGTCGCCAGCGCAATGTGCATCAGTCCGACCACCCTGCAGTTCAAGCTCTCGCAGCACGATACCAACTTCAACGAACTGCTAGACGCGACGCGCAGGGAGTTGGCCGCGAGCTATGTGCAGCAGTCCGCGCTGTCGATTACCGAAATTACCTTCTTGCTGGGATTTAACGACTCAAGCAACTTCACTCGCGCGTTCAAGCGTTGGGAAGGCGTTTCGCCGAGCGACTACCGCAAGAACGCCAAGATTCAGGGCGCGTGAGGTTCTGTTTTCATCGCGCCTTGAACGTGTCCAGACTTTCGCTCAGCGGCCACATCCAGTCCATCATCCCCAGAGTGGCGAGAGGCGGCGCTGCAAAAGCAGCAATAGCAGCAATAGCAGCGTAGAGACCACCGAGAGTGCGACCACCAGTGCCACGAGCGACGAGCGCCTCCACGAGCCCCGCCACTCGCACTGGCTCGCGCGTCAGCACTTCGAAATCGATCGACATGCCGACTACGAAGGGGGAGCGCGGAGTCAACGGCCGTTCTCCGCACCCAAGCCGGCGGAACTTTCCGGCGATTGTCCCAAACTGGCAGTCACTGCCTTGCGCGATCGGCATAAACCGACCGAGATGGAATGGACACCGCTCCCGCTCCGGGGAGCAAGGCTAGCTGAGGGGGTCTCCAGAACCGAACGGCATCAGCGTGCCAAAGTGGAGTTTCGACACCATCACTTGAGGAACGAGACCCCAAATGAATGCTGCGACATATGGACTCGATATTGCAAAACGGGTATTCCAGCTGTACTGGGTCGACGCGCTGTGCACATCTCGCAGCCCGGAGCGCCTGATCTCGCGTGTCCCACTGCGCGCCCTGTTGCTTCTGTTCTGGGGCGTGCCGTCGATTGCGGCACGCACTATCCTGACAAACACTTCGTCGTTGAACGGTTTGCGCAGATAGGCGACCGCCCCGCATGCGAGTGCGTGCTCACGCACGTCGATGTCGTCGTGTGCGGTGATGAAGATGACGGGTATGCTCCGACCGCACAGACGCTGCTGGACTTCGAGTTCACTGAGCCCGGGAATCTGTACATCAAGAACGACGCAGTCGGGCTGATAGGAAGGTATCGAGGCGAGGACGTCGAGGAACGCGTCGCCGCTCGCAAAAGTTTCGGATGCGATCCCGATGGAGCGCAACAATCGCATGATTGCCCGGCTCACCGATTCATCGTCATCGACGACGACAACCACAACGAATGGTTTTAGTTTTGCCATCGAGAGTAGTCCGGAATCCAGGAGCGCACAGGTAAGCGCCCTCCGATACCACAGCCTACGAGGCCGAAAGCTTAGTGGATATTGGACCTTGGTCCCCCTTGTCCTACTACGCCTTGGACGTTATCCGCGTCCAGCTCACGCGGTGCCAGTAGTGGCAGATTTATCACGGCTACCCCGTTTTGCACGGACGCCTGATATCGAGCGTCTCCTGGTGAAATTGCGCAAGCGACTCGCGCTGCGCGACGCTAACAATCGCCGCCTTAGGTAGTCGTTCGGTGAGGAGGCTGTAAAGATGCGCTTCGTTTTCGGTGTCAAGCGCGCTCGTTGCTTCGTCGAGGAACACGTAGTCAGACCTGTGCAGCAACACGCGCGCGATCGCTAGCCTCTGCTGCTCGCCCGGGGAAAGAATGCGCCACCAGTGGTCGGACTCCTGTAATCGGGCAACATGGTCTTCCAGCCTGCACTCACGTAGTGCCTCGCGGCAGTCGTCGTCGCTGAAGGCTTCAGCCGACGCGGGGTACGCCAGCGCAGCTTTCAACGTGCCGACTGGCAGATAGCTCTGCTGCGGGATGAACATCATGCGCGCGTCCACGGGTGCATCGATCGAGCCGTCGCCGAACGGCCAGAGACCAGCCAGCGCTCGCAATAGCGTGCTCTTGCCCGAGCCCGACGGTCCGCGCACAAGCCACCGCGAACCAGGTTTTACGACGATGTCGGGCACGCTCGCGAGCGTTTCGCCGTTAGGCAGCGCAAGGATGAGGTTATTCGTGAAGAGCTGGTTCTCATCGATGTAGTGCAGTTTGATGCCGCCGTGCTCGGTGGCGGGCGACACAGATTCCTTCAAATGAGGTTGCCGCGCAGCGCGCTTGAACTCGCGCAGACGGTTAACCGTCGCACGCCATTCGACGAGCGTGTCGTAATTGTTGATGAACCACGAAAGCGATTCGCTAACCGAACCGAATGCGTCGGCGATCTGTATCAGCGTGCCGAAACTCAACGCGCCTGAAAAATAGCGGGGCGATGCAACGACGATCGGAAAGATGTCGGCGATCTGACCGTAGAAGTTGACCACGAAACTGTAGCGCTTCGTATACCTCATGAGGCGCCACCAGTTTTCGCGAATCCGGCCGAACAGGTCCTCGGCGTTCGATGCCTCGGTCCGCATGCCATCGTAAAGCGCAATCTGCTCCGCGTTTTCGCGCAGACGGATCAGGCCGAACCGGAAATCCGCCTCGACACGTTGCAACTGGTAGTTGATCGACACAAGCGGGTGACCGACCTTATTGGTGAGGAGCGAGCCGACGATCGCATAGGCAACGGCCGCCCAGAACATGTAGCCCTGAATCTGGACGGGCGTGCCTCCCATCATGATAACCAGCGCGCCCGCCGTGCTCCACAGGACGATGGAGAACCAGACGAGCGTCTCAACCGTCGAGAGCAGGTCGAGCGTGAGAGACAACGTGGCGGTGGCGAGCAAATCGAGGTCGACAGCGATGCGCTGGTCAGGGTTGTCGACGAGGTGGTCGCGCTCGAAGCGGTAAAAGGTGCCGTCGTCCAACCATTCCTTCAGGTAACGCGTGGTCAGCCACTGACGCCATCGGAAGCCCAGCATCTGCCGCAGATAACGGTTGTAGACAGAGATCGTGATGGACGCAAATGCAAGCCCGGCAAACGTCAGCATCAGTTGCGGGAAATCGTGCACATTCCTGCTTTCCAGCGCGTCGTAGAAATCGCGGTTCCATGTGTTCAGCCGGGCGTTGATGCCTACCAGAAGCAGGTCCATTGCGATGATCGCGATCAGTAGCCCCCACGCGGTCCCGCGTTCCTCAGAGATCCAGTACGGTCTGATCAGACTCCATGCTGAGACACGATCAGGGAGCCCGGATGCAGGGCCTGGGGATTGGCTGGTCATGCGCTTAGCCGGAACGCACAGCGATCGGGGATCAAATACGCGGGTGATTGTCCGACACGTGCATTCATGGCCACGCCCCAGTTCAACCGGAAGCGGTCAATCCCCGCCTTCGGCTCGGCGGCTAGTAGCCGGCCAGTGCGGTCATCCACGAGTCCTCGTCTCCCGAGTTCCGGGAACGGCCACTCCCGAGCGCGGCTTGAGACCGAAGTCGGACCCATCACGGTCGCTCATGGACAAGTTTTGAATGGCCGCTTTACGGCACGTTCGCGACACCGAGATCGGGTGTTGCTCGCTGAAGTTACCATGGATATTGCCCGGATAAGAAACGGTCGGTCGACTTGGCGGTTCCCACCCACTCGCTGCGCGTTCGCATCCGTCCGAGCCGCATCTCGTCAACAAAATTCAATTGTTGTGACTCAGGCCGCTACGATTCTGCGCCTGGGAGAGTGCGACCACTTCCCATCTGGAATTAGCGTCTGGGCACCCTCTCCTTTCGACTTGTGCCTTCGTCATGTAGGCGCCCACGGGGCAGTATTCGCCCATCACCAAGACGTCTGGGTTTTTTGCGGGCATAGGTATCAAATACTAAATTGACGAATTCGTCGAAAGGCGACACGACCGCTGAGGCGCGCCGCACTACTGGCCGAGGTGGGAGAGCGCGATCCGAGCTGACTCGCGCGAGATCTGCAAAAAACGGAAAGCTCGGAAGCCCAGACTGGTAACAGTATGCCCCGCGGAAGCAACATCTAGCGGATTCATCGCTACCATTGTCGCGATGACCAGTCCGTTCGTGCCTGATGCAACTGCTGCGATCTAGACCCTGCAGATAGAGTGCCTGTCGGGTCCACGCTGGCAGAGGCAGCAGCTAAACATGCAACGTGGGAAGCGCTTCTATCGCTCAAGTGGCTCCTCGCGTCGGCCTGTCCGGTGCCAGGCTAGAATCCAACCGGACATTTCGTCACCGCCGTTGCGAATTCGAAAGCCATTAACACTAAAACTTAGTCGTAAATTTCCGTAACTCAAATTTTTAGTCACTTAAACGAGAAACGCAAGCCCAGCAGGCAACACGGGTGAACAAAAAGTCCGTAACTTTAGGCATTCGAAGTCTGGTACGCTGCGCCCTTTGCTACAGCTTGCATTCGACTCGATGGAAACCCCTTTCAATGATCGTGGCGTGTCGGTCACGCGCAACGCACTCTCGTCCGCCGGTCAGGTTTTTCCGCTGCGCGATATCGTGGACGTGCGGGTTGTCACCGTGCCGAAGAACAAGGTCTTGCCGCTCACGATTTCGCTGCTCGGCGTCGCCGGCGCTATGGTCGGCGCGATATGGCGCTCGCCGGTTGGCATGGTGTGCGGCACGATGCTGGCCGTGGTCGGCTGGCTCACCTGGCTAACCCAGGACATCACGCATCGTCTGATGGTGCAGACGGCGAACGGCGATCGCGAAGCGCTGATGAGCACCGATCGCGAGTTCGTCGAACGTGTCGCCGTCGCCGTGAACGAGGCGAAGGCCGCAGCCGCGGCGCCGAAGGTTTGATGCCGCGGTTCGCCGCTGTTTGCCGCAATAGCACGCCTCACGCAGCCCGCGCGTTAACACAATTTTGATTCGCCACGCGGCAGCTTTTGCGCTTCCTTGAGACGCGCGTCGCTAGAGTGGACAGGTATCAACAACGCGCGCCGCCCGCCGGGTCGGCGCAACCCTATGCCCCCGTCTGCCGCTACGTCCGATCTCCCCATCACGCGCACCTCCTCGCGCACCCAGCGCACGCCGCAAGCGCCGCGCATGGCTCGCCGCACGCATATCGTCGTGCCGCTCGTCATCATCGACGTCACCGTGCCCGGCACGTCGTCGGCCGACGGACGGCGCGCGTTGCACGCCGCGCTCGGCGACGACCTGCGTCTCTATGTCGTCACCATCGACCAGCAACGCGAACGCGTGACGTTCCGCGTCGAAGTCACCTCGCGCACTCTCGAAGACGTGATCGGCCTGCTGACCGTCAAACTCGATCGCGCCACGCTCGGCCGCGCGCAGGCGACCGTGATCCGGCGTCCGCGCGACTATTGATCTAGATCGGCACTTGCACGGGCCGGTTGCCAGCCGCGCCCGCGCCTTCACACATCTTTGCAATTGCACTCGAGCGGCCATGTAGAGTCGCCGCTCCTGTTATCGCGTGTTCCCTCCGCAGGTTCGCAAGCGTCCCGGTTTCACCGGTCATGCCGCGGCCAATCCAGCGAGATTGCCGCTCGTGCTGTCCGCCTCGCAGCGTGCGATGCCTCGCCTTCGTCAGGGACCCGCCTTTTTGCAAAGCGTGTGATCTATGTTCCTGTCATCCCTCGATGCCGCGCGCCGGCACTTACGCCTCAACCGGCGTCGTTTCAGCGCGGCCGCGCTCGTCATGACCGGGGCGCTCGTTGCACTCAGCGGCTGCGCCGTGACCTTCCCCACGCCCACGCCGCCCGCGCCGACCGCCTCCCTGATCAACGGCGGCCAGGACGGCCTGCTGATTCCGCTGCAAGTGGAGCGCGTCGACGCAGGTCACGCGCGCCTCGGCCTCCCGATCCAGCTCGATGGCAAGCCGGTGTATGTCGCACTGGACACGGGCACGCAAGGCGTGCGCGTGCTGAAGTCGGTCCTGCCTGCCACCAGCTATCCGAACGCCGGTCCGGTGAGTTCGCTGCCGTTGGCGAACGGCGCGCAAGTCTCCGGCGCGGCCGTCAAGCTGCCGATGAGCCTCGCGGGCACGAAGCCGGCGCAGATCGACGCACAAGCCGTCGAGTTGGTGAACTGCCAGCCTAACGCCCGGCGCTGCGTGGGCATGGACGGCTACACCGGTGAATTCGGCTGGGCGTTCTCAGGACTGTTCGGCATCGGCGCGGCGCAACCGGACGATACGTGCTGCACGCAACCGCTGCGCGCGTTGCCCGGCAATATCGGCCAGCGCTATCTGGTGCACTCGAACTTTGCGAAACCTTACCTGGTGCTGAGTCCGTCGAGCGCTATCACGAAGGATTTCACGATGGTGCCGATGACCGTCCTGCAAGACGGCACGGCGCAATGGCCGAGAGGTTGCGTCAACGTCGGCGACAAGATGACCTTTTGCGCGCCGCTGGTGTTCGCCACGGCCAGCACCGATATGATCCGCGTGGAAATGGACAAGGCGCCGAACTGGACCGGCGACGACGACGTCGGCAAGGTGCTCAATCAAGGCAACTACAACGCGGCGATCGGCACGGGCAAATGGGTGCATCGTTATGAAGGCGCGCAAGTGACGGTCGTCAAGGCGAAACCTGGCGCCGACCGCATCGTGATCGGCCTGATGGGCATGCAGAATATCGACGTGCTGTTTGACTTCCCGCATGGCCAGATGGGCCTGCGTGCCGCGAACGAGGTCGAGAAGTTCGCCCAGTAAGCGTTGCGGTAGCAGCTAATCAAAAGGCCGTGCGATTCACCCACAATCGCACGGCCTTTGCACATCTACGTCGAGTTGAAACGAAGCGATCGTCCGCTATTCGATATTCAGCGGATTCACATGCCAGATGTTGCGAGCATATTCGCCGATCGTACGATCCGACGAAAACTGTCCCATACCCGCCACATTCTCGATCGCGCTTTCGGCCCACGCGCGCTTGTCGACGAAGCGCGCGTCCACCTCGTCCTGCGCCTTCGCGAACGCGGCGAAATCGGCGAGCACCATGTAGTGATCGCCCCAATCGACCAGCGTGTGGAAAATATCCGAGAAGCGCAGCGGATCGTCCGGCGAGAAGAAGCCCGTGCGGATCTGGTCGAGCGCCGTGCGCAGTTCCGGGTTCTCTTCGTAGATTTGCCGGGGCCGGTAGCCGGTGGCGCGCAGGTTATCCACTTCGTCGGCGGTGTGGCCGAAGATGAAGATGTTCTCGCGGCCGACCGCGTCGCAGATTTCGATATTCGCGCCGTCCATCGTGCCGATCGTCAACGCGCCGTTGAGCGCGAGCTTCATATTGCCGGTGCCCGATGCTTCCGTGCCGGCCATCGAAATCTGCTCCGACAGATCGGCGGCCGGAATGATCAGCTCCGCCACGCTCACGCCGTAGTTCGGCACGAACACCACTTTCAACCGGTCGCCGACCAGTGGATCGTGATTGACCTTCTCGCTGACGTCGCCGATCAGCTTGATGATCGTCTTCGCCATCCGGTACGCGGACGCGGCCTTGCCGGCGAACATCACCACGCGCGGCACCCAGTCGAGTTCGGGATTCGCCCGAATCTGGTTGTAGCGCACGATCACATGCAGCACGTTGAGCAGTTGCCGCTTGTATTCGTGAATGCGCTTGACCTGCAGATCGAACAGCGCATCCGGATCGAAATGCAGTTTCGTGTGATGCGCGAGACGGTGCACGAGCCGCAGTTTGTTCTGCCGCTTCGCTTCACGGAAGGCCTCGATAAAGCCGCTGTCGGTGCGCAGGTTGCGCAGTTGCTCCAGTTCGAACAGATTGCTGCGCCAATGCTTGCCGATCTGCTGATCGATCAGCGACGACAGAGACGGGCTCGCCTGCGCGAGCCAGCGGCGCGGCGTGATGCCGTTGGTCACATTGGTGAAGCGGTCCGGATAGATGCGCGCGAAATCGGCGAAGATGTCGCGCGTCATCAGTTGCGAATGCAGCTTCGACACGCCGTTCACCTTGTGGCTCGCGACGATCGCCAGATACGCCATGCGCACGCGCCGCTGCCCGTATTCGTCGACGAGCGAAATGCGGCGGATCATCTCGGCGTCATGACCCGATTGCTCGCTGACGTGCTTGAGAAACTGCGCGTTGATCTCGAAGATAATTTCGAGGTGCCGCGGCAACAGGCGCGCGAGCATCTCGACGTCCCACGTTTCGAGCGCTTCGGGCATCAACGTGTGATTCGTGTACGAGAAGATCTGCGTGACATGCTTCCACGCCTTGTCCCACTGCAGATGGTGGACGTCAACCAGCAAACGCATCAGCTCGGGAATCGCCAGCACGGGGTGCGTGTCGTTCAGATGCACCGCCACTTTTTCGGAGAAGCGCCCGAACGTGCTGTGCGTGCGCTGGTAGCGGCGAATCAGATCCTGCATGGTCGCCGAGACGAAAAAGTATTCCTGCCGCAGACGCAGCTCGCGGCCGGCCGGCGTCGAGTCGTCCGGATACAGCAGGCGCGAGACGTTCTCCGACATGTTCTTGGTGTCGACCGCGTTGCGGTAGTCGCCACGATTGAACGCGCCGAGATCGAGTTCTTCGGTCGCGCGTGCCGACCACAGGCGCAGCGTATTGGTCGCGTCCGTTGCGTAACCTGGGATCACGGTGTCGTAGGCAGTGGCATTCACGTGCTGGGTGTCGATCCATTCCACATGTTCGCCACGCTGCACCGTACGGCCGCCAAAGTGAATGATGTACGTGACTTCCGGCCGCGGAAACTCCCACGCATTACCTGCGCGCAACCAGTAGTCCGGCGCTTCGACCTGTTCGCCGTTGACGATCTGCTGACGGAACATGCCGTATTCGTAACGGATGCCGTAGCCGAAGCCCGGAATGCCGAGCGTCGCCATCGAATCGAGAAAGCAGGCCGCGAGCCGGCCAAGGCCGCCGTTGCCGAGCGCGGCGTCCGGCTCGATTTCGGTCAGCATATCCATGTCGACGCCCAAACTCGCCAGCGCTTCCTTCATCTGGTCGTGGATGCCGAGAGCGAGCAAGGCGTTCGTAAACGTCCGGCCGATGAGGAACTCCATCGACAGGTAGTAGACGCGTTTCACGTCCTGTTCGTACTGCAGGCGCGTGGTCTTCATCCAGCGCGCGACCAGCCGGTCGCGCACGGCAAGCGCCGCGGCGTGCAGCCAGTCATGCGGATGCGCGGTGACGGCGTCCTTGCCGACGCCGTACATCATGCGATTGGAAATTGAGCGCCGTAGCGCGTCGACGGTACTGTTGAGCTGGTCGAATTCCAGATCGACGGCTGTCATCGAAGCCTCCGGGGAAAAAGACGCGACATACGCGAACCGCACAGATGACGGGCGGGAGGCGCGTGCCGGTCAGGCGGGTTAAGAAACAGAGTAGGACATTTTACGACCACCGGACACTGGCGGGCGCGAGCGCTTGGTTACGCACATGCCATGCCCGCCGACATCAGCCGGCGCGGCGCTTTTTCGCACGCACGCGGTGCAAGCCACGCGTGCGCGGCACTGCGCGCGTGCATCGGTTCCGCAAAACAGGCAAACGATTGCGAAGCGCCCGATGCGCATTGAATGGAAGGCAACGCCATTATTTTTTCGCCGCGTGACGCGCGGATGAATGAGCCGATGGGCCCGATGCGTGGCCGAATCGAAGTGCCTCGTCCGCTAAGCGATTGTGCCGGAGTGGCGTATGACAACGTGAGCGCGCGCCAGTTCGCGGACGGCGTGCGGAGTTGACCGTTAGTTGCATTAATGACAGCGTGATGAGCGCCCTCTCCGCCTGCGTCCCTGCACGATTTCCGCGTCTCTGTAACAATCACTACATTCGTCGCGCGCACCGCCTGAAACGCGTCAAACGCTGGATTCAGGCCACGCGCGCCACACGCCACGCAACTCCTGCCACTCGCGCGCCTCGACTCGTCCGGCTGCACGCGGGCATGCTCAACCCGACGAGCCACCGCCTTGTCCGACAAACCCAGCGCCACCGCCCCCCACCCCTTCCCCGCGGACGTCCCGATGTCCGCCGCCAACCGCCGCGCGATGGCCGCGATCATGCTCGCCGTCGCGCTCGCCACGCTCGATACCGCCATCGCCAACACCGCGCTGCCCGCCATTGCCGCGGATCTGCATGCCGCGCCGGCGGCGTCGGTGTGGATCATCAATGCGTATCAGCTCGCGATGGTCGCGACGCTGCTGCCGCTCGCCGCGCTCGGCGATATCGTCGGGCATCGGCGAATCTATATCGGCGGTATTGCGCTCTTCACGCTGGCGTCGCTGGCGTGCTCGCTGGCGTCGACGCTGCCGCTGCTGACCGCCGCGCGCGTTCTGCAAGGCCTCGGCGCGAGCGCGATCATGAGCGTGAACACCGCGCTGATCCGCTATCTGTACCCACCGCACCGGCTTGGACGCGGTCTCGGCACCAACGCGCTGATCGTCGGCGTGTCGTTCGCGGTCGGGCCGACGGTGGCGTCGCTGATTCTGTCCGTGGCCGCGTGGCCGTGGCTGTTCGCGGTCAACGTGCCACTCGGCCTGCTGGCGTTGGGCTTCGCGTGGCCGGCGTTGCCGCACACCGAGCGCGGCAAGCACAACTTCGATCCGATCGCCGCGCTCCTGAACGTCATCACCTTCGCCGCGTTGATCTTCGCGCTCGGCGAGGCGGCCCAGCGCGCCTCGACGCAACTGGTGCTGGGCGCGGCGGCGATTGCCGTGGTGTTCGGGCTGTTGCTGATTCGCCGCGAAGCGGGCCACCCGGCGCCGATGCTGCCCGTCGATCTGTTCAAGCGGCCGGTGTTCGCGTTGTCGGCGGTGACGGCCGTGTGCTCATTCGCCGCCCAAGGGTTGGCGTTCGTCTCGCTGCCCTTCTACTTCGAGGACGTGCTGCATCGCAGCCAGGTCGAGACCGGCTTTCTGATGACGCCGTGGCCCGTGGTGGTCGCGCTGGCCGCGCCGCTGGCGGGCAGTCTGTCCGACCGCTATCCGCCGGGACTGCTCGGCGCGATCGGTCTCGCGGTGATGTCGGCCGGAATGGCGTCGCTGGCGCTTCTGCCGGTGCATCCGCACGTTCTCGACATCGGCATCCGCATGGCGATTTGCGGCGCGGGCTTTGGGTTCTTCCAGTCACCGAATCTGAAGGCGCTGATGGCGAGCGCGCCACCCGAGCGCAGCGGCGGTGCAAGCGGCATCGTCGCGACCGCGCGGCTGCTTGGGCAGACCACCGGCGCGGCGCTGGTCGCGCTGAGCTTCGGGATTGCCGGCCGGCATGGGCCGACGCTGGCGCTGAGCACCGGCGCGTTCTTCGCGGGCGCGGCGAGCCTGGCGAGCGGCCTGCGGTTGTTCGCGCCGTCGCATCGGTCGGGTGTGCACGCGAAAGCGTCGATGAAATGAAAAAGCGGGCGCACTGGGGTGACAGTGCGTCCGCTTTGTTTTGCTGATTTTCGTGACTGCGTTTGTTCGGTGCGCGACCCAAGCCTCACCGCGCCGCGAAATACCCCTTCACCGCGGCGATAAACGTATCGATATCCCCACGCGACACGTCCTTATGCGTCACGAATCGCGATGCATACAACATCTGCGTGAGAATGCCGCGCTCCTTGAGCCATGCTTCGAGCGGCGCGCAGTGCTGCTGCGGGAACTGCGCGAACACCATGTTGGTGGCAACCGACTGCACCTTGACCTGATCGATGGCTTCCAGACCCGCTGCCAGATGCGCGGCGTGTGCGTGGTCGTCGGCGAGGCGCTCGACGTTGTGATCCAGCGCGTACAGACAAGCCGCCGCCAGTACGCCGGCCTGACGCATGCCGCCGCCCAGCACCTTGCGCCAGCGGTGCGCCACGTCGATCAGTGCGCGGCTGCCGACCAGCACCGAGCCGACCGGCGCGCCCAGCCCCTTCGAAAAACAGACCGAGATCGAATCGAACGGCTCGCACAATGCCGCAACCGGCTTGCCCGACGCGACCGCCGCGTTGTAGACACGCGCGCCGTCGAGGTGAGCGGACAAGCCGTGCTGACGCGCAAGCTGCACCGCCTCGGCGACATACCCCGCCGGCAGCACCTTGCCGCCGATGGTGTTTTCCAGCGCCAGCAGCCGCGAGCGCGCGAAGTGATTGTCGATGGGCTTGATCGCAGCAGCGATCTTCTCCAGCGGGATTGAGCCGTCCGCGGCATTTTCGAGCGGCTGCGGCTGGATGCTGCCGAGGACCGCCGCGCCGCCGCCTTCATATTTATAGGTGTGCGCCAACTGGCCGACGATGTATTCGTCGCCACGCGCGCAGTGCGCCATCAAGGCCGCCAGGTTGCTTTGCGTGCCGCTCGGGAAGAACAGGCCCGCCTCCTTGCCGGTGCGTTCGGCGAGCGTGTCCTGCAAACGCAACACGGTGGGGTCGTCGCCCCAGACGTCGTCGCCCACTTCGGCGGCCGACATGGCCGCGAGCATCGCCGGGGTTGGACGGGTTACGGTATCGCTGCGCAAATCGATCATTGTGTGTTCCTGTGCGTCCGTGAATGACAGCCTACGACAGCCGGTCGACGCGCCGCGCCGTCGATATCGACGGGCGGACACGGCGCCGGCAGTTTAGCCACACAGTATATTCAATTAACGCGGCGCTGAAATCGCGCTAAAAAAGAAGCCTCAGCCGCCCGACTTGGGCAGCCACGCGAGCGGATCGACCGGCTGGCCGTTCTGGCGGACCTCGAACTGGATCGACGCCACACCGCGGCTATCCACCCCGACTTCGCCGATGGTTTGACCTTGCGCGACCGCGTCGCCTTCCTTGACGAGCAGCGTGCTGTTCTGCCCGTAGGCGGTGATCAACGAGTCGTCGTGCTTGATGATGATGAGCGGGCCGTACGCCTCGATACCCGTGCCGGCGTAGACCACCCGGCCGGTGGCGGCCGCCTTGACCGGATCGCCCGGCCGCCCGCCGATCACGATGCCATTCGACTTACCCGGCGCGAAGGCTTTCAGGATCGGACCGCGCACCGGCCATTGCAACACGCCTTGCTGCGGTCCGGCGGATGCCGTGGGCGCGCCGGGCGTAGCGGGACCGTTCGGCCCGACGGCGACCGGCGGCGTCACCACGCTGCCCGAGGCCATCGGCGGAGATACTCGCAGGACTTGCCCCGGCGTGACGGCGGCGTTGGCCGCAAGGCCGTTCCACGCCGCGATCTCCTGCGGTTTGCGACCATATGCCGACGCAATCCCGCCGATCGTGTCGCCCGGATTGACCCGGTAGAAACCGGCGGGAACAGGCACCGTGCTGAGCGTGGTCGGGCCGGCAGGCGTGTTGCTGTAAAACGGCGTGCTCTCCCACGGCATTGTCGTGCAGCCGCTGAACATCACGCCGAGTGCGGCCGCTGTCAGCAACCGGGTCCCCGTCAATTGCCATGGTCTTGTCATGTGATTTTCCTCGACACTTTGTTCAATCAATCGGATTCAATCGATGCCCAAGCATTTGCCGTGCCGCTCGTCTCGAGGGCGCGGCAACGGTTATCCATTATGCCGCCGTGCGCGTCGACAACCGCGCCGGCATGGCATGGGCCGTCCGCCAACATTCAGACGCTGCCTTCCGCCTCGACCACCAGAATGCGCGCCGCGCCGATCGGATGCGCCACATGTTCGGTGCCGACCGATGCGTAGAACACGTCGCCAGTCTCCAGAATGGCCGACTGTTCGACGCCGCCTTCGCGATAACGCATCTCGACGCGGCCATCGAGCACGGCGAACACTTCCTCGCCGTCGTTGACGTGCCATTTATAAGGCTGATCGGTCCAATGCAGGCGCGTCGTGATGCCGCCCATGTTGGCGATATCGAGCGCGCCCCAAGCGCGCGTCGCGGTGAAATTCTTGCTGCGAATGATCTTCATGGTCACGAGGCAGTTGAGAAAAAACGACGCCGGCCAGTCATACGATCCATTGGGCATAGCGGGCCGCCAAACCTTGGACGAACCACATCCCGGCTGGCCCCATTATAGGTCCGCTGGGCCGCTCGCCTGTCGCCAGCAGGCCGCGCGGCCGATTTGTGTGAGCATTGAATCCTTTGAGCCCTCGCCTATACTCAGTCATGCTGCCGCGACACGCCGTAAGCAAAACGACTGAATTCTGCGAGGGAGTTGAGAATGAACAAAGCCACTTTTCTGGCCGTACAACTCCATGTCGACGATGTCGCGGCGTCGCCTGGTCTGGTCGAGTTGCTGAACACGCATCTGGTTTTCGCCGCCGACGTGGCCGAAGCCGCCGACGCCCTCGTCCAGCTGGCCAGCATTGCGGGACTGTCGAGCGGCGTGGAGGCGAGCGTCGAGATTCCCGCATTGGCGATCGAGCGGCTGCGCGAGGCGCTCGACAATCTGAGCGGCTACGACGAATCCTGGCTGCTTGCCCTCGAACCCAGCCGCGCATTATTCGACGAAATCGGCCGCCGGCATCGCACGCTGCATTAGAGCCACGCACGCGGATTGCATCCGGGTTGCATCCGTACTGCCGCGCACCTTCGGCGTTCGTTCAGCGACGCCGCCGGTCCGCCAAGTTTTGCTCACCGCTCGCCTGCCAGACTAACCGGCACGCTTCACTGTCGGCGCCGTTTGCAGATTTCGGGCGACTCAACCGGAGGACCGCCGTGAAAAGTCTCCTGAACCGCCGCAACGTGCTGGCAGGGCCATCGCATCTCGTGCAGGACGCGCGAGAGAGCGCCTCCGATCCCTTATCGCCCGACGACAACGAACCAGCGCCGCTGGCCGGCGCGGCCGACGCCGCGTCGCCGAGGCCGGTTCGTCCGGTGAGCACCTTGCGGCCGGTGCCGGTGGTGCCGGCACAGGTCGGCGTGCGCGGCGTGCAGATCGCCGACATCGCCGAAGTCGAATGGCTCGCCGAAGAGGAAGCGTTGACGCCGTTTCGCGTGTTCCGCAGCTTCGACTATTCGGTCAGCCTGCTCTTCCATGCGAAGGAACTGACCTACTACGTCGCCCTGTATGAGGACGGCTCGCTGTGGCGCGCGCTGAAAGCCACCGATCTCGAAGCCGCCCAAACCGCCTTCCATCATTTCCAAGAGCAGGCGACGCGGCTCGCGGACGGCGAAACCCGCCGCGCCCAACTCGAGGCGCAGAACGAACAGCTCGCGCGCATGATCGCGCGCTCCGAGGCCCAGGCCGAACGGCTGCGCAGCGATCTGCAACGGCGCGGCACGCACGAGCAGGCGGTGACCAACCGGCAGCATCAGGTGCGCAAGGAGGTGTCGCAACTGGAAGCGCAGCGGGTGGCCGCGCAGGCGCATCTGAACAAGGCGCATCGGCAGATTCATCAGCTCAATCTGACGAGCAACGAAGCGATTCCACATTTGCCGAATCGTTGAACCGGGGGTTGATCACGACGCATAGAAAACTGCGCGTTGGGTAGTGCGCATAGGTGTCCGTATTCGACCGCACTAGATACCGGCGCCCGGACTACGTCGTAAACGACAAACGCCGCCCGGCAATCCGGACGGCGTTTTCATTTGCTTGCCGCCTGTGAGCCAGGCGGCGTTTCCATCAGCTTCGGCGCAAATTAGTTGCCGAAGTAGATCGAGTTACGGTCGTTGCTGCTCACCGGACGGCCAGCTTGCGAGCTGCCGGCGATCGGTGCGCCGTAGCCGCTGTTGACCGCCTGAGCGGTGCCGTTTTGAGCATCGACACGTGCCTGAGCGGCCTGGATGTTGGCCGGGTAATCGACGTGATCACCCACCGGGTTGTAGCCGGCCTTTTCCAGTTGAACCAGTTCAGCGCGGACTTGAGCGCGCGTAACCGGCTGATTCGATTGAGCAAACGAAGCGACAGGAGCAGCCAGAGCGGCGGCGACGACAACTGCAGAGATAAGAGCCTTCATGATGTAAACCTCCAGAACTTGTTTTTTAATTCGCTGCGGGCTTGTTGTGCCGTAGCGCTTAAATAGAAGTTTAGGAGTGTCGACACCTAGGGGAAACCCCTAAAACGACGAAACTCTATTTCGAATTTCGCAACAGTAGGCGGAGTGTCGCGCCGCCCTGCTAGCTGCACGATAGCTTTCGGCAATAATTCACTGTCTTGAATTTGAAGCGTTTCTACAGCCCGGCGCGCCTTACTGCAAGGGCGCGCCGGGCCGCGATTCAAACGCTCAGCTCCAGTTCGCGTGGAAGCTGCCCGGCTTGTCAATGCGCTCGAACGTATGCGCGCCGAAGAAATCGCGCTGCGCCTGCACGAGGTTTGCCGGCAGGCGTTCCGAACGATACGCGTCGAAATACGCGATCGCCGACGCGAAAGCCGGCACCGGCACGCCCGCGTTGACCGCTGCGACCACAACCTCGCGCAACGCCGCCTGATAATTCTTCGCGATGTCGCGGAAATACGGATCGAGCAGCAGATTGGCGATCGCTTTGTCCTTCGTATAAGCGTCCGTGATCTTTTGCAGGAAGCGGGCGCGGATGATACAGCCGGCGCGGAAAATCTTCGCGATCGTGCCGTAGTCCAGGTCCCATTTGTATTCTTCCGACGCCGCGCGCAGTTGCGCGAAGCCCTGCGCGTACGAAATCACCTTGCTGAAGTAGAGCGCGCGGCGCACCGATTCGATGAAGGCGTCGCGCTCGGCGCCGAGCGGCTTGGCCGCCGGGCCCTCCAGCACCTTGCTCGCGGCCACGCGCTGCGTCTTTAGCGACGACAGCACGCGCGCGAACACGGCTTCCGTGATCAGCGGCAGCGGCGCGCCGAGGTCGAGCGCGTTCTGGCTGGTCCACTTGCCGGTGCCCTTCTGCGCGGCGCGATCGAGGATCACGTCGACCAGATCCTTGCCGGTCTCGTCATCTTTCTTGCTGAAAATCTTCGAGGTGATCTCGATCAGGTAGCTGTCCAGCTCGCCCTGATTCCACTCGGTATAGACCTTGCCGAGTTCTTCGTTCGACAGACCGACCACCTGCTTGAGCACCGCGTAGCTTTCCGCGATCAGCTGCATGTCGCCGTATTCGATGCCGTTGTGCACCATCTTCACGAAGTGGCCTGCGCCGTCCGGCCCCATGTAAGCGACGCACGGCTCGCCGTCCGGCGCCTTCGCGGCGATTTCCGTGAGGATCGGAGCCACGAGGTCGTACGCGTCGCGCTGGCCGCCCGGCATGATCGACGGACCTTTCAGCGCGCCTTCTTCGCCGCCCGACACGCCCGTGCCGATGAAGTGCAGTCCGGACTTCGCGAGATCCTGATTGCGGCGGATGGTGTCGGTGAAATGCGTGTTGCCGCCGTCGATCAGAATGTCGCCCTTGTCCAGCAGCGGTTTCAACTGGTTGATCGTGGCGTCGGTGCCTTCGCCCGCCTTGACCATCAGCAGAATGCGGCGCGGCTTCTCCAGCGACTCCACGAATTCTTCCAGCGTGAAAGCCGGCACCAGCTTCTTGTCCGGATATTCGGCGATGAGTTCGTCGGTTTTCTCGCGGCTACGGTTGTACACCGACACCGCGTGGCCGCGGCTCTCGATGTTGAGCGCCAGATTGCGGCCCATGACCGCCAGCCCCACCACGCCGATTGCCTGTTTGCCCATGTGAATTCTCCAGAGTCCAAAAAATGTCGTGACGCCGCGCCGGAAAGAACGTCGGCGCAACGTCGAGGGTGAAAGAATAAAAGAAATGCCAGCTTGCCGCTCGTTGGCGGACAACGGGCCGCGTTTTCCGCTGCGTCGAACCGGCGTTGAACCCGCGTTTAACTTCGTCAGACCCGCGCCGCGTCCGCGCGTTTCCTGAACACCAGACTGAAATTGTTGGCCGGCATCGCGATCGGCTCGCCGCACACGAGCCCGACCGAAGCGCCCAACGCCACTACCGCTTCCATGTCGCGCACGCCCCATTCCGGATCGCGGCCGCGCAACTGCTGATCGAATGCATCGTTGCTCGGAGAAGTATGCGCGCCGCCGCGTTTGTAGGGACCGTAGAGATACAGTACACCGCCGTCGACGAGACGGCGGCTCGCGCCTGCGAACAGCGCCTGCGCCGCGCTCCACGGCGAGATGTGAATCATGTTGATGCACACCACGACGTCGAGCGTGTCCACGCCCCAGTCCGGCTGATGCACATCGAGCGCGAGGGGCTCGCGCACGTTCGCGAGCCCCTCGTGCGCGGTCCACGCGGCAATCGAATCACGCGCGCCGGCGTCGGCGTCGCTCGGTTGCCAGTCGAGCCCGGGCATGGCGCGGGCAAAGCAGATCGCGTGCTGGCCGGTGCCGCTCGCGATTTCGAGCACGCGGCCGGTGGCCGGCAGCGCCGCGCGCAGCAGCGCGAGGATCGGTTCGCGGTTGCGTTCAGCGGATGGCGAATGTTGCCGCAACGCCGGTTGGGAATCTGTCATGTTCTGCTTCGGTTCTGCTTCGGTTCTGCTTCGGTTTCAGTACAGGGTCGTGCGCACGCGTTCGGCGAGTTCGCGATCGTAGGTCGCCGCGTCGAACTGCGCGCCGTTGATGCGCCGGTGAATCTCGCCCGCGCTCGGCAGCCGCGAACGTTCAATGTGATGCGCCGGATCCCACAGTTTCGAGCGCACCAACGCTTTCGAGCAGTGAAAATAGACGCTGTCCACGTCGACCAGCAGCACGGTGCGCGGCAGTTTACCTTCGACGGCGAAACTGTCCAGCCATTGCGGATCGTTGGTAATACGGCCGCGGCCGTTCACGCGCAAACTCTCGCCGACGCCAGGAATGATGAAGAGCAGCGCGAGACGCGGCTCGACGATGATATTGCGCAGACTGTCTAGGCGATTGTTGCCGATCCGGTCCGGCAGCGCGAGCGTGCGTTCGTCGACGATGCGCACGAAACCCGGCGCGTCGCCGCGCGGCGAACAGTCGAGCCCTTCCGGGCCGGCGGTGGCGAGCACGACGAACGGCGCGACTTCGATGAACGCGCGATAGTCCTCGTTGATGTATGAAATCTCTTTGCGCACGGCGCGCTCGTGCGGCTGCCCGTAGAGCGCTTCGAGCTGTGCGATCGTCGTCAACATCGGCATTCCTTTTTTGTTGGTGTGGCCGTTCAATTCAGCGCCAGCCGGCCGGCCAGCGCGGTCAGCGTGTCGGCGCACGGGGCAGCGATTTTCAGCGACAACAGCGGATCGGCGCGCGTGCGCCCGAGATTGATCGCGACGACCGGCTTGCCCTGCTTTTGCGCCCACACGCAAAAGCGATAGCCGGAGTAGACCATCAGCGACGAGCCGACCACCAGCACGGCGTCCGCTGCGTCGAGCGCGTGCGAGGCCGCCTCCACGCGCTCCTTCGGCACGCTTTCGCCGAAGAACACCACCGCCGGCTTCAGCAAACCGCCGCAGTTCGAGCACGCCGGAATGCGGAAGCCGCCAAGGTCGTGCCACTCGAGATGCGCGTCGCCATCGGCGGCGGTTTCGGCGGTCACGTCTACGAGCGCGGGATTATCGGCTTCAAGCGTCTGCTGGATCGACGCGCGCGAGTGTTGCATGCCGCAGTCCAGACACGTCACACCGTTTATGCCGCCATGCAGTTCGATCACCTCACGGCTGCCCGCCCGCTGATGCAGGCCGTCGACGTTCTGCGTCACCAGCGTCGGCACATGACCGGCCGCTTCGAGCCGGGCCAGCGCGGTATGCGCAGCGTTGGGCTGCGCGTGCGCGACCACCGGCCAGCCGACCATGCTGCGCGCCCAGTAGCGCTGGCGCATGGCGAGCGTGCCGAGAAACTCCTGCACCGTGATGGGCGGCGAGCGTTTCCATTCGCCGTTGTCGTCACGATAGCCGGGGATGCCGGAGTCGGTACTGATGCCCGCGCCGGTCAGCACGAACAGCCGCGGGTAACGCTGCACGAAGCGATGCAGATCGTCCAGCGTGTGTGACTCATGCAGGGGTTCGAGAGGCACGGACTGAAGGTCGGTCATGACGGGGCATGGTGAAGGGCTGCGGCGGTCTCAAAGGCAAAATCTCGAACGCCGTTCAACGGCGCGAACGCGGCTTGCTCTGCCGCGTTGCCGTATGTGGCGCTTGGGGCGTTTGCTGCGCATGCCGCGCCTGCCACTCGGCGAGCGCGGTTCGATAACGTTCGAGCGCTTCGTCGTAGAGATCGAACACACACGGATTGCAGCCGCTATGACAACAGTCGTCGAGATCGGGCTGCACGGGCGGCACCGGTTGCGGGTCGTCCTTCGGTGTGGCTCGGGGCACGGCGAATCGCTTTCCATCGAGGCGGGAAGCGACCAGTATAAGTTCATCTCGCGCGGCTTGCTCTTTGCGTCCGGCGCGCGTGAGACCGTCAACCGCGGCCGACGAACGGCATCTTGCTCGCCATGATCGTCATGAACTGCACGTTCGCCGAGAGCGGCAATTCCGCCATGTGCAGCACGGCGTCCGCCACGTGCTGAACGTCCATCAGCGGCTCGACCGCGATCTCGCCGTTCGCCTGCGGCACGCCGCGCGCCATGCGTTCGGCCATTTCCGTCGCCGCATTGCCGATGTCGATCTGCCCGCACACGATGTCGTATTTGCGGCCGTCGAGCGACACGGCTTTCGTGAGACCGGTGATAGCGTGCTTGGTCGCCGTATAGGCAATGCTATTGGGCCGCGGCGCATGGGCCGAGATGGAACCGTTGTTGATGATGCGCCCGCCACGCGGGCTCTGCGTTTTCATCAGACCGAAGGCCGCGCGCGTGCACAGGAACACGCCGGTGAGATTGGTGTCGACCACCGAGCGCCATTCGTCGATGTCGAGTTCGTCGATATCGACGGGCGAGCCGTTGCGGCCTGCGTTGTTGAACAGCACGTCGAGCCGGCCGCGGCGCGCGCGGATCGTCTCGAACAACGCGGCCACGCTGTCAGCGTCCGTGACGTCACACGCCACGGCGAGTGCGTCGCCGCCGAGTTGCTGCGCTTCCTGGAGGACGGCGTCGAGCGGCGCCTGACGACGGCCGGCCAGCACGACGCTATAGCCGTGTTCCAGCAGCTTGAGCGCGCACGCGCGACCGATCCCGCTGCCCGCGCCCGTCACCAGCGCGACCCTCTTGATTCCCGTTTCCGTCACGGCACGTCTCCTCGTTTGTGCAGTTGATGCATGGCGCAGACCGCTGCACACGAACTCTCGGGACCGGACCGCGTGGAAAGCGCCACGGGAAACGGCCAGCGAGTGGTCAATCCAGCGCGCGGTCGTTCGGGTTCGCGAACAGCGACTTCATATCCGCCGACAGCGGATAGTTCAGGTTGATGCCCTTCGGCGGAATCGGCTGCGTGAACCACTTCTGGTACATGGTTGCGGCCTCGCCCGAAGTTTGCAGCCGGGCGATCACGCCGTCGGCGAGTTTCTTGAAACCCGGGTCTTCCTTGCGGAACATGCAACCATACACTTCGGACATCGGCGAGGTGCCAGTGATCAGATAGTCGTCCGCGTCCGCCTCCTTGGCTTTAGCACCATACAACAGCGGATCGTCCATCACAAATGCCACAGCGCGGCCGGTCTTCACATTGAGGAACGATTCCGCGTGGTCCTTCGCGCTGATCAGGCGCATGTTCATGCCCTTCTCGTTGTTCAACTGCCGCAAGAGGCGTTCCTCGGAAGTGCCGGCCGTGGTCACCACGGTCTTGCCCGCGAGATCGGGAAAGTCCTTCACGCCCGAACTTTTCTTCACGATCATGCGCACGCCGTACTGGAAAAAGCTGTTCGAAAACGCCACCTGGTTGTCGCGGTCCCTGGTGTGCGTAGTCGAGCCGCATTCGATATCGATGGTGCCGTTCTGCACCAGCGGAATACGGTTTTGCGACGTGATCGGCACTTCCTTCACTTTCAGATTCGGCAGGTTCAGTTCCTTCTTCACCTCGTCGACGATCTTCAGCGCGATAGCCTGCGAGTAGCCGATCACCTGCTGTTGTTCATCGTAGTAGGAGAATGGCACCGACGATTCGCGCACGCCGAGCGAAATCACGCCGGTGTCGCGGATTTTTTCATCGTGGCGCTCGTCTCTTCGGCCCGCGCGTTGCCTGCAAGCGTCGTGGCGATGGCGATCGTGGTGAGGGCTGCTGCGAGTTTCATGAGGTCTCCTTTGGCGGCGCCGATGCGGCGTGTGGTAGTGGTGGTGGTTCTGCAACGACGAAGTGATGCAGCGCACCGCGCTAGCGCTGCCACGCATAAGCGTCCAGGTCGAGCGGCGGCGTGCGGCCCGCGATCGCATCGGCGATCACACGCGCACTGCCGCACGCCAGCGTGAAGCCGAGCGCGCCGTGTCCCGTGTTGAGCCACAGGTTGCGAAATGGCGTGACGCCGATGAGCGGCTTGCTATCAGGCGTAGCCGGCCGATGACCGCACCAGGTCTGCGCCTGTGTGTAATCGCCGGCGTCGGGGAAAATCTCCTGCGCCTGGCGCTTGAGCAAGGCCAGACGCCGCTCGCGTTGCGCGACATGCATGCCGGCGATTTCGACCATGCCGGCAATCCGTAAACGCTCGCCGAGCGGCGCGTACACCACCTTGCGATGCAGATCGGTCACGCTCACGCGCGGCGCCTGGCCGGGCGCACCGGGAATGGTGAGGCTGTAGCCGGTGAGCGGATACATCGGCAGCCGCACGCCGAGCGCGCGCAACAACGGCGCGCTGCCGTTGCCCAATGCGACCACGAAGGCGTCCGCGCTGACATCGCCGTGCGGCGTGCGCACAGCGACCGCCGCGCCGCGCTCGGTGACAACGGAGTGCACCGGCATGTCGTAGCGAATCGTCACGCCGTAGCGCATTTTCAGCACGTTGGCGAGCGCGACGCCGAAGCGGTAGCAATCGCCCGCCTCTTCCGACGGTGTGTGTATCCCGCCCGCCAACAACGGCTGCGCGCGTTCAAGCGCGGGCTCCAGCGCCACGCAGGCGGCGGCGTCGAGCGCACGCTGGTCGGAGCCGGCCGTTTGCAGATAGGCCATCTTGCGACGCGCCGCATCGAACGCATTCGCGTCGCGGTACACGACGAGCTTGCCGTTGCGCACGTAGTTGAAGTCGATCGCTTCGCGTTGCACGAGATCGTGCAGCGTAGCGCGGCTCAACGCGCCCAGTTGCAGCATCTCAATCGCCGTTTGCCGCGCGCGTTCGCGGCGGCAGGCGGCCAGAAACGACAGGCACCAGCGCCACTGCTGCGGATCGAGACGCGGCACGAAACGCAACGCGGAATCGCTTTGCAACAGCCACGCGGGCAGATGCGGCAGGACCGATGGGTCGGCAAGCGGCGCGACATAGCTATAGCTCAACTGGCCGCCGTTCGCGAAGCTCGCTTCGAGCGCCGCGCCGTCGCGGCCTTCGAGAATCGCGACGTCGTGGCCGTCGCGCGCCAGTTGATAGGCGCTCGTCAAACCCACCACGCCCGCACCAAGTACACATACCCGCATAAACATCACGCCTTCGAAGATTCATCCACGTGAGTGTGGCGCGACGAAATGGCCGCGGCAAATGAGCAGATGCACGGCTCCATAACCCAGGGTTAAGAGCTCGAACCCGAGGGACGGCTCAGGCGAAGGGCGCGCGCAACGCCTCGAGAAACGCGTTGCCGGCCTGCGAGTCCATTCTGCGATTCGGAGAACAGCAGCTCCGTTTCACGTGTCGGCTGCAAGCGGCCATGCACACGGTTCAACAAAGCGAAGCCCAGGCGCGCTCGGCGTGCGCGGGCGCCTTGCTCACGGCGGGCTGCGACACGCATAGCAGTTCCGCCGCTTTCGACAGCGACCCCGTGCGCATGATGGCGTGAAAGATTTCGATGTGACGCAAACGCATGGACGCATGACCGGCACGAACCGGCGAATTGAGCACAGTGAGTTGAACGGAGCGGGGATCCCGAAGGCCCGGCCGTCGCGAAGCATAACGTCTTTCAACGCGCTTTCATTATTTGCCGTTCCTGTCGGCGGGCGCGTCGCGGCGCGCATCAATGGTATCGTTTGCTGTTGCGCGCCACGCGCGCGATTCAAGGCCTTCCCAGGAAGGAGGAAGGAAGACAGGAAGCACGTTTGATGAAAGAACTCTCCACGCCGCCGCATGGCGTCCACGACGCGCCGCCACGGCGCTGGCCGCAAACCGGCTATCCCGCGATGCTTACCGCCACCGCCGCATGGCACGTATTCGTGCTGGCAGGATGGCTGGTCACGCCCGCCGCGTGGCCCTGGTGGCTCGCCGCGATCTTTGTGAATCACGCCATTTTCACGGTGGCCGGCCTGTTGCCGCGCACCTCGCTGCTCGGCCCGAACTGGACCCGCCTGCCCGCCGCCACACGCAACGCCGACGCGATCGCGCTGACCATCGACGACGGTCCCGATCCGCTCGTCACGCCGCAAGTGCTCGATCTGCTCGACGCCCTTGGCGTGCGCGCGACGTTCTTCTGCATCGGCGCGAAGGCGCAGCAGTATCCGGAACTCGCACGCGAGATCGTCGCGCGCGGCCATGCGCTCGAAAACCATTCGCAGGTTCACGTCCACACGTTTTCCGTGACGTTGCCGGGCGCCCTCACGCGCGAGATCGACGCCGCGCAACGCACGCTCGAAGCCCTGAGCGGCGAACGGCCAATGTTCTTCCGCGCGCCGGCCGGGCTGCGCAACATCTTTCTCGAACCGGTCTTGCGCAAGCTCGATCTGCGGCTCGCGGCGTGGACGCGGCGCGGCTACGACACGCGCGAGCGCGATCCAGGAGTGGTCACGCGGCGGCTGCTCGACGGCCTCGCGCCGCGCGACATTCTGCTGCTGCATGACGGCAACGCCGCCCTCACGGCCGAGGGCACGCCGTTGATCCTCGCGGTGCTGCCCCGTGTGATCGACGCCGCCCGGCAGCGGCGCCTGCGTTTCGTGACGCTGCGCGAAGCGCGCGTGGACAGTTGAGGCCTGCACTCCCCGCGTGCGTGCCTGGCTACCCGGCCCATGCGCGTTACGCGGCTCACGCACCGAAGCGCAGATCTGCACAAACACCGCCGCTATACGCGGAAATCCGCCGCCATATCCTCGTCCGAGCGCGCTTCGAGTTCACCGCTGCGGCACGCCTTTAGAAACACGTCGTAATCCCGCTCCACCTGATCCGCGTACGTCGTGGCGTAGCCGGTGAGCGCTTCCGCGAACTGGTCGCCACGGCCGATATACGCGCTGACTTCGATCGCCTGCCCGCTCGCCTTGGCATGCGCGCGCGCCATGATCCAGCCGCATAGCCGCGCGTAGCCTTCCAGCAGATCGATGTCGAACAACTCGATGTTCGCGGAGAGCTTCATGTCGCGCAGTTGGCGGAAATAGAAATGCCGGCCGAGTGGCCCGGTCGCCCAGCCGAGAAAGATATCGCTCGCGGCCTGCAGCATGCGCTGTCCTTGCACGACGCGTTCGCCTTCGTGCTTGATGACCGGCGACTTGTAGAACTGCGCGATCACCGAAGGCCGCGCCTCCTTGATCTGCAAGAACAGCGGCTTGCCCATATGATCCACCAGCAGCACCACCATGCAGCGCGTGCCGACGCTGCCCACGCCCACCACTTTGAACACCAGATCCTGCACGGTGAAATGACTGAGCAGTTCGCGCCGGTCGTGCGACATCGTCTTCAGGTACTCGCCCCACATGCGGTCGAGCATCTTGCGCCAGTTGCCGTTTCTGAGCGCTTCGGTCTCTTCCGCGGTGAACAGCGTGTTGGCGCCCAGCACGTGAAACAGCGCCGGCGGCGCATCGCGAATCGTCCAGTGGTCGCCGTCGTGTCCCGCCATTTTTTCGAGCAGGTTCTCGTGCGTCCGGCTCGCGGCCTTTTCCATGCCGCGCCGCACGGTGCGGCGGCGTTCCGGCGTCAGCGCCGTTTCCGCCATGCGGTCGAAGGTGATGCGGTCGTACCAGAGTTCGAGCGCGCCGCATTGCGCGTACTGCGCCATGCGGTCGCGGTATTCGTTGACTGCCGTCATCACCAGACTTTCAGCCGCGCCCCGACTCAAACGCATGTGACGCGCGGCGACGACGAGGCTCGCGGTCAGACGTTTGAGGTCCCACTCGAACGGCCCGATCGACACCTCGTCGAAGTCGTTCAGATCGAACACGAGTTGCCGCTCGGGCGTGGCGAAGCCGCCGAAATTCATCAGATGGCCGTCGCCGCAGATCGGCATGGTCAGGCCGGAATCGCGCACCTGGCTGAGATCGTGCGCCTGCAGGATCGCGGTGCCGCGAAAAAACGTGAAAGGCGAGACGGCCATGCGCCCATAGCGCAGCGGCACGAGGTTATGCACCCGGCCCTCGCTGCTGTGCTTGAGCAACTCGACCGGGTTGCGATGCAGCTCCCCTATCGCTTTATGGCTCGACCGTTTCGAATGCTCGCGGGCGGCGCGGCCCCGGGCCTCCCGTTCGGCGATGGTGCTGGCTTTCATGCTCTTCTCCGTTTTTCCGAGTCTTGACTAGCGGTTCAAGAGACTGCGTCTGCTGGCACGACAACATCCGGCGTCTGGCGCATACGCCCTCACCAACGGTAGCCCACGCCGCCGAAAATCACATCCGAATCGCGATCATAACGGGTCACGACGCGGTTCCATTCGAGCCGCGCGTTCCAGTGCTCGGTCAGGCGATAGGAGCCCGCAATCGTGACGAGACCGGAGAACTTGCCGGCGCCCGGCCCTGGCGTCTCGCTGTTCTCGTTCTCGTTGATCGCATAGTAGGCGCCGACGCCGAGCGCCAGCGCCACCTTGTCGTTGAGGAACGCGCGGGTGGCACACAACTGGCTCGTCAGACCGTCGCGGCGCGCCACCTTGCTGCTGCCTTCGTGAAGATAGCCGACCGTCACGTCGAGGTATTTCGCGAGGCCACGCCGGTATTCGATTGCGCCGCCCAGGGCGCTCGGTGAACTGGTCGAATTGACGATGGTTTTGCCGAGATACACCGCCACTTCGTTGTCGGTGACCTTGTGCGTGCTGCCGCTCGCCCAGTCGCGCGGACCGGGCGAACCGGGCGCGTCGAGCTGATAGCCGACGCCGAACATCACGCCCGCCGAATCCGGTCCACGCTGAACGTGCACGCGATTCAACTGGAGCTGCGTGATCCACCGGTTCGACGCGTAGTACGCGGCGCGCACGCTGTACACCACGCCCCAGCCGTGAGTGTTGGAATAACTGCCGCCCTGCTCGGCGGTGGTCGTATCGAAGTAGCGGTATGGGCCGACGCCCGCTTGCAGGACGAACTGCGGGCTGCCCACGGGAATGCGCGCCCACAACTGGATCATCTGACCGTCGCGATGATGATCGGGAATATGCCCTTCGTTGAGCCACGTGAAGCTCGCGGCGAAATATGGCCCCAGGCCTTCCTGATAGTTGAAGGCCCACGTGTAGGTGTTAATACTGCTCGCCCGCGAGCCGCCGCCGAATAGCGAAAACTCCTGAGCGTGACTGAGGGTGGGAATGAACAGCAGGCCGAGACCCGTCATGCAGGCGGCTGCCTTGCGAACCAGCCAATATCGGGCAGCAGATGTCAGATTCCGCATGCGGCATTCTTCTCCGGTTAAGTCGCTAGCGCTGCTGGCGTTTGTGGTTCGACTGGGGCACGGTGACGCGGCGAGGCGTCGCATGGGAATGGCCGTCGATACAAACTGTTCGTCATGCTAGCAGACCGATCGGTAAAAAGGTTGCGTATCCGTTTTGCATCAGCGGCGCATTAAGTCGGGGGTTTCACCGTGCTCGGCAATTACAGGTTGCAATTGCAACGATCGCAATGAGTGGACAAATTTACCGGCACTCATTCAAAAACTAACCGATTGGTGAATTTTTTCGTGTTTGACCCAGGCGAGCACTTCAGCAACAACGAATTCAGCCGTTTACCCATACATGCAAAAATTCTGTGACGCACAAGAAAAGGCCTTGAAATAAGGCCTGCTCTGATCGACCGTGCGTCGCGCAAGATAATCGGAGAGAGTATGTTTGTTGCAATCGGCTGGGTTGTAGTGATGGGTTCGGTGATCGGGAGTTTTGTCGGCGTGGGTGGGCACCTGCCGGCGCTCGTTCAGCCGTTCGAATTACTCTGTATTTTCGGCGCGGCAATCGGCGCGTTTGTCGTGAGCAATCCGACATCCACGCTGAAGAAAACCATCAAGGCGATTCCGTCATGTTTTAAAGGCGGCGGCTACACCAAGGAAAAATATCTCGAACTGATCGCGCTGCTTTATGAACTGCTTCAGAAGGCCCGCAAGGAAGGCATGATGTCGCTCGAAACCGACGTCGACGCGCCGGAAGAAAGCGTGATCTTCCAGAAGTATTCGCATGTGCTGGAGGACCATCATCTGCTCGACTTCATCGTCGATTATCTGCGCATGATGTCCGGTGGCAATGTGAACGTCCTCGAAGTGCAGGACCTGATGGATGAGGAACTGGCCACGCATCACGCGGAAGCGTCGGTCGCGGCCAACGCCATTCAGAAAATGGCCGACGGCTTGCCGGCCTTCGGTATCGTCGCCGCCGTCATGGGCGTCGTTCACACGATGGGTTCGGTCGGCGCGCCGCCCGCCGTGCTCGGCGAGATGATCGCCGGCGCCCTGGTCGGCACATTCCTCGGCATTCTGCTCGCGTATGGCTTTATCGGCCCCGTGGCCGATCTGCTCAACGCCAAGGGCCGCGCCGAGGCCAAGCCGTACCAGTGCGTGAAGGCCGTGCTGCTCGCCTCGCTGTCCGGCTACGCGCCGTCGATCGCTGTCGAGTTCGGCCGCAAGGTGCTGTTCACCGCCGACCGTCCGAGCTTCCAGGAACTCGACGACGCCGTGCGCGCCACCAGGATGCCGAAGTCGGCCTGACGCGGAGCGGCATGATGAGCGAAAGAAGATCGCGCGCCTCGCAGGAGGAACAGGCGCCAGCGCCGGTGATCGTGCGCCGTTCGAGAAAAGGCGGCGACCACGACGCCCATCACGGCGGCGCATGGAAGATCGCCTACGCCGATTTCGTCACCGCGATGATGGCGTTCTTCCTGCTGATGTGGTTGCTCGGCTCCACGTCGAAATTCGACAAACAAGGCATCGAGGATTATTTCAACACGCCCCTGTCGAGCCTGCTTGGCGGCAACGAAGGCACGGCCGCCGCGCGTCCGAGCGTGGTGCAGGGCGGCGGTCGCGACATCTCCGATACACGGCCTGGCGACGGCAAGAAGAGCCAGACCCAGCCGACGCATCCCGCTAACGTTGCACCGACCGTGGCGCCGTCCGATGCGGCGCGTCTCGAACAACTGAAGGCGAAGCTCACTGCGTTGATCGAGCAAAGCCCCGCATTGAAGGCGTTCAAGGATCAGATCCGCATTTCGATCACGAACGAAGGGTTGCGTATCGAGATCGTCGATTCGCAGAACCGGCCGATGTTCCCGTCCGGCAGTTCGAAGCTGCAACCGTACGCGGTGACGATCCTCACGCAGATCGGCGCCGCGCTCAACGACGTCGACAACCGTGTTTCGATTGCCGGCCATACGGACGCGGTGCCGTACACCGCGGGCCCGGACGGCTATTCGAACTGGGAGCTGTCTTCCGAACGCGCGAACGCCGCGCGCCGCTCGCTGGTCGCCGGCGGCATGCATGGCGAAAAGCTGCTGCAAGTGCGCGGACTGGCGGACGTATTACCGCTGAACAGCCATGTCGCCGACGAGCCGACCAATCGGCGCATCAGCATCCTCGTCTTGAACAAGGCTGCGGAACTGGCGTTTTTCCACGATGGCGGACGCACCGCGATCGACGAAGCCACTCCGGCGAGTTCAGCCATTCCCGCCGTGGTCGGGCGCCTGCAGCCGGTAACCGGTTCGCGTAGCACGCCGTAGCATTTTTGGGCCGCGCGTGTGGTCGATTCGGCGCATGCGCTCGATAACGCACACTGCAAAACCCATGCAGTATGTTTAGAATCGAACGCATGCGCCCTGCCCTTTCCGAGCAACGGGAGACCGAGCTTCCGCTGCATACGCCCAGTGTATCGTCGGTGACACTCGCCGCGATCATCGCGGTCATTGCGTGGATTTCGATCGTCGCGCAAGCCGAGGTGACGATCGATCGTACGCTCGCCCGCGGGCTCACCGTGCTCGACGGCCTCGCCCGCATGAGCAGTTACCTCACCAATCTCACGGCGCTCGCCTGCGCGATCTGTTTTACCTGTGTGGCCTTGCGTGGGCACAGATCGACGCCCGCGCGGTTTTTCCGGCAACCTACCGTCGTCACGGCTGTGGTGGTGTATATGGCGTTCGTGGGCATCGCCTACAACCTGCTGCTGCGAGGTTACTGGACGCCTACGGCATTCCGGCTGCTGCTCAACGAATCGCTCCACAGTGTCTTGCCCATGCTCGCGGCGCTCTATTGGGTGTTGTTCGTACCGCGCTTTCATCTGAAATTGCGGCATTGTCTGTTGTGGCTCGTGTATCCGCTGGCCTATCTCGGCGTGACCTTCTGGCGCGGGAGTTTGTCGGACTTCTACCCCTATCCGTTCATCAATGTCGAGACGCTCGGATTCACGCACGCCGTGGTGAATTCGGCGCTGCTGTTCGGCGGCTTTCTTATGTTGATGGCCGTGTTCGTGGGGATCAATTCCCGGCGGCGGCACTGACCCGCCAGTCTGGCGCCGCTTTCTGGTTTTCCGTCGGGCGCGCTTCTTGCGCCCTGTCTGGTGGACGTAAGCCGCGCTTTTCGGCGTGGCCTGCGCGAAACCCTGGTGTGGCCGCGTTGCGATCGCAACGGCTCACACGTAAATATGACAATGGGAGCAAAAACGTATGGACACCAATTCGGCAGCTAACTCAGCGGAAGGCGCAGTCAAGGAAGTCGCGGGCAAGGTTCAGGGCGCGGTCGGCGACGTATTGGGCGATACCGGCACGCAACTGGCCGGCAAGGCGAAAGAGCTTAGCGGCAAAGCCCAGCAACTGGCCGCGAGCACCACGAGCCTCGTGCGTGAAACCACGGCGGAGAGCCCTTTCACCGCGATCGCGGTGGTCGCGCTCGCCGGCTTCGTGGCCGGTGCGCTGTGGGCACACGGCGCTTCTGGGCGCGACTATCGCCGTTGATGTTCGACGGGGTTGATCGCCGGGCGATCCGCGTCGAGCGGTCGCCCGCTTCGCGCTCATGCGCCGCTTTTCTTGCGACGCCCCGCGCTCATCTCCAATTCGACCCACGTGGGCGCATGATCGCTCGCGTGCGGCTCGCCACGCACCCAGCGGTCGACGCCCGCAGCGCGCAAGCGCGGCGCGAGGTCGGCGCTCAGCAGGAGATGGTCGATGCGCAAGCCGGAGTTCGTGTCCCAATGCCGGCGGAAATAGTCCCAGAAGGTGTAGACCCGTTCGTCGCCGAAATGCGTTCGTAGCGCGTCGGTCCAGCCTTGCGCGAGCAGCCGCTGGTAACGCTCGCGGCTCTCGGGTTGCAGCAACGCGTCCTTCAGCCAGGAGCGCGGGTTATAGATGTCTTCGTCGGTGGGCACCACGTTGAAGTCGCCCGCCAGCACAACCGGGTGCGCGCTCTTGTATAGCTTCGCCGCGTGCTTGATGAAATGGTCGAACCACGCCAGCTTGTAGTCGAACTTGGGCCCCGGTTGCGGATTGCCGTTCGGCAGATAAAGGCACGCCACCAGCACGCCGCCGACGGCCGCTTCGAGGTAGCGGCTGTGCGTGTCGTCCTCGAAACCGGGCAGGCCCCGGCGGCTCTCCAGCGGCGCTTCACCTTTCGACAGGATCGCCACGCCGTTCCATGCGCTCTGCCCTTGCCAGATCGCGCTATAGCCGGCGTCGCGCAGTTGCTCGACGGGAAACGCGCTGTCCACCGCCTTGAGTTCCTGCAAACAGACAATGTCCGGCGCCTCGCGTTCGAGCCATTGCAGCAGCGCCGGCAGGCGCGAGCGGATACCGTTGATGTTGAAGGTTGCGATTCGAAGCCTGGCCACGGCATGTCCTCCCCGCAATGCGCCCTATTGCGCCGCCGCGTCGCACCATTCCATCGCCCAGGACCTGGCGCATGAAATGGCATCGGCCTGGTCGGAAAAGGCGTCGATGTCGCCGGAATCGTGCGACTGGACGTGCTCTTTTTTCTGCGGCACGCGAGTGATCTTCGCTCTCGCGTAGTAGAGGCCGTCATCATCATGGCGGGCGCGGCAATCGATATGGAAATGCCTGTAGTCGAACTGCATTCGCTCTCCTTTGAATGCGCTTCACTTCATCTGCCGTAGCATCGCTTATACCCGGACGGCCGGCTTACAAACGACAACTCACGCACGCCGGCTCGCGTGCGTGATTGGCGTCGCCGCGAGCCGGCGTGCGCAGTCCGCGCGGCTCAGTTCGGCACGTTCACCGCGCCGTTGCTCACGGTGATCGCATTGATGCCGGGACTCGCCGCGATCGCTGGCAGATTGGCGGTGGTCAGCGCGGGCGCAGCGCCGGCCGTGCCGCCACGCGGTATCGTATGAATCACCTGCGACGGCGGCAGCGGCGTGCCGCTCTTCAGATGGCTCCACATCAGATTGAGCGCCTGAAGGTTGTAGTAGTGCAGCGGTATGAAGCGCGTATCGAAACCGGCCACGCCGAGGAACGCGTCGAAATGCTGGGCGTTCGTCACTTCGTAGAACGACAGCTTGCTCGCGCCGCCTTCGCTCAGTTGATTCAGGCCGAGATACGGCCGTGACGCGTGGTTGATCGGCACCAGCGCATCCGCGCGGCCCTGCACGATGATGGTGGGTTTGCCGTGCAGATTCGCATTCACGCGAATGGCTTCGACGCTGTTGGTCAGCGCGCCGTTCGTCCACAGCGTACGCAGGCAGGAGGCGCCCGAGTAACTGCCGTCGGCGGTCGCCAGCCGGTGGTCCGCCGCGCCCCCACCCGAGTTGAAGACGAGGTTGATGCCGTTGGTCGGCGGGACCCCGTTGCCATTGCCGAACACCGTGGGCATCGGCGACACGGCCGGCGTGACGCCGGCGGCTCCCGTCGCACTCGTCGTGCCGAAGCTGAAGTCGCAGAGGTTGGCGGTGACACTCGCTTTTGCGTACGCATCCGCATAGGTCACGGCGACGGCCGGCACTGCTTGCGAGTCCCACATCGGCGCTTGCAGCAGATCGGAGTCGGTCTGATAGCCGTTCTGATGCAGGAGCGCAAGCGCGTTGGTCGCCTGGGTCGTCACGTTCCCACCCGCGATCACGCCAGCGGTTGCCAGCGACGCGCATCGCGCGGTGCGAATCGCCGTGGTCGTGGCGAGCGGCAATGCCGACAGATACGGCGCGCCGGCCGCGGCGGGCGCGAGCGCCGCGCACGGTTGCAGCGTATTGGCAAGCGTCATGTAGTCGGCGAGCGGCTTGCCGAATGCCCCGACCGGCACGCCGCCCTGAGCCACCGACACCTGTGCGGGCAAGCGCAGATTGATCTGCGGCTCGCCCACGACGACCGCGGTGATCAAACCGGACGTATCCTGTTCCGCCGCCGCAAGCGACGCACCGCCGCCATTGCTCACCGAGGCCGCGATGGTCGTGATGCTGCCGCTCGCGTAACGCACGGTGCGGGTCGAACCGTCGAGCGTGCCGTAAGAGTCGTTGAGCGCCCAGTACGCGAACTCGATCGCCTGCAACGTATTCTTGCCCCAATCCTTCTCGGGATTCTGCTGCGAATGCGCATGCTTGAACGCGTAGCGATTCGGAAACTGGCTGTTGTAAGAGCCGAGATCGGTGTTGCCCAGGTTGGCCGTGAAGAAACTGTTCTTGCCTGCAGCGGTGGCATCCTGCAACGTGCCGTCGATCAGCGTGACCAGATTGGAAGACAGTTCATGTGCGCCGTTGCCGCTGCCTTTATCGGTGTAGGCTACCGCGCAACCGCGCTTGAGGCCCCACTCGCCGGCTGCGGAAATCGCGCCATACACGCCGCGCGAACCGGATGACGTCGCCGTGACAATGCACGGCTGATCCGGATTGAAGCTCGCCGGTATCTGCACCAGCATGGTGACGTTCTGTGTGCCGCTGCCGTCGTCGGCGTAAGCGAGGTATTCCTTGCCGGCGATCTTGCCTTCGCCGAGCGTGTCGTTGCCGTTCAGGTCGACGTTCGGCCCCCAGAAGCGTCCATAGCCGCCGTTCGCCGTCATGTCGACGAGCGCGCGATAGTTCGACCAGATGGCGAGGCGCCGCAGTTCGGCGGCAGTGGGTTGCGCAGCGTTGGCAATGGCCGGCGCCGCGGCCGATCCCAGTCCGGTTTTGCCGAGGCCGGCGGTGAGCAGGTCGTCGGTATTGCCGTCATAGGACTGACTCTTTACCGATGAGGTGGTGATAAAGCCCGGCAGCGTATTGGCTTGCGGTGGTGGATTATTTTCACTACCGCCGCTATGGCACGCAGTCAGCATGACTGCCACCGCCAACATGATCGCCAGGGTTGGCACCACCGGCACCGGTCGTTGCGCAGGCTCGATTCTGAAAGTGGACTTCACGTTTTTCGTCTCCGATATTTGCTAATACCGTTGTGAATGCAACGGCACCGAAATTGCTGCGTACTGTCCAATGGATCGCGACGCTTCGGATACCGACGCATCGCTAGCCTGCATTGACCTTTCAATGGAGTCAATAGAACGTCATGTCCGCACATAACGATAGTCAGGATCCGGGCGACGTCCCAGCCGCCATCCCAACGAAACCTTCACGCCGCCGCTTTCTTCAATCCGCCGCCGCTGCCGCCACCGTCGGCGCGGCGCCGCATCTGCGCGCGCAAACTCAAACCCCGACCGCGCCACCAGTTCAGGTTCGGCAAGCCGAGCCGCCGCGCCCGGTCACGCTGACTGTGAACGGCCGCGCGTACACGCTGCAACTCGAGCCGCGCGTGACCTTGCTCGATGCGTTGCGGGAATACGCCGGTCTGATGGGCACGAAGAAGGGTTGCGATCGCGGACAGTGCGGCGCATGCACGGTGCTCGCCGAGGGCCGCCGCATCAACTCATGCCTGACGCTCGCCGTGATGCACGAAGGCGAGAGCATCACCACCGTTGAAGGGCTTGCCGCCAACGGCGCATTGAGTCCGATGCAACGCGCGTTCATCGAACACGATGCCTTTCAGTGCGGTTACTGTACGCCCGGGCAGTTGTGTTCCGCGACCGCCCTTCTGAACGAATTCCGCAACGGCACGGCCAGCACCGTCACGGCCGATGTGCGCAGCCGCCCCGCCCAACTCTCCGACGATGAAATCCGCGAACGCATGAGCGGCAATATTTGCCGCTGCGGCGCCTACGCGAATATCGTGGCCGCCGTACGCGCGGTGCATGAAGGCGGCGGCCAGAGCAGCGGCGGCAACAACCCCAACGCCTGACGGAGCGACAGCATGGATGCGATCTCTTATGAACGCGCCGGCGATGTCGCCGGCGCAGTGCGGGCGGCGCAGCAGCCGGGTGCGGTGTTCATCGGCGGCGGCACCAATCTGCTCGATCTGATGAAGGGCGGCGCAGCGCGGCCGATGCGGCTGATCGATATCACGCATATCAGCGGACTCGATACGGTCACGACACTGCCTGACGGCGGCATTCGGCTCGGCGCGCTGGTGCGCAATAGCGATGCCGCCAACCATGCGCTGGTGCGCGAGCAATACCCGTTGCTCTCGCAAGCATTTCTGGCGGGCGCGTCGTCGCAACTGCGCAATATGGCGACGGTCGGCGGCAATCTGTTGCAACGGACCCGTTGCGGCTACTTCTACGACACGGCCTTCACGCAGTGCAACAAGCGCATGCCGGGCAGCGGCTGCGCGGCGCTCGACGGCCACAATCGCACGCATGCGATCCTCGGCGCGAGTCCGCAGTGCATCGCCGTGAATCCGTCGGATATGAGCGTGGCGCTCGCCGCGCTCGACGCCGTGGTGCGCGTGAGCGGCCCAGCAGGCGAGCGGACCATCGCGTTCGCGGACTTTCACCGGCTTCCCGGTGACCGGCCCGATGTCGATACCACCTTGCAGCCCGGCGAACTGATCACCGCCGTCGATCTTCCGCCACCGCTCTTCAGCGCGAACTCCCACTATCTGAAAGTGCGTGACCGCGCCAGTTACGCATTCGCGCTGGTCTCGGTCGCGGCCGCCTTGCAGATGGATGGCGATCGCGTGAAGACCGCGCGCATCGCTTTGGGCGGCGTCGCGCACAAACCGTGGCGCGCGAGCGCCGCGGAACAGATGCTTAACGGGCAGCCGCTCACGCAAGCGACGCTGACCCATGCCGCCGCGGCCGCACTACGCGAAGCGCGGCCGCAACACGACAATCGTTTCAAGGTGCAGCTCGCGCAACGCGCGATCGTGCGCGCCGTCAACCAGGCCGCCGGCCGCGCGGGAGGTGTCGCATGAATCTGATCGGTCAACCCATCGACCGCACCGACGGTCTGCTCAAAGTCACCGGCGAAGCGCGCTACGCCGCCGAATTTCCAGAAGCGCGTCTCGCGCATGCGGTGCTCGTCACCAGCACGATTGCGCGCGGCGCGATTGCGTCGATCGATGCGAGCCGCGCGCAGGCGCTGCCCGGCGTGCTGCTCGTGATGACGTATCAGAACGCGCCACGTCTGCCGAACGGCGGCAAGCCCGCGTTGGCGCCGCCGGCCGGACGCCGCCTGTCGCTGCTGCAGGACAATCAGGTTCACTACAGCAACGAGCCGGTCGCCGTGGTGGTGGCGGATACGCTCGAACGCGCCACCGATGCCGCACGTCAGTTGCGCATCACCTATCAGAGCAGCAACGCGACCGTGGACTTCGCCCAGGCCAAAGCGAACGCGCATGCGCCGGACAAGCCGCAAGGCCGGCAAACCGACACGCAACGCGGCAGCTTCGACGACGGCCTGCAAAGCGGCGGGGTGCACGTGGACGCGACGTACACGACGCCAATCGAACATCACAATCCGATGGAGCCGCACGCCACGATGGCGCGCTGGGACGGTCCGCAACTCACGCTCTATGATTCGACGCAAGGCGTCAGCGGCGCGGCGCTGGCCATCGCGAAGACGTTCGGCATGCCGCCGGGGGACGTGCGCGTGATTTCGCCGTTCGTAGGCGGCGGTTTCGGTTGCAAGGGCTCGTCGTGGTCGCATGTGTCGTTGTGCGCGATGGCGGCGAAACAGACCGGGCGCCCCGTGCGACTCGTGCTCGAACGGCCGCAGATGTTCGGGCCGGTCGGCGCGCGGCCGCGCACCGAACAGCACTTCGTGCTCGCCGCGCGGCGCGACGGCACGCTGACCGCGATGCGCCACGACAGCATCTCGAACACCTCGGTGATCGAAGACTGGACCGAGACCTGCTGCATGGTCACGCGCATGCTGTACGCAGTGCCGAACCAGGTAACCACGCACCGCATCGTGCCGCTCAATCTCGGCACGCCGACCTTCACGCGCGCGCCGGGCGAAACGACCGGTTCGTTCGCGCTCGAGTCGGCGATGGACGAACTCGCGGCGGCCTTGAAAATGGACCCGCTCGCGCTGCGCATCAAGAATTACGCCGAGGCCGATCCGCAGGAAAACAAGCCGTGGTCGGGCAAGTCCTTGCGCGAGTGTTATCAGATCGGCGCCGAGAAATTCGGCTGGTCGCGGCGCACGCCCGCGCCTCGCTCGATGCGCAACGGCGGCACGCTGATCGGCATGGGCATGGCGACCGCGACCTATCCGGCCAATCGCAGCGAGGCCAGCGCCATTGCGCGGATCTTGCCGGACGGCACCGCGATGGTCGCCTCCGGCACCCAGGATCTCGGCACCGGCACCTACACCGTGATGACCCAGGTGGCCGCCGACGCGCTCGGCTTCGCGCCGGAAAACATTCACTTCGCGCTTGGCGATTCGTCGCTGCCCAGAGCGCCGGGGTCGGGCGGATCACAATCGGCCGCGAGCGTGTCGCCGGCCGTGCGCGACGCGGCGAACCAGGCGCGCAGCCAGTTGATTGCGCTGGCGCTTGCCGATCAGGCTTCGCCCGTGCACGGCATCGCGCTCGACGACATCACCGTGGAAAACGGCTGGGTGATGAGCCGCTCGCAACCGGGCAAGCGCGATCCGGCGGCGGCAATCATCGCGCGCTCGGGCGGCAAGCCGATCGAGGCGAGCGCGACCGTCAAGCCCGGCGACGAAAAGCAGAAGTACTCGTTTCACTCGTTCGGCGCGGTGTTCGCGGAGGTACATGTCGACGCCGACCTCGGCACGATCCGCGTGGCGCGCGTGGTCGGTGTGTACGACGTCGGGCGCGTGCTCAACGAGAAGACAGCGCACAGCCAGTTGATGGGCGGCATCGTGTGGGGCGTCGGGGCTGCGCTGCAGGAAGAGACGTCGCTCGATACGCGCTATGGCCGCTTCACCAATGCGAATCTTGCGGAGTATCACGTGCCCGTGAATGCCGATATCGGGTCGCTCGACATTACCTTTATCGACCGGCCGGATCCGTATATCAACTCGCTCGGGGTACGCGGCATTGGCGAGATCGGCATTACGGGCGTGGTGGCGGCGATTGCGAACGCGGTGTATCACGCCACCGGCGTGCGCGTGCGCGATCTGCCCATCACGCTCGACAAGGTGATGCAGACGACGCAGGTTTGACGCGGTTGCGGTTGCGGTTGCGGTTGCGGTTGCGGTCAGATTTGTGTTCGCTTGCGCTTTCACCGGGCGCGAATGCGGTGGCGGTCGCGTTCACGTCCAGGGTCGCCGGTACTTCCAAAGTGGAGCGAACTCGTCCGCGCGTGGCGTTCCGCATCGCAGCGAGCGCGTTGTAGCCTTGGCAGTCAGGCGCCGTGAATCCACATTGGCGCTTGCCTGTGGCTGCGTTGCATCGCACAATCGATCTCATCCTTTCTACCTACCGGTGCCCGCCCATGGCCTACGCCTCGCTCGCCACTGGCGTGTTGCTCGCCGCCGGCTTCGGTTCGCGCTTCGACCCGGACGGCCTGCACAATAAACTGCTCGCGCGCATGCCGGACGGCACGGCGGTCGCGCATGAGTCCGCCCATCGGCTGCTGCGGGTCGTGACGCGGGTGCTGGCCGTGGTGCGGCCGGGTTCGGACGCGCTCGCGCGGCTCCTCAACGATGCCGGTTGCGACGTGGTGTTCGCGCTGGACGCCGAACGCGGCATGGGCGCGAGCCTCGCCGCTGGCATCGAGGCCAGTGAGGGCGCCGAGGGCTGGGTCGTCGCGCTCGCGGACATGCCGCGCATCGCCACTAGCACGATCGAAGACGTGGCGCGCGCGCTTGACGGCGGCGCGTCGCTGGTCGCGCCGTTTTACCAGGGGCAGCGTGGACATCCGGTCGGCTTCGGCGTCGAACATCGCGACGCGCTGCTGGCGCTCGACGGCGATACCGGCGCGAGATCCTTGTTCATGTCGCAGCATGTGACGCGACTGGACGTCGACGATGCGGGCATTTTGCGCGATGTGGACACGCCGGAGGATTTGCGAAACGTGTAGTTGCGAGGTCCTGGCCTGGCAGTGGTGACGTGACACGCTTGATCCGGACTCGCGTTCAGGCGCATACTGTATATCCATACAGTATTTTTGTCCGCATGGGTTGGCGCGTTACGTTGCGCATGGCCGCGGCGCGTCCGCATGAAACGCATTTCAATCGAACCGTCTTTTGCCGCCTGGCGCCGCGCGGCGCGGGAACTGCTGCGGCAAGGGGTCGAGCCGGAGCGGATCGAGTGGGTTGAGTTCGATTCAGTCGATTCGGGTACCGGCAGCGCCGCCGCTCCCGACAGCTCCGCCACCACCCCGGTCGTTGCCACGCCCGCCATTCCTCGTGAACTGCTCGCCTGGCTGAAGACGGCGGCCTGCTTTTGCGCGCCGGACCGCTGGTCCCTGCTCTACCGCATCCTGTGGCGCTGGACGCACGGCGAGCGCCACGTCCTCGATCCGCAAGACGCCGACGGCGCGCTGCTCGATCAGCGCATCCAGTCGGTCGAGCACGAAACCAATGATCTGGTGACGCTCACCCTGTTCAGGCGGCGCGATCCGTCCATGGGACCGCCGGAATTCGTCGGCTGGTACGAGCCGCATCATGATCTGCTGGCGCAGTCCGCCGAGCGCTTTGCCGAGCGCATGGGCGATTCCACGTGGATGCTGGCGACGCCGCAGGGCGCGGCGTTCTGGAACGGCATGCTGCTGCGAATCAGCCGGCCGGCAGCGGAAGAAGACGCGCACTCTTGTCCTGAGCGCCAGCAGCAGAATCCGCTAGCCACCCGGGCGTTACCACCTGGCGCCATGGCCGGCGAAGCTACGACCAGCGAACCCACCGAGGCGCTCTGGCTCGCGTATTACGCCAGCGTCTTCAATAGGGCGCCGGCGCCCGTGCCGCTGCGTTACTGGAGAACGCCGCCCGAGGGTCCGCCGCTGCCCGCGCAACTCGCGCGCGAGCGCAGCCGTCTCGGCGCGCAGAGCGGCACTGTCACCGTTCCGGAGATGCCGCCGCTCGAATATTCGGCGGTGACGCCCCCCTTGCGCGAGCCCACCGGCCCGCTGGCCACCTGCCGGCGCTGCGCGTTGTGGCGCAATGCGAAGCAGGCCGTCGCGGGCGCCGGTCCAGCTCAGGCGGCGATCATGGTGGTCGGCGAACAACCCGGCGAGCACGAAAACCAGCACGGCGTGCCCTTCACCGGCCTCGCCGGTCAACTGCTCGACACGGTGCTCGCGCGCGCCGGCCTCGAACGCGCAGCGCTCTATCTGACCTATGCCGTCAAGCATTACAAATGGGAAACGCTGGAACAGCAGCGCGTCCACCGCACGCCCGCGCGGCGCGAGGTCGAGGCTTGCCAGTACTGGCTGGAAAACGAGCTCGCGCAGGTCGCGCCGCGCGTGATCGTCACGCTCGGCGCGACAGCGCTGAAGGCGGTGACGGGCACGCACGTCAATCTGTCGGAATATCTGGGGCAGACCATCGATCACGGCGGGCGTCTGATCGTGCCGACGTGGCATCCGTCGTATGCGCTGAAAATGGCCGACGGCCGGTTGCGCGAGGATATTGTCGCGGGCATGGTGGCGGCGTTCAGTCACGCGGCGGGGTTGGTGGCGGAAGGGGCGTAGCTTTTTTGCCTCGAATACCCGACGCTCGCCAGTCAGGAAAATCCGCTTAACCGCTCACATGACTTCTTATGACGTTTTATCGCTCACATGTACACGGCTAACCTGAGCACAGGCGCCGCTCAGAGGGAAGCACCGTACGGCCGGGTCAGGCGTTCCAGCACGGGAGAGTCACGCTAGCGTTTTTGGGTGTGACAGGCGTCGGACCGCGGGCAGCCACGTTTGCATTTCAGTCCCAGCAAAGGTGAGTAAGTTCAGGAGCCAACCAGCGCCACCACCGTGAGCCCCACGGGAACCAACTACCGGCTCTCCATTCAACCTTGTCAGGCACGCCGCTTGCTCTCCACAAACCCGCCGCGCAAGCTGCGACGATTCCGCCTAAGCTGATGTGACGCCGCATTTTTCCAAGCACCGGCGCGACGCTCGAGCCTCGAACGGCCTCGCCAACGGTCCGCGCGTTGCGAACCCATCACACGTCCCATGAGCGAAACCAGCCCACGCCTTTTCATTGTCTCGCCCCATTTCGACGACGCCGTCTTCAGTTGCGGCGCATTGCTCGCCGCCCATCCCGACGCCGCGGTCTGCACGGTATTCGCCGCACCACCCGAGCAGCCGATGCATACCGAATGGGATGAAAAGTCGGGCTTCACGGACGCCCATCAGGCCATCCACGAACGCACGCTGGAAGACAACCGCGCACTCGAAGTACTCGACGCGATTCCGCTGCGCATGCCCTTTCGCGACAGCCAGTATTCGGACTCGCCCTCGATCAGCAAAATGGCGGCGGCGCTCGAAGAAACCATCTACCGCACTACCGCCAACACGTTGCTGATGCCGCTCGGCCTGTATCACGACGATCACGTGCGAGTCTTCGAAGCCTGCTGTGAAATCCTGCCACGCCTGTCGCATCTGACCTGGTTCGGCTACGAGGAAGCGATTCACCGGCGTACACCCGGCGTGGTGCAGGCTCGGCTCGCCGATCTCGCGCAGCGCGGCATCGTCGCGACGCCGGCCAGTCCGAGCGCCGGCCACACGATCGATGCACAGCGCCGCGCTCAACTCAAACGCGAGGCGGTCAACGCTTACCAAAGCCAGTTGCGCGCGTTCGGCGCGGGCAATTACGACGACATCTTCGCGACTGAGCGTTACTGGCAGCTCAGCGTGGGTCGTCGCGCGAAAAAGTAGGAGACGCGGCGCGCCGGAAAGGCCTACGCTTGAAGAGAACGGCCGGCGTGAGTTCGACGCCGTCGCCGCCCCGGCCTCTTCTCCACTTAAAGGTGCTGCCATGAGTTACGACATGCATACCAGTCCGATTCCCGACCCCAACGCCGATCCGAACCGCGACCCGGAAGCCGATCCGCTAGTACCGCCGTCGCCCGGCCATCACACCGAGGAACCGCAGCGGCCCGATGGGCCGCCGGACAAAGACCCGGTGTGACCGCATTGCGCGGCCAGCAACCGGAAACGCGAATCAGCGCATCAGCTCGGTAAAGCCCTGCAGCAGACGGTCGATGTCTGCGGCGTGAATGTTGCCCATCGTCGAAATGCGGAACAGTTCGGCCGACAAACCGCCTTGCCCTGCGTAGATGACGAAGCCGCGCGCCTTCAGCGTGTCATGCAGTTGCGGATACGCGATGCCTTCCGGCAAACGGTACGCGCGCAGCACCACCGACGACTCTTCCGGCGGCAGCACGCTGCCGATGCCGCGCTCGGCCAGACCCGCCCGCGCCTGTTCAGCCAGCGCCGCGTAGCGCGCATGACGCGCGCGCCAACCGCCTTCGTCGGCGAGTTCGCGCAGCGCTTCGACCAGTGCGTAGTACGCATGCACCGACGGCGTAAACGGCGTGTTGCGCTGATCCTGCAAACGCGCGAGACGGCCGAGATCGAGGTAGTACGTGCGGCTCGCCGCCTGCGCGAGCGCCGCGCGGCGCACCAGCACGAACGACGCGCCCGGCACGCCATGCAGACATTTGTTCGCCGTGGCGGCCACCGCGTCGAGACTGGTGTCGGCGAAATCGATCGTTTCCGCGCCGAAGCTGCTCACGCCGTCCACCAGCAGACGCAGCCCCCGTGCTCGGCACAGCGCGCCGAGCAACCCCAGATCGTTCAGGCGGCCCGTGGTGGTTTCGTGATGAATCACGGCGACGTGCGTGAACGCCTTGTCCGCATCGAGGCGCTCGGCGATCTTCGCGAGATCGGGCGCCTGCATCCAGTCGTGCTTCAGCGATTCATGCGCGATGCCGTACTGCGTCGCGATCTGCGAAATACGCTCGCCGTACACGCCGTTTTCCACCACGAGCAGCTTGCCGTTCTGCGGCACCAGCGCGGCGGTCATGCTTTCGACGGCCGCCGTGCCGGAGCCGGTCATCAGCACGGCCTGCCATTCGCTCGCGTCGAGACCGTACAGATCGACGAGCCGCGTGCGGGCCTCTTCCTGTAAATCGAAAAACTCGCTTTCGCGGTGGCACAAATCCGTCTGCAACAGGCTGTTCCGAACGCGCTCGGTGAGCGTCACCGGGCCGGGATTGAGCAGCAGCATGAGCGCTCCTTGACTTGACTTTAAGCGGCGCCGATGTGGCGCATCAAACGCGTCTTCACATCGGGCGGGGTGATGGTGGGACGCGGCAGCCCGTCGGGCGTGCCGCGGCGAATGGCCAGACGCGCGAAGCGCGGGCCGTCGAGCGGCGCCGCTTCGAACAGGGCGTCGATCACGCGCGCGTCGTCGCTTTCGACCGCCGACGCATAACCGCACGCCGCGGCCACGCCCGCAAACGAAACCTGCGACGACACCGTCGCCTGACCGCCGGTGGAATCGTGCGCGCCGTTATCGAGCAGCACGTGCGTGAGATTCGCCGGACCGTACGCGCCGATGGTGGCGAACGCGCCCATGCGCATCAACGCGGCGCCGTCGCCGTCGAGCGCGACGACGTGCAGGTCGGGACGCGCGAGCGCAAGACCCAGCGCGAACGGCGTCACGCAACCCATCGAACCAACCATGTACAACTGGTTCGGACGGTCGTCGATCGCGTAGAGTTCGCGCCCGCAAAATCCGGTCGACGCGAGCACCACCGTCGATTCGAGCGGCGTATGCGCGATCACCTTGTTTAGCGCGTCGTGACGCGAAGCCAGTTCACCCGCTGCCACATTCGTGAACTGCGATTGCGGCGTAACGGGCGCGCGGCGCGCGCGCGCGCCGCTGTCCTTCAATTCGTACGGCGCCACGCTGCCCTTCTGCATGACGAGCGCGTACGGGCGGCCGGTTTCATCCATATGCGCGATGGCGCGATCGAGAGCCGGGCCGATCGCGTCGGCTTCGGTGGGAAACGTCTCCCAGGGAATCTCCATCGTCTCGAGCATCGCAGGCGTGACCGGGCCCATCAGCGCGTGCTGCGGTTCGTCGGCGACTCCGGGCTGGCCGCGCCACGTGACGATCAGCAATTGCGGCAGACGGAAGGTCCACGTGAGCGAAGTCAACGGGCTCACGGCGTTGCCGAGCCCGGAATTCTGCATCATGGTGATGCCGCGCCGGCCGTTTTGCGCGCCGAGCGTGACGCCCGCGATCAATGCGACGGCGTCGCCTTCATTGGCCGCCGACACATAGTGCAGCGACTCGTCCTGCAACACGTAGTTGATGAACGGCGTCAGATACGAGCACGGCACGCCCGCATACCAGTCGAAGCCGCGCTCGCGCGCCGCCTCGACGAACTGTGCTGCCTCGATCATTGCGCGGCTCCGCTCGCTGCGTCCGTTGCGCCTTTGCCCGAACCGCCGACCGCGGCCGCGAACGGCGCTTGTGCATGCGCGAAGTCGCCCGCACGGCGGAAGTCCTCGAGGTCGTTCACGCCGCGCCAGTGGCCGTGCACGTATTGCACTTCGATCGACTCGCCTGCTTCGATCAGCGCGTCCAGCAACGCCGGCATGTCGAGCGACGCGAAATCCGCGCGCGCCTGCAACTGGCTCATCACCGCCTGCAAACGCTCACGGCCTTCGCCGCGCACGTTCAGCAGACCGACCCAACGGCCGTGCGGTGTTTGCGACGCGATGGCCGCCGTGGCGTCCTGCCCGCTCGACACGTGGCGCAGCACGACCTTGTTGCCGAACAAACCGCGGTCGTCGGCGGCCGAGCACCATGCGAAATCGCGCACGCTGGCGTTTTCCGCGTCGGTCAGCGACGAATCGACCACCACGCTGAACGCCGCTTCGCTCTCCACGAGATCGCGCAGGATATAACTGCGGAACAGCAGATCGCCGTACGAGACCACCGTGTCGCCCGCGAGTTTGTCGATCGCGCAGGCGAGCGACGCGAGTTCGCCGGTTTGCGCATGCTGTTCGTTGACGACGAGCTTGATACCGGCCGTGTCGATCGCATCGGCGCGGTAACCGCCGACCACGGTGATGTCGTTCACACGCTGCTTCTTGAACGCATCGACGAGCCAGCGCAACAGCGGCTTGCCGGCGATAGGCAGCATCACTTTCGGACGGTCTTCGGTGACGGCTTCGAGGCCCTTGCCACGGCTTGCCGCGAGCACGACCGCGGAACCGGCCGCACGGCCGCTCGACAGGTAGCGGTCTTCGGCTTCCGAGTATTCGTCGGCGTCTTGCAGACGGAAGATTTCGTTGACGGCGACGATGCTGTCTTCCACGTTGACGAGCGTCTCGCTGGAATGGATTTCCTTGGCGACGGCCTGCATCGCCGAGGTCGCCGCGCGGATCAGATGGTTCGCCCAGATCACCGTGCTGATGCCGGCTTCGCGGAAGACTTCGGTCGGCGTGCTGTAGTACTTGGTCGGCACGATCACGAGCGGACCGCGGCCGGCCCATTCACGCGCGAATTCGAGAATTTCGTCGGGACGCGAGAGTTTGCTGTGAATCAGGATCGCATCCGCGCCGGCCTGGCGATAGGCTTCCGCGCGGCGCAGCGCCTCGTCCATGCCCCAGCCGGCAATCAACGCTTCAACCCGCGCGACGATCGAAAAGTTTTCGTCGGACTGCGAGTCTTTACCGGCTTTGATCTTGCCGCAGAACTCGTCCATATCGGCGAGCGGTTGCGCTTCGCCATTGATGAAGCTGTTGGTCTTGGGGAATTGCTTGTCTTCGATACATACGCCGGCAATGCCGCGCTGTTCGAGTTTGCGCACGAGGCGGCGCACGTTGTTGAAATTGCCGTAGCCGGTATCGCCGTCCAGCAGGATCGGCAGATCGCTGGCGTCGGCCATGAATTCGAGCGTGTCGACGACCTGCGTCCAGCTTGCTTCGTTGTTGTCGCGCACGCCGTATTGCGCGGAGATTGCGAGGCCCGAGCCCCAGATCGCCTTGAAGCCGGCTTCGCGGACGATCCGGGCGGACAGGCCGTTATGGGCCTCCATCATAAATTCGAGTTCGTTGCTGACGAGCATCTGGCGCAGGCGCGCACTGCGGGAAGCGGAGACGAAAGCGGGTTCGCGGGCATTCATTTTATGTACTCCTGGTGGCGGGCTTATTGGTGCTCTTCTTTTGCCCGACTGACGACTGGAAAATGGCGACTATAGCGGAATTTTTATTTATTCGTCTTTTTCGTGACAGCGATTTTCTCCATTTGCGGATAAGTGGAAAAATGTGTCGTTTTTTGCAATCTGCCAATGCGATCCGTGGCTTGGATTTTATTGGCGTTTTGTGGAATCCTGACGCAAACGCATGGCAGCGCTTTGATGGGCGGTGCGTCCGTTCGTGCTGGTCGTCAACAGTTGTGGCGATGCTGAGGTTTTAATATCTGATTTTCATTTAAGGAAAACCTCAACTATTAATATCGATTCACCAGCACTGGCATTTTGTATTGGCAATAGAGGGAAAGCCCAATTGAATCAGCAGAAAATGAATAAGCGCACTTAACGAAACATAGAAAATGCCGTCCCGACGGTAAAATGTCTTTATAGTCAGACGAATAGAAATGCTTGACAGCGGGTTTCCCCTGCCCTGCGGACCTCATGCCGCCGCGCCGTAAACACAGTCAGCGACAAGCCACTCGCCACAAGCGAATCCAATCCCTGACCGACCACTGTGCGAAAGCAAAAACCGCTATGACTTTGAACAGAAAACTGGCCTCGATGATCGCCGTCCTCTGGATCGGCCTGATCCTGATCGGCGGCTTCGGCGCATGGCAAAACCGTGCCTCGATGATCTCGGACCGCCGCGATCAGCTGAAATCGCTGATCGACCAGGCCAACCACATCGTCGGCCGTTATTACACGCTCGCGCAGCAGCACACCATTACCGAAGACGAAGCGAAGAAGCAGGCGCTCGAAAGCCTCGCGGCCATGCGTTATGGCAAGGACGGCTACATCTCCGTCAACGATTCGCAGCCCGCCATGCTGATGCATCCGTTCAAGCCGGAAATGGTCGGCAAGAATCTCGCGCAATTCACCGATCCGGCGGGCAACCATCTGTTCGTCGATATCGTCAACGCGGGTAATCGCGAAGGCGGCGGCTTCGTCGACTACCTGTGGTCCAAGCCGGGTAGCGACAAACCGGTCGCTAAAACCAGCTACTCGATTCACTTCGCGCCGTGGGACTGGTATCTCGTCACCGGCATGTATATGGACGACGTGCAAAGCGCGTTCTACGCCAATCTGCTGCGCTGGCTCGTCATCACCGTCACGCTCGGCGCGATCGCCACCGGCGTCATGCTGCTGGTGCTGCGCAGCATTCGCCGTACACTCGGCGGCGATCTCGAAGTGGCCGTGGAACACGCGCAGTTGATGGCGCGTGGCAACCTCGCCACGCGCGTGCCGGTCCAGTCGGATTACACCGGAAGCCTTTTGCATGCGCTTCAGACGATGCAGGCGGGTCTCGTCGAGACGGTGTCGCGCGTGCGGCTCGGCACGGAGAACATCAATATCGGCGCGACCGAAATCGCTGCCGGCAACACGGATCTCTCCCAACGCACCGAAGAACAGGCCGCTGCGCTCGTCGAAACGGCGTCGAGCATGGACCAGATGACGGTCAACGTGAAGCAGAACGCGGACAGCGCGCTGCAGGCCGCGCACCTCGCCGGCCAGGCCGCGGATGTCGCCACGCGCGGCAGCCGCGTAGTCGACGACGTGGTCCGTACGATGGGCGAGATCACCACCAGTTCGCGGCAGATCGGCGACATCATCGGCGTGATCGACGGCATCGCCTTCCAGACCAATATTCTGGCCCTCAACGCAGCGGTCGAAGCGGCCCGCGCGGGCGAACAGGGTCGCGGCTTCGCGGTAGTCGCGGCCGAAGTGCGCAGCCTCGCGCAACGCTCGGCCACGGCGGCGAAGGAAATCAAGGCCTTGATCGAAACCTCGACGAACACGGTGGAAGCCGGCGCGTCGCTGGTCGCCAACGCCGGTTCGACGATGGGCGAGATCGTGCAGTCGGTGCGTCGCGTGAACGAGATTCTCGAAGAGATCAGCAACGCCTCCCGCGAGCAGAGCGCGGGCATCGAGCAGGTCAATCGGGCGGTCGGCGAAATGGATCAGGTCACGCAGCAGAACGCGGCGCTGGTCGAAGAGGCCGCGGCCGCGGCGCATTCGCTCAAGGATCAGGTGGGTGTGTTGCGCGAAGCGATCTCGAGCTTCGCGCTGCCGGCCTGAGGATTTTCAGACCGGCCGAGACTGGCAGAAGCAGCACACAGAAGCAGCACACAAAAAAAGAAGGCGCTCAACAGGCGGAGAGCGCCTCTTTAACACGCCGCGTCGGAGTCGACGCATTAATCGAACGAAAGAGCCGCGCGGATTTTTCAAGTCCGCGCGGTTTTTTTACGCCCGCGCGCGCCTTGGTCCACCTTGAGCCCTCTCCGGCTCACGTGACACCGCATTGCTCAGCAAACGCTTACCGCGCTCGAAACCGCAACCAGGTTAAGCCGAATTTGGCATCGCCGAATTTTGCTTAAGGCATTTTCATGCTAACGGCACGCTTACGATAATGGCCGCTTTTTAACGCACGCCGCGTGGGCGCGCTCCACGCCGGAGCCGTCTACGAGCGCCGTTCATAGAGGCTCGCCGTCATGCTGCTCCATCTCCTCTACCTGCTCGCGATTGTCGCGGAAGCCATGTCCGGCGCCCTCATGGGGATGCGCCGCGGCATGGATCGCTTCGGTCTGTGCCTCGTCGGCACCGTCACCGCGCTCGGCGGCGGCACGGTGCGCGACGTCCTGCTTGGTCACTATCCCCTTGCGTGGATCTCGCATCAAGATTACGTTCTTATTACAATCGGAGCGGCGTCGGTTGCCGCGGCGTGCGCGAAGTGGCTGCGCAACTGGCAAGGCCTGTTCGTCACGGTCGATGCGATCGGCCTGATCGCCTTCACGGTGATCGGCTGCGACGTGGCCGCGACGCTGGACGTGAGCCCCGCCACCGTCGTGCTGGCCGGCGCGATCACCGGCGTGTGCGGCGGCATGTTGCGCGACGTGCTGTGCAACCAGATGCCGCTGGTGTTGCGTCAGGAGTTGTACGCCAGCATCGCGCTCGGCGCCGGCGCTGTGTATGTGGCGTTGCAAGCCGGCGGCGTGGCGCCGGGACCGGCTTCACTCGTGGTGCTAGTCGGGGGCTTCGCGGTGCGCATGCTGGCCGTGCGATTCCCGCTGGCAACTCAAGATGTTCACCGCCGCCGATTCGGGCGGCGCAAGTTAATCGAGCTGTTCGTTATCCGCATCCAATGATCCAGAAGAAGAAATCACAGTCGCACGATCCCTACGCACCCGTCGCGAAGAACCAGTTGCTGGCCGCGCGCCTGCCGATGTGGCGTTCGAAATTCATCGTCCTGCTGGTGTTCGGCGCGTTCGCTTCGCTCGCGGGCCGCGCGTTCTGGGTGCAGGTGGTGAACCAGGACTTCTACGTCGATCAAGGGCAAAAGCGCTATCAGCGCACCATCGAGCTCGACGCGACGCGCGGGCGAATCGTCGATCGCAATGGCTCGATGCTCGCCGTCAGCCTCGCGACCTACGAGATCTGGGCCTCGCCCAAACTGATCGACGAAGCCGCGTTCGCGCCGCTCTCCAGGCTGCTCGATCTGCCGCTGGCGGAACTGCGCCGGCGTCTGAACGGCGACAAGACCTTTGTCCTGCTCAAGCGCCAGGTGGACGCCGAGACCGCCGGGCATCTGTCGAAACTGGGCCTCGCGGGCATCACGCAGATCGCGGATTCCAAGCGCTTTTACCCCGAAGGCGAATCGGCGGCGCACGTGGTCGGCTTCACGGATATCGAGGACAACGGCCAGGAAGGCGTCGAACTTGCCGCCAACGAGCAACTGCTCGGTGTGCCCGGCCAGCGCGAAGTGATCCGCGACCGGCTGGGCCGCGTGGTGTCCGAGACCCGGCCGCTCGTGCCCGCGCAGAACGGCGAAACCATCCACCTGACGATCGACCGGCGGATTCAGCAGCTCGCCTATGCGCAGTTGAAGGACGCGATTGCCAAACATCACGCCGAAGCCGGCAGCGTGGTGGTGCTCGACGCGCGCAACGGCGAGATCCTGGCGCTCGCCAACTACCCGAGCTTCGATCCGAACGATCGCGCCCGCCTGACCGGCCGCCAACTGCGCAATCGCGCAGTGGTCGACACCTTCGAGCCGGGCTCGACGATCAAGCCGGTGGTCGTCGCGCTCTCGATCGACGAGGGCAAGGTGCGGCCGCAGAGTGTTATCGATACCGCGCCCGGCTGGTACAAGATCGGGCCGGCCGTGATCCACGACACCTCGAATCATGGTGTGATGACCGTCGCCGAAGCCGTGCAGAAGTCGAGCAATATCGCGCTCGCCAAGCTTGCGCTGAATCTGCCGGCCGAAAAGATCTGGACCAAGTATCAGGAATACGGGCTCGGTCTGCGCCCCGAGCTGACCTTTCCGGGCGTGGCATCCGGCAAGGTGCGTCCGTATAAACGCTGGCGCCCGATCGAACAGGCGACCATGGCGTATGGCTACGGGCTGTCCACGTCACTACTGCAAATGGCGCAGGTGTACACGGCCTATGCCGGCGACGGCACGATGCATCGCGTGAGTCTGTTGCGCAACGGAGCGGGCGCGGCCGCGCAATCCGACGACAAGGGCCAAGCGGTCACGACGCCGGCCACCGCGCGCGCCATCCGCTCGATGCTGGAAATGGCGACCGGCGTGGGCGGCACAGGACGCGCCGCGACGGTGGAAGGCTACCGGATCGGCGGCAAGACCGGCACGGCGCGCAAACAGGTCGGCGCCACTTACGCGAAAAACCGCTACCGCGCGCTGTTCGTCGGCATGGCGCCGATGAGCGATCCGCGCTTGATCGTCGCTGTCATGATCGACGATCCGGCGGGCAAGGCGTTCTATGGTGGGACAGTGGCCGGCCCGGTGTTCAGCGGTGTGACGGGCGGAGCGCTGCAGTTGCTGGGTGTGCCGCCGGATGCGCCGGGAGTTTGAGCGGCATGCGCGCCGAGCAGCCGGTCACGCAAGTTCGATGCGCGCTTCACCGGCTCGGATCAACGCGCCATCTGTTCGCCGCCCGCATTGACCAGCGCCTCGATGCGATTGCGGCCGTTGCGTTTGGCCCGATACATCGCGCGATCGGCTTCTTCCATCATCGCGCCGCCTAGTCTGGCCGCCTCGGTCGGCGTGCCGCTGATCGTGCGCGCCGCCACGCCGATCGATACTGTCAAGGCGATGCGCTCGCCGTGATCGTCCTGCAGAGCGAGTCGTTCGACCGCCAGCCGCACACGCTCGGCGACAGTGAGCGCATCGGTGCGATCGCCTTGCAGCAGCGCGGCGAATTCTTCGCCGCCATAACGCGCCACGGTATCGCCCAGGCGCACCTGTTGCCGCACGCAAGCCGCCACCGCCGCCAACGCACGGTCGCCGGTCTGATGGCCGTAGGTGTCGTTGATGCGTTTGAAGCTGTCGATATCGATGAACAGACACGCGACCGGCACGCCGTAGCGGACGGCACGCATGATCTCCTCACGCAGCCGCTCGTCGAAATAGCGGCGATTGGCGAGGCCCGTCAACGAATCAGTCATGCCCAGTTGCTTGAGTCGCTCGCGATGCGCGACGTTGTCGAGACTCGCTGTCACGATGCTCGCGAAGCGCTCCAGAATATCGGTGGCCATGCCCTCGGCGAAACGCGCCGGGTCGTCGCTGCCAAGACAGAGATAGCCGCTGACGGTGTCCCCCGCGGCAAGCGGCAACAGGATCGCGCTCGCCGGCGATTCGGCGTCGCCGAAGAAAGCGCGACGCGCCGAATCATCCATGTCGTGCGACTTGCCGAGCCACGGCCGGCCCTCTTCGCACAGACCTTGTGCGGCAAGACCACCTTCGCGCGAGGTGCGCAGTTTCGACTGATCGAGTGCGCGCAAGGCGACCGGCTCGAGCAGTTCGCGCAGCATCGGCGCGCGGTCGTCGAGCCAGAGCGTCACGCCCGTCAGCGAAAATTCCCGCGGCAACTGAGTGAACAGCGTGTCGAGAAACGATGCGAAGTCCTGAGCGCCGATCAAACGCAACTCGACGTTCTGGAAGCGCCGCAGCGTGCGCTCGTTGTGCTGCACGGTATCGACGAGCGAACGAAGGCGCTCGGAAAGCGGCGTTTGGGCGAGGTTCGTCACGTTATCAGGTGCGGGCCCGAAGGCGAAGCGGGGTTGGCGACCCCCAATCGCTGTAATAACGGCGAATTTCGCGAGGTCTTGAGGGCCCGATCGCGGCGACCACGCTTTTACGCGATCCGCGTTTACGCATTTTTAAGTCTGGCTTAATTCTTTGCTGTAACCATGAGGCACAACATCCCCTGTTGAAGCCGCCAGAACATCGGCGGCGCTTTTTCCCCGGGGTGTCGACGACGCGCCAGAAGATGGACTGCAGGCCCGCGAAGAAGGAGTCAAATCATGGTTGAAGACACGGTATTCGAGCATCTGCGCACCATGCCCGGCAACGACTGGGTCAGCCAGATTCGCTCATGCAAGGTCTCGGACCCGCTGCAGCATCCTTGGGGTCGCTCATACCGGCTCGTCGAATGGACCATGAAGCACACGCCCGCATCGAGCCGCCGGGTGGTGCCCGCCGAGAGCACGCCGCTTGAAATCGCTCAGGCCGTCGTGTCGCACGTGCCGGGCCGCCGTTTCTGCCAGGACGGCAACGAATGACACGCTAGCGCGCCGAGCATTCGTCGCGCTAACCGCGCGTGGCGATCGATGCGCAGTAGTCCAACGCATCGTCCAGCCGATCGTTGCCCCAGAACATTTCATCGCCGACAAAAAACATCGGTGCGCCGAAAATCCCTCGGGCCGCGGCTGCCGCGGTCTGTTCACGCAAGCGCAGTTTGTTCGCGTCGCTTTGCGCTTCGGCGATGATCTCCTGCGCCGGCAAACCCAGTTCATCGAGCGCTTCGCTCACTACCTCCATCGAACCGATATCGCGGTCATGCGCGAAGTTCAACTGCATGATCTTGCGGCAGTAGGCGGCGATCCATTCGCGATCCGCGCCGAGCAGCGCCACGCGCATCGCAAGAAGCGCGGCGCGCGGGAACGTGGTGGGACGCGTCAGGGCGATGCCGTATTTGCGGCATTGCCGTTCCATGTCCTTCCACACGTACGCGCCCTTCTCCTTCTGCAGCACGAATGGCGAATTGTCGAAACCGAGGTCGCGAAAGACCGGCCCTAGCAAGAAGGGACGCCACAGAATCCGCACGCCTCGCGACGCAGCTTCGACTTCGATGCGCATGACACTGAGGTAGCTGTAGTTGCTGCCGAAGTCGAACCAGAACTCGATTTCCGATGCAGGCGTGGGCACGCGCGTTGCTGCCTCGTTCATCTTCCCCCCTCCAGTCATGCGTAGCCGGACAGCGCTTAGGTCTTGCAAAGCTTAACAGTCGTGCGGCGCGCTTGTCCCTATGATGGCCCTTCACACCGCTACGCCAGATGCTCATAACATGAACTATCCCTACGACATTCTCACCGCCGCGTGTCTTTTCATCATCGTCGTTTCCACCTCCATCATGCTCGCGCTGTCCTGATGAGCGATTCACACCCTCTCCCACGGAGTGGGTGAACCCGCGAACGCGCTCTACACGTTTCCGTAAAAAGACGGGATATACTGTACATATATACAGTATTTTTATCTGAGCAATGCGCCTCCCACCCTTCGAACCTCCCACGCTCGCCGAGTTGCGCGCCTGGTGGCGCACGCGCGACGAGCAGGCCGTCCAGCGGCTCATCCTCGAAATCCAGCGGCAGCGACTTACGCTGCTGGAACTGCGCAACCTGATCGACTGCGGCGTCCAGCAGGCGCGCGCCGTGGACCGCACGCTCGTCGAGCGCGGCGAACCGTTGATGACGCTGCGCATCAGGATCGCGCAGGAAGTGCTGCGTGTCGGCGACATCGACGATACGCGGCAGCTAAGCCGCGCCGAACAGGAAAGGCTCGCGGTTCGCACCGAAGGTCAGATGGAATACGCGCGCGAAGGCCGTCTCAGGCGACAGCGCCGCAATATCTAGCGAACGCGGCGGCCTCGCTGGCGCTGTGACGAACCGGGGCCGCGCGGATCGATCAACGCGTTTGCGTGGCCACCCGCAGACCGAGCGAAATGAACAGCACGCCGATAATCTTGTTCTGCCAGCGCGTCAGCCACGTCAGGCGCTTGACGAATTTGCCCAGCGGACGAATCGTCAACACGATCAGTGTCGTGTAAAGCGCGCTCATGCCGACAAAGATGAGGCCAAGCGTGGTGAACTGCAGAAACGTGGAGCCGTGTTCGGGACGAACGAACTGCGGCAGAAAGGCGAGAAAAAACAGCGCTGTCTTGGGATTCAGCACTTCGGCGGGAATCGCCTGAAAGAAGGCTTTCGAGGACGAGACCGGCGCGACGGCCGGCATATGCGCGCTTGCCTGTTTCTCGCGCAATGCGCGAATGCCCAGATAAACCAGGTAGGCCGCGCCGACGAACTTCACTGCGTTGAAGGCGAGCGCCGAAGTCATCAGCAGCGCCGAGAGGCCAACCGAGGCGCCCAGCGTATGAATGAAGTCGCCAACCGCGATACCGAGGCCGGTGAGAATACCGGCCTTGCGCCCGCCATGCACGGTGCGCGTCAACACCAGCAGCACGGCCGGACCCGGAATCAGAAACAGCCCGAGTACAACGGCTACAAAAGTCCCTAACGTGGATAGGTCAAGCATGTCGTCTCCTGGTGACGCGCTGGTTTCAGCGGACAGCTGCGCGCGTTTAGCAGAAGATTGTAGACGAACGCGCGATTTCTGATTGGCGCGCACGTGCGTGCCGCTTGGCGCATTACCATGACTGACACGATAAACGCGCGGCGATGGGTCGGCACAGTCCATGCCGGAAACCAGCCGAGCCAGCCGAGCACGGTCGTCCGGGAGATAGTCCGTCAGCGAGTCGTCGATCCGTTACCATGGCGGGCGTAAGACCGCGCGCGGTCAGCGTTTTCCATTCACCGAAGTCTTTGCCTTGCCCACTTACACCCTTCCCGCGGCGTTGAGCGCGGAACTCGAGATTCGCAAGAGCCGATTCATTGCGTACGCGCTACCGGTCGCCGACCGCGACGCCGCGATGGCCGAATTGCGGCGCCTGCGCGGCGAGCATCCTGCCGCCACGCATGTCTGCTGGGCGCTGCTGGCAGGCGGCCAGTCCGGCATGTCCGACGACGGCGAGCCCTCCGGCACCGCCGGCCGGCCGATTCTCGAAGTGTTGCGGCATCACGATCTGGACGGCGTGCTGGCCGCTGTCGTGCGCTATTACGGCGGCGTGAAACTCGGCGCCGGCGGCCTCGTGCGTGCATACACCGATGCGATCGCCTCGGCGCTGCTGGATGCGCCGCGCGTCGAGCGGATTGCACAGGTTTCGCTGATCGTCGAGGTGAGTTATGCCGACGAGGCGAAAGTGCGCCGATGGATCGACGCCGAAGGCTACGCGCTCGCGGACAGCGCCTACGCGATGCTGGTGAAGATGACGATCCGTTTGCCCATCAACGCGGTCGACGATGCCCAGCGAGCGTTGGTGGATATGACTCAAGGGAAAGCCGGGTTCTTCTGACAGCTTCGCGTGTTTCTTCCTTGCGAGAGGCAGAGCGCTCCCGGAATAAGAGATGCATGAGTCCGGGCCGCTGTTACCATGTCATTTATTCCCCGGATTGACTCAATTTAAAAGGGTAACTCCTCTGACCTCGACCGCCGCTTTTTCCAGCACAGCGACTGAGTCGCCGCATCGGAGCGCGTCTGTGCCGCAGTCGCTCAACTCCATGCGTTCGCCGTTGACATCGACCGTGCTAAAGGGATGCGGCACGATCGCGCTGCCGTTGATGCTCTCCGCCTGCTCGTGGTCGTGGTTCGGCCTGAATAGCTCGCCGCGCGCGGTGGCGCATCCGACCGGCTGGCTCAGCGTCGCCCCTGCCCGTGACTTCGCCTATATGCCGGCTCGCAGCGGACAAGTGTCGCCGAACCGCATCGAAAACACGGCGATGACGGGCATCGTGCTCAAGAACGATATCAATGAAACCGTGCGCAACGGCATTGTGAACAGTCTACGGATCGCCGGCTTTCATCTCGACGCAGGCGAGCGGGTTCTCAGCGGCAGCATCGAGAAATTCACTGTGGATGACACGCGCTCGCCGGCGTTATGGACGCTGAAAATGCGTTATGTCGTGACCGACGCCACGACCCAGAAGGTCGTGTTTTCGACCACCAAGACGGTCAAGCAAAAATCGCCGAAGTTCACCAGTAGCACCATCGCTATTGAAGACACGGTCAAGCTGAGCGTCGACGCATTGATTGGCGATCCGGGCTTTGTCAAAGCGGTGAATTAAGCGCGTCGTCGACATCGGGCCGGCCGGGTTCGCTACAATTTGCAGTAGTGTGCCGCGCTCCGTGGCAACCGCGTTCTACCTGCGAGCCGTCATGTCCATCACCGCCTGGCTGTTCTTCCTGCCCGCCTGCTTCGCGATCAATCTCGCGCCCGGGCCCAATAATCTGCTGTCGATCAATGTAGCGGCGCGTCATGGTTTCATGACCGCGTTCGTCGGCGGCATGGGGCGCCTGGTCGCTTTTGCGGCGATGCTCGTGCTTGCCGCAACCGGCCTTGCGGTCGTGTTGCACGCGTCGGAGTGGTTCTTTCTCGCGATCAAGCTGGCCGGCGCGGCTTATCTGATCTGGCTTGCCATTCAGCTTTGGCGTAGCGATGCGCCTACGATCGACACGACGCAGCAGGAAGAGGCATCGCTTGCGCGGGTCGCGCGAAGGGAGTTCCTCGTGGCTGCCGGCAATCCGAAGGCTATTCTGGTGTTTACCGCGTTCTTGCCGCAGTTTGTTGATATTGCGAAGCCGATGCTGCCGCAGTTTGCGGTGCTTGGGGCGAGTTTTCTGGTGTTGGAGTGGTTTGCTATTGCGTTGTATTCGTGGGCGGGGATGTATCTTGGGAAATGGCTGGTGCGTGCCAGGGTAAGGCGTTGGTTCAATCGGTGCTGTGGGGGTTTTCTGGCGGCGATTGGGGTGGGGTTTTTGATGGTGAGGCGGGGATGAGGGGGCTGGCAAATTCGCGGGCGCGACTCGCAAGCATCAGACCTCAAGAACGCCTGTACCCCGCAACAGGATCGAAGTCCCGGCTGTAGCGTTCGAATTCGGGGGTTCTGCATGTTTGTCGCTTGAACGAACGATACCCGGTCGGTGTCGTCGCAAGGAAAGTGCGGAAGAGCTTGGAAAGGCGTCCGCCGCTGCCGATTCCGCATCGACGGGCAATCTTGTCAACCGGGAGGTTGGTCTCAACGAGAAGGCGGCAAGTCATGTCGAGCCGTATCCTCAGCAAATAATCGGACGGGCTCAGGCCCATTTCCATCTTGAAGCGACGCAGGAAGTTCCGTTCGCTCATCGCTGCAACTTGCGCCGCGTCGACTATGGATATTGACTGGTCGCTGTGGGCTTCCAGCCACTGTGCGGCCGCCTGAATTCGCTCAGTCAAAGGAGCAGAGGTGTCTTTGCGAAACATGGCGAACGGTGTTTCGACCAGCGGCGGGGCGTAGGCGGTGATCCGGGCCACGATCTCAGGGCCGAGGTCATCCTGAACAAGGGCTAGCGCCTGTTGCAGAGGGCTTGCGGATCCCTCGGGAAGTGCTGTGCCACACGGCTCCAGACCAACGCCGTTGCTATTGGCATGCCTGCGCCCCCCAACGAACTGTGTGAGTCCAGCCGCCTCTAGCACCAGATTCCCGCCAGCGGTCGGGCATATGTGCCGCGTGCTCTGCGAGGTCAGACGCAGCCAGTTGATCAAACTCACGTCGTGCAGGGTACGGTGAAGGTCTTTGCCGCCTGTAATAAATAGTGCGTGGAGTTCGTCGGACTGCCGACGCGCTTCGACACTCTCGGTGCAGACGAATACCGATGATGAGCTGGCAACTCTCCCCCCCGTTGCCGACAGCAGATGGACGTTATAACGGGTACTGGCGAGCGAACCGGTCTCGAGAAGAGTGTTTGCCGACTCGAATACCTCGATAATTGAAGCCATTTCGGGCAGCGCAAAGCCGTTAAATAGAGCTACTCCAATGTGTTTAACAGCGCTGATTTGTGGCAACACGTGCGACCGCCATCCGCCGGTGTTTTGAACGGTTGAAAAGTTAGGCATTTTGATCCTCGGTAATGCATCAACCAACTCGAGTCGGATTTATCGGTATAGACGTGCGACCGCCTGGCCGCAGTAGGTCGAAGTGAAGGCGAGTGGTTTGCTAAATCACATGCGAGAAGACGGCGAGATGGCCCACATCAACCTTTGACTTTATGCCACCACTCTCAATAACCCGTTTGCAATGCCGCCTGCATACGTAACTTCTCAAAGAGGTCGCATTCTGCCCCCAGTAGGATTGGCCAGGATTAAGAAGCTTCCCAATCGATTGCGGCATTTGTCCGGCTTCCCGCTTTGCTTTCCGCTTCAGCACAGTCTCACTCCAGTGTCTCGGCCGCTCCGCCGTCCATAACCAATCCCTAATGCATCCCCCGACAAACTTTAACTATCTGCAATCGTCCCGCCCCCGTATGCTCGAACAATGACCCGCAAACCGTGCACGGCGAGATACGGCATCGGGCAAGCGACTATTCATCGTCAGAGGAGCGGCATCATGAAGATCTGTGTCTTCGGAGCGGGAGCGATCGGCGGCTTGATGGGTGTGCAACTCGCACGCGCCGGTGCGGATGTGAGTTTCGTCGCGCGCGGTCCGCATCTCGCGGCCATGCGCGAACACGGCGCGCGCCTGATCATGGACGGCGAGACGTTCAGCGCGCCTGTCCGCTGCACGTCCGATCCACGCGAACTCGGTGTGCAGGACTTCGTGATCATTACGCTCAAGGCGCATTCGCTGCCCGGCGTCGTCGATGCAATGCAACCGCTGCTCGGCAAGCACACGGCCATCGTCACGGGTGTCAACGGCATTCCCTATTGGTACTTCTATCAGCACGGCGGCCGCTTCGCCGGCACGCGTCTCGCCAGCGTCGACCCGGACGGCAGCCAATGGACGAAGCTCGGCCCCGAACGGGCGATCGGCTGCGTGCTGTACCCCGCTGCCGAAATCGTCGAACCCGGCGTGATCAAACACGTCTACGGCAAGAAATTCCCGATCGGCGAGCCGAGCGGAGAACGCACGCCGCGCATCCAGCAACTGCACGAGATCATGCAGGCGGCAGGTTTCGAGGCGCCGATTCGCGACAATATCCGCGATGAAATCTGGCTGAAACTATGGGGCAACCTGTGCTTCAACCCGATCAGCGCATTGACGCATGCCACGCTCGACGTGCTCACCAGCGACCCCGGCACGCGTGCGGTATCGCGCACGATGATGCTCGAGGCCAAGCGCATTGCGGATCAATTCGGCGTGCACTTTCGCGTCGACGTGGAAAAGCGTATCGATGGCGCGGGCGCGGTCGGCGCGCACAAGACCTCGACCCTGGTCGATCTGGAGAATCGTCGGCCGATGGAGATCGATCCGCTGTTGACGGTGGTTCAGGAAATGGGGCGCCTCGTCGCCGAGCCCACGCCGACTATCGATGTCGTGCTGGCGCTCATCAAACTGCGTGAACGGATGGCGTTGCAAGGAGATTGAGGCTCAAGAGAGAGCGACAGAAACTCGCTCTCTCTGCCGCATATCGGCAAACGCAAACAAGAAAGGATCGAATGCCAAATGCGTTCGATCCTTTTTTTAACGCTACTGATCGATAGCGAGCCACACTGCCTTGGGTTCAGTGAAGTTTTCAATCGCGACGTCACCGTGTTCGCGACCGAATCCCGAGTCGCCCGATCCTCCCCACGGCAGACGCACATCGGTGTAGCCGTAAGTGTTGATCCACACAGTCCCCGCCTTCAGATCGCGCGCAACCCGATGTACCCGGCCGATGTCCGCACTCCAAACACCCGCGGCGAGGCTATACAACGTGCCATTGGCGATCCTTATCGCGTCGGCTTCGTCGTTGAAGCGAATTACGCTCGCCACCGGCCCGAAGATCTCCTCCTGCGAAATGCGCATTTCATGCTCGACGTTGGCAAACACAGTCGGCTCGACAAAGAAGCCGCGCTCGCCCACCCGCGCGCCGCCGGTTACGAGCGACGCGCCTTCTGAACGACCCGTTTCGACATAGCCCAGCACGGTCTTCATCTGCGCCGCGGAGATAAGCGGCCCCATCGACGTTTCGCGCGACGCCGGATCGCCGACCTTGATCGACTTTGCACGCGCGGCCAGACGCTCGACCACTTCGTCGTACACATCGCGATGGGCGAGAATGCGCGAACCCGCCGAACACACCTGGCCGGTATTGAAGAAAATCCCCGACGCCGCGGCGCGCACCGCGTTGTCGAGATTGGCATCCGGGAAAATCAGGTTCGCCGACTTGCCACCGAGCTCCAGCGTAACGCGCTTGAAATTGCCGGCCGCGCCTTGCAGAATGCCGCGCCCCACGGAGGGCGAGCCCGTGAACGTCACCTTGTCGATGCCGGGATGCGCGACCAGCGCGTCGCCGACCACACGTCCCTTGCCGGTGACGATATTCAGCACGCCCGGCGGCACGCCCGCTTCGAGCGCGAGTTCGCCGATGCGCAGGGCGGTCAGCGGTGTGATCTCCGCGGGCTTGACGATCAGCGTGCAACCGCACGCGAGCGCCGGCGCGATCTTCCACATGCCGATCATCAGCGGGAAATTCCACGGCACGATCGCGGCGACCACGCCGACCGGTTCACGCAACGTGTACGTCAACGCGTCGGGGCGCACCGGCACGACCTGACCGTTGATCTTGTCGCACCAGCCTGCGTAGTATTCGAGCGTATCGATCGCAGCCGGGACGTCCTGGCGCATCACCGCCGCGATCGGCTTGCCGGCGTCGAGGCTTTCGAGCGCGGCGAGTTCCTCGAGATTCGCGCGCATCAGGCCGGCGAGACGCATCAGAATGCGGGCCCGCTCAGCCGTCCGTATGCCGTTCCATACCTTCAATGCGGCGCGCGCCGCGCGCACGGCCGCATCCACGTCGGCGGCGCTGCCTTGCGCAACCAGCGCGATCGGCTCTTCGGTGGCGGGGTTGATGTCGACGGAATATTCGCCGGTGCCGGGCGGCAAGCGCTTGCCGTCAATCAGCAGATCATGGCGCCTGAGGTCGGTTTCAGTTTCCATCATGAAGCTCCTTGCTTGGATGTTGCGTGGGCTGAGTGCTTGCGAGCCGGTTCGGGTAAAAGACGCTGGGGCTCGTGGAGGACGGCGCCGTCGCGCGCAATGGTCGGCTTCGTGTGTATCTGCGAAGCGGACGGCGACACGTCGGTGGCATGTGAAGTCGCGGAGAACTGTGCCCAGGCCGCCGCGGCGTTGGGGCGGAGGGAACGGTTGCGGCGATGCACGAGCAGTGTCGCCAGATTCATCGCGGGCGTGAGCGGCCGGCTGACCAATGATGCGCCTATTGCGGGCCAATGCGTGTCGATGGGCAATATGCCGATGCCGAGCCCCAGTTCGACCATGCGCAGCACCGCCGCGACATGTCCGAGTTCCTGCACCGGCCGGCGCTTTACGCCGTTCGTGTTGAAGGCGAGTTCGAGCGCCGCGCGCACACCCGTGTCGGCGTTCAGCGTGACGAGCGCCCATTCCTGCAACGCGCTCCATCCGACGCTGGCGTGGCGGGCCAGCGGATGCGCGGGCGGCATCACGGCATGGAGCGGCGTCGTGAAAACCGGTTGCGCGTGCAACAGGTCGCCGGCGAGCGGCTCGGCCAGCGAGATCACGCCGAAGTCGACCTCGCCTTGCTCGACACTCGCGAGCACGCCGCTTTGCGGCTGGTCCCTGACGGAAACGGCGAGCTCAGGAAATGCCGCCGCGCATCGCGCGAGTCCCTGCGCCACCCAACTCGACGACAACACCGGATTGCTCGCCAGGACCACCACGCCGGTATGCCCGTCGTAAGCGGCTCGCTCTTCACGCAGCGTCAGTTCGATTTCATCGAGCAGCCGGCCGATTCTTCGCTCGAGGCTCGCGCCCGCATGAGTCAGTTCGACCTGGCGCGTGGTACGGTCGAACAGCTTCAATTCGACGGCTTCTTCGAGTTCGCGCACGCAACGGCTCACCGCCGATTGCGTCAGATCGAACTCACGCGCCGCGCGCGTAAAACTCCGCTCACGCGCAACGGCGACAAACACCTTGAGTTGCTGCAACGAAACATTCATGACGTCACTGCCGGGTGTGGGCCATGTACGCTATTCCCCTGTCTGCTCAGGCCAGTGGCTCAACCGCGACGCCTTGCCGTTGCCGGCAACGGCCAGCACACCCTGCGGCTCATTGTGCGATTCGATCCAGCGCGAGCGCATCGGCGCGAGTATGAATTTCGCCGAGATGCCCGCGGCGATCGTCACGACGGCGGAGACGATGAAGACGAGACTCCAGCCGCCCGTCGCCGACAGTACCGAGGCAATCGGCACCAGCAGCGAAGCCGTGCCCTTGGCGGTGTACAACGTGCCTGCGTTGGCCGCGGCGTATTTGCTACCGAAGGTATCGGCACAGATCGCCGGGAAGATCGAGAAGATTTCGCCCCAGAACAGGAAGATCAACGCAGCGAACGTCATGAACGCATAGGGGTTGGTGCCGTATTGCATCAAGCCGAGCAACGCGAGGCCCTCGCCGATGAAGATCACGAACATCGTGTTTTCGCGGCCGAGCTTGTCGGAGATAAAGCCGCACAGCGGACGCGTAAAGCCGTTGCAGACGTTGTCGATGGAAAGCGTGGCGGTAAGCAGCGGCAAGGTCATGCCGAAGATCGTCATCGGGATGCGTGCGAGGCCCCAGTCTTTCGCGATCGGCCCGATCTGCGCGGTCGCCATCAAACCGCCTGCGGCCACTGCCACGAACGACACGTAGATCACCCAGAACACCGGCGTCTTGATCATCTGCCCCGGCGTGAAGTCGACCTTCGTGACGGCGAACTTCTTCTTCGGTGCGGCTTGCTGGCGCAAGGTCGGTTTCTTCAACAGTAGCGCGAGCGCCAGAATGCATCCACCTTGCAGCATGCCGAAGAAGAAGAACGTGTGCTCATAGCCCGAACGCGTGATCATGTTCGCGATCGGGATCACCGTCACCGCGGCGCCCGCGCCGAAGCCCGCAGCCGTGAGACCCGCGGCAAGTCCGCGCTTGTCGGGAAACCATTTCAACGCATTGCCCACGCACGTGCCGTACACGCCGCCCGCACCGATGCCGGCGATGACCGCGGAGACGTACAGCATCGGCAAGGTCGTGATATACGAATTCATCACCCACGCAATGCCCGCGCAAATGGCGCCAACCGCGACAACGGGCCGTGGTCCGAACCTGTCGACGAGCCAGCCTTCGAGCGGCACGAGCCATGTTTCAGTGAGGATGAAGATCGCGAAGGCGAGTTGAATGGACGCTTCGCCCCAGTGATGCCGCGCGTTCATCGGCGTGACGAACAACGTCCAGGCGTATTGAAGATTGGCCACCAGTGCCATGCACACCATGCCGATGACGAGTTGCCACCAACGGTTCCCCCAAAACGCGCGGGTCGTAGTCTGCTGACTGATATCGTCCATGAGCCTTGTCTCCACTATTTATTGGTGCAACCGGCCAACGTCCCGAAGGAGATCCCCTCGGCGACACGCCGCGCTGTATGCGTCCCACCTTTTGGTTTTGACCCGAAAAGCCGTGCTGTCGGGGAATATTTGATATTTGCGTCTTTAATTCGCCGCTTTAAAAAATAGATCGGCTTAATTCATCGCTTTCCGGGAAGTGCTTTATTCCGATCAATTAATGTTTTTTAACCACGAGGCGCCGGCTGATTTGTCCGAGATGCCTCAAATCCAAGCGTTAACCCGAGCTTTTCGCCAACTTGGCGGGCGGCAATTCCGCTTTCTTATACAGAGCCATGCTAGGGTCATTGCTGAATTACTAATAATTAAAGTTTGTTATTATGTTGATTCACATTTGCTTATACATCGGTCATGACGATGCGGAATGCGACTCTGCGGCAACTGAAGGTTTTCGAAACGGTGGCGCGCCACCTGAGCTTCTCGCGCGCCGCCGAGGAACTGCACCTCACACAGCCGGCCGTCTCCACCCAGGTCCGGCAACTCGAGGAACACGCCGGGCTGCCGCTGTTCGAACAACTCGGCAAAAAAATCTATCTGACGCCGGCCGGCACCGAAATGCTTCACTACAGCCGCGCGATCATCCAGCAATTCCACGAAGTCGACGAAGCGATGAGTCAGCTCAAGGGCGTCTCCGGCGGCAAGCTGAATGTCGCGGTGATCAGCGCCGGCGATTACTTCTTTCCGCGGTTGCTCGCTGAATTCACGCGCCGCTACTCGGGCGTCGTGCTCAATCTCGCCGTGCACAATCGCGAGGAACTGCTGCATCAGCTCGCCACTAACCAGACCGATCTCGCGGTGATGGTGCGCCCGCCGCACGAGACCGACGCGACCAACGAGCCGTTCGCGCCGCACCCTTATGTGATCGTGGCGGCGCCCACGCATCCGCTCGCAAACAAGCGCAACATCAAGTTCAGCCAGTTGGCGAACGAAGCGTTTATCGTGCGGGAGCGCGGCTCGGACACGTGGAATTCGATGGAAGAAGGCTTCGCCGGGCGTCTTGCCAACCTCAAGATCGCCATGGAGATCAAGAGCACCGAGACGATCAAGCAAGCCGTCATCGCGGGCATGGGCATCGCCTTTCTGTCCGCGCATACCATCAGCCTCGAATTGCAGCTCGGCCATCTGGTCGTGCTCGACGTCGAGAGCTTTCCGGTCATGCTCAACTGGTACGTGGTGCATCGCAAGAACAAGCGCCTGCCGCCGGTGGCCGTGGCCTTCAAACGCTTCCTGATGGAGGAAGGCGCGAATCTGATCGAGAAGATCACACGCGTCAAGGAATTGAGCGTGTATAAGCAGTAGGCTATGGAGAACCAATGAAACTTTAACTATTGCGGATTCGTCAGGACTTCTATGCTGCAAGCGAGTTCCATCACTCGTCAGCCCAGGAGGCCGGTCATGAATCACGCTTCGGTTGAGTCTCAGCCCAGCGCGCGCACTGCTCGCGTTGCCGCAATCCATCCCGACGACGCCCACCTGAGCGCGTACAACGCCGCCTTCAGCGACCTCGGCCTGCGCTTCCGCTGGGATCGCGCCACCCTCGACGTGCTCAAGGAATTCAACAGCGAGGCGGCTCGAATTACTGCCTATATCGAACGGTTTCACGCCCATCTGCATCGCGCCTACGATGCGGATTTTCTCGCTCAAATGATTCTGCACAAGAAGACTCAGTACTTCAGCGAGTTCGCCGCGACAGGCGACTGAGGGCGTCGGCGGAATCACGATCCCGAGACGCGCCGCCGTGCCTGCCGTTCGCCGCATGTGTGCATTCATGGCGTGCGCCGTGTTGTAGCGCGAGCCGGCCGGTGGCCGGCGCACGCACGTTGCCGCCGTTCCGTGTTCAGGCCATGGCTCCCATTTCGCCGATGCGGGTAAGCGGCCGTGCGCACATTGCCTTGCGCTACGTCGCGCAATGTCCAAGCCTGCTCTTCCCCACCGTGCCATTCGATTCGTGCCAACAGCCCGCGCTTGCCCATCGTCAAGCTATGGCACCGCGCGGAAAAGGCGAGCGCGCCTGAATCGTGACCATGCTCGTGACTGTCGGAATACTCGCGGCTGAGCATGAGATGCACACCCATCGCACAAGCGAGCGCGCTCATCGCGAGTAGCGCGGCGAGTCCGAATGGCTGCGCGTGTTCCGTCACGAATCCGTAACCGAGCCAACCACACAGCGACAGCGCAAGCAGATTGACGATACCGTGCCCCGGACGCACCACCGCGCCGAACTGCAGCGCACCGCGCAGTTTGCAGAACGCAATGGCCGAGGTGGCAAAGATCAATGCGCCGATGAACACGGCGACATAGAGTTCGATGCGCTCGACATTCGCCTGCGCCGCCGACGACAGATAACGCGCGAAGCCGCCCGACATCACAGCGAGCCCCATGCTGCTGCCCAACAGCGCAACGAGGCGCGGGCGCCGCGTCAAATTGCGCCGGCGCACCAGCCACGCGCCGAGCACCGCGCCCGCCACGGCGGCGCAGACCACACCGTTACTCGCGCCCATGCCGGCTGCGAGAAGCCCCGCGAGCGCGGCGGCCAATGCACCGGCGTGCCAGTCAGGACGGCGCTTCGGTCGCCGTTCGAGCGGCAATTGCCCGACTGCGGCAAGCGCAACGGCCAATACGGAAGCCAACACCACAGCCAGCGAACACCACACGGTACTGTCATACGCTAGCGGCATGCGTGCTTCTCCGTGTCGGAATGCATGGGCGCGATGCCAACGGATCGCGCAACCGGTCAACCGTTCAGACAGCGCCTGCCACGACTGGCTCCGCGCCCGCCGCAGAGCCCGCGCGCGCGACGCTCAAGGTATTGCTCAGCGTGCCGATCCCGTCGACGGTAATCGACACCGTCGCGCCATCCTTGATCGAGCCGACGCCGACCGACGTCCCGCACGCGATCACATCGCCCGGCTCGAGCGCGAGATCCTGCGAGATAAGACTCACCTGTTCGGCGGGCGAGAAAACCATGTCGGCGAGCGGATAGTTCTGCCGCTCCACGCCATCGAGCATCGTGACAAGACGCGCTTGCTGCCAGTCGAAACCGGAGACGATCGCCGGCCCGATACAGCAGAACGTATCGAAGCCCTTCGCCCGGCACCATTGCGGAAAGTGCGGATTTTCATTCAGCAGATCGGCAGCAGTCACATCGTTGACGAGCGTGTAGCCGAAAATCGCTTCGGCCGCCTCTTCGACACTCGCATCGCGGCAGCGCCGCCCGATCACGATGCCGAGTTCGCCTTCATAGACGATCTTGCCGGCGTAGCTGAGCGGCCGCCGGATCGGCTCACCCGAGCCGATCACCGAACCCGCGGGCTTCAACAGGAAAAGCGGGTGCGCCGGCACTGGCTTGTCGAGCTTGGCCGCCAGCGCGTGATAGTTGTTCCACAACGCGACGATCGTGCCGGGCGCGCACGGCGCGAGCGGCGTCAGCGCGCGCGTCGACAGTACGGCGCCGGTCGGCACCGGGTGCTCCAGGCTTTCATACTCGTGCAGGTAGCCACCTTCCACACGGCCGAACACGACGCCGCCGTCGCTCGACATGAACCGCATCCATGTATCCATACGTCGCTCCGTATTTGCCTGGATCAGGCCTAGATCGCACCGGCAGTGCGCAATGCGCTGACCTGTTCAGGCGAATAGCCGAGTTCGGCCATGACTTCGTCGGTATGTTCACCCAGCAACGGTGAGCGCGTGACTTCGGTCGGACTGTCGGACAATTTGATAGGATTACCAACTGTCAGATACTTGCCGCGAGTCGGATGATCCACTTCGACAATCGTGCCGGTTTTGCGCAACGACGGTTCCTCCGCGATCTCCTTCATCGACAGAATCGGTCCGCACGGAATGTCGTACTTGTTGAGAATCTGCATGGCCTCGAACTTGGTCTTCGTCATGGTCCAGCGTTCGATCTCGGCGAAGATGTCCTTCAGATGCGGCAGACGCGCGGCGGGCGTCGCGTAGTTGGGATCCGTGGCCCACTCCTCCTTGCCAATCACGTTGCAGATCTTCGCCCACACCGGCGCCTGCGTGATGAAGTAGATATACGCGTTGGGGTCCGTCTCCCAGCCCTTGCACTTCAGGATCCAGCCCGGCTGACCGCCGCCCGACGCATTGCCCGCGCGCGGCACCGCTTCACCGAACTCTCCGTTCGGATATTGCGGATACTCTTTCATCACGCCGGTGCGTTCGAGCCGCTGCTGATCGCGCAACTTCACGCGGCACAGATTGAGCACGCCGTCCTGCATCGCGGCGAGTACGCGCTGACCGCGTCCGCTGTGCGTGCGCTGATAAAGCGCCGTGACGATACCGAGCGCCAGATGCAAGCCGGTGCCGCTGTCGCCGATCTGCGCGCCCGTCACGACCGGCGGGCCGTCGTCGAAGCCGGTGGTCGAGGCCGCGCCGCCCGCGCATTGCGCGACATTCTCGTAGACCTTGCAGTCCTCGTACGGCCCAGGGCCGAAGCCCTTCACCGACGCGACGATCATGCGCGGATTCAACTCCTGAATCCGCTCCCACGTGAAGCCCATGCGGTCCAGCGCGCCCGGCGCGAAGTTCTCGACGAGCACGTCGCATTTCTGGATCAGCGCTTCGAGCACCTGCTTGCCTTCAGGGTTCTTCGTATCGATCGTGACGGAACGCTTGTTGTGGTTGAGCATCGTGAAGTAGAGGCTGTCCACATCGGGAATATCGCGCAACTGCTCACGCGTGATGTCGCCCGCGCCCGCCCGCTCCACCTTGATCACGTCCGCGCCGAACCATGCAAGCAGTTGCGTGCAGGTGGGCCCGGATTGCACATGCGTGAAGTCGAGAATGCGCACACCGTCGAGTGCTTTGCTCATGTCCTGTCTCCTGAAGGGTGCGTCTTATTTGTCCGTGCTTTGGTTTTTGGTGCCCGGCGCATATCCGCGTGGGTCGAACCTGGTGTTCCCGACCGCAGAACGGCCGGTGCGACGAGTCGCTTCGCGAGCGCGGGGCAATGTGCCGGCAGCGTGCGCCTTCTGCTCGAGCGTGGGGTCGCGCATCGTGATGCCCGTGGCTGGTGAATGCGGGGATGACGCAACTGCGGACATGGTCGGCTCCTGGGTCGATCGGTTGCGCAAGGGTGGTCGACGGAGGCGCACGCTTCGAAAAACGTCCGCGACATTGACGTCCGGCTGCCCTTGCTCCATACCGTATGTGATATATCACATTCAATCAAGCTGGATTTCTACGTACTCGTAACGGGCTATCTGCTTCTCTTACTTGTCTGCTGAGGCGTTACAGCGAAAAAGTGCCGACGGTTTCGGGGTTTGGTTGAGGGAAAACACCGAGTCGCTCTAATCTCTCGCGTCATTTGATATATCACATACCATATTTTTAAGACCGTCAAGCGAGGTTAATCCCGCATCGCGCGCACGGCCCCGTGCACGTTGGTTTGGCGGTAAACAAAAAAAAAAGCCCGCGGCGTTTCCACCGCGGGCCCTTCTTGTTCAACTCGCCGGTCAGACGCCACCTGGGCAGGCAGCCGTCAGTCCAGAAAATCGCAATTCGCCTCGACGAACGCGGCCAGATCCAGCGAATGCTGGCGCGTGAGACGCTCGGCCAGTTCGGTATCCCGCTGCTCCAGCGCCTCGATAATGCGCAGATGATCGACGATCGAGCGCGACGCGCGGTCGCTCTGCGAAATGGTCATGCGGCGAATCGCGCGCACGTGGATGAAGATGTTCTTGATCGTGTCGAGAATGATCTGCGACTTGGACAACTCGACGATCGCCTGGTGAAACGCGATGTTGGCGTCCGAATACTCGGCGATGTGCTCAGCCGGCGTGGCGTCGCGGAAGTTGTCGAACATGTGACGCAGACGGGCGATTTCCTCGTCCGTGGCGTGCAATGTGGCAAGACGCGCCGCCATGCTTTCGAGCGCGGCCCACATCTGGATCATCTCGACGATTTCACGCTTGCTCTTGCGCACGATATAGATGCCGCGCCGCGGCACCATGCGCAGAAAACCTTCCTGTTCGAGCAGCGTCATGGCCTCGCGCACCGGCGTGCGGCTGACGCCGAGCGACTCGCTCAACACCCGCTCGTCGAGCCGGATTTCTTCGCGGTTCTGGTAGATGTCCGCGTCGGCGATGGCCTGACGGAGCATCGCATATGCCTGATCGCGTAAGCTCGCGCTCGCGCCGATCGGCTGCAATGACAACGTCAACGGTGTGGCCACTGCTTCAGTTTGAAGTTCTGACGACATTCATCGCCTCTTGTTGAACATGCGCACGATACGGCGTTGCCACTGCCGCGCGTTGCTCGCCGAGACCGACGAAGCGGCCATGTTGCGCTGCAAGCTGGGCGACCTGCCGCGGAATCCAGCGGGTCAACAGCACAGTGGCGGCTGAGCCTAAACCAACAACAGCAACGGCGAACAGCGAGAGAGGAACAAATTCCATTTGTAACTCCGAATGATTGAGTGAAGGAATGACTCAATCATATGCTGCAGTGCCGCAAAAATCAATATTCCGTATGTAGTATATCAGTAACTGTTGTTTTAGGATTACATCCTCACGGTAGCACGGGCTGCTCCTTGGTGGTTCGTCGCAATGCATGCACGCGCGGCGCTCGGTGTAAACGCGCAAAACGCGCGCTATGCGCGCAGTTGCGTTCGATGATCGCGCAATTTCGAACGCATGCGGATTGTGGGATCGGCTCCGCATCATTAACCTTCGCACATCCTGCAATCGCTCGCGAGCGGCCACAGCCTGTGGCCGCCGCGCGACCTCAGCAGCCCGAGAGTTTCAAGGAGACATTGTCATGAGCACCACCCTCCCGACGGCCGCCACGGTCGACAACCGCAAAGCGCGCAGCCAGGCCCGCCAGGCGGCGGTCGGCAGCTTTGTCGGCGCCGTGGTCGACTGGTACGACTTCCTGCTGTACGGCATCGTCGCCGCGCTCGTTTTCAACTCCGAGTTTTTCCCCAAGGTCAGCCCGGCGATGGGTACGCTCGCCGCCTTCGCCACCTTCGGCGTCGGCTTTCTGTTCCGTCCTCTCGGCGGCTTCGTGTTCGGACACTACGGCGACCGGCTCGGACGCAAGCGCATGCTGGTGCTCACGGTGATGATGATGGGCCTGTCGACCGCCGCGATCGGCCTGCTGCCGTCGTTCGCCACCATCGGCTGGTGGGCGCCGGTGCTGCTCGTGACCTTGCGTGCGATCCAGGGCTTCGCGGTCGGCGGCGAATGGGGCGGCGCGGCGTTGATGGCGGTCGAAAGCGCGCCGGAGAAGAAGAAAGCGTTCTACAGCAGCGGCGTGCAGGTCGGCTACGGCGTGGGTCTCGTGCTCTCGACCGGACTGGTCGCGCTGATCAGCCGTTCAATGGACAACGCCTCGTTCCTGAGCTGGGGCTGGCGCCTGCCCTTCCTGTTCAGCGTGGTGCTGGTGCTGATCGCGCTATGGATCCGCTCGAGCATGGAAGAGTCGAAGGAGTTCGTCGAGAAAGTCGGCAAGCACGGTGAACGCAGCGTGCGCCTGCCGATCGTCGAAGCCTTGCTGCGGCATCCGAAGGCGTTCCTGCTGATCATCGCGCTGCGTCTCGCCGAGTTGTTCACGATGTATATCGTGACCGCATTCGCACTGAATTACTCGACGGCGAATCTGCACATGCCGCGCGAGTTCTTCCTCACCATCGGTCTGTTGGTCGGCGCGCTGAGCTGCGTGACAATTCCGTGCTTCGCGTTGCTGGCGGACCGTTTCGGCCGCCGTCGCGTGTATATCGCCGGCGCGCTGGTCGGCATGCTGAGCGCGATACCGTTCTTTCTTGCGCTCGAAGCACGCTCGACGGTGTGGATCGTGGTGTTCGCCGTCATGCTCGCGAACATCGCGCACGACATGGTGGTCAGCGTGCAGCAGCCGATGTTCACCGAACTGTTCGGCACCGAGTATCGCTACAGCGGCGCGGGTGTGGGTTATCAGGTGGCGAGCGTGGTCGGCGGCGGCTTCACGCCGTTCATCGCGGTCGCGCTGGTGAGCTTTGCCGGCGGCTCGTGGCATCCGGTGGCCGCGTACCTGGCCGTCGGCTGCCTGATCTCGGTGCTCGTGGCGGCCAGAATGAAGACCGGGCGTACCATCGCCTGAGTTTCCCTCGATCACTGATAAGCGGGCCGGCGGGGCGAAATGTGCCACGGCCGGCCCGCTTTGCTTTGCGCGCACGGTAGTTTATTCCGGACAGCCGCCTGCCAAGCCGCGATTTGACAAATTACGGTCGCGTTTCACCAGGCAAACACCTTATGTATTTGCATCTCATATTGCCAAGGGCTTGATCGCGACCTATCGTTCGACGAAGCCGATTTCGTCGCGAAATAAGGCACGCCATATGCAATAAAATTACATATATTGACGGCATCAAAACCCACAATTTTTACGCCGCGAGACCTCAAGCATTTGGTGTGAAGCGCCGATAACAACTAATTCGTCACCCCGGAGACCGACCATGAGCAGTATCACTGAGCCGAGCGGGAATTCAGGCTCTACCCCCTTCTTTTCCAAACAGGCCACCGTTGCGAAGCCAGGCTTTTCGCGCTGGATGGTTCCGCCCGCGGCTCTTGCCGTCCACCTCTGTATCGGCCAGGCGTATGCCTTTTCCGTGTTCAACGGCCCGCTGACGAAAGTCATCGGCATCACGCAATCCACCGCGGATGACTGGTCGCTGACGTCGCTCGGCTGGATCTTTTCGCTGGCGATCGTGTTTCTCGGTTTGTCGGCGGCTTTCGCCGGCAAGTGGCTCGAACGCGTCGGCCCGCGCCGCACGATGTTTACCGCCGCATGCTGCTTCGGCGGCGGCTTCCTGGTTTCCGCGCTCGGCGTGTATCTGCATCAGATCGTGCTGCTCTATCTCGGCTACGGCGTGATCGGCGGAATCGGGCTGGGCCTCGGCTACGTGTCGCCGGTGTCCACGCTGATCCGCTGGTTCCCGGACCGCCGCGGTATGGCGACCGGCATGGCCATCATGGGCTTCGGCGGCGGCGCGATGATTGCCGCGCCATTGTCGGTGGCGTTGATGAACCACTTCCGCAGCGCCACCAGCATCGGCGTGGCCGAGACGTTCGTCGTGCTCGGCATCGCCTACTTCATCTCGATGACGATCGGCGCACTCGCGATCCGCGTGCCGCCGGCTGACTGGAAGCCAGCCGGCTGGACGCCGAGCGCGACCAGTCAGGGCAAGATGATCTCGCGCAACCATGTGCATATCGATCAGGCGTTGAAGACGCCGCAGTTCTATCTGATCTGGCTCGTGCTGTTCCTGAACGTGACGGCCGGCATCGGCATTCTCGGCCAGGCCTCGGTGATGATTCAGGAGAGCTTCAAGGACACGGTGACGGCAGCCGCGGCGGCCGGTTTCGTCGGCCTGCTGTCGCTCTTCAACATGGGCGGCCGTTTCGTGTGGGCGTCGGCGTCGGACTGGATCGGCCGTAAGAACACCTACTTCATCTTCTTCGCGCTCGGCGCGGTGCTGTACTACCTCGTGCCCGGTTTTGCGGCGTCGGGGCACATCGCCCTCTTCGTGCTCGCCTACTGCGTGATCCTCACGATGTACGGCGGAGGCTTCTCCACCGTGCCGGCGTATCTCGCCGACATGTTCGGCACGGCGTTCGTCGGCGGCATTCACGGACGTCTGCTGACGGCGTGGGCCGCGGCGGGCGTCGCCGGTCCAGTGCTGGTGAACTACATTCGCGCCTATGAAGTCGCGCAAGGCGTCGCCAAGGCGGACGCCTACACGATGACTGTTCACATCATGGCCGTGCTGCTCGTCATTGGCTTTGTCTGCAACCTGCTGATCAAGCGTGTGGATGACAAGCACCACATGACCGACGCACAACTCGCCAAAGGCGCTTAAGGAGACTCGCATGTCGACCATTCAAGCAGTGAATCAGACCAGCAAGGTCAAACTCGCCGTCTTCTGGCTGTATGTGACGCTGCCGCTGGCATGGGGCGTGGTCAATACACTCTCGCAGGCGATGAAGCTCTTCAAGTGAATGTGGTTCGGCACCCCGCGCGTTCAGACGGCGGGGTGCCTGCAGCGAATATGACTCGCTGACTGTCTACCGGCGCATTTCAACCGCGCCGATTTCCCGCCCCCCCGCTACCACTGATACGCCGCGCCGGCCGTGACCGCGGTCGTGGCGGAACTGATGCCCGCGCCGAGTTTCACCTTCAAACTCTGCGTGACGCGTGCCGACAGCCCCACCGCCACCGCCTGATAGCCCTTGTAACCGGCTGTTCCGACGCCGATTGCGAGGTTCTTGGTGGCATCGACTTCGGGGATCGAGGTCAGCGCCAGCGCCGATGCCGTTCCGGAGTACGCGTTGCGCGCCATGTCGCTCAAGCCGCCCTGAAACTGCTGCATGTTGACGGCGTCGGTCGGCCCCTGCCCGGCCGCGACGTTGGTAATGCGGCGCTCGCTGCCGGACGACCCGACAGAAACCGTGTTCGTCACATCGGCCACCGAGCCCTCGCCGATCGCGACCGAATTCGGCGCCGATGCTTTGGAGCCGCCACCGATCGCCACAGAACCGTTGCCGATCGCCTGCGCCGCGTTGCCGGAACTGGTGACGGCGACATAGGGACTGCCGGTGTTCTGAGTATTCCGCACCACGTTGATCTGCTGGCTAAGACTGCTGACAGTCTGATTGGTGTTCCAGAGTTGAGCGCCGGTCACTGCGTCGGTGCTGGTGGCCGATAGCGCGCCGTCCTGCAGATTGGTCAGTTGTACCTTCGGCGCATTGCCCGCCGTACCGCCGAGCGTGATCCGGTTATGCGCCGAGCTGTCGTACTGCACCGCATTCGCGACCGCGCCGCCAAGGTTGCCAACGGTGGTCTGCAGACCGGCAATATCGCTGCTGTTCTGCGTGACGCGGCCATCCAGGTTGGTGATCGCGCTGCCGACATTGTTCACGACCGTGCCGCCCACCCGATACGACGGCGCCGTCACCGAACCGTCCGCGTTGACGGTCGACCCGCCGCCGAGTGCCACCGCCGTGCTCGCCGACTGCGCATACAGTTGCGAACCATTGACCGCATCGCTGCTGGCCGGACCGACGGCGCCGGCTGCCACGCCTGTGACGACGCGGTTGCCCGCTGTGCCGGCCATGTTGATCAGATTGCCGTCCGTGATTGCACCGACATTGATGACACGTGACACCTTGTCTTGCGTGACCATCCCGATGCCGCCGGTCGCCATGTTCTGCTGCAAGGTGCTGAGGCCGTCGTCGAGCGAGCCGAGCGCGTCGCCGACGGTGGTTTGCGTGCCGCCCTGCATGTGATAGCTGGGGCCGGTCACAGAACCGTCGGCGTTGATCTGGGCGCCGCCGCCCAACGCGGCCACCGTCGGTTTGAACTGGCCGAGATTGACCGCGGACGCATCCGTTGTGCCCGCCGCAATCCCGGTCAGTTCACGTGCGCCGCCAGTGCCGCTGAAATCGACGCGCGCGCCGTCCGTGTCCTTCGCGACGGTAAGATTGCGCGACGTCTGATCCTGCTGAACGAGCCCGATCTCGCCATTGGTGATCTGGTTGGTGATGTTGCTCACGTCGCCTTCGATCGTCGTGGTGCGCTGATCGAGATTGCTGATGTTCGTCGTGTTGTCGGCGACGCGCTGGTCGAGATTGCTGATGTTCGTCGTGTTATCCGTAACGCGCTGATCGAGGTTCGCGATGCTGCCGGTGTTCTGCGCAACGGCCTGATTCGTGGTGAACAACTGCGCGCCGTTGACGGCGTCCGAACTGTCGGCAGCGAGATTCGCGGCGCGCACGTTGGTGATACGAACCGGCGCGGCGATGCTGCCCAACGTGACGCTGTCGTGCGCCGTCGAATCGTACCGAACCGCATCGGCGCCCGCCTGCGTGCTGGTCGTGATGGCGGCCGCGAGCGCGGAACCCACGTCGTTATAGGTACTTCCGCCGATGCTATACACGGGCTTTTTGAGCGACCCGTCCACGTTGACCACCGAGCCGCCGCCGAGCGCCGCTGCCGTGTTGGCAGTACTCGCATAGAGTTGCGCGCCGTTGACTGCTTCGCTGCTGATGGTGCTGATCGCACCGGGCGCCACGCCGGAGATCACGCGTTTCCCGTCCGTTCCTGCGACGTTGACGCGAGTCCCGCCCGTGGCCGCGCCGACAAGAATGTCGCGAGAAGCGGGATTCTGCGTGACGAGGCCGACGGTGCCAATGTTGATCTGCGTCTGCAACGACGACAGGCCTGTATCGAGCGAACTGAGCGCGCTGCCGACCGTGGTCTGCGTGCCCGCTTGCACATGGTACGTGGGGCCGGCTACCGAGCCGTTGGCCGTCACTGTCGCGCCACCGCCGAGCGACGCGACCGCCTGACCGAGCTGCCCCACGTTCGCCGCCGAACTCGCGGCCGTGCCCGCCGCCACGCCGAGCAGCTCACGCGAGCCCGCGGTTCCGGTGAAATCGACGCGCTTGCCGTCCGTGCCCTTCGCCACGGTCAGATCGCGCGAAACCGAGTCTTGCTGAAGCAGCCCCATCGTGCCGTTGTTGATCTTATTCGTGACGTTGACGATGTCCGTCGTATTTTGCGCGACCGCCTGATTGGTGCCGTAGAGCTGCGCGCCGGTCACGGCATCCTTACTGGCGCCGCTCAACGTGGCGTCCGCGACATTGGTGAGCTTGACGGGCGTGACCGTGTCGCCCAGCGTCGCCACGTCATGCCTCGGCGTGTCGTAGCGCAGCGAGTCGGCACTGGCGGCGACGCTGCCTGAAACAACCGCGGCGAGTGCCGCGCCGACATCGTGGTACGTTGTCCCGCCAACGGCATAGGCCGGTGCGACTATCGCGCCGACGCTCGGGTCGATGAACGCGCCGCCACCGAGCGCCGCGGTCACGCCGGCAAGCTGGCCGACGTTGACCGCGTCGGTAGGCTGCATGCCGGCTGCCACATAGGTAATCTGGCGGCCGTGCGCCAGGCTGCCCACCGATACGGTGTTGATGCGGTCGGCGATCGAGCCGGGACCCAGCGCAACCGAGCCCGCGGCACTGGCCGATGAATTCGAGCCGATGGCCATCGAATCTTTTGCCATCGCGTTGACGTAGGTGTTATAGCCGATGGCGACGGACCCAATCGCCGAGGCGCTCGCGGACGAACCCACCGATATCGTATTGATCGCAGCCGACCGGGAGTTGTAGCCGATCGCCACCGAGTTATCCGCATAGGCTGCCACCGTCGACAGCGCGCCGATGGCAGTCGAATTCACCGATGCCACCGCGGCCGCCGAACCGACTGCGGTCGAATAGTCGGAACCGGCAATCGAGGCCGCGCCGACCGTCAACGCGTTGTAGCCGGTTGCAGCGGCCGTCGGGCCGATGGCCATCGCGTTCATATCGGTTGACGCACTGGTGGTAGTCCCTCGAACGACATTTGGACTGACGGCGATATAGTCGGTTACGGATGGAGGCGTGCTCGCGCCCAGCAAACCCATTTGACTCGAGCTGACGGTGGCCGGCCGCGCCGCCGCGACGACCGCCGGATTGCCTGTGAATACGCTTGCATTGTTGATTGCGGTGGCCAGGTCCGCAGGTTGGCCCGTTTCACCCCCAGCCGGCACAGCGAGGCCGGCCGTCAGCGCCTGCGCAACGCTGACACAGTCCTGCTCCGACGACGCGCACTCCCCGGCCGCTGCCGGTTGCGAAAACGCCAACGCACTCAGCAGCCCTGCACTCGCGGCCACCAGCGACCCACATACCGACGTTCCTTTCGCACCACGGCTTTTCGTCACTTCGGACGTGGCCGCGTAGGTGCGGGTCGTTTTGTTCCATACGGTCTTATGAGACTTGTTCAACATTCCTCCCAATTCTTTTTATAGAACATTCATGCACTAGGATTTTTACTATGTCATCCTAATTATTTGACTCAATCCAATAGAAACTTGAGATGGCATTGCGACTTCACCACGCCGCAAAGTCGCCGATTACAAATATACCTTGGAAAGCTATTTTTTAGCTTATATTGGAAAAGCGGCCTAATCCGCCTAGGACGTAAAATGCCAAATTTCCTAAATAACGCGTACGGTTTCTAGGCCTCGCTAAGCAACAGTTTTAATTTATCCGAGTCATCGCGTTGGACAATGCGAATTCCGGCCGAAGGTGCTCTCAAGCGGGACGAACACCGATCGCAATGAGTCTACCCTCGACACTCAAACGGAAGTCATACAGGAGAACTACACGTGAAGAGGCGCGAACTGATACAGCGGACGACGCCATCCCCAGACAGACCTATCAGCCACCCGCCGCCTGCAAGCGCATTGGAAAACTGATCTCAAAGATCGTCCCCTCGCCTTCCTGCGAATCAAACCGAATTTCGCCCTCCAGCACCCGGCACAATTCCTTGACGATCGCGAGACCCAGACCCGCGCCCGGAATGTCGTCATCGGCGGCGCGCTCGAACTCCTTGAACACGCGTTCCCGGTCCGACGCGCCGATGCCCACACCCGTATCCGACACGCGCAGGCGCCAGCGATCGTCCTCCGCGGCCGTCATGCTCAATTCGACCTGGCCGGCCTTCGTGTATTTGGCCGCGTTGGTCAGCAGGTTGAGCGCGACCTGCTTGAGTTTGAGACGGTTGGAGACGACCACATCCAACGCGCCGTCGAAGGCCGTCAGAAGGCGCAGCCCTTTCGCTTCGATCGCGCTTTCGCACGAAATCACCAGTTCGTCGAACAACTCGCGCAGCGCGAAGCTTTCGAGCACGAGCGGACTGTCGTCACCCAGCACGACCGAGTATTCGACCAGTTCGTCGACCAGCGTTTTCATATCGGCTGCCTGACGGTTCGCGAGCGCGAGCGCGGTCTCGATTTTGGACGGCGCGCGGCTGATCAGTTGCAGCGCCATCGAAAACACGTTGAGAAAGTTGCGCAGATCATGCACGACGCTGCGTGTGATCTGCATGCGCGACTCGTACAGATCGCCGACCAGCCGTTGCTTGAGCGTCAGTTCGTGATTGGCGCGCTCGAGGCGCCCGGTGTAGTCGTCGATCTTTCGGTCGCGCTCGCTAACGACCTCGCGGATCGACGTAAGCGTGACGAAACTGACGGCTTCGTCGATGAAATGCCGCGCCCGCTCCTCATGACGCCGCGTGAAATACGGCCGGGCTTCGCTGAATTCGACGATCGCGCCGGTCAGCATCTGCCGGAACAGATCGAGCTCGCGCACCAGTTCGTCGATCCGGTAACCCTGCTTCCAGCGCAATTTGCCGTGCAGGCGCGCGTCGCGTTCGATCGCGCTCTCGACGTGGTCGAGATCCTGGTTCTCCAGCACGCTGCAGATTTCGTCGAGGATGTTCGGAATGTGATCGGCCAGTTGCTCATAGGTCAGCCGGTCGGATTCGGTCAATTCGGCGTCATGAAAGACGGCCTTCATCCAGCGTTCGGTCAGATCGACCTGTTGCAGGCGCAACTGTGCGGCAAAAGCGGTCAGCGGCAGTACGTGCGAGTCTGTCATGTGGGAGACCTGGCGCCGCATGGCGGCGAAAATAGGTGTTCCGCGCCAGCCCCGCGGGGACTTCCTTCGGGGCGTACTCAACGCGACCGCATGGACTGCAAACCGCGCTCAGGAGGCAAATTATGAGCGCTGCACAAGCCGCCCGGGCGCCTCCAGTATGCGCGATTTACGGAACAAAAATTAACCAGGGTTAGGACGCGTCCGCGCTAGTGCGGCCCGCAGGAAGCCGCGCGGAGGCCGCACTAAGGAAGTCCCCTCGAGAGCCGCCCGAGCGCCTTCCCGATACGGACACCGCGTCGCCGCTTCAGATCTTTTCGAACAACACGTCCTGCGCGCCTTCCCACAACACCTTGGTCCCGAGTTCGCGCAGCTTCTCCTTGCCTTCGACAATGGTCAGGAAGTGGTTGCCCGCCAGTTGTCCCAACTTGCTCGCGAAGCAGCACGAACCGTACGCGAGAATGATCTCGGTTTCGCTGTAGCCGCCGGGGTAGAACAGAACGTCGCCGACCGACGGATGGCTCGTGTGATTCTCGAAGCCGACCGCCGCGCCGTCGTTCTCGAGCTTGAAGTCGCCGAGCGGCACCCAGCAGCCTTCGCCGCTCCAGCGCACGTGAATGATCTTTTGCCGGTACGGCAGAAGCTTCAGGAAGGCGGCCACGGTTTGCGGCGCGTCCGGGTGGGTTTCGGCGGTAAAGACATAGCCGCAGGAGGTGATTCGGAGTCGGGTCATCGCCAGGTGTCCAGTGTGAACGTGAATGGAATGGAATGGTCGGTCGAGGTCTGACGCGAGGCGGGAGCCAGGCCGTAGGCACGTCATTCTGTCGTCCGATGCAAGGCTTCGACAGATACAGTTGGCGCTCGACTGGTCAGTCCAGTTGGACCAGCGCCGATCTTTTGTGCGGATAGCGCCCGGCAAGCCACGACGGCATGCCCATGCCAGGTCCAACCATCCATGCGCCACGAAAGTTCGTAGTTTGCAAGCCGCGCAATGCGCAGCACACTGCGCAAGTGCGTGATTCCCCCAAGGCGGCTCTCGGACTGTACCTTCCGGCGACCCAACCCGGTCTGCCGTCAGAGACAGGGCGGCTGCACTGCCCGGCGGCGACAGCGGCGAGGCCGGGTGCACTCATCGGGCTGCCTCGAACTGTCCGCCGCCGTCCCGCCATTGCCGGGCTGACCAGCCGGCCACTTCCAGCCGCGCAATCCGTACTTCAGCCGCGCAGCCGGTAAGCGAGCGGCGTCACGCCGTAGTCACGCTTGAACTGCACGGAGAAATGACTGGCATTCTCGAAACCAACCGCGATCGCAATCTGCAGCACGGTCTGATCGGTGGCACGCAATAGCCGCGCCGCTTCCTCGAGCCGCAAACGCGATACGTACTGATGCGGCGTCTCGCCGGTCTCGCGGCGAAACACACGCGCAAAATGAAAGCTGCTTAACCCCGCCTGTGCGGCCAGTTCGCTGATCGCCAGATCCCCGGCGAGATTGGCGCGAATGTAATCGGTTACACGGCGGATCCGGCGCGGCACGAGGCGTTCCGGGCGCCCCAGCAATCCGGCCAGCGCGGGGCGGCCGCGCGAGTAGTGCTGCAACAGGTGCGCGGCGAGCGCGTGAACCAGCGCGTCGACATACAGACGCGAGTCGGCCGGATCGGCGGCGGCACGATGCAATGCAGCAAGCATCGCGGCGACCAGCGGATCACGAAACTGCATCGCGTCGCCGAGCGACAGCTCGCGGGAGCTGCCAAGCTCCAACTGATCGGCGACGCTGTCGATCAGGCTGCGCTCGATGTGCAAATGGACGGTCGACAGCGGCTCATCGCTGATCGAACGCCAGCGCCACGAGATTGGCGTGGGCGGCACGAACCAGACGTCGCCCACCCGCAGATCGGCGCTTTCCCAGCGGCCGTTCAGGTTGCGCTCGAGGTGCTCGGCGCCGCTCGCGAGGGTCATCAGCGTGAGGTCCTGCAAGCCGGGCGCTTCCAGCAGTTCCTGCTCGGCCGGTTCGAGATATGAGCGCAGCACGAGGTGCCGCCACGGGCGATCCACGCTCGACACCAGTTTCTCGCCCGCCATGTAGCGGTCGTAGGCGAGCGTCGTTGTGAGTTTTGGAATTCGTGCCATCACGTCCATTCCCAGGGAGGTGCCATATGAAGAGTGAACCCTGCCATACCCGCGTTGCCAATCCGCTGTCGGAGCAAGAACTCAAAAATGATAGCAAGGAACCGGCTACCGCAATTTTTGGAAATAGCTAATCATTCAGGTTGTCGTCTTTCACGCGTTTCGAACGCCGGAGCTACCGTTTCATGGAACACGAATGCGATACGCTGCCGCATTGGCTGACTGGCTCACCGCAAGGTGAAGCCGGGCACGCGTCGGCAGCATACAACTCGGCGGTTACCGCCCAACCGGCTTACCAGGCCGGCACGCGGCAACTCGAGAAATCAGCCCACGCGGCTGAAGCATCCAGGGCACCCAACCGCAGTGCAACAGGCGTGGCGCCCACAGGCTTTCTCACGCTCTTCACCGAGGAGGAGATCGGCACGCCCTCGCCCGCCGCGCGGCGCGCCGCACCCGTCATCAGTCCGCTGGTGCGCTTTGGCAGCGCGCAGGACCGCATCGAATTCGTGCGGCAGCGCATCAGGCAACTGGGCTTCGACTCATTCAGCTATTCGGCCACGCGCACGTCGGCGCATCACAAGACGATGTTCGTGCTGACCAGCTACGAGTCGCAAAGTTGGCTGACGCGTTATTTCCGCGAGCGTTATTTCGAGCTCGACCCGCGCGTGGCGCTGGCCTCGCCAACCGGCATGCCGTTTCTCTGGAACACGGCCGACATGCGCGCCGACCTGCCGCGTGCGCAAATGCGCAGCGAACGGCTCGGCGGGCTGATCGACATGCTGGAGGCGACCGGGCGCAAAAGCGGCATTCTCACGCAGATGCCGCTGCCGGAGCCGGAACTGAGCGCGAGCCTGTGCTTCAACTCGGAGACCGGCAATCCGCGCTGGATGACCGAATCGATCGTGGCCGAGACGCTGATGTTCGCGCACACGATTCACGAATTCATCTGGACGCACGCGAAGAGCGTGATCGGCATCGCGCCCGCGCAGCAGCAGCGCGTCACGCTGAGCGAATTGCAGCATGCGGTGCTGAAGGCGGTCGTGCAGGGTCAGCGGGACAAGGAGATTGCCTACTTCCTCGGGCTGTCGCCGCATAACGTCGACTATCACTTGCGCCGTCTGCGGCAGTTGTTCAACGTGCGCAACCGCGTGCAGTTGATCAATGTCGCGCAGGCGTATGTAACGTAGAAACAGGCGAAGGCCACAACCGGCACGCAGGCGCATGCCGGTTGTGACCCCCTCGCAATCGGATCATCGCGGCGCGCCTGCTGCGCCGGACATGCGGCAGGACCGCTCCGCTACGGCGATTTCCCGCGCCCTGCGGTGCACCTCACTCTGGCTCACACGCTGCGCATCGTGCGCAGGCAATCCGCCGCAAGCTGCTGATACACCCGCGTGCCGGACGACTTCGCGCGAACCTCCTCGTCGCCCAGGAGACGCACTACCCGCCCCGGCACACCCGCCACCAGCACGCGCGGCGGCACATGCCAATCCTTCTTCACGAACGCGCAGGCGGCCACGATGCTGGCCTCGCCGAGCACCGCGCCGTCCATCACCACGGCGTGCATGCCGACCATGGTGTTCGGCTCGAGCGTCGCGCCGTGAACGATCGCGCCATGGCCGATATGGCGTCGACCCCGAGCCGGCACGTGTTTTCGACACCCGTATGCAGCACGCAGGCGTCCTGCACGTTGCTGCCGCGCTCGACCACCACCGCCCCGAAATCGCCGCGCAGGCTCGCGAACGGCCCGATGTAACAGCACGCGCCCACCGCCACGTCGCCGATCAGCACCGCGCTCGGATGCACGTACGCCGACGGATCGACGCGCGGCCGCTTACCGTTGAACTCATAGAGCGCCATCGCTTCGCGCCGGCCGCGTCAGGCCGTCTGCGACGACAGGTGATAGTCGTCGGCGCCCCAGTACGCGCGCATGCGCACGATCTTGCCGGCGGCGTCGAAATCCATCACGTCGGTCACGTCGATATACGCGGGCCGTCCGTCTTGCGACGTGACATGCACGCGAAAGCTGATCGACGCGCTATTGCCGTGCGAGCCGCGCGGCGGCGCCATCAGTTCGAGCCGCGCGCCCACCGAGGTCGCGTATGCATAGAACGCGTCGATCTCGCCGCAGCCTTCCTTGACCGGCGTGCCGACCGGATCCTCGACGCTCGCGTTATCGGCGAACAGCGACGCCACGCGCGCGGCGTCGGCCGCGTTGAACGCCTCGATATACTCGACGAGGCGCGCCTTCATGTTTTCACTCGAGTTCATTCGCGCTCCTAGCGTGCGGTGTAGCCGCCGTCGATCACCAGCTCCGTGCCCGTCACGTAGCGGCCAGCCGGCGAGACCAGATAGAGAATGCCCGCGGCGATATCCTGCGGATCGCCGATCTTCGCGAGCGGCACGAGCGTTTTCATATGCGCGAAAATCTGCTCCGGGTCGCCGAGTTTGGCGAAGGCTTCTTCGAGCAACGGCGTGCGAATGAAGCCGGGGTGCACGGAATTCGCGCGGATGTTCTGCGTGGCGTACAGCATCGCCTCGGTCTTCGCCATCAAGCGCACCGCGCCTTTCGACGCGTGATACGCCGGCACGTCCGGGCCGCCGACGAGGCCGTACATCGACGACAGATTCACGATCGAGCCGCCGCCCGCGGCCAGCATGTGCGGGATCGCGTACTTGGTGCACAGGAACACGCCCGTGACATTGACGTCCATGACTTGCTGCCACTGCTGCAGCGTCATTTCGTGCGTCGGCAGATTCGCGCCTTCGATGCCCGCGTTGTTCACCAGCGCGTCGAGTCGTCCGAAGCGCGCGGCGATTTCACCGAACACGCTTTGCACGCTGTCTTCCTGCGTCACGTCCATTTTCCAGAACGCTGCCTTGCCGCCCGACTCGTTGATCCCGGCGACGAGTTGTTCGCCGGCTTCGGTGAGCACGTCGAGCACGGCGACCGCCGAGCCGGCCGCCGCCAGCGTGCGCGCCGTCTGCGCACCGATGCCACGCGCGCCGCCCGTGATCGCGGTCACTTTGCCGCTCATGTCGAACAGTTGATGGGGAAAAGTCATAGCGTCTCCGTCATGTTGTAGTTGGGTGGTCCGCGCCGCGTTGTCGCGCGCCGCAGACTGAAGCATGCCTCAAGCGCCGCGCCGCTCCGCGAGAAATTCCAGGCATTCGCGATTGAAATACCGCCGGTGTTCGACCATCACCCAATGGCCGCAGCGATTCATCAGCACGAAGCGCGCGTCGGCACAATGTTCAAGGAAGCGCATCGCGCCGCTCGCCGGATTGAAGCGGTCGTCGCTGCCCCAGAAGCCGAGCACCGGACACTTCAGCTCGGCGAGACGCGCGGTGAGGTTCGGCACGCGCATGGTCGAGAGCACCTCGGGCGGCTGTTGCTCGCACACGCGCAGGCGTTCGTCGACCAGCGCGTCGGTGACGAGGCTGCGATCGAACACCAGCATTTCGAGCAGTTGCCGCATGGTCAGCCGGTTCATTTGCCGGTTCGTGAACAGCGCCACCATCTTCTGGATGCCGTCCATTCTGAAGTACGTCTCGCGCTCTTCGACGCCGCCGGGCGCCATCATGATCAGACTGTCGACGTCCTCGGGATAGTCGAGCGCGTATTGCAGCGCGATCGCGCCGCCGAGCGAATTGCCGAGCAGTGTGGCCCGCCCGATGCCGTTGGCCGTGAGTTGCGCACGCAATGCGCTGACGAAGAAGTCGAGCGTGTAGTGCGCGTCGGCAGGCTTGGACGACGCGCCGTAACCCGGCAGATCAACCACGATCGCCCGGTGGCCCGCGGCCGCGAATTGCGGGTAGTTGTGTTTGAAATTGCTGAAGCCGCTCGCGCCTGGGCCGCTGCCGTGAATGAACACGACGGGCGCGCCGCTGCCGGCTTCGAAGTGATGCAGCGTGAGGCCGCCGGGCACCTCGGTGAAAACGCCGGTGGGCGGCTGCAAAGGTGCGCGCGATTGCGGCGCGGCTTGCTGGAATTCGATGGGCTTTGCGGTCATGCGCGCTTGTCTCCTTTCGCACCGCGCTCTTCGGCGCGACAGATGGTATGTGAGTCGCCAGCGCAATCATCATCGGCGCGAACACGCGGATCGGCATCGTCTTTTCAGACTACGAGGCGTCACCGCATTTCTCCTACCATCGGGCCCACACGAACTGATGGAGACAGCGGCAATGACAGGATTCGATTTCAGCGGCAAGGTGGTACTGGTGACGGGCGGCTCCAAGGGGATCGGCGCGGGCATCGCGCAAGCGTTCGTCGCGGCTGGCGCGACGGTTTATGTGTGTGGACGGACGCCACCGGAGAACGCGGTATCGGGTTCGCCGGAGCGGCACGATCCGCGTGAAAAGCGGTCAGGAAGCTCTCACGACGACGCGCCTCGCGATCCGTCCGCGCACTCGCCAAATCCGACCCCGCGCTTCATCGCCGCAGACGTGCGCGACATCGACGCAATCGACGCCATGCTCGCGCAGATCGAGCGCGAAACCGGCCGCCTCGACATCGTGGTCAGCAACGCGGGCGGCGCCCCGTTCGCGCTCGCCGCCGATGCCTCGCCGCGTTTCACCGAAGCGGTCATCCGCCTGAACCTGCTCGCGCCGCTGCAACTCGCGCAACGCGCCAATGCGCTGATGCAACGCCAGCGCGAAGGCGGTGTGTTGCTGTTCATCGGCAGTGTGAGCGGCTTGCGGGCCTCCCCGGGCACAGCCGCATACGGTGCGGCCAAAGCGGGCCTGCTCAATGCCGTGCGTTCGCTCGCGGTCGAATGGGCGCCAAAGGTACGCGTCTGCGCGGTGAGCCCGAGTCTCGTGCACACCGAAGCTGCCACCAGCGGACACACCGGCTCATCGACGAGCGACGCGCAAGACATCTCGCTCGCCCGCATCGAAGCAACGATTCCCGCAGGACGTCTCGCCCAGCCTGCCGACATCGCGTCCGCGTGCCTCTTCCTGGCGTCGCCGCACGCGGCATATGCATCGGGCAGCAATCTGATTCTCGAAGGCGGCGGCGAAGTGCCGGCCTTTCTCGCCGCCACCGGCCTGCATCAGGCCTTCACCGCGAAGTCCGACGAACCTGCGCGTCACTAGCACTCACGTCCCCAGGACAATCGACTAGTCCGTTTTGACGATTCTCGCGCCGCACGCGCCGCCTAACCTCTGAGCACAACAAATTTCAGATGTGACCACAGAGGAGACAGAATGCAGATCAACGGAACACGAGAGCGCGCACCAGCGATGCGCGCGCTGTGCACGGCATGCAAACTCACGATGCTGGCCGCGGCGACGCTCACGATGGCGCCCGCCCACGCAGGCGACACGCTCAATCTCGGTGCGGACACCACGCTCGATTACACCTTCACGCTCGGCTATGGTCTCGGCATGCGCACGCGCGCGCCGAGCGGCAATCTGCTGACGCCGGAGAACATCAACGGCGACGACGGCGACCGCAACTTCGCCAAAAACAAGCTGATCCAGAACCAGGTGAGCCTGCTCGGCGAAGTGAACCTGAAACACGACGACTGGGGCGTGTTCGTGCGCGCCGACACGTTCTACGATCAGGCCTATCAACATCCGAACTACAACGACGCACCCGGCACCGTGAATCACGGCGGCGTCTTCAACAACTTCACCGAGCAGGCGAATTACTGGGCCGGCGGCCGCACCCAATTGCTCGCGGCTTACGTGTACAACACATTCAAGCTGGGCGGCACGAGCCTGAACGTGAAGGTCGGCGATCAGGTCGTGGCGTGGGGCGAGAGCGTGTTCTTCCCGAACATCGCGGGGGCGCAAGGCCCTGCTGACGCCACCAAATCGTTCGTCGCGGGCGCAGAAGTGAAGGACATTCTGCTGCCGGTTCCGCAGATCTCCACGCAATGGCAGATCGCGCCGAATTTCAGTTTGCTCGGCTATTACCAGTTCTCTTTCCAGCCGAACCAGTTGAGCGCGCCCGGCAGCTACATGAGCTATTCCGACGTGGTCGGCCCCGGCGCGGAATACATCATCGGACCGGGCGGCATTCATATTCCGCGCGGCGACGACATTCGTCCAGGCAACAGCGGCCAATGGGGTCTCGGCGCGCGCTGGCGCGTGTTCGGCGATACGGAAATCGGCGCCTACTACCTGCACTACAACGACATGAACCCCAGTGTCGTGACGACCTATTTCCCGACCCTCGGCTATCAGCAAAAATACTTCGACAACATCAAGCTCAGCGGCCTGAGCTTCTCCACCGATCTGAACGGCGTGAACGTCGCGGGCGAAACCTCGTACCGGCAAGGCGCCGCCGTGCTCGTGAATACCGCCGCCGGTGCGCAAACCACGCGCGGCGACATCTGGCAATCGAATCTCTCCGCGATCTATTCGATCGGTCCGACCTTCCTCGCCGCCTCGCAGACACTGGTGGGCGAAGTGTCGTACGTGCACGCGGGCAATATCACGCCGCTGCTCGGTTCGTCGACGCTTGCCAACACACGCAATTCCGCCGCCTTCGAAGTGGCCTGGACGCTCAGCTACAAGAACGTCTTCAGCGGCTGGGACGTGGACGTGCCGATCACTTACGCCGACGACTTCACCGGCAAATCGGCACTGGCCGGCGCACTCGGTTCGATGACCGGCGTGGGCGACCACCGCGTGACGGTCGGTGTGAACTTCACGCGTCTGAGCAACCTGAAACTCGCACTGGTCTACGCGAAGTTTCTTGGTCGCCCGGACCCGACCAACCGCCCGCTCGCCGATCGCGACTATGTGCTCGCGACCGCGACCTATTCGTTCTGAGTCGACGCGCCGCGTTGAACCCGAAGGTGAATCCGCGGCGCCTTGCAACACGCATCACCCTTTGAATCAGCCGTCTTTTTACTGCAAGAGGATTTGGTCATGAGTCGAATTTTCAATCCCGCACTGCGTGTCTGCGTGTTCGCCGCAGGCGCCGCGCTCGCAGCCGCATCGTTCGCCAAAACCAGCCCGGAAGATATCGCCAAACTCGAAGGAGCGCTCACGCCGATGGGCGCCGAGCGCGCGGCCAACGCCGACGGCACGATCCCCGCATGGAGCGGCAAGTGGTTCGGCACGCCACCCGGCGTCGACTACAAGCAGGGCCAGCGCTTTCCCGATCCGTATGCAAGCGAGAAGCCGCTCTTCGTGATTACCGCGCAGAACATGCAGCAATACGAAGCGCGGTTGACCGACGGCGAGAAAGCGCTGCTCAAGAAGTATCCCGACACCTTCAAGATTCCGGTCTATCCGAGCCACCGCGATTTCAGTTACGGCGATGCCGTGTACAAGGACATCCGCCTGTACGCGCCGACCACTACGATGACGAAAGACCAGAACGGCCTGAAGGAGTTTCCGCCGGTCACGCCGTTCCCCGTACCGAAGAACGGCGTGGAGGCAATGTGGAATCTGCGCTTCGCCTCCACCATCGAAGGCGAAACCGCGACCTACGATCAGGCCGTCGTCTATCCGGACGGCAATATCGCGTGGGGCAAGGTGCAATACGCGATTTACGGACCGCGCAGCGCGGACCGCTTCGACCCGAAGAATGCACTGAACAGCAAGAGCTTCTTCCGCCAGACCACCATGCTGCCGCTCTCCGATCGCGGCACCATCATTACCGGCTTCGAGATGTGGGACCAGGAAGGCTCGGATACGCGCCGCACCTGGTCGTATAACCCCGGCACGCGGCGCGTGCGGCAGGCGCCGGAATTCGGCTTCGACCAGCCCGAAGGGCCGGGTGGTTTCCGCACCGTCGACGACGACCGCCTCTTCAACGGCTCGGGCGAACGCTACGACTGGAAGATCGTCGGCAAGCGCGAGGTGTATGTTCCCTACGACAACTACAAGCTGATGGACCCCTCGATCAAGTACACCGATCTGCTCACCAAGGGTCACGAGAACATGCAGTACATGCGCTTCGAACTGCATCGCGTCTGGGTATTGCAGGCGACGCTCAAGTCCGGCTATCGCCATCAATATGCAAAACGTGTGCTGTATCTCGACGAAGACACGTGGAATGCCGTGGCCGCTGACAACTACGACGCGCGCGGCACGCTGTGGCGCACGAACTTCGCGCCGACGCTCTATGCATTCGATGCGAAAACGTTCTATTCGACCGCCGTGTTCTATCACGACCTGATCTCGGGCGCCTACTACGCCGACCGTCTGGTGAATCAGGAACCGATGCCCGTGCTCACGCGTGGCTCGCAACTGACCGAAGCCTACTTCTCACCTGACGCGATTCGCGGCG